>NZ_JBITCJ010000011.1:0-410588 GCF_044453095.1 Amycolatopsis sp. NPDC051758 | reverse complement strand
ACCACTTGACGTTCGGCTTGATCTTGTAGGTGACCTGCTGCGGCTCCTTCGACGTGACATCCCACGAGTCGAAGACGTCGCTGTTCAGCAGCACCTTGTTGTTGCCGTCGAGCTTCAACGTGCCGGAGAGCACCGCGGCCAGGATGTAGTTGTTGTACGAGCTGTTGGTGTCCGGGGTCTGGTTGTTGTACCCCGAGTACCCGTCGTCGATACCGATCGTGACGGTACCGTCGTACGCCTGCGTGTCCGCGAGCTTGAACAAGTCACCGGTTTCGGCCTTGCCGACAGCCATCGACTTGACGTCGGTCGACGATCCGTTCGTGTCCGTGCTGCCCGAACCCGAATCGCCGCCGCTGCAGGCGCTCAGCAGCAGCGAAGCGCCGGCGACGAGCGACAAAGCGGAGACTGCTTTGGATCTCCTCATGAAGTGTGCCCTCCTAGCACTGAACCCTTGAATATCGGGACAAGGGCCCACACCGCTCCGGTTTGGATGGGCCGGAGCCTACGACACGCCAAGCGACACTCAACTGGCGCACTGCGGGTGCACGCTAGAAAGGAAAAGCACCGACAGTCACCAGTTCAGGGTCGATCGTGACCAAAGGGTGACTTCCAGCCGACATCCAGAAATACGACGGTTACCTCATGGAATCACGGGCTCCCACTCGAAGGCGTCGGTGAAGATCACCCGGTAGTACTGAATGCGTAGCCGAACGATTACTTCGGGCCGCGAGTCCAGTTCACCGCGGACCCGAACGGGCCCACCATGGGGGGACCGGGCGTTACGCCCGAGATGCCGGAACCGATCGCCAGGGTGTCAGCCAGTTGGAACAGCGGAATCACCACGTTCTGGCGCCAAAGTTCAGGCTCAAGAGTGGTGAGGGCTTCGGCGATCGGGGTCGATCCGGACAGCGCCGCGTCGATCGACGGCTGCAGCGCCGGATCGCAGAACCCCGCCGAATTGCCCGGAACGACCGGTTTGGTGGTGTCCGTGCCGGTGGTCTGCTCCAGCCGGCAGCCGAAGGTCGACGCGAGCACCGAGGCCGTGTCGCCACCGACCGCCTGCGGCACGACGGCGACGTCGATCCCGACGTTGCCCGCCGAGTCGCCGGTCGGCTGCTGGATCCCGCCGGCGACCGGCATCGCGAGCAGGCCGCTGAACAGGTCCCGCGGCTGCGGCGTGATCGGGTTGACCTCGATGCCCTGCGCGGCGAGCTGGCCGGTGAGCTCCTTGGCGATCGACGCGTACGGCTCCTGGGTGCCCGGCGAGGCGATGACCAGCGAAAGCGCCTTGCCGTTCTTGCGCCAGGTGCCCGCGGTCTTCGTGTAACCCGCCGCCTTCAGCGACTCCTCGGCCTTGGTGACGTCGGGCGCGGTGGGCGGGCCGGGCGGGATCGTCGCCGTGTACCCGCTCACCGACGGCGCCTGCACCTGGGCGTCGGCGTGCAACGCCGACGACGGGCCGCCGTCGACCCCCTCGGTGATCAGCTTGGTCCGGTCGATCAGCGCGGCGATCCCGGCGCGGACCTGCGTGTCGTGCAGCGTCGCGGAGACCGGGCGCAGCAGCACGTCGGCCACCAGCGGCCGGGCCACGGTGTGCAGCTTCACGGCCGAGCCGAGGTCGCCGAGCCGCTTGAGCCCGTCGCCGGTGGTCCTGGACAGCGCGAACTGGTCGTTGCCGCTCTGCAGCGCGGCCAGCAGTGTCTGCTGGTCCGAGCGGCGCAGCACGATCCGGTCGATCGCCGCGGGCTTCTCCCAGTAGCGCTCGTTGCGCTCGAGGACGACCTCGCCGCGGGCGATGTCGAGGCTCTTGATCGAAAACGGGCCGGCGACGGCCGGGAAGTTCGACGCCAGCGCGCCGCGCCAGCCGTCGGGCGCGTCCTTGAGCAGGTGGGCGGGCAACAGGTCCGAGAACAGCGTCTGCCAGCCGGGATAGGGCTTGGCGAAGGTGACCTCGACGCGCTTGCCGCCTTCGCGGGACTGCAGGTCGGTGATCTGCCGGTAGCCGGCGGGCCCGATCACGCCGGGCTGGTCGCGCATCTGGGTGCGCAGGTAGTCGAAGTCCTCGGCGGCGATCGGCGCGCCGTCGGACCAGGACGCGTCCGGCCGGATCTCGTAGGCGACCACGAACGGCTGCTGCGAGAGCACCTCGGCGGACTTCATCAGGCTCTTGTCGAGCTGGGTGCTGCCGTCGTCCTTCTGGCGGAACACCGAGGGCAGCAGCAGCTGCGAGAGCGCCGACGTCACCTGCGAGGAGTCCGCGAGGTTGTGCGGGTTGTACCCGCCGAGCACGTCGTCGACACCGGCGACGATCTGCGACGGCGTCTTCCCGGTGGTCGACGCGGGGGGCACCGACGAGGACACCACCGGTGGCGGCGGGGTGTTCGAGCAGGCGGTGACCAGCACGGCCGCGAGCGCCAGCACCGGCACCGCCTTGCGATTCACCCGCACGCCCCGTCCTCCCCAGATTCTCCCCGATCGGGGCCGCCATGCTCCCACGACCGCCCTCGCGTCCGGAACCGAGATTCCCACACCCGGATCGGCCGGGCCCGGCCCCCCTTGGTGCCGGTATGGGAAAGGACGCGCGGCGGACCGTCCGGGTTCCCGGACCGTTCCGGAACGGCGGAACGAACACGGCCCGGACACGGGACGGGATTCACGCGGTGGTGAATACCAGGCGTTGATGCCGCCCGAGCCCTATAAAGATATAAGGAGAAGCACGGCGGAATTCGTGACTTCGTGTCGGTAAATGGTGGACCCACGGTGACCGGACGGGAACGAAAAAACCTCCCGGTGGTGCTCACCGGGAGGTTTTTTCGCGATTCTGTGATCAGGCGTTGTCGCGGCTCTTGGCGCGCGAACGCTCCTTCGCGCGGGTGTTGACGTCCAGGGTGACCTTGCGGACCCGGACGACCTCCGGCGCAACCTCGACACATTCGTCGACCGAGCAGAACTCGAGCGCTTCTTCCAGGCCCATCTTGCGCGGGCGGGCCAGCGTCTCCATCACGTCGGCGGAGGACTGACGCATGTTCGTCAGCTTCTTCTCCTTGGTGATGTTGATGTCGAGGTCCTCGAAGCGCGGGTTCTCCCCCACGACCATGCCGGCGTAGACGTCGGCGCCCGGCTCGACGAAGAACGTGCCGCGGTCGGCCAGCTGGATCATCGCGTACGCGGTGACCGGGCCGGTGCGGTCGGCGACCAAGGAGCCGCTGTGCCGGGTGCGGATCTCGCCGGCCCACGGGAAGTAGCCCTCGAACACGTGGTTCGCGATGCCGGTGCCGCGGGTCTCGGTGAGGAAGTCGGTGCGGAAGCCGATCAGGCCGCGCGCCGGGAGGACGTAGTCGAGCTTGAGCCGGCCGGAGCCGTGCCCGCCCATGTGCTCCATGCGGCCCTTGCGCGAGGCCAGCAGCTGGGTGATCGCGCCGAGGTGCTCCTCCGGCGAGTCGATCGACAGGCGCTCGAACGGCTCGTGCACCTTGCCGTCGATGATCCGGGTGACCACCTGCGGCTTGCCGACGGTCAGCTCGAAGCCCTCGCGCCGCATCTGCTCGACGAGGATGGCCAGCGCCAGCTCGCCACGGCCCTGGACCTCCCAGGTGTCGGGGCGCTCGGTCGGCAGCACGCGGATCGAGACGTTGCCGATCAGCTCCTGGTCGAGGCGGGCCTTGACCAGCCGCGCGGTGACCTTGTCGCCGCCGTTGCGCCCGGCCAGCGGCGAGGTGTTGACGCCGATGGTCATCGAGATCGCGGGCTCGTCGACGGTGATCCGGGGCAGCGCCACCGGGTTCTCCGAGTCGGCGAGGGTGTCGCCGATGGTGATGTCGGGGATGCCGGCGATGGCGACGAGCTCGCCCGCGCTGGCCTCGGTCGCCGGGACGCGGGTGAGCGCCTCGGTGACCAGCAGCTCGGAGATGCGGACGTTCTGCACCGTGCCGTCTTCGCGCATCCAGGCCACGGTCTGGCCCTTGCGCAGCTTGCCGGCGTGGATGCGGATCAGCGCGATGCGGCCGAGGAAGTTCGACGCGTCGAGGTTGGTGACCAGCGCCTGCAGCGGCGCGTCGAGGTCGGCGGCGGGCGGCGGCACGTGCCGGAGCAGGGTGTCGAACAGCGGGTCGAGGTTCTCGCTCTCGGGGATCTCCCCGTCGGCGGGCTGCTCCAGGCTCGCCTTGCCGGCGCGCGCGGAGGCGTAGACGACCGGGAGGTCGAGGATCGCGTCGTGGTCGGCGTCCTCGATGTCGCTGGCCAGCTCGAGCAGCAGGTCGTGGGTCTCCTCGACGACCTCGGCGATCCGGGCGTCCGGCCGGTCGGTCTTGTTGACCAGCAGGATCACCGGCAGGCCGGCTTCGAGGGTCTTGCGCAGCACGAAGCGGGTCTGCGGGAGCGGGCCCTCGCTGGCGTCGACCAGCAGGACGACCCCGTCGACCATGGCCAGGCCGCGCTCGACCTCACCGCCGAAGTCGGCGTGGCCGGGGGTGTCGATGACGTTGATGGTCACCGAGCCCTCGGGCGTCTGGCGGTGGATCGAGGTGTTCTTGGCGAGGATCGTGATGCCCTTTTCGCGCTCGAGCTCGCCCGAGTCCATCACCCGGTCCACGAGCTCGGCGCGTTCGGCGAAGGCGCCTGACTGGCGCAGCATCGCGTCGACGAGCGTCGTCTTGCCGTGGTCGACGTGGGCGACGATCGCGACGTTGCGCAGGTCGGGCCGGGTCTTACCGGTCGGCCGGCCGGTTTCGACGGTAGCGCTTACTGCGGGCACGCGAGAACTCCTGAACTTCAAGGGTTGGGTGGCCGCGTAAGCCCGTCAGGCATCCCGTGACCGGCTTTGGTCACACGCGGACCTCACCAAGGATACCTGTCCCCCCATTGTGAGGAGCCCCACGCCCCCTCAACGGTTAGGCTCACCTAACGTGGAGACCCGGTGACTGTCGCCGAACCGAGGAGCGTGCGTGGGCAAGAAGCCGACCGACCCGCGAAAGGTCGTGCGCAAGCTGATGAAGGCCGGCAAGGTCAAGAAGAAGTGCTGCCGGTCGAAGCCGCGCTGCAAGAAGTGCCCGGTGCTGGCGCTCAAGAAGGCGAAGGAGAAGCTGGACCTCGCCGCCTAGCTCGTCAGTGCGGCACCGCTTCGTTGAGCAACCGCAGCTCCGGAGCGGTCTTGGTCGGCGAGAACTCGATGACCTCGTACTGCGCGAGGTGCTTCACCGAGAACGGGTCGGACGCCAGGATCGCGTCCAGCTTCCCGCGGTTCATCGGGCGCGTGATGATCACGCCGCCGATGCGCGGGTTCCGCCGCCCGGACGCCAGGAAGTGGCCGTGTTCGTACTGCTTGTTCAGCCATTCGGCGTGGTCCGGCAGCGCGTAGTCGATCTCCTCGATGGGGGCCGTGTAGTTCAGCAGGACGACATACATGGTTAAGACCGTAACTCCGTGCGTGCCCTTCCGCGTCCGGACGATGCGAAGTGGTGACGGATCGGGTGCGGTGTCGGCTATAGTCCGGGCATGCGCACGCTGAACGTCCAGTGGTGGCCGCCCTCCGGCGGCCCTCTCGACCTGCGCTGAAACCCAGCAGCGGCCGCCCCGGACGGGCGGCCTTTTTCATGCCTTCTCCGGGGTGGTCCCACCTCGGAAGGAAGACCCATGAGCAAGCTGTCCGGGATCACCCCGTCCGGCCACGTCCACCTCGGCAACTACCTCGGCGCCGTGCGGCGCTGGGCGCTCGAAGGCGGGCCGGACGACCTCTACTTCGTCGCCGACCTGCACGGCATGACGACCCCGCACAACCCGGCGAAACTCCGATCTCTGGCGAGCGAGCAGCTCGCCGTGCTCATCGCCGCCGGCATCGATCCGGAGCGGGTGTTCGTCCAGTCCGACCTGGCCCGCGAGCTGGGCGCGCTGACCTGGGTCCTGGAGTGCACCTGCAACTACGGCGAGGCCGCGCGGATGATCCAGTTCAAGGAGAAATCCAAGGGCCAGGCCGGGGTGCGGCTGTCGCTGCTGACCTACCCGGCGCTGATGGCCGCGGACATCCTGCTGCAGGGCGCGGCCGAGGTGCCGGTCGGTGAGGACCAGCGCCAGCACGTCGAGCTGACGCGGACCCTCGCCAAGCGGTTCAACAGCACCTACGGCGAGGTGTTCACCGTCCCGGAGGCGGTGCTCCCGCCCGCGGGCGCGCGGGTCAAGGACCTGACCGACCCGACGCGCAAGATGTCGAAGTCGACACGCGACGCGGCGGGCGTGGTGTTCGTGCTCGACGAGCCCGACCAGGTCCGCCGCAAGATCCGCCGCGCGGTCACCGACGGCGGTTCGGTGCCGGTGCACGCCCCGGACACCCGGCCGGGGATGGCGAACCTGCTGGAGATCCTCGCCGCGTGCCGGGGTGGTTCCCCCGAGGAGCTGGCCGGCGAGTTCTCGTCGTACGGAGCGGTGAAGGACGCCGTCGCCGACGCCGTGGTCGAGGAGCTGCGGCCCCTGCGGGAACGCGCGTCGACGCTCCTGGAGGACGCCGCGGAGCTGGAGAAGGTGCGCAAGGCGGGCGCGCAGCGCGCCATCGAGCGCGGCTCGCACCGGCTCGACGCGGCGTTGCGGATGATCGGCGCCAGTTGAAGAGCCGTGAATGGCACATCGAGGACTCCGAGTCCTCGATGTGCCATTCACGGCTTCAGTCCAGCAGCGTGCGGAAGGCCGGCAGCAGGATGCGGTCGGCGGGCAGCCAGTCGACGTCGTCGAGGTCGTCGGGCCCGAGCCACCGGACGGCCAGGTGCTCCACCGCGCGCGGCTCGTCACCGGGCGAGACCAGCGAAGCCGCGTAGATCCGCAGGACCTTGTCGCCGGGCAGCGGGATCTCCTGCCCGACCCGGTCGCCGACCTCGATGACCACGTCCAGCTCTTCGCTGCACTCACGAGCCAGGGCGAAGGCGTCGGACTCACCGGCTTCGACGCGCCCGCCGGGCAGCTCCCACTGCCCCGCGTGCCCCGGCGGCCAGGCACGCTGCTGGGCGAGCAACTTGCCGTCGCGCACGAGCGCGGCACCCACGATCACACCGTTCACAGCCCCGGAATCTACCCGGACGCCCCACCGCGGGCCGGACGCACCGCACCCCCGGCGGACGTCATGAGTCCGGCGCCACCCGCCAGGTGACCACGAACCGCGCGCCGCCGTCCGGGGACTCGCCCACCTGGACGCGGCCGCCGCGCCGCCGGACCGTCTCCGCCACCATCGCCAGCCCGAGGCCGGTGCCGCCGGTGATGCGGGCCCGGTCGTCGGACACCCGGTAGAACCGGTCGAACACCTTCTCGCGGTGCTCCGGCGCGATGCCCGGGCCGTCGTCGTCGACCACCACCCGCACCGAGGAGCGGGAGGCCAGCACCGACACCACGATCTCGCCGTGCGCGTAGCGGCACGCGTTGCGCAGCAGGTTGTCCAGCACCAGCTCCACCTCGGCGTGCGCGGACGACGCCCAGGCCTGCGCGACCGCGTTGCTCACCCGCGTCTCCGGCGCCCCCGCCGGGAGCCGGGCAACGGCCGCGCGGACTTCGCTGACCAGCTCCACCGGCGAAGCGGGCGGCACCTCCCCCGCGTCCGACCGGGCCAGCGACAGCAGCCCGTCCAGCAGCGACGAGAGCCGCTCGGCCTCGGTGAGGATGTCCGTCAGCGTCTCCTGCGCCAGCTCCGGGTCCGGGTTGGTGACGGCGACCTCGGCCTGCACCCGGATCGACGCGACCGGTGACCGCAGCTCGTGCGCGGCGTCGCCGGTGAAGCGCCGGAGCCGGTCGCTCGCCTGCTCCTGCCGCTCCAGCAGCGCGTTGAACTCCTCCGCCAGCGCGCGCAGTTCGTCGTGCGAATCCGGCAGGGCCAGCCGCGCGCCCGGCGGCAGTGCCCGCACCGAACCCCGCATGCGCGCCACCGGCCGCAGCGACAGCCGCACCACCAGCCACGTCGCGAGGCCCGCGACCAGCGCGCCGACCGACGCGACGACCACCAGCCACACCCCGCCGTAGTGCACGGCCGCGGAGAACCCGACCAGGCCGGCGCCGGCGACGACCAGCCGTTGTGACCCGTCCGGCGCGCTGACGACCGTGCCCAGGTACCGCGCGCCGTCGCTCTGCACCGGCTGCCCGGCTTTGAGCGTCGAGACGTCCGAAGCGGAGAGCCCGGTGGGAGTGCCGCCGTCCAGCGGTGCGCCCGAGATGTCCAGCACCCGCAGTGTCACCGGCGCCGCCCCGGACAGCGCCCGGCCCGCGCCGACCTCGGCGCTCGCCGGGCCGAGCGCGCCCGCCAGCTCTCGGTCGACCGAGTCGATGAGCAGCGGTGACAGCTTCGCCGCGGCCAGCGCGGCCAGCCCGAGCAGGCAGCCCAGGGTGATCGTCGCGGCCAGCACGGTGATCCGGACCTGCAGGGACCGGCCCCGCCACCACGAGATCACGGGGTGATGACCTCGTCGAGCTGCGCGTCGGAGGCCAGGTAACCGTGCCCGCGCACGGTCCGCAGCAGCGAGCCGGCGCCGACGGCGTCCAGCTTGCGCCGCACGTACCCGACGTACACCTCGACGAGGTTGCGCGTCACGGCCTGCTCCTCACCCCACACCGCGCGCAGCAGCTCGTCCTTCGTGACGACCGTGCCCGCGCGCCCGACGAGCACCTCGAGCAGGGCGAACTCCCGCGGGCTCAGCCCGACCTCCTCGCCGTTCCAGTGCACCTGCCGCAGCCCGCGGTCGACCGCCAGCGCGCCGAGCCGCAGCGTGCCGCGGCTGGCGTCCGGTCCGGCGCGGCGCAGCGTCGCCCGGACCTGTGCCACCAGCACGACGAAGGAGAACGGCTTGACGAGGTAACCGTCGGCGCCCAGGTCGAGGCCGTCGGCCTGGTCGACCTCGCCGTCCTTGGCCGAGACGAGCAGCACCGGCGTGGTGACGCCGTCCTTGCGCAGCCGCTCCAGCACGCGGTAGCCGGACAGGCCCGGCAGCATGATGTCGAGCAGGACGACGTCGAACGTGCCGGTGCTCGCCAGCTGCAGGCCGCTGGGGCCGTCCGCGGCGGTGACCACGTCCATCCCCTCCGCGCGCAGCCCGCGCAGCAGCGCCTTCCGCACGCCCGGTTCGTCGTCGACCACCAGCACCCGAGGTTTCACGCTCCTCATCATGGCCGGTTTGCGCAGGTCCCGTGGGATCTCTCAGCACGATCTCAGCCGGCGAGGGAGAACCTTCAGGGGTATCTCAGCCTCGAGAGGGAAGCGTCGTGGCCAGGGAGCCGGGCACACTCGAGTCCGGGAACACCACAGGGAGAGACGCATGAAACCGAAGACGAAGGGCATCACCGCCGCGGTCCTCGGCACCGCGCTCGGCGCCGGCGGGCTCGCGTTCGTCGCGATGCCGGCCAGTGCCGACGACAAGCCGGCGCTGCCGCAGGTGAGCGCCGAGGACCTGGTGCAGTCGGTCATGAAGGCGAAGCCGGGCGCGTTCGACGGCACCGTGAAGGTCAGCAACGACCTGGGCCTGCCCGCGATCGGGAACGCCGTGCCGGGGGCGTCGGCGCTCAACATGGACTCGGCGCACATCTTCACCGACGGCGCGGGCAAGAGCCGGCTGGCGGTCACGCAGGGGGCCAGCCAGGAGACCGTGGTCCACGACGGCACCACCGTCTGGGACTACAGCTCCAAGTCGAACACCGCGACCAAGGTGACCATCCCGGCCGAGGTGGCCCAGCAGAAGGGCGCGGGCAGCGACAAGACGGCCGACCCGGTCGCGGCGAGCACCGAGCTGCTGGCCAAGGTCCGCGAGAGCAGCACCGTGTCGGTCGACGGCACCGCGACCGTCGCGGACCGCCCGGCCTACGAACTGGTCCTGACGCCGAAGCCGACCGAGCGGACCCTGCTGCGCGAGATCCGCGTCGCGGTCGACTCGCAGACGCGGATGCCGCTGCGGGTGTCGGTGCTGAGCAACGGGACGTCGACGCCGGCCCTCGAGGTCGCGTTCACCGAGATCCAGTTCACCCAGCAGCCGGCCGACCTCTTCACCTTCACCCCGCCGAAGGGCGCGAAGGTGCAGGAGAAGACGCCGACGATCGACCAGCAGGACAAGGACCTCGCCGAGCAGGCCAAGCAGGACGTCAAGGTCGTCGGCGACGGCTGGGACACCGTCGTCACCGGCAAGATCCCGGCGGACGCGCTGAACGCGGCGCCGAAGCAGCAGGGTGAGCGCCGGGGCGGCGCCACCGACCCGCAGGCCCTGCTCGACCGGTTCGCCAAGAAGGTCAGCGGCGCCTGGGGCACCGGCCACCTCGTCACCACGAAGGTGGGCAGCGCGGTGCTCACCGACGACGGCCGGTTCGCCGCCGGTGCGGTGCCGGAGCAGGTCCTCTACGAAGCGCTGGGTCAGAAGTGACCAGCACGACTGTCGAGTCCGGGGCGGACGTTTCTTCGGAAGCGTCCGCCCCGGCGGTTCCCCTGGCCGCGCGCACCCGGGGACTGCGCAAGGTCTACGGCAGCACCGTTGCGGTGGACCACGTCGACCTCGACATCCCGCTGGGCGCGGTGGTCGGGATGCTCGGGCCGAACGGCTCGGGCAAGACGACCACCATCCGGATGCTGCTCGGCCTGGTCCGGCCGACCGAAGGTGCGGTCGAGCTGCTCGGCCGGCCGATGCCCGACGCCGCCGCGCACGCGCTGCCGGACGTCGGCGCGCTGGTCGAGGGGCCGGGCTTCCACCCGTTCCTGTCCGGGCGTGACAACCTGCTCCGCTTCGCCGCCGCCGAACCGCGGCTGACGTCGGCCGGCATCCCGAAAGCCGTCGACACGGCGCTGGAGCGCGTCGGGCTGACCGTCGCCGCACGACGGCGGTACAAGGGTTACTCGCTCGGCATGAAACAACGGCTCGGGCTCGCTTCGGCGTTGCTCGTGCCGCGGAAGATGGTTGTGCTCGACGAGCCGACCAACGGCCTCGACCCTGCTGGTACCAGGGAGATCCGCAGGATCGTCGCCGAGCTGCACGCCGAGGGTGTCACCGTGCTGGTGTCTTCGCACCTGCTGGCCGAGGTGGAGGCGACGTGCACGCACGTGGCCGTGCTGCAGGCCGGGAACGTCGTCGCGCAGGGTGAGCTGGCCGAGCTGCTGGAGTCCGGGAACGCGGCCCTGCTGGTCCGCACGCCGGACGCCGACCAGGCGGTGGAAGTGCTGCGGGAGCACCGGATCGGCGCGCGGCTCACGCCGGACGGCGTCCGCGCCGACCTCACGGCGGCGGAAGCCCCGCGGGTGCTGCAGGTCCTGGTGGGCGCGGGGGTCGCGGTCCACGAGGCGACGCGCGCCCGCACCGGGCTGGAAGACCTGTTCGCCCGGCTGACCGAGTCCTCTGTGGACGATTCTTCGGGGGGTTCGAAATGACGGCCGTCCTCGACGCGCCCGCGGCCCGCACGGGCCACGACACGGTGCCGCTGGCCCGGCTGCTGGCCGCGGAGCTGCGCTGGATCTTCCGCCGGCCGCGCACGCTCGCCGTGCTGGGCCTGCTCGCGCTGATCCCGGTGATCATCGGCATCGGCCTGACGCTGGTCGACGACAACCCGAACGCCGGCGGCGGCCCGGACGACGGCGGCGGCGCGCTGCTGGGGTCTGCGGTCAACAACGCGTTCGTCCTCCCGATCGCGGCGGTCGTGATGTCGCTGGCGCTGCTCCTGCCGCTGGCCTCGGCCATGGCGGGCGCGGACGCGATCGCCGGCGAAACCGCGCACGGCACGCTGCGCGGCTGGCTGATCGCCCCGGTCGGCCGCGGCCGGCTGCTGGCGGTCAAGGCGTTCGGCGTCGCGACCGTGTCGGTGGTTTCGGTGCTGGCGATGTGCTTCACCGGCGTGGTGACCGGGCTGATCATCAACGGCACGGACTCGCTGTTCACGCTGTCGGGCACGACGTTGTCGCTCGGCGGCGCGCTGGCCCGGATCCTGCTGATGGCGGGCTGGGTGGTGCTCCAGCTGTGGGCGGTCGGCGCGGTGGCACTGGCCATCTCCAGCTGGACCGAGCACCCGATGCTGGTGGTGGCGTCCGTGCTGGCGGCGGACATCGTGTTCACCATCCTCGGGTTCCTGACGTCACTGGACTGGCTGCACCCGTTCCTGCTGACGCAGAACTGGTCGGTGGCCCCGGCCGAAGTGCTGCAGGATCCGATGGGGGCGCAGATGCTCGGCGAGGGCGCGCTACGGGCGGGGTGTTACATCGTGATCGGGCTGTCGCTGGCCTACGCCCGGCTGTCCACCCGGGACGGCTGAGTGAAGGCGAGGATGCGGCGCCACGCGTCGTCGCACGCCTCGCCCCACTCCGCGTACGACCGGTCGAAGAACGAATGCGGCGCACCCGCGTAGACGTGCCGCTCGTACGGGACGCCGACCGCGTCCAGCTCACCGGTGAAGGCGTCGAACTCGGTTCGGCTCGTCGCGACGTCTTCACCGGCCAGGAGCAGCAGCATCGGCGCGCGGAGGTCCTGCACGACGTCCTCGACCAGCTTCGGCAGGCCGTAGAAGCCGATCACCCCGGCGAGGCCGGGCCCGGCCGCCGAGAGCCGCCACGACTGTCCGGCGCCGAAGCAGAAGCCGACGGTGAACACCGGTCCGTCGCCGAGGAAGTCCCGGGCCGCGGCGACGTCCTTCGCGACGTCGGCGGACTGCACCCGCGGCAGGTGGCTCTCCCAGTCGAACGTGTCGTCCCGTTCACCGAGCCCCGCGGTGCGGCCGTAGTAGTCGATCGCGACCGTCTCGAACCCGGCTTCGGCGAAACCGCGGGTCAGGTCGCGGTAGAACGCGTGCACCCCGCGGACGTCCGGGAGCAGGACGATCTTGCGGCCGTTCGGCGTGGCGGGCACCGCGTGATGGGCGAGGAATTCGGCGCCGTCGGACGCCGTCAGCGTGAGCGGGCCGTGCGCGGCCACCTCCCCCGCGACGGGCGGTGCGGGCGGGCGGCTTTCGGTGCTGTGGCACATGGGAAGTCCTTTCGTCACGACTCTTCACCACCGAGGCTGCCGCCCGCGCCGGTCGCGGCCCAGCCTCTGCCGGTCCGGGGGTCCGCGGTTCCTGGTACCGGCAGGGCCAGGTCCGCCGGCCCCGGGAGCGGCACACTGACCGGCATGGACGATCGCCGGGAGCTGGGCCGTTTCCTGAAGTCGCGCCGCGAAGCGGCCACACCGGCGGAATGCGGCGTCCTCACCGGCCCGCGACGGCGGGTCCGCGGCCTGCGGCGCGAGGAGGTCTCCCAGCTGGCGGGGATCAGCGTCGAGTACTACGTCCGCCTCGAGCAGGGCCGGGCGCGCGGCCCGTCACCCGAGGTGCTGGACGCGCTGGCCCGGACGTTGCGGTTGGACGACGTCGAGCGCGGTCACCTGCACGACCTCGCCGCGGCCCGGCCCGCCCGGCCGCCGTCGGCCCGCCGGGCACGGCCGGAGCTCGTGCAGCTGCTGGCGAAGATGGACCGCATCCCGGCCCTCGTGGTCGACCACCGGCTCGACGTCCTCGCGTGGAACGCGCTGTCCGCGCAGCTGTTCTTCGACTTCGCGACGGAGCCTCGGAACCTGGCCCGGTTCTGCCTGCTGGACCCGGCGAGCCGCGCGGTGTTCCCGGACTGGCCGGACGTCGCCCGCGCGACGGTCGGCCAGCTGCGGCTGGTCGCGGCGCGGTACGCCACCGACCAGGCGCTCGCGACCCTCATCGGTGAGCTGACGCTGCGGAGCGAGACGTTCCGGACGCTCTGGTCGGGCCGGGTCGTGCAGCAGCGCACCCACGGGCGCAAACGCTTCCGGCACCCGGTCGCGGGTGAGCTGACCCTGCGGTTCGAGAACTTCGAGCTGCCGGACTTCTCGGGGCAGCGCCTGATCACGTTCACCGCGGAACCCGGCAGCCCGTCGGAGTCCGCACTGGACCTCCTGGCGCACTGGGCGGCTTGAGTCAGCCGATCAGCGCAACGCCGTCCGGGTCGAGCTCCAGCTGCACCCGGTCCCCGGCGCGCAGATCCGACACCGCCGGGGCGACCGCGTCCACAGTGGACTCTTCGAGCTTCACGACGAGCCGGACGTGCTCACGCCGGTGTACCGCGGCCACGACCTCGCCCGGCACGCCTTCACCGGCCACTCGCAGCGCGTGCGGCCGCAGCCCGAGCCGCACCGGGCCGTCGCCGGCGTCCGGCAGCGCGACGTCACCCAGCGAAGTGTGCGCCACCCCGCCTGCCACGACGCCGTCCACGAAGGTCGTCACGCCGAGGAAGCGGGCCACGTCGTCGTCCGCCGGGTTGCGCCACACCCGCCGGACCGCGCCCTCCTGCCGGACCTCGCCCGCGTCGAGCACCGCGACCCGGTCGGCCAGCGTGAACGCTTCCTCTTGGTCGTGTGTCACCAGCAACGCCGTGATCTTGCTGCGCCGCAACAGGTCCGCCAGGTCGATCGCCAGCTGCTCGCGCAGCCCCGCGTCCAAACCGGACAGTGGCTCGTCGAGCAGCAGCAGCCGTGGCTTCGGCGCCAGCGCCCGGGCGAGCGCGACCCGCTGGGCCTGCCCGCCGGACAGCTCCGTCACCCGCCGCTTCTCGAAACCGGAGAGGCCGACCAGCTCCAGCAGCTCGGCGACGCGCGGGGCCCACCGCGCGCGGGGTACGCCGTGCATGCGCAGGCCGAACGCGATGTTCGCGGCGACGTCGCGGTGGCCGAACAGCTGGCCGTCCTGGAACACCAGCCCGAAGCCGCGGCGGTGCACCGGCACCGCGCCCAGGTCGTCACCGTCCCAGCTCACCGTGCCGCGCGCCGACGGCTCGAGGCCGGTGATCGCGCGCAGCAGGGTCGACTTGCCCGAGCCCGACGGGCCGAGCAGCGCCAGCACTTCGCCGTCCGCGATGTCGAGCCGGACGTCGCGCACCGCCGTGAACGTTCCATAGTGGACGGTCAGGTCCCGCACCGACAGCGCCATCAGAACTCTCCCACCCGGCCGCGCGCGGCCCCGAGCCGGTCGATCAGCGCGACCGCCAGCACCGTCACGAGCATCAGCAGCGCGCACGCGGCGTACGCCATCTGGTTGTTCAGCTCCCCCGGCCGGGACATCAGCGACGCGACCGCGACCGGCAGCGTCGGCGACGTCGGCCTGGCGAGGAAGCTCGTCGCGCCGAATTCGCCGAGCGCCACGACGAACCCGAACCCCGCCGCCGCGACCAGCGGCCGCAGCGCCAGCGGCAGGTCGATCTCCCGCCACACTCGCAGCGGGCTCGCGCCGAGCGTCGACGCGGCTTGCCGCAATCGGACGTCGACGGAGCGCAGCACCGGCAGCACCATCCGCACGATCAGCGGGATGATCACCAGCGCCTGGGCCAGCGGCACCAGGTAGGGCGACGTCCGGAGGTCGCCGGGCAGCGCGTCGAGCGTCACCAGGTAGCCGAACCCGACGGTCACCGCGGAGACGCCGAGCGGCAGCATCAGCACGGCGTCCATGGTCTCGCCGAGCCCGCGCGCGGCTTTGGCGGGCGAGCGCCGCAGCGCCACCAGCACGACGGACGCGAGCACACCGACGACCATCGCCAGCAGCGTCGCGTCGACGGCCACCTTCAGCGAGTTCACCGCGGCGTCCCAGCCGGACACCTGCAGCGCACCCTTCTCGCCGGTGCTGGTGAGCGCGCGGTAGCCGGCGAAGCTCCAGCCGTCCGAAGTGGACACCGATTCGGCGAGCAGCGCGACGATCGGCGTCAGCAGCAGCGCCAGCACGACCCCCGCGGCGCCGACGGCCCACCACTCGCCACCCCGCGGGCGCCGGGTATTTGCGGCACCGATCCGGGCGCCGTCCTTGCGCCGCCGGGCCAGCCCGCCGAGCACCAGCGCGGCGACCACGGCGGTGAACTGGATCAGCGAAAGTGCCGCCGCTCCCGAGAGATCCAGGAGGTCGACGGTCCGCAGGTAGATCTCGGTTTCCAGGGTCCGGTACTTCGCGCCGCCCAGAATGAGGACAACGCCGAAGCTGGTGGCGCAGAACAGGAACACCACGGCCGCGGCGGACGCGATCGCGGGTGCCAGCGCTGGCAGCGTCACCGAGCGGAACGCCCGCCACGGTGACGCACCCAGCGCGCGGGCGGCGTCGGTCGTCCGCGAATCCAGCCGCGCCCACAGCCCGGCGACGGTCCGCGCGACCACGGCGACGTTGAAGAAGGCGTTGGCCAGCACGATCGGCAGCACGCCGCCGTCCGGCCAGAGGGCCCGGAACGCCAGCCCGACCACCACGGTCGGCAGCACGAACGGCACCAGCACCAGCGTCCGCGCGAGGCCGACACCGGGCAGCTTCACCCGCGCCAGCAGGAACGCGACCGGCAGCCCGGCCAGCACCGCGACGACGGTGGAGGCGGCCGCGCTCGCCACGGTGAACCCGGCCAGCTGCCAGGTCCGCGGGTCTCCGAGGACGACGTCGAGCCCGCCCGCGGCGAACCCGCGGCCGATGATCGCCAGCACCGGCCAGGCGAAGAACACCACCAGGAAGCCGATCGGGGCCAGGCCGAGCAACGCCAGGCCTAGCCCTCGACCGGTTCGGGGTGGGGCTAGGACTGCACGAGCGTGCGCCATTCGCCGATCCACTTCTCACGCCCGGCCTGCACCTGGTCCGGGGTCAGCGCCTGCGGCTTCTGCGGCAGCGGCGCGACCTGCGCCCAGCCCGCCGGCAGGTCCACACCCTGGCGTGTCGGGTAGACGTACATGTTGGCCGCCACGGTCGCTTGGAACTGCTGCGACAGCAGGAAGTCGACCACCTTGCGCGCGCTCTCGACCTGCTTGCCGCCGGCCAGCACGCCGGCGTACTCGACCTGCCGGTAGCAGGTGTCGAGCAGCGCCTTCGTCCGCGGCTTCCCGTCGTCACCCACCTCGGCGGCCGGCGACGACGCGTACGAGACGACGATCGGCCGCGGCCCCTTGCCGGACGAGCCGGAGAACTCCTTGGTGTAGGCCTCTTCCCAGCCGCTGACCACCTTGAGGCCGTTGGCCTTCAGCTTGGTCCAGTAGTCCTTCCAGCCGGCTTCGCCGTACTTGGCGATGGTGCCGAGGAAGAACGCCAGGCCGGGTGAAGCCGTCGCCGGGTCCTCGGCGACCAGCAGGTCCTTGTACTTCGGGTCGGCGAGGTCGTCGTACGACTCCGGCGCCGCGATCCCCTTGCTCGTGAAGTAGTTCGTGTCCACGTTGACGCAGACGTCACCGACGTCGACCGCGGAGAGCCGGTGCTCGGGGTCGACGGCGTACCGCTGCGGCCCGCGGTCGGCCTCCGGGCTGGTGTAGGGCTCGAAGACACCCTCGGCGAGCGCGCGCGAGGCGAACGTCGAGTCGACGCCGTACGCGACGTCGCCGACCGGGTTGGCCTTGGTCAGCACGAGCTTGTTGGTCAGCGAGCCGGCGTCGCCCTGCTTGAGCACGGAGATCTTGATGCCCGACTGCTTCTGGAAGGCGTCGAGCACCTCCTGCGGGGCCAGGAAGGAGTCGTGCGTCACGAGGGTCACGGTGGGCGTCTGCTGCGTGCCACCGTCACCTTCCGACAGCGAGCACGCCGCTGTGACGGCACCGACGGCGGCGATGGCCGTCGCGGCGCGAACAGCCCTGCGTTTCATCTACCCTCCTGCACTTCGCCGGACGAGGAGGAGAAGCCCTCCCTTCGCCGGCATGATCCGGTCAGGTGCGAACGGTCGCGGGGTGACCCGCCTCTCAGCCCGGCTGACCGGACTCCCGTGGCAACCGTGCAGCGTAGTCCAGGACGTACGACCATGGAGCCATGACGGAAATCTTGAGCGAAGATCAAGCCGACCAGCGGCTGAGCCCGGGCTGGACCCGCAACGGCGCCGTGATCTCCCGCGAGGTGGAGCTGGCGAGCTTCTCCCAGGCGATCGAGGTGGTGGACCGCGTCGCGGTGCTCGCCGAGGCCGCCGACCACCACCCGGACATCGACATCCGCTGGCGCACGCTGACGTTCCGGCTCAGCACCCACTCCGCGGGCGGCCTGACCGCGAAGGACTTCTCACTGGCGGACGAGATCGACTCGGTGCTCGGCGCCTTGTGATCCTGGTAACGCTGAGTGCACCTTTGCCGGGTTTCGGCGTCTCTCGGTAAACAGCTTTGTTATGGAGGGACGGCATGACCCAGGCGATCGTGGTGGGAACGGCGGCATTCGCGTCGATGGTGGCGGCGGCCGGCGGGGTGCTCTGGTTCACCGTCCGCAACCGCCGTCACTCGGATGGCTGAGTGGCGTTTCCGCTGGTCAGCGGCATGCTGCGGTGAGCTTGATCACAGCTGCTAACGAACAGCATGGTCAACGCGCTGAACCCGCGAAAGCATCGGTTTCGGCCCTAGGAAATGCCATGAACAGCACCGCCTCCCTCACCCCCGCCCAGCGCGCCTGGATCAACACCCTCGCCCCCGCGGTGGTGCTGATCGCCATCGCCCTGATGGGTCTCCTCGGCTAGTCCAAGCCGTCGACGAGCAGCAATCGCCGGTCGAGCGCCGTCTCCCTGATCGCCAGCGCGGCGGCGTATTCGGCCGAGGTGTACCAGCGTTCCGCCGTTTCGCGGTCCGGGAACTCGACGATGATCACCTTCTTGTCGGAGTCCCCTTCGAGCACGGTCGGTGTTGCGCCGCGGGCGAGGTAGCGGCCCTGGTGGGCTTCGATCGACGCTTGGGCGAGTTCGCGGTAACGCTGCGCTCGGGCTTCGTCGAGGATCCGGACCTCGGAGATCACGTAGGCACTCACGGCTTCGAGCGTGGCAGAACCGCCCAGGTGGAGCGTGGTGCCGTCACTACCCGGTTGGCCGGATCGTCTCCGGCGGCGGGAACTCCGCCGGGGTGTCGCCGACCGTCCAGTACTCCAGCCCCGACAGGCGGCCGTCGTCGACGAACACGATGAGCCCGCCGTCCGCGACGTCGACCTCGACGGCCACCCGGCCGTCGACGTCGGCCACCGGAGCCGCGGCGTCCACGGCAAGATCGATCGTGGGACACCCGCAGGCACACCGGCCGGTCACCCGAGCCGTGCGCGCCTGGACGCGGAGTTCCGCCGCGCCGGGAAAGTCCGTGGCCAGCAACAGGTCCAGGACCGATCTCTCGCGCGGAGTGAGCGGCCGGCGAGCGGTGGTCAATAGCGTGGCATGTTCGGAATCGCCTTCTCGGCCACCTCGATGAGGGCTTCGACCTTCGGCACATCGGCCGCGACGTCCTCCGCCGTCAGCGTCGGAGCCTCCGAAGATCGGTAGGCGACTTCGTTGCGCCGGGCCCGCATCCGGTTGAAGGGGCGCAAGATCGACCCCAGCGGCGGATCCAGCTGCGCGAGGACAGCCTCGTAGACGGTGACGTGCCCACCCCGGCTCGTCACGCGCAGACCCTGGTTCTGCAGGACGGCGGCCAGCGCACGCCGCGCGCTGTCGTAGGCCAGCGTGTAGGCGCCTTCCGGATCCGTGTCCTGCAGCTGCCGCGCCGAAGCGAGGTGCGTCCGCGCCCTGACGAGTTCGGCCTCGGCCGCCTCCCGCGACGCCGGAACGTGCTCGATGGCACCGCGCGCGATGAACGCGTCGATCCGTTCACGGCCCTGGTTCCACTGGGGCATCAAGACTCCTGGTCGAGATTCAGCGCGGCCAGCGGACGTTCACGAACGCTGGTGACGAACGGATCCGTGGTGTCCGCCGCCCACGACTCGGGCGAGATCCGGTGCACGTTGACCTCACGGCCCAGCCGCTGCGAAGCACGCTCGGCCAGATCGAAGAGCGCGTCCGGATCAGGCGAACCCACCACGAGAACATCGACGTCCCCGGGCGGCGGCCCCGGTTCACCGCGGTAGCGCGCCGCCCAGGAGCCGTAGATGTAGGCCTCGATCACGCCGGCCAGCCCGGACAAGGCCTCGGCCAGGAGCGGCATCGGCCCGAAGGTGACCGCGATGAGGTCGCTCAGCGGGCGGTAGAGCGGAGTGTCCGTGCGGGCTTTGACCAGCCGGCTCCGCCCCACCCGCCGGGCTGCCAGGATCCCACCCTCGACCAGCCGCTCGACCTCACGCAGCACTGCGGTGGGCGTGACACCGCAGGCCTCGGCGAGCTCGGTGATGGTGTACTCGCGGTCCGGGTGCAGCAGAACGAGCGCGAGCAGCTCTCCCTGCATGCGCGACCGCAGCAGGGGCAGCAGGCTCGGCGAAGCTTTCATTGGACGCAGCATATCTTGCGTCCAATGAAAATAACAACTAGTAACCGGTGGTCACGGAACCGGCGGGCGCAAGCAGGCCGCGGAGTGGCTACGGTCGTCCCGACCGGCCATCGGCGCCCCGGGGGACCGTGGCCGGATGCACGTCGAAGTCCTGCGACGATTCGGCGGTCTCGCTCCACCGTCTGGCCGCGCCCGTCCTGAAGACCGCCATGGCCGCGCAGCTTTCAGGCCAGGATGCCGACGCCGCGGCCAGGTCGCTCGTCAGCACCTGGTGAGTTCGAGCAGTGGACCCGCTCGGCCGAGCACGGTCACACCTTCGAATCAGACGTTGAAGCGGAACTCCACCACGTCACCGTCGGCCATGACGTAGTCCTTGCCCTCCATGCGGACCTTGCCCGCCGCACGAGCCGCCGCCATCGAGCCGGCCGCCATCAGGTCCTCGTACGACACGATTTCCGCCTTGATGAAGCCGCGCTCGAAGTCCGTGTGGATCACGCCCGCCGCCTGGGGGGCCGTTGCGCCCTGGGGGATCGTCCAGGCGCGCGACTCCTTGGGCCCGGCCGTCAGGTACGTCTGCAGGCCGAGGGTGTGGAAGCCCGCGCGGGCCAGCGAGTACAGGCCCGGCTCCGGCTGGCCGACCGACTCGAGCAGCTCGCGGACCGACTCCTCGTCGTCCAGCTCCAGCAGCTCCGCCTCGACCTTCGCGTCGAGGAACACCGCGTCCGCGGGGGCGACCAGCTTGGTCAGCTCCTCGCGGCGGGCGTCGTCGGTGAGGACGCCTTCATCGGCGTTGAAGACGTACAGGAACGGCTTCGTCGTCAGGAGGCTGTGCTCGCGAAGCAGCTCGAGGTCGACGTCCTTCTGCGCGGAGAAGAGCGTGCGTCCGCTGTCGAGGATCTCCTTCGCCTTCTGCGCGGCCTCGAGCGCGGGCTTCGCTTCCTTCTTGGTCCGCGCTTCCTTCTCCAGCCGCCAGACGGCCTTCTCCAAGGTCTGCAGGTCGGCCAGGATCAGCTCGGTGTTGATCGTCTCGATGTCGCTCAGCGGATCGATCCGGCCGTCGACGTGGATCACGTCCGGGTCGTCGAACACGCGGATGACCTGGCAGATCGCGTTGGCCTCGCGGATGTTCGCGAGGAACTTGTTGCCCAGCCCGGCACCCTCGGACGCGCCCTTCACGATGCCCGCGATGTCCACAAAGGACACCACAGCCGGCACGATCTTCTCCGACTTGTGCAGCTCCGCCAGCTTGTCCAGCCGCGGGTCCGGCAGCGGCACCACGCCGACGTTCGGCTCGATCGTCGCGAACGGGTAGTTCGCGGCGAGCACGTCGTTGCGGGTCAGCGCGTTGAACAGGGTGGACTTGCCGACGTTGGGCAGGCCGACGATACCGAGGGTGAGGCTCACGACCCCGAAGTCTACGTGGCTCGCCCGACCGCGGCCCACACCCCCAACGCAGCGTCGGATTTCCGCCAGCGACCGCGCTGACCTGCTGTCATGCTCGAAGACATGGTCACCGAAACGCTCGCCCTCTGGCGGGACGCCGAGCGCTGCTACCGCGTGGTCACCGCCCGCGACTCGCGCTTCGACGGCCAGTTCATCATGGCCGTCCGCACCACCGGCATCTACTGCCGCCCGTCGTGCCCGGCGTCGACGCCGAAGGAGCAGAACGTCCGCTTCTACCCGACGTCGGCGGCCGCGCAGGCCAACGGCTTCCGCGCCTGCCGCCGCTGCCTGCCCGATGCCGTGCCCGGCTCGCCGGACTGGAACGTGCGTGCCGACCTCGCCGCGCGGGCGATGCGGCTGATCTCGGACGGGACCGTCGAGCGTGAGGGCGTGCCGGGCCTCGCGCGGCGGCTCGGCTACTCGGAGCGCCAGCTCGGCCGGGTGCTCACCGCCGAGCTGGGCGCCGGCCCGCTCGCCCTGGCCCGGGCGCACCGCGCGCACTCGGCGCGGCTGCTGATCGAGATGTCCGGGCTGCCGCTGACGGACGTCGCGTTCGCGGCGGGCTTCTCCAGCGTGCGGCAGTTCAACGAGACGATCCGCGAAGTGTTCGCGACAACGCCTTCGCAACTTCGCGCCTTCGCGGCTTCTCGACGTGGCCGTCAGGGCGACGTCAGCGGGACGCGCCTCAGCCTGCGGTTGCCGTTCAGGCCGCCGTTCGACGCGCTCGGGTTGCTTCGCTTCTTCGCTGCCCACGCGGTACCGGGCGTCGAAGAAGTCACGACGAGCTCGTACGCCCGGACGTTGCGGCTCGCCCACGGCACCGGCGTCGTGCGGCTGACGCCGGCGCCGGACCACGTGCGCTGCGAGCTGCTGCTCACCGACCTGCGCGACCTCGGCAGCGCGGTCAGCCGGGTGCGCCGGCTGCTCGACCTGGACGCCGATCCCGCGGCGGTCACCCGGGTCCTCAGCGACGACCCGGCGCTGGCCCCGGTGGTCGAGGCCGTGCCGGGAATCCGCGTCCCGGGCGCCGTCGACGGTGACGAGCTGGTGATCCGCGCCCTGCTCGGGGACCGGGTTCCCGCGACGCTCGGCGAAGAGGTGCCGGGCGAGTGGGGCGTGACGCGCCTGTTCCCGACCGCCGCACAGATCGCGACCGCGGAGTGCGGCGAGACGATCTCCGGGGTCGCCGCCGCGCTGGCCGAGGGCAGGCTGGACGTCCACGTCGGCCGGGACGCGGCCGAGCTGCGCGCCGACCTGCTGGCGTGCCCGGGCATCACCGCGTCGACGACGGACTACGTGCTCATGCGCGTCCTCGGCGCCCCGGACGTCTTGCTCACTGCGGACACCGCCGTCCGGCGTGGTGCCGAAGCGCTGGGTATCTCGCCGGATCTGCTGCCCGAGCGAGCCCGGAGCTGGACGCCGTGGTGCTCCTACGCCGGGATGTACCTCCGGCGCGTGGCCGTGTTGTCCTAGCCCTGTTCGCCCTGCCACAGCAGGGCTTGGGCGACGATCACCTGCTCGCCGTTGAACGTCGCGGCCGGCGACCCGTGCAGGCGGTAGCCGAGTTCGAGTGCCTCGCTGATCCGGTGGCAGAACTTCGCGTCGTCCGGGCCGGTGAGGAGGCGGTAGCGCGGCAGGCCGTTGGGCGGCTGGTCGGTCATGACTTCATCTTGGCCGTGTGCTCAGCCGGCGCGCACCTCCACGGTCGAGCCGCTGCGGGACTTCCGGACCCGCAGCCGCGTCGGGATGCGCTGCCGCAGCTCTTCGACGTGGGACACCAGGCCCACCACCCGGCCGCCCGCGCGCAGCTCGTCGAGGATGTTCATCACCACGTCCAGGGTTTCGGCGTCCAGCGTGCCGAAGCCCTCGTCGACGAACAGCGTGTCCAGCAGCGCGCCGCCGGTCTCGCCCGCGACGACGTCGGCCAGCCCCAGCGCCAGGGCCAGCGACGCGAGGAACGACTCACCACCGGACAGGGTCTTCGCCGGGCGGATCGTGCCCGAGTAGTCGTCCAGCACGTCGATGCCCAGCCCGCCGCGGGTGCCGCGCGCGCCGGCCGCGTCCGAGTGCACAAACGAGTAGCGCCCCTGGCTCATCGTGCGCAGCCGGTGCGTGGCGGCGACCGCCACTTCCTCCAGGCGCGCCGCCAGCACGTACGAGCGCAGCGACATCTTCCGGCTGTTCTGCCCGCGCCCGTTGACAACCTCCGCCAGCGCCCGCAGTTCGGCGTACTCCGCTTCGGCCGGCGCGAGTCCGGCAAGTGCCTTGCGCAGCAGGCCGGACAGCCGGGTCAGTTCGTCGTGCTGGGCCGCGGCCACGCGCAGCGCCGCGTATGCCGAGTCGGCGCGAGCCCGCGCCAGCTGGGCCGAGTCGGCCGCGCGGCCGACGTCCGCGACGTCGTCCGGCGAGATTCCGAAGAGATCCGGTTCGGACAGCAGCGCCCGCGCCCCCGCCGCGGCCGCCTCGGCCTCGGCGATGCCCTGCTCCAGCTTCTCGATCTGCTCGTCCGGCAGCATCGCGGCCCGCGCCTTCTTCAGCGACGTGAACCCCTTCGCCTTGACGGCCGCTTCGACCAGCGTGCGCTGCTGGGCCACCCGTTCCCGGGCGCCCGCGACCGCCGTCTTGGCTTCGGAGACCGCTTCCAGGGCCTCGGCCAGCCCGATCAGGTGTGTCCGGCGGGCCCCGACGTCCGCGAACTCGCCCCGCCCGGCGACCAAACGGCGTTCGCGCTCGGTGAGACGTTCCTCCAGCGCACGGACGTCGGCTGTGGCTTCGGCGACTTCCTGCTCGGCTTTGCGACGGCGCTCGGTCCGCAGCTCCAGATCCCGTTCCAGCAACACGACCTGCTGGCCGAGCTTCGCCTTGCCGGCCGCCTGCTCGGTCAGCGTCGCGACGCCGGCCCGGGCCTCGGCCAGCTCGGCCGTGACGGACTCGGCCGTGCGCCCGGCCAGCCGTTCGATCAGCCCGGCCAGCCGCGCCTTCGCCTCTTCCAGCGCGACGACAACGCGTTGCCGCACCGCATCCGCCGCTTGCTCGGCTTCTTCGGCGGCGCGTTCCTCGGCCGGGTCGACCAGTTCGACGTTCCGGGTCGCCGGCGCCGGGTGCTCGGCCGAACCGCAGACCGGACACGGCGCACCGTCGGGCAGCGCGGCCGCGAGCTCGGCCGCCATGCCGTCGAGCCGCCGCTCCCTCAGGTCGAGCCGGCGCTGCCGGGCCGCCTGGTGCGTGTCGACGACCTCACGCAGCTTCGCCTCACCGCGCCCGACCTTCGCCTCGGCCTCGGGCAGCTCGGCGGCGTCGCGGGCGACCGCCCTCAGCTCGTCGACTTTCGCCTTGGCGCCGTCGAGCTTCGCTTCGGCTTCGGCCGCCGCAAGCGCGTCCGCCCGCAGTTTGGCCAGTTGACCGGGAATCGCGGCCAGCTCGGCCGTCAGCTCCTCGACCTGCTGCCCGGCCGTGACGGCGGCCAGCTTCCGGTCGTCCCGCCGCATGACGTCGAGCTCCTGCTGCTCGGCCTCGGCGACCAGTTCTGCCACCGCGCCGGCCTCTTCGCGCGCCGCGGCCGCCCGCGCCTTCAGGTCGCCGGTCGCCCGCGTGCCGAACTCGCGCAGCTCCGCACCACGCGCCTTCTCGGCCTGTTCGGCTTCGGTCAGTTCCGCGGTCCGGCGGTCCAGGAGATCGGCCTCCACGGCCACCCCGGCCGCGCGCCGCGCGGCGGCAACTTCCTGAGCCCATTCGGCGCGCTGCGGCGCCTGCTCGGTGATCTCGACCAGCCGCAGGTGCGCGGTGCGGACCCGGCGGATCTTCTCGGCGCCCGCACGTTCTTCCTGCAGGTAGACGTCCGCGCGCTGGGCGGCCGACCGGGCCCGCTCCTCCTCGGCCGTCACCTGCCCGACGCGTTCGGCCGACGCGGCGAGCACACTGCCGACCCACTCGGCCACGTCTTCCTCGGGCGGATCCTGCTGCGCCTCCTGCGCGTACCGCGCCAGCAGCTCGCGCACCGATTGCTGCAGCTTTTCCAGCTCCCGGCCGCGTTCGGCCCGCAAGTCGGCGAACCAGCGTTCGACGTCGGCGAAGCGTTCGGTGCCGAACAGCCGCTCCAGCAGCTTCTCGCGCTCGGCGGTGTCCGACCGCAGGAAGCGGGCGAACTCGCCCTGCGGCAGCAGCACCACCTGGAAGAACTGGGCCGCGGTCATCCCGAGCAGCCGCTCGACGGTGCGCGCGACCTCCTCGATCCGGATCAGGCCCTCCGGCGCCAGCCCGGCGGGCGCGGTGCCGACCCAGCTCAGCGACACTCTGGCCTGCTGGGTGGTCGTGCCCTCACCGCGCCGCTTCGGGCGCTGGTATTCGGGATTGCGCACGATCTTCAGCCGGTGCCCCTGGACGGTGAGCTCCAGCGCGACCTCGGTGACCTGGTCGCGCTCGGCCAGGTCGCAGCGCAGCCGCTTGGCTTCGTTGCGGGCGCCCGGGACCACGCCGAACAGCGCAAACGCGATCGCGTCGAGCAGCGTTGTCTTGCCCGCGCCGGTTTCGCCGTGCAGGAGGAAGAGACCGTCGGCGCCGAGCACGTCGAAGTCGACCACTTCGCGTGCGCAGTACGGCCCGAAGGCTTCGACCTCCAGCCTGTGCAGCCTCATTTCGCGAGGGCCCCCCGGTCGGCCGCTTCCAGGGCCTTGAACAGGAGCTGCTCCTCGCTCCCGGTCGGCGGGGCGCCGCGGCAGTCGTCGAGGAAGCTGCGCGAGATCTCGATGTCCGACCGGCCGCGCACGGCGTCGGAGTACCGCAGCGGGGCGCCGGCGTACCCGCCTTCGGGCTCCCACTCGAGGTGAACCGCGTACGGAAACCGTTGGCGCAGCCGCCGCATCGCGTCCACCGGACGCACCCGGTCGGTGACCGTGACCGACAGGAAGTGGTCGAGAAGCGTGTCGTGTTCCGGGGCCACGAGCAGGTCTTCGAGTTCGCCGCGGAGGGTGGCCAGCTTGCGCGGCACGGGCAGTTCGTGCCGGCGGGCCTCGCCGAGCCCCCTTTGGTCCAGATCGACCAGCCAGACGGATTTACGTTGCCGCGCCTCGGAAAACGAGTACGCCAGCGGGCTGCCGGAGTACCGCAGGTGGTCGGCGAGCGTCTGCGGGCCGTGGAGGTGGCCGAGCGCGACGTAGTCGACGCCGTCGAAGACCGAGCCGGGCACCTGCTCGACCCCGCCGACCGCGATCGTGCGCTCCGATTCGGTCGGCTCGCCGCCGGTGACGAACGCGTGCGCCAGCACGACGGACCGGGTGCCCGGCCGGGTTTCGAGGTCCGCGCGGATCCGGCGCATGGCCTCGGTGAGCACGCCGGTGTGGCCGCGCGCGTCCGGCACGCCCAGCGCGTGCCGCGCCGGTTCCGGCTCCAGGTAAGGGATCCCGTAGACGGCGACCGGGCCGTGGCCGTCTTCGAACAGCACCGGTTCGGCCAGGCCACCGACGGTGGTGCGCAGGTGCAGGCCGCCCGCCGCGGCGAACTCCGCGAAGGCGCCGAGGCGGGGCGCCGAGTCGTGGTTCCCGGGTGTGACGACCAGCTGCGCGCCGGCCGCGCGGATCCGGGCGACCGCCGCGGTGGCCACCCGCACGGCCTCGGCCGACGGCACCGCGCGGTCGTAGATGTCGCCTGCCACCAGGACGGCGTCGATCGCCTCGCCGGCCACGAGGTCGGCGAGGTGCCCGAGCACCGCTTCCTGTTCCGCGAGCAGGTCGGCACCGTGGAAGGTGCGGCCGACGTGCCAGTCGGAGGTGTGCAGGAATCTCACGAGGGCCAAGGTACGACCCGCCTCCGACGAAATCGCGAAGACTCGCCGCCGGCTCACTCGAACGTGTGTACTAACACGGGAGTGCTGATCGGACACGCCCTGCGTGGCAGGGTTTTATCGCCTGGTCAGCTACCCAGAGCGACGGGCCGGGTGCGGTTTTTGTCGGTGCGGTCCGCCATGATGTCCCCGCGGTCCGAACCAGGCGGCCCGGAAGGAGGAGAGACCAGTGGCGACAGTGCTGACCACCGCGGCGATCGTGCTCGCGGTCCTGCTGCTGTTCGCCGTCGCGGTGCTGTGGCGGCTGTACAACGACGGGATGCGCCGGGCGGACGCGGCGGCCCGGCTGGTGGCGGCCGAGCGGGCCAAGGCGGATCAGCAGCAGCTCGCGCTGCGCCGCTACGAGGTCGCGTTCGCCTCGATCAGCGGCCGCGGCGAGCTGGGCGAGCAGGTGCTGCTCGAGACTGCGCGGGCGTTGGGGCTGCGCGAGGAGCTCCACTTCACCCTGCAGACCGACCTGGCGGGCGGCGGCGCGGCAAAACCGGACATGGTGCTGCGGGTGGGCGGCGGCCGCACGGTGCCGGTCGACGCGAAGGCGAGCATGGCCACCTGGTCCGAGGCGGTGGAGACGGACAACCCGGACGAGCGGGTCGACGCGTTGCGCGCACACGTCCGGCAGATCCGCTCCCGGGCCGCCGAGCTGGCCGGCAAGGGTTATCAGCGCTGGGCGGACGCGATCTACGGCACGATCATGTTCGTCCCGTCCGACGCCGCCGTGGTCGCGGCGATGGACACCGACCCGGAGCTGCTGCGCTGGCTCATCGACCGGCGGGTGTTCCTGTGCGGCCCGACCGGGTTCGGCGTGCTGGCATCGGCGGCCCTGTTCGCGGCCAGCGACCGCACGCTCGAAGCGGACATAGAGCAGGTGCGCACGGGAGCGGCCGCGGCACACCGGGCCGCGGGCGGCGCGGTCGACGCGCTCAACCTGTCGAGCACCCACCTCCAGCGCTTCATCTCGGCCCGGCGGCGAGAGCTCGAAGCACTGGAGACGTTCCGGGCGACGGTGGCCCCGCTCAGCGAGGCATCGGGGAGTCCGGCGCCGGTTCCTCCGGTGCGGAAGGGGGACGAGTTGGCGGCGAGCTGAGGATCGGGTCGCTCGAGCGGCGATCGCGTCGGGTGGCGTGCGGCGGCTCCGATGGCCGAGGCGCCGGGTAGTCCGGTCGGTTCCCTCCGCGGAAGGGGACAAGCCGGCGGCGAGCTGACCATTCGGTGCGGCCACGAGTCGCTTGAGCGGCGATCGCGACGGGTACGGCCGGGTTCTGGCCGCGCCGGCGACGGGCCCGCTGCGGCCGATCGCAGACCGACGTGCCTCGGCACCCGGTGACGTGTGGCGGCAGGCGAGGCGTGGCAGTGGCGGGGCGCGGCGGCGGACGGCGCATCACCGCGGCGGCGCGTGGCAGGCGGCGCGCGAGTCCGGCACGGCCGGCCTCGCAGCGGCGGCTGTCGTACAGCAGCGGCCAGCCGTGAGACGGCAGCCAACCGTGCGACCACGCCCAGCCACGCGACGGCGGCCGGTCGCGCGCGAGCGCCCAGCCTCCTGCGGCGACGACCGGTCAAGTCGTGCGGCAGCAGCTGGTCGAGCGACGGCCGGTGACCGCCGCAAGCGACGCAACCCACAGCGGCATCTCGACGCGACCACCAGCGGGCGACCACAACCAAACCCACGTCCACCCACCGCCAGCCGTCCCACCTGCGAAAACCCACCAACACCCCCGACACCCGAGGAGGCCCGGAACAACCACCTAAAAGGACTGGACCACAGCACACGAGCACCCGGCGGGACCACTCGAGTCACGCCGCCGGGTGGCGATACACCCACGTCGGCGGCGGTGCTGGCAAGATCTTCACAACCACGAGATACGGTGTTGTGCTGTGACCGCGATTCGCGATCGCCAGAGCGATCCAGATGCCGACGACGTCCCCGTGCCGTGGGACGAGCGTCCTGTCGTCGGTTCGAGGCGCGGGCTGCCCTGGTGGGCGGCCGTCCTGGTGGGCCTCGGCCTGGCGGTCGTCGGCGCCCTCGTCGGCAAGCCGAGCCAAGGCAACATCCCGCTGATCTTCACGGTCTGCTACATCGCCGGGGCCGTGATCGCGGTCTGCGCGGTGCGGCGCCGCGGCCTGTTCGGGCCGATGGTGATGCCGCCGCTGGTGCTGGCCGTGACCGTGCCCGGCGTGATCCTGCTGACCT
The DNA here is from genome assembly GCF_044453095.1 of Amycolatopsis sp. NPDC051758. Taxonomy (NCBI): domain Bacteria; kingdom Bacillati; phylum Actinomycetota; class Actinomycetes; order Pseudonocardiales; family Pseudonocardiaceae; genus Amycolatopsis; species Amycolatopsis sp. NPDC051758. The sequence goes on along the minus strand of NZ_JBITCJ010000011.1, from coordinate 380,977 downwards.
CCGGGTCCCAGGGTGACGACATGCTGTCGAAGGCGCTGAACATCGGCACCCCGCTGATCAACGGCTTCCCGACGATGGCCATCACCACCGGCATCACGCTGCTGATCGGGTTCGTCCGGATCTTCCGCGAGCGTGACCCGGACGCGCCGAAGAAGGTCAAGGACGACCGGCGCCGGACGGACGGAGACGACGAAAGGCCGTCGTCGCGGGCGGCTGCGACGTCGGCGGGTGGTCGTCCGCGGCCGCCGGGCTCGAACCGGACCGGCCAGACCCCGGTGCCGCCGGGCGGCCGGCGCGGCCGGGAGGGCGAACCGCCCCGGCGCCCGCGTCCGCCGGCTGACGGTGATCGCCGGACCCCACGCACCCCGCCCGCCGAACGCGATCGTGGTGCGCGCAAGCCGCCGCCCGCCGGCCGTCGTGCGCCGCGGCCGGAAGAAGGCGACCCGCGCCGTCAGCCGCGCGGTGATGCTCCGCGGCGGCGTCCGCGTCCGCCGGGGGAAGACGGCCGGGACACGCCGCCGAGGCGGCCGTCCGGTGGTCGGGGTGCTCCCCCGCGCCGGAACCGTCCCTGGGACGACGAAGACCGCTGACTCACAAAACGGCGGTCACCTCACGAGCGTGAGGTGACCGCCGTTCTTGTGTCGGAACTCAGAGCTTGCGCAGCTCCTTGGGCGGCGCGAAGGTGATCTTCTCGTTCGCCGTGGTGACCTCGTCGACGTCGCCGTAACCACGCTCGGCCAGCCAGCCGAGCAGGTCCATCACCAGCTCGTCCGGCACCGACGCACCCGAAGTCACACCGACCGTCGTCACGCCGGAAAGCCACGCCTCGTCGACCTCGTGCGCGAAGTCGACCAGGTACGACGCCCGGGCGCCCGCCTTCAGCGCCACCTCGACCAGGCGCTTCGAGTTGGACGAGTTCGTCGACCCGACCACCAGCACCAGGTCGCACTCGGCGGCCATCGCCTTGACCGCGACCTGACGGTTGGTCGTCGCGTAACAGATGTCGTCGCTGGGCGGGTCCGCCAGGCCGGGGAACCGCTCGCGGAGCTGGTCGACGCGCTCCATCGTCTCGTCGACCGACAGCGTCGTCTGGGACAGCCAGATCACCTTCGACGGGTCGCGCACCTCGACCTTGTCGACGTCCTCGGCCTTGTCGACCAGCTGCACCTTGTCCGGCGCCTCACCGGCGGTGCCCTCGACCTCTTCGTGGCCTTCGTGGCCGATCAGCAGGATGTCGTAGTCGTCCTTGGCGAACCGGTTGACCTCCTTGTGCACCTTCGTCACCAGGGGGCAGGTCGCGTCGATCGTGCGCAGGTTCCGGTCGGCCGCCTCCGCGTGCACCATCGGCGAGACGCCGTGGGCGGAGAACACCACGAGCGCACCCTCGGGCACTTCGGACGTCTCGTCGACGAAGATCGCGCCGCGCTCGCGCAGCGTGTCGACGACGTGCCGGTTGTGGACGATCTCCTTGCGGACGTAGACCGGGGCGCCGTAAACCTCGAGGGCCTTCTCGACGGCGATCACCGCGCGGTCGACGCCGGCGCAGTAACCACGGGGCTTGGCGAGCAGGACTCGCTTGCCGGAAGCGGTTCCGGCGATCGTGGGGGTACCCGCGGGCTCGATTCCGGGACTCGCTGAAGTCATGGCACCCAGGGTACGGGCAGTCCCGAGACGAACTCGAAGTCCCTTTCGGGTGAGCTTCGTCCCCCTACCGTGCTGTGCCCGGGGTCACGCAACGCGCCCGAACCCACCCGTTCGGTTGGGCAGGATGGCGTACATACGGCAGGCTGGACGCATGAAGCCATTCCCGCTCCCCCTCCGGGTCGCCGCGGGCCTCGCCGTCAGCACCGCCGAGCGGGTTCGCGAACTTCCCCGGCAGCTCGCCGGGCTCCCGGTGACCGTGGTCAGCCAGGTGCTGCAGGCGTCCATGCGGGTGCAGCAGCACGTCACCGAGCTGGCGATCAAGGGTGACAACGCCCTGTCGAGCCTGCGCCCGGTCGAGGACACCCCCAGCTGGGCGACCTTCGACGAGGACATCGAGCCCGACGTGCCGCCCATCCGGCCGAACCTGGCGCCGGTCGCCGCCGTGCCCGAGCCCCGTTCGGAGATCACGGAGATCAACGGTCACGTTCCGTCAGCAGCTGAACTCGAAGAGGAGCTCGGCGATCCGTGGGCCGAGGAAGAGCGCGCGCTCGCGGAGGACCACGCCGACGGCGAGTTCGACTCGGGTGTGCCGGAGATCTCCCCCGCCGGGCTGCCGAACTACGACGAGCTGACATTGCCCCAGCTACGCGCCCGGTTGCGCCGGCTCACGATCCCGCAGCTCGAGGAGATCCTCGAGTACGAACGCGGCCACGAGAACCGGTCGGCGTTCACCGGCATGCTGGCCCGGCGGATCGGCAACGCCCGCAAGACCGAAGAAAACGGCGGCACGACCGAAGAAAACGGCGACGGCACGGAAGGCCCGTGAGCACCGAGTCCGCACCAGCGCCGGCGAGCACCGCCGAAAAACCGTGGCCGGTCCGGACCGTCGCGCGCAAGATCGGCGACTGGGTCCACCGGCTCGGCGCCGTCTGGGTCGAGGGCCAGGTCACCCAGGTCAACTCGCGGCCGAACACGCAGACCGCGTTCCTGACGCTGCGGGACCCGTCGGCCGACGTCTCGATGTCGGTGACCTGCCCGAACTGGCTGATCCGCGAGATGGAGCCGCCGCTGCGCGAAGGCGCGAGCGTCGTCGTGCACGCGAAGCCGTCGTTCTTCTTCGGCCGCGGCACGATCAGCCTGCGTGCCGACCAGATCCGCGCGGTCGGCATCGGTGAGCTGCTGGCCCGGATCGAACGCCTGAAGAAGCTGCTCACCGCCGAAGGCCTCTTCTCGGCGCAGCGGAAGCGGCCGATCCCGTTCCTGCCGAAGGGCGTGGGGCTGATCACCGGCCGCGCGTCGGCGGCCGAGCGGGACGTGCTGGTCAACGCCCAGACCCGGTGGCCGCACGTCCGGTTCAAGGTCATCAACACCGCCGTCCAGGGCTCGCAGGCGGTGCCGCAGGTCATGCGCGCGCTGCGCATCCTGGACGCCGATCCCGACATCGACGTCATCGTCATCGCCCGCGGCGGCGGCAGCGTCGAGGACCTGCTGCCGTTCTCCGACGAGGCGCTCTGCCGCGCGGTGTCGGCCGCGGGCACGCCGGTGGTCAGCGCGATCGGGCACGAGCCCGACACCCCGCTCCTCGACTACGTCGCCGACCTGCGCTGCTCGACGCCGACCGACGCCAGTAAGCGGATCGTGCCGGACCACCGCGAGGAGACCGAGCGGGTCCGGCAGATGCGGGACCGCGGGCGCCGCGCCCTGCACGGCTGGGTCGACACCCAGACGCGGCTGCTCACGCAGCTCCGCAGCCGCCCGGCGCTGGCCGATCCCCTGGGCCCGGTCCAGCGCCGCCAGGACGACGTCGACGTCCACCGCGAACGCGCGCGCCGCGCCATGCTGACCCTGCTCGCCAAGGACCAGGCCGAGGTCGCGAGCGCGCGGGCCCGGCTCACCGCGCTCGGCCCGGCCGCGACGCTCGCCCGTGGTTACGCGGTCGTGCAGTTCGTCGACGCCGAAGGCAACCTCCAGGTACTCCGCTCCGTCTCCGAAGTCGAGGCCGGTGCCCAGCTGCGCGTGCGCGTGGCTGACGGCGCGATCGGCGCGGTGGCGGAAGGAGAACAAGCGTGACGCTGAGGGCGGCGACGTTCCTCCCGCTGACCGTGGACGCGGCCCGTCGCCTGGGCGCGTGGCCGCTGCTGGACCAGGCCATGCGCACCGACCGGGCCGCCGCCGAGTGCTGGACGGCGCTGCTCGCGGGCTGCGGGACGGCCGTGCGCCGTGAGCTGGGCCCGCAGCTGCGGCGGCTGTCCGAGGCGACGTCGATGCAGGTCGGCTCGCGCTGGTGGTTCGCCGACGGCGCCGGGCACCGGAAACGGGTCGCCGGCGCCCAGGAGAACCTCGAAGAGGCGATCGCGGACGGTGACGGCCAGGAGTTCGCCCTCGCGTTTGTCGGGTACGACCACGCGATGGCCAGCGCGGTAGTGTGCGCCAACAGTGCGAACACCGCCACCAGCGCAGTCCGGAAGGTCGGAGAACGTCCAGCGTGAGTGAACCAGCCAGCGAGGAACTCGGCTACGAGCAGGCCCGAGACCGCCTCGTCGAGGTCGTCCGCGAGCTCGAAGCCGGCGGCCTGTCCCTCGAGCAGTCGCTCGCGCTGTGGGAGAAGGGCGAAAAGCTCGCGAAGGTGTGTGAGCGGCACCTCGAAGGCGCGCGGGAACGCATCGAGGCTGCTCTGGCGTCCGTCGAGGACGAAACCGGCAACGGCCAGTGACGTTTGCCATGCCGTGGGCGACTGGACCGACCCGCGGTATCTGAGAGACTGGGCGTCCGCCGAACTCCGCACCCGGGAGGCCCTCATGACCACCCCCAGCGCCCCACAACGTCGTGAAGCGCCCGACCGCAACCTCGCGATGGAGCTGGTCCGGGTGACCGAGGCCGCCGCGATGGCGGCCGGCCGCTGGGTCGGCCGCGGCGACAAGATCGGCGGGGACGGCGCGGCCGTCGACGCGATGCGCCAGCTCGTGTCGACGGTGTCGATGCGCGGGGTCGTGGTGATCGGCGAGGGCGAGAAGGACGAAGCGCCCATGCTGTTCAACGGCGAAGAGGTCGGCAACGGCGACGGGCCGGACTGCGACGTCGCGGTCGACCCGGTCGACGGCACCACGCTGATGGCCAAGGGCATGCCCAACGCCCTCGCGGTGCTCGCGGTCGCCGAGCGCGGCGCGATGTTCGACCCGTCCGCGGTGTTCTACATGGAGAAGCTGGCCGTCGGGCCGGAGGCGGCGGGCAAGGTCGAGCTCGGCGCCCCGATCGCGGAGAACATCCGGCGGGTCGCCAAGGCGAAGAAGAGCAGCGTCGGCGACGTCACGGTGTGCGTCCTCGACCGCCCGCGCCACGAGCAGATCATCAAGGAGATCCGCGACGCCGGCGCGCGGATCCGCTTCATCTCCGACGGCGACGTCGCGGGCGCGATCGCCGCGGCCCGCCCGACCACCGGCGTCGACATGCTGATCGGCATCGGCGGCACCCCCGAGGGCATCATCGCGGCCTGCGCGATGAAGTGCCTCGGCGGCGAGCTGCAGGGCCGGCTGTGGCCGAAGGACGACGCCGAGCGCGAGAAGGCCATCGCGGCCGGGCACGACCTCGACCGCGTCCTGCTCAACGACGACCTCGTCCGCGGCGACAACATCTTCTTCTGCGCCACCGGCGTCACCGACGGTGACCTGCTGCGCGGCGTCCACTACCGCGAAGGCGGCGCGACGACGCAGTCCATCGTGATGCGGTCCAAGTCCGGGACCGTCAGAATGATCGACGGTTACCACCGGCTCAACAAGCTGCGGGCGTACTCCTCGGTCAACTTCGACGGCCACCTGGACTCGCCCGACGACGACGTCGTGCCCCCGCTGCCGTAGAGGAGATCCGTGACCCGGCGACTGCTGGTCATGCTGACGGTCCTGTCCTTCGTCCTGGTCCCCGGCACCGCCGCGGCCGATTCCGACATCGTCGGGGGCGCCAACGCGGCGGAGCCGTACCCGTTCGCGGTGTCGCTGCACTCCTCGACGGGCAAGCTCTTCTGCGCCGGCGCGCTGATCGCGCCCACCTGGGTGGTCACCGCCGCGCACTGCGCGTTCGACAAGGCTCCGTCCGCGGTTTCGGTGCGCGCGGGGACGAACGACTCGGGCCAGGGCGGCGAGGTCGCGCAGCTCGCCCAGGTCATCGTGAACCCGGCGTTCAACACGCAGAGCCCGGCGGGTGACATCGCGCTGCTGCGGCTGGCGACGCCGGTCAAGGCGGCGCCGATCGCGCTCGCGACGGCCGCCTCGCCGGGCACTGCGACCCGCATCCTCGGCTGGGGGCAGACCTGCCCGAAGCTGAACTGCGGCCAGATCCCGGCCACGTTGCAGCAGCTCGACACGCACATCGTCGAGGGCGCGAAGTGCACGTCGGTGTTCGACGGCACGGCCGAGCTGTGCACGGACAACCCGGGCGGCCACGCCGGGGCGTGCTTCGGCGACTCCGGCGGCCCGGAGATCGTCCGCGACGGGGACCACTGGCTGCTCGTCGGCGTCACCAGCCGGCCGGGCAACAACAACCCGGAATGCGCGACGGCGCCGTCGATCTACACGTCCGTTGTTGCGTACGCGCCGTGGATCGCGGAGAAGACGAAGGCCTGACCTACTCCGCGTTGCTGGAGTGGCCCGGGAACAGGTGCGCGTCCGGGTCGAGCGCAACGGCGATGTTGTTGACGGCCGTGGCCGCTTCGCCGAAGCCGGTCGCGATCAGCTTGACCTTCCCCGGATACGCCGCGACGTCGCCCGCCGCGTAGATGCGTTCGCGCGGGGTCGCCATCGTCGAGTCGACGGCGATGGCGCGGTGGTCGATCTCCAGGCCCCAGCTCTCGATCGGCCCGAGGTCGGCGGTGAAGCCGAGCGCCGCGACGACGGCGTGGGCCGGCAGCCGCTCGTCTTCGCCGCCCTTCACCGAGACGTCGACGGCTTCGAGCGCACCGTCCGCGTCCTCGACGAACCGGGTGACCTCGGCGTCGGTGATGATCCGGGTGCCGAGCTCACGCGCCTGCCGCACGATCGACTCGGCGGCGCGGAACTTCGCGCGGCGGTGCACGAGCGTCACGCTCGCCGCGACCGGGTGCAGCGCGAGCACCCAGTCGAACGCGGAGTCGCCGCCACCGACGATCACGACGTGCTGCCCCGCGTGCGCCTGGAACGACGGGACGAAGTGGACCATGCCGCGGCCGAGCCAGCCGTCGCCGGCGGGCAGCGGACGCGGGGTGAACTCCCCGATGCCCGCGGTGATCAGGACGGCGCGCGCCCGCAGCGTCTCACCACCGTCGAGGGTCAGCTCGACGCCGTCCCCGAGGGTCTCGAGCTTCTCGGCCTTGCGCCCCAGCAGGTACTTCGGCTTGAACGGTGCGGCCTGCTTCACCAGGCCGTCGACCAGATCGCGCCCGCGGACCTCGGCGAACCCGCCGACGTCGTAGATCATCTTCTCGGGGTACATCGCGGTCACCTGGCCACCGGGCTCGGGTAGCGAGTCGACCACCGCCATGGAGAGGCCGCGGAACCCGGCGTAGTAGGCGGCGAAGAGGCCGGTCGGGCCCGCGCCGATGATCACGAGGTCGTACGAGTCCCCAGAAGCTTCAGTCATGCTCGCTCCAGCCAGTGGTGGATGGCGGTGATCGAGAACACAGCCGATCCTAGCGTCGCGGGCCGCCGAAGGTGGTCGACGCCACCACGCGGCCACGCCGGAACAGGTCCAGAATCGATGTCATGGCTGACCAGGAATACCGGATCGAACACGACACCATGGGCGAGGTCCGCGTGCCGGCCGACGCGCTCTACCGCGCGCAGACGCAGCGGGCCGTCGAGAACTTCCCCATCTCCGGCCGGGGCCTGGAGCGCGCCCAGATCCGCGCGCTCGGCCTGCTCAAGGCCGCCGCCGCGCGCGTGAACCTCAAGCTCGGCGTGCTCGACGCCGACGTCGCCGACGCCATCGCCAAGGCCGCCGACGAGGTCGCCGAGGGCGCCCACGACGCGCACTTCCCGATCGACGTCTTCCAGACCGGGTCCGGGACCTCGTCGAACATGAACGCCAACGAGGTCATCGCGACCCTGGCGAGCCGCGCCCTCGGGCGGGACGTGCACCCGAACGACCACGTCAACGCGTCGCAGTCGTCGAACGACACCTTCCCGACGACCATCCACGTCGCCGCCACCGAAGCCGTGCTCAAGGACGTCATCCCGGCGCTCGAGTACCTCGCCGGCGCCATCGAGGTGCGCGCCGCGGAGTGGGCCGACGTGGTGAAGTCCGGCCGCACGCACCTGATGGACGCCGTGCCGATCACGCTCGGCCAGGAGGCCGGCGCGTGGGCGTCGCAGGTCCGCTTCGGTGTCGAACGGCTGAAGTCCGGCCTGCCGCGCCTCGGCGAGCTGCCGATCGGCGGCACGGCCGTCGGGTCGGGCCTCAACGCGCCGGACGGCTTCGGCGCTTCGGTCGCCGCGGAACTCGCCACCGTCACCGGGCTGCCGCTGACCGAGGCCCGCGACCACTTCGAGGCGCAGGCGACGCAGGACAGCGTCGTCGAGACGTCCGGGCACCTGCGCACGATCGCCGTGTCGTTCAACAAGATCGCCAACGACCTGCGCTGGCTGGGCTCCGGCCCGCGCACCGGCCTGGCCGAGCTGGCGCTGCCGGACCTGCAGCCCGGCTCGTCGATCATGCCGGGCAAGGTGAACCCGGTGATCCCGGAGGCGACGTTGCAGGTGGTCGCCCAGGTGATCGGCAACGACGCCGCGGTGGCCTTCGCCGGCGCCGCGGGCAACTTCCAGCTGAACGTCAACCTGCCGGTGATCGCGCGGAACGTCCTCGAGTCGGCCCGCCTGCTCGCGGCGGTGGCGCGGCTGCTGGCGGACAAAGTCTTCGACGGTGTCACCGCGAACGTCGACCGCGCCCGCCAGTACGCCGAAGGTTCGCCGTCGATCGTGACGCCGTTGAACAAGTACATCGGTTACGAAGAGGCTGCCGCGATCGCGAAGCAGGCGTTGAAGGAGCTGAAGACGATCCGCGAGGTCGTCATCGAACGCGGCCACGTGAAGGACGGCAAGCTCACCGAAGAGCAGCTCGACGAAGCGCTCGACGTCCTCCGCATGGCCCGCGGCGGCAAGTGAAATCGCCGTGAGGTGACGCATCTTTCCTAGGGAAAGTGACGCTTCGGGACCCGCTACCGCCGGCGCAGGCGCGCGTCCGCCAGCGCCGGCGGGGTGTAGTCCTTCTCGGCCGGGTTGAGGTCCGTGCCCGGCGGGACGATCTCGTCGATCCGGTCCAGCACCTCGTCGTCCAGCACCAGGTCCGCGCCGGCGAGCAGGTCGTCGAGCTGCTCCGGTGTGCGCGGGCCGATGATCGCCGACGTCACGCCCGGGTGGGCCCGGACGAACGCCGTTGCCAGGTGCGTGAGCGGCCGGCCCAGGTCGTCGGCGATCTTCTTCAGCTGTGCGATCGCCTCGAACTTGACGGCGTTCTCCGGCAGCGCCGGGTCGAACTTGTGCGCCTGCAACGTCCGGCGGCCCTCCGAAAGGTCCACATCGGACGGCTTCACGTACTTGCCCGACAGCCAGCCGCTGGCCAGCGGGCTCCACGTCAGCACGCCCATGCCGTACTTCTGCGCGGTCGGCAGCACCGCGGCCTCGATCGCCCGGTTGAAGATCGAGTACGGCGGCTGCTCGGCGCGGAACCGCGCCAGGCCGCGCTTTTCCGCCACCCACTGGGCTTCCACGATCTGCTCGGCCGGGAAGTCCGACGACCCGATCGCACGCACCTTCCCGGCGCGCACGAAGTCCGTCAACACCGAGAGCGTCTCTTCGATGTCGGTCGTGGGATCCGGCCGGTGCACCTGGTAGAGGTCGACGTAGTCGGTGTCGAGCCGCCGGAGGCTGTCGTCCAGCGCGCGAGTGAGCCAGCGCCGCGAAAGGCCGCCCTGGTTGGGGTCGGCACCCATCGGGAAGAAGCCCTTGGTGGCGAGCACGACCTCGTCGCGGCGGCCCTTCAAAGCCTTGCCGACGATCTGCTCGTTCTCGCCGTCGGAGTACATGTCCGCGGTGTCCCAGAAGTTGATCCCCGCGTCGAGCGCGGTGTGCAGCATCCGGACGCCCGCTTCGTGGTCGGGGTTGCCCCACTTGCCCAGCATCATCGCGCCGAACGCGTATTCGCTGACCGAAATCCCGGTGCCGCCCAAAGTTCGTCGTTTCATGCCACCACCCTGCGGTGAGCGAAAAGCGCGGGCCAGGTCACGCTCAACCTGGGTCCGGCAGTACCAGGCGGGCCGCCGCGAGGCGGGGATACTGGAGGCATGAGTGACGCAGCCGAGCTGGGCGCCTTCCTGAAGGCGCGCCGCGCCGCACTGGACCCCGCTGACCTGGGCCTGCCGCCCGGGATCACGCAGCGGCGGGTCAAGGGCCTGCGTCGCGAGGAGCTGGCGCAGCTGTCCGGGATCAGCGTCGACTACTACACGCGGCTGGAGCAGGGCCGCGCGAAGAACGTCTCGGACGCGGTCCTCGACGCGCTGGCCCGCGCGCTGCGGCTCGACTCCGGCGAAGAGGCCTACCTGCGCAACCTCGCCGCGCCGAAGCGCCGTGACGAGCGCGCGCCGCAACAGGTCCGGCCCGAGCTGCAGCAGCTGCTCGACGCCATCCAGGCGCCGGCGTTCGTCTTCGGCCGGTACATGGACGTGCTGGCGTGGAACGCGCTCGGCGGCGCGGTCGCGTTCGCCTTCGCCGACCTGGCCGAACGCAACATGCCGAAGCTGATCTTCCTCGACGAGCGGGCGAAGCAGCTGCACCCGGAGTACGACGCGGTGTGCCGTGAGCTCGTCGCGAACCTGCGCGCGGAGAGCGGACGGCATCCTGGGGACCCGCGGTTCGCCCAGCTCATCGGCGAGCTGTCGCTGGCGAGCGAACGGTTCCGGAAGCTGTGGGCCGAGCACGCGGTGCGGGAGAAGGCCCAGGGCTGGAAGGTGCTGCGGAACCCCGTCGTCGGTGAGCTGCGGCTGCGCTACGAGACGCTGCGCCTGCCCCAGGATCCCGACCAGGGCATGGTCGTCTACCACGCCGAGCCGGGGTCGGAGACCGAACGCGCGCTCGGGCTGCTGGCCAGCTGGATCGCCGCCGATGAACGACCGGTGAACACTCGGTCGTCGGCCCCCCGCACCGGGTGAGCGCTGCCTACGCTGCTTCACCTGGGGAGTCGGGGGTAGAGGAGCGGCACGGTGGGCGTCGGCGCGACGATGCAGTCCCTCGCCGAGATCCTCAGCTCGGATTCGGGCAGTCTGGTCCTCGGGCTCGCCGCGCTGGTCGCGATGGCCGCGCCGTTCGTGGACCGCTACTTCATCCGGCGCCGCCGGCTGGCGTTCCGGGTGCTCTACAACTCGAAGATCGGCCTGTCCCCGATCGACCTGCACGACGGTGAGAACGGCTCCGCCCAGGCCGACCCGCAGCTGGAGCGCACCGCGCGGCTGCTGAGCCGGATGAGCGTGGTGGTGATCCGGATCCGCAACACCGGCGGGTTCGACATCGCACCGGAGGACTTCGAGATCCCGCTGTCGTTCACCTTCGGCAACCGGATCGTCTGGGACGCGCGGGTGTCCGACGCCACCGACGACGGCCTCCGTCAGCACGTCCGCGACGGCCTCGAGTTCTTCACGCGCGAGACGCCACAGCGGCCGGTGGAAGGCGCGAAGCTGTCGAGGGTGCGTGCATGGCTGCCCAAGCGGCTGGCGGAGACGCCTGCGCCCGAGGCGCCCGAGTGGCACGGCGTCCGGTTCGCGCGGCTTTCCTTGAAGCGCAAGGAGAAGTTCAAGCTTGTTGTCGTGCTGCGCGAGTCCGACGGCTACGACGGCGAGATCAGCAAGGAGATCGACCACCACGCCCGGCTGGCCGCCGGCCGGATCCGGGACGACCGCAAGCAGCGCCGGATCACCTGGCCGGTGGTCACGACGGCGGTCGGGGTGCTGCTGACCGGGGCGCTGCTGGCGACGCTGCTCGTGTCGTGGTCACGGCCGTCCGGCGAGACCGCGCAGTGCGCCACCGGGAAGCTGTCGGTCGAGGGGTCGAGCGCGTTCGTGCCGATCATCGGCAGCATCGCGGCCGAGTACCACGGCCAGTGCGACGGCGCCGCGATCACGACCCGCGCGACCGGCAGTGTCACCGGGGTCCGCGCGCTCGCCCCGGTCGACGCGGCGGGCAAGGACGAGCTGGCGGTGCTCTCGGACGGCCGGTCCGGCGAAGCGGGCCCGGATCTCGAGGCGAAGGCCGTCGCGGTGGTCGTGTACAGCCTGGTCGTCAACCGCGCCGCCGGCGTCGACCGGCTGACGACCCAGCAGGTCAAGGACATCTTCAGCGGCCGGGTGCGGAACTGGGACCAGCTCCGGCCGGGGCCGTCGGTGCCGATCGGGATCGTCGGGCGCGGGCAGGAGTCGGGCACCCGCAAGACGTTCGAGCAGAAGGTGCTCGGCGGCGCGGAGGACCGGCTGACGTCGGACTCGTGCCGCAAGCCCGAACGCGACCCGGCGGCGGCCACCACGCGCTGCGAGCGCGGCACGACCGGCGAGGTGCTCACCGAGGTCGCCGCCGTCCCGGGCGCGATCGGGTACGCCGACGTCCCGGCGGCCAAGACAGCAGCCGCCCGCGACCAGCAGCTGAGCGTCCTGCAGCTCGACGGCCACTACCCCGACGTCACGACCGTCGACGCCGGCTACCGGTTCTGGACCGTCGAGTACCTCTACACGAAGGGCGTGCCGTCCAACGGGAGTGTGCTGAAGCGGTTCCTGGACTACCTCGCGAGCTCGGCCGCGCGGGCGGAGCTGCAGGACGCCGGGTACACGCCGTGCGTGGCCAAGGACGGGCTCCTCGACCCCCTCTGCACCAGGCCGGACATCTGACCGACGAGAAATTGTCGGTGGTCCGGGTCATGATGTCCGGGTGCTGCTCAGCGAGATAGTCCGGGCGTCCGCCGACCTGGCGGCGACGAGGTCCAGGAAGGCGAAGATCGCCCTCCTGGCCACGCTGCTGCGTGCGGCCGAGGTCGCGGAGCTGCCCGTGGTGATCGCGTACCTGACCGGGCAGACGGCGCAGGACCGGCTGGGTGCGGGCTGGCGCACCCTGGCCGGGCTCGGCGCCGCCCCAGCTCCCGACCCGATCGTGACGGTGCTCGAAGTGGACGCCGCGCTGACCGAGGCGGCCGGCGTGGCGGCGGGCACGGGCTCGTCGACCCGGCGGCAGGACGTGCTTCGAGCGCTGTTCGTCCGGCTGACCGAGGACGAGCAGCAGTTCCTGTTCCGGCTGGTCACCGGCGAACTGCGGCAGGGCGCACTGGAAGGCGTGATGGTCGACGCGATCGCGGCGGCGGCCGAGGTCCCGGCTGTAGACGTCCGCCGGGCGTTCATGCTGTCCGGCAAGCTCGGCACCACCGGCGTCGCGGCGCTCACCGGCGGGCAGGCGGCGCTGGCGGAGTTCCGGCTGACGCTGGGCACGCCGATCAAGCCGATGCTGGCGTCACCGGCGGAATCGCTGGACGAAGCCGTCGCCGAGCACGCCGAGGCGATCGTCGAGTACAAGATGGACGGTGCCCGGATCCAGGTGCACCGCCAAGGTGACGAGGTGCACGTCTGGACCCGCACGCTGCGCGAGATCACCGGCAGCGTGCAGGAGCTGGTCGAGCTGGTGCGGGCGCTGCCGTGCGAGTCGGTGGTCCTGGACGGCGAGACGCTGGCGCTGACCGACGCCGGGCGGCCGCGGCCGTTCCAGGACACGATGAGCCGGTTCGGCAGCACCCGCGACGAGCAGGTGAAGGCGCTCCTGCTGCGGCCGTACTTCTTCGACTGCCTGCACCTCGACGGCGTCGACCTCCTGGACGCGCCGCTGTCCGAACGCAACGCGGCCCTGCGCAAGGTCGCCGGGGCGCACGTGATCCCCGGTGAGGTTGGTGTCGCGGGCGCGGCCGAGGTGCTCGAGGCGGCGATGGAGGCCGGGCACGAAGGGGTGATGGTCAAGGACCTGGCGTCGCCGTACGCAGCCGGGCGGCGCGGGCGCGCGTGGCTGAAGGTCAAGCCGGTGCACACGATCGACCTGGTGGTCCTCGCGGCGGAGTGGGGCCACGGCCGGCGCACGGGCACGCTGTCGAACCTGCACCTCGGCGCCCGCGACCCGGACGGCGGCCCGCCGATCATGGTGGGCAAGACGTTCAAGGGCATGACCGACGAGATCCTCGCCTGGCAGACGAGGACGTTCCAGGAGATCGAGACCCACCGCGACGACTGGACGGTGTACGTCCGCCCGGAAGTCGTCGTCGAGATCGAGCTGGACAGCGCCCAGGTTTCGACGCGCTACCCCGGTGGCCTGGCCCTGCGGTTCGCGCGGGTGGTCCGCTACCGCCCGGACAAGGACCCGGCGGACGCCGACACGATCGACACGGTCCGCGGCCTGCTCCACGGCGACCGGTCGGAAGGAGCCTGAAACGAAAGTCTCGATCACGACATCTCGCGCGTCGGCGGTGCTTTCCTCCTAAAAGGAAAGACGAAAGTCGATGTTGCCTCCTCCCCAACCTGGCCAGAGTGGCTGACGGAGTTCCTTCAGCCAGGGGAGAAAGCATGAGATTGCGCGCCACCGCGGGCCTGCTCGCGAGCACCACCCTGCTCGTGACGGCGTTCGCCGTTCCGGCGTCGGCCACGCCGGTGCCGAGCACGCCGGACGCCGGGCACCAGCCGTCGAAGCACCACTTCTCGGCGGCCGCGCAGTCGTTCGTCGGCGCGGACACCGTGCAGAAGCGGGTCGCGAAGCTGGAAGCGGCGATGGCGACGCTGCCGAAGGAAAGCACCGCCTACAACGCGACGAAGCTGTGGAACGACGGCATCACCGGCGCGGGCAGCACCGTTGCGACACTGGTGTCGTTCGGCGACGACCAGGTCAAGGAAGTCCTCGACACCTACTCGAAGAGCCACGGCCTGCCGCCGGCGAACGTCGAGGTCATCCAGCCGTCCGGGCCCGTCCCGGCGTGCACCGACCCCGGCGTCGACACCGCGACCTGCCAGGGCTGGGGCGGCGAGACCGACCTCGACGTCACGATGATGCACGCCCTGGCGCCGAACGCGAAGATCATCGTCGCGGCCACGCCCGTCGCGGAGACGCAGGGCTTCACCGGCCTGCCCGAGATGATGCACGCCGTCGACTACATGACCGAGCACAAGCTGGTCGACGTCATCTCGATGAGCTTCGGCACCACCGAGGAGAACTTCCCGTCGTTCGACTCGATCAAGACGCTCGACCCGGCACTCGACCGCGCGAGCAAGGCCGGGATCACGATGGTCGCCTCCTCCGGCGACGACGGCCCGACCGGTGGTTACCTCTACGGCCCCGGCAACTACCCGTACCGCGTCGCGAGCTGGCCGGCGTCCGACCCGCGTGTCACGACGCTCGGCGGCACGCAGCTGCACCTCGACGCGACCGGCGCGCGCACCAAGCCGGACGACGTCGTGAACGTCGCCGACAACGGCTTCTCCGAAGGCGCGGGCCTCTCGAAGACGTACGCGCGGCCGAACTGGCAGGACGGCGTCAAGAAGATCACCGGCAGCAAGATGCGCTCGTTCCCGGACATCAGCATGGAAGGCGTCTACGGCACGTCGCAGTCCGCGCCGCTGTTCGCCGGGGTGCTCGCGCTGGCCGTCCAGGCCAAGCACGGCAAGCTCGGCCAGATCAACCCGGCGCTGTACACGAAGCTGGGCCCGGCGGGCACGAAGGCGGGCATCGTCGACGTCACCGAGGGCGACAACAGCCAGGACGGCGTCACCGGCTTCACCGCGGCGAAGGGCTTCGACATCGCCAGCGGCTGGGGCACGGTCGACGCGTCGGTCTTCGTCCCCGCGCTGGTCAAGGCGCTGAAGTAGACCCCCGGGCGGGCTCCGGGGCGGACAGCTCCGGAGCCCGCCCGGTTCCAAGTGGTCCACAATGGACTCACGCCGGTATCGTCACGGGATGTCCAAGCTCACCCGCGGCTGGTTCGCCGTCACCACCCTGGTCGCACTGACCGGCTTGGTCACCCAGGTGGTCGCCTCGGCGCAGGACCCCGCCGGCCGGATCGCGAACCTGCTCTGCTTCTTCACGATCGACTCGAACCTGCTGGTCACCGTGACCTCGGCGCTGGTCGCGCTGGGCGTCGCGCGCGGCCGCCTGTTCGCCGTGCTCTGGCTCGACGCGCTGGTCGGCATCACCGTGACCGGCATCGTCTACCAGGTCGCCCTCGCCGGCCTGTACGAGCTGCACGGGCTTTCGCTGTTCGCCGACACGGTGCTGCACAAGGTGACGCCGATCCTGTTCGTGCTCGGCTGGCTCATCGCGGGCCCGCGCGGCGCGCTGACCTGGCGCACGGTGTGGTGGTCGCTGCTCTACCCGCTGGTCTGGCTCGCCTTCACACTGCCGCGCGGCGCGATCACCGGCTTCTACCCGTACCCGTTCGTCGACGCGGGCGCGCTCGGCTACGGCCAGGTCTCTCTCAACTGTGTGTTCATCGGCCTGTTCTTCACCGCCCTCGCCGCCGCCGCGTTCCTGTACGAGCGCCGGGTGAGACCCGCTTAACCGCGGACGCGGCGGAACGCGTTGAGCCCGTCGGTCGCGGCGGCCTGCACCAGCGTCGGCAGCGCGCCGCGCCGGTCGACCGGCTTGCCGGCGGCGATCCGGTGCATCTGGCGGGTGTGCCACTGGATCTCGAGCAGGCTGTCGGCCAGCCGGATCCCGGTCTTCGGGCACCGCCGCTCCGCCTCGACGTCCTCGCCGCTCAGCAGCCGCGCCGGCAGCTCGGGGTCGACGACGAGCGGCCGGCCGAGCCCGATGACGTCGAGCTCGCCGGAGCGCAACGCGTCCGTCATGCCGTCCGGAGTCGCGAAGCCGCCGGTGACCATCAACGCGACGTCGGACACTGAACGCGCCTTCGCGGCGTAGTCCAAGAAGTACGCTTCGCGCGCGACAGTGCTCGCCCGGCCCGAGCCCATCATCGCGGCCTTCTCGTAGGTGCCGCCGGAAACTTCCAGCAGGTCGAGCCCGGCCTCGCCGAGTTCGCGCACCACTTCGAGCGACTCGTCCTCGGTGAAACCGCCGCGCTGGAAGTCCGCGCTGTTGAGCTTGACCGACACCGGCACGGCGTCGCCCACCGCCGAACGCACGCGCCGCACCACCTCGAGGAGGAACCGCCGGCGACGGACGGCGTCACCACCCCAGGCGTCGGTGCGCAGGTTCGTCAGCGGGGAAAGGAACTGCGAGACCAGGTAGCCGTGCGCGCCATGGATCTGTACGCCCGCGAAGCCCGCTTCGACGAATGTGCGCGCCGCGATACCGAAGCGTTCGATGATCGCTTCGATCTCTTCGCCGGTGAGAGCGCGCGGAGCGGCGAAGGCGGTACGCACGCCTCGGTCACCGAAGGGCACGGCGGACGGCGCGACCGGCTGCCGTGACAGGTACCGCGGGCTCTGCCGGCCGGGGTGGTTCAGCTGCACCCAGAGCTGCGTGTCCGTGCCCTCGACCGCCCGCGCCCACGGGCGGTAGACCTCCGGGTCCGGGGTCACCGCGACGTTGCGCGGCTCGCCGAGCGCGACCGGATCGACCATGACGTTCCCGGTGATCAGCGCGCCCGCGCCACCCCGCGCCCACGTCCGGTACAGCTCGAAGAGTTCGCGGGTCGGCGCGTTCCGGCGGTCGCCGAGCTGCTCGCTCAGCGCCGACTTGACCAGCCGGTTCGGCAGGACGGCACCGCAGCGCAGCTTGAGCGGCTCGGCCAGCAGGTCACGCGGCATGGCGGCACTCCTCGAACTTACCGACAGTAAGACTACTCGAAAGTAGCATACCGCCGGTATGTCGTCGACCCGCTCGATCGGCAAGCGGCCGGATCACCGCTAGGGTCGGGCGCATGACGGCGATCGTGCAGAACCTGGTGACCTCCGGCGTCTTCGAGCTCGACGGGGGCAGCTGGGACGTCGACAACAACGTGTGGATCGTGGGTGACGACGCGGAGGTGATCGTCATCGACGCGGCTCACGACGCGAAAGCGATCGCCAACGTCGTCGGTGAGCGGAAACTGGCCGCGATCGTCTGCACCCACGCGCACAACGACCACGTCAACGCCGCGCCCCAGCTGGCCGAGGCCACCGGCGCGCCGATCCTGCTGCACCCCGACGACCGGGTCGTCTGGAACCTCACCCACCCCGACCGCGCGCCGGACGGCGAGCTGGCCGACGACCAGAGGATCACCATCGCGGGCACCGAGCTCCGCGTCATCCACACGCCGGGTCACGCGCCCGGCGCGGTCTGCCTGTACGCCGAAAAGCTCGGCGTGGTGTTCACCGGCGACACGCTGTTCAACGGCGGCCCCGGCGCCACCGGACGGTCCTATTCGGACTATCCGACGATCCTGAAGTCCATCCGCGAGAAGCTGTTCACGCTCCCGGAGGCGACAAAGGTGCACACCGGCCACGGCGACGGCACCACGATCGGCGCCGAGAAGACGGCTTCGAGCGGCTGGGACCAGCCCTAGGACGTGTGCTTCCGGGCGACGAGCGCGAACTCCTCGATCGCCCGTTCGCACGCGACGGTCGCTTCGCGCACCGGCGCGGGCAAGTGCATGCGCCTGAATTCCCCGCCGGCATCCAGCTCGAACCGGGTGTGGTGGAGGTCCTCTTCCGCTTTCCGCAGCAGCTTCGCTTGCTCGACCAGCTCGTCCGGACCGCTCATGATGAGCAACCCGTAGAAAGTACGCATTTCGGTGCGTGCCGTGTAGTAGCCGTCCTCGAACTCAACTGCACGCTGCGCGTCCGTCTCCTGTTCCTCGCCAAGCGTCATTCGACGATGGATGACGTTGAGGTCCATGATGTGCTTACGTGCTCGCGTCGCGGCCTCGATGAGTCCTGCGCAGCGGTCCGCGCGCTCCTGGCGCTGCTTCGCCCGGCGCGCCGCGTTGAGCTTCAGGGGCTCGAGCAGCGCCCCGAGCGTCACGCCGAACAGCGAAGCTACCGCCGCGATGACCGCGGCGCCCAGCGCCGTCAGCACATCAGCTCTTCAGCCGCGGCGGGGTCGGCGACACGCGTACGCGCTGCTTCGCCTCTTCGACCAGGTTCCGCGCCCACTCCTGCAACCCGGCGACGTCAATGCCGTGCGGTGGCTCGCTCCGGAACGGCTCGATGCTCGCCGCGCCCCGCTCCAGCAGCGACGCCGCGCCGACGGCGTTGCCGCGTGCGGCGTGCGTCAGCCCGACGGCGAGCTGCGCGAGGCCGCGCCAGAGTTCGCGGTCGGGTCCGTCGGCGGTCTTCCACGCGTCCTCGAAGACCTCGTGCGCGTGGAACGGCTTGCCGTCGTCGAGCAGCTGCTGGGCCTCCGCAAGCGTTTGCGCCGGCGTCCGCGCGATGCCCTCCGGCTGGCGCTCGACACCTTCCTCGCCGTACGGAAGCGGGCGGCCGAGGCCGTCGCGCGGCCGTGCGTTGCGTGCCCGTCCCTCGGTGTCCCGGTCGCGGCGGCTCATGCTTCGATCCTGCCACGCGCCCTGCCGCGTTCGCCGTCTCCTCGCGCGCCCCGTAGCCTGGGGACTCGTGCGTTTCCTCGACGGCCACCGGCCCGCTCACGACCTGACCTACGACGACGTGTTCCTGCTGCCGAACCGCTCGGACGTGGAGTCCCGCTTCGACGTCGACCTGTCCACCGCGGACGGCACCGGCGCGACGATCCCGATCGTGGTCGCGAACATGACCGCGGTCGCCGGCCGCCGGATGGCCGAGACCGTCGCCCGCCGGGGCGGCCTGGTGGTGCTGCCCCAAGACGTGGACAGCAGCGCCGTCGCGGAGATCGTCGGCTGGGTGAAGAGCCGCCACACGGTGTGGGACACACCGCTGGTGCTCACCGGCGGTGACGCGGTGGCCGACGCGCTCAACCTCGTCCACAAGCGCGCTCACGGCGCTGTTGTGGTCGTCGACGGCGAAGGCCGCCCGGTCGGCATCGTCGACGAAGCGGCCTGCGCGGGCGTCGACCGCTTCGCGCGTCTCGCCGACGTCGCGCAGCCTGCGACCGTCGCGGTCCCGCTGAACACGCCGCCGCGCGAGGTCTTCGAACGGCTGCACAGCCACGGCGCATCCCTGGCGCTGGGCCTGGACGCGGACGGCCGCCTCGCGGGTGTGCTGACCGCCGTCGGGGCGCTGCGCGCCGACATCTACACCCCGGCCGTCGACAACGGCGGCAAGCTGCGTGTCGCCGCCGCGGTCGGCGTCAACGGCGATGTCGCGGCGAAGGCCGAAGCCGTGCTCAGCTCCGGTGCCGACGTGCTGGTCGTCGACACCGCGCACGGGCACCAGGAGAAGATGATCGCCGCGCTGAAGGCCGTCCGGTCGGTGTCGCCGCAGGTCCCGGTGGTCGCCGGGAACGTGGTCACCGCCGAGGGCACGCGCGACCTGATCCAGGCCGGCGCCGACGTCGTCAAGGTCGGGGTCGGGCCGGGCGCGATGTGCACCACGCGGATGATGACCGGCGTCGGCCGTCCGCAGTTCTCGGCCGTCGCCGACTGCGCGGCCGCCGCGCGCGAGCTGGGCAAGCACGTCTGGGCCGACGGCGGGGTCCGCCACCCGCGCGACGTCGCGCTGGCGCTGGCCGCGGGTGCGTCCGCGGCGATGGTCGGCTCGTGGTTCGCCGGCACCTACGAATCCCCCGGTGACCTGCGGTTCGACGAGCAGGGGCGGCCGTACAAGGAGTCGTTCGGCATGGCGTCGAAGCGCGCGGTGGGCGCGCGCACCCGCACGGACAACTCGTTCGACCGCGCCCGCAAGGCGCTGTTCGAAGAGGGCATCTCGACGTCGCGGATGTCCCTCGACCCGGCCCGGCCGGGCGTCGAGGACCTGCTGGACTCGATCGGCTCCGGCGTCCGGTCCTCGTGCACCTACGCGGGCGCGCGCACTCTCGAAGAGTTCCACGAGCGGGCCTTGCTGGGCGTCCAGTCGGCCGCAGGCTTCGCGGAAGGCCGTCCGCTCCCCTCCGGCTGGTGAATGCCATGAAGGGCACCTTCAGGGCGTTTAAGCCCTGAAGGTGCCCTTCATGGACTTGGGCTCAGCCGTGGTCCTCCAGCATCTCGGTGACCAGGGCGGCGATCGGCGAGCGCTCCGAGCGCGTCAGCGTGACGTGCGCGAACAGCGGGTGGCCCTTCAGCTTCTCGATCACCGCCGAGACGCCGTCGTGCCGGCCGACGCGCAGGTTGTCACGCTGGGCGACGTCGTGCGTGAGCACCACCCGTGACGCCGTGCCGAGCCGCGAAAGCACCGTGAGCAGGACGTTCCGTTCCAGTGACTGCGCCTCGTCGACGATGACGAACGCGTCGTGCAGCGACCGGCCGCGGATGTGCGTCAGCGGGAGCACCTCGAGCATGCCGCGGTCGAAGACCTCGTCGAGGACGTCCTGGCTGACCAGCGCGCCGAGGGTGTCGAACACCGCCTGCGCCCACGGCTGCATCTTCTCGCTCTCGGACCCGGGCAGGTAGCCGAGGTCCTGGCCGCCGACCGCGTAGACCGGCCGGAACACCACGACCTTGCGGTGCTGGCGGCGCTCCATCACCGCCTCGAGCCCGGCGCACAGCGCGAGTGCCGACTTGCCGGTGCCGGCGCGGCCGCCGAGGGAGACGATGCCGACGTCGGAGTCGAGCAGCAGGTCGAGTGCGACGCGCTGCTCGGCGCTGCGGCCGTGCAGGCCGAACGCCTCGCGGTCGCCGCGGACCAGCCGGATGCGCTTGTCCGCGGTGATCCGCCCGAGAGCGCTGGAGCTGCCCGCGAGCAGCCGCAGCCCGGTGTGGCAGGGCAGCTCGGCGAGCTCGTCCATGCCGTACTCGACCGGGTCGACGGTGCCGCCGCCGAACAGCGTGTCCAGCACGTCCTGCTCGACGTCCACGTCCGCCATGCCCGTCCAGCCCGACGGGGTCACTTCCTGCGCGCGGTACTCGTCCGCCTCGAGGCCGACGGCCCCGGCCTTGACCCGCAGCGGGATGTCCTTCGTCACCAGCGTGACCGACTCGTACTCCGCCGCGAGATTCAGCGCACAGGCGAGGATGCGGTGGTCGTTGGAGTCCGTCCGGAACCCGACCGGGAGCACCGTCGGGTCCGAGTGGTTCAGCTCCACCTGCAGCGTGCCGCCGTGGTCCCCGATGGGGAGCGGCGCGTCGAGCCTGCCGTACTGCCGGCGCAGGTCGTCGAGCATGCGCAGGGACTCCCGGGCGAACCAGCCGAGCTCCGGGTGGTGGCGCTTCGCCTCCAGTTCACTGATGACGACCAGCGGAAGCACGACTGCGTGTTCGGCGAACCGGGTCACCGCCCACGGGTCCGAAAGGAGGACCGACGTGTCGAGCACGTACATGTGCTGCTGGGATTCGGGCGAGGTCGAGGCTTTCTCCGGGCCAGGAACGGCACCGGTCGAAGAACGGCCAGAGGCCTTACGGGGCAAACGCTGCGCAGTCACGACGGCATCTCCCTCGAGGGCGTGTGCACCTCACGCCCGCACTCGCTGGGCCGGGCACCTCCCTGGCTGGACCACTCCGCCTGACGAGCTGTCAGGCGGCGCGGCCACGAGGGCCGGGTGCCGGCCCCCTCGTGCGTCTCGTGGGCGGCTGTGCCGCCCCCTCGATCACCGTCACGACCAGGGCCTCCCGCGAGGACCCGCACGGATCGCGTGCCCTCTTCTCGGAAGGTACCTACGAATGCCGGATCGCGCAGGGAGCCAACACGGTGATTCGCCAGATCGTCACCTCACTGTCGGTCGTCCGACATCGACGTCCCGTGACGGTAGCTCTGGGTAGTTGCCCTCTCGATCGATACACACTCGTCGGAATGATCTTGGATAAATTGCTGACCCGACGTATTCACAAGATCGGCTTCGGGGTTCTACCACGTTCGGTGAAGGAATGCATTTTGCGTCGCGAGTAATGAACCGTACCGAGTGAAAGCGCCTGCAGCAGCCTCACACAATGGGCGTACACGACGTACGAGAAGCCCGATAAGCGAGTAATTTTTTGACTGCGGGACACACCGCCGGTTCGGCCGGCGCCCGGACCCCAACAGTTCTACCTAGGAGTGTGCCAAGTGCTGAAGAAGGCTGGTTTCGTCGCCGCCACCGCTGCGGGCCTCATGATGGTCGGCAGCACCGCGTTCGCCGCGACGGGCGACTCGAGCGGCACCCCGGACCCGACGTTCGGCGACGCCTACGCCACGTTCATCGAGGGCGGCGGCGCCCTGGGCTACGGTGCGGCCTCCCTGGTCGCCGGCGCCTACACCGGCGTGGCCACCACCCCGGCGCTGATCCTGCACTCGCTGGAGCACCACCACCACTGAGTCAGGTTCTTCGAAGGGCCCCGGAGTTCGCTCCGGGGCCCTTCGGTGCGTTCACGAGCCGAACCGGCGGTGCCGCCAGGCGTAGTCGCGGATCGCACGCAGGAAGTCGACCCGGCGGAATGCCGGCCAATACGCTTCGGTGAACCAGAATTCGGAATGCGCGGACTGCCAGAGCAGGAATCCGGAAAGCCGCTGTTCCCCCGAAGTCCGGATGATGAGGTCCGGATCGGGCTGCCCCGAGGTGTAGAGGTGCTCGGAGATGTGGTCGACGTCGAGGATCTTCGCCAGCTCGTGAATGGTCGTGCCCTCGTCGGCGTGCTGGAGCAGCAGGCTGCGCACGGCGTCCGCGATCTCCTGGCGCCCGCCGTAACCGACAGCGACGTTGACCTCCATCCCTGTGCGCCCCTCGGTGCGCGTGGCGGCTTCGCTGAGTTTCTTCGCGATCTCACTGGGTAGCAGGTCGAGCGCCCCGACGATCCGGAGGCGCCACGGCGTCCCGGGCGCGGCCAGCTCGTCGGTGACCTCGGTGATGATCTTCAGCAGCGGCGTGAGCTCGTCCGGGTCGCGGTTGAGGTTGTCGGTGGACAGCAGCCACATGGTGACGACCTCGACATCGGCCTCCTGGCACCAGCTCAGGAAGTCGGCGATCTTCTTCGCCCCGGCCCGGTGGCCGTCCGCTACGTCCGTGAAGCCCGCTTCACGAGCCCAACGGCGGTTGCCGTCGAGCATGATGGCGATGTGCCGGGGATGCCGGCCGCGGGCCTGCTGGATGAGACGCCTGCCGTAGGCGCTGTACACGACGTCGGACAAGAAGGAGCGAACACTCACGTCGAGGAAGAGTACGCACCCGGTGTGAGGCGCGTGACTCGCATTGAGCAGTGCTGGAGAACCTACGGTCCCGTAACCTGGACGAGTGAGTGTGAAGACGGAACCACCCGAGCCCGTAGTGGACCTCCGCCCTCGACTGAGGGGCCACATCCACTTCTGGACGTTCTTCGGCGCGGTCGCGGCCGCGGCGGTGCTGATCAGCCTGGCGGCGTCCACAGTGTCCCCGATCGCGGCGCTGGCGACGTCGGTCTACGGCCTTACGGTGCTCGGCCTGTTCGGCGTGAGCGCGCTGTACCACCGTCGTTTGTGGAGCCCCCGCGCGTACAAGTGGATGAAGCGCGCGGACCACTCGATGATCTTCCTGTTCATCGCCGGCACGTACACCCCGTTCACACTGCTGGCGATGTCGAAGCCGACGGGCTACGTGATCCTGTCGATCGTGTGGGGCGGCGCTGTCCTCGGCGTGGCCCTGAAGATGCTGTGGCCGCACGCGCCGCGGTGGCTCGGCGTGCCGATCTACATCGCCCTCGGGTGGGTTGCCGTTTTCGTCTTCCCCGAGCTGCTGTCGCACGCCGGCGTCGCGGCGCTGGTGCTGCTGTGCGTGGGCGGGTTGTTCTATACGTTGGGTGCGGCGTTTTACGGCTTCAAGTGGCCGAACCACTGGCCGGACACCTTCGGGTATCACGAGTACTTCCATGCTTGCACCGTGCTGGCGGCGATTTCGCACTACATCGCGATCTGGCTGGCCATGTACGCCTAGCTGCCGTTTTGTGGTTTTGGACCTTGCTCAGGCCGCCGCGGTAGCTGGACAGGGCTTTGATGGACTCGCCGGCGTCGAGCAGCGCGTGCATCCCGTCCGCCCGGGTCGGCTTCTCGATGCCTGCCTTCTTGAGCGCAGGTAGCCAGACGCTCAGTCGGAAGCCCGCCTGTGGACCCGGCCCGACGGACCGGAGGTCTGTCAGAGAGACTGGGGGCCATTGCCCGCCCTCTCGACCTGGAGCTTTTGATGCCGCAAGGAACCGTCCGTTGGTTCGACGCCGAACGTGGTTTCGGCTTCCTCGCGCCCGAGGACGGCTCGCCGGACGTGTTCGTGCACGCCTCCGAGATCGTCGGGGACGGCGGCGCGAAACTGCTCCGCGAGGGTCAGGCCGTCGTGTTCGAGGTCGGCGAGAACGACCGCGGGCCCCAGGCGCTGCACGTTCGCGTCACCGCCGATGCCGCCACCGGCAGCACCGTGGGCCTGCTCGGCACCATCAACTGGTACGAGCCGGGCAAGGGGTACGGCTTCGCGTCGCCGGACGGCGGCGGCGCCGACATCTTCGTGCACAGCTCCGCCATCGTGACCGGCGGCGTGGTCAGCGAGGGGCAGCGGGTGGCCTTCCTGATCGTCGAAGGCGAGCGCGGCCCGCAGGCCGGGCACGTGATCCCGCTGGGAGCAGGGGCCGGCTCACCCGCTGCGGCTGGTACCGCGGACGGTGCCGACGGCACGGTGGCCTGGTACGACGAGGACAAGGGCTTCGGCTTCATCAACCCCGACTCCGGCGCCGGGGACGTCTTCGTTCACGCCCGGGCCCTGGCCGAGGGGCTGACGTGGCTCGCGGAGGGCGACCGCGTCGCCTACGAGGTGGCTAGTGGAGACAAGGGCCCGCAGGCCCGCGACGTGCACCTGGTCCGGGGCGCCGAGCCCCAGACGGCACCGCAGCGGTCGGCACCTGCCGCGGCCGCAGGGCCGGCGGCGCGGGACGTGCCCGTACGAGGCGGCGAGGGCGTCGTCGCGCGCTACGACGACGACCGCGGCTTCGGCTTCATCACCCCGGACGCAGGCGGCGACGATCTCTTCGCCCACGCGTCCGTGATCATGGGGTCGGAACCGCTGCAGAAGGGTGACCGGGTCCGGTACACGGTGCGTCAGAGCGACCGGGGCCCGCAGGCCGACCGCATCGAACGCCTCTGACGAGGCGGCCCCACCGATGGCTGATCACTTCCCGACGAGAGTGCTCGTTCATCCCCGTCGATGGTGCCGTCAGCAACGCGGCTGCGGACGTTGATCACGGCGCAGGCCAGCGTGAGTAGCGCCAGCGTCGTGCATTCGGTCCGGTCGTAGCGCAGCCCGAGGCGTTTGAACCGCAGCAGCCGGGAGATGGTGCGTTCGACGACCCAGCGGACCCGGCCGAGGCGGGACTCGCCCTCAATCCCGCGCCGGGCGATCCGGACCTTTGATACCGCGGCGGGTCAGGTAGCGGCGATAGTCGTAGCCCTTGTCGGCGTGCAGCTTGTCCGGTCGGCTTCGTGGCCGGCCCGCCCGGCCGTGGTGGGGCAGGAAACCCCGAGAACTGATGACAGGTAAAACTGCAGCTCAGCACCCGCATAGGGCACCAGGCTGCAGGTCGAGAAAGGACCAGGAGCAGATCATCGCGACCTGGCTGGCCATGTACGCCTGACCCGCCGAAAGGGGACCTCACCCCCAGGTGAAGTCCCCTCAGCGACCAAGGCTCAGCCGAACATGCCCGGCTGGTACTCCCCCGCCGGATTGCGCAGGATCACGTTCAGCCGGTTCCACGTGTTGATCTCCGCCACCAGGCACACCAGCGCGCCGATCTGCTCGTCGTCGTAGTGCTTGCGGACCGACTCCCACGTCTCGTCGCTGACGCCTTCGTGCGCGTCCGCCAGGCGGGTTCCCTCTTCCGTCAGGGCCAGGGCCGCGCGCTCGGCCTCGGTGAACACCGTTGCCTCGCGCCACGCTGCCACCAATGCCAGGCGGACCGCCGTTTCGCCCGCGGCTGCTGCGTCCTTCGTGTGCATGTCCAGGCACATTCCGCAGCCGTTGATCTGGCTCGCGCGGATCTTCACCAGCTCCTGGGTCACCTTCGGGAGGGTCGACTCCTCGATCGGGCGCGACGCCGCGATCAGGCGCTTGAAGAACTTGGTGGTGACTTCGTTCTCGAACATGTTGAGACGCGCTTCCATGACCGGTTCCCTTCGTCGTCGTTCACAGCCTTGACGACGGAGCGGCCGACGTTGTGACAGCGAAGCGAGTGGCGCCGGTCACAGCGGCAAGACCTCCTTCGCCGCGTCACGGGCGGCTGCGGCCAGCTTCACCATGAAGCGCGCGAACGCGATCTCCTCGGCCCGGTTGCGGGGCGGGGCCAGGGTCATCGTCACCTCGCCCAGCTTCAGCACCACGGCCGGCAGCGGGTGCTCCCAGCCGACGAACTGCATCACCGCGTCCGCGTCCGCGGGGACGCGCCACATCACTTCGCATTCGTCCATGCCCCCTGCTTCCCAGCGCGACGGAGGTCCACACCTTCGCGCCATCACCCACGGCGCCGATCACCGCGTGGCCACCCCGCCCCACCTGCGGGGACACCTCGGACCTGACCAGCGGAGACGGCTTCAAACCACCACCTTCGGGGGTCACCCACGGGAACACCACGACGGTTGCCGTGATCAACAGCACGGCCGACCGTAACCCTCAACAGACCCAACGCGTGGAAGGAGCAGCACAGCGATGGCCAAGACCATGCAGCCCCAGGAGCTCATCGACAGTGCCGTGGTCGACCCGGCCGGCAACAAGCTCGGGAAGGTCGGCAACGTCTACCTCGCCGACACGACCCGCCAGCCGGAGTGGATCACCGTCAAGACCGGCCTGTTCGGCACCAAGGAGAGCTTCGTCCCGCTCTCCGGCGCGCACACCGACAAGGACGGCGTGCACGTCCGCGTCGACAAGGACGCCGTCTCCGACGCGCCGCGCATCGACGCCGACGGGCACCTCTCGCCCGAGGAGAGCGCGCAGCTCTACCAGCACTACGGACTCCCGGTGCCGCGCACTTCGCCCGACGGCCGGATGGACGACCGGGCGCAGGGCCGCGGAACGGGCCAGGGCATGGCCGACGCCGGCCGCGGCAAGGCCGGCATGGATGGCGGCAAGGCCGGCATGAGCGGGCGCGGGAAGTCCGAAATGGACGGCGACCGCACGATGACGCGCTCCGAGGAGCGGCTCAACGTCGGGACCGAGCAGGTCGAGACCGGGCACGTGCGGCTGCGCAAGTACGTCGTCACCGAAGAGCAGCAGGTCACCGTGCCGGTGCGGCACGAAGAGGTGCGGATCGAGCGTGAGCCGATCAAGGACGGCCAGCGCGGGGCGGAGATCGGCGAGGACGAGCAGGACCTCGTCCTGCACGCCGAGAAGCCGGTGGTGCACAAGGAAGCCGTACCGGTCGAGCGGGTGCGCCTGCGGGCCGAGACGGTCACCGACGAGCAGACCGTCTCCGGCAAGGTCCGCAAAGAGCAGTTCGAGGTCACCGACGACAACGGCAAGCACCGCAAGTAGGACCGCCCGGAGCGGGCGGCCGGGCCCCGACCCCGGCCGCTCCCGGGTTCAGGCCGGGGCCGCCTGCAGGCGCGGCAGCCCGGCCAGCAGCTGCAGGCCCTTCTTCCGCATCGATGGCGGGAACGGCGGCATCGACAGCGTCAGCGCCCGGTCCCAGCCCTGGACGTACAGCTCGAACTTCACCAGGAAGCCGCTCGACGGCTCGGTGATCGCGAGCTGCCCGCGCGGCACGCCGAACAGGGCCTTGCGCGGGCCGCCGGTCGACGGGTCGGCCTCGAAGAAAAGCAGCTGGCGGTCGGTCAGCAGCAGGTAGAGCTCGCGCTGGGTCGTGATCGAGAACATCATGCCGCCGCTGAGCACGGCCGTGGCGACACCGAGGGCGATGCCCTGGCCGAAGACCTGGCGGACCGAACCCACCTTGGCCATGGTGATCACTTCGGGCGTTTCGCCCGGTTGCATCAGCGGTGCGGCGAGGTCGAGCAAGCGTCTTTCACGGCGTGCGCCCATGGGGGTTCCTTCGGAGAGCGGGAGCGGACGCGCCAGCGTAGAGCACGTCCGCCGGGCCGCTTTCCCTTGCCCTGCAGCAGAATCTTCCCCAATGGGACAATCAGGACCGCAGCATCGGCGCCGCCAGGAACTGTCCCGGGATGGCGAACGCGTCGACCAGGGCCCGTGCGTGCGGGCGCAGCTCCGAGCAAAGGCCGTTCACCGCCGCGGTGACGGCCTTGCCTCGTGCCGCCGAAAGGCGGCCGTGGCCCAGGAACCACGCCAGGTCTTCTTCGATCGCCGACAATGCGTACAGGTCGCAGACGCGCTCCAGCAGCGTGCGGGCGTCCGGGTCCTCGCACCGTTCGATCGCCGACGCGAACGCGGTCAGGATCAGCCGCTCGACGTGCACGCGGCCGGCGCGCAGCACGTGGTCCTGCGCCGAGTTGAACACGCCGAACGGGTCCGACGCCGCCTTGCGCAGGCGCTTCGCCACCCCTTCGACCACGTGCTCCTCGCGGTCCTCGAACAGCCGCAGCTGCCACTCCCGGCGGAAGAACACCTCCGCGTCCGACCCTTCGGTGAGCGCGTCGACGGCCTTGCGCGCCGACGTCCGCTCCAGGATCGTGCTGACCACCTGGTCGGCGAAGAACCGGGCGGTGGCCAGCGGCGAGAGGTCTTCGAAATCTTGCTTGTAGCTGGTCAGCAGGCCCTTAGCGACCAGCTGCAGCAGCACCGTGTTGTCACCTTCGAACGTCGTGAAGACGTCGGTGTCGGCCTTCAGGCCGGGCAGGATGTTCTCCGCGAGGTACCCCGAGCCGCCGCACGCCTCGCGCGCGGACTGGATCGTCGCCGTCGCGTGCCACGTGTTGAGCGCCTTCAGCCCGGCCGCGCGCGACTCCAGCTCGCGCTGCTCCTCCTCGGGCGCCGAGGAGTCGATGTCGTGCAGCTTCGCCACCAGCTCTTCCTGCGCGAAGTGCAGCGCGTACGTCTTCGCCAGCGCCGGCAGGAGCTTCCGCTGGTGGCCGAGGTAGTCGAGGATGACCACTTCGTCGCCGTCCGGCGTCATGAACTGACGGCGTTGCTCGCCGTAGCGGATCGCCAGCGCCAGGGCGCGTTTCGTGGCGCTCCCGGCGCTTCCGCCGACGCTGACCCGGCCGCGGATCAGGGTGCCCAGCATCGTGAAGAACCGGCGGCTGTCACTCTCGATCGGGCTCGAATACGTTCCGTCCGCGGAGACGTCGCCGAAGCGGTTCAACAGCGCCTCACGCGGGATCCGGACGTTGTCGAAGCTCAGCCGTCCGTTGTCGACGCCGTTCAGGCCCGCCTTCGGGCCGCAGTCCTCGATGGACACCCCGGGCATCGGCGCGCCGGTCTCGTCCCGGATCGGCACCAGGAACGCGTGCACACCACGGGACTCGCCGCCGGTGACCAGCTGCGCGAACACCACCGCCATCCGGCCGTCGCGGGCCGCGTTGCCGATGTACTCCTTGGTGGCCATGGCATCCGGGGTGTGCACCACGAAGCCGCCGTCCACAAAGGTCGCCGTGGTGCGCAGGTGCTGGACGTCGGAGCCGTGGCCGTGCTCGGTCATCGCGAAGCAGCCGAGCAGGCCGAGGTCCATGATCGCGCGCAGGTGCTGCTCGTGGTGCCGCTCGGTGCCGAGCAGCTGGACGGCGCCGCCGAACAGTCCCCATTGGACACCGGCCTTCACCATCAGCGACAGGTCGCCGAAGCCCAGCATCTCGAACGACGTCACCGAGCCGCCGACGTCACCACCGCCGCCGTACGCCGGGTCGAAGCCCAGGCCGGGGCGGTCGGTCTCGGCGAGCGCACGTAGCTGGTCGAGCACCTGGGCGCGGTGCGCCTCGATGCCGAGGTCCACCGGGTCCCGGAACTCCGCGTCGGCCATCTGCGCGCGCACGCCGGCGCGCAGCTCGGCCCAGCGGCCGTCGAGGACGGCGGTGAGCGCGTCCGGATCGACCTTCGACGGCACTTCGGGGACGTCCACGGCTACCTCCGGAAAGGACTGACGGCAGGCTTCCTACTCGTTGGTAGTAAGCCTGCCGCAGCCACGCCGATCCCGCAGGTTCAGATCGGCTTCCCGTTGACCGTCACGTTCGTGAACCGGGCGTTGTCCACGTACTTCAGCGTGTTCGAGGCGTCGGCCACACCGGCGAACCGGCTGTCCGAAACCCCGAACCCGTGCACGTGGGCGCCGGAAAGCCCGCTGACGTCGAAGGTCCGGCCCGCGATCTTCGTGCTCGAGCAGTTGCTCATCGTGAACGGCCCGAACGAGGGAGGCGTGCTCCCCGTCTGGTTGTTGTACGTCGACGTCACGAACACGAAGTTCCGCGCGAAGGTGCCGGACACGCTGTCGAGGTTGATGTTCTCCGAGAATCCGCCACGCAGCGTGTTCGACTTCACGTACAGCGCGAACTTCGTATCACCCTGCACGGTGAGCCGGTACGCGTAGACGTTGCGGATCCCGCCGGTCTGCTCGCTGCCGCAGGTGATCGCGCCCCAGTTGCCGTTCATCACGCAGTTCACCACCACGAGGTTCTGGCACGGCACGTTCACCCGGCGCCCGTCGGCGTCGCGGCCGGACTTGATCGCGATGTTGTCGTCGTGCGCGCCCAGGGTGCAGTTCGCGACGACGACGTGGTCGCACGACTCGGGGTCGCAGGCGTCGGTGTTGGAGTGCGCGGTGCTGGGATCGGTGCGGACGCCGTCGACCGTGACGTTGCGGCACAGCGTCGGGTGCAGCTGCCAGAACATGGAGTTCTTCAGCGTGATGCCCTGGATCAGCACGTTCTCGCACGCGTACGGCTCGACGAACGTCGAGCGCATCGTGTGACCCGAGCCCGGCACCACCCGCTTCTCCGGCGGGATTCCCTGTGCCACCAAGGTTTCCAGGTACGCCCGGTCGCTGCCC
The DNA here is from genome assembly GCF_044453095.1 of Amycolatopsis sp. NPDC051758. Taxonomy (NCBI): domain Bacteria; kingdom Bacillati; phylum Actinomycetota; class Actinomycetes; order Pseudonocardiales; family Pseudonocardiaceae; genus Amycolatopsis; species Amycolatopsis sp. NPDC051758. The sequence continues at coordinate 349,414 of NZ_JBITCJ010000011.1, read as the reverse complement.
TTGTTCCACGACGACGTCGCCGCCGCGTCGAGCGTGCCGCTGCCGGTGAGGCCGATGTTCTTCTGCTGGTAGGCGTAGATCATCGGTGAGCGGTTGACACACTCGATGCCTTCGTAGCGCGTCAGGACGTTCGGGAACTTCGCCGCGTCACCGCTGAACTTCAGCACGGCGCCCGGTTCGAGGTGCAGGTCGACGTTGCTCTTCAGGTGGATCGCGCCGGTGAGGAACGTGCCCTTCGGCACGATCACGTGGCCGCCGCCGGCCGCGGTGCAGGCGTCGATCGCCTGGCCGATCGCCGCCGTGTTGTCGGTCTTGCCGTCGTTCTTCGCGCCGTAACCGGTGATCGGGAACTTCCGGTCCGCGAACGCGGGGATCGTGGTGCTCGCGACGATGGTGTTCGCCGCCGGCCACGGGAGCGTGGGCACGTCGAGGCGGTGCCGCGCCGGCACGGGGAGAGCGGGGAGCAGCGGAATCGCGAGCCCGGCCTTGATCAGCTGCCGCCGGGAGAACCTGCCGTCCATGGACGCCTTCCTTCACGGGAAAGACTGGTGCGACGGCGGAACCACGGCACGGACCGTGGGCACGACGAACTCTAGGCGGGGAAGCGGCTCCGGGTCCAGGGTTGCGCCCGGCACGCGGAAGGTGCCTGGTGCCATAAGAGCCGTGAAGGCCCCCTTCCCGGCTCTTATGGCCGGTGAGGAGGCCTTCACGGCTTTTCGGTCAGGCGAGGTCGGGGCCCTTCGAGCGCAGGTCGTCGACCTTGCTCATCGCTTCCCGCAGGTCGCCGAGCCAGCTGTCGGCGTGCTCGCCCACCAGGCGCACGGCCCACGCCAGCGCGTCCGACCTCGAGCGCGCGACGCCGGCGTCGACGAGCGTGTCGAGGATCAGGCGCTCCGGCTGGCGCAGGCGGGTCATCACCGGCGCCGAGTGGGTGGTGAACAGCGCCTTCGTCCCGCCGAGCTTCGCGCCCCACGCGACTTTGCGCTGGTAGCGGTGCTCGGCCTGGCGCGCGATCTCGATGCGCTCGTCGCGCGTCTCCTCGCGGTACCGGCTGATCCGGCCTTCCTCGGCGGCCGCGCGGGCCGCGTCGTCGGCGTACTCCTCGGTGAGCGCCGGCAGCTCACCGACCACGATGATCTCCTCTCGGTCGACCGTGACCTCCGGCGCGCCGGTGAACCACCCGTCGGGCAGGCGCCCGCCGAACCAGGCCGCGGCGTCGTCCGCCGACGGCACCTCCGCCTGCTGCCAGCCGCGGCCGCCCTTCCAGCCTCGTCCCATGTCGCACCTCCGCGATTACATGATTACAACGTAACTCACGCTACGCCGGAAACACTCGAAGGTGGCCGTCGTTCACCCAGGGCGATCAGAGCTGGGCGGCGAGGGCTTCGGCCGTCGTGACCGGGCGATCGCAGACGTAACCGCGGCAGACGTACGCCGCCGCGCCGCCGTCGACCAGCGGACGGTCCGCCAGCAGCGGCACGCCGGGCGCGTCCGGCTCGCCGGCCAGCACGATGCCGCCGCCGTGGATCCCCCGCGCCGCCGCCAGCAGCAACGACGGGTCCGCGCCCACCACCGCCACCTGCACCGGACCGGCCTGCAGCGCTTCGGCCACCGACAGCCAGTGCCCGGCGAACCGCGGCACCCGCCCGGCCAGCACGCCGACCCGGCGAAGCGCCTGCTCGGCGGCCTCCCGGTAGCGCCCGACGTTGTTGTGGCCCGCCAGCGCGGACGCCGTCAGCAGCGCCCCGGCCAGCGCGGACGCCCCGGCCGGGCTCGCGTTGTCACCGGGGTCGGCCGGCCGCTGGACCAGCGCTTCGGCGTCGTCGGCGGTGTCGAAGTACGCGCCCGGGACGTCCGGGGACGCGAAGTGCGTCAGCGCCAGATCGAGCAGGCGGGTCGCTTCGGTGAGCCACTTCGCGGAGCCCGTCGCCTGGTGCAGCGCCAGGAATCCGTCCGCGACGCAGGCGTAGTCCTCGAGCACACCCGCGGACTCCCCGACAACGCCGTCGCGCGAGCTGCGCCGCAGCCGTCCGTCGACGACGTGGACCCGCAGCAGCAACTCGGCCGCGTCAACCGCCCACTGAATCCACTGTGGACGATCGAACGCCACGCCCGCTTCGGCCAGCGCGGTGATCGCCAGGCCGTTCCAGGACGCGATCACCTTGTCGTCCCGGCCGGGCTGCGGCCGCTTCGAACGCGCCTCCAGGAGCTGGACGCGCACCGGCTCCGGCAGGTCACCGAACAGGCGCAGGGTCGACGCGCCCTCTTCGAAGGTGCCCTCGGGAGTGACGCCGAACAGCTCGGCCGCGGAGTCGTCACCGAGGACCTCACGCAGCTGCGCAGGCGTCCAGACGTACGTCAGGCCTTCGACGCCTTCGGTGTCCGCGTCCAGCGAAGACGCGAAGCCACCTTCAGGCGTTCGCAACTCCGAAGCAAGGAACTCCGCGGTCCCGGAGGTGACCCGCAGGGCCGTGGCTGAGCCGGTCCGGCGCCCGAGGTGGGCATAGAACCGCAGCAGCAACGCGTTGTCGTACAACATCTTCTCGAAGTGCGGCACGATCCACTCGGCGTCGACGGAGTACCGCGCGAACCCGCCGGCCAGCTGGTCGTACAGCCCGCCCCGGGCCATCGCTTCGGCCGTCTTGTCCACCAGGGCGAGCGCGACTTCGGACCCGGTGCGCTCGTGGTGGCGCAGCAGGAACTCCAGCACCATCGACGGCGGGAACTTCGGCGCGCGGCCGAACCCGCCGTTGACCGGATCGGCGTCCCCCTGGAGCTTTTCGACGGCGGCCGCGAGCACGGCTTCGTCCACAACGGACTCCTGCAGCGGCCCGGTCTGCCCGGCGATGTGGGCGACGATCTGCTTCGCGCCCTCCAGCAGCTCGTCGGGACGTTCTTTCCACGCCTCGGTGACGGCGGACAGCAGCTGCCGGAACGACGGCATCCCCGGCCGCGGTGTCGGCGGGTAGTAGGTGCCGCAGTGGAACGGCTCGCCGTCCGGGGTGAGGAAGCAGGTCATCGGCCAGCCGCCCTGGCCGGTCATCGCCTGCGTGGCGGCCATGTACACGGCGTCGATGTCCGGCCGCTCCTCGCGGTCGACCTTGATGTTGACGAAGTTCGTGTTCATCACGGCCGCGGTTTCGGCGTCCTCGAACGACTCGTGCGCCATCACGTGGCACCAGTGGCACGCGGCGTACCCCACGGAAAGCAGGATCGGGACGTTCCGCCGCTTCGCCTCGGCGAGCGCGTCGGCGCCCCACTGCCACCACTCGACCGGATTGTCCGCGTGCTGGAGCAGGTACGGGCTGGTCGCGCTGGCGAGGCGGTTCATGGCCCCAGGGTCGCACCCCGGAAAACCGGGCGCGCGGTCACCGGCCCCTCCGCCACACTGAGCCGGTGCTGCTGACGATCACGACGACCCGTACCCCCGCCACCGACCTGGGCTTTCTCCTGCACAAGCATCCGGAGAAGGCGCAGTCGGTCGTGCTGTCCGCCGGCACTGCGCACGTCTTCTACCCCGAAGCCGAGCCGATGCGGTGCACGGTTGCGCTGCTCGTCGAGATCGACCCGATCGCGCTCGTCCGCGGCGGCGGGACGTCGCTGACGCAGTACGTCAACGACCGGCCGTACGCCGGGGGCTCGTACCTCGCGGTCGCACTGCGGGCGGCGTTCACGACCGCGCTCGCTGGGCGCTGCGCCGCACGTCCGGAACTCGCCGACGAAGCTTTCGACCTGGAGATCCACGTGCCCTCGCTGTCCGCGCGCGGCGGGGCGGAAGTGGTGCACAAGCTGTTCGAGCCGCTCGGCTGGCGCGTCACGGCGACGCCGATCCCGCTCGACCCGGAGTTCCCGCAGTGGGGCGACAGTCGCTATGTCGACTTGCGGCTCACCGGCACCCACCGGGTCGCCGACGCACTGCGCCACCTCTACGTCCTGCTGCCCGCGCTCGACGGCGACAAGCACTACTGGGTCGGCCAGGACGAGGCCGACAAGCTGCTGCGCGCCGGTGACGGCTGGCTCGCCGGCCACCCCGAGCGGACGCTCATCACCAACCGCTACCTCGAGCGGCGCCGTCCGGTCGTGAGCTACGCGCTCTCGCGGCTGGCCGAGGCCGACGACGTCCCGGCGGAGGCCGAGGCGCTGGTCACCGAGGCGCCCGACCGGCCGGAACCGCTGGCCACCCAGCGGCACGGCAGTGTGCTCGCGGCGCTGCGGGCCGCCGGCGCGCAGCGTGTGCTCGACCTCGGCTGCGGTGGCGGCGCACTGCTGCGCGTGCTCGAAAAGGAGCCGTCGTTCACCGAGATCGTCGGGGTCGACGTCTCCGCGAGCGCGCTGGACATCGCCGAGAAGCGGCTCAAGGACAACAGCCGCGTGACGCTGCGGCAGTCCGCGCTGACCTACGCCGATCCGGCGCTGGCCGGCTACGACGCGGCCGTGCTGATGGAGGTTGTCGAGCACGTCGACGAGGAGCGGCTCCCGGCCCTGGAACACGCCGTGTTCGGGGTCGCGGCGCCGCGGACGGTGCTCGTCACGACGCCCAACGCGGAGTACAACCGGCTGTTCGAATTCCTGCCGATGGGGCATTTCCGGCACGCCGATCACCGGTTCGAATGGACGCGGGCGCAGTTCCGCGCCTGGGCCGACGGCGTCGCGGCCCGAAACCGCTACGACGTTCGTTACCTGCCGGTGGGACCGGAGGACCAGAATTCAGGACCGCCGACCCAGCTGGCGGTCTTCACGAGCAGCAAGGAGGTGGCCGCGTGAAGCTGACCGTTCCCGACATGTCGCTCGTCGTGCTCGTCGGCGCTTCCGGCTCCGGCAAGTCGACGTTCGCGCGCACGCACTTCGCGCCGACGCAGGTGCTCTCCAGCGACTTCTTCCGCGGGCTCGTCGCCGACGACGAAAACGACCAGTCCGCGTCCGCCGACGCCTTCGACACGCTGCACTACGTCGCGGGCAAGCGGCTGGCGGCCGGGCGGACGACCGTCATCGACGCGACGAACGTCCAGCGCGCTTCGCGGGCGAGCCTCGTGAAGCTGGCGAAGGAGCACGACGTGCTGCCGACGGCGATCGTGCTCGACCTGCCGATCGCGGTCTGCGCCGCGCGCAACGCTTCGCGCCCCGACCGCGACTTCGGCGACCACGTGGTCCGGCGGCAGCGCGGTGAGCTGCAGCGATCGCTGAAGTCGTTGGAGCGTGAGGGTTTCCGGCGCGTGCACGTGCTGCGAGGCGAGGCCGAGGTGGCCGAAGCCGAGATCGTCTTCGAGCCGCTGCGCAACGACAAGCGTGAGCTGACCGGGCCGTTCGACGTGATCGGTGACGTCCACGGCTGCGCGGCCGAGCTCGAAGAACTGCTGGCCGAACTGGGGTACGTCGACGGGGTGCACCCGGCCGGGCGGACGGCGGTGTTCGTCGGCGACCTCGTCGACCGCGGCCCGGACACCCCGGGTGTGCTGCGGCGCGTGATGGGGATGGCCGAGAGCGGGAACGCGCTGGTCGTCTGCGGCAACCACGAGCAGAAGCTGGTGCGGGCGCTGCACGGCCGGAAGGTCAACGTCGCGCACGGGCTCGCCGAGTCGCTGGAGCAGCTCGGCGCGGAAAGCGAGGAGTTCCGGCGCCGGGCCCACGAGTTCTGCGACGGCCTGATCGCGCACTACGTCCTCGACGGCGGCAACCTGGTCGTCGCGCACGCCGGGCTGCCCGAGCGGTACCACGGGCGCGCGTCCGGCCGGGTCCGCAGCATGGCGCTCTACGGCGACACGACCGGCGAGACCGACGAATACGGCCTTCCGGTGCGGTTGCCGTGGGCGCGCGACTACCGCGGGTCCGCGATGGTCCTCTACGGGCACACGCCGACGCTGGAACCGGAGTGGGTCAACAACACCATGTGCCTCGACACCGGGGCCGTCTTCGGCGGGAAGCTGACCGCGCTGCGTTACCCGGAGCGCGAAGTCGTCTCGGTGAAGGCGCACCGGGTCTGGTACGAGCCGACCAAGCCGCTCGACGCGACGCGGCCGCTCGGTGGGCGCGAGCCCGCCGTGCTGGAGCTGACCGACGTCACCGGGAAGCGGATCGTGCAGACCACGCACCACGGACGGGTCGGCGTCTCGGCGGAGCAGTCCGCGGCGGCGCTGGAGGTGATGAGCCGGTTCGCGGTCGACCCGCGGTGGCTGGCCTACCTGCCGCCGACGATGGCGCCGTGTTCGACGTCCTCGCGCGAGGACCACCTGGAGCACCCGGACGAAGCGTTCGCCGAGTTCCGGGCGGCCGGCGTGCAGTCGGTCGTGTGCCAGGAGAAGCACATGGGGTCGCGGGCCGTCGTGCTGGTGTGCCAGGACGACGAAGTCGCGTACCGGCGCTTCGGGATTCGCGGCGGCGGAGCGGTGTACACGCGGACCGGACGGCCGTTCTTCTCGGCGGCGCAGAACCTCGAACTGCTGGCCGACGTGCGTACCGCGGCGGCCGGGCTGTTCGAGGAGCTGCGGTCGGGCTGGCTGCTGCTCGACGCCGAGCTGCTGCCGTGGAGCGCCAAGGCCGGTTCGCTGATCTCGGACCAGTACGCGGCGGTCGGCGCGGCCGCCCAAGCGGTGCTGCCGGCGGCGGTCTCGGCGTTGACGACGGCCGCCGCGCGCGGCATCGACGTCTCGGACCTGCTGACCCGGACGGCACTGCGCGAGTCCACAGTGGACTCCTACCGGGCGGCGTACCGGCGCTACTGCTGGCCGACCACCGGGCTGGACGGCGTGCGACTGGCGCCGTTCCAGCTGCTGGCGTCCGAAGGGACGGCGTACCACGACCGGCCGCACTCCTGGCACCTGGCGGCGCTCGAGAAGCTGACCGGACCGCGGTTCCAGCCCACCCGCACGCTCTCCGTCGACCTGCTGGACGACGCCTCGGTCGCCCGGGGCGTCTCGTGGTGGGAGGAGCTGACCGCGAACGGTGGTGAAGGCATGGTCGTCAAGCCGTCGGCGAACCTGACCCGCGGCACGCGCGGGCTGGTGCAGCCGGGGGTAAAGGTGCGCGGGCGCGAGTACCTGCGGATCATCTACGGGCCCGACTACACCCTGCCGTCGAACCTCGAGCGGCTGCGCAAGCGCGGGCTCAACCGGAAGCGGATGCTGGCGCTGCGGGAGTACGCGCTCGGCCTGGAGGCGCTGGAGCGCGTCGCCCGGGGTGAGCCGCTGTGGCGGGTCCACGAGTGCGTGTTCGCGGTGCTCGCCCTGGAGTCGGATCCGGTGGACCCGCGGCTCTAGCTAGCTGTCGGCCTTGGTGGCCGAGGAGTCCTTGACGGGCTTCTCGGCCGCCTCGTCCTTCTCCCCGGCTTCGGCGCTCTCCTCCGCGGCCTTCTCCTCCGCGGGCTCCTCGTCGAAACTGGCCGGGACGCGCTTCAGGTGCTTCGTCATCGAGCGGACCAGCAGGGCCACCGCGATGAGGAAGAGGATCAGCACCAGGAAGCCGACCGGCGAGGACTTGCCGAAGTCCTCACCCTGCCCGCCGTTGTCGCCGTCCCCCGGCTGCTGCGTCAGGACCAGGGCCGACGCGGTCACCGGAAGCACCACGCCGGCCGGCAGCGTCAGACTCATGTGTTCACCTTCTCCTTGATGCCGGCGAACAGGTCGTCCTCCGGCAACGTGCTGTCGACCAGCGACTTGACCAGCTCGTACTCCTCGGTCGGCCAGGTCTCGCGCTGGATCTCCAGTGGCACGGCGAACCAGCGGCTGGTCGGGTCGATCTGCGTGGCGTGCGCCTTCAGCGCCTCGTCCCGCACCTCGAAGTATTCACCGCACTCCACGCGGGTCGTCACCCGCTCCATCACATCGGCCTTGTCGGGGTCCCACTTGGCCAGCCACTCGGTGTACGGCGACTCGAGCCCGGCCTCCTTGAGCGCGCTGTCGAACGCCAGCATCCGGGCCCGCGAGAAGCCGTGCATGTAATACAGCTTCAGCGGCTGCCACGGCGCACCGGCGTCGGGGAAGCGGTCGGGGTCCGGCGCCGCGTCCCACGCCGCCATCGACACCTCGTGCGTGCGGATGTGGTCGGGGTGCGGGTACCCGCCGTTCTCGTCGTACGTCGTGATCACGTGCGGGCGGAACTCACGGATCACGCGCACCAGCGCCTCGGTGGACTCCTCCAGCGGGACGACGGCGAACGAGCCCTCGGGCACCGGCGGCAGCGGGTCGCCCTCCGGCAGGCCGGAGTCGACGAAGCCCAGCCAGCGCTGGCTCACGCCGAGGATCTTGGCCGCGCGGGCCATCTCCTCACGGCGGACCTCGGCCATGTTCGCCAGCACGTCCGGCCGGTCCATGGCGGGGTTCAGGATGCTGCCGGCCTCGCCCCCGGTGCACGTGACGACCAGCACCTCGTGACCTTCGGCGGCGTAGCGCGCCATCGAGGCGGCGCCCTTGCTCGACTCGTCGTCCGGGTGCGCGTGCACGGCCATCAGGCGCAGGCGCAGGCGCGGTTGGGCGTTGTTTTCCAGCTCGTCGGCGTCCACCATGCTCCGAACGACTCCCTTTCCAGCCTTATTCCGCGACCCACCTGCGGGCCGCCCACCCAGCGAGCGGATACTCGCCTAAGACGGCGAGCACCCGCGTCGGACACCCCCCATTGTCCCCACGGGTACGACAAGAACGAGCAGGAGGCCCGGGTTGGCAGGCGGACCGGCGGAAACGGTCGCCGGCGGCAGCGCGCCCGCGCTGCTCGAGGACCGGTACGGCACCCGGCGCGCGAAGGCGCCCCGGCGGTGGCGCCGCTGGCTCTTCCTCGCCATCGCCCTGCTGGTCAGCGGCGTGATCGCGTGGGTCGCCTACGTCAACCTCGGTGCCACGCCGATCGACGCCGAGCGGGTCGCCTTCGCCGGAAAACCGGGCAACGCGATGGAAATCACCCTCAACGTGACCCGCGACGACAACAACCGGCCGGGCGTCTGCATCGTCCGCGTCCGCGACAAGACCGGCGCCGAGAGCGGCCGCAAAGAGCTCCTGATCCCCGCCGGCGCGAAGTACAGCAGGATGACCACGACGATCAAGAGCATCGGGGAGCCGGTGACGGCCGACGTGTACGGCTGCTCGTACGACATACCACGCTACCTGTCAACCCCATAGCGGCCAACGGGGTGAACCGCGCGCCCAACGCCCACGGCGCGCGGAAATAACGGGCGTTGACCTGTCGCGCCGTGATAGTCTGACCCTTCAGCACGGCCCACGACGGGCCGTGTTTTTCCTTTATCTCAGCCACGCGGGCAACTGCGCCCGCGTGGGCCGGCTTGAACACGCAAGCCTGGCAGGCCCGACGAGGAGATGGTGACCGTGAGCGACACCAAGGTGACCTGGCTCACCCAGGATGCCTACGACCGGTTGAAGCACGAGCTCGACGAAATGATCGAGAATCGTCCGGTCATCGCCGCGCGCATCAACGACAGCCGCGAAGAAGGCGACCTCAAGGAGAACGGCGGCTACCACGCCGCCCGTGAAGAACAGGGCCAGGCCGAGGCGCGCATCCGGCACCTGCAGGAGCTGCTGCGCTCGGCCAAGGTCGGCGAGGCGCCCGCGAACGACGGCACCGCCGGCCCGGGCAAGGTGCTCACCGTCCGGTACGAAGGTGACGACGAGGACGAGAAGTTCCTGCTCGCCACCCGTGAGGAAGGCGCCGAAGGCGACCTCGACGTGTACTCCCCGGAGTCGCCGCTGGGCAAGGCCCTGCTCGGCGCCAAGGAGGGCGAGTCGCGCGAGTACGAGCTGCCGAACGGCAAACTCCAGAAGGTCACCCTCGTGAAGGCCGTTCCCTACGCCGACAGCAAGTAATCCGGGCTAGCGTGTCCTCCCAGGATTCACATTCTGGGAGGAATTCGCCGTGAGCACCGAACCGATCTGCCAGGCCTGCGGTATGCAGTACGCCGCGGCCCGTGACGACTGCCCGGTCTGCGAGGACGAACGCCAGTACGTCCCGCAGTCCGGGCAGCAGTGGACGAACCTTTCCGCTCTCCGCGCGAGCGGCACGTACACCCCGCGCGTCGAAGAGCAGGGCCGCGGCATCATCGGCGTCGGCTCGAACCCCGGCTTCGCGATCGGCGAACGCGCGCTGCTGGTGCAGGCGCGCAGCGGCAACTTCCTCTGGGACTGCGCGGCCTACCTCGACGACGCGCTGGTGGCGCAGGTCCGCGACCTGGGCGGGATCACCGGCATCGCGATCAGCCACCCGCACTACTACACGACGATGGTCGAGTGGGCGCACGCGTTCGACGTCCCGATCTACCTGCACGAAGGTGACCAGCAGTGGATCGGCCGGCCCGACCCGGCGGTGAAGCTGTGGTCCGGCACGACGCTGGACGTCGCGGACGACCTGCGGCTCATCAACCTCGGTGTGCACTTCACCGGTGGCACGGTGCTGCACTGGCCGGACGGGGAAGAAGGCCGCGGGGCGCTGCTGTCCGGCGACATCGTCCAGGTGATCGGTGACCGCACCCACGTCGGGTTCATGTACAGCTACCCGAACCTGGTCCCGGAGCGGCCGCACATCGTCCGGCGGGCGGCGGAGTTGCTGGCGGGGTACCGGTTCGAGGCGATCTACGGGGCCTGGTGGGACGCGATCGTGCGGACCGACGGCTTCGAAGTGGTGCAGCGGTCGGCGAAGCGGTACCTGGCCCAGGTCGTCGACGAAGGCTGAGTCACTCCTCCCGCGCGGTCCGCTCCAGCAGCGGGCGGACCCGCGGGGGCACCGGCGTCGACAACGCGATCGACGTCGACGTCCGCTGCACGTCCGGGACACCGACCACCTCGTCGATCACCCGCTGCAGGTCGTCGTTGCCCCGCGCCACCATCCGGACGAACAGGTCACCTTGCCCCGTTGTCGCGTGGACTTCGCAGACTTCGTCGATCGCCGCCAGGGCCTCGGCCACCTCAGCACGGCGGCCCTGGGCGATCTCGATCACCGCGAACGCCGTCAGGCCGTAACCCATCGCCGCCAGGTCGAGCTCCGGCGGGAAGCCGCCGAGGATGCCGCGCTCGGTCAGCCGGTCCAGCCTCGCCTGGACCGTTCCGCGCGCGACGCCGAGCCGGCGCGCGCACTCCAGCACCCCGAGCCGCGGGGAGTCGGTCAGCAACAGCAGCAGGCGCGCGTCCAACGCGTCGAGGTTCTCCGACATGACATTCTTCCCTGCGCAGATTGTCCACGATGACAGCCGATGTCCGGCAGCCACCTTGCATATTGTCCAGCAAAAACTGAGACCATTGCACATCTTGCCTCACGAGGCGGATCCTTCGGAGTATGACCCAGACTGCCGAACCTCAGGGCGCGCTCGACGACGTCAGTTATGACCAGCTGCGTCAGCTCGTCGGGCTCGTCGACCACGACGCCTCGACCGACCCGTTCCCGGTCAAGGCCATGGACGCGGTGGTGTTCATCGCCGGCAACGCCACCCAGACCGCCTGGTACTACCAGATCGCGTTCGGGATGCAGCTCGTCGCGTACTCGGGACCCGAGACCGGCGACTTCGAGCGCAAGTCCTACGTCCTCAAGTCCGGCTCGGCCCGGTTCGTCATCACCGGCGGCGTGCGGCCGGACTCGCCGCTGCTGGACCACCACCGCAAGCACGGTGACGGCGTCATCGACCTGGCGCTCGAGACCACCGACGTCGACAAGTGCATCGAGCACGCCCGCGCGCAGGGCGCGACCGTCCTCGAGGAGCCGCACGACGTCTCCGACGAGCACGGCACCGTCCGCATGGCCGCGATCGCGACCTACGGCGAAACCCGCCACTCGCTGGTCGACCGGTCGCGCTACACCGGTGTCTACCTGCCCGGTTACGAGCCGCGCGAGAGCACGATCAAGCGGCCCGAAGGCGCGCCGAAGCGGCTCTTCCAGGCCGTCGACCACTGCGTCGGCAACGTCGAGCTCGGCAAGATGGACTACTGGGTCGACTGGTACCACCGCGTCATGGGCTTCGTGAACATGGCGGAGTTCGTCGGCGACGACATCGCCACCGAGTACTCGGCGCTGATGAGCAAGGTCGTCTCGAACGGCAACCACCGCGTCAAGTTCCCGCTGAACGAGCCCGCCGTGGCGAAGAAGAAGTCGCAGATCGACGAGTACCTCGAGTTCTACGGCGGCGCCGGCTGCCAGCACATCGCGCTGGCCACCAACGACATCATCGCCACGGTCACCGCGATGCGCGCGGCCGGCGTCGAGTTCCTCGACACCCCGGACTCCTACTACGACGACCCCGAGCTGCGCGCCCGGATCGGCAACGTCCGCGTGTCGATCGAGACGCTCAAGGAGCACAGCATCCTGGTCGACCGCGACGAGGACGGCTACCTGCTGCAGATCTTCACGAAGCCGATCGGCGACCGCCCGACCGTCTTCTACGAGCTGATCGAGCGGCACGGCTCGCTGGGCTTCGGAAAGGGCAACTTCAAGGCCCTGTTCGAGGCGATCGAGCGTGAGCAGGAGCGCCGCGGCAACCTCTGACACATCTCGGCGAAGGCCACCGTGGGAGACCTCCGGGTCCCCTATGGTGGCCTTTGGCGTACTCGGGGAACCGCCGGCGGCTCGGATCCGTCAGTGGGGAGAAGCAGAGAGAAGGGGCCGGGATGCCGGACAGCGTCGACGCCAGCGACGAGATGATCGACAACTGGACCAAGCGGCTCGAGCAGAACGCCGCGCGGTACCAGGCGCTGGCCGATCGCATGCAGGGACAGACGGTCACCGAGCGGTCGAAGGACGGCTCGGTGCAGGTGACCGTCGACTCGCGCGGCCTGCTGAAGAACCTCGTCATCACCGAGGCCGCGGCGGGTAAGCGGATGGCCGAGGTGTCGGCGCAGGTGATGCAGCTGGTGCAGCGCGCGCAGGCGCGGATCCCGGAACTGCTGCAGCAGGCCATGACCGAGACCACCGGCGCCGGCGACCAGGCCGCGGCGGAGATCGTCCGCGAAGCGCAGAGCACGTTCCCGGAGCCGCCGCCGGAGCCGGAGCCCGCGTTCCCGGAACCCGACCGCGTCCGCCGGTTCCTGCCGGAGGACAACGAAGAGCCACGGCCGCCCGCGCCGCCGCGCACCCCGCCGCCGCCTCCGCAGCAGCAACCGCCCCGGCGCCGCCGTCCGGCCGACAACGACGATGACGACGACTTCGGCGGATCGATCCTTTCCTGAGGGGGAAACCGATGACGGATGTGGAACTCAGCACCGACCTGACGGCGCACGCGAAGCAGCTCGACGCCATCGGTGACGGGCTGCAGCAGGCCGTCGACGCGGCGAACCAGGTCAGCATGCCGACCGATGCGTACGGCATCCTCTGCCAGCCGTTCCGGATGATGCTCGACCCGGTCGAGCAGTACGGGATCGACGCGCTGAAGGACGCCGTGCAGGCGATGACCGCCGTCTCGGGCAAGGTGCGCGAGGCCGCGGCGGCCTACCACAAGTACGAATCCGGCGTCGCCGACGATCTCAACAAGTCCGCGGGCGGTGCGTGATGCCGGAGGGGAATCCGCTCGTCGCGGACGCCAAGCAGGACCCCGACGGCCCGGGTGCGTTCACCGCCGGCAACGGCGACTACGGCTGGGCCGGCGGCATCGGCATCGCCGAGTCGTCGATGGACGCGTTCAACGGGATCAAGGACGGCGACTGGGTTTCCGGCGGCTTGGGCGTGCTCAGCCTGGCCGGCGAGGTCGCGGGCGCCGCGATCGACCCGTTCGGGTACCTGATGTCGTCGGTGGCGTCGTTCCTGATGGAGCACATCCAGCCGTTGAAGGACATGCTGGACTCCGTCGCGGGCAACCCGCCGGTGATCCAGTCCTATGCCGACACGTGGGGCAACGTCTCGAAGGCGCTGGGCGAGCGCAAGACCGACTTCGACAACGCGGTCAAGAACGGCACCGCCGGCTGGACCGGCCAGGGCGCCGACGCGTACCGGAAGTTCGCCGCCGAGCACAGCGACGCGTTGTCCGGCGCGGCGACGGTGGCCGGCGCGATCAGCACGGTCACGATGATCATGGGCCAGGTCGTGTCGTTCGTGCGCGAGACCGTGCGGCAGCTGATCGCGGACCTGGTCGGCAAGCTGATCGCGTGGGTGATGGAGGAGGTTTTCTCCCTCGGCTTCGGCACGCCGGTCGTGGTGGCGCAGGCGATGGCCGCGATCGCCAAGTGGGGCAAGAAGATCGGGGAGCTGCTCAAGAAGCTGACCGACACCATCCGCAAGGTGTCGCCGCTGCTGGGCAAGCTCGTGGACCTGTTCGGCAAGATCGCCAAGGTTTTCGGCAAGGTGCTGGGCAAGGTCAGCGGCCTGGACGGGCTGAAGGTCAAGGAAGGCGGCTTCGTCCGCAAGATCCCCAAGGGTGAGGGCGGTGGTGTCCACGCCCGCGGTCACGGCGGCGGAGACGGGGACAGTTCGCCGGACGGTGACGGTTCTTCCGGCGGTGACAGCGGTTCTTCCGGCGACTCGGGTGATTCCGGGAGCGGCCGCGGGGATTCCGGCTCGGACTCGCCCAGTTCCGACCCGATGAACACGGATTCCTCACCCGACGGCGGATCCCGCCGGAGTTCGAGCCGGGACGGGTCCGGGTCGCCGGACGGGGACGGTTCACCCGCGCACTCGGGCGACGGGGACAGCTCGCCCGGCGGGGACGGCAGCCCGTCGACGGCCCGCTCGGGCGACGGCAGTCCCTCGACGGCGCGGTCGGGCGACGGCAGCACGCCTCGCTCCGGAGACGGCTCGCCCTCGCACGCGGGCGACAGTTCTCCTTCGCACGCCGGGGATTCCAGCCCGTCTTCGACTCGCTCGCCGTCGCACGCCGGCGACTCGAGCCCTTCGCCGACACGCGCCGGGGACAACTCGCCGTCGCACGCGGGCGACAGCAGCCCGTCGCCCACTCACGGCGGAGACAGCACTCCAACCCGCGCGGGCGACAGCTCGCCCTCGCACGCCGGTGACAACAGCCCCTCGCCCACCCGCGCGGGCGACAACTCGCCTTCCCATGCAGGCGACGGCAGTCCTTCTCCCACCCGCGCAGGCGACAACTCGCCTTCCCATGCAGGCGACAGCAGTCCTTCCCCCACCCGTGCGGGCGACAACTCGCCTTCGCACGCCGGTGACAGCAGCCCCTCGCCTACCCGCGCTGGGGACAACTCGCCTTCCCATGCAGGCGACAGCAGTCCTTCCCCCACCCGCGCGGGCGACAACTCGCCCTCCCACGCCAGCGACAACAGCCCCTCGCCCACCCGCGGCGGAGACAGCACTCCCTCGCACACAGGCGACAGCACGCCGACCCGAGCAGGCGACAACTCGCCGTCGCACGCGGGTGACAGCAGCCCTTCCCCTACTCGCGGCGGCGACACCAGCCCCTCGCCCACGCACTCCGGCTCGTCGCCCGCCGCGCGGTCCGATGCTCCCAGCTCGCACGCCGGCTCGGACTCGCCGAGCAGTGCCGCGCCGCCGCGGGCCGATGGGACCACCTCTGCCAGCGGCACCGCGCCGGCCGCGCCGCGCACCGGTGACCCGGGCACCCAGTTCCCGTCGCCGCGGGGCGGGGACGGCGCCGCCGCGTCCGGCGTTCCGCCGCAGGGTGGCGCGCCGATGGGGGGCGGCATGCCGCCCGGCGGGGCACCCGGTGGTGGCGGGCTCGGTGGCGGTTCCCCGCGCACCGGCGGCGGTCCCGGCTGGACCGGCACCCCGGGCAGTCCCGGGGCGCACACCCCGCACGTCGACGCACCCGGCCGCCCGCGCACCGGCGGTGACCTGCCCGAAGGACGGCCGCGCCCGGGTGGGGACACCCCGCGGCCGCGCACGCCGGACGCCCCCGCGCCGGCCGCCCGCGGCTTCGGCCCCGGCACGCACGGCCCGGACACCCGGCCCGGCGGCCACACCCCCGGCACCCGGCCGGGCGGTCCCGGGCACACCGGCCCCGGCGGCCCGCACGGTCCCGACGGGCACGGCCCGCACGAGAACGGCCCCGGCCACCACGACCCGGACGGCGGCCCGCCCCACCACGACGAGCCGCTGACCCCGGACGAGGTCAACGCGCGGCACTCGGAAAGCACGCCGTCCGGCAGTTCGTACCACGCGAACGACCCGGACATGGGCGACCTGCCGCACCGCGTGCAGCCCGACCCGGACGGGCGCTACACCGTCGACGTGCACGTCACCCCGGACGGCCACGCCCGCATCGGCGACCGCCTCTACACCCCCGAGGAGTTCGCGGACATCCTGCGCCGCAACGCCGACTACGACGGCCGGCCGGTCCGCCTGATCGGCTGCGACGCGAGCTCGAACGACTTCGCGCACCGGCTGTCGCGCGAGCTCGACACCGAGGTGATGGCCCCGACGAAGCCCGCGTGGACGGACTCGCACGGCCGTGTCTTCTCGTCCGACTACGAAATCGGCCCGGACGGGAAGATGCGCCCCCGTATCCCGCCGGACGGCGAGTGGAACACCCACCACCCCGACGGTTCGACGCACCGCGCGGGCGACGACGGCTTCGCGCCGGACACCCACCACGGCGACCCGCACGACGTCGACGCCGACAGCGCGCAGCACCGCGGCGAGCGCTACATCGACGAAGAGCCCGTCGACATCGAGCACCCGGACCGGGAGCCGAAGGCGTCGATGAAGGAAAAGATCAACGACCCCGACTACCGCGAAAAGTACTACGACGGCCCGAACAAGAACGGCGAGTACTCGCGGAAGAACGCCGACCAGGTCGACGCCGCCGACGAGCGCATCCCGAAGATCAAGGAAGACCCGGCCAAGCCGGAGGGGCAGCGGATCGAACCGAAGTCCGACGACTTCGAAGAAGCGACCTACCACAAGCAGAACGAGGTCGAGCAGCCCGCGACCCAGCACCAGAAGGACGAAGCCCAGGACCTGATCGACCGGCGCCACGAAGCGAACCAGCGCGCGCGGGAAGCCGAGGGCGACTACCAGGACGCCAAGGAAAAGGGCACGCTCACCAACGAGATCGAGCGCGAGCGCTCCGAGGCGCACCGCGACCGGACCGATCTCGGCGAAGAGCTCGGTGAGCACGCCGCGCGCGACGCCGTCGCGGACCAGTTCCCGTCTCCGCCCCACGAGATCAAGGAACTGCCCGACCCGGACATCCACGGTGACAACACCCGGCTCGGCGACAAGCCGGGATCCGGGCGGTTCGACCAGATCTACGAGGTCACCGGGCCGGACGGGAAGCCCAAGATCGTCGTCGTCGAGGCGAAGGGGCCGAATGCCGGTCTCGGCACCCGGCAGGGTCCGGCCGGCGACCAGCTGCGCTACGAGCAGGGTCATCCGAAGTACGTGGAAAGCATCATCCAGAACATGGCGCGGAACGGGACGGAAGCGGAACAGAATCTCGCCGAAGACCTCCGCCGGGCCATGAAGAAGGGCGATGTCGACTATTACGTCGCCAAGGCGCGAGTGCGCGACGAGTTCGAACTCGACCCGTCGGGCAACCGGGTCCCGGACCCCGACAACCCCGGCGGGTTCAAGAAACATCCGGTGTACGGTGGCTACAACCTGAAACAGTTCGATCTGACGGACCGGCCACCGAAGAATCGTGGGGAGTGACGAAAAGTGCCCACAGTCGACCGGCACGACTTCGACGCGCCGAATGCCGAACGCGCGGTGAAACGGCTCTTCGCGCGCCGGCACGAGGCACGCGAAGACATCGAAACCGACAAGCTCGGCCCCAGTTTTGCGCTGGAACGGTCGTACGACGAGTTCGCCTACCGGTGCGGCGCCGATCCGCGGGCGGCCGAGAACGAGACGTGGCTGGCGTTCGCGCGGGCCGTGCAGAGCGGAAGCGCCTTGTTCGTGACCGCGAACCGGCCTGAGGGCGAAGAGGTCGAGTTCCGCTTCGGCGAGGACGTGATCCGGCGGCCGGCCACCGGTCCGACGCGCGACAGCGACGCACTGAACTGGCTCAAGGCGACGTACCTGGCGATCATCGCGCGCGATCGGCCGCGGCTCGAGCTGCTGGCGGCCGTGCCGGTCGACCTGCTGCGCGAGTCGGGCCCGCAGTACGACGAGTTCGTCTTCGACTGGGTGCGAGCGCTGCAGATCCACGTCCGGGGCGAGGACGGCCTGATCGAGGCCGTGCTGGCGGCCATGCGCGGCACCGAGCCGGAAGCGCTGCAGGCGTCCGTCCCCGAGGCAGTGCTCCAGCTGTCCTTCCCGCCGATCGAGTTGTTCTACCACTTCACGCAGCGGGAGGACGGAAAGTTCGGCGACGCGCTCGTCACC
Source organism: Amycolatopsis sp. NPDC051758 (assembly GCF_044453095.1). Taxonomy (NCBI): domain Bacteria; kingdom Bacillati; phylum Actinomycetota; class Actinomycetes; order Pseudonocardiales; family Pseudonocardiaceae; genus Amycolatopsis; species Amycolatopsis sp. NPDC051758. The sequence continues at coordinate 331,195 of NZ_JBITCJ010000011.1, read as the reverse complement.
GCGCTGGAGCTGCACCGGCGGTACTGGACGGCCGATCCCGAACGGCCCCGGGACCCCGCGAGCATCGTCGCGCTGGCCCCGCTCGCCATCGCCTGCCTCGCCCGCGACGCCGGGATGACGTTCGACGTCGAGTCCGACTACCTGCCCCACCACCTGCTCGCGGGCTCCCGCGTCGGCGAGATCACCATCTGACCTCGGGAGCGACATGAGCCAGCCACCGGGGCCGCTGCGCCCGGACCAGCAGCAGGAGATCGTCCGGCAGATCGGCCTCGCGCTCGCTTCGCAGGCGCCGCCGGGCTGGCGGCAGCTGCGGATCGAATACCGCGCCGCCGGCCGGCACGTCGAGGCCGACCTGCTGGTGACCGGGCCGGACGGCCTGCCGCGGCCGGCGCAGCCGCACCCGGAGGCGGTGCGCCTGCTCGGCGTGCTGCGGTCGGGCATGTACCAGCCCGGCCGGGGCACCTGGCTGGGCATGATCTGCGTGTTCGACCCTGCGCAGCCACCCGACGTCGACTTCGTGCGGCCGGACCTCGAACCGCCGTTCCGGCAGCAGCCGCCGGCGCTGGGGTTCCAGGACGAGCTGCGGTTCTTCCCGCGCGCCGACGAGCAGATCCCGGCCTGGCTGCGGGAAAAGGCCGGGCTCACCCCGCCCGTCTCCGACGGCGAGGTGCGCACCCCGCGGATCTACGACGGCCTGGACGCGGCGGGCAAGCCGCTCATCCGGCGCCAGCCGCTCGTCCCGGCCGAGGCCGAGCGGGTGCTCGCGTACCTGGACGCGGCGCCGGTGATCCTGGCGTCGCGCAGTTACGGCCCGGACGCGTTTGCGCCCGATCGCGACGACGCGGTGCCGATGAACTTCCGCACGGACGGCGCCTGGGCCTGGCCCGGCGCGGTCGCGTACTACCTGCGCGAACACGGCGTGCCGCCGGACCCGGACCTGGTCGCCCACATCCGCGCCCGGCGCTTCACCGCGCCGTCGGAAGTCACCGAAGAGGCCACGGACCAGGCGCTCGCGGCCATCACCGGTGAACGGCCTCAGACGACCGTGTAACCCGCGTCGGTCAATGCGGACTCGACCTCTTTGCAGTGCTCGGGGCCGCGGGTTTCCAGCGCCAGCACCACGTCGGCCTCACCGAGGTCGAGGCTGCCCGAGATCCGCGAATGCTCGACGTCGAGGACGTTCGCGCCGAGCCCGCTGACGCACGACAGCACACCCACCAGCGAGCCCGGGCGGTCCGGGACGCGCAGGTGGAGCCGCAGGTAGCGGCCGCCCGCGGTCATGCCGTGCTGGATGATCTGCAGGAGCAGCACCGGGTCGACGTTGCCGCCGGACAGCACCGCCACCACCGGCGGTTCGAAGTAGCCGGGGTACTGCATGAGTGCCGCGACCGCCGCCGCGCCGGCCGGCTCGACCACCAGCTTCCGGCGCTCCAGGCAGAGCAGCACGGCCCGCGAGAGGGACTGCTCGGACACCGTCACGACGTCGTCGACCAGCGCTTCGACGTGGGCGAAGCTCACCAGGCCCGGCTCGCCGACGGCGATCCCGTCGGCCATCGTCGAGGTCGAGCTCAGCCGCACCGGCGCGCCCGCGGCCAGCGACGGCGGGTACGCCGCGGCCTCCTCGGCCTGGACGCCGACCACGCGGACGTCCGGGCGCAGGGCCTTCACCGCGGACGCGAGCCCGCCGGCCAGCCCGCCGCCGCCGGTGGCGACCAGGATGGTCTTCACGCCCGGCAGCTGCTCCAGGATCTCGAGGCCGACCGTGCCCTGGCCGGCGATGACGTCCGGGTGGTCGAAGGGGTGGATGAACACCGCGCCGGTCCGCTCGCCGAACTCGATCGCCGCGGCGAGGGTCTCCTCGAGCAGCGCGCCGTGGAGGTGGACGTCGGCGCCGTAACCGCGCGTCGCGGCCAGCTTCGGCAGCGGAGCCCGCAGCGGCATGAAGACGGTGGACTTGGCGCCGAGCAGCGACGACGCCAGCGCGACCCCCTGCGCGTGGTTGCCGGCACTGGCCGCGACGACCCCGCGCTCGCGTTCGGCGGCACTGAGGCCGTGGATCCGGGTGTAGGCGCCGCGGATCTTGAACGAGCCGGTGCGCTGCAGGTTTTCGCACTTCAGGTGCACCGGGCCGCCGTGGAGCCGGCGCAGGTCGCGCGCGTGCTCCATCGGCGTCACCCGCGTGACTCCTTTGAGGAGTTCGCGGGCGGCCTGGATCCGCTCGATGGTGACGAGTTCCATGGCCCGGATGATGCCACTCAGGAGATCCACAGGTTGATCGGACCGGGAGCCGGGTACCCTGGGCCGTGTCAACACGCGGTAAACAGGGAGCAACCATGGCACGGGGGAACGACGCGAACACCGCCCGGCGGGCGCGCGCCACCCGGTCGGCCGGCCTGCTCCCCCTGGTGATCGGCCTGGCTTCCGCCGCCGCGCTCACCGGCGCGGCGTTCATCACCGTGGACAGCGCGAGCTGCGGCGCCCCGGCCCAGTACATCCGCCACGACAGCCACGTCGAGCTGGTCGGCGGCTGCGTCGACGGCGCGAACCTGCCGGCCGCGGGCACCCCGAAGACCGGCGGCGCGGTGCACGGCAACTACAACCCCTGATCCCGAGCACAAAAAACGGCGCCGGAGCAGTTCCGGCGCCGTTTTGCTTTGTCCGGGGCTCAGCCCAGGGCCTGCAGCAGGTCCTCGACCAGGTCGCGGCCGTCTTCGATGCCCGCCGAGAGACGGATCAAGTCCGCCGGAACCTGCAGCGTCGAGCCCGCCGTGCTCAGGTGGGTCATCCGGCCCGGGTGCTCCAGCAGCGACTCGACACCGCCGAGCGACTCGGCGAGGATGAACAGCTTCGTGCGGGACACGACCTCGAGCGCCGCCTGCTCGCCGTCCGCGTGGCTGAACGAGACCATCCCGCCGAAGCGGCGCATCTGCTTCGCCGCGATCTCGTGCCCGGGGTGCTCCGGCAGGCCCGGGTAGTAGACCTTCGCCACCTTGGGGTGCTTGACCAGCGCCTGCACGATGAGCTCGGCGTTGTCGCTGTGCCGCTCCATGCGCAGGGCGAGCGTCTTGAGGCCGCGCAGGGTCAGCCAGGCGTCGAACGGCCCGGGCACCGCGCCCGCGGCGTTGCGCAGGTAGAACAGCTGCTCGCGAAGCTCGTCCTCGTTGGTGACGACCGCGCCGCCGACGACGTCCGCGTGGCCGCCGAGGTACTTGCTCGTCGAGTGCAGCACGATGTCCGCGCCCAGCGAGAGCGGGTTCTGCAGGTACGGCGTCGCGAAGGTGTTGTCGACCACCAGGCGGGCGCCGGCGTTGTGCGCGAGACCGGCCAGCGCGGCGAGGTCGGCGATGCCGAGCATCGGGTTGGTCGGCGACTCGCACCAGATCAGCTTCGTCTCCGGCCGGATCGCGGCGCGCACCTCGTCGAGGTTCCCGAGGTCGGCGACGGTGTGCTCGACGCCCCACAGGCTGAGCACCTTGTCGATCAGGCGGAACGTGCCGCCGTACGCGTCGTTGCCGAGCACGAGGTGGTCACCCGGGCGCAGGGTGCTGCGCAGCACCACGTCGGACGCCGCCATGCCGGACGCGAAGGCGAGCGCGTGCCGGCCGCCTTCGACGGAGGCCAGCGCCTCCTCCAGCGCCGTGCGGGTCGGGTTCGCGGTGCGCGAGTACTCGTAGTCGCCCTCGCGGGTGCCGCCCACGCCGTCCTGCGCGTAGGTGGAAGTCTGGTAGATCGGCACGGTCACCGCGCCGGTGCGGGGGTCGGGCTTCTGACCCACGTGGATCGCGCGAGTCTCGAAACCCAGTGCTGAGTAGTCGTCCACCATTGCTTCAGCGTACGGCCCGCCGCTTGAATTCCCGTCAAGTGGGATGGATCTCAGAAACGCACCACCGCGCGGCGGGCGTCGACACGGCCAGCACCAGCGTGACCACGGCCGGAGGCAGCACGACAGCCAGCGCGGCCAGCCCGCCCGCAGCCAGGTCGCCGGGGCCGCCGAGGTCCACGAAGGCGAGGCCGGTGGCCGCGAGGACCAAGGACGTCACCGTCGCCAGCAGCGCCGCCGCACTCCCGGCGATGCAGCCGATCCGGCCGGCCGGCTGCCGGCGCAGCAGCAGGACACCACCCGGCAGCAGCGTCGACGCGAGCACCGCGTTGACGGCCGCGTGGACACCCGCGCGGCCGGCGTCGTCCGGGAAGCGGACCAGCGTGACGACGTCCAGGACGAGCCCGGCCAGGTACAGCAGTCCGCCGAGCAGCGCGAGCACCGCGGTGGCGAGGGCCGTGCGGCCTTCGGTGGACGTGGTGAAGGGAGGCACCGGCCGAGGATAGGGGTGCGCTCACCAGCCCCGGGACGGGTACGCGCCCTGACCGGACAGCGCGGGCAGCAACGGGGTGCGATAGCGCAGGTAGCGGAACGTCGGCGGCACGAACGCCAGCACCAGGACCAGCACCGAGAGGGCGGCGAGGCCGACGCGGTCGATCATCGCGACCCCGCCGTGGGTGAACATCGCGTCGGCGAAGCGGGCCAGCGGGACGCCCACGGACAGCGGCTCGGTCAGCAGCGCGCCGATGGCCAGCAACGCGCCGACGCCGAGGAGCACTGCGCCCGCGGTCGCGCGGAAGAACGTCGCCAAGGAACCGAGGAGCAGGACGAGCCCGGCGACGAGGTATGCGGCGAGGTCCGCCAGCACCAGACCGGGCAGTGCGCCGAGGCTGAATTCGGCGGGCATGTCGAGAAAGATCCTGACCGGCACATATCCCGCGGCGGCCGCGGCCGGGAGTCCGAGCACACCGGCGAGAAGTGCCGTTACTCCGGATGGCCGAGCCGGCGAATACGAATGCGAATAAGTTACCGGGTATCCCTGCGGACCGGTCACAACTCCCCCATCAAGAGCACAGGACGAACCCGTTCACCCTAACCCGAAAGGGGGGAAGCAGTCCGGAAACGGAACCGAATTCGGCCGAACAGCGGAACCCAAGATCATTTGTGTGCGGTAGCGCCAGAATTCGTGTCGCGCGTTCCGGCGACCGAACGGCCCATCAATTGTCCGAAATGGACAATTGTGTATTCGGCCGTAAACGCAGCGTGCCCCGGAGTCGAATCGACTCCGGGGCACGAGAGAAAGGTGTACTAGTTCACCACTGCTGCTGCGGCGGCTGACCGGGCTGACCAGGCTGGCCCGGCTGGCCGTAGCCGCCCGGCTGCTGCGGCGGCTGGCCCCAGCCCTGCGGCGGCTGACCCGGCTGCTGCGGGTAACCCTGCGGCGGCTGGCCCGGCTGGCCGTAACCACCCGGCTGCTGCGGCTGACCCGGCTGCGGGAAGCCCCCGCTCGACGGCTGCGGGAACCCGCCGCTGGACGGGTTGGGCCCGCCCGGCTGGCCGTAACCCGGAGGCGGGCCGTAACCCTGCGGCGGCTGCCCCGGCTGGCCGTAACCACCCGGCTGCTGCCCGAACCCGCCCGGCTGGCCCGGCTGACCGGGCTGCCCCGGCTGGCCGAAGCCGCCCGACTGCTGCGGGCCACCAAAACCGCCCTGGTTCGGCGGTCCACCGAAGCCCTGCGGCCCGCCCGGCGCGGCGCCGCCGCCACCGAGGCCGACGAACTGCTGGGTGGCCGGGACGAACCCGAGGACACCGACGATGAGGATGAGCACACCCAGGATCAGCGGCGGCAGACCGATACCGAACGTGTCCTTCTGCGACGCGGAGGCCTGGGCGAGCGTGTCGGCGTTCGGCGTCAACCCGATCTTGAGCAGCAGCGCGAAGAGCGTGAGCAGCGCACCACCCGCGACGACCACGATCGGGACGAACTTCTTGATCCCGCCCAGCTTGCTCGCGAACGCCAGGCCGACACCGCCGGCGAGGGAGATCAGCGAGGCCACCAGGATCATGATCACGTAGAACCAGACCGCGCCCGGGCCGATGATCCCGGCGTCGTCGAGCGCCTTGTCGATCGCCTCCTGGCTCGGGGCCAGGTCGAAGATCTTCGAGTAGTCGCTCGCGTCGCCCATGTAGCCGAACGAGATGATCAGCGCGATCAGCCCGAGCACCGCGACGATGCCGCCGGCGATGTAGCCGAACATGCCGTTGCCGCCGCCCGGCGCCCCGCCGAACTGCGGCGGCTGGCCCCCGAAACCGGGCTGCTGGGGGCCACCGAACCCGGGACCGCCGAAGCCCTGCGGCGGCTGGCCGAAGCCACCCGGCTGGCCCGGCTGTTGGCCGAACCCGCCCGGCTGACCGGGCTGGCCCGGCTGACCGAACCCGCCCTGCTGCTGACCGAACCCGCCCTGCTGCTGGCCGAAGCCGCCCGGCTGCTGGCCGAACGCCGCGGCCGGGTTGTCGGCCGCGCTCGGCGGCGGGGTGTACGGGATGGCCGGCGGCTGGGAACCCGGCGGGACCAGCTGGGTGGAGTCCGCGACCGGGGCGTCGCCGCCGCCGGCCGGGTTCACCATCTGGGTCGCGTTCGCGTCGTACGGCATCGCCTGGGTCGCGCCCGCCCCGCCCTCGCCCGGCTGGACGGGCTGGACGACCTGGGTCGGCTCCGGCGTCTCCCCGAACGGGGAACCGCCCTGTGGCTGGACGACCTGGGTCGGCTCCGGGCTGCCGAACGGGTCCTGCTGCGGCTGGGCGCCACTCGGTGGGCCCTGAGGTGGCTGGCCGCCACCCCACGGCTGGTTCGGTGGCTGCGGTGCACTCATGTGGGTCTTGAACCCCCTTGACGAGGACGCGAAAGTGTTCTATTTGCGCCCACGCTATCGGATCACCCGGCAGGGCGCTCGTAACGCCCCTGCCGGGTGAGCCGATTAAGACCTTTCTCAGCTGCTGTTCAGCGGCCGGCCAGGAAGCCCAGGAGGTCGTGCCGGGTGACCACGCCGGCCGGCTTGCCGTCGACCAGCACCAGCGCGCCGTCGGCGCCCTCGAGCGCCGTCATCGCGGCGCTCACCTGCTCACCACCACCGATCGTCGGCAGCGGCGGCGACATGTGCCGGTCGAGCCGGTCGGCGAGCTGCGCCTTGCCGGTGAACAGCGCTTCGAGGAGGTCACGCTCGTTGACCGCGCCGACGACCTCGGCCGCCATCACCGGCGGCTCCGCGCTGACCACGGGCATCTGGCTGACGCCGAACTCGGCCAGGATCGCGATGGCCTCGGCGACCGTCTCGTTGGGGTGCGAGTGCACGAGGTTGGGCAGCGAGCCGCTCTTCTTCGTGAGCACGTCGGCGACCGTCGCGCCGGAGGAGTCGGGCGGCAGGAAGCCGTAGGAGGACATCCAGGTGTCGTTGAACACCTTCGTCAGGTAACCGCGGCCGCCGTCCGGCAGCAGCACGACCACGACGTCGTCCTCGGTGAGCCGCTCGGCGAGCTTCAGCGCGGCCGCGACGGCCATCCCGCAGGAGCCGCCGACCAGCAGGCCCTCCTCGAGCGCGAGCCGGCGGGTGACCTGGAACGAGTCGGCGTCGGAGACCGGGATGATCTCGTCGGCGATGTTCCGGTCGTAGGTGTCCGGCCAGAAGTCCTCGCCGACGCCCTCGACCAGGTACGGGCGGCCGCTGCCGCCGGAGTAGACCGAGCCCTCCGGGTCGGCGCCGACCACCTGCACGGCGCCGTCGCTGACCTCCTTGAGGTACTTGCCGGTGCCGGAGATGGTGCCGCCGGTGCCCACGCCGGCGACGAAGTGGGTGATCTTCCCGTCCGTCTGCTTCCACAACTCGGGGCCGGTGGAGAGGTAGTGGCTCTCGGGGTTCTGCTCGTTGGCGTACTGGTTGGGCTTCCAGGCGCCCTCGATCTCGCGGACCAGGCGGTCGGAGACGTTGTAGTAGGAGTCCGGGTGCTCGGGCGCGACCGCGGTCGGGCACACCACGACGCGGGCGCCGTACGCCTTCAGCACGTTGCGCTTGTCTTCGCTCACTTTGTCCGGGCAGACGAAGACGCACTGGTAGCCCTTGCGCTGGGCGACCATGGCCAGCCCGACGCCGGTGTTGCCGGACGTCGGCTCCACGATCGTGCCGCCGGGGCGCAGCTCACCGGAGCGTTCGGCCGCCTCGATCATGCGCAGCGCGATCCGGTCCTTGACCGAGCCACCCGGGTTCAGGTACTCGACCTTGGCCAGCACGAGCGGCTTGAGCCCCTTGGTCAACGAGTTCAGCTTGACCAGCGGGGTGTTGCCCACGAGGTCTGCGATGTGCTCTGCGTACTCCACGCCCGCCAGCCTAAACGGCCGACCGGTGGCCTTGTCCACTCGTGGCCGGCCGGCTTCCGGGGGGCCTCCGGGTGCGCGTCGGTGACGCCGGGCAGCGTTCGCGAGGTCGGACCGCCCGGAGGAGACCGCCGGCGGCCACCAAGCCGCTCGTCTACGCCGGATCCGGCCCGAGGGCCGCGGTGCGCTGAGCCGTCATCCCGTCCCGGAGGGTCCGCCCGGCGCCGATCGCGGCAGGGCAGCCCATCCGAGGAGAAGAGGGAGGCGCACAAGCGTGCCGTCCGATGACCATCGCCAGTTCACCTCCTGCGTCAGGAATGGCGACCTTGTATTGCTGCGACGATCCTATCGGCCTTCCGGTTGCCCCGGATCGGCCTTTCGTGTCAATTGTGATCGCCCCGCCCGGTCGGCGACCGGGCGTTCTTCCCAGTCTTGCGGCCAGGTCCGCCGGAAGCCGTCTTGCGCCTCGGCACCGGCGAGCCGGGCGGCGGACTTCGTACCGAAATCGGCCGGACCTGCGAAAACGGCGCCGTTGAAGCTGTCGCGATCACCACCGAAAACAGTTCCGCGGAAATCGACGCGGTCGGCGAAGTGCGCTTGGTTGAAATCCGCTTTGGTGCGGAATTCGGTGCCGCGGAAGGAAGCGAGTTCGAGAAACCGGGTTTCGAAGCACACGATCGACCGGATCGAACAGTGGGTGAGGTTCAGCCCGACGAGCGTCGCCCCGGAGAAGTCGAGGTCGACGTCCGGCCAGAAGTCCCCGCTCGGCCGGTCCGCGGGGCCGGGGCGCAGGTGCAGCATCAGGATGCGCTGCGCGGTCTTGCGGACCTGCAGCTCCTCGGCGTTCTTCGCATTGTGCTTGAAGGGCATCCGCAGGTAGGCGCAGAGGACGTTGACGATGGTCTGCCGGTGCTCGGGGTACCCGCCGGCCAGCCGCTCGAGGGAGTACAGCCCGGCGAGGCGGACCGGGGCCTTGTCGCTGCCCAGCTGGTCGGCGGCCTTGCCGTAGATCTCGGTGATCCGGCGTTCGGTGGCGTCGTGGTCCTTCTGCGCGAGGTCCAGCTCGGCCGACCGCTGCCGGCGCGCGGCGAGCAGCAGCGCGGCGGCGCCCCCGGTGCCGACGACGATGTTGGCGGCCGTCCGCAGCGCGTCCAGCCGGGCGACGTCCTGCGGCCGTCCGCCACCCAGAAGAGTCAGCAGCAGCGTGGCGGCAACCCCGGCCACGACCAGCAGCCCGGCGCCCCACAGCAGGATGGTCCTGGTCCGCAGCACTCGCTCCAGCCGGTTCCCCACCGGGGTGATCCTGCCAGCCTCCGGAGAAGCTCACACCGCCTTCGGCTTTCTCCCGGGCCCGCGAGACGGCACTATGTGAGCAACCGCTTAGCTCGCGATACGAGGATGTGTCACGTCATGCCTGAAGCCGTCATCGTCTCCACCGCTCGCTCGCCGATCGGCCGCGCCGGGAAGGGCTCGCTGGTCAGCATGCGGCCCGACGACCTGACCGTGCAGATGATCCAGGCGGCACTGGCCAAGGTGCCGCAGCTGGACCCCACCGACATCGACGACCTGATGCTGGGCTGCGGCCTGCCGGGCGGCGAGTCCGGGTTCAACATGGGCCGCGCGGTCGCCGTCGAGCTCGGTTACGACCACCTGCCCGGCTGCACCATCACGCGTTACTGCTCGTCCAGCTTGCAGACCACCCGGATGGCCTTCCACGCGATCAAGGCCGGCGAGGGTGACGTGTTCATCTCGGCCGGCGTCGAGACCGTCTCACGGTTCGCGAAGGGCAGCTCGGACTCCTGGCCCGACACGCACAACCCGCTGTTCGCCGACGCCGAGAAGCGCACCGCGGCGACCGCCGAGTCGGGCACCGACAGCTGGACCGACCCGCGTACTTCCGGGGACGTCCCCGACGTCTACATCGCGATGGGCCAGACCGCGGAGAACCTGGCGCGGCAGAAGGGCGTCACGCGCGAGGAGATGGACGAGTTCGGCGTCCGCTCGCAGAACCTGGCCGAGAAGGCCATCGCGGACGGCTTCTGGGCCAAGGACATCACGCCGGTCACGCTGGCGGACGGCACGGTCGTCTCGAAGGACGACGGGCCCCGCGCGGGCGTGACGCTGGAGGGCGTGGCCGGGCTCAAGCCGGTGTTCCGCCCCGACGGCCGCGTCACGGCGGGCAACTGCTGCGCGCTCAACGACGGCGCGGCGGCGCTGGTCGTCATGTCGGACGTCAAGGCGCGCGAGCTGGGCCTGACACCGCTGGCCCGGATCGTCTCGACCGGCGTCACCGGCCTCTCGCCGGAGATCATGGGTTACGGCCCGGTCGAGGCGTCCAAGCAGGCGCTTTCACGCGCGGGGCTGTCGATCGGCGACATCGACCTGGTCGAGATCAACGAAGCCTTCGCGGCGCAGGTGATCCCGTCCTACCGCGACCTCGGCATCGAACTGGACCGCCTCAACGTCAACGGCGGCGCGATCGCGGTCGGCCACCCGTTCGGCATGACGGGCGCGCGCATCACGTCCACGCTGATCAACTCGCTGCAGCACCACGACAAGCAGTTCGGCCTCGAGACGATGTGCGTCGGCGGTGGCCAGGGCATGGCGATGATCCTGGAGCGCCTTTCCTGACCCGGACCCATGCGCCCCAATGTGGCGTTGGACGCAACCAACGCCACATTGGGGTTGCTTCATCGTGGTTTGCGCTGGTCAGACCGGGTTGACCAGGCATGCTAACGGTCAGGTCGTGGCCTGCCGGGCTGTGTCGCGGACGGTCGGCTCGTGCTGGTCAACACGAGCAGAGCCCGCACCAACATGGTCGCGTGACGCGGGTCGAGGCGGAGTTTGTCCAGCACCCGCCAGGCTTTCAGGGCGGCGAAGCCGCCCTCCACCGCGCACCGCATCGCCGAAAACACCGCATTCGCCCGCCGCTGCCCCTTCGTCAACGGCCGACGAGCCTCAGCCATTTACGGCGTGAGCACAATCTGCTCACACACCCCACCACAAGTCCCGCAGCCCCGGACGCCACGGACATCGGCATGCCAGCCATGGAAACCCTTGTCACCGGCCGGGGTCAGACCGCGGGCGTGGAGCCGGTCACGGATGCCGAGCCGGCGAGTCGCGGTGATGTCGGCGGTCTTGCCGGGCAGCGCCGCCGAGATCCACAACAACCGGCCGTTCTCGTCGGTCAGCCCGAGCATCACCAGGCCGTGGTGTTTGTGTTTGCCGCTGTAATTGGCCCGGTTGGACTTCCCGGTGCGGCGGCGGGTCCGGATCAAAGTCCCGTCCACCAGCACCACCGCCGCGCCCCGGGCAGCCAGCTTCCGCAGAACCCGCCCCAACCGGGCGGCTCGGGCAGCGAGCAGAGCGATGACTTCCAGCACCCAGCGCCGCACCGTGGAAGCCGACACCCCCTGACCACCGCCGACGTCGGCCAGGCGCGGGTCGTGACGCAGCACGGCCAGCACCACCAGCGCCTGTCCTGCGGGGTTGGCTTTGCGCCAGCGGGACCGCATCTGCCGACGTCGGGTACGGATTAGCTCGGCGACCACCAGCAGGGTCTGCCGGGACAGCGGCAGGTGACCTGGTAGGAAATGGGGTCGAAGCCCTCGGCGGGTTGTTGACTCACATCTCGATCTTGCCGAGGGCTTCACTTATGCCCAGGTCACCACGCCGGTCCCGGCAGCACCTTCCTGCCACCACACCCAACCAGCCCACCGCCGATGCCCTGACCAGCCACAACCACGATGAAGCAACCCCATTTGGGCGCTTCGGCTAGTGGACCATCATCGGCGGGGTGACCTCGTCGCCGTCCGCCGAGGCCGGGACCGCTGGGCGGGACTTCGGCAGGAACAGCGCCGGGATCACGCACAGCGCCACCAGCACCAGGGACCACACGAACGTCGTCGAGAAGGCGTCCGCCGCCAAGCCCGTTGCCGCGGCGTGCGACTCGGGGTTCAGGATCGCCGCCGTTGCCGCCAGTTGGCCTTGGGCCGTCGGGACGCCGAACTTGCCGGCCAGCAGGGCCGCCAGGATCGTTGCCATCACCGCCGAACCGATCGCGCCCGCGGTCTGCTGGACGATGTTGGTCGCCGTGGAGGCGCGGGCCATGTCCTTCGGCTGCAACGTCTGCAGCGCGGACGTCGTGATCGGCATCATCGTGCAGCCCATGCCCAGACCCATCACGAACAGCGCCGACAGCAGGACCCAGTACGGCGTGGTCGCGGTGACCTGGGTCAGCATCGCCATCGAGCCGACCAGCAGCACCATGCCCGGCAGCACGATGCGGCGCGCGCCGATCTTGTCGACCAGGCGGCCGGTGATCGGCATCATGATCATCGCGCCGAAGCCCTGCGGGGCCAGCAGGAGCCCGGCGTTCAGCGTCGTTTCGCCGCGCACCAGCAGGAAGTACGTCGGCAGCAGCATCATCCCGCCGAGGAACGCGACGAAGAACAGCGACATCGTCACCATCGCCACGGTGAACGACCGGTTCTTGAACAACCGGAGGTCCACCAACGGGTTCGACACCCGGAGCGCGCGCACCACGAACGCGACCAGCAGCGCCAGCCCGCCGAGCGCCGGCAGCCACACCTCGACGGCGCCGACCCCGCCCGCGGACGGGATCTTGGACACGCCGAAGATCAGCGCCGCGAGCCCCGGCGACACCATCAGCATGCCCACGAAGTCGAAGCGAGAAGCCGCTTCCGGCTCGTCCTTCGGCAGCAGCCGCCACGCCAGCAGCAGCGTGATGACGCCGATCGGCACGTTGATGAAGAAGATCCAGCGCCAGCTCACCGCGTCGACCAGCCAGCCGCCGAGGATCGGGCCGCCGATCGGGCCGAGCAGCATCGGCACGCCCAGCACCGCCATCACCCGGCCGAGCCGCTGCGGGCCCGCCGTGCGGGTCAGGATCGTCATGCCGCACGGCATCAGCATGCCGCCGCCGAAGCCCTGCAGGACGCGGAACAGGATCAGTGTTTCGATGTTCCACGCCGAGCCCGCGAGCATCGAACCGGCCAGGAACAGCACGATCGCGACCATGTAGAGCCGCTTGGTGCCGAACCGGTCCGACGCCCAGCCCGTGATCGGGATCACCGTGGCGAGCGCGAGCAGGTACCCCGTCGCGACCCATTGGATGACGTCGAACGACGTCGAGAACTCGAGCGTCAGCTTCTGCAGCGCGACGTTGACGACGGTGGTGTCGAGGATCGCCATGATGGCCCCCAGCACCACCACGGACGCGACCTTCAGCACTCCCGCGTCGAGCGCGTCACCCTTCGGCGCGGCAGCCGTACTTTCCGTTGACATCAGGAAGAAGTCCCCCAGTTAGTGGTTTCGTCCGAGAGGGTACTGGGGGACACCGACAATTTCCGCCGGGTTTCGCGGTCAGCAGATGCTGTCGGTCGGCACCGGGTTCGCGAGCCCGAACAGCGGCCGCAGCTTCAGCCCGATCCAGGTGCCGCCGAGCGCGAACACGCCCCACAGCCAGCCGTGCAGGCTGCCGGTGGAGATGCCGCCGAGGTACGCGCCGATGTTGCAGCCGCCCGCCATGCGCGCGCCGACACCCATCATGATCCCGCCGAGGATCGCCGCGACGGCCGTGCGCCACGGGATCGAGCTGTGGATCTTCCACGCGCCCGCGGCCGCGGCGGCCACCGCCGCGCCGATCATGATCCCGATGTCGGTGAGGCTGTTCTTGTCCTTCCAGATCGGGTTGGCCAGCGACGTCGCGTTGGACTTCTGCTGCCAGAACTCCCACGTCTCCGGGTGCAGCCCGAACACCTGCAGGATCTTGGCTCCCCACAACGAGAACGCGCTGGTGACGCCCCAGATCCCGCCGGAGACCAGGAACACCGCGCCGGCGAGCACGCCCAGCACGAGCGCGCCGACGAGCATCGGCCACGAGCCGCGGAAGATCCGCGCGAAGCCGTGTGCGGTCGGCACGACGTCCACCGGCGGCGGGGTGCGGCGGCGCTGCACCCCGCGGGTGACCAGGACGATCGCGGCGAGCACGGCGATCGTGATCGCCCACGAGCCGAACCAGCCGACGTGCTCGGAGAGCAGCACACCCTTGAACTCCGGCCAGCCGCTCAGCGCCGGGTAGGCCCAGGTGTAGAGCACCGACCCGGTGATGAACCCGCCGAGCGTCAGCACGATCGTCGACTGGCCAGAGCCGACCGCGAACAGCGTGCCGGACGCGCACGCGCCGCCGAGCTGCATGCCGATCGCGAAGAGCGTCGCGCCGACGAACAGGGCGAGCCCGAGCGGGCTCGCCGTCGGCGCCGGTTTGCTGCCGAACAGCCCGGCGCCGGTGCCGGCGATCAGCGCGATCAGCGTCGCGGCGGTGCCGAGCAGGAGGGTGTGGGCGCGCAGGCCCAGGCCGTTGCCGACGGCGATCAGCTGCCGCCACGCCGAGGTGAAGCCGAACCGCGAGTGGAACAGCGCGAGCCCGAGGCCCAGGCCGAGCAGCAGGAGGACGCCGAACTTGGCGCCGTAGCCCGCCCAGACGTACCAGGTCAGGCCGGCCGCGAGCACGCCGGCGACGGCCAGCGGGACAACGCGGACGGGGTCTTCCGGCCGCGGCGCGGGCGCGGCGCAGGAGGTGGGGAATTCGAGGAACTTCTTGTCACCGGCCGGTGATTCGGTCGTCGCCACCAGTACTCCAGGCTTGGGTGGGCGGAGCAGGACGATCAAAGTTAGGTCCGGTGACCGGTTCGTCGCAGCTCGTCGCACAGTGTGGGACGAACGGAGCAATCCGGGTGCCCCTGAACGCCACGAAGGCCCCCTCACCGGCTCGGCGAGAGGGCCTTCGGAGTGTTCGGCTAGGCGTTGCCCTTGACGCACATCGTGGTGGCGGGCTTCGGGTAAGCCACCGCGTAGTTCGCCTCGGTGCCCTCGCACAGGTTCTTGTCGGCCTGGCCTTCGACGACCTTGACGAGCTCGCCGTCCTTGGTCGGGTCGGTGCAGGGGACCTTCTGGTAACCCTTGGTCTTCGAGGTGAAGTTCGCCAGGCAGTCACCCTGCTTGGCGTTGATCATCAGGCACAGCTTGTAGGAGCTGCGGCCGCTGACCGAGTAGGTGTCGTAACCGGATTCGGTGCCGCCGGTGCACTCGTCACTGGCGCTTTCCAGCTTCTCGCCGATCTTGACGTTGGCCTTCGGGTCGTTGCAGTCGGCCTTCGCCGGGTCGTCGCCGCCCTGGGTGAACTCGGTGATCGTCAGGCAGTCACCGGCGTTGGAGCTGGCCGGCGAGTTCGAGAAGGAGACGATCCCGATGACCACGGCCGCGATCACGACGACGGCGAGGACACCGGCCTTGATGAAGGCGCCGGTCTTCGACTTCTTCGGCGGTGCGGGCGGGAAACCGGGCTGGCCGGGCGGGAACTGGCCGGGCGGCGGGCCGTACTGGCCGGGCTGGCCCTGCGGCGGCGTGCCGTACTGCTGCTGGCCGAACTGCTGCTGCGGCTGGCCGCCGGGAGGCGGCCCGTAGGGATCGGGCTGACCCACCGGCTGCTGGCCCCCGGGGGCCGGAGGGGGAACGCTCACTGTGAACCTCACACATGTGAAATTGAACGGACCCGGGACATCAAACACGCAGGGTGAGCACAGCCCGAACGGGGGTCCCCCGATAAGGTATTTACCCACAGAAAAGGCGCCCCGTTGATTACGGAGCGCCTTCACTGTGTAGCCGGTCGGAAACTGAGAGCCAGGTTACTCGCGGAGGTACGACAGCAGCCGCAGGATCTCCAGGTACAGCCAGACCAGCGTCGTCATCAGGCCGAACGCGGTGTACCAGGCCCACTTCGACGGCATGCCCTCGCGGATCATCCGGTCCGCCTGGTCGAAGTCGAGCAGGAAACTGAATGCCGCGATGCCGATGCAGAGGATGCTGAAGGCGATGGCGAGCGGGCTGCCGTCGCGCAGCGGGTTGAAGCCGAAGGCCAGCGAGCTGATCAGGTTGAACAGCATCAGGATCGCGACACCGACGACGGCCCCGACGATCCACTTGGTCAGCTTCGGCGTCACCTTGACCGCGCCGGTCTTGTAGACCACCAGCATGCCGATGAAGACACCGACGGTGCCGATGATCGCCTGCAGCGCGATGCCCGGGTAGATCACCTCGAACACGCCGCTCAGCGCGCCGAGGAAAACCCCTTCGGCAGCCGAGTAGATCAGCGTCAGCGGGCCGCTCGGCTTCTGGCGGAAGATGATCACCAGCGAGATGACGAGGCCGACGACGAGGCCGCCGATCATCGCGCCGATCAGGGCGCCGGGGAGGCTGCCGGTCGTGGTCAGCTCGCTCTGGGCCCAGATCGCGGTGACGATCCCGACGAGCAGCGCGACGCCGAGGCTCATGCCGGTCTTGATGACGACGTCGTCGACGGTCATCGGCCGGTCGCCCTCGCCGGAGGTGACCTGCCCGGGGCCGTATCCGGGCACGCCGCCCTGGGTCTGGTTGAAGCCCACCGGGGGGCCGTACTGCCCGTGAGTCTGGGTTCCGCCGCGGGGCAGGTTGCGGAACGCCGGATTGCTACTGGAACGCACCTGATCCTCCTGGATCTGCTGCTTTGTGGATCGACGCTGCATCGGGTTCAACGACCGCCGGGTACGTGCGGTTCCCGTCGAGTAAAGACAACTTTACTCGACGGCAGGCCCGTGGCCACGGTGGACACGGTATGCGACCGAGATCACGACCGTTCGCCGACAGTCACCTGAAGAGCGGTAGACAGTCCAGCCCCGTCGGCGCGACGCTCACCTGGCGTGCTCGGACGTTCACCGAACGCGCGTCGGGGAGTTGATCAATCGTGTGACCTGCGGAGACGCACCGGCGTCCCCGCGCGTCCGACGAAGGAGCCTACACACCATGAGGTGGTCAACACGCCCGCGCGCGGGTGCCCGCGCGCTCACCGGACTGGTCGCCGCGGCCCTGCTCGCCACGCTCTCCGCCACCGCCGGCGCCCCCGTGGCCGCCGCGGCCACGCAGGAAGGCGTCGGCCACGAGGTGAAGCCGGGCCAGGACGGCACCGGCAGCCGGAACTGGCTGGGGTCGTACGTCGTCGGCGGGCAGCAGGTGTTCTGCGTGAGCTTCCAGCTGAAGGCGCCGGACACCGACGAGGTCTACAAACCCGGCGACGAGCTGCTCACGAAGTGGGGCACCAAGCTCCCCGCCGACCAGGCGGCGAACATCTCGTACCTGCTGCTGCGCTACGGCGACACGAAGAAGCCGGACGAGGCCGCGGCGCTCGCGCACCTGCTGCACTCCTGGACCTCGGCGCCGCGCACACCCGCCGACCTCGACGCGTCCCTGCCCGCCGCGAAGATCGCCTACGACGCGCCGTTCCACCTGGCCGGCCTGCCGGCGGGCGCCCGGGCCGCCGTGGACCGGCTGAAGACCGAGGCCGAGACCAACCGCGGCCCGTGGACGGCGTCGGTGACAAAACCGGACGGCGACCAGCACCTCGGCGAGCCCGCCGCGTGGACGGTCACCGTGAAGAACGCCAAGGGCAAGGGCGTTTCCGACGTCCCGGTGAAGCTGACCGCGACCGCCGCGACGCTCGGCGAAGACGCTGCTGTCACCGCTGGGAACGCGAGCCCGCAGGCCGCGGCGAAGGACGTCACGCTCAAGACCGGCGCCGACGGCACCGTGCAGGTGAAGCTGACGCCGACCGGTGATCAGCCGAAGCTCGTGGCGTCGCTGTCCGCGCCGGCCGACCGGCCGTACGTGCGGGCGCCGGTCGACACCGCGAAGCAGCGCGTCGTCTCCACCGGCGGGGAGAAGGAACTGACGGCCCAGGGCGTCGTGAACGTCGCCAAGCCCGGCAAGGTGCAGGTGACGAAGACCGACGCGAACACCGGCAAGGGGGTCGGCGGCGCGGTCCTGCGGATCACCGGCAAGGACAAGACGACGGCCGCGCTCGGCCAGGACGGCAAGCCGCTCACCGGCGCCGACGGCAAGCCCGCCGTGGTCACCACGGACGGCGCGACCGGTGGGGTGACGGTCGAGAACCTCCGTGCGCCGCAGGAGATCTGCATCGTGGAGGCCAGCCCGCCGCCGGGCTACACGAACGCGTACGACCCGCAGAACCCGCCTTCGGCGTGCGGCACCGTGAAGCCGGACGAGACCCTCGCGCTGACCGTGACGAACAAGCCGAACGAGGTGCCCCGCGCGATCCCGGCCGGCGACCAGCCGGTGGCCCAGGCGCACGGCGTGGTCGAGACGAGCTATTCGGCGCCGGGCCTGGCCGGGCTCGGCCTGCTGGTGCTGCTCGGCGCCGGGCTGGCCGGCTTCGCCGCGCGGCGGGCTTCGCGCAGGTAGTGCGGAATGGCAGGCGACAACGGGCAGGACGACAGCTGGTTCGTCGACGAATGGCACCGCGGCGAGTGGCAGGCCGGCGACGACGGGCAGGCCGGCGGCAACCGGCGGGGCACCGACTGGCAACGCGGCACCGGCTCGCAAGCCGCGGACGTCCGGCAGCGGAACCGGCCCGGAACGAACCCGGGCGGCGAGTGGCCGGCAAGCGGCGACGCCTGGACCGGAGTGAACGACGACTGGCCGGCAGGCGGCAAGGACGGCGACTGGCCCGCGCCGAAGCGCCGTGGGCGGCTGCTCGTCGGCTTCGTGCTCGGCGCCGCGACCGTGCTCGCGGTGCAGTTCGGCTCGTCCGTGCTCACCTCACCGCCCGTTGCCGTGGTGGCCGGGACCGCGCTGCCGGCCGCGGGTGCCGCCGCTCCGGCCGCGCGCCCGAGCACGCCCGCACCACCGCCGTCGCCGACGACCACCACGAGCGCCGCTCCCGCGGCCCCGGCCGCCCAGACGTCCACACCGCCGCCGCCCCCGGTGCAGAAACCGGGCACCGTCCGGCTGCCCGCCGGCGGCACGGCCGCGCTCGTGCGCCAGGACCTCGGCCCCGGCGGTGAGCTGCCGATCCCCGCGGACCTCGGCCAGGCGACCTGGTGGGGCGCCGAGCTCGACGCCGCCGGTGGGGCGAGCGTCTTCGCCGGGCACGTGAACTGGCGCGGCGCCACCGGCCCCTTCGCCGAGCTGTGGACCGCCCGGATCGGCGGTGAAGTGACCATTGTGGACGGTGCGGGGAAGCCGTGGCGGTACCGGATCTCCCAGCTGGTCACGGTGCACAAGAACGACCTGCCCGCGCGGGCCGAGGACCTGTTCGGCCAGTCCGGCCCGCACCGAGTGGTCCTGGTGACCTGTGGCGGCCGCTGGGTGGGAGGCTCGGACGGCTACGAGGAGAACCGCGTCGTCATCGCGGACCCCGCATAAGTTACCCGTGAGTAACTTCACGTCGTGCCACGGTGGTCAGTGACGCCCTGATGCAGCAGAATGCCCAAGGTCAGGCGAAGGCAGCGAGAGGTGAGAAGACGATGGCGACGTTCTTGGTGACCGGCGCGACCGGACTGATCGGGCGCCAGTTCACCCGGCTGCTGCTCTCCCGCCCCGAAGACGACCGCGTCGCGCTGCTGGTCCGCGCGTCGAGCAAGGCCAAGCTGGCCGCGCTGGTCGACCAGTGGCCGCACTCCGACCGCGTCACGCTGGTCACCGGCGACCTCGGCGAGCCGCTGCTCGGCGTGTCCGAGGCGGACCGCGAAGAGCTGCGCGGGCACGTCGACCACGTGGTGCACCTGGCCGCGCTCTACGACCTCACCGCCGACGACGAAGCCAGCATCAAGGCCAATGTGGACGGCACGCGCGCCGTCGTCGATCTCGCCGCCGACCTGCGCGCCAGCTGCCTGCACCACGTCTCGTCGGTGGCCGTCGCGGGTGACCATGAAGGCGTCTTCACCGAGGAGATGTTCGACGCCGGCCAGCGGCTGGTCACGCCGTACCACCGGACGAAGTTCGAGGCCGAGAAGATCGTCCGCGAGCAGGACCGGGTGCCGTGGCGGGTGTACCGGCCGGCCGTCGTCGTCGGGCACTCCGAGACCGGCGAGATGGACAAGGTCGACGGGCCGTACTACCTGTTCCCCGCGATCAACCGGCTCGCCGCGCTGCCGGACGTGCTGCCGATCGTCGGCCCCGACCTCGGCGACACCAACATCGTGCCGGTCGACTACGTCGCCAAGGCGCTGCTGGAGCTGGTGGTCAAGCCCGGCCTCGACGGCCACGCCTTCCACCTGGTCAACCCGGAGCCGCAGCCGGTCGTCTCGGTGTACAACGCCTTCGCGAAGGCCGCGGGCGCGCCGACGATCACCGCGCAGTTCGGCGAAGGCCTCTCGAAGCGGATCGTCGGGCTCGTCAAGCTGACCGAGCACATCCCCGGCGTCACCATCGCCCGTGACGCCGTGATGGAGCGGTTCGGCATCCCGCCGGTGCTGCTGGAGACGATGGCGTTCCCGTCGGTGTTCTCCTCGGCCGAGACGCGCAAGGCGCTGGCCGGCAACGTGGAGGTGCCGCGGCTGGAGGACTACGCGCCGACGCTGTGGCGCTACTGGCGTGAGCACCTCGACCCGTTCCGCGCGCGCAAGCACGGCCCGCGCGGTGAGCTGGACGGCCGCCGCGTGATCATCACCGGCGCGTCGTCGGGCATCGGCCGGGCGACGGCGCTGAAGGTCGCGGCGGCCGGTGGCGTCCCGCTGCTGGTCGCGCGCCGGCAGCACGAGCTCGAAGAGGTCCGCGACGAGATCATCGCGGCCGGCGGCACGGCGTCGGTGTACCCGGCCGACCTGACCGACGAAGACTCGGTGCACAAGGCCGTCGACGCGATGCTGGCCGAGCACGGCCGGATCGACATGCTGGTCAACAACGCCGGCCGGTCGATCCGCCGGTCGATCAAGCTGTCGTACGACCGGATGCACGACTACGAGCGCGCGATGGCGATCAACTACTTCGGCGCGGTCCGGCTGATCCTCGCCGTGCTGCCGCACATGTCGGAACGGAAGTTCGGGCACATCGTGAACGTGTCGTCGATCGGCGTCCAGGGCATCGCGCCGCGATTCTCGGCATACGCGGCGTCGAAGGCGGCGCTGGACTACTTCTCGCGAATCGCGGCGACCGAGACGCACGGCGACGGGATCACGTTCACCACCATCCACATGCCGCTGGTGCGCACGCCGATGATCCGGCCGACGAAGATCTACGACGCGTTCCCGACGAAGTCGCCGGAGCAGGCGGCGGACATGGTGATGAAGGCACTGGTCGAGCGGCCCAAGCACATCGGGACGCCCGCCGGGCAGGCGATCGGGCTGGCGTACACGCTCACGCCGGGCCTCACCGACGCCGTCGCGTACCAGGGTTTCCGGATCTTCCCGGATTCGGCCGCGGCGGGCGGTTCGGGCGGTCTCAAGATCGGACGTGGTGAGAAACACCTTTCCCGCGCGGCGATGGCGCTCGCCCGGCTTTCCCGCGGCTTCCACTGGTGACTCTGCGTTTTCCGGGTGCCGCCATTCCGGCGACGCGCCGCCTGAACCGCGACACGTGTTGGTGATTTGTTAAGCCGGACGGCGGATGCGGACGGTGCCCGGGTACGGTCGGGCGCATGGTTCCTGAGCGCGACCACGCCGCGAGCGCCCTCAACGGCCTCCTTCCCCTCCGTCGTGAATACACCCAGGCCTGGCACGGCTTCGACCGCAACGAGGTGCGTCAGTACCTCGACCACGTCGAGGCGCAGCTGCGCCGGGTGATCAGCGACCGCGACGCCGCCGTGGCGCAGGCCGCCGCCGCGACCCGCGAGGTCGAGTCGGTCCGGCAGCAGGTGGCTTCGCTGGAAGCGCGCGTCGAGGAGCTCAAGAAACCGCCGGAGCGGCTCGAGGACCTCGACGAGCGGATGCAGCGCACGGTCACCCTCGCGCAGGCCCGCGCGGACGAGATCATCAAGCGCGCCGAGGCGGCCGCGGAGAAGACGTGGGCGGGCTCGACCGAGGCGTCGACGAAGCTGCGTGAGCGCTACACGCGACTGGTCACCGAGCTGGACAAGCAGGCCGACCTGCTGCACTCCGAGCACGAGAACGCGCTTTCCGAGACGCGCGCGGAGGTGCAGCGGCTCACCGTCGAGGCGGCGCAGCGGCGCGAGCTGCTCGACAACGAGGCGGAGCGGAAACGGCGGAAGCTCGAGCGCGAGTTCGAAGCGTCCCAGGCGGCCCAGAAGGCGGCGCTGGAGAAGCACGTTGCCGACCAGCGCACGGCGAGCAAGAACCAGGCCGAGCGCCGGCTCGCGGAGGCGACGGCCGAGGCGAAGCGCCGTCTCGACGAGGCCACGGCGGAAGCCAAGCGCCGGCTCGACGAGGCGACGACCCAGGCGGCCCAGCGCACGACGGCGGCGAACCGCAAGGTCGAGCGGCTGGCGGAGATCCGCGAGCAGGCCCGCAAGAGCCTGGCCGCGGCGGAGGACATCCTCAACCGCAGCGAGACCCAGCTGGCGACGCTGCCGGAGGAAGCGGTGATCCCCCAGGCGTCCAAGCTGGTGGGTGGCGACTCCGCGCCGGACTCCCCGACGACCCCTTCGGCACCGGTCGTGCCGGTGGTCCAGCCGTCGATCCCGGCCTCGGTCAAGGCTGCGCCCAAGCCGGTCCAGACCGCGAAGGCGGCTCCGCAGGCGAAGCCGGGGAACGCGCCCGCGAAGCAGAACGGCCCGGCGACCAAGCCGGCCAACGGCAACGGCGCGAAGCCGCTGTCCCCGACGGCGAGCAAGCCGGGTTCCTGACGTACTTCCGCCGAAGGCCGTCCCGAGTGATCGGGGCGGCCTTCGCGGCGTTCCGGGCCTGAGCAGCCCCCGAATTCCACGCTACCGGTGAGCACCGACAGTTCCGGCGCCCGCGCGCGACTTGTCCACAGGGCCGGTCAAGCGCCCCAAGGCGGCCTTCGGTGCGTCAGACGCACCCAATGTGGCCTTGGGGCGCTTCAGTTGCGGGCGGTCCGGGGCCAGGGGTTCGCGGACTCCAGCTGGGCCGCCAGGCCCAGCAGCAACGACTCCCCGCCCGGGCGGGCCACCAGCTGGACCGAAGTCGGCAAACCGGACACCGTGGAACGTCCCACCGGAACGGTGATCGCCGGGTAGCCCGCCAGGTTCCACTGTCCCGTGAAGCCGGCCAGGCGCGTCGACGGCAGGACGTTCGACAGCCACCGCCGCTCGTGCCAGCGGCCGGCCTTCACCGGCCAGTGCGACAGCGTCGGTGTCATCAGGACGTCGTGCGACTCGAAGAACTCTTCCGCCCGCGACAGCCAGTTCTCCCGTGTGCGCTCGCGGATCAGGCCCGTGCGCTCCAGCAGGTTGCCCAGGCGGACGTGCATGCGCGTCCGCTTCTGGAACCGCCGGGCGTCGAAGTCGTGCGCCTGGCGGGCCGGGCCGGCGAGCCAGCGGGCCGTCATGCCGAGCACCATCGTCGCCGGGTAGCGCGGGGCTCCCGGTGAGACGTCGTGGCCGACCGCCGTCAGGAAGCCCGCGGCCTGCGAAACCGCCGCCACCAGCTCGCGGGGCACCGGGGTGTGGAGCAGCGGCACCGTGGTGGACGTCGCGATGCGCACCGCGGACGGCGTGGGCACCGAAGCCAGCGAAGGCTTGTCCGCCAGCACCGAGAGCAGCACCGCCGCGTCGGCGACCGTCGTGGTCAGCGGGCCGTGCGCCGACATGCCGAACCAGCCGCCTTCGGCCAGCAGGTCCGCGCCCGGCTTGAGCCCGACCAGCCCGCACATCGCCGCGGGCAGCCGGACCGAGCCCATGCCGTCGGTGCCGTGCGCCACCGGCACCAGGCCGGCCGCGACCGCCGCCGCGCTGCCGCCGGACGAGCCGCCCGAGGCGTACGTCGGGTCCCACGGGTTCCGCGCGATGCCGTCCGGGGTGTCGCTCATCGGCCAGATGCACAGCTCCGGCACGCGTGTCAGGCCGACGAGCACCGCGCCGGCCGCTCGCAGCCGCGTCGCGATCACGCCGTCCTCGGCCGCGGGCGCGGACGACCCCGCCAGCGAACCGTGCGAAGCGAACTCACCCGCGATCTCCGTGACGTCCTTGACCGCGACGGGCACCCCGGCCAGCGGCAGCGACGCAAGATCCGGCCGCGCGGCGACCTCGGCGGCTTCCGCGAGCGCCTCGGCGGTGCGCACCCGGCGGAAGGCGCCGACCACGCCGTCCGCCGCGGCGATCCGGTCGAGCGCCTCCTTGGTCACCTGCACCGGGTCGAGGGTCCCGGCCCGGACGGACGCCGCGATCTCTGCTGCCGTCAACACCATGATCGGACCCTAGCCCACAAGAGGGCGGCAAAACCGGGTCAGATCGCGCCCGCCCGCAGCGCGTAGGCGACGGCGTGGGCGCGGTTGTTGAGCCCGCAGCGCGTCATCAGTCCGTAGAGGACGTTCTTCACGGTCCGCTCGGAGTAACACAGCTTCGCCGCGATCTCCTCGGTCCCGAACCCCTCGGCGACCAGCCGCAGCACGTCGCACTCGCGGGCGGCGAGCCCGGACAGCGTCAGCCCGTTCGGCTCCAGCACGTCCCGGCGCATCCGCTGGACCTGCGAAAGCAGCGCCCCCTGCAGCCGCGGTGGCAGGTTCGCGGTGCCGTCACCCGCGGCGAGCACCGCCGTCACCAGCTCGGCGCCGCCCGTCTCGCGGCGCGGCAGGATCGCCACGACGCCGCTTTCCAGCACCGACATCAGGTCGCTCTCGCGGAAGTGCTCGACGACCAGCACGACGTGCGACGCCTTG
This sequence comes from Amycolatopsis sp. NPDC051758, assembly GCF_044453095.1. Taxonomy (NCBI): domain Bacteria; kingdom Bacillati; phylum Actinomycetota; class Actinomycetes; order Pseudonocardiales; family Pseudonocardiaceae; genus Amycolatopsis; species Amycolatopsis sp. NPDC051758. Next base: position 306,359 of record NZ_JBITCJ010000011.1, on the reverse strand, counting down.
GCCGCGCGGATCTCGCCCAGCACCGCCTCGGTGACGTGCTCCTCCATCACCAGCAGCACGTCGGGCACCAGGTCGGTGATCCGCAGGTCCGGATGGGACTCCAGGAGGCTCACCGCGCCGGCGTGCGTGATCGGGTCCGAGGCGAGGACGGTCACTTCGACGGGCTTCATGGAAGCAGTGTGGACGGCGCGTCTTCACGCCTTCCCTATTCCGTCTTCACGCGCGTGAAGACGTCACCAGCGGCCGGGTGCGCCCCGGCCGTCGTCCCCGCGGGCCAGCTCGCCGAACGCCTCCCGCGCCCGGTCCAGGCACTCCGGCATCCGCTCGGCCGCCCGCGCCCAGTCGCGCTTGGCCAGCAGGTACTGCTCCTTCGCCTCGCCGGTCCAGCCGGCCAGCTCCGGCTCCACGCTCGCCTCCAGCTCGGCGAGCAGCTCACCGAGCTCGCCGGTGACCGACCCCATCCGGTCGAGCACCAGGTCGGTGAAGGTGAAGTCGAGCTCGTGCCGGGTCACGGCCGCCGCGGCCGCGGCACCCGGCCGCCGGTGGTTTCGTGCAGCCACGCCAGCCGCGAGAGGATCACGTCGAACTCCTGCTCCCAGTCGCTCATCGCCTGCCCGAACCGGACCGCGGCCTCGCCGCGCCACGACGCCTGGACGGTCGCCATCTCGCTGTTGACCCCGCGGAGCCGGGCGTGGGCCGCCTCGATGGCGCACGCGAAGCGAGCGGCGGCACGCTTCATGTCCTCCGTCGGCGCGGTTGCGGACATTCGGACTCCTCACACGGGTTCGGCTCCCCGAGCGTGGCGGACGCCGTGGCCGGGCGAAACCCCGACCGCCCGCCGTTGCCCGAATGTCCGCCATCCTTGCCTGCCGGTTCACGACGGCCGCGTATGCTCACCTCAGGCATCCGGCGCGTGACGATCCGTCAGCGCACGAAGGGAGACCGATGTCGGCTGCGGACGGCTCCGCACCGAGACTCCACCTTCTGGGCCCGGTAAAGGCTTGGATAGGCGATGAGGAGCTCGACCTCGGCTCCGCGCACCGTCGGACGGTTCTCGCCGTACTGGCGATGAGCCCGAACCGCACGGTCTCGCGCGAGGAGCTGATCGACGCCGTCTGGGGCGAATCGCCGCCGCAGAGCGCGCAGGGTTCCATCTACACCTACGTTTCCGGCCTGCGGCGCGCGCTCGAGCCCGGCCGGGTCAAGGGTGAGGGCCCGCAGCTGCTCGCATCGATCGGGTCCGGGTATTCACTGCGGCTCGACGCCGAATCGATCGACGTCCACCGGTTCGAGCTCCTGCGGGAGCTGGCCCAGCGCACGCAGTCGGCGGGCGACCTGCGCGGCGCGCGCGAAACCCTCGACGAAGCCCTCGGCCTCTGGCACGGCATCCCGCTGTCGGGCCTGCCCGGGCCGTTCGCCGCCGCCCAGCGCGCCCGCCTCGAGGAGGTTCGCCTCGCGACCATCGAGCGGCGCGCGGAAATCGTGCTGGAGCTGGGCGGGCACGCCGAGCTGGTGGCCGAGCTGACGGCGCTGACCCGCGAACAGCCGTTCCGCGAAACGTTGCGCGGGCTGCTCATGCGAGCGCTCGCCCGGTCGGACCGGCGGACCGAGGCGATCGCGGTGTACACCGACGTCCGCGATCGGCTCGTCGAGTCGTCGGGCACCGAGCCGGGCCCGGCGCTGCGGCGGTTGTACGAGCAGCTGCTGGAAAAGCCCGCCGCGCCACCGCAGCCGGCGCCGTCACCCCCGGCGCGGCTGCCGCGGTTCCCGGTCGCGGCGCTGCCGGAACGGGCGGACATCTTCGTCGGCCGCGAAACGGAACTGACCCGGCTGCGCGAAGCCGTCGCCGATCTCGCGGCGGGCACCGGGCGGTCGTTGTGGCTCGAGGGCGAGCCGGGCAGCGGCCGGACGGCGCTGCTGGCCGAAGCCCTCGCCGTGGCGCAGGACGCCGAGCTGAAGCCCGCCTTCGCCAGCGCGGACGCGCTGGACCAGCGGTTCGCGCTGCGGCCGTTGCTCGACGCGCTGGGCGTGCACCCGCGGGCCACCGACGGGCGCCGCGCCGACCTGGCCGTCCGGCTGGCCGAGCGGCCCGGGGAAGACCCGGTCGACGGCCTGCTCGGGCTGGTCCGCGAGCTGTGCGCCGAGGCGCCGCTGGTGCTGGCGGTCGACGACCTGCAGTGGGCCGACGACACCACGATGCGGGTCTGGCGGCACCTGAGCCGGGAGACCCGGGAGCTGCCGCTGCTGCTCGTCGGCGCGTGCCGCCCGGTACCGCGCCAGGCCGCGCTCGACGACCTGCGTGCCGAGCTCGACGCCGACGGCACCACCGTGCTCACGCTGGCCCCGCTGGCCGACGTCGAAGCGCGGGACCTCGCCACCGAGCTGGTCGGCGCGCCGCCCGGGCCCGGGCTCCAGGTGCTGGTGTCCTACGCGTCCGGGAACCCGCGCTACGTCCGGGAAATCGTCGAAACCCTGCTGGCGCAGGGGATGATCGTGCTCGACGGCGTCCACGCGCACCTGGACGGCAACTCGTGCCAGACCATCCCGTCGCCGCTGGGGTCGCGGATCACGCTGTACCTGAGCTTCCTGTCCAGCGGAACCCGCGACACCCTGCGCTGGGCCGCCTTGCTGGGCCGCGAATTCTCGCTGTCGGACGTCGCCGTCGCCACCGAACGGCCGCCGACGGCGCTGGTCGGCGCGGTCGACGAGGCGCTCACGGCCGGGGTGCTCGTCGAGTCGGGTGACCGGCTGGCGTTCCGGCACCCGTTGGTGCGGCGCGTGCTCTACGAAAAGACCCCCGCGGCGATGCGCGTCGCGCTGCACCGGCAGCTGGCCGAGGCCTTCGCCGCTTCGGGCGCGACCGCCGACCGCGTCGCCGAGCAGCTCGCCGCCGCGCCCGCGCAGGTCGACCCGTGGGTCATCACGTGGCTGCTGGAGAACATCGGGACGGTCGCCACCGAAACCCCGCGCGTCGCGGTCGAGCTGCTGCGCCACGCCGTCACCCAGGGCACGCTGCCGCCGGACGCGCGGGAGACGCTGACGGCGACGCTGGCCCGGCTGCTGTTCTGGCTCGGCCGGGAGCCGGAGGCCGAGGCGCGCTCGGTTGTCGCGCGGACGTCCGACAGCAGGCGCGCGGCCGAGATGCGCTGGATCCTCGCCTACATCTACTACCGCCGCGGCGACTTCGCCGAGGCGACGGCCGAGCTGAAGCGGACCCTCGCCGACGCCGACGTCCCGGAGATGTGGCGCGGGCGGCACGAATCCCTGCTGGCCACGCTGGAGCGGCTCGGCGAGGACACCGGCGCGGTCCTGGTGCCGGCCGGGCTGCACCCGCTGGACGACGCGGCGCTGTCCGTGCCGAACCTCGACAGCCTGGACGAGGCCGCCGAGCCGCTCGACGCCGCCCGCCGGATCGCCGCGACCCGCGCGGTGCCGGGCGAGATGCACCTGGCCGGCGCGGTGCACTACTACTGGCTGGGCCGCTGGCGCCAGGCGCTGGCCGAGCTGGACGCGGTGATCCGCGACGGTGCGGAAACCGCTTCCTACGTCCTGCGCAGCCCGGGGTCGGCGCTGCTCGTGCACGGCGTCGGCGCGCTGATCGCCGGCCACCGCGGTGAGCCGGGCCTGGCCCGGACGCACCTCGACGCGGCCGGCCGGCAGCAGTGGCCCCAGGGCCTCGAGCCCGACGGCGGCGACTTCCTGCTGGCGGCCCAGGCGTTGCTGGCCGAGCAGGACGGCCGGCCCGAGGCGGCGCTGGCGGCGTTGCTGCCGCTGCTGGAGGAGAACTACCCGCCGGCCGCGCGCCACCAGTGGCTGCCCGACCTGGTCCGGCTCGCCGGGGTGCTGGGTGATCAGCAGCGGGTGCACCAGGCGTTGCGGCTGCTGGAGCCCGAAGGTGACGTGCCGCCGGCCCACGCGGCGGCGGCCGCGCACTGCCGGGGTCTGGCCACCGGTGATCCGGAGCCGGTCCTGACCGCGGCCGGGCACTACCGGGTGGCCGGGCGGCTGCTGAAGCAAGCGAAGGCGACGGAGGACGCGGCGATCCTGCTCGCCGAGTCCGGCCGGCTGACGGAGGCGCGGACGGCGTTCCGGACGGCGTTGACCGGGTACACCGGCATGGGCGCGGTCTGGGACGTACGACGCGCGGAGGCCCGCATGCAGCCGTTCGGCATCCGCCGGGCCAACCCCGTCCGCTCCCGCGCCGCCGCCGGCGAGTAGGCCCGCGAGGTCATACCGGTCGGACGGTCGAAACCAGCGTCCCCCGGTGCGCGAAGAACCGCATTCCCCGCACTTCAGGTACCCCTTGCCAGGTCAGTAAGCTCGCCGGAGAAGTCGGCACCGAGAGATGTCCGCCGGGGTCCTGGGGGCCCGCCCCCGGCGGGGATCTGGGGCACGCGCCCCAGAAGGAACGGAACGACATGCCAGGGGATGCGGACACCGGTCTGCGGGTGGGCGTGCTCGGCCCGCTGCGGGCCTGGCGCGGGACGGCCGAAATCGGCCTGGGCCCCGCGCGTCAGCGCGCGATCTTCGCCGTGCTCGCGGTCAACTCCGGCCGCCCGGTGCCGCGGGCCGAGCTGATCGCCGGGGTCTGGGGCGACTCCGCGCCCGCGAGTGTCGAAGGCAGCGTCCACACCTACGTTTCGGGGCTGCGGCGCGCGCTCGAACCGGACCGGTCGCGGTGGTCGGCCGCGAGCGTCCTGGTCTCGGATCCCGCGGGCTACTCCCTGCTGCTCGGCGAAGACGCCCTCGACGCCGCCGTGTTCGAGCGGCGCCGCGAAAGCGCGCAACGCCACCTCGACGGCGGTGATCCGCGGGCCGCCGTCACCGAGCTGGACGCCGCCCTCGCGCTTTGGCAAGGTGAAGCGCTTTCCGGGGTGCCGGGCGGGTTCGCCGAGCGGCACCGCGAATACCTCGCCGAGCTGCGGCTGAACACCCTCGAACGGCGGGCCGAAGCGCTGCTCGCCCTCGGCGGCCACCTCGACCTCGCGCCCGAGCTGGCGGTGCTGGCCGGTGAGCACCCGCTGCGGGAGTCGTTGCGCGAGTCGCTGATGCTCGCCCTCTACCGCAGCGGACGGCACGCCGACGCCCTCGACGTCTTCCGCGACGCCCGCACCACGCTCATCAACGAGCTCGGGGTGGAGCCCGGCCCGGCGCTGCAACGGCTGCAGCAGCAGATCCTCGCCCAGGACCCGGCCCTCGACGCGCCCACGGCGCCGGTCGTCGTCACCGGGCACCGGCTCTTCGGGCGGGAAGCCGAGACGACGCAGCTCGCCGAGCTCGTCACCGACGTCCGGGCCGGGCGCGGCCGGGCCGTGTGGATCGAGGGGGACGCCGGGATCGGCAAGTCCGAGCTGCTCAGCAGCTCACTGCCGGACGGCCCCGGGTTCCAGCGGCTCTGGGCGGCCGCGGACGAGCTGAGCACGCGCTTCCCGCTGCAGGTGATGCTGGAGTGCTTGGAGATCGACGTGCATTCGCCCGACCCGCGGCGCGCGCGGCTGGCGAAGGAGCTCGCCGGCGAGGGCCCGGTGCGGCGCAGCTGGGGGCCGGCCGACCCGGTGCTCGGCGCCGTCGACCGGCTCCTGGCCCTGGTCGACGACCTGTGCGCGCACTCGCCGCAGGTGCTGGTGATCGACGACCTGCAGTGGGCGGACGAGGCGTCCGTGCTGGTTTGGCACCGGCTCTGCGCGGCGACCCGGCAGCTGCCGCTGCTGCTGGTGGCCGCGACCCGCCCGGCTCCGGACCGCGCCGAGCTCGCCCAGCTGCGCCGCGGTGTCCACGCGCGGGACGGCGTGATCCTCGACCTCACCCCGCTGACCGGCGAGGACGTCGGCCGGCTGATCGAGGACCAGATCGGCTCGCCACCCGGGCCCGGGCTGCGGGAGCTGGCTGCCCGTGGCGCGGGAAACCCGTTGTACGTCAAGGAAATGGTCGACGTCCTGCTGCGCGCCGGCGCGGTCGAAGTGAGCGGCGGCGAGGCCGACGTCGACGATCCCGAGGAGTTCGAAGCGCCGCGATCGCTGGTCGCCGCGGTCGACCGGCGGCTCGACTTCCTCCCCGCCGAGACGCAGGAAGTGCTGCGCTGGGGTGCGCTGCTGGGCATGGAATTCGCCGTCGGCGACATCGCCGCGGTGCTCGGCACCCGGCCGTCGGACCTGCTGGAGCCGCTGGAAGAAGCCGTCGCGGCGAACGTCCTGATCGACACCGGGACACAGCTCGCCTTCCGCCATCCCCTGCTGCGCCAAGCGCTTTACGACCGGCTGCTGGCCGGGACGCGGGCGGCGCTGCACCGCCAGGCGGCCGAGGCGCTCGCCCGGATCGGCGCGCCGGTGAAGCGTGTCGCCGAACAGCTCGTGGCGGCACCGGCCACAGTGGACGAATGGGTGCTGGACTGGCTGACGGTGCACCACGCGGCGGTGTCGAACCGCGCGCCGCTGATCGCCGTCGAGCTGCTGGAACGGGCGCTGGCCGCGGGGGCGAGCACCGACCCGCGGCGGGAGGTCCTGCTCGTCGCGCTGGTGAAGGTGCTGTTCCGGCTGGAGCGCAACCCCGAAGTCCTGACACAGCAAGCACTCGAGGTCGCCACCGAACCGGACGCCGTCGAGGAGATGCGGCACGTGCTCGCGGCGTTGCAGCACCGGCGTGGGGACACCGAAGGCGCGGTCGCGACGCTCGGCGCGTCGGCCGACGACCCCGCCGTCCCGGAGCTGTGGCGAGTGCGGCACCGGCAGCTGCTGGCCAACTTCCGCCGCGGCGATCTGTCCGATTTGGACACGGCGGAGAAGGCAGCGCGGGAGACGAAGGCGCAGGCGGGCGGCGACCGGTACCTGACCGCGCACGCGTTGCAGACGTTGTGGCTGGTCGACTCCGTGCGGCGCGAGCACGACAGCGCGCTCACCCACGTCGACGCGGCGATCGAGGCCGTCGGTGACGAGCACGAGCTGGCCGACCTGCACCTCGACCTGCTCGACAACCGCGTCTTCACACTGCAGAACCTCGACCGCCTGGCCGAGGCGGGCGAATCACTCCGGATGGCGGGTGAAGTCGCGGCGCGGCACGCGATGCCGGTGGGCCTGCAGGTTTCCGTCGCGGTGCACCGGTACTGGGAAGGGCGCTGGGACGAGGCGCTGGTCGAGCTGGACACCGTCACCGAGGACGGCCCGGCCATCACGTTCTACGGCCTGCGCGAGCCGGGCCCGGCGGCGCTGCTGCTGCACGGCGTCGCGGCCCTGATCGCGGGCCGCCGGGACGACCGCGCCCAGGCGGCGGCCCACCTCGACGCGGCGGAGGAGTACGCCCCGGCGACCGGCGCCGAGCGGGAGAGCTTCGACTTCCTGCTGGTGGCCGACGCCCTGGCCGCGGAACAGCGCGGCGACCAGGCCCGCGCGATGGCCGTGCTGGAACCGATCCTGAACCCGACGTACGCGCAGATGATGCTGCGGCACCAGTGGCTGCCGACGTTCGTCCGGCTGGCGATGGAGCAGAACGACGTCGAACGCGCTCGCCGCGCGCTCGACGTCTGTGAGGAGGAGGCGGCGAAGGAACGCCGTCCGGCGCGGGCACACGCGGCGGTGTCGTGGTGCCGCGGCCTGATCGAGGACGACCCGGCCGCGGTCCTCGCGACGGCCGAGCACTTCCGCACGGTCGGCCGCCGCCCGGAACTGGCGACGGCCCTGGAGGACGCGGCCGAGCTGCTCGCCCGGGCGGGCCGGCTCGACGCGGCCCAGGCGGCGTTCGAGGAGGCGGCGGAGCTGTACACGGCGCTGTCGGCACGCTGGGACCTGCGCCGGGCGGAGACCCGCCTGCGCCGGCTCGGAGTCCGCCGGGGCGCGCTGTTCTCGCCGATCCGCCCCGGTCACGGCTGGGAGTCGCTGACCCCGATCGAGGTCCGGATCGCCAGCCTGGTCGCCGAAGGACGGTCGAACCCGGACATCGCGGCCGAGCTGTCCCTGCCGCGGCGGACGGTCCAGGCCCACGTCGCGCGGTTGCTGGGCAAGCTGGAGACCCCGTCCCGCTCGGGTGTCGCCGACGCCTTCCGCCAGCGCTCCTGACCCCCGTGTCGTCCGTCCAGGCACGCGAGTCGTCCGCCTAAGTACGCGAACCGACCCTCCAGGTACACGAACCGACCCTCCAGGCACGCGAGCCGACCGTCCGGGTACGGCGAACTCGCGGACCGGGACGGACGACACGCGTACTCAGGTGGACGACACGGCTTACTTCGGCAGGGCGTTGGCCTTCGCGATCCGGCCCAGGAACCGGCCCGAGTCCTTGACCGTCCGCACCTGCGTCTCGAAGTCCACGTGCACCAGGCCGAACCGCTGGGAATACCCCATCGCCCACTCGAAGTTGTCCAGCAGCGACCACGCGAGGTACCCGCGCACATCCACACCCGCGCGAATCGCGTCGTGCACCGCGCGAACGTGCGTGTCGAAGTACCGGACCCGGTCGGTGTCCACCACCCGGCCGTCGACCACCTCGTCCACAAAGGACGCGCCGTTCTCCGCCACCACCAGCGGCAACCCGCCGGATCGCGACGAAATCCACTCCAGCAGCGAAGTGAGCACCGCCGGCGCCTGCTCCCAGCCGAACGCCGTCACCGGCCCCACCGCGGGCAGCACGTCGAGACCACGCAACCCCGGCAGCGGGCAGTTGCTCGGTCCCAGCGGATCCGCCAACGGTGTCACCCGGGCGGGCGCGTAGTAGTTGACGCCCAGCCAGTCGATCGCCGCCGCGATGATGTCCGTGTCACCGTCGCGGACCGCGGCCGCGAACCGGCCTCCGTGATGGCGAACGTCCGCCATGACGTCGTCCGGGTAGCCGCGACCCAGCACCGGGTCCAGGAAGAACCGGTTGTGGATCCCGTCGAACTTCCGCGCCGCCTCGGCGTGCGATGGTGACGAGCCGTCCGCGATGGCCGGGGCGAAGTTCAGCGCCAGGGAGAACTCGTGGCCCGGCCGCGCCTGCTCGGTCAGCGCGCGGGTCGCCAGGCCGTGGCCCAGCAGGAGGTGGTGCGCCGCGACCAGCGCCGTGTCGTGGTCCTGGACGCCCGGCGCGTGCACCCCGCTGCCGTACCCCAGGAACGCCGCGCAGAACGGCTCGTTGACCGTGGTCCACTGGTTGACGCGGTCACCCAGCGCGTCGTGCACCACCGCCGCGTAGTCCGCGAACCGGGACGCCGTGTCGCGCGACGGCCAGCCGCCTGCGTCCTCCAGCGCCTGCGGCAGGTCCCAGTGGTACAGCGTCAGCACCGGGACGACGTCGCGGCTCAGCAGCTCGTCGACCAGCCGGTCGTAAAAAGCCAGGCCGGCGGACGACGTCGTCCGCCCGTCCGGCATCACCCGCGGCCACGCCACCGAGAACCGGTACGCGCCGAGGCCCAGGTCCGCCAGCAGGCCGATGTCCTCGGGGTAGCGGTGGTAGTGGTCGCAGGCGACCTCGCCGGACGCACCCTCGAGCACCTTGCCCTCGGTCGCCGAAAACGTGTCCCAGATGGACGGTCCTCTGCCGCCTTCTCGCACGGCACCTTCGACCTGGTACGACGCGGTCGCCGCGCCCCACAGGAAACCCGCCGGAAACTCGGTCATACTGGTGCCCCTTTCAGGATCCCCCGGACGATGTAGCGACCCAGCAGCAGGAAGAGCACGATGACGGGCAGGACGCCCACCGTCGCGCCGGTCAGCATGAGCGCGTAGTCGGTGTAGTAACCGCTGGCCAGCTGGGACAGCGCAACCTGCACGGTCGGCGTCTCGTTCGGGTCGAGTACCACCAGCGGCCAGAAGTAGTCGTTCCACGTGGCCATGAACGTGAGCATCGCGAGCACCGCGGCGTGCGGGCGCAACGCGGGCACGGCGACGTGCCAGAAGGTGCGCAGGATCCCGCAGCCGTCGACGGTCGCGGCGTCGACGAGGTCGGCGCTGATCGCGTTCTCGCAGGCCTGCCGCATCCAGAACACGCTGAACGCGCTGACGAGCGCCGGCACGATCACCGCTTCGAGCCGCCCGTACCAGCCGAGGTCACCGACGACCAGGTAGAGCGGGATGACACCGAGCTGCGCCGGCACCATCGCCGAGCCGACGACCAGCAGGAACAGCGTGTTGCGCCCGGGGAACCGCAGCCGCGCGAACGCGAACCCGGCCAGGCTGGCCAGCACGACGTTGGACACCATCACCGTGCCCGCGACGATCAGCGAGTTCCCGATGGCGAGCCAGAAGTCGACGGTGTCGAAGACGCGCCGCACGTTCTCGGCCAGGTGCCCGCCCGGCAGCAGCAGCGGCGACGTCTCGCCGATCGCCGTGTTGTCCCTTGTGGACACCACGAACGACCAGTACAGCGGGAAGATCGACGCGCCGAGCACCCCGGTCAGCACGGCGTACACCCAGCCGCCGGGCCGGCGCCGGGCCCTCATGCCGACCTCACGAACCGGCGCACCAGCCGGTAGTTGACCAGCGCGAACAGCGCGCAGATCACGAACATCACCCAGGTCAGCGCGGCCGCGTAACCGGCGTCGAAGTGCGTGAAACCCTTCTCGTACAGGTACATCACCAGCGTCTGGAACTGGCGGTCGTTGCCGCCGGTCCCGCCCGACCCGCCGGCGTCGAACAACTGCGGCTCGGCGAACAGCTGCAGGCCGTTGACCGTGCCGGCGATGGCGGTGAAGGCCAGCGCGGGCCGGATGCCGGGCACGGTGATCGACCAGAACGTCCGCCAGCGCGAGGCGCCGTCCAAAGCGGCCGCCTCGTACAGGTCGCCCGGCACCGCCTGCATCGCGGCCAGGTAGATCAGCGCGTTGTAGCCGGTCCAGCGCCAGAGCACCATCGACGCCACCGCGAGGTGGGACGACCAGGTGGTCGCCTGCCAGTTGACCGGCGCGACGCCGAACCAGCCGAGGACCTCGTTGACCACGCCGTAGTCCTTGCTGAACAGCTGCCCGAACACCAGGCCGATCGCGACGACGGACACCACGTTCGGCAGCAGGATCCCGGTGCGCCACCAGGTCGCGGCCCGCAGCGGCCGGTCGAGCAGCGCCGCGATGCCCAGCGCCAGCAGGAACTCCGGGACGGCGGCGAGCAGGAAGATGCCGACGGTGTTGACGAGCGCGTTGTAGAACCGCGGGTCGGCGAGCAGGTCGCCGTAATTCGCCAGGCCGAGCCAGCCCTGGTCGCCGTCGAGGAGGTTCCAGTCGTGCAGCGAAACCCAGATCGTGTACAGCAGCGGGAAGGCGCCGAAGACGATGAACAGGGCGAAGAAGGGCGCGACGAGCAGCAGCGGCGTGATCTTGCGGTCGAAACGGCCGAGCCGGTGCTGCACGCGCGGCTACTTCAGGGCCGCTTGCGCCTGCTGGACGGCTTCCGCCCAGGCCTGGTCGACGCTCTGGTCGGTCTTGTCCTCGATCCGCCCGAGCGCGCGGCCGAACTCCGGCCGGACGTCGGCGTCGTGCAGGCCGCGGTAGTTGGGCCGCAGCTTGTCGGCCGACGCGGCGAAGATCCGCCCGATCGGCGCGTCCCCGAAGTACGGGTCGGTGTGCGCGATGACCTGCGGGTCCTCGTACACGGCCGGCTCGCTGGGCAGGATGCCGTCGGAGAGGAAGAGCTTCTTCTGCTGCTCCGGCGCGGTCAGCCAGCGCGCGAGCTCGTACGCCTCCTTCGGGTGCTCACCCTGCTTCGGCACGGTCAGGAACGAGCCGCCCTGGTTGCCGCTGCTGCCGGGCACGGTCGTGACGTCCCACTTGCCCTTGTTGGCGTCACCGCCGGCTTCCTTGATCTGGCTGAGCATCCACGCGGGACACGCGACGGTGGCGAAGGAGCCCTGCTTGATCGCCACGTTCCAGGCCTGGGTGAAGGTGGTCGCCCCCGCGGTCTGCCCCTTCAGCGCGATGTCGCCGGAGAGGAAGAAGGCGTTGCGCACGCTCGGATTGCGGTCGCCGATGAAGGAGTCGTCCCGCTGCGCGAAGTAGTTCTCGGGCGACTGGTTGAGCATCGCCGTGTAGACGGTGCCCGCGGAGTCGGCGAACTTGACGTCCGGTGTCTGCCGCGTGAACTTCTCGGCGGTGGCGGCGTAGGCGTTCCAGTCGGGCATGAGCTTCGCGACCTCGTCGCGGCCGGTCGGCAGGCCCGCGGCCTGGAAGAGGTCACGGCGGTAGCAGAGGGCGAGGCTGCCCATGTCGGTGCCGAGGCCGACGACGAAGCCGCCGTCGGTGCCCTGCGCCCACTTCCAGGGCGCCCACTGCTTTTCGAGGTCCCGCGCGCCGTAGGAGGCGAGGTCGACGAACTTGTCCTTCGCCTTGCGGTACTGCGGGATGTACTGCTCTTCGATCGCGACGACGTCGGCGGCGCCGTGGCCGGTCGCGAGCTGCGTCGCGAGTCCCTTGTGGTGGGTGTCGAAGTCGGTGACCCGGTTCTGCACGGTGACGTCCGGGTGCAGTTTCTCGTACTCGGCGATCAGCGGCGCGTAGCCGAATTCGCCGAAGGTCGCGATGGTGAGCTTCGTCTTGCCACCGGCGTCACTCGGGCTGCAGGCGGCGAGCAGGACCAGCGCGGCGGCCGTGGTGGCCGCCCGGGTGATCGTTCGCACAGGCGTGAGCTTCCCTCAGATCACACCGGCTCGCACGGCGTACGCGACCGCGTGGGGCCGGTTGCGCAGGTTGAGCCGGTTGGTCATGGCGTAGATGACGTTCTTCACGGTGCGCTCCGAGTAACAGAGCTTCCCCGCGATCTCGGCAGTGTCCCAGCCTTCGGCCATCAGGCGAAGCACATCCACCTCGCGCGGCGTCAACGAAGCGCCGGCGCCTTCGTGAGCGAGCGCCTCGACCTGGTCGCGCAACGACGCCGTGCGGCCCCTCGCCGCGGCGAGGACGCTGTCGGTGAGCCGGTCGAGCGCGGTGCGCGGCAGCACGGCGGAAACGTGGCAGTCGGCGAGCAGGCTCAGGTGCGAAGGGTCGACGTGCCCGGCGACCAGCACGATCGCGGCGGGCGACTCGGCGGCGGCGGCCCGCAGTGCGGCGACGGCCTCGCGGTCGACCTGTCCGACGGCGAACACGAGCACGGCCGCTTCACCGCGGCGGGCCCGTGGCACGACGATCAGCTCCGGGCGGGACTTCAGGTGGTTGATCAGCCCGGTGAGCGCGATCGGATCCGACGCCCACGCCGCCACTCGCACCTGGTCCATCGAACCCTCCTGCCACTGTCCGTGTTCTGGTGACGCCAGTCTGCTGAGGACGGCTTCATGAATTCTCTAGTGGCCCTCGCGCCATTCTTCACGCCGTGAAGTTTGGCTGTCGACTACCGTCGGGGGACACACGACGAGTGAAGGGACCGATGAACCGCCGACGTCTGGCCGCCCTGGGGGTGGCGTTGTGCATCGTGACCGGGTGCCTGCTGGTCGCAGGCCTGCAACCGCGGACCGTGTCCGGTTTGGCCGTACCCCGGCCTTCAGTGCTTTCCGCTCCTTCATCGTCGGCCGCGCCTCCGCCGCCTTCATCCGCTCCGACGTCGAGCTTGTCCCGGCCCGGCGACTGCGCGTCGCTGGTCAACGGCCTCGACGTCCGCGCGCAGGTCGCGCAGCTGGTCGTCGTGGGGGTTACCGGCGACAACCCGGGCGCGACGGTGGCCATGGTGCGCGACAACCAGGTCGGCGGGATCTTCATCGGCGGTAACGCAACAGCGTTGTTGAAAGACCGGTCCCTGGACGCGGTCCAGGCCGCGGCGCGCGTGCCGGTGGCGGTGTCGGTGGACGAAGAGGGCGGCCGGGTCCAGCGCATCGACGACCTCGACGGCGACATCCCCTCGGCACGTGAGATGGCGGCGACGAAGTCCCCCGCCGAAGTCCGCAAGCTGGCCGCCGACCGCGGCCGGCAGCTGCGCGCCCGCGGGGTCACCGTGGACTTCGCGCCGGACACCGACGTCACGAACGCCCCGGACGACGACGTGATCGGCGACCGGTCCTTCAGCCCCGACCCGGTCACGGTGAAGACGTACGCGACGGCGTTCGCGGAGGGCCTGCGCGACGCGGGGATCCAGCCGGTGCTGAAGCACTTCCCCGGCCACGGCCACGGATCGGGTGACTCCCACAAGGGCACGGTCGTCACGCCGCCGCTGGCGAAGCTGCGTGCGCTCGACCTGGTGCCGTACCGGAACCTCGCCGGCTACGGCCCGGTCGCGGTGATGGTCGGCCACCTCGACGTGCCGGACTTGACGAACGGCGTCCCGGCGTCACTTTCGCCGCCCGCGTACCAGTTGCTGCGCGGCGAATTCGGCTTCACCGGGCCGGTCCTGACCGACGACCTCGGGGCGATGAAGGCGATCACGGCGCAGTACCCGCTGCCCGAAGCGGTGCTGAAGGCGCTGCAGGCCGGCGCGGACGAAGCGCTGTGGTCCTCCGGCGGCCGCGTCGACGAGGTGCTGAACCGGCTGGTGAAGGCCGTGGCGTCCGGGGAGCTGCCGAAGAACCGCGTGCAGGAGTCGGTGACGCGCGTGCTGCGCGGAAAGGGCGTCTGCGGCTGAGCCTGCCTAGACTTCCCCGCGGAACAGCACCTACGTGAGGAGTGGCATGGCGAACCTGGGCGGCACCTATCCCCTCGGCGGCGAACTTTCCGTGACCCGCATGGGTTACGGCGCCATGCAGCTGGCGGGGCCCGGTGTGTGGGGGCCGCCGCGCGACCACGGCACCGCCGTCGCCGTGCTGCGCGAGGCCGTCGAAAGCGGTGTCACCCACATCGACACCAGCGACTACTACGGCCCGCACACCGTGAACGCCGTGATCAAGGAGGCGCTCCACCCGTACCCGGAGTCGCTGACGATCGTCACGAAGGTCGGCGCGCGGCGCAGCGAGGACAAGGGCTGGCCGCCCGCGCTGTCGGCCGAAGACCTCACCCAGGCCGTGCACGACAACCTGCGGAACCTCGGCGTCGACACGCTCGACGTCGTCAACCTGCGGCTGAGCAACAACGCCGGTGACTACCCCGTCCCGATGTCGCTCGCCGAACCGTTCGGGGTGCTCGCCGAGCTCCGGCAGCAGGGGCTGATCCGGCACCTCGGCGTCAGTCACGTCACCGCCGAGCAGCTCGACGAAGCGAAGGCGATCGCGCCCGTCGTCGGCGTCCAGAACCAGTACAACCTGGCGCACCGCGAAAACGACGACCTGGTCGACAAGTGCGCCGCCGAGGGGATCGCCTTCGTGCCGTACTTCCCGCTCGGCGGGTTCAGCCCGCTGCAGTCCGGGTCGCTCGACGACTGCGCCGCGCGAGTCGGCGCGACGCCGATGCAGGTCGCGCTGGCCTGGCTGCTGCAACGATCGCCGTCGATGCTGCTCATCCCCGGCACGTCGTCGCCGGAGCACCTGCGCGAGAACCTCGCCGCCGCGTCGCTCGAACTCCCGGCCGACGTTCTGGCCGATCTCGACCGGATCGGCGCGAGCTGATCGCTACGCTGAGCGCGCAAACAGGCACGAGGACGGAGAAAAGCGTGGCGGAGTGGGGCGATCTGGTCGCTTACATCAGGGAGTCGTACCGGGTGGTGCGGGACGACCCCGACGAGATCCGCATCCGGCTCGTCTACGGCGACGACCCCGACACCGAGCAGCGCGCCCAGATCGTCGTGATCGCCCGCGAGATCCTCGACCAGCGTGAGGACTGGGTGCAGATCGCCACGCCGTTCGCCCGGCACGAGGAGGTCGACCTCCTGGAGGTGCTGACCGAGGTCGGCAACTCGACCGTCGTGGGCGGGCTCGCGGTGATGGGCGACCACGTGGTGCTCCGCCATTCGCTGCCGCTGATCAACCTCGACATCAACGAGTTCATCGACCCCCTCGAGCTCGTGGCCGGCGCGGCCGAGCTGCTGGAGCAGCAGTTCACCGGTCGCGACGACTATTGAGCATCGGCACGACAGCGATGGCAGCGGCCACCGTCAACCCGGCCGCGAGGCCGAGTGACGCGGTGGCCGTGCCGTTGCTGAGGTAGAGCCCGCCGAGGAGCGCCACCCCGACGGTGCCGCCGAGCTGCTGCACGGCGTTGAGCAGCCCGGCCGCCGAGCCGGTCTCGTGCGGCCGGACCCGGTGCAGCGCCGCGGCGAAGAACGGCACCGTGAACGTCCCCATCCCGAGCCCGCACAGCGCGAGCGCGCCCAGCAGCAGTGGCCCGGCAACGTGGACCGCGATGGCGGCGGCGATCCCGGCCAGCAGCACCGCGAGCCCGGCGAACATCACGCGTGCACCGAACTTAGGCACCAGGCGGGTCCCGGCGAACCACGACGAGAGCGCGAGCCCGGCCGAGAGCGGCAGCAGCGTCAGGGCCGCGTCACGGACGTCGAGGCCGAGCCCGAGCTGGAGCTGCATCGGCACCACCTGCATCAGCCCGGTCATCACCGCGAAGAACAGCAGCGACCCGGCGAGCGCCGCCGGGAACCCGCGGTGGGCGAACAGGCTCGGCTCGACCAGCGGCGCGGCCGCGCGGCGCTGGTGAAAGCCGAACACCACGAGCAGTGCGGCGCCGGCCGCGAGCAGAACCCAGTCCTTGCCCGCGGGATCGATGAGCGGGTAGACGAGCAGGCCCGTTCCGGCGACAACGAGCGCGGTGCCGACGGGGTCGAGCCGCGGCCGGGTCGCGGCCTTGTCCTCGCGCAGCAGCCGCGCGGCGAGCAGCACCGCGAGCCCGAGCGGGACGTTCACCAGGAACACCGCGCGCCACGACACGGCCTGCGTCAGCAGCCCGCCGAGCAACGGCCCGGTGACCGCGGACAGGCCCATCACCGGGCCGATGCTGCCCAGCGCCTTCGCGAGTTCGTCCCCGTCGAAGAGCGCGCGGATGAGCCCGATGGTCTGCGGGATGATCAACGCGGCCGCCGCGCCCTGCACCGCGCGTGCCCCGATCAGCAGGCCGGCGGCCGGTGCGGCCGCGCAGACCAGCGAAGCGAGCACGAAGCCCGCGACGCCGACCTTGAACACCTTGGCCCGGCCGAAGATGTCCCCGAGCCGGCCGCCGGTGATGAGGAGGACCGCGAACGGCAGTGTGTAGGCCGCGCTGAACCACGGGATGTCCGCGGCCGGGCCGGGCAGGGCGGTGTGCATGACCGGCCCCGCGACCTGCACGATCGTCGCGTCGAGGAGGTTCATCGCTTCCGCGGTGAGCAGCACGGCCAGTGCGGCCCAGCGGTGCCGGTGGAGCGTGGTGGTCGGCAAGAGGTGCCCCCTTTCGTCGGCACCGACGGTGCCGGACGCTTGGCGGCCGGTTCCAGTTTTCGGGGGATGCTGGCTGATTTCTTCCACGTTGTGCGCTTCAATGAGGAATATGACCGCTCTTGACGACATCGATCGCGCACTGATCCACGCGCTTCAGGTCGACGGGCGGGCGCCGTTCACGAAGATCGGTGACGTCCTCGGCGTCTCGACGCAGACGGTGGCGCGGCGCTATCGCCGTCTTCGCGCCGAAGCGTCGCTTCGCGTCGTCGGCCTGCCCGATCCGCAACGCGCGGGGCAGGCCGAGTGGATGGTCCGGCTCACCGCGACACCGCACACCGCGCAGGACCTCGCCCAGGCACTCGCGCGCCGCGCGGACACCGCGTGGATCAAGCTCATGTCCGGCGGCACCGAGATCTGCGTGAACGTGCACACGCCGGCCGCGAGTGATCATTCACTGCTGCTGCGCGACATCCCGCGCACCGCGAGCGTCACGGCGGTGTCGGCGCACCAGCTGCTGCACCGCTACTTCGGCGGCCCGCAGGCGTGGCTCGGCCGGGCGAACTCGCTGGACGCGTCGCAGGTCTCGGCGCTGACGCCGGTCTTCTCCGGCGAAGGCAAGCCCCTGACCAGTGACGACGACGCGTTGCTGGCCGCACTGCAGCGGGACGGCCGCGCGAGCCTCGCCGAGCTGGCCGCGGCCACCGGCTGGTCGGCGGCGACCGTCGCGCGGCGGCTGGCCGATCTCCAGGCCGGTGGCACGGTGTTCTTCGACCTGGAGGTCGACACGGCCAAGCTGGGCGCCACGACCCACGCGCTGCTCTGGATGTCGGTCGCCCCGGCGCACCTCGACCGCGTCGCGCGGGCGCTGGCGAAGCACCCGGAGCTGGCGGTCGTCGCGGCGACGACCGGCCCGGCCAACCTGGTCGCGCACGCGCTCTGCGCCGACGCGGCCGCGCTGCACCACTACCTGACGCACCGCCTCGGCGCGCTCGAGGCGATCCGCACGCTCGAGACGGCGCCGGTGCTGCGGACGATCAAGGCCGCCGCCTCGCGCTGAGACGTCACCGCGCCTGCGGGATCCGCACCCTCGTGGGCGGCACGACCTGCACGATCCGCTGCAGCCGCGCCCGGCCCAGCCGGTGGAGCATCTCGCCGAGCTCCTCCGGCGCGATGCTCTCTTCGAGGTCGATCCGCGTCACCCGGACGACGCGGTCGATCTCGGAGGCCGGGAGCCGCCCCGCGAACTCCCCGGCCAGCCACACCCCGACCTCGTCGACGACGTCCGCCCGGTGGCTCCGCACTGTCATCGCTCTCCTCGTTTCGGATCGCCTTCTGCCCTGGTCGAGGTCGGAAAATCCCGGCCCGACGCAGGTCGGACGAGCGAGCCCCCGAGCCATGACGCGGAACGGGCGAAGTTCGTGCCAAGAAAGCTTTCCGTGTTCGACCCGGTGAAATCCGTGACGACGTCCTGTCACTCACATGGGCTGTTCGCCGCCCGAAGTTGTCGGCCGATCGGGTGGAAAACGGCAGAAGATCGCCGATGGCGCGTACGGGACAGGACGCTGGAGACGTCCGGTAGTGCGGGTGTTCCCTCGGGGAACGCGGAAACGGAGACACGATCCATGGGCCGGTACGACCGGACCGACCTCGGGGCGTACAGCCTGGGGTTGCTCGACGCCGCCGAGACGGCGCGGGTGGAGCGGCACCTGGCCGCGTGCCCGGACTGCCGCCAGGAGGTCCGGGAGTTCGAAGGCGTCCGCTCGATGCTCGACCACCTGGCCGTACCCAAGTCCACTTAGGACTCATCGCGGATCTTGTCGGTGCCCGCCGCTACCGTGCGCCCGTGACCGACGACCAGTTCCTGACCACCACCCGGGCGACCTACGCGATCGTCGCCGAGAGCTACGCCCGGGTCGTGCCACCCGTGCAGGAAGACATCGAAGACCGCGCGCTGCTCACGGCGTTCGCCGACCTCGTCCGCGCCGGCGGCGGCGGGCCGGTGGCCGACCTCGGCTGCGGCACCGGCCGCGTGACGGCGTTCCTGGCTTCGGCGGGCCTCGACGTCTCCGGGATCGACCTGTCCCCCGAGATGCTCGCGGTCGCCCGCCGCGACCACCCCGGCCTGCGGTTTTCCCACGGTTCCCTGCTGGAGCTCGAGCTGCCGGACGGCGGCCTGGCCGGCGCGCTGGCGTGGTATTCGATCATCCACACCCCGCCCGAGCTGCTGCCGCGCGTGTGCGCGGAGCTGTTCCGCGTCCTGCGCCCGGGCGGCCACCTGCAGCTCGGCTTCCACGTCGGCGACCGGCGGCACCACAGGACCGAGGGTTACGGGCACGAGGGGCTTTCGCTGGACATCTACTGGCTGCCGGTGCAGCGGGTCTGCGACCTGGTGTCCGGCGCGGGGTTCGAAGTCCTGACGCAGGTCCTCCGGGACCCGGCCGCGCGGGTGCCGCAAGGGCGTGTGCTGGCGCGGAAACCGGCCTGATCCCGCATGGCCGTTCGCGCAGACAAGGTGCCCGGATCACCCGAATTCTTGACTGGACTAGACCAATCTGCTCTAGTGACCCCTGTCACGTTCGTCCCGGCCGGATGAGCACACATCCCCGACACCGGACGCTCCCCCGTCCGGACTCCGTCGTGGCCGAAGGAGTGAGCGAGTCTTGAGAAGACGTCTTGTCGCGGTCCTTTCCGCGTTCGCGGCCGCTGCCGCACTGGTGCTCGGTGTTCCGGCGTTCTCCGACCAGGCCCCGCAGGCGGCCGCCGCCGCGTGCAGCGGGCCGAACTGGGTGGCCGGCCAGTGGTACGACGTCGGCGCGGTCGTCAAATACACCAACGGCAGCTACTACCGCGCCAAGAACGCCAATCCGGGTTACGACCCGATCATCAGCACCTGGTACTGGGAGCCCTACAGCTGTGACGGCGGGGGCGGCGGCACCACGTGCAACGCGCCGAACTGGGTCGCCGGGCAGTGGTACGACGTCGGCGCGGTCGTCAAGTACACCAACGGTGGTTACTACCGCGCCAAGAACGCGAATCCGGGTTACGACCCGATCATCAGCACCTGGTACTGGGAGCCCTACGACTGCGGCGGCGGCACGAACCCCGGCAACCCCGGCTCGTTCGTGGTCAGCGAAGCCCAGTTCAACCAGATCTTCCCGGGCCGCAACTCCTTCTACTCCTACAGCGGCCTGACCGCGGCGCTCTCGGCGTACCCCGGCTTCGCGAACACCGGCAGCGACACGGTGAAGAAGCAGGAAGCCGCGGCGTTCCTCGCGAACGTCAACCACGAGACCGGCGGGCTGGTCTACATCGTCGAGCAGAACACGGCCAACTACCCGCACTACTGCGACTGGGGCCAGTCCTACGGCTGCCCGGCCGGCCAGTCCGCCTACTACGGCCGCGGCCCGATCCAGCTGAGCTGGAACTTCAACTACAAGGCCGCGGGTGACGCGCTCGGCATCGACCTGCTCGGCAACCCGTGGCAGGTCGAGCAGAACTCGGCCGTCGCGTGGAAGACCGGCCTCTGGTACTGGAACACCCAGAGCGGCCCCGGCACGATGACCCCGCACAACGCGATGGTCAACAGCCGCGGCTTCGGCGAGACGATCCGCAGCATCAACGGCTCGATCGAGTGCAACGGCGGCAACCCGGCGCAGGTCGAGAGCCGCGTCGCGAAGTACCGCCAGATCAGCTCGGTCCTCGGCGTCGACCCCGGCGCGAACCTCTACTGCTGATTCCTGACGCGGGTGGGGTGCGCCGGATCGCGGCGCACCCCACCCGCTTGCTCAGCGGGCGAGCCGTTCGCCGATCAGCCGGTTCACCGCCGCGTGGTGGTCGTTGAGGTAGAAGTGCCCGCCCGGGTACGTCTTGAGTTCGAAGCCGCCGGACGTGTGGCTTGCCCACTGGCGCGCTTCGGCTTCGGTGACCTTCGGGTCGCTGTCGCCGAGCAGCGCGACGACCGGGCAGCTGACGTCGGGGCCCGGGCGGTAGTGGTAGAGCTCGGCCGCCTTGTAGTCGCTGCGCAGCGCGGGCAGCACCAGGCGGACCAGCTCGTCGTCCGCCAGCACCTGCGCGGCGGTGCCGCCCTGCTTGCCGACCTCGGCGAGCAGCCCGGCGTCGTCCAGCTCGTGGATCCGCTCGTCGCGGGACGTCGACGGCGCGCGCCGGCCGGAGACGAACAGGTGTGCCAACCGGGTGCCCCGCGCCTCGAGCCGTCGCGCGACTTCGAAGGCCAGGCTGGCGCCCATGCTGTGGCCGAAGAACCCGACCGGCCCCGAGGTCTCGGCGGTCTCCGCGGCGAGCACCGCCACCAGCTGGTCCGCGAGCACGAACAGGTCGTCCACCGGCGGTTCGGTGTACCGGTCCTGGCGGCCCGGGTACTGCACCGCCAGTACCGCCACCGAAGGTGACAGCGCCGCCGAAACGGGGTGGAAGTAGCTCGCCGATCCCCCGGCGTGCGGGAAGCACACGAGCCGGGCCGTCGCCGACGGCGCCGGGTGGAAGCGCCGGATCCACGCCGAGGCTTCGAGGGAAACAGTCATGGAGCCGAATCTGGCAGGCCGCGGCGCGCACGTCGACCCCTATCGCCCGGAAACCCGGGTGGGCGGGCCCCGGCGTGCAGACCGGGACCCGCCCGTTCAGGCGGTCACCCGGCCCGCCACAACGCGGGGACGGCCGGGGGTTCCCAGCCCGGCTGGGCGGTGTGCCCCTGCAGGCACACGTAACCCTGGCCGCCGTAGGTGACCCGGGCGCCGGCCGCGTAAGCGGTGCCTACCGCCCACGAGGTGCCGCCCGGCGGCGTGGAGGTAGTGGAGGTGGTGGGGGCGGTCGTGGACGTCGGCGGTGCCGACGTGGGCGTCTGCGGCACGTTCAGCACGAAGTCGAAGGCGGCTTCCTTGGCGGAGCCGTTGTCCCGCACGGTCATCAGCAGCCGCGCGTCGAAGATCGTGTCGGTGTTGTTGCGCGGCTCGTTGGGGAAGTAGAGCTGCGTGGTCAGGATCGGCCGGCCGGGCGCCTGCACCTTGACGTGGATGTGCCGGGTGCGGCCCGGGTAGAGCCCCGGCACGATCGTGGACAGCGTGAACGCGCCCTGGGCGTTGGTGTACTGGTGGCCGCGGAAGGTGTACCCGGCGTTGTCGTACGCGCCGTTGACGTCCGCCTGCCAGAAGTCCAGCAGCGCGCGGTTCACCGGCAGGCAGGCGAGCCCGAAGACGTACCCGGTCACGGTCAGCCGGGTGCCCTGCGTGCCGGGTGTGACGAGGTTGGTCCGTTCCGGCGAGTTGGGCTTGAAGTACGGGCCCTCGGTCTGCGCCGGTGTCGGATCGTCGTCGTCCTGGCACGCCGGGGTCAGTTCCGGGACCTGGCCGCCGGCGACGGTGGTGCGGGCGAGCGCCGGGCCGCCGATCAGCGCGACCGGCGCGGCGACGCCCGCGGCGAGCGCGGCCTTCAGCACCGTCTTGCGGCTGAGCTTGCTCTCTTCGTCCATGCCTGCTCCTCGTGGGGGCGTCGGGAATCCCCTCGAACGTAGGCAGCGGACCGGGCGGGCGACGATGGACTGGACCGGTCAGTCGTGGTGCTTCTCCCCGCCGCGCCGGAAGTCGCCGGGGCTCAGCCCGGTTTCCCGGCGGAAGAAGCGGCAGAAGTAGGCCGGGTCCGCGAACCCGACGCGGCTCGCGACCTGCCGCACCGTGAGGTCCGTCCGGAGCAGGAACCGCTGCGCTTCCCGCGTCCGCGCCTCGCGCAGCAGCTGCGCGGCGGTGCGGCCGGTCGCGGCCTTGACCGCCTCGGTGAGGTGACCGGGGGTGACGCCGATCCGGTCGGCGTGCGCGCTCACCGACCACAGCCCGAGGTCGGGATTGCCCGCGAGCCGCGTGAACTCCGCCGCCACCGCCCCGGCGGGCACCGGCGGTGCTTCCGGCGTCCCCGGCAGCCGTCCCACCCGCACGACCAGGACGTGCAGCAGGGCTCGTAGCACGGACTCTTCGCCGTGCCGGTGCTCTTCTTCGAGGTCGGCGATCAGCCGCGAGACGGCGGCGTCGGCGCGTTCGTCGAGCTCCAGCCACGGCCGTTCGCTCAGCCGTCGCAGCCGCTCGCGGTCGGCCGGGTGGTCGAGGAGGAAGTCGTCGGTGAACACCACGACGTGCCCGGTCAGGCCCCGCACCCCGGCCCACTGGTGGACCTGGCCCGGCGTGATGACGCCGAAGTGCGGCGGCCGCAGCGGCCAGCGCGCCAGGTCGACGACGTGGGTCCCGGTGCCGCCGGTGACGTGGACGAGCTCGTGGAAGGTGTGCCGGTGCGGGAACTCCGCACGCGACAGCGGCCCGATGGTGTCGAACGTCCCGACGGCGAACGGCGGCGCGTGCGGCGCCGGCACCTCCAGCCGGTGCATCGGCAGCTCCCCCGCCCGCGGCCGTGAGCAGGGTGTCCCGGGCGGAACGGTGGTGCCACGCATGGTCTGGTCCCTTCGCCGGTCGGCAGAAAAGTCTAGACCAATCCGTGCACGATTCGCCGGATTTGCCCCCATTGATCGCACGACGATCGTCGGTATCCGGACACAAAAAAGCGGGGCCGGTCCACAGTGGACCGGCCCCGCCTTCGGAGTGGTACTACGCGCGGCTGCGGCGACGGTTCACCAGCAGCATCAGCGCGCCGCCACCGAGCAGCAGGCCGCCGACGGCGAACGGAACCGCGGCATCGACACCGGTGTTGGCCAGGTCGCCGCCACCGCCGGTCGAACCGGCCGGGGTGGTCGGGGCGGGCGTGGTGCTCGGCACCGCGCCGGCCTCGGTCCACTTCGCGGCCGCCTTCGCGGTCACGGCGGTCTTCTCCGAGTCGGCGACGATCAGCGACTGCGCCGGCTGCTTCGCGTAGTTCTCGGCGACGAACAGGCGCCCGGTGTCCAGGTGCCCGCTGACCTTCAGCGCGAACGAGCCGTTGCCCGGCTTGGCGTCCTTCGGGACGTCGATGAACAGCTTGCTGCCGTCCTTGACGTCCGCGGCCTTCAGCTCCTTGCCGTCGGCGTCGGTGAGCTTGACACCCTCGGGCAGCTCGCTGGTGAGCGAGGTGATGTCACCGGTGGTCGCGACGTCGAACGGGCCGATCCTGGTGCCCGCGGCGCCTTCGGTCTTCTCCGCGGCGATGTTCAGCGTCGGCTTCGGCTGCTGGCCGATCCCGGTGTTGCCACTGCCGGTGAGGTAGTCGTACAGCGCGACGACGTCGGCGGCCGCCGAGGCGTCCCCGTCACCGAGCGGGTTGCCGTGGTCGAGGTTCTTGCCGTCGCTGAAGTGCCACACGGCCGCCTGCGTCGCGGTGATGGCCTCGCGGTCGCTCAGGCCGCCGTGCAGCTTGGCGCCCGCCTTGGTGACGGTGGTGCCCAGCGTGTCCAGGCCGACCCCCGGGTAACCGTGGTGCAGCACCCAGTTGATCTTGTCGCTGTTCCCGGTGAACGGCGACTTCGTGTCGGGGTACTTGTTCCACGGCCGCTCGACCATGTCGACGTCGTTGCGCATGCGGACGGTGATCTGCACGCAGTAGAGCTTGAGGGCGCTGCCGTCGGACAGCTTGAACCCGAACAGCTCGGTGCTCGCGCCGCCGCCACCCTCGAGGTTGACCCGGTAGCCGTAGGCGCCCTGGTCGCTGACCCGGCCGCGCGCCGCGCCGTCGTCCGCAAGGGCCGAGGGGGCACCGACCACAACCGCGGCGGCCGCGGCGAGCACTGCGATCCCGCCCCGCACGAAAGCTGACCTGACCTGCATAAATCTCCTATCCGAGCCCGAACCGCGACGGCAGGGCCGCGTGAGACCACAAATCCCCGATCACGACGGCCACTGATTCGGGTGAGTGATCACCCGGTCAAGCGAGACCGGAGCTTACACGGACCCCACAAGGCTTACGCACGGTGTCCCTGTTGACACGAATGGGTTCCGGGAAGTGCACAAAACGGTCTTCAAGAATTGCGCAGGTGACGTTTCTTCGGCCTCCGCGGCAGCGCCGGTCAAGCGCCCCTGAATGCTTCGTTCGCCGCAGGTCGCAGCCCCGATGCCATCCGGCCGATGATCGACGCATACTCCGCCTTCAGCCGGGCTTTGTCCACATCGGACGCTTCGGCCAGCGCCAGCCCCGCCGTGCCCAGCATGCCGAACACGAGCCGGGTGGTCGTCTCGAGCGGCTGGTCTTCGATGTCGCCGCCGTCCATCAATGCCTTGAGCAGCTGCTCGATGAGGCCGTACGCGTACTGCTCCTCGGCCGCCTGCCAGCGGCGCCAGCCGAGGGCGATCGGGGCCTCCTGCCAGACGACCCGGCCGTACACCGGGTCGCAGCAGTGGTCGAGGAAGACGTCGAGGGCGGCCAGTGCCGCCGGCCAGGGGTCGGGGAACCGCGCGGCCGCGGCCGCGGACAGCCCCATCGCGTCGGTTTCGAGCTGCTCGAACACCGCCTCGAACAACGCCGTCTTGTTCGCGAAGTGGTGGTAGATCGCGCCCCGCGTGGCCTGGATGTCGGTGGCGACGTCTTCCAGTGTCGTGCCGGCGAAGCCGCGCTCGGCGAACCGGCGTGTGGCTGCCGCCAGCAGGGCGGCCCGGGTCGCCTCGGAGTACTGCTCCCGCCGGCTCTTGACAGTCGACATGCGCAAAGCATAGGACATACACTGCGTATGTCACCAACACAGCGTATGTCCTGGGGGTTGTGATGACCGAGCCCGACGAAGTGCTGTTCAACCCGTTTGCGCCCGGCTTCTTCGAAGATCCGTACGCGCAGTACAAACTGCTGCGCGACGAAGACCCGGTGCAGAACCACCCGCTGGGGTTCTGGTTCGTCTCGCGCTACGAAGACGTCTCCGCATTGCTGAAGGCGGGGCTGTCGGTCGAAGTCGCGAACCTGGCGCCGGCCGCCTTCAACGAGCAGATCGAGTACTTCGCGTCGGAGGACAATGCCGGTGCGCTCAACCGCTCGATGCTCGACCGCGACCCGCCCGACCACACCCGGCTGCGCTCGCTGGTGACCAAGGTCTTCACCCGCCGCGCGATCGCCGCGCTCGAACCGCAGATCGTGCAGCTCGTGGACGACGCGCTGGACCGGATGGCCGAGCTGGGCAGCTCGGACCTGGTCGAGGAACTGGCGTTCCCGCTGCCGTTCGCGGTGATCTCGGCGATGCTCGGCATGCCGCCGACGGACCACGCGCGGATCCGCGAGCTGAGCGGAACCCTGGTGCGCTCGCTGGAGATCGTCGCCGACGAGGAGTCGGCACGCGCGATCGTGGCGGCGGACGCCGAGCTGACCGCGATCACGCGTGAGGTCATCGCCTGGAAGCGCGACAACCCGGCGGACGACCTGCTCACGGCGTTGATCGCGGCGGAGCACGACGGCCAGGTCCTCGACGGTGACGAGCTCGTGGCGCAGGTCGTGCTGCTGTATGTGGCCGGCCACGAGACGACGGTCAACCTGATCGCCAACGGGGTGAACGCCTTGCTACGCCACCCGGACCAGCTGGCCCTGCTGCGCGCCCGGCCGGACCTCGCGGCGAACGCGGTGGAGGAGTTCCTGCGTTACGACTCCCCGGTGCAGCAGACCCGCCGCATCACGACGGCACCGCACGTGGTGGCGGGCAAGGAAATCCCGGCGGGCACGTTCGTCCTGGCCTGCCTGGGCTCGGCGAACCGCGACGAAAGGTACTTCGGCCCGGACGCGGACCAGCTGCGGCTGGACCGTCCGGAGGCGCGTCACCAGGTGTCGTTCGGCGCGGGCCCGCACCACTGTCTCGGAGCCGCGTTGGCCCGATTGGAGGGTCAAGTGGCGATCAACCGGCTGGTGCAACGGTTCCCGGAGCTGGATTTCGCCGGGGAACTGACCTGGAACGGCCGGATCAACCTGCGCGGCCCGGCGAAGTTCCCGGTGACGGTGCACGGCTAGGGAGCGGCCAGCCACGTCCGGTCGCCGGTGACCTCGGCCAGCAGCTCGGGGATCGGCGCGACCCCGAGGCCCGGTCCGGACGGCACCGGCAGGCACCCGTCGTCGAGCACGAACGGATCGGTGATGTCGGTCCGGTAGAACCGGCCGGACGCGGACGTGTCGCCGGGCAGGGTGAAGCCGGGCAGGGACGCGAGTGCGACGTTCGCGGCGCGGCCGAGGCCGGATTCGAGCATTCCACCGCACCACACCGGGATCCCGTGGGCCACGCACACGTCGTGCACCCGCCGCGCTTCCAGGTAACCGCCGACGCGGCTCGGCTTGATGTTCACGATCCGGCACGCGCCCAGCCGGATCGCGTCGGCCGCCGAACGCGCCGACACCACCGACTCGTCCAGGCAGATCGGGGTGCGCAGGTGCCGGGCCAGCTCGGCGTGGCCGAGTACGTCCTCCTCGTCCAGGGGCTGTTCGATCAGCAGCAGCTCGAAGGGATCGAGCCGTTGCAGCTGCGGCACGTCCGAGAGCGTGTACGCGGTGTTCGCGTCGACCTGGAGCAGGATGTCCCCGAAGCGCTCGCGGACCGCGCGCACCGGCTCGACGTCCCAGCCGGGCTCGATCTTCAGCTTGATCCGCCGGTACCCGGCCGCGAGGTAGCCGCCGACCTCGTCGAGCAGCCGCGGGACGGAGTCCGCGATCCCGACGGAAACCCCGCACGGCACGACGTCCTTCGTCGAGCCCAAGGCGGTGGCGAACGACGTCCCGTGCGCCCGCAGCTCGGCGTCCAGGACGGCCATCTCCAGCGCGCTCTTGGCCATCCGGTGCCCCTTGACCCCCGCCAGCAGCGGCCCGACCTTGTTCGCGGTGAGCTCGCCCGCCGCCAGCAGCAGCGGGACCAGGTACGTCCGCAGCACGTGATCAACACCGTCGACGTACTCCGGGGAGTACACCGGCGCGGCCATCGCGCCGCACTCGCCCCAGCCCTCGGCGGCCGGCGTCACCACCCGCACCAGCACCAGGTCCCGCACGTCCTGCGAGCCGAACGACGTCCGGAACGGCGCCACCAAAGGCATCCGCACGCGTAACAGCTCAACTCCGGTGAGTTTCACGGCCGCTCCCTCGAAACCACGTAGTGGCCGGCGCGGTCGAACCCGGCAACCCGGGCGCCGTCCGCCATCAGGCCGTGCAGCACCTCCCGCAGCGCGATCCGCCAGGCCCGGCCCAGCCCGGGGTCGCTCGCCCGCACCGCCTCGATGTCCGCCGGCACCGCGACCAGCACGACCGGCGCGTCGGCCGGGCCGGGCACCGGACCGCCGTCCGCGCCGACGGACAAGGCGCGTGCGCCGGCCGTGCCGTCCACCCGCGGCGGAAACCCGCGCACCGCCGCGTCGACCGGCGGGCCGGCGAGGTCCCAGCCGACCATCAGCCGGTCCGTGTCACCGGAGCCGTTGATGGCGTCGCCCATCGGGCCGTAGAAGTTGGTCAGGTAACACGCGGGGCGGGCGGCGAGCTTGGTCAGGTTGAAGTGGGCGTTGCGGCGCACCAACGGGTCGAATGTCCAGGAGACGCGGGTGACGCCGTGGCGCAACGCCCACGCGCGCTGGTGCAGCTTGAGCGCGAACCCGACGCCCCGGCCGTGCCCGGCGCGGGCGACCCCGGCGATGTGGCTGTGCAGGCCGCCCTCGGCCGGGTTGCCGAAGAACGCGAGGGAGCCGCCGAGCAGCCGGTCGCCGTCGAACGCCCCGGCCACGTGGTTCCCGGCGGTGACCATGGCCTTCAGCAGCTCGACGGTCACCAGCGGGCTCCCGGGCGCGGTCCGCCAGATCGCCTGGAAGAGCTTGCACACGGCGGCCAGGTCGGCCACGGCGGCCAGCTCGCGGACCACCACCCCGGCCTTGGCGGCGGCCTCGCCGGCCACCAGGTCCGGCGTGTTCGTCGTGGTTCCGGTCATCGGACCTTCCTCTCCGCCGTCATCGCGGTTCACCGCGCAGTGCCCGCCCGGGCAGCGCGTCCGGGCGCAGTTCGCCGTCCGCGACCACCGGGACCCCGGCGACGAACAGGTGCCGGACCCCGGCCGACGGCCGGGTGGGATCGGGGTAGGTGGCCGAGTCGGTGATCGTGGCCGGGTCGAGCACCACCAGGTCGGCGTCCGCACCGGCGTCGAGCCGCCCTTTGCGCCGCGCCGCCGGAGCGACGTCGTCGAGCACCCGCGCGGGCAGGTGGGAACAGCGGCGGAACGCCTCCAGCCACGTCCAGGCGCCGGTCTCGCGCACCATCAGCCGCAGCGCGCGGGCGAACGTGCCCGCGGTGCGGGGGTGGGTCGACCCGCCGGGCGGCAGCGGCCATTCCGTGCTCTCGCGTGTGCCGTCTGACCAGGTCACCGGCATGGCGTCACTGGCCACGACGGCGTCCGGGAAGGCCAGCGACGCGTGCAGCAGCGCCCGGTCCGCGGCGACCCGCTCGTCCAGGAACTCCAGCACGCACGCCGCGCCCGGGTCGGCGCGCCGCAGTTCGCGCAGGCGGGCCTCGTCGGCGACACGTTCACCGGATTCGAGCATCACGACGCTGCTCGGGCCGAGTCCCTTCAACCGCAACCGTTCCGGGTTGATGAACGCGGCTCCGACGGCCGTGCTGCCCGCGCCGTACGGGTACGCCTCCACGGTCACCCGCGAACCTTCCCGCCGCGACCGGTCCAGCGTGCCCAGCACCCGCTCGAGGTGGCGCCCGGACGTGCTGTTGACGTGGCAGTGGTGCAGGGCCGCGCCCGTTTCGGCCGCGGCCAGCGTGATCTCCGCCGGCCCGTCGACCGGGGTGGCCGGATCGACCTCCGCCAGCTCGCGCACGTGCGTGTACACCGGCACGCCGGCGTGCGCGGCGAGCCGGGCGACGGCGAGGAACTCCGCCGGCGCCGAGTACGGCGCGTACCCCATCAGCACACCGATGCCCAACGCCCCGTCGGCCAGCTCACCGTCCAAAAGGGACAGCCAGGCGGCGAGCTCCGGTGCTGACGAGGACCGCTGCCACCTCGGGTCGCCCAGCACCGCCATGGTGGTCCGGACCTGCGCGTCCGGCTCGGTCCCGGTGAGCACCCGGGCCCGGGCCGCACCCCAGGAAGCGGAAAAGCCGTAGTTCACCGGCCGCCCGGCCGCGGCCGCTTCGGCGTACGCCCGCGCCAACGGCATCAGCCCGGCTTCCAGTTCGAGGGCCGTGGTGACTCCGTCCATCGCCTGCAGCCGCAGCCCGGCGATCGACTGCGCGTGGCTGTGCAGGTCCACGAACCCCGGCCCGACGACCAGGCCGGTGACGTCGACAACCGTGGCCCCCGGCTCCGCCGTCAGCCCCGGGCCGACCGCGCTGACCTGGTCGCCGGTCATCAGGACGTCGGCCACACCGTCAGAACCGCCGGCCGGGTCGATCACCCGGCCGCCACGCAGGAGTGTCCGCACGCCGCTCACCCGCGGCCGTGCCCGGCGCCGGCCGTGATCGCCCGCAGCGCGGCGAACCACAGGTCCGCCAGCTCGCCGACCTCGGCCTCGGTCAGGTGCCCGCCGGCGAACGTCCAGTTCGCCACCAGCTGCGGGCCGTCGGCCGTGTCGTAGGTGATCGCGTTCAGGTCGAGCACGTGGAACAGCGGCATGTCGGCCTGGCCACCGCCGAGGAAACCACCACCTTCGCCGGGCCCCGGCCGCGGCGTCCACGGGCTGTGGCCGGTGGTGGAGGACACCCGGCCCAGGTAATTGAACCCGATGTCCGGCCGGACCGCGGTTTCCAGCTGCGCGCGCGTCCGTGCGTTGAGGTGGCGCAGCAGCCCGAACCCGAGGCCGTCGGGGACCGCGCGCACCTGCTCCTTGATCCGCTCGACGCCGTGGCGGGTCTCGGCTCCGCCGTCGAGCAGGTCGTCCCAGGCCACCACCCCGGGGTCGAGGCGGACCGGGTACATGCTGGTGAACCAGCCCAGCGTGCGGGACAGGTCGACTCCTGGGGCGACGGACTCGTCGCGCCCGTGCCCTTCGACGTCGATCACCACCGGGCCGTCCGGCCGGCCGCGCAGGTGTGCCCACCGCGCCGCCGCGAAGCCGAACGCGGCCAGCAGGATGTCCTGGATCCCGGCGCCGAACGCCGACGGCACCGTCCCCAGCAGCGGGACCGTCTTGTCCACCGGCAGCCGCCGCGACACCTTGACGGCGGTGGCGTAGACGTCCTTCTTCGGGTCGAGGCCGGCGCTCACCAGCGGTTCGGCCGGGGCCAGGATCCTTTGCCACACCGGCAGTTCCGCCGTCCGCGCCGGGGCGTGGGCCGCCGCGGCCAGCAGCATCGACCAGCGCCGGAACGAGGTCCCGGTGGCCGCCAGCCCGATCGGCTTCCCGGCGCTGATCGCGGCCCAGCCCGCGGCCAGGTCCTGCAGCAGGATCCGCCACGACACCCCGTCGACCGCCACGTGGTGGATCACCACCAGCAGCGTCCCGGCCCGGTCCGGCCCGTGGTCGAACCAGACCGGTTGCAGCAGCGAGTCCGCCACGAACCCGAGCCGGTCACCGGCCGCTTCGTACTCGGTCACGACGGTGGTCCGGAGCCGTTCGGCGGACAGCTCGCGGCAGTCGACGCGCTTCAGGAACCGTTGCACGGGAACGGATCCGGCCGGCCGCACGGTCAGCGACAACCCGTCCTCGCCGGTGGCCACCCGCAGGCGGAGCACGTCGTGGTGGTCGACCACCGCCTGCAGCAGCCGGGTCACCCCGCCGGTGTCCAGGCCGGCCGGGGTGGCGATCAGCATGGCCTGGAAGAACCGGTCGACCAGCCCGCCGTGGGCGCGGAACGCCTCGATGATCGGGGTGACGGCGACCGCCCCCACGCCGACGTCGTCGAGCGGGTCCGGCGAGGCCCCGCCCTGCCGGGCGACCGGCGCCAGCGCGGCCGGGGTCTCGTGCTCGAAGACGTCCTTCGGCTTGAGCAGCACACCCACCGCCCGGGCCCGCCGGACCAGCCGGATCGTCGATCCGTCGTCTCCGCCCAGGTCGTAGAAGCTGTCGTCGGTCCCGACGTCGTCGAGCCCGAGGACCTGGCCGTACAGCTCCGCGAGGGCCTGCGGGGTCACCGGCAGGATTTCCTCGATGTGCCAATGGTTTTTGTCGGTCATGCCAGCCTCAGCGCACTCAGTCGAATCGATCGGGATCGGCGAAGTCCAGGGCGACCGCCGGTGGCCGGCCGAGGACGGTGTCCGCGAGCACCTCGCCCAGCCCGGGTGCGTGCTTGAACGCGTGCCCGCTGTCCCCGCCGCCGACGACCAGCCGCGGATCCCCGTGCGGCCGGCCGACGAGGAACTGGCGATCGGGGGTCAGCGTGTACATGCACACGGTCGTCTCGGCGGGCTCGATCGCCAGTCCCGGCGCCGCCCAGCGCGCGATCGCTTCGATCCGCTTCCAGTCCTGCTCCGCGATCCTCCGGTCGCAGTCACCGGCCGACGTTTCCCGGAACACCGCGGCGTCGTCGTCGTACTCGAGGGCGAACTTGACCAGGCCGCCGGCCACCGCGCCGTGGCCGTACACGATGCCCGCACCGCCCAGGTCGCGGAGGAAGATCGGGAACTCCGTGACGCCGAACCGGCCGGACCCGGCCGCGGGCCGGAACCACGTCATCGGCGTCCGCACCACGGTCAGCGGCAGGTCCGGAACGAGCTGCGGCAACCACGGGCCGGCCGTCACGACGACCTGCCGGGCGCGGATCGTCCCGGCGCCCGTCGTGACGACCACACCCCCGTCGACCAGCTCGATCCCGGTGACCGGGGCGCCGGTCCGCACTTCGGCGCCGGCTCGCTCGGCCGCGCCGGCGGCGGCACGGACGGCGTCCTCCGCGCGGAGCATGCCGGCGGTGGGATCGAGGACGGCGATGTGAT
Organism: Amycolatopsis sp. NPDC051758; assembly: GCF_044453095.1. Classification (NCBI taxonomy): domain Bacteria; kingdom Bacillati; phylum Actinomycetota; class Actinomycetes; order Pseudonocardiales; family Pseudonocardiaceae; genus Amycolatopsis; species Amycolatopsis sp. NPDC051758. The sequence continues at coordinate 273,400 of NZ_JBITCJ010000011.1, read as the reverse complement.
CGTCCGGCACACCGTGGTGCTCCGGGAAGCGGTCGGCGATGGCCGGCGCGTCCAGCACTTCGACCGCCACGTCGTGCACCCGCGCCGCCTCCAGCGTGCCGGCGACCAGGTGGCAGCCGGGCGGCCCGATCAGCAGCCCGCCCGTCTCGGCCAGCAGCGGCCGCCCCGCGCCTTCCTCGAGCTCCCGCCACAACCGGCGGGACAGCCGCGCCAGCGGGACGAGACCCGGGTGCTCGAGGCAGGTCGTCCGGAACATCCGGGTCGAGCCGTGCGAGGACCCCCACGGGTGACCGATCGAGAACTGCTCCACGCCGACCACGTCGGCACCGCGGGCGGCCAGCCGCCACAGCGTGGCGGCGCCGACCACCCCCAGCCCGACGACGACAACCTCGGCGTCCCTGATGTCGTCAGCCACCCTGACGACCGCCGATTCCCCAGCGGTGCGGCGGAACCGGCTCGAGCGTGATCCAGGTCGACGGCCGGATCTCCTCCCCGTAGACCGCGACCACGGCGTCGGTGAGGCGCTCGATCAGGGCCGGCTCAGTGTCCGCGTCGAGCCGGTGCTCGTAGATCTTGACGGTGATGTAGGGCATCGTCGCTCCCGTGCGGCTCAGGCGGTCTCGGCGAACTTCGGCATGACGTCCCGCACGAACAGGTCGAACGACCGCCGGGACTGCGCCTCCGGCATCGCACCGGGGTTGAACTGCAGGCTGACGCAGAGGTCCGGGCCGAACCACCGCTCGATGGCCGTCAGCTGAGCCGCCACTTCGGCGGGGGTCCCGACGAGCACCTTGTTGTCCGCGAGGGCCTTGCCCAGGCTGTACTTCTTCACCTTGTCGGCGAAGGTCTCGTACCCCGGGTAGTCGGCGCTCCTGACCTCCGCCAGCGCGGCGACCTCCCGCGCCATCATCGTGATGTAGTTGCGCTCCCAGGTGTCCGCCACGGTCATCGCCGTTTCGCGGTCGTCCGCGACGTAGCAGGTGTACTTGATCTGCACCCGGGGCGCCGGCTCGGCGTGCCCGGCCTCGGCCCACGCGTCGCGGTAGCGCCGCACCATCTCCTGCAGCCGTTCCCGCGACACGACCGACGGGACGACCTGCACGCCGTAACCATCACGGCCCGCCGCGGCGCACGAGTCCGGTGTGGACGCCGACGCTACGTAGATGCGCGGGTGCGGTGTCGTGTACGGGCGTGGCTGCAGGGTGACCGGGCCGAAGCTGTGGAACTTGCCGTCCCAGACCACGTCGGTCTCGCTCCACAACCGCCGGCACGCCTCGACGCTTTCCTGGAACCGCGCCCGGCTTTCGTCCATGGAGAACCCGAACATCTCGAACTCACGCGGCAGGAACCCCCGGCCGAACCCGACGTCCAGGCGCCCGTGGGACAGGTTGTCCAGCACGGCGAGCCGGGACGCGATCTTCACCGGGTGCTCGAAGGCCGCGATCACCGCCCCGGTGATCAGGCGGATCCTGGTGGTCCGCATGGCCGCGGCGGTCAGGAAGAGCACCGGGTCCGGGCTGTAGCCGCCGTAGGGCGAGCAATAGTGCTCGACCGTCTGGACGTGGGCGAACCCGTTGGCCTCGGCGGCTTCGACGAGGCGGAGGCTTTCTTCGTAGTACTGGGCCGGCCCTTTGCTCGCCGGGTCGACGACGGGGAAGAAGTTGATTCCGAATTCCACGACAACCTCTCGAAAATGGTCGGAGCCGGCTCAGCGGGACGTCAGGGCGCCGGCGGTCTCGGCGAAGGCGGTGGCGAGCGCCTGCGTCATGTGCTCGACCTGCCCGTCGCTCAGCGCGGGATAACAGGGCAGGTTGACCTGGGCGCCGAACCAGGAGCGCTCGGCGACCGGGCACTCGCCCGGCCCGTGCCCGCGCCACCGCCACTCGGGCAGCAGGTGCAGCGGGAAGTAGCGGAGCTCGATCTGCACCCCCTGGCGGTCGAGCGAGCGGACCAGGCGTTCCCGGGCCTCCGCGCCGTCGGCCACCAGGAACGTGTACAGGTGGTAGGCGTGTTCGGTGTCCACCGAAAGGCTTTGCGGCCGGGCCGCCGAGCTCATGCCGATCACTTCGTCCAGGCTCGCCGCGATCATCCGGCGCCGCTTCACCAGGTCGTCGAGCCGGTCCAGCTGGACACTGCCGACCACCGCCGCGGGCTCCGACAGGGTCGCGTTCGTGCCGGCCCGGAGGATGCGGAGGTAGTCCGAGGTGTAGACGTCGTCGGCGTCCCGCATCCACGGCAGCAGCGAACCGCCGGGCAGGCTGTACTCCCAGCTCGGCCGGACCGAGCCGTCGACCCGGTTGGACCGGATCTGGTTCAGCCGCTCGGCCCAGTCGTCCCGCGCGAAGGTGATCATGCCGCCTTCGCCGAGCGTCGTGATGTTCTTGAGCGAGTGGAAGCTGAAGCAGCCGATGTCGGCCAGCGCGCCGGGGTGCTCGCCGTGGTAGCTCGCACCCAGCGCGTGCGCGCAGTCCTCGAGCACCAGGCTGCCGTGGTCGTGCGCGATCCGGACGATCTCCCGCATGTCGGCCGGCGCCCCGCCGTAGTGCACCACGATCACCGCGCGCGTCCGTTCGCTGATCATCGACCGCAGCGCTTCGGGGTCCATGTTCAGCGTGTCCGGGTCGACGTCGCAGAACCGGACGTTCACGTCGAGGTCGAGCAGCGGCTGGGCCATCGCGCGGTAGGTCTGCGGGGTGACGATGACCTCGTCACCCCGGCTCAGGCCGAGCAGGTGGGTCGCCAGTTCGAGCGCGACCGTCCCGCTGGTCACCGAGAAGGCGTACCGGGAGCCGATCCGGTCGCGGAACCGCTGCTCGAACAGCTGCCGGTGACGCCCCTGCGAAAGGATCTCGCCCGAGTCGATCAGCTCGGCGAGCGCGGCCAGCTCCTCGCCGCCGAGAATGCTTCCTCTGCGTGCCGCGGGCACGACGTATCCCGGCATCGTCATCCCGCCTTCACCTGTTCGGAGAACCGCTCGCGCAAGGTCTTCTTGTCGATCTTCCGGGCCGGTGTCAGCGGCAGTGCGTCCATGATCTCCAGCTGCGCGGGGATCTTGTACTCCGCAACACCGATTTCGGCGAAGATCGCGCGGACGTCGGACAGGTCCAGCTCGGTCCCGGGGTGCAGGACGACGCAGGCGCAGATCCGTTCGCCGGTCCGCTCGTCCGGGACGGCGATCACCGCCGCGTGCTGCACCGCGGCCAGCAGGTACAGGTGGTTCTCCACCTCTTCCGCCGAGATCTTCTCGCCCGCCCGGTTGATGATGTCCCGCGACCGGCCTTCGACCATCAGGTTCCCCGACTCGTGCACCCGCACGATGTCGCCGGTGCGGAACCAGCCGTCCGGGGTGAACGACTGCGCGTTCACCTCGCGGGCGTTGTAATACCCCCGGATCGTGTAGGGGCCCCGGGTCTCCAGCAGTCCCATTTCGCCCGGCGGCACGGGGTTCCCGTTCGTGTCGACGACCCGGATCTCGTCGGCCGGGCTCATCGGGCGGCCCTGGGTGGCGTCCACCACCTCGTCGGGATCGTCGAGCCGGGTGTAGCAGAGCAGGCCCTCGGCCATCCCGTACACCTGCTGCAGCCGGCAGCCGAAGATCGGCTGCACCCGCTTGGCCAGCTCCGTCGCCAGGCGCGCCGAACCGATCTGCAGCGTTTCCAGGCTGCTCAGGTCGAACCGGCCGGGATCGGCGGCGAGCGTGTCCATCCAGTGCTTCGCCACCGACGGCGCCAGCGCCGTCACGGTGACACGTTCCCGCTCGATCGCGGCAAAAGCGTTGCGCGGGCTCGGAGTGGGCACCAGGACCGCGGTCCCGCCCACGACGAAGGTCCCGAGCAGCCCGGGACAGGCGAGCGAGAAGTTGTGCGACGCCGACATCGTGGCGAGGTAAACGGTCTTGGCGGTGAACCCGCACACTTCCGCGCTGCGCCGGGCGTTGTACTCGTAGTCGTCGTGGGTGCGCCCGATGAGCTTCGGCAAACCCGTGGTGCCACCGGAAAGCAGGAAGGTGACGACGTCGCGGCTGCCGACCGTGCTTTCGTCCAGCCGCTTCCGGCGCTCGTCGGCGTCCCCTTCCGGAGTGCACATCGCCGTCAGGTCGAGGCAGCCGTCCGAGGGGCTCCCCGCCGAGCCGTCCTCCTGGACGACGAGGAGCGTGCGCACCGCGGGCACGGCTTCGCTGACCCGGTGCGCCAGCTGCTCGTGCTCGTACCCGCGCCAGGTCGACGGTGTGGCCAGCGCCGTCGCGCCGCCGTGGCGCGCGATGTGCACCAGCTCGTGGTCCCGGTGCGGCATCAGCGTCATGATCGGCACCACACCGGCCCGCGCACAGGCGAAGAACAGGACCACGAACTGCCAGCAGTTCGGCAGCTGCACGACGATCCGGTCACCGGCCGCCAGCCCGGTCCCGAGCAGCTTCTCGGCGAGGGCGTCGGCTTGCACGGCCAGCTCGAGGTAGGTCAAGCTGACCGCGCCGTCGACCACTGCGGTGTCGTCACCGCGGTCGTCGGCCCACTCCCACAGCAACGTTCCCCACGTCTTCCCTCGCCAGTGCCCGGCGGCGGTGTACTCCGCCGCGAGCCGGTCCGGCCAGGCGGGCGTACCAGCGGTCGCCCGGTTCTCCTTGCTGTCCATGCACTTCCTCACAAAGTTCGGTTCGAGCCGGGGTTCTGCCGCACCAGCGGCGAGACCTCCTGATACTGTGCCGTCCGTTACCAATCCGACCTCAGTCACGGCCGAATCGGCCCGTAGCAACGGTTACGTGCCGCTCGGGGGCCGGCCTGCTTCTAGCCGGATTGGTAACACCCGTCGCGGTACACGAGCGGGCGGGACGCCGGCAGGTCCGCGTGGGCCGCAAAAACCTGCTCGACGGCGCAGACCACGACGCTGTGGTCACCGATCGGGATCCGGTCCACCAGCCGGACGTGGAAGCGGACCGGGACGTCGTGCAGCACCGGCACGCTGCCGGCCGACCGGCGCCAGAGCGACCGGTCGGCGAAGCGCTCGTCCGCCGGCCCGGAGAAGCGGCGCGCCAGCTCCTCCTGCCCGGCCGACAGCAGGTGGATCACCGCGGTGTCCGACGCCTGCAGCACCGGCATGCTCGAGGAGCGATGCGCGATGTTGAACGAAACGGCCGGTGGCCGCAGGGACAGCGACGCCAGCGAGCTGACCGTGAAACCCGCGGTCCCCCGGTCGGAAGTCACCGTGACGATCGCGACGCCGGCCGCGTGGAACCGCATGGCCAGGCGGAAATCCTCGGCTGCTGACACTTCGCCGACCGCCCCCAGTTCTGACTTCACGTTTCCCCCAACGCAGTTCAGTTCGCCGCTGCGGGTACCTTCTGCGTCCACGCCTGGCGGAGTTCGCCGAGCCGGTCGAGTCCGTCGAGGACCAGCTTGCTGTCGACGCCGAAGTCGATGAGGCACGCGAGCTCGTCGACACCCGCGTCCTGCAGGCCGCCGCAGATCTCCACCCCGTCTTCGACACTGCCGAACAGGCCGTTGGTGCGGAAGTACCGGTCGAACGCGGCGTCGATGAGGAACCTGCGGTCCGCGTCGGTCAGCGCGGCGATGTCGCCGGCCGTCTCCGTCGAGCCGGTGCGCCCGACCGCGCGCGCGATCAGGTCGAACGAGCTCAGCAGGTACTGGCTGAACGGCTCGCGCACGACTTCCTTCACCGCGGCCCGGTCGGTGCCGAGGTAGGTGTGGATCATCAGGCTGACGTGCCCGCGCCCGGTGTGCCCGGCCTCGTGCCAGGCGGCGTGGTACGCCTTGACCTTCTGCTCGATGTCCGCGAGCTCCTGGCCCAGCAGGTGCGTCAGGACGTTGACCCCGAGCCGGCCGGCGGATTCGAACGACTCGATGCTGCCGCTCGTGGTCAGCCACACCGGCAGTTCGGCCTGCACCGGCCGCGGCAATGTCCGGATCTCGACCGGGTTGCCGACGCCGTCGGGCACCGTCACGGACTCGCCGCGCCACAGCCGGCGTACCTGCTCCAGGGCGGCGACGTTGTCGGCGCGGCGGTCGTGGTACCGACCGGGGCTGAAGACGAAGTCCCCCGCGTGCCAGCCGGAAGCGAACGCGATTCCCGCGCGCCCACCGGAAAGGTTGTCGACCACCGACCACTCTTCGGCGATCCGGATCGGGTTGTGCAGCGGCGCGACCACACTGCCGGCCCGGATCGCGACGTGTTCGGTCACCGCGGCGATCGCCGCGCCGGTCACCGCCGGGTTCGGGTAGATGCCCCCGAACTCGTGGAAGTGCCGCTCGGGTGTCCACACCGCCGAAAACCCGTTCCGGTCGGCGAACCGGGCTCCCGCCACCAGGAGTTCGTACCCCTGCTGGTGCTCCTCCGCGTTGGCGAAGTAGAACAGTCCGAATTCCATCAGCGCGGACCGCCCTCCATCGCCAGCCGCAGGCTCTCGGGCCGCATGTCCGTCCAGTTCTCTTCCACGTACGCCACGCACTCCGCGTGGCCGTGCTCGCCGAACGCGACCTGCCAGCCGCTCGGCACCGGGACGAACACGGGCCACAACGAGTGCTGCCCCTCGTTGTTGGTCAGGACGAAGAACCGGCCGTTCTCGTCGTCGAACGGATTGCCACTCATGACTATGCAACTCCCGCAATAGAAATCGCTGCGCACCCCATGCGCTGATCGAGAAGATTCTGCGAACTTCGCGAACTGTCGCGGTTCGCCACCCCAGTCGCACAGTGAATGATATTCAATGAACTGTGCTACTTCGATATCACTGATCCTGTCACGCCCCGCTGTGGGCAGTCAAGGTTCCCGCAATTCGGCGCCGCATCGCCGACCGGAATGCTTCGGCGTTCTGCGGCACCAGAATCGAGGCGACAATGGCGATCACCGGGCCGGCCGCCAGCATGGCGAACCCGGCGCCGTAGGAAACGTGGTCGACGACGAAGCCGAACGCGTACGGCGCGACCATGCCCGCCAGCTGGCTCCCCGACATCACCAGGCCCGCCACGAGCCCGAGCCACCGGGTGGGCAAGGCGCGCAACGGAACCGAGAACGAGGACGTGAGGCACAGCCCGAGCGTCGTGTACAGCAACGTCAGCACGACCATGAACGAGGTGACCGTCCCGGCCGTCGGCAGCAGGAGCTCGAGCCCGCCGACGACGACCATGGCGGGCACCACGATCACCCGCGGCCGCCCGCCGAGGCGGTCGGCCAGCCGGCCACCCAGGATGATGGTGCCCGCGCCCAGCACCATCGGCACGGTCATCAGCAGGGCCGCGGTCCCGACCGGCACCCCGCGTTCCTCGGTCAGGTAGCTCGGCACCCATGTGGTGACCCCCCAGGCCAGCAGGTTGAACCCGAACGAAAGCGTGGCGCAGCCGATGATCGCGGGCGACCGGACGATCGCCCACCTCGACGGCATCGGGCCGAACTCCGCCTCCGCCGGTTCCGGCAGCGCGGGCGGCAGCCACCACTTCCAGGCGAGGGCCACCAGGACGCCGAGGCCGGAGATCGCCAGGAACATCCCGCGCCACCCGATGACGGGCAGCATCGCCGCCGCGAGCAGTCCGGCCCCGAGGATGGCGAACGAGCTCGACGCGTTGACCCAGCCGTTGGCGGTGTTCCGCTGCTCCGGCAGGCTGCGCTCGGACAGCGCCTTGACCGACGCGGCCGGGAACATGCCCTGCATGACGCCGAACGCCGCCCGGGTCGCGAGCAGCGCGGCGAAGGACCAGGCTAGCGCGGTCAACCCGGTGCACACCGACCACGCGAGCATCGCGAAGACGCACATCCGGACCGCCCCGAACCGGTCCGCGAGCAGCCCGCCGGGGATCTGAACCAGTGCGTAGGCCACGAAGAACACCGACACCGCCAGCCCGCGCTGCGCGTGGTCGAGGTGGAGGTCGCTGCCGATCTGCGGCAGGGCGTTGCCGATCGCGAGCCGGTCGATCAGGTCGACGGCGTAAGCGGCGAACAACAAGAAGACGGTCTTCCGGACAGTTGGTGGCATCGTTGCATCCTTCGAGACACCGACCCGGCGCCGCTGCGCCTTCACATGGTGTCGTAGTAGACGGTTCCGGCCTTCATGACGAGGTTCAGATGCCGTTCGGGTGCGGTGAGCACGGAGATGCCGGCCAGCGGATCACCGTCGACAACGAGGAGATCCGCGTACGCCCCCGGTGCGACGACGCCGATTTCGCCGGCCATGCCGAGCAGGCGGGCGGGTGTGGTGGTCGCCGAGCGGATGAGGTCGGCCGGCGGCTGGACCTCCGCGCGGAGGGTCAGCTCCTCGAGCTGGCGGGTCTGGAGCTCACCCAGGAGATCGGTGCCGTAGACGATGTTCACGCCGCCGCGGTGCGCGCGCTCCAGCGCCGTCATCCCGGCGTCGAAGACCTCGGCGCTCTTGGCGAGGACGTCCGCGGTGAGGCCCATGGCCGGCCCGAGGTCGTTGATGGCCCGCACGATGGCCAGGGTCGGCACCAGGAAGGCGTCGCGCTCGGTGAACAGGTCCACCGAGGCGTCGTTGATGAAGTTGCCGTGCTCGATGCACCGGACGCCCTGGCGCAGCGCGGAATTGATGGCGTCGGCCAGGAAGGTGTGGCCGGTGACGTACTTCCCGGCCGCACTCGCCTCGCGCACCGCCACGGCGATCTCCTCGCCGGTGTACTGCACCGAGGAGATGCTGTCGGTCGGCGAGAGCACACCGCCGGACAGCATGAGCTTGATGTGGTGCGCCCCGCCGCGCAGCACGTCGCGGACGACCCGGCGCACCTCGTCCGGGCCGTCGGCGAGCCGGAAGATGATCGGGCACCGCAGGCACCCGTGGGTGCCGAAGTCGCCCCGCGACCGGAAGTCGCCGTGCCCGCCCGTCTGCGACAGGGCCGGCCCGCCGTGGATCAGCCGCGGCCCCGCGACCAGCCCTTCCTCGATCGACTGGGCCAGCGCGAAGTCCGCGCCACCGACGTCGCGCACGGTGGTGAACCCGCGCCGCAGCATCTCGCCCAGCGCCTTGGCCGCCTTCGGCACGAGGTACGACGGCAGCCACGACTCCACTTGGGACAGATCCAGGCTCTGCACGTAGACGTGCACGTGCGAGTCGATCAGGCCCGGCATCAGCGTGCGGCCGCGCAGGTCGATGACCCGGTCGAGGCTCGCCGGCCGCACCTCGCTCACGGCGCCGACCTCGGCGATCCGGTCGCCGACCACGAGCACGGCCCGGTCGACGTCCAGTTCACCGCGTTCGGCGTCCAGCACCGCCGCGTTGCGGAACAGGGTTGTCACCGACATCGTTTTCCCCCAGGTTTTCCGCGGGCCGGCCGCCGGTTCAGGAAACGGCGGGGACTTTTGCCGCGTAGTGCGCGAGCATCGTCAGTTCTTCGACCCACATCCGCATCAGTTCTTCGACGACGGATCGTTCGACAATGTTTTCGTGGAACGTGAACAGGCCCTTCAGCATCGGTCCGGCACCCGACTGCACGATCAGCGCGTTGACGTCGACCGCGAGCGGCACCGGCATGTCCGGGTCCCGTTGCGCGCCCAGGCTCCCCGGCACGGCCCGCCACGAACCCCCACTGTCCTGTTCGGACGGTCCGCCGGCCGAGAACCGGCCCATGTAGTTGAACCCGAACTGCGGGCCGTCGTACTTCTTCAGCTCCGCCGCCGTGTCTTCGTTGAAGTACCGCAACAGGCCGTAGCCGATCCCGCCGCCGGGAACGGCACGCAGCTGACGCCCGACCGCGCGGACCACCTCGCCCGCCGCCGGACCACCGGCCAGAGCCTGGTCGAGGTCGAGGCCCGCGATGTCCACCCGCGCCGGATAGGCCTTGGCGAACCAGCCGACCGTCTGCGAAAGGTCGGCCCCGGCCACCAGTTCTTCCTCGCGGCCGTGCCCGGTGAGCTGGACCAGGAGCGACTCGTGGCAGTCACCGCGCGCACGGCGGAACCGCGCCACCGTCAGCACCAGTGCCGCCAGCAAGCCGTCGGTGAGCCCGCCGCCCAGGGCTTTCGGCAGGGTCTTCGAGACCGCCTTGGTCACCGCCACCGGGACCTCGACCGTCAGCATGGACTCGTCGCCGCAGAGGTCCGTTTCCGGATCGGGTCGGTGCGCGCCGAACAGCGGGTCCGGGCCGCTCAGGATGTCGACCCAGTCCGGCAGCTCGCCGGTCCGCGCGGCGCTGTGCGCTTCGGCCTCCAGCGCCGACGCCCACCGGCGCATCGAGGTGCCCGCGGGAGTGGTACCGGGCAGCACTCCGCGCGCCACCTGCGCCGACACGGTTCCGAGGTCCTCCGCGAGGATCTGCCAGGAGGCGCCGTCGATCAGCAGGTGGTGGGCGATGACCAGGAGCCGGTCCGGCTCGCCGTCCGCCGAGGTGAACCACACGAACTGGACCATGACGCCGTTCGCCGGGTCGAGGCGCCCGAGCGCGGCCGCGAGCTCGGCGTCCCACCGCTCGGCCGGGGAGCCGGCCACGCGGTGGACCAGCCGGTCCAGCGGCAGGTCGTCCGCGCCGACCGGCAGCAGCCCCCACTTTTCCTGGCTGCCCTTCACCACCAGCCGGGAGCGGAGTAGCTCGTGCCGGTCGACCAGCGCGGAAACGGTGGCCTGGAACACTTCTTCGTCGGTCCCGGCCGGCAGTTCGAACGTCATCCACTGCGCGAACCGCGGGTGCGGCCCGGACTCCAGCAGCGAGCGGGCCGCGGGGAGCAGCGGGATCGGCTCCCGCCGGCGGGCTTCCGGCTCGTCCGACGGCGTCCCGCGGCCCGGACCGGCGTTCGCGGGCAGCGCCTCGAACAGGCTCGCGATGCTGCGGTGCTCGAACAGCTGGCGCGGGGTGACCGCGACGCCGAGCGCCTTCACCCGCGAGACCACCTGCATGGACGCGATGCTGTCGCCGCCGAGCTCGAAGAAGTTGTCGTCGATCCCCACCCGGTCGAGCCCCAGCACCTCGGCGAACACGCCGGCCAGCAGCTCCTCCTGCTCGGTCCGCGGCGCGCGGTAGCGCTCCTGGGCGAAGTCCGGCTCCGGCAGCGCCCGCCGGTCGAGCTTCCCGTTCACCGTCAGCGGCAACCGGTCCAGCTCGACCACGGCCGCCGGCACCATGTACTCCGGCAGCCGTCCGCCCACGAACCGGCGCAGCTCTTCCGGACCGGCCGTCGAATCGCCTTCGCCGGGAACCACGTACGCCACCAGCTGGCGATCGGGCCCGTCCTGCTCGCCGGACCGGCCTCGCACCACGACCGCCACCTGGGCGACCGAAGGATGGGCCGCCAGCACCGCTTCGATCTCCCCGAGCTCGATCCGGAAGCCCCGGAGCTTCACCTGGTTGTCCGCCCGGCCCAGGTACACCAGTTCACCGGAAGCGTTCCACCGCACCAGGTCCCCGGTCCGGTACAGCCGTGATCCGGCGGCGCCGAACGGGTTCGCCACGAACCGCGCCGCCGTCAGCGCCGGGCGCCGCAGGTACCCCCGCGCAACACCGGCGCCCGCCAGGTACAGCTCACCGGTGACCCCCTGCGGCACCGGCCGCAGCCCCTCGTCGAGCACCACCGCCGACACCCCGGCCAGCGGAACGCCGATGGGCACCGGACCGGCCGCCACCGCCGAACCGGGCGCAAACGGCCGTGTCACCGCGAATGTCGTCGTCTCCGTCGGGCCGTAGCCATTGGTCACCGTGGCCGCGACCGTGTTCAACGCCCGGGAAAGCGTCTCGGCGGGGATCTCCTCACCACCGGCCCAAACCTCGTCGACGCCGTCGAAGACGCCGGGGTTCTCGCGGACGAGCAGCTCGAACAAGCGAGTCGTCATGAACAACGCCGAAACCCGCTGCGCCACCAGGACTTCCCCGATGGTCGCCGGGTCCAGCCGTCCCGGCGGGGCCAGCACCGCAGTCCCACCGCCCAGCAGCGGCACCCACAGCTCGTACGTCGACGCGTCGAACACCAACGGCGAATGCACCAGCACCCGGCGATGCCGGCCGGACGCGTACACCGGCTCGGCCGCCAGGTCGGCGACCGCCGCCTGCGACACCGCGACACCCTTCGGCGTCCCCGTCGACCCGGACGTGTAGATCACGTACGCCACGTTCGCCGGATCCGGCGAGCCCAGCCGGTCGGCGTCGGTCACCTCGTCGTCCGCACACGCCGCCAGCTCAGCGCCGGTGACCGGGTCGTCGAGCGACACCACCGGCACGTCGAAGCCCTCGAGCGCGGTGGCGGACCCGGCGGTGGTCACCACCAGCCGCGCCCCGGTGTCCCGGAGCATGAACTCGATCCGCTCGGCCGGGTACTCCGCGTCGATCGGCAGGTAGGCTCCGCCGGCCTTCACCACGCCCAGCAGCAGCGCGACCAGCTCGGGCGAGCGCGGCACCGCCACGGCCACGATCGACTCCGGCCCGACGCCACGCCCGATCAGGAACCGCGCCCACCGGTTCGACGCCGCGTCCAGCTCGGCGTACACCACGTTCGTCCCGCCGGACACCACCGCGACCGCGTCCGGCGCCGCCTTCACCCGCTCGGCGAACAACCGGTCCACCGTCGCCGGCTCGCCGGTCGGCGAAGCGGTCACCCGCCCCCACTCGGCCAGCCGGTCCTGCTCACCCGGCAGGAGCACGCTCACCCGGCTCACCGCGCCCGCCGGGTCGGCGACGATCGCCCGCAGCACCCCGGTGAACCGGGCGCCGATCGCCTCGACCGTGCTCCGGTCGAAGAGCTCGGTCGCATATTCGATCTTGCCCTGCACGCCCCGCTGCGCCGTTCCCGGCAGCTGCGCGACTTCGGTCAGGCTGAAGTCGAGGTCGAACTTCGCGGTGCCGGTCTGGGCCATCTCGATGCTGCCCCGCACACCGGGGAAGTCCAGCACCGGCAGCTCGATGTCGTGCCAGGCGAACATCACCTGGAACAGGGGGTGGTAAGCGGCCGACCGCTCCGGGTTGAGCAGCTCCACCAGCAGTTCGAAGGGGGCGTCCTGGTCGGCGTACGCGGCCAGCGCCCGGCGGCGGACCTGCTCGAGCAGGTCGGCGAAGGTGTCCTGCCCGGCCACCCGCACCCGCAGCACCCAGCTGTTGACGAAGAACCCGACCAGCTCCGAAAGCGCCTCGTCCGTCCGCCCCGCGGTCGGCGAGCCGATGGCGATGTCGTCGCCGGCGCCGAGCCGGTGCAGCAGCACCACCAGCGCCGTCTGCATCACCATCGACCGGGTCACGCCGTGCTTGCGCGCCAGCTCCTCGACGGCGTCCAGCAGGTCCCCGTCGATCGAGAACCACACCGCGTCGCCGAGGTTGCCCGCCGACGCCGGGCGCGGCCGGTCCGTCGGCAGTGTGATCGGTTGCGGCAGGCCCGCCAGCTCGGCCCGCCAGCGCTCGAGCTGCTTGGCCGTCACGCTCTCCGGGTCGTTCTCGTCACCCAGCAGTTCCCGTTGCCACAGCGTGTAGTCCGCGTACTGCACCGGCAGCGGTTCCCACTGCGGCGGCTGCCCGGTGCACCTCGCGGCGTACGCCTCGGAGAGGTCGCGGATCAGCGGCCGTGTTGACCACCCGTCACCCGCGATGTGGTGCAGCACCAGGGTGAGCACGTGCTCGGTCGCCGACGACCGCAGCAGCGACACCCGCAGCGGCGTCTCCGCGCTCAGGTCGAACTCATGCCGGGCCAGGTCCGCCACCACGGCGTCCACCCGGTCCGGCGCCACGTCGGCCACCGGGAGATCCGGCGACAGCTCGGAAAGCGGTCGCACCACCTGGAAGGATTCCCCGCGCTCGTCCACGACGACGACGGTCCGCAGGCTCTCGTGCCGCTCGAGGACGTCCCGCACGGCGCTCCGCAGCGCCGGCACGTCCAGCGCGCCCGACAGCCGGATGACCAACGGGATGTTGTAAGCCGCCGAAGCGCCTTCGAACTGGTGCAGGAACCACAGCCTGCGCTGCGCGTACGACAACGGGATCATCGGACTTCCCCCAGGAACATCGGATTTCACCATGACGACGGAGAACTTCGGGCATCCGCTCCCGGGCACGGGCTACAACCGTGCCCGGGAACGGATCGACCAGGTCAGGCCTCGGCGTCCGACGGCTCCGACTCCGGGGCCGCGGCCGTCACCTGCTCGGGCTTCTCGGCCGGGAGCCAGAACCACGCGACGACGACCATCACCGCGGCCAAGCCGGCGAGTGTCCAGCACGCGGTGTGGAAGCCGTCGTAGAAGCTCGACTGCGCGGCGCCGATCAGCCGTTCCGCCAGCGCCGGCTGCCCCTCGGCGGTGTACTGCGCGGCCTGGGTGATCGCGTTGCCGATCGAGTCCTGGGCCTGGGTGAGCGACTCCGGCGGCAGCCCCGGCACCGCGGAGCCGATCAGGTGGTGGGTGTACAGCGACTGGAAGAGGCTGCCGACGATCGCGATGCCGAGCGTGCCGCCGAGCAGGCGGGTGGCGTCGTTCATCGCCGAGCCGACACTCGCCTTCGCCGCCGGGACGACCCGCATGATCGCGTCGGTCGCCGGCACGCCCACCGTGCCGAGGCCCACCCCGATCAGCGTCATCTGGAGGGCGAGGACCGCGGAACCCGTGTCGTTGGACTCGCCGGTGAACCACACGAAGAGGACGGTCAGCACCCCGAGCCCGGCGGTGATCACGATCCGGGAACCCCACTGGACCGCGAGCTTCCCGCCGAGGATCGACCCGATCACCATCCCGACCGCGACCGGGATGAACCGCAGCCCGGTCTCCAGCGGCGAGTAGAGCTTCAGGAACTGCAGGTACAGCGTGAGGAGGAAGGTCAGGCCCATCAACGTGAACGTCGCGATCGTCATCGCCCCGCAGGCCGCCGAGAATCGCGCGTCCCGGAACAGCCGGACGTCGAGCATCGGGCTGCGCGCCTTGATCTCACGCACGTACAGCGAAGCGAAGAGCACCACGGCGACGACGAAGCCGGCGATGACACGCGCGCTGTCCCAGCCCGACGCGGGCGCCTCGATGATGGTGTAGACGAGGATGCCGAACGCCAGGCAGGACAGGATGAGGCCGCTCTTGTCGAGCGCGGGGGTTTCCGGATCGCGCGAGGTCGGCACGAACGCCGCGGTGAGCGCGAGCGCGACCAGGCCGATCGGCGCCATCACGAGGAAGATGCTGCCCCACCAGAACGACTGCAGCAGGGCGCCGCCGGCGAGCGGGCCGAGGACCATGCCGATCCCCGAGCAGGCGCCCCAGATCCCGATCGCGGCCGCCCGCGCCTTCCGCTCGACGAAGACCGTCGTCAGGATCGACAGGGTGGTCGGGTAGATGAACGCCGCGCCGAGGCCCATCACGGCGCGCGCCGCGATCAGCTCGCCCGCTGTGCTCGCGTAGGCGCCCAGCCCGGAGGCCACGGTGAACACGGCCAGGCCGAAGATCAGCGCGCCGCGTCGGCCGAACCGGTCACTGAGGCTGCCGGCGGCGATCACCAGGGCCGCGAAGACCAGGTTGAAGGCGTCGGAAACCCATTGCAGGTCAACGGTGCTGGCGTGCAGCTGGTCCACCAGCTCGGGCAGCGCCACGGTGACGATCATCGTGTCCATGTTGATCACGACCACGCAGACACACAGCACGGCGAGGATCATCGCCGGTGATCGAACGGACTTCGTTGCTGTACTCATGCCATCTTTCTTCTTCGATTTCCGGGTCGTCGGACCGAGAGTGATACGGCGTTGCCGCGGTTCTCAGCCCGCTTCTTGGCTCCTGCGGCGGAGCTGAGGCCGGTTGGACGCCCGCAGGTCGTTCCAGCGCTGGGCCAACCGGGCGACGGTGGGTGCTTCGAAGATCAGCTGGATCGGCACCTCGACCCCCATCATCGAGCGGATCCGGGCGATCAACCGCGCCGCCAGCAGCGACTGGCCGCCGCGCTCGAAGAAGTTGTCGTCGATCCCGACCTGGTCGAGCCCCAGCACTTCGGCGAACACCCCGGCCAGCGCCTGTTCCTCGGGGGTGCGGGCCGCGCGGTACCGCGCCTGGCTGAACTCGGGTTCGGGCAGCGCCCGCCGGTCCAGCTTCCCGTTCGCGGTCAGCGGCAGCTGCGCCAGCACCACCACGGCCGCCGGCACCATGTACTCCGGCAACCGGGCGCCGACGTAGCTGCGCAACTCGGCGACGTCGTGCACGGACTCGCCCTCGGCGCCGACCACCCGGCGCAGCTCCGCCACCTCGCCGATCGACGCGCCTTCGACCGCGACGACGTAGGCCACCAGCAGGCCGGCGCCCTCACCGGCGCCACGCGCCACGACGACCGCTTGCGCGACCGCGGGGTGGGACTGGAGGACCGCTTCGATCTCTCCCGGCTCGATCCGGAAGCCCCGGACCTTCACCTGGTGGTCGACCCGCCCGAGGTACCGCAGCAGCCCGTCGTCACCCCACTTCACGAGGTCGCCCGTCCGGTACATCCGGCCGCCCGCCGGATCGAGCGGGTCCGCCACGAACCGGGACGCCGTCAACCCGGCCCGCCCGCGGTATCCGCGGGCGACCCCGGCGCCGGCGATGTACAGCTCGCCGACGACCCCCACCGGCACCGGCAGCAGACCGGGCCCCAGCACGTGGACCCGCTCGTTCTCCAGCGCGGTGCCGATGGGCATCGACGCGTCGGACGCGGCCCACGGCCGGGATTCCCACGGCTCGGTGAGGGTGTGCTCGGTCGAGGCGACCGCGGTTTCGGTCGGGCCGTAACCGTTGATGATCGTGGTGCCCGGCAACGCCTTCTGGACGCGCTTCACCAGTGACGTCGGGAGTGCCTCGCCGATGAAGACGATCGTGTCGGCGGTGACCGAGCCTTCGAGGCTGTCCACCATCTCGGCGAAGACCGACGGCACCGTGCTGATCACCCCGCCCGACCAGTGGCCGCGCTCGGCGAGGACCAGCGCGTCCCGGACGATCTCGAGGGTGCCGCCGGTGCTCAGCGCACCGAAGAGCTCCAGGACCGAGACATCGAAGCTCACCGACGTGCTCGTCAGCATCCGCGTGCCGGGCGCCACCCCCATCCGCTCGGACACCTGGGCGACGAAGGCGACGACGTTGGCGTGCGCGAGGGCGACCCCCTTGGGCCGGCCGGTCGACCCGGACGTGTAGATGACGTAGGCGAGGTTCTGCGGCCCGGGGCCGCCGTCGATCGTGCCGGGCCCGGCCTCGTGCGCACCGGCCTCGTCCATGAGGAGGGTGGGCGGCAGGGTCCGCGGCAGCTCTTCCCGGGTCGCGGTGTCGGTGATCAGCAGGACCGGCCGGGCGTCGTCGAGCACGAACTCCAGCCGCTGCCCCGGATAACCCGGGTCCAGCGGCAGGTACGCACCGCCTGCCCGCAGGACGGCCAGCAGCGCCACCACCAGGTCCGCCGTCCGTGGCAGCGAAACCGCGACCACCGACTCCGCGCCGACACCCCGGCCGCGCAGCACCCGCGCCAGCCCGTCGACCCGGCCGGCCAGCTCCCGGTACGTCAGCTCGACCCCGTCGCAGACCACCGCCAAGGCGTCCGGTGTCCGGCTCACCTGCGCGGCGAACAGGTCCGGCAACGTGGCGTCCGGCGACTCGACCGGCGCGCCGGCCCGGTCCCGCGTCAGCGCGCGTTCCTCGGGCACCAGGACGTCGACCTGGCTCACCACGACCGCCGGGTCGGCGGTCACCTGGCGCACGACCGCGCGGAAGCGCTCGGCCAGCCGTTCGACGGTCCCGCGGTCGAACAAGGCGGTGGCGAACTCGATGCGGCCTTCGACCACACGATCGCCGGCCGGGCCGAGCGCCTCGATGAGGTCGATGGTCAGGTCGAACTTCGACGACCCGTTCCCGATCCACCGGACCGTGCCCTTCAGGCCGGGCAGGTCGAGCTCCGCCGCCGCGGTGTTGTGCCACGAAAGCATCACCTGGAACAGCGGCGCGTACGCGGTCGACCGCTCCGGGTTGAGCAGCTCCACCAGGAGCTCGAACGGGGTGTCCTGGTGCTCGTACGCCGCCAGCGCCTTTTCCCGCACCTGGTCCAGCACGTCGGCGAAGGTCGGGTGGGCGGACAGGTCCGCGCGCAGCACCACGTTGTTGATGAACATGCCGACGAGGTCGTCGAGCGCGTCGTCGGTGCGGCCGGCGATGGGCGAGCCGATGGTGATGTCGTCACCGGCGCCGAGCTGGTGCAGCACCACGGCCAGCACCGCCTGCCACACCATCGCCACCGTCGCGTCGTGCCGGCGCGCCAGCTCCTCGATCAGCCGGAACTCGGTGGTGTCGACCACGAAGCGCACGAAGTCGCCGTCGTAGGAGATGTTCTGCGGGCGCGGGCGGTCGAGCGGCAGCTGCAGCGGCTGCGGCACCCCGGCCAGCTCGGTGCGCCAGTACTCGAACTGCCTCGCCAGGACGCTCTTCGGGTCCTCGGCCGAGCCCAGCAGTTCCCGCTGCCACAGCGCGTAGTCGGCGTACTGCACCGGCAACGACGTCCACTCCGGCGCGTGGCCGGCCAGCCGGGCCGTGTACGCCTCGGACAGGTCCCGCACCAGCGGGGCCGTCGACCAGCCGTCGGCGGCGACGTGGTGCAGCAGGGCGAGGAGCACGTACTCGTCGTCGGCGTGCCGGATCAGCGCCACCCGCAGCGGGATCTCCGCCGTCAGGTCGAACGCGTGCCGCACCTGCGCGTCGATCGCCGCGTCGAGCTCACCGTCCGGGACGGCCAGCTCGGTGAACGGCACCTCGGCCTCCGTCGCCGGGACGATGCGCTGGAACGCATCGCCCTGGTCGTCCTCCGCGATCAGCGTGCGCAGGCTCTCGTGCCGCGCGACGACGTCCGACCACGCGGCTCGCAGCGCCGCCACGTCCGGCTGGCCCGAGAGCCGCACGAGCAACGGCGCGTTGTAGGTCGACGAGGGCCCCTGGAAGCGGGCCAGGAACCAGAGACGGCGCTGGGCGAACGACAGCGGCAGCACGTCCGGGCGGCGCCGGGC
The DNA here is from genome assembly GCF_044453095.1 of Amycolatopsis sp. NPDC051758. NCBI lineage: Bacteria > Bacillati > Actinomycetota > Actinomycetes > Pseudonocardiales > Pseudonocardiaceae > Amycolatopsis > Amycolatopsis sp. NPDC051758. Next base: position 254,500 of record NZ_JBITCJ010000011.1, on the reverse strand, counting down.
GAGCAGCGCGGGCCGGACCTCGGTCCGGTGGTCGAGGCTCGCGAAGATGCCGGCCACGGTCGGGGTTTCGAACACCACCTGGATCGGCACCTCGGCACCCAGCAGCGCCCGGATCCGGGTGATCAGCTTGACCGCGAGCAGCGACTGCCCGCCCAGCTCGAAGAAGTTGTCGTCGATCCCGACCCGGTCGAGCCCCAGCACCTCGGCGAACACGTCCGCGAGCAGCTTCTCCCGCTCGGTCCGCGGCGCGCGGTAGCGCCCCTGGGCGAACTCCGGCTCCGGCAGCGCCCGGCGATCGAGCTTTCCGTTGGCGGTCAACGGGAAGCCGTCCAGCACGACCACGGCGGCGGGAACCATGTACTCCGGCAGCCGGTCACCCGCGAACCGGCGCAGCTCCGCCGGATCGGCTTCGCCCACCACGTAGGCCACGAGCTGCCGGTCCGCCCGGTCCTGCTCGCCCGCGCGGCCGTGCACCACGACCGCCACCTGCGCGACCGACGGGTGCGAGGCCAGCACCGCCTCGATTTCCCCCGGCTCGATCCGGAACCCCCGGATCTTCACCTGGTCGTCCACCCGGCCGAGGTACACCAGCTCGCCGGAAGCGTTCCACCGCACCAGGTCCCCGGTCCGGTACAGGCGGGAACCGGTGGGGTCGAACGGGTTCGCCACGAACCGCGCCGCCGTCAAGCCCGGGCGGCGCAGGTAACCGCGCGCCACCCCCGCGCCCGAGACGTACAGCTCGCCGGTCACCCCTTGCGGCACCGGGCTCAGCCCCGGGTCCAGCACCACCGCGGACATCCCGGCCAGCGGCGCGCCGATCGGCACCGGGCCGTCCGGCACGTCCGCCCGGCCTTCGAACGAGCGCGTCACGGCGAAAGTTGTCGCCTCCGTCGGGCCGTAACCGTTGGTGATCGTCGCCGCGACGGTTTCCAGGGCCCGGGAAAGCGTCTCGGCAGGGATCTCCTCGCCGCCGACCCAGACCTCGTCGACGCCGTCGAAGACACCGGGGCGCTCACGGACGAGCAGCTCGAACAGCCGAGTCGTCATGAACAACGCCGAAACCCGCTGCGACACCAGGACTTCCCCGATGGTCGCCGGGTCCAGCCGTCCCGGCGGAGCCAGCACCGCGGTCCCGCCGCCCAACAGTGGCACCCACAGTTCATACGTCGACGCGTCGAACACCAGCGGCGAATGCACCAGCACCCGGTGGTGCCGGCCGTTGGCGTACCGGGGATCGAGCGCCAGGTCGGCCACCGCCGCCTGGGAAACCGTGACGCCCTTGGGTGTCCCCGTCGACCCGGACGTGTAGATCACGTACGCCGCGTTCAGCGGCTCCAGCCGGTCGGTGACCGCATCACCCGGACACGCCGCCACCTCGGCGCGGACGGCCTCGTCGTCGATCGGGACCAGGGGCACGTCGAAGCCCTCGGTCGCACTGCTGAGCTCTTCGGTGGTCACCACCAGCCGCGCGCCCGCGTCGCCGAGCACGAACCCGATCCGCTCGGCCGGGTAGCCCGCGTCGATCGGCAGGTAGGCGGCGCCGGCCTTCCACACCCCCAGTAGCACCGCGACCAGTTCGAGCGACCGCGGCAGCACCACCGCCACGATCGACTCCGGCCCGGCCCCGCGCCCGGCCAGGAACCGCGCCCACCGGTTCGACCGCTCGTCCAGCTCCGCGTACGACAGCGCCTCGTCTCCGAGCACCACCGCCGGCGCGTCCGGGCACGACTTCGCCCGCTCGGCGAACAACCGCACGGCCGCCGCCGGACTCGCTTGCGGCGCGGTCGCTCGGCCCCACGCGGCGAGCTGGTCCCACTCGCCCGGCAGCAGCGCGCTCAGCCGGCCCACGGCGGTCCGCGGGCCGGCGACGATCTGCGTCATCACCGCGCGGAAGCGCCCGGCGAGTGCCGCCAGGTCGGCGGCGCGGTACCGGGCGGCGTTCGCGTCGAACCGCACGACGAGCCCGCCGGTCCGCTTGTCCTCGTACGCGGTGACCGCCAGGTCGTCGACCGCGCCGGCCGACTCGATGGCGAACGCGCCCGGCGCACCGCCGAAGTCCAGCGCCTCGGAGAACGGCAGGATTCCCAGGACGGGCCCGAGGTGCTCGCTCACCGACCAGCCCGCGGCCGAGATCAGGTCCGACGTCGAACACCGGGAGTGGCGCACCGACTCACGCACCTCGCGGGCGATCCGCTCGGCGACCTCGGCGAACGGGGCGGCCGGCGGATTCGACACCCGGAGGGGGACAAAACCCGCGCGCAGCCCGGGCTGCGTCTTCGTCGATCCGGTGCGGTTGGCCATCGTCAACCGGACGGCGAAGTCGTCGGCGCCGGAGAGCCGCTGGACGAGCACCGAAAGGGCCGCGATGAAGTAGCTGGAGAACCGGAGCCCGAGGTTGTCGGCGTCGGCGCGCCAGCGGTCGAGCTCGGCGGCCTCGACGTGGAGCGTGTGGTGCTCGAGGCCGACACGCCCGGGCGTGCGCTGCCCGGTCAGCGAGACCGGTGCGGCGACGGCGGCCAGGCGCTCCTGCCAGAAGGCCCGGTCGGCGTCCGCGTCCGCCGAGTCCCGGTAGCTGCGGTCGGCCTCGTCGAGCGCTTCGGGGCCGGCGAACTCGGTCGGCCCGGCCGGGACCCCGGCCAGCTTCGCCGAATAGACCGCCGCGACCCGGCGCATGAAGACGGTGTAGCCGAACACGTCGTTCAGCAGGTGGTGCATGGCGACGAACACGAAGAACCGGGCCGGCGCGACCTTGACCGCGCCCACCCGGAACAGGGTGTCCTTCGCGAGGTCGAGCGGCACCTGCCGGTTCCAGGCGATGGCCGAGAGCGCCGCCGCAACGGGGTCCGGTTCCGCGCTGACGTCGGTGATGGAGACGTCGCCGGTCACGTCGTCACGGACGAACTGGTACGGCCCCTGCTCGTCTTCGTCGAAGTTCGTCAGGAACGGCCGCGCCTCGGCCAGCACGTCGCCGAGTGACGCGCGCAGCACCGGCAGGTCCAGCTCGCCGTCGACGTCCCAGTAGACCGCGGTCAGGTTGGGGATCTCCGGCCGCAGTTTCTGCGCGAACCAGATCGACTGCTGGGCCGAAGACAATCGGAGCGCTTCATTCGCGGGCACAGCTCCCCCAGATACGGAATTGTTTGAATGAGAAAGTCGGCGGCTTTATCGAGCACTTTCCGAGTGGAATCATCTTGGCACGCCCCGCTTCGGAGCGTCAAACGTCGCGCCTTCAGCCGCGGTTCGGGCTCAGCGAACGGGCCCACGCCAAGGAAGCCGACGGGATTTCGCCCAGCCGGTACCCGGCGGGCGGTGACGTGTTCATGAGGTTCCGGACGAAGAAATCCCATTTTCGCCGCGTGACATAAGCCTCGCGGTGGAACATGGTGTGCCCGGCGCCGGGCACGATCAGCAGCTCGAAATCCTTGTCCGCTTCGATCAGCGCGTCGACCAGCCCCAGGGTTTGGTACGGCAGCGCGTTGTCGTCGAGCTCACCGTGGATCAGCAGCAGTTTTCCCCGCAGGTTCCCGGCGAGTTCGGCGTTGACGCACCGGCGGTAGAGCTCGGGTTCGTACGGTCCCTGGTAGACCTCGCCCCACCACGGCAGCTGCAGCCGCGGGTCGTGGCAGCCGGACACCCCGACCGCGACCCGGTAGAAGTCCGGGTGGGCGAGCACGGCGCGCACGGAGGCGGAGCCGCCGGCGGAATTGCCGGTGATCCCGACCCGGCCGGTGTCCAGCCACGGATGGCGCCGGCCGAGCTCGGTGATGGCGGCCACGTGGTCGTCGAGACTCCCGAAGTCGTCGATGTGCCCGTAGGAAAGGTCGTGGAATTCCTTGTCCCGGCCCGGTGTGCCCCGGCCGTCCACCGAGACCACGGCGAATCCCAAGGCCGCGTACGCCTCGAAATCGCCGGTTCCGGTGTTGTCGAAACCGGGTGGCGCGTGCTGCGAATGGGGACCGGGGTAGATGCGGTCGATGACCGGGTAACGCCGGTCCGGGTCGAACCCGTGCGGGCGCCACAGGAGGCCGTAGATGTCGGTGGTGCCGTCGGCCGCCTTGACCGTGAACCGCTCGGGCGGTGTCCAGCCCGCGCGTTCGAGCGCGGAGACGTCGGCCCGCTCCAGTTCCACCACCACCCGGCCGGACCGGTCGCGCACCACCGCGACCGGCGGCCGGTCCCACCGGGACGCGACGTCGACCAGGTACCGGCCCGACGGCGCGGCCTGCACGACGTGGTCGTCGAGGTCTTCGGTCAGCCGGGTGAACCCGCTGCCGTCGAGTTCGGCGCGGCACAGCTGCCGGACGTACGGGTCCGCGTCGACCAGGCCGGACGCCGTGAAGAAGACGACACCGGCGTCCTCGTCGACGTGGAGGATCTCCCGGACGGCCCACGCGCCCTTCGTCACCTGGTTGACCAGCACACCCGAAGCGGAATACCGGTAGAGGTGCCCCCAGCCGTCGCGCTGGGAGTACCAGAGCACGTCCCCGTTCGCCAGGGTGCGCACGAGCGGCGGCTGGAAGATCATCTGGTTGGGCTCGACCCGGGTCCGGCCGGTTTCCTCGACGGCCACCCGCGACCGGCCCGTCGACAGGTCCACCGCGATCAGCCGCAGGCGCAGGTAGAACCGCCCGGGATCGAGGTAGTAGAGCGTCCCGCCGTCGGCCGACAGCCACGCCCGGTCCCACGCCAGCGGCGAGCGGAACGACGCGTAGAAGGGCTCGGCGTCCGAAGACGTCACCGTCCGGCGCTCCAGGTCGACGACGACCAGGTGCAGCATCGGCTGGTTTTCCTCGCCGGCCATGGCGTACCGGTAGGTGTGCGTCACCGGCCGGCCACCGCCCGCCGGCGCCGACTCGACCAGGTGCAGCGGCTCGACCTCGCGTTCGTCGATCCGGTGTGTCACCAGCTTCGTCCCGTCGGGACTCCACAGGACGACCGGGGGCGCGACCGCGCCGGCCTTCCGCATGATCGAACGGTGCTGCCAGAACGTCGTTTCGGTCGCGTAGGCGTTGTCGGCCGAGCCGTCCCGGGTGAGTGGTGACTCGACACCCGTTTCGTCGCGTACCCACAGGTTGTGGTCGCGGACGAAGACCGTCCACCGCCCGTCCGGCGACCGGGATTCGCCGAGGGCGGCGGAAGCCGGTTCTTCGGCGGGAGCGCACGTGTAGTCCTCGAGCGAACACCGCCACCGGCGCCCACCGGATTCGACGACCACGGCGTCGCTCCCGACGTCGACCACCGACAGCTCGGCCGGTGCACCGGTCGCGGCCGCCAGCCTGGCGCGGTCGAAGGCGGGCCGCCGGGTGCCCGCGGCCGGATCGACCAGGACATGTTCCGCACCGCCCGCGCCCGAAGTCGCGTACCAGAACGAATCCGACCCGGCCGACCAGGTCAGCGGCCCCACCACACCGGTGATCAGCGTGGCCCGGCGCGGCCTCAGCATCTGCTCCGCCCGCCGGTAGTCCTCGGCGGCACAGGTTTGCTCCATGCCGGCGACGATACGCCATAGTCTACGCAGTAGACAACCACCCCGGGCCCGTCCACCGAGGGCCGCTCGAAGGTCGATTAGGCTGGTCACGTGACCGAAAAACCCGCGAAGAACACCGGCCGGGCCCGGGGCCGGGCCGTGACGCCGCGCGGCACCCTCAACCGTCGCCGGATCCTCGACGCGGTGGCGGCGACGGTCGCGGACAAGGGTGTCGACGCCGTCACGATGCGCGCCATCGCCACCGAGCTCAAGGTCGACCCGATGGCGCTCTACCGGCACTTCCGGGACAAGGACTCGTTGCTGGCGGCGTTCGTCGACGACGTCTTCGCGGACATCGGGCCACCCGAAGAATCCGGCGTCGAAGGGGCGAAGGAACTCGCCCGGCAGTACTTCCGCGCCCTGGTCGCGCACCCCGGGCTGGTGACCATCACCCTCGAGCACGCCCTCGACAGCCCCCACCAGCTCCTGATGGGCGAACGGATCTACCGGGGCATGCTCGACGCCGGCTACGACATCGAGACGGCCGTCATGGTGTTCAGCGGACTGCAGCGGTTCGTGCTCGGCAGCGCGTTGATGTACCCGCGCCGCACGGATCCCGACGACCTCCCCGGCTGGAACCGCGTCCGCGGCCTCTTCCGGGAGCTGGATCCCGAGCGCTTCCCCACGTTGCGCCGGGTCAACGAGCAGGTCCCCAGGATGAACCAGGAAGAGGTCTTCGGCCGCTGGCTCGACTGGATCTTCGACCCGCCGGGCGCGCCGGCCGGCTCCCGCGGTTCCGGCGCCTGACGCGTCACGTGCAGTGGTCGAGCAGCTCGGCCAGCTGGTCCCAGTCGCGGGACCGTTGCCGGGCGACCTCGGCGAGGCCGGGGGCGCAGTGGCTCGGGATCTTGTCCACGACGGTCTTCAGGTCGGCGCCGCCGAACGGGACCTCCAGCCAGCGCAGCACCGCGCGGCCGGACTCGGTGAAGCGCAACGCGGGGTCGCGGCGCATGCGGTCCAGCACGTAGGCGGGGTCCGCCTGCGGCCCGGCGGTCGCGATCGAGGCGCTGCGGGCCGGCTTGCTCCCCTTGCGGGACGCGGGTTCTTCCCCGCTGCGCAACCGTTTGCGCACGTCCTTGGCCGTCGTGACCGACACCCCGGCCGCCAGGGCCACTTCGCGCGCCGACGCGTCCGGGTCGGCTTCGAACAGTTCGGCGGCGCGGCGGCGCGCCTGCTCGTTCGACCGGTACAGCACGCCGTTGCTCGCGATCCGGCCGGTCGGATGGGGAAATTCCGCGGTCGACCGCTTGCGGATCGCGGCCACCGTCTTGGGTGAAAGCCCGGCGACACCGGCGATCCGCCGGTCGGACCACTGCGGGTACAGCGAGAGGATTTCGCGCGCCGCGCCCTTCCGGTCGGCCAGCGTCAACGGCAGGCCGTGCATCGCGTTCAGCTTCACGGCCAGCACGAACGCCTCTTTGACGTCGCCGTCGAAGAACACCGCGGCGATGGTCGTCTCGCCGCGCAGCTGCGCCGCCCGGAGCCGGTGCAGCCCGTCGATGACCTGCGTCGTGGGCCGGTGGACGACGATCGGCGGCGGCGCGATCACCGACTCGGCGAGTGCGCGGACGTGCTCGGCGTCCTCCACCGTCCGCGGCGCCGCTTCGAACGGCAGCAGGTCCCGGATCGGAACGTTCACGACATTCGAATAGAACGGAGATTCACGGCTCAACGGGTCGGCGAAGTTCTTCTCCGCCGAAACTGCAGTGACGGTCATTGGATCCCCCCGGATCAAAAGCGCCGGCGCCGCCCGATGACAACCGTGACACGTGCCGATTCTGCTCGACTCCGTTGTCACGGTGACCGAACGAACCTTATCGTGTGGAAAATCGGTGTTCCGCCAGGACGCATCCCTCCCTGGGCGATGGCTGGGGTAAACTCAGATGACCGACACGGCTCAACCGGTCACGTCAGCGAACACTTGAAGCCTACGACGGGCTCCGATCCGCGTCAACTATCGTGACCAGCAGGCTATGCTCTGTCCATAACAGCGACCGCAGAGGAGCGTTAGTGCCGTGACCACCCCAGCTCCTTCACTGGCAGCCAAGATCGAGAAGCTGTTCGAGACGGTCCAGCCGCTCGGCCGCGAGTACAGCAACGACGAGGTGGCCAAGGGCTGCGCGGAGATGGTCGGCGGCACGTTCTCCAAGACCTACGTCTGGCAGCTGCGGACGGGTCAGCGGGACAACCCGACCAAGCGCCACCTCGAGGCGCTGGCGTCGTTCTTCCGCGTTCCACCCGCGTACTTCTTCGACGACGAGACGTCCGAACGGGTCGACTCGCAGCTGGCGCTGATCGCCGCCCTGCGCAACGCCGACATCCGGAACATCACGCTGCGCGCGCTCGAACTCGACAGCTCCGGCCGGGAGTTCATGTCGCGTATGATCGAAGAGATCGGTCGAATGCAGACGCGACGCTGAGGGTGCTGCCCCGCGCGCATCGAACACAGGACCCGACATGAGGGCAGATGTGGATCGCCGAAGTCGCCAGCAACCGTTCGACGCCCTGTCGCTGTCAGCGATGCGACGGGCCGCCAAGCGCAAGCTCGAGTCCCTGCACATGCCACCGTGCCGCGACGTCGTCGAGTTCGCGGAAGCGCTGAGCGCCAAACGGGGGATCCCGCTGCACGTCCTGCCGGTGACGATCCGGCCGTCCGACCCGTGCGGGTTGTGGCTGTCCACGCCGGAGGCCGACTTCATCACCTACGAAGCGGTGGCGAGCCGGCCGCACCAGCACCACATCATCGCGCACGAGCTCGGCCACATGATCTACGGCCACCGCGGGGTTTCCGCGGCCAGCAGCGTCACGACGCAGCTGCTGTTCCCCGACCTGGACCCGAGCCTGGTCCAGGACCTGCTCGGCCGGTCCGGGTACACCGAACGCCAGGAGCAGGAGGCGGAGATGATGGCCACGATCATCCAGGATCGCCTGCGGGAGGCGCCCGAGGCCACGGATCCGGCGTCGGCGGACGGGATCCTCGACCGCATCCGGCGGTCGCTCTCGTGACCGCGACGGGGTACCGCACCTGAGCGCCCCGCCGTAGATTGAAGGACCGGCACTCGACGACCAGCTGAGGGACGCTCAGGATGGATCTGCTGGAAGCCACCAGACCCGCGATGGCGGCGTTCTGCTTGGTCGCGTTGGTCTACAAGCTCTTGACCTCGTCCAAGGCCCACCGCGACCCGGCGACCATGGCCTTGCTCGCCGTCTTCGCCTCGGGCGCGATCGCCTGGACCGTGACGACACCGGGAATCAGCGAAGGCCTCGAACGCCGGACGGGCCTGCCGAACCTGTCGACGTTGATCATGGAGTTGCTGGCGGCGGTCGTGCTGAGCCCGGCGCTGCTGGTCGCGGTGATCACGTGGTCCAACTCCCCGGCAGAGGCCAAACGCAAGCGAAGGGTCGTGATCGCCCGCGGCTCCGCGATCGGCGCCGTGATGATCACCCTCTGGATAGCCGCAGCGGTCAAAACCCCGGACGGCACGGAGTACCTCGTCCAGAACGCAAACCGCCCCATGGTGATCGCGTACCTGCTCGTCTTCGAACTCGGCTTCGGCCACGGCCTGACGGTCCTGCTCCGGCTCTGCTGGCCCTACGCCCGCCTCAGCCGCGACACCTGGCTCCGCCGAGGCCTGTTCATCACGATGATCGGCGCGGGCGCCGACCTCCTGGTCATCGCGGGCCGCCTGATCTCGGTCCCGGCGTTGATGCTGGGCTACGACCCGATGGCCTGGGAGGTGGCCCTGGGCATCGTCAGCCGCCTCGGCACCATCGGAATCGTGCTGGGCCTCCTGATCCCGTCGATCGCGGCGCAGTGCAAGAACGTGACGGCTTGGTGGCGCGACGTCCGGTCGTACCAGGCTCTGGGCAGCCTCTGGCGAGACCTCAACCGGGCGTTTCCCGAGGTAAGCCTCCTGAACGGGAAGGTCCCGCGCCGTTCGTATGTCCGGGTGGAGGAGATGCGTTATCTCCTGGGCCGCCGTGTCATCGAAATCCGCGATTCATGGCGGGCGTTGCGACCGTATGTCCCTGACAACAACGCTCGAGCCGAAACTGACCTGACGCACCTGGCGGTGGAAGCAGCTTGGTCCCTCCGGGCAGCGCTGGCGGCGAAGTCGGCCGGCTGGGCGGCGAACGAGGAGTCGGGCGCAAGCCGCTTGGAACGGCTGGAAGCGACCGACTTGGATGACGACATCGAGTGGCTGGTCCGGGTGGGGCGCGCTTATACGGCTACTCAGCCGCCTGAGGATCGGAAAGTCCTGTTGCCGGCGACCAACTGAGGGCATGTCCAAAGAGGACGGGCTGAGCCGGAAGACCGAGTGCACCGGGACCACCATCAGCGACCGGTTCGGCCGGGGCGGCGCCGGCGTCCGGCCGAGTTCGAGGCGTTCCCCGATCGCGCGGTAGCTGCGGTGGACCCACTCCATGACCGCGACCAGCGCGGGCAGGGCGACGACGATCAGCCAGCCACCCTCGCCGAACTTCGTGGCGGTGACCACGACCGCGGCGATCCCGGTGAGCAGCGCGCCGAAGCCGTTGAGCGCCGCCCTGCCCTGCCGGCCGCGGGGACGCTCGCGCCGCCAGTGCCGCACCATGCCGAACTGCGAGAGGGTGAAGCCGACGAAGACGCCGATCGCGAACAGCGGGACCAGGGTGTTCATGTCGCCGTCGGAAACGATGAGCCGACGTCAGCGCAGCCACCCCGGCCGCCACCGAGACGGCGACGTTGAGCACGTAGTCCACGATCAGCGACGCGCCCGCGACCAGGGACGCGCGGCGGCCGAGGTAGGTCCGGCTGACGCCGTACGCGCCGCCGCCGTCCGGGAACGCGGCGATCACCTGCCGGTAGGACAGCGTCAGGACGCCGAGCAGCAGCGCGATGCCCAGCGTCACCGGCACGGTGAAGCCGAGCCCGGCGCCGCCCGCCACGGCCAGCACGATGACGATGGCTTCGGGGCCGTACGCCACCGACGCCATCGCGTCCAGGGACAGCGCCGCCAGGCCGCCCACCACGGACAGCCGGTGCCGGTCGGCCTTTTCGGCGGCTTCCGGCTTCCTCAAGGGCGGTGCTGACGCGGCCCCGGGCTATCCCCACGTCCGCCTGATGCGCCGGTGACCGCCGGCGCACCGGTCGTCGAGATACCTCTCGTAAATCGAGACCCATACGTCCAAATCGGACATAACGGCGACAACCTCTTCACCAAGCGCAGTCAACGCGTACCGCGCCGTCCGTTCCGGCCGCAGATCCCAGGTCCCCGGCTCGTCGCACCGGACGAGCACCCCTTCGGCCGCCAGCGTCCGCAGCACGCGTTCCAGTTTCCGCTTCGGCAGGGGCACGGCTGCGCACAGCTCGGTGCGCGACCTCGCGCTCTCCGCGAGGGCCTCGATCACCTCGACGGCGCCGGGGCGACCGGCCACATCGGACAACCGTGCCACCACGTCGTCGGCCATGTCAGCTCCCGCGGAGATCGGTTGGCGGCAGAGGCTAGACAACCTCGGCTCCCGCGCGACCGGCGTTGACGCAACCCTGACGAACGCCCCGGCATTCCTTGACGAAATCCGTACGCCGCTCCCCGGATCTTGATGTTTTCCATATGCCGCACCGGGTGTGCCCGGGAGACGCTTCCGTACGTGCCGGCACCCACCTCATCGCTCAAACGGCTGGTACTCGGCCGGCCGTTCCGCAGCGACACCCTCGGCGAGACCCTGCTGCCCAAGTGGCTCGCGCTCCCGATCTTCGCCAGCGACCCGCTGTCCTCGGTCGCCTACGCGACCCAGGAGATCCTGCTCATCCTCAGCATCGGCGGCCTGGCCTACCTCACGCTGGCGCCGTGGATCGGCCTGGCCGTCGCGGTGCTGCTGACCGTCGTGGTCGTGTCCTACCGGCAGGTCGTGCGGGCCTATCCCAGCGGCGGCGGCTCGTACGAGGTGGCGTCGAAGAACCTGGGCAGCTCCGCCGGGCTCGTCGTGGCCGGGGCGCTGATGGTCGACTACATCATGACCGTCGCGGTCTCGGTCGCCTCCGGCGTCGACAACATCATCTCCGCCGTCCCCCAGCTCAACGACTACCGCATCGGTCTCGACATCGGCTTCATCGTGCTGCTGACGGCGATGAACCTGCGTGGCATCCGCGAGTCCGGCCGCACGTTCGCGATCCCGACCTACCTGTTCATCGGCGGCGTCATGCTGATGATCGTGCTCGGGTTCGGGCAGCTGGTAGCCGGGCACGCCCCGGTCGCCGAAAGCGCCGGCTACGACGTCCGGCCCGAACAGGTCGGGCTGACCGGACTGGCGCTGGTCTTCCTGCTGTTGCGGTCCTTCTCCTCCGGCTGCACCGCCCTCACCGGTGTCGAGGCCATCTCCAACGGCGTCCCCGCCTTCCGCAAACCCAAGAGCGCCAACGCCGCCCGCACGATGACCGCGATGGGCGCCATCGCCGTCGTCATGTTCGGCGGCATCACCGCGCTCGCGATGATTTCCCACGTCAAGATCGCCGAGAACACCTGCGACCTCGTCGGCTTCCCGGGCAACTGCGACAGCGACCCGCAGCGGACCGTGATCAGCCAGATCGCCGCGGCCGTCTTCGGTGGCGATCACGCGGTCCTGTTCTACTTCCTGCAGGCCACCACCGCGCTGATCCTGATCCTGGCGGCCAACACCGCGTTCAACGGGTTCCCGCTGCTGGCCTCGATCCTCGCCCAGGACCGCTTCCTGCCCCGCCAGCTGCACACCCGCGGCGACCGGCTCGCGTTCTCCAACGGCATCATCGCGCTCGCACTGGTCGCCGGGATCCTGATCTTCGCGTTCGACGGCTCGACGACCCGGCTGATCCAGCTCTACATCCTGGGCGTGTTCACCTCGTTCACGCTCTGCCAGGCGGGCATGGTCCGGCACTGGAACCGCGAGCTGGCCACCGCGACCGACGCCCGGCAGCGCCGGTCGATCCAGCGCTCCCGGCTGATCAACGCCCTCGGCGCGATGCTCACCGCGATCGTCCTGGTCGTCGTCATGATCACGAAGTTCACCCACGGCGCCTACCTGGTCGTCATCGCGATCCCGGTGCTGTGGGTGATGATGCGCGCGATCCACCGCCACTACAGCCACGTCCGCGAAGAGCTCCAGGCCGACGACGAGAGCGAGCTGCTGCCCAGCCGCGTCCACGCCGTCGTGCTGGTGTCCACTTTGCACAAGCCCAGCCAGCGGGCGATCGCGTTCGCCCGTGCCACCCGGCCCGACACCCTGGCCGCGATCACGGTGAACGTCGACGACGCCGACACCCGCGCCCTGCAACGGCAATGGGAGCAGCGGGACATGAAGATCCCGCTCAAGGTGCTCGAGTCCCCGTACCGCGAGATCACCCGGCCCGTGGTGGCCTACGTCAAGAACCTGCGGCGCGCCAGCCCCCGCGACGTCGTGTGCGTCTACATCCCCGAATACGTCGTCGGGCGCTGGTGGGAGAACATCCTGCACAACCAGAGCTCCCTGCGGCTGAAGGGCCGGCTGCTGTTCGAACCCGGCGTGATGGTCACCAGCGTGCCCTGGCAGCTGCACTCGACCAGTCGCCGCGATCTCCAGCGCGTCCGCCCGCTCCCGGGCGACACCCGTCGCGGCATCACGCCGCAACGACGCTCATGAGCGTCAACGGGCCGTCAACGACGCCCCCGCCGACGTACGGATTCCGCCTGCGGACGTTGTGTGCCGGCCGCGGGGGTCGCAGGGTGGCTCCATGGGCGATCTGATGTGGGCACTGAGCCTGATCGGCGGATTCGTGCTGGTGGCGCTGCTGCTGCGGCTGGTCGAGACGCGGGAGCCGGCCCGGGTCCGGCGGCTGCCACCCCGCTGACCGCGCTCACTCGAGGCCGGCGTGCTCCAGGTCCAGCAGGCGCTGGATGCGGCGGCGAGTTCCGTCGGTGATCTCACCGGCTTCGAAGAGCCGGGTCAGCTCGGCGGCCTCGACGTCGATCAGCTCCCGCCGCAGTGACCGGTGATCGATCCTTCTCTCGAGGTCCGTGGTGGCTTCGGCGGCGTCGTCCTCGATGCGCTCGAGCCGGGCCTGCCAGCCCGTCCGCAGCTGGTCGACGACGAACTCCGGCGCCGACTCCGTTTCGGACAGGTGCTGCAGGTGGCTCAGCCCGGCCTCGGCGAGCTTCCGGCGGGCAGCGCTGTACTCGGTGCGCAGGTCGGCCGGGTCCAGCGCGATCCCGGCGCGCCGCACCAGCGGCGCGAGCGTGAACCCCTGCACCACCAGCGTCAGCACGATCACCGCGGTCGTCAGCAGCAGCACCAGATCGCGCGACGGCAGCGCGGAGCCGTCCAGGGTGAGCACCGGCAGGGACAGCGCCGCGGCCAGCGGCACCACCCCGCGCGCACCGGCCCAGGAGACGACCGCGGGCACCTGCCAGGAGATCCGCTCACCACCGCGGCGCTGCCGGATCGCCGAAAGCACGAACACGAGCACCAGCCGGGCCAAGACCAGCGTCGCGGCGATGGCCAGCGCCTGCAGCAGCCACCACGCCCCGCTCCCGGCGAGACGCCGCACCAGGGCGGGCAGCTGCAGGCCGATCAGGCCGAACACGACGCTTTCCAGCAGGAACACCACGGTCTGGTACACCGCGCCGACCTGCAACCGGATCCGCGCGGTTGTCAGCCGTTCGGCCTGGGTCCCCAGAATCACGCTCGCCACGACGACGGCCGTCACGCCCGACCCACCGACCGATTCGGCCACGACGTACCCGGCGTACGGGGTGACCAGCGAGATCACCGTCTCCAGCACCGGGTCTTCGGTGCGGCGCCGGATCAGGAACGCCCCGAGCGCCGTCAGCACGCCGACCGCGAGACCGCCGCCGGCCAGGACCGCGAACTCCCCCAAGGTCCGGCCCCACGAAGCGGCCCCGCCCGCCACCGCCAGGAACAACGCCACCCGGAACAGCAGCAAGCTGGTCGCGTCGTTGAACAGGCTCTCCGCCTGGATCAGCGCTTGTACCCGCGGTGGGAGCGCCAGCCTCCGTGCCAGCGCCGTCACCGCGACCGGGTCCGTGCTGGCCAGGATCGCGCCGAGCACGAAGGCCATCCCGACCGGCAGCGGCGTCACGAGGACGGCTGTCCCGATCACCGCGGCGGCCGAGAGCAGCACCAGCCCGACGGAGAGCACGGCGACCGGCCGCCCGACGGCGCGCAGGTCCCGCCAGGGCAGCTCCTCCCCTGCGGCGAACAACAGCGGCGGCAGCACGACCAGGCTGATCACTTCGGGCGTCACCTGCACCGCCGCGACGCCGGGCAGCAGTCCGACGGCGACCCCGGCCACGACCAGCAGGGACGGCGCGGGCACGCGCAAGCGTTTGGCGAAGGTGGCGACCACGGTCGCGACGACCACCAGGAACAGTACGGTTTCGACCCCGCGCATCAGCCGGTCCTCCACATCCCGAATCCGGATACCGACCAGACTTCCCGGCGCACCGGGCGTCGTTCACTACCTCGTGGTACTTTGTAGCAGTACTCAGTGTCACTGGGTACCTGGCGGATCGCGGAGGACCCCACGGTGGACGACCTGACCGAGATGCTGAAGGGAACGCTCGAGGGCTGCGTGCTCGAAATCATCGCCGGCGAAGAGACCTACGGGTACGCCATCACGCGCCGGCTGAACGAACTCGGCTTCGCCGACGTCGTCGAGGGAACGGTCTACACCATCCTGCTGCGGCTGGAGAAGAACGGACTCGTCCAGGTGACGAAACGACCGTCCGGGCAGGGCCCGCCGCGCAAGTTCTACGCACTCAACAACAAGGGCCGCGAAGAACTCGCGACGTTCTGGGCGAAATGGGAGTACGTCACAGCACGGATCGACAAGCTCAAGGAGGGCGGGAGATGAACTTCTGGGAGACCATCACCGGCAGCGACCTCACCAGGGAGTACAAGGCGTTCGAAGTCCGGGCCGAGGCATTGCCGGCCGACTACCGGGCGGCGTGGGAAGAGATCAAGGCGCATCTTTTTCCCTACGGGGACTTCACGGGCCGGAACCTGATGCCGATTCTCGACGGTGCGCTCGGGTTGCTCGAAGAGACGGCGTCCGACGGACAGCGCATTCATGAGGTGCTGGGCGACGACGTCAAGGGCTTCTGCGCGGCACTGGCCGGCGGAGAAGGAGCCCGGAGCTACCGCGACCGGTGGCGCGAGCAGCTGAACAGGAACGTCGCGAGGAAACTGGCCCGGCTGGGAGGCTGACGTGGGCATTCAAGACATCATCGAGGGCAAGAAGCAGTGGCGGGCACACATGGCGCGGGTCAAGGCGCTCCCGCCGGACTACGAGATCGTCTACAAGGAGATTCAGCGGTACCTCTTCAAGGTCGGACCGGTCGACCTGGCCGACGGATCCCTGCTCTACGGGATCGTCGACTTCTTCGAGGAGGGCGTCGCGGCCGGCAAGGGAGTCCTGGAGCTCATCGGCGACGACGTGGCGGCGTTCTGCGACGACCTGATCAAGGACTCACCCACCTACGCGGACGTCTACCAGGAATCCCTCAGCGAGAAACCCGGCACGGCCGAGAAGTGACACGGCATTCGTGGAACGTCCGACGGACCCACCTCGGACGTTCCACGAATCCGCTGCTCCAGCCGTAACACCCGGGCCGGTTCGCCGAGCTAGGCCCCGCTGCAGAACACCTTCTCGATGAGGCTCCGCACCGCCTTCTGATACGCCTCCGCGGGGGCGGCTCCCGTGTCCACGTAGTTGATCGAAGCCTCCAGGGTCCTGCTGCCGTCGGACGTGCTGTACATCAGCGTCCCGTAGCCCTGGACGCTGCCGTTGTGGTTGATCAGCGTGGTGCCGCTGCAGTTCGCGTCCGCGTGCAGCTCGAACAATCCGAGGCCGTAGTCGCTCGTCGGATCGGGAGTCGGGTGCGGTTTGCGCATCTCGGCCAGCAGCGGCGCCGGGAGGAGCTTCCCGCCCAGCAGCGAGGAAATGAACGTGCCGAGGTCCTCGGTGGTCGAGATCATCTCGCCGGCGCTGGAGATCCAGGAGGGGTTCTGCTGGGTGATGTCGACCGTCTTCCACTGCCCAGCGTCCTGGTACCGGTAGTAGCTGTGGGCGTGCGGCCCGGCGATCTCCGGCGACGTGCCCGGGACCACGGTGTCCCGCAGCCCGAGCGGACGCAGGATCCGCCGTTGCACCTCGCCGGCGTACGACCGACCGGTGACCTTCTCGATCAGCAGCCTGGCCACCACGTAGTTGGTGTTGGCATAACTCCAGCCCGCGCCCGGCGCGAACCGCGGCGGCTTGGCCAACGCGAACCGGACCAGCTCCTCCGGCCGGTAGGTGTGGAACCGGTTGTCCACCCACTCCTTGCCCGACCACGGAATTCCCGGCACGACCGTCCCGTCCGGGTAGTACTCGCCGGTGTAGTTGAACAGCCCGCTGGTGTGCTGCAGCAGCATCCGCACCGTGATCCGCCGGTCGAACCCGAATCCGGGCAGGTAGTTCCCCACCGGGGTGTCCAGCCCGATCTTGCCCTCGGCCACCAGCTGCAGCACCACTGTCGCGGTGAAGGGCTTGGTGGTGCTGCCGATCCGGAACCGCCCGTCCTTCGGCGGCTTGGCGGCCGCACCGAGCTCGCGCACGCCGGCGGTGCCGGCCCAGTCGCCTCGCCGGTCGTGCACGCGCAGCTGCACCCCGGCGAACCCGGAGTCGACGATCGCCTGGATCGTCTCCTGCAGCTCCGGGCGCTCCTGCCCCGCGGCGGCCGGTGGCACGGTCATCCCGGTCAGCAGGGCGACCACCGACACCGCCACCCCCGCCCGCCGGAAAACCTTCGGTGCCGATCCCCTGCTCATCCTGCTTCCCCCAGTCATCGTGGTCCTCCGGTTACGAGATCTTGCGGCGATAGGTGAGCGTGGCGAAGAAGTACGTCACGACGAGGATCCCGGCGCACCACGCGAGGGCGATCCAGATGTCGGTGCCGACCGGCTGCTCGGTGAACAGGCTCCGGAGTGCGTTGACGATGGACGTCACCGGCTGGTGCTCGGCGAAGGCGCGCACCGGGCCGGGCATGGTGCCGGTGGGCACGAACGCCGAGCTGAGGAACGGCAGGAAGATGAGCGGATAGGAAAACGCGCTCGCGCCGTCCACGGACTTCGCGGTGAGACCAGGGATGACGGCGAGCCACGTCAACGCCAGTGTGAACAGCATCAGGACACCGGCGACCGCCAGCCACGCCAGTACACCCGCTCCCGAACGGAAACCCATGAGGAGAGCGACACCCACGACGACCACCAGCGAAATCAGGTTGGCCACCAGCGAGGTCAGCACGTGCGCCCACAGCACGGCCGCCCGCGCGATCGGCATCGACTGGAACCGCTCGAAGATGCCGCCCTTCATGTCCAGGAACAGCCGGAACGCGGTGTAGGAAATACCCGTGGCGACCGTGATGAGCAGGATGCCGGGCAGCAGGTAGTCCACATAGGAATCCGACCCGGTCTTGATCGCGCCGCCGAACACGTAGACGAACATCAGCATCATGGCGATCGGCATGATCGCGGTCGTGATGATGGTGTCCGGACTGCGCGTGATGTGCCGCAGGGACCGTCCCAGCAGGACTGCGGTGTCACCGAAGAAGTGCTTGGCCATCATTGATCCTTTCTGACGTCGGCACCGACCAGCGCGAAGAAGACATCTTCGAGGGTCGGCTGTTTCTCGACGTACTCGACTTCGGCGGGTGGCAGTAGCTGCTTGAGCTCGGTGAGGGTGCCGTTGACGAGGATCCGGCCCTCGTGGAGGATCGCGATCCGGTCGGCGAGCTGCTCGGCTTCGTCCAGGTGCTGTGTCGTGAGCAGCACCGTCGTGCCCTGGCCGGCGAGCTCTTTGACGGCCTGCCACACCTCGAGGCGCCCCTGGGGGTCGAGCCCGGTCGTCGGCTCGTCGAGGAAGATGACCGGCGGGTTCCCGACGAGGCTCATCGCGATGTCGAGCCGCCGGCGCATACCACCGGAATACGTGGCCACCTTCCGCGCTCCTGCGTCGGTCAACGAGAACCGGCTCAGCAGGTCGTCCGCGATGACGCCCGGGTTCTTGAGATGCCGCAGCCGGGCGACCAGCACGAGGTTCTCCCGCCCGCTGAGGATCTCGTCGACGGCCGCGAACTGCCCGGTGAGGCTGATGGCCCCCCGCACATCCTCGGCCTGCGTGGCGACGTCGAAGCCGTGCACACCCGCCGACCCCGCGTCGGCCTTGAGCAAAGTGGACAGGATCTTCACCACCGTCGTCTTGCCCGCCCCGTTCGAGCCGAGCAGGGCGAAGATGCTGCCCCGCGCCACCTCGAAGTCCACCCCGCGCAGTACGTGCACCGTCTTGTACGACTTCTCCAGCCCCCGCACGGCGATCGCCGGCCCCGTCACGACTGCTCCCCTTCGTCCATCGCCTCGGCGCGCTGGATGCCGCTGGTCAGCCGTTCCCGCTCGCGAGTGACCCAGCCGCCTTTGTTGTAGTTCTGCAGAAAGGCATCGACGAAGTCCACGGGGTCTTCTCCGACGATCTCGCGGATCGGCGTCCGGTCCGCCGCGGCCCGTTCGAACAGGTCGGCCAGGTCCTCGAACATCGAAGCCGCGCCGTCGCCGTCCGTCGCCCCGAAGAACATCAAGTACCGCTCCAGCGCGTCGACGGCGGTGCGGTAGTTCTCGGGAAGCTTTTTGGTGCGCGCCTTGTAGGCCCACCACCGGCGTTTGTCGCCGATCACCTTCGTGGTGATATCCGCAATCTTCATGGTCATTTTCCTCCCGTGCGAAGCTGTTCCAGCCGTTCTGCGAGGAAGCTCCACGTCGTCCAGAACTCGTCGAGATACTCCCGCCCCTGAGCGTTGAGCGAATAAACCTTGCGCGGCGGGCCTTTCTCGGACGGGATCTTCTCGACGTCGACGAGGCCTCTTTTTTCGACCCTGAGAAGCAGCGCGTAGATCGTGCCCTCGGCGATGTCGAGGAACCCCTGGTCTCGCAACCACGCCGTGATCTCGTAGCCGTACGCGGACCGGCCGGACAGGATCGCGAGGACGATGCCTTCCAGCGTTCCCTTGAGCATCTCCGTCGCCTGCTTGCCCACGGACACCTCCTTCGCACTACTCAGTTACGCTGACTACCAGTAGATAGTAACGCTGAATAGTGAGAACGCAAGGGTTCGCGTGCGCAGGGTTTGACCACTACTGTTCCGGCGTCGCCGACAGCGAGAGGCGTGGCCGCGCAGAGATCGCGCAGCAGAGCCGCCTAGGCGCCGTGGTGGATGAGCTCGTCGAGGACGAGCAAGACGAATGCACGGCGACTGGGCTCCGCGAACATGCCCTAGACCTGCCCGATGCTCTCCTGCAACGACGTTCAGGCGTTGTCGAGCCGGGCAAGCACTGCCTGCGTCGGTGGCGCAGCCGCCAGGCGAGCGCGGTGAACTGCCTCGCGTCGCCGAGGTGGGCCGGACCGTCCGAGCGCATTCGCCTTCCGGCGTGGGCTCTTGGTGGGCGACCGGCCACCGATTGGGACGGCGGGCGCGGTCACCAGGAGATCATGCCGCCCTGCAGGTTTGTTGCCCCAAGACAGGAGTCCGCCAGGTGCCGCGTTCCTACGAGCAGACCCAGGACCGTTAGGTCAACCGCCGGCGCCACCAGCGGTGCGACGTACACAGGGACGCCGATCCGCAGGACCACGACGTTCCCGAAGTCGAACCTGGTCGCACTGGACGAGGTGCCCATCACGGCCTCCCGCGCATCGACGAGAGGTCGAATGTGCCCTCGATGACCAGCGTGCCGGTCAGGTGGGGACTTTGAGGTGATAATGGTCTGCGTGGTACCCCCGACGAGGTTCGAACCTGCACTTTGTCGATTTGCAGGCCAGATCGGCCGCGAATGATCGTTGTTGATCAACATGGGTCACTGTCTGCAAGATTCGCGCTTACGAACGGTCGTCGTCCGCGAAGATCGGTCATCCTTGGGCGTTAATAGTGGGCGAAAGTGGGGCAATTGATCTTGCGTCTGGCAGGACCTGAACCAAGATCCCCTCGAGCTTACTCGCTGGCGTAATCGCCTGCGCGGACGTCGGAAATCCGTTGGTACGCAGGTGTAGTTCGGGTCTTTAGTCATGGTTGCTCGTCGTCGTTCGCTGGTGTCATGTGGGCAGAATGTGGGCTGCTGCAGTGGGCACAAAGGGCGAGCGATCC
The DNA here is from genome assembly GCF_044453095.1 of Amycolatopsis sp. NPDC051758. NCBI lineage: Bacteria > Bacillati > Actinomycetota > Actinomycetes > Pseudonocardiales > Pseudonocardiaceae > Amycolatopsis > Amycolatopsis sp. NPDC051758. The sequence goes on along the minus strand of NZ_JBITCJ010000011.1, from coordinate 233,792 downwards.
CGGCCGCGTGGGAAGCGGACGGGGACAAGGTTCGTCGGGAGCGATCCGCTGGGTCACCTACGAGGTCTCCCCGTTGAGTCTTTCGTCAATTCTTCTCTCAACATCGCGAACCTGCTTTGCTACTATGCGGAAACGTGCAATTGATTCTTCGTGCTCGATCTTATGAAGAAACTCCCGCTCTTTGGCCATTCCTTGAGACCAAACCTGCGAGAGGAAGCTGCCAAAGCCAAATAAGGATCCTACGACCAACGCGATGCCTAGCGCTTTGTTGTTGGCCCAAAAAATGGTCACAAGAACGCCAGTAGTAAAAGTTGCGGCATGCCAAATAATAAAGGCGATTGCTAGAGAGTTAGTGTCTACAGGCTTGCTGATTCTAATAGGGCCAATCTTGATTGACCATGTCGTCAGTTCTTTGCGGAGGCTCCAGTATCGATCAAATATGTCGCTTGCTTCAGCGGCGAGCGTGTCGTCTGATTGCCGCTCGTCGTCAGCGCTCACGATTGTTCCCGTGGTCGTGGTTCTGTGATGAGATGATCTTCCAGCTTCGATATCGGGGGTCGTATTGAAGCGTGAGAGTCAGGCCGCCAATGATTCGAATTGATATCGACGACCTCACGACTTCTCTTGCGCTTGAGCGTCGTAGACGGCCCCGGCTATCTCTTCTCCACCAAACACCCGCCGCGTCGCGGAACTTGATTTCTGGCACAAGATCGCGAGCGGCCAGGTCGACGTTTATATATGATTTTATTGGGCCCGCTGGGGCCGATACCTGAAGTTTTAGAGTTGGCGATTCAGATGGAAGGGCAACCCTTGCGATCTCAGCTTTAGATTTCGGTTGAAGCTCCTTCAATTGATAGAGATCCTGTTTTGGCGCATTGAATGCATCTCGCTCTAATGGAATTACGACGGTAATTGCATAGATGGAAATACTGCTGTCGTTTACCGCCTCAACTACTCGCTCCTGCCCCGGTTCGGCGCCATTGTCGGTGACGGTGCAAAATACTTGCGCGGCTTGCTCTCCTTGCTTTGAACGGACGCTGTGGCGGAAGGCGCTAGCAGCCACAATTAGCGATCCACTCGTTAGGATCGATCCTGTCCAAGCGGGGACATTGCCCCAGTCCCATCCGAGCCAACCGCTCATGTTGCCCCTTGTCGATTACGCCGCGTACCGAAATAGGGTCGCTCGATGGGTACACGATGTTACGGAGGCCGAGGGTCTGCAGACTCGGTGTCTTGGACCCACTCTCATGCAAGTGAGTGGCCTTTCGGCATCTCGTCGACCTGGCGCAGCCCGATCACGCTGCGTCAAGGGGGCGCTTCCCGCTCGACTGCCGCTTGCGTGCTCGGCTGCCCCCTTGACGCAGCGTGATAGCCCTCTGGGAGGTCGTCGAGAGGCCGTTTGGCCGCACACGGACGCAACCGCTGCGCTCGACTCGGCCATCTCGGAGACCTGCCCGTCCGGCGAGGACATTCACTTCTTCTTGCTGCGGCCCTCGGTGCAGCCGCCGGCCGGTCGCGTGGGTGCCGGAGGCGGGCCCGCGCGTGCCGGCCGATAGCGGCGCGGCCCCGGAGGGGCCGCCTTGAACAAGTAAGAAAACTCTGAACACGAGTGGCAAGCCCCCTCTTCCCGGACTCGTTGGGTGGCCTGCGAGATCCCTCGAACACCCGCCGGTCGTTGCGCGGGTGCCACGGTTTGGAAGGCTTCTCTTGGGTGAAGTCGCACGTCTATCCGAAGACGGCCAGTACGGTCCTCGACGAAGCGGGCTACTCGTCGCGCCAGATCGCCGACTTCCTCGGGCACGCTCGCCCATCGTTACCCTCGACCGGTACGTCGGACGAGGCTCGGTGGCACCGACGATCGCCGACGCGATGGAAGACCCCTTGTGATCGTCACGGCAAAGTGGGGCACTTGATCTTCATTACGCCCCACGCAGTGACGCTGACCAGCGCGATTGGTGCCCCCGACGGGGTTCGAACCCGCACTTTGTCGATTTTAAGTCGACTGCCTCTGCCAGTTGGGCTACGGGGGCACCGCACACTCTAGGTGATGGACCTCAGTGCAACGTCCACGCCTGGTTCGCCGCACCGGTGCACGTCCAGATCTGCAGCGGCGTGCCGTCCGCTGAGCTCGGCCCGGTCGCGTCCAGGCACTTGCCCGACGCCGGGTTCACCAGCTGGCTCCCGGACGCCGTCCACTGCTGGGCCCCCGTGCCGTTGCAGTCGTACAGCTGGACCTTCGAACCGTTCGCCGTGCCCGCAGCGTTCACGTCCAGGCACTTGCCGAGCGCTCGCAAAGTTCCCGAAGCAGCAGTCCACTGCTGCGCATTCGTCCCGTTGCACGTGTACAGGTCGACGACCGTTCCGTTGGCGGACGCGGCACCCGCCACGTCCACGCACTTGCCGCCGTAGCCGGTGATCGTGCCGCCCGAAGAAGGCGGCGGACTCGTCGTGCCGCCCGTTATTGCGTTGAAGATCCGTGAGTACGCGTAGCCCGTTGCGCGGTCGTAGTCCTGGAGCTCCCAGAACGACAGCTCCGCGACTCCGTTCTGGGCCGCGAACGTCTCCAACTGCTGAGCGTCGGACTGGCTGAACTGGGCGCCGTCGTCGTTGCGGCCGGCTATCGGGGTCAGGCCCATCATTGCGTAGGCCGCCGACGTCGAGATTCCGTACAGGCTCGACAGCTGGGACGCCGAAGCGCGGGCGGCCGACAGGGCGTCGGCCAGTACCGGCTGGCCGTCGTAGAAGTCCATCACCATCAGGTTGACGACGCTGACCTTGACGCCCTTGTTCTTCGCGTCGCGCAGCAGGTCGAGCTCGTTCGAGGGGATGCCCGTCGGGTCGACGGCCAGCGTGTAGTCGACCTGGACCGCGGAATTCTGCTGCTGCAGCGCGGCCAGCGCGGAGTTGCGGCGCTGGTTGGACGCCGTGTCGTTGAGGACGCCGCCTTCGATGTCGAAGTCCAGGCGCGGGGTGCCGTAGGTGTTGACGACGTTCGCGTACGCCGACGTCAGGCTCGCGGTGTTCGTGCAGGTCTGGGCGAGCTCGCCGCCTTCCGCGCCGCCGAACGACGGGATCACGTTGCCGCCCGCCGCCTGCAGGGCGCTGATCTGCGACTTGAACGAGCCGACGCCGGTGCCGTTCGCCTCCCACACCGGCGTGCAGCCGGACTGCGGGGTCAGGAACGCCAGCGTGAAGAACTTTGTGCCGGTCGCGTTCATGTCGGCGGCCATCTGACCGGCGTCGCCGTCGCTGATCTGGAGGTACGGCGCCGCGTAGTGGGCGGGGAAGGCACCACCCGCCGCCTCGGCGGTGGACGGTGTCAGAGCGAGTGCGGCGACGACGGGCAACGCCGCCACGAGTGCCGCCCTGGTACGGGAAAACCGGGAAAAGGACATGAAGAGCTCCAAGGGGGACCGTGGGGAGAGGAGCCGGAGCGGACTTATTCCGCGTTGTGAAGAAAGGGTTTACCCGCTCACCGACCCAGTTGTCCAGACCATGTCACTCACCGGCACACAGCCGGATTTTCCCTGCCAAAACGGCGAAAAACACCAAAAAGGCCTCCCGCACGAGTGCGGGAGGCCTTCGAGGAAGCGGAAGTCAGGACTTCGAAACGCGAGCGAACTCGTCCTTCGGGTTGTTGATCTGCCCGAGCGAAATCACCTCACGCCGGAACAAGCCACCCAGGATCCAGTCGAACAGGATGCGGATCTTGCGGTTCCAGGTCGGCATCGCCTTGAGGTGGTACGCGCGGTGGAAGAGCCAGGCCGGGAAGCCCTTGATCTTCAGGTTCAGCGCGTCGGCGACACCCTTGTGCAGGCCGAGGCTGGCGACCGCGCCGAGGTTCTTGTGGAAGTAGTCCTTCGGCTTGCCGCCGCGGATCACCTTGATGATGTTCTTCGCCAGCAGCGTCGCCTGGCGGACCGCGTGCTGGGCGTTCGGCGGGCACGTCGCCGTCGGGTCCTCTTCGGTGCGCGAGAGGTCCGGGATCGCCGCGTTGTCGCCCGCGGTCCACACGTCCGGGTGACCGACGACCTGCATGGCCGCCGTCGCCTCGAGGCGGCCGCGCTTGTCGAGCGGCAGGTCCGAGTTGGCCAGCACCGGGTTGGCCTTCACACCCGCGGTCCAGATCAGCGTGTCGGTGTCGAACTCCGTGCCGTCCGAGAGCACGACGTGGCCGTTCTCGAACGACTTCGCCGCCGTCGAGAGGTACACCTCGATGCCGCGCTTCTCCAGCTGCTCGACCGTGTACACCCCGAGCGTCTCGCGGACCTCGGGCAGGATGCGCCCGGCCGCCTCGACGAGCACCCAGCGGACGTCGGCCGGCTTGATGTTCGGGTAGTAGTTCTCCACCGCGAACCGGGTCATGTCCTCGAGCTCGGCCAGCGCCTCGATGCCGGCGAACCCGCCGCCGACGACGGTGAACGTCAGCAGGCGCTTGCGCAGCTCGGGGTCGAGCGTGCTGGCGGCCTCGTCGAGCTTGGTCATGATGTGGTTGCGGAGGTAGATGGCCTCGCCGATGGTCTTGAAGGCGATGCCCTGCTCGACCAGGCCCGGGATCGGCAGGATGCGCGCGACGGCGCCGAGCGCGACCACGAGGACGTCGTAGCCGAGCTGCTCGATGTGGCCGTCGGCGGCCTCGACCGTGACCGACTTCTTGTCGTTCTCGATCTTGGTGACGCGCGCGGTGAGCACGTGGCAGCGCTTCAGCACCCGCCGCAGCGGCACGACGACGTGCCGGGGCTCGATCGCGCCGGCCGCGGCCTCCGGGAGGAACGGCGCGTAGGTCATGTGGGGCTGCGGGTCAACGACGGTCACGGAGGCCTCGTTGGCCCGGAGCATCTTCTGGAGGCCGTACGCCGTGTAGAGCCCGACGTACCCACCACCGAGGACGAGGATCCGAGTCGGTTCCGACTTCGACTTCGCAGCAGCCATGACCTCATAGTCGCACCTTCACACGGACCCTGCGAGGGGACCCCATCTCGCTGTGACCAGCGTCGCTGCACCTTCCGTAACGATTCAGTCCGAGGCCGTCACCGAGGTCGCGGCGCGGAACACGTCGGCCACCATGGCGTGGGTCACGAGCCGAGTCTGGACATTGCGCGGCGAGACGTGATAACAGCCGAAAATCCGCAGGTCGCCGAGTTCCAGCACGGTGCCGTGGCCGAACGCGGGACGCGGCTTCGGCACCGGCCAGCCGGCGTCGGCGAGCACGGGCAGCAGCGCCTGCCACCCGAACGCGCCCAGCACGACGATCGCCCGCAGTGTCGGACGTAACAGCGTCAGCTCCTCCGCGAGCCACGGCCGGCACGTGTCGCGCTCGGCCGGCGTCGGCTTGTTGTCCGGCGGCGCGCAGCGCACCGGGGAGACGAGCCGGGTGCCGTACAGCTCGAGGCCGTCGCCCAGCCGTTCCGACGTCGGCTGCGACGCGAGCCCGACCTCGTGCAGCACCCGGAAGAGGAAATCACCCGATGGGTCGCCGGTGAACATGCGGCCGGTGCGGTTCGCGCCGTGCGCCGAAGGCGCCAGCCCGACCACCGCGAGCGACGCGTCCGGCGGCCCGAAGCCCGGCACCGGCCGCGCCCAGTACTTCTCACCGCGGAACGCCGCTTTGGCGCCGACGACGCCTTCGCGCCAGGTCACCAGCCGCGGGCAGGCGCGGCACCCGGCGACGGCCGCGTCGAGCTCGGAAAGGGTCCTCATCGCAGCGCCGCCCGGGACAGCCGGTCGGCCTGCCGCGTGGTCTCGGGCAGCCGGTAGCGCGGCGTCAGCGCCAGGGTCAGCCGGCAGGCGTGCGCCAGGTCGATCCGGTGCCCGGCCGAGACGTACACCGGCTTGACGCCGTCCTGGGTCCGCAGCACCGCGCCGACCTCTTCCCCGGCGTCGATCAGCGGCGCCGACGAGCCGCGGGACGCCTCCGGCGCAGCGTGCGTGCCGACGAACCGCGTCTTGCCGACGCCGAACGCGGGCCGCCCGGTCAGCACGCCGAGGTGGCAGGCGAGGCCGAACCGCCGGGGGTGCGCGAGGCCGTGGCCGTCGCAGACCAGCACGTCGGGTTGGTGGTCCAGCTGATCGAGCGCGGCCAGCAGCGGCGGCAGCTCGCGGAAGGCGAACAGGCCCGGCTCGTACGGGAAGACAGCCTTCGCGCGGTGCGTCCGTTCCTCCACGACGGTGAGCCCGGCCGTCTCGAGGGTGACGACCGCGGCGGCGATCTCGTCACTGGTGCCGTAGGCGACGTCGAGGCCGGTGACCGTCGGCGGCAGCTCGGCGCAGTCGTCGGTGAGGTCGACCCGGCCACGCAGCCGTTCCTGCACGGCGAGCGCGTCCTCGATCGTCGACGGCCAGTCCCCGGTGTGCACCAAGTCACCCTGCCACAACTAGGTTGGGGCCATGGCGGACACGACCCCCGAAGAGGCTCCCGAGAAGAAGGCTCCGGAAACGACGGAGATCCCGGCCGAGCCCACCGACGACATCGTCACCACGCAGCACACGATCACCGTGAAGCGGAAGAAGCTTTCGTACACGGCGAAGGCGGGGCGGATCGTCCTCCGCAAGGAGGTTGTCAAGGACGGCAAGTCCGAGGGCTTCAAGGCGAAGGCCGAGGTGTTCATCACCTCCTACACCCTCGACGACGCCGACCCGGGCTCCCGGCCCGTGACGTTCGCCTTCAACGGTGGCCCCGGCTCGTCGAGCATCTGGCTCCACATGGGCCTGCTCGGCCCGCGCCGGGTGCTGTCGGGTGACGTCGACGACCTCGTGCCGCCGCCGTACGGGCTGGCCGACAACCCCGAGACGCTGCTGGCGCACAGCGACCTGGTGTTCATCGACCCGGTGTCGACCGGCTACTCGCGGGCGTCCGAGGGCGGCGAGACCAAGGACTTCCACGGGTTCAAGGGCGACATCGAGTCGGTCGGCGAGATCATCCGGCTCTGGGTGTCGCGTCACGAGCGCTGGCTGTCGCCGAAGTTCCTGGCCGGCGAGTCGTACGGCACGCTGCGCGCCGCCGGGCTGGCCGCGCACCTGCAGGACCGCCACGGGCTGTACCTGAACGGCCTGCTGCTCATCTCGTCGGTGCTCGACCTCGGCACGCTGCGGTTCACCGAGGGCAACGACCTGCCGTACTCGCTGTACGTGCCGACGTACGCGGCGATCGCGCACTACCACGGCCTGCACGGCGAGCGCCCGCTCGACGACGTGCTCGCCGACGCCGAGGACTTCGCGGCGAAGGACCTGCCGTGGGCGCTGGCCCGCGGCGCCCGGCTGTCCACTCAGGACCGGGTCGACGCGGTGGCCACGCTGGCGTCGCTGACCGGGCTCACCGAGTCCTATGTGGACCGGGTGAACCTGCGGATCGAGCACGTCCGGTTCTTCACCGAACTGCTGCGCGACCGCGGCCTGACGGTCGGCCGGATGGACGGCCGGTTCACGACGTGGGAGCCGGACGGCGGCCGCGAGCACATGAGCGACGACCCGTCGATCTCCCGCATCATCGGCGCGTACGCGGCGTCGTTCAACCACTACGTGCGGGCCGAGCTCGGCTACAAGAACGACCTGCCGTACGAGCTAATCCACGAAGACACGTTCAAGGCGTGGTCCTACTCGGACTTCGAGGGCCGTTCGGTGTCGGTGGCCGACTCGGTGAGCGCGGCGATGCGCGCGAACCCGCACCTGCACGTCCACGTGGCGTTCGGCCACTACGACGGCGCCACGGCGTACTTCGCGGCCGAGCACGTGCTGGCCCACCTGCAGATCCCGGAGGAGCTGCGGGACAACATCGACACGGCCTACTACCCGGCCGGGCACATGATGTACGTCCACGAGCCGACGCGGGTGCAGCAGGCGAAGGACCTGGCGAAGTTCGTCAAGAAGGCGTCGAACCGCTGACCGGCGGGCCGGGGCCGTCGTCTTCGCGGGCGGCCTCGGCCAGGTCCTGGTGGAACTGCTCGGTCCGCTCCCGCACGTCGGCCCAGGCCGGGCTGACGTGCACCCGGTCCTTGGCTTCGGCGAGCGGTGCGCCGGTCAGCGCGCGGACGGCGCGGACGCTGTCGACCTGCGAGAAGCCCCGGCGGCGGAGCTGGGTCAACACCGTGTCCAGGGTGATCCCGGCCGCGAGGGCGGTGCGGGCTTCCGCGAGGAACCGGTCGTAACCGGCGGCGTCGATCATGCGGGCACCCGGGCCCGGCGCGCTTGGATCACCGTCACAGTCTGCGCCACCCAGGCCGCGATCACGTAGGCGATCAGCCAGCCGGTGAACTCACGGGGCTGCCGCCCGTCGCCCAGGACGTCCGCGAGCACCGCGGTCGCGTACACGGCCGGGACGAAGTAGCCGTTCCGGCGGGTCAGCCACGAACACAGCGCGGCGAGGGTGAGCAAGCCGGCCCAGCTCAGCGGGTACGCGCGAGCGCCGGTGAAGAACATGGCCGCCGCGAGCGCCGCACCGCCGCCGAACGTGACGACCGCCGTGGTGATCCCTCAGGGCCCGGCCCGCACCGGGTCGACCTTCCAGTCCAGGAGCTGGCCCGCCATGACCAGGAAGAAGACGTAGGCGCCTTCGGTCAGCGCCACGCCGCGGCCCAGGACGGTGTAGGCGATCATCGCGGTGACGGCGGCCAGGCCCGCGATGATCGACCGCGTCGTGGGGTCCCTCACCGGGATTCCGGAGGTGACCGGTCCACGGCGGTCTGCGCGGGCAGCGGATCGCCGTAGTGCCCGGGCGGGAGCGGCCGGCGGTTCCGCCGGTACGCGAGCAGCTCGGCGACCACCACCAGCACGAAGTACCCGATCAGCAGCGGCCCGTGGACCAAGCGGTGCCCGAGCGCGACGTCCAGGATCGGCGGGGCCGCCACCAGCGCGGGTGACGCCGAGTGGATGTTCTCCGCCAGCACCGCGCGGTACACCGCCAGGGACTCCGGGCCTTCGGCGAGCACCGGGCCCCGCGCGTAGCCGGCCAGCATCCCGCCGCCGCAGAGGGCGCTGAGGACGAGCAGGCCCAGCCAGCTCACGGCGTAGGCCGGAGCCGTGGAGAGCATCGAGACGGCCAGCGCCGCACCGCCCACGTACGCGAGTGCCAGCGCCACCGCGAACCAGCCGCCGAGCGCGCTGAGGTCGCGCGTCGCGCCGGGCCAGGGGCGGGTCGCCTTCGCCAGCTCTCGCTGCCGGGCTCGGACGCTCCGCCACAGCGTGAGCTGGATGACGAAGCACACGAAGTACGCCGACGCGGCCGCGGTCGCGCCGAAGAGGCTCTGGTAGCCGATCGCGCCGGCCAGACCGAGCACGCCGAACAGCAGGAACCACGGCAGCGCGCGGCCGGGGCGGACGTTGCGGGTGGCCAGCAGGGCGCCGAGGTACGGCGTCGGCGTGGCGACCGGCCGGCCGCGCTTCGCCAGCCAGCGCAGCCCCATCTCGTGCTCGGCGGCGTTCACGACGCCTTCCCGTAATGACCGTCGGCGGGCAGGGCGGGAATCCGCCGCCGCTGGGTGATCAACGCGACGACGTGCGTGCCCACCGCGAGCACGACGTAACCGATCAGCCACGGTTTGCCGGGCACGTCCGCGAACACGATGTCGGCGACCACCGGCAGCGCGAACATCGACGGCATGGCCAGCTGGACGTCTTCGAGCCGCGTCACGGCGTCGACCGCCAGCGAGCCCTCGTCTTCGGCGATCACCGGCCGCCGGAGCACGCTGGTCAGGATCATCACGTTCACGAGCGCGCCCAGCGCCAGCAGGCCGAGCCAGATCCACGCCCAGAGCGAACCGCCGGCCGCCAGCACGAGCGCGAGCACGGCTCCCCCGCCGAACGTGACCGCCAGCGCGGTCAGGTACCAGCCGCCGAGCACCGCCCGCCACGGCGGGCGCGGCCGGTCCAGGAGCCGGCTCTCCAGGACCGCCGCCACCTGCCGGTCGCCGTACCGGACGGGCAACCACGTCGTCAGCATCGTCATGGCGAAGATGAAGTAGCTGAACCCGAAGTAGGGCAGCTGGGAGTGGTCCTCGACGAGCATGAGCACGTTGAACTGGTACGCACCCATGCCGACGAACGTCAGCAGGTACACGAAGAAGAGCGCGGTGAAGGCTTCCGGCGCGCCCTTCCCGCGGCGGACGCTCAGCCGGAACGTCAGGAGCCAGGTCGGCTCGGCCACCCGGATCCCGTGCCGCTCGAGCCACTTGACCGCGGCCTTCTCCCGCGCTGACAACGTGATCATCGGACACCTTCCTGAGCCGGCAGCGGTTCGCCGTAGTGGCCATCCGGGAGCGCCGGGCGGCGTCGCCAGTGGATGACCTTGCCGACGATCTGCAGCGCGATCGCGAGCATCACGTAACCGATCAGCCAGAGTGCGAACCCGGGCGGCTGCCGGTGGGTGGTGATCAGGTCCATGAGCACCGGGACCGCGTACAGCGAAGGCATCGCGAGGTTGAGGTCCTCGATCCTCAGCACGGCGTCGACCGCCAGCGACGGCCCGTCCTCCGCGATCACCGGGCGGCGGACCACACCCCTGAAGATCGCCGCGAAGACGACAGCTCCCAGCCCGAGCACGCCGAGCCAGCTCCAGGCGTACGTCCGGTACCCGGTGGCGAAGTACATCGTCGCCCCGAGCGCGGCGCCGCCCCCGAAGGTCACCACGACCGACGCGAGGTACCAGCGGTTCACCAGCGAACGCCACGACGGCCGGGGACGGTCGAGTGCCCGCGGGCCCAGTGCGGCCGCGGCCCGGCGGTCCCGGTGCCGGATGGCGGACCAGGACACCGCCTGGAACCCGAAGAGGATGAAGTACACGACCTTGCTCTCGGTCATCTCGACCCCGCGCACGCCGGGCAGGTACTGCAAGCACTGGTAGCCGACCCCGCAGGCGAGCGCGGCCACGAAGATCCCGATCTGCCGGACGATCAGCGAACGCCTCCACGGGCTCACACGCACGCCCAGCCGCGTCGCCAGCAGCCGCGTCGGGATCCCCACCCGGACCCCGTGCTTGCCGAGCCAGACCGCGGCCTGCACCACCTCGCCGCGGCTCGGTACTCGTTCGCCCACAAAAACCCCCTCACCTCGCGGAGAACACGCACCACCGGGCGAAAAGGTTTACCTGCCGTAGTAGCCGGGCGGCGGCCGCCGGTACCGGTGCCGGGTGATCAGCCAGCCGGTCACCTGCAGGACGACCACGACCACCAGGTACGCCAGCGCCGACCAGCCCAGCCAGCCGGGTGTGGCCCAGTCGACCACGAAGACCGGCATCGCCAGCACCGCGTACACCGCGCTCGGGGCGAACCGGTAGGGGTCCCCGGCCCGCAGCAGCTCGTCGACCCACCGGGACGTCTCGTCCTCCGCGATCACCGGCGCGCGCAGCGCCCGGCCGAGCACCAGCGCGGTCGCGCCGGCGCCCAGGGCCAGCGCGAGCGTGTGCAGCCCGATCTCCACGAACGGCGGGTACCAGTGCTTCCACGTGAACTGCGGCATGGTCAGGAAGGTCGCCGCGCACAGCACCGCGCCGCCGAGGAACGTGATGGCCGTCGAGCCGAGGTACCACCAGCCCACCTGCTTCGCCGCCACCCGGAACGGGAGCGGTTCACCGGTGCCGGCCAGCCGCTCGGCGACCTGTTCACGACGCTGTGCCCGGCGCCAGTGCAGCACCTGGAACACGGTGAAGAGCACCACCTCGACCGCGATCGAACCCGGAAGCTCCGCGGTGTCGAGCATGGACCAGGAGAACCACCACGCGAACGCGATGACGATCGCGAAGGCGGGTATCCCTTGGCCACCGAGGGCCCGTCCGCCGAGGCGGAGGGCGAGCAGCCGGGTCGGCAGCCACACCATCACCCCGCGCTTGGCCAGCCACACCCGCGCACGGCCCACCTCGAGCACCGTCGGCTCGTCCGGCAGTCTCGGATCCACCGGCAGCGCCGGCTCACGCACGATCAACAGAATCCTCCCCCTGGTCCCCCGGTACACGCAGAACGCCCCGGGGAGGTTGGCTCCCCGGGGCACTCTTCCGCAAGTTCCTTTACTTCAGGTACTGCGCCCCGCGCGTCACGGCCGCGTAGGCGTCGACCGCGCCGTTGCCGTAGAAGCCGTTGAACGACGGGTCACCCTGGCAGGTCGCGGTGAACTCCGGCCCGCGGCCCTCGTCCGCGTAGTCGACCGTCCGCGGCACCGGGCAGGCGATGTCCGTCGCGGTGCCCTCGAGCACCCGCTGGACCTTGTCCGGGTCCAGGCCGAAACCGGCACCCGACTTCTTGCCGTACTGGGAGACGATCAGCGCCGAGACGCCGGTCGCGTGCGGCGTCGCCATCGACGTGCCCTGCAGCCACTGGTAGTAGCCGACCCGGCCGTCGGCCGCGGTCGCCTTCTGGACACCCAGCGCAACACCCTCCGGCGTCACGTTGCCCGCCGCGTCGATGTTGCCTTCGGCGACACCCACGTTCTTCGGGTAGGTCGAGAGGATCTCGTTCTCGACCGTGCGGAACCACGGCGTGCCGAAGCCGTCGCGGAAGTAGCCGCCCGGCGCGGAAACCGAGATCTGCTCGGTGCCGTAGTTCGAGTAGTCCGCCTTCGCCTGCGACGGCCCGAACGCGCTGACGCCGATCGTGTGGTTGCCTTCGACCGGCAGGCTCAGGCAGCTGGCGTTGTCGACCTGACGCGGGTGCGTCGTGTTGGCCGGGTAGTCCGGGCTGGTGGTGTCCGGCTGCGGCGCACCGAGGTCGGTGTGCTGGTTGCCCAGCGCGACCACCATCGTGACGCCCTTGCGGTGCGCGTAGTTCAGCGCGCGCTGGGTCGCCTCGATGATCGTGCGCTGCTCGGCCTGCTCCGCGGCGGAGTCGGCCGGGTTCGCGGCACAGTTGTACAGCCACGGGTCGGTGTAGAACGACATGTTGACCACGTCGATGCCGGCGTCACCGGCGTAGGTCAGCGCGTCGACGGTCGGCTGCAGGAAGAAGTACCCCGAGTCCTGGCCGGCCCGGATGTTCACCAGCGAAACGTTCGGCGCGACACCGGAGACGCCGAAGCCGTTGGCCGCGGCGGCGATGGTGCCGGCGACGTGCGTGCCGTGGCCGCCGTCGTCGTGGTTGGCCGGGTCGACGCAGCCGCGGAACTCACACGGGCCGTCGACCTCGACGCCGTTGACGTCGAACGGGATGTCCTTGGTGAAGTTGCGCGAGTCGGCCGCGTCGAAGTTCGGCGCGATGTCGGGGTGCGTGCCGTCGATGCCGGTGTCGATGACGCCGACCTTGACCTGCTTGCTGCCCGGCTGCTTGGTGCGCGAAAGGTCCGAACGGACGGACTTGAGGCCCCAGAGCTGGTCGTCCAGCGGGTCCATCCCGACGGCCTTCTTCGCGGCGGCGTTCCCCTTGGCCGTGCCGCGGCCTTCCTTCTCCACGTTGTTGTTCTTGGTCTTCTTGCCGTTCTTCGGCACCGAACCGATGACCTGCGCCTTGGCCGCGCCGAACACGGCCCGGTTCGTCGAGACGCGCTCGGTGAACCCGGAGGCCGGTGCGCTGGCCTTGATCAGGCCGACCGCGGTGTTGGTCTCCAGGACCGTGCCACCCGCATCGCGGATCGCCTTCTGCGCGCTCGCGACGCTCTGGGCGTCCTTGGCGAGCACGGTGAACTCGGTCGCCGGGCCGGACAGCGCGGGCTGCGCCGACGCGGCCGGGACCGCGCCGGCCGAGAGCGCCCCGAACAACGGGACGGCCAGGGCCGCGGCGAGAAGCCTGGGTCTCTTCACGATTCTCCTCCTCGGGAAAGCGGTTCCTGCACCGTATAGATCGGACATTGTGGTTACAACGGCCAAACGTACGTTACGGAACAACCGACTTCTGCTCCGCGAAGTGACAAGCTGACAAGTGGCCGTCCGTCCGCGGCACCAGCTCCGGCACCTCCGCAGCGCAGATGTCCTGCGCTTTCCAGCACCGGGTGCGGAACCGGCAGCCGGACGGGGGATCCAGGGGACTCGGGACGTCACCCTCGAGCCGGATGATCTGCCGCTGCCCGCGCACGGCCGGATCCGCCACCGGCACCGCGGAAAGCAGCGCCTGGGTGTACGGGTGGGACGGTCGTTCGTAGATCTCCTCGTCGGTGCCGATCTCGACGATCTTGCCGAGGTACATCACCGCGACCCGGTTGGACAGGTGCCGCACCACCGAAAGGTCGTGCGCGATGAACACGTACGACAGGCCGAACTCGTCCTGCAGGTCACCGAGCAGGTTCATCACCTGCGCCTGGATCGAGACGTCCAAGGCGGACACCGGCTCGTCGCAGATGATCACCTTGGGCCGCAGGGCGAGCGCCCGCGCGATGCCGATGCGCTGGCGCTGCCCGCCGGAGAACTGGTGCGGGTAGCGGTTGAGGTGCTCGGGGTTGAGGCCGACCACCTCCAGCAGCTCCTGCACCTTCTTGGCACGCGAGCCCTTCGGCGCGACGTCGGAGTGGATTTCGAACGGCTCGCCGACGATGTCGCCGACGGTCATCCGCGGGTTGAGCGAGGTGTACGGGTCCTGCAGCACGATCTGGATCTCGCGCCGCAGCTTGCGCAGCTCGTTGCCGCGCAGCGAAAAGATGTCGCGGCCCTCGAACTTCGCGCTGCCGCCGGTCGGCTCCTCCAGGCGCATCAGCACCTGGGCGAGGGTCGACTTGCCGCAGCCGGACTCGCCGACGACGCCGAGCGTCTCGCCGGGCATCAAGTCGAACGAGACACCGTCGACCGCCTTGACCTGGCCGATCGTGCGCTTGAACAGGATGCCGGTGCGGACCGGGAAGTACTTCTTCAGGTCGGTGACCGAAAGAATGGGGTCAGGCACGGGTGTTCACCACCACTTCTTCGGCGAAGTGGCACGCGCTGGTCCGGCCGAAGCCGATCGCGTGCGGCGGCGGGACTTCCTCGGAACAGCGAGCTTCGGCGCGTTTGCACCGCGGGTGGAACGCGCAGCCCGGCGGGATGTCGAGCAGGCTCGGCGGCAGGCCCTTGATGGTTTCCAGCGTCTGTCCTTTGAGGTCGAGCCGGGGCAGGGAGTCCATCAGCGCCGCGGTGTACGGATGAGCCGGTGCACGGAACAGCTCGGTGACGTCGGCCTGCTCGACGATCCGGCCCGCGTACATCACCGCGATCCGGTCGGCGACCTCGGCGACGACGGCCAGGTCGTGGGTGATGAGCACCAGGCCCATCTTGCGTTCCTCCTGTATTTCCCGCAGGAGGTCCATGATCTGGGCCTGCACGGTGACGTCGAGCGCGGTGGTCGGCTCGTCGGCGATGAGCAGGTCCGGGTCCAGCGCGAGCGACATCGCGATCATCGCGCGCTGGCGCATGCCGCCGGAGAACTGGTGCGGGTAGTCCTTGACCCGCCGGTCCGCGGCCGGGATGCGCACGATGTCGAGCAGTTCGATCGCACGCTTGCGGGCGTCCTTCTTGGACATCCCGAGCCGCACCGTCAGCTGTTCCTCGATCTGGAAGCCGACGGTGAAGACCGGGTTCAGCGCGGACAGCGCGTCCTGGAAGATCATCGCGATCTCGCTGCCGCGCACCTCGCGGCGCCGTTCGTCGGACGCCGTCAGCAGGTCTTCGCCGCGCCAGCGCACGGCGCCGCCGGTGATCACGCCGGGCGGCATGTCGAGGATGCCCATCACGGTCTGCGCGGTGACGCTCTTGCCGGAGCCGGACTCGCCGAGCACCGCCAGCGTCTCCCCGGCGTGCACCGAGTAGCCGACGCCGTTGAGCACGTTGGCGACGCCGTCGGCGGTCCGGAACTCGACGTGCAGGTCCTCGACCTCGAGGAGAAGTTCGTTGTCGGACAAGGGAGCTACCTCGACTTCGGATCGAGCGCGTCGCGGATGCCGTCACCCAGCATCACGAAGGCCAGCACGGTCAGGGTGACGAAGGCGCCGGGGAACAGCAGCATGTGCGGGTCGGCGCGGAAGTAGTCCCGCGAGTCGCTGATCATCACGCCCCACGAGATCACCGGCGCGCGCACCCCGATGCCCAGGTAGGCCAGCGTCGCTTCGGCGCCGATGAACGCGCCGAGCGCGATGGTGGCGTACACCAGCACCGGCGCGATCGTGTTGGGCAGCAGGTGCCGGAAGATGATCCGCGGGGTGCTCGCGCCGAGGCCGCGTGCGGCCTTGACGTAGTCGAGCTGCTTGGCCACCAGCGTCGCCGACCGCATGATGCGCATGGCCACCGGCCAGCTCAGCACCGCGATCGAGCAGACCACCTGGACGATGATCGTCACCGCGCCCGGGTTCGAGCCGGGTGCGTTGAACGTGGTCAGGATGACGATCGCGCCGAGCACGAACGGGAGGCCGGCGAAGATGTCACCGAAGCGCGACAGCAGGCTGTCGATGAACCGGCCGTAGTAACCGGCGAAGATGCCGACCAGCGAGCCGAAGAGGACGGTCAGCAGCGTCGAGAACACGCCGACCAGCAGGGACGCGCGGGTGCCGTAGATCGTGCGGGCGTAGACGTCGGCGCCCTGGTTGTCGTAGCCGAACCAGGCGTCCCCGGACGGGCCCTCGTTGGCGTGCGTGAGATCGCTGAAACCGGCGTCGCGCGAGCTGAACAGCCCGGGCGCGATCGCGATGAGCACGATCACCAGGATGATCACCGCCGAGGCAACCACCGCGGGCTTGCGCCGCAGCTGGCGCCACGCGTCACCCCACAGGCTGCGGGGTTTCTGCGGGCCGGTGCCGGAGTCGTCGACGCGGGACAGCTGAGCCGCGTCGGCCCCGCCGCCGCCCACCAGGTTCGGGTCAGTCATAGCGGATCCTCGGGTCGAGAACGGCGTAGAGCAGGTCCACGATCAGGCTCATCAGCAGGTACACCAGCACGAGCAGGACGACCACGCCGACGACGGTCGCGCTCTCCCGGTTCTGGATGCCGCGGAAGATGAGCCCGCCCAGGCCGTTGATGTTGAACACGCCTTCGGTCACGATGGCGCCGCCCATCAGCGCGCCCAGGTCGGTGCCCAGGAAGGTGAGCACCGGGATCACCGAGTTGCGGAGCAGGTGGACACCGACGACCCGGCTGTTCGGCTGGCCCTTCGCGATCGCCGTGCGCACGTAGTCGGCCCGGCGGTTTTCGGCGATGCTCGTTCTCGACAGCCTCGCGACGTAGGCCATGGACAGGCTGCCGAGCGCGATGCCGGGCACGATCAGCTCGCCGACGCTGGGGTTGTCGGACACGCTCGCCTCGATCAGGCCGAGGCCGTTGCTGCCCAGCGCGAGCTGCAGCACGATCGCGGTGACGAACACCGGCAGCGAGATCAGGAACGTGGTCGAGACCAGGACCAGGTTGTCGAGGAAACCCTTGCCGCGCAGGCCGGTCAGCACGCCGGCGGTGAGCCCGATGAGGGCCTCGATGACCACCGCGATCACGGCCAGGCGCAGCGTGATCGGATACGACGTGCCGATCAGCTCGCCGACCGACGTGCCGTTGAACGTCTCGCCCCAGTCACCGGTGAACAGGCTCCCGAGGTACTTGAAGTACTGCACGAAGATGTTGTCGTCCAGGTTGAACTTCTCGGTCATCTGGGCGATGTAGGCCTGCGGGCAGGCGGCCTGCCCGCACTTGCCGGAGAACGGGTCGCCGGGCACGGCCCAGACGAGGACGTAGATGAGGAAGGTGGTGCCGAAGAACACCGGGATCAGCTGGAGCAGCCGTCGCAGGACGTAGCGGATCATGACGAGTTCCTAGTGCGCGCCGGGCGCCGTGGGCGGGAAGGTGCTCCCGCCCACGACGCCGTGGTGGTGGTTGCGGCAGATCAGCGCGGCACTACTTCTTCAGGACCTCGATGGCCGGGTAGTCCGGCATGCGCCGGAAGTCCAGGGCCGCGGACTTGAGGTTCTTCGACTTCGCCGCGACACCCTTCTCGTCCCACACCGGGATCGACGGCAGGTCCTTGGCGACCAGGTCCTCGGCCTGCTGGTAGAGCTTGACCGCGGCGTCCTTGTCGGCGGTGGCGTCCGCCTGCGCCAGGATCGCGTCGACCTGCGGGTTGGAGTAGCTGGAGTCGTTCGAGGACCCGCCGGTCTTGTAGATCGGGTTGAGGAAGTCCTCGATGGACGGGTAGTCCGCCGACCAGTCGGAGCGGCCCATGCCGGTCAGCTTCTTGCCGGTCACGATGCTGCGCCACTGGCCGAAGTCGGTCGCGGGCACGAAGTCGCACTCGACACCGAGGGTGTTCTTGATGCTGTTGCACGCCGCGGTCAGCGGTTCCTTGCGACCGCCGTCCGCGTTGGACGCGATGGTCAGCTTGCCCTTGAAGCCCGACTTGGCGAAGGCTTCCTTGGCCGCCGCCGGGTCGAACTTGCAGAACTGGCAGACGCCGGAGCGGGCGCCGGTGATGCCCTGGGCGACGTACCCGTCCAGCGGGACGTAGGTGTCGTTCATGACCGTCTTGGTGATCTGCGCCCGGTCGATCGACATCGAGATGGCCTTGCGCAGCTCGAGGTTGTCGTAACCCGGCACGTAGTACGGCACCGAGATGGTGCTGACCCCGAGCAGGGCGCCGGTGACCAGCCGGTCACCGAGGTCGGCCTTGTACTTGCCGCCCGCGACCGCCGACGGCGGCAGTGCCTCCATGAAGTCGAGCCGCCCGCTCAGCAGGTCCTGGTAGGCGGTCTCCTGGCTGGCGTAGATCTTGATGTCGAGGTTCTTGAAGTGGACCTTGTCGTCACCCTTGTAGTCGTCGTTGCGGGTGAGCTTGATGTCCTGGTTCGGCGTCCGCGAGACGAACTTCAGCGGGCCGTTGCCGATCGGGTGCTGCTCGAAGGCCTTGGGGTCCTTGAAGAAGGAGTCCGGCAGCGGCGCGAACGCCTGGTAGCCGACCTTGATGTCGAACACCGAGAACGGCCCGCTCAGCGTCACCTGGAACTCGTAGTCGCTCTTCTGGACCAGGCCGGACATCTTGTCGGTGGCCGGCTTGGCGTTCTCGTCCTCGGGGTGGACGTCCTTGTACCCCTGGATGTTCGAGAAGAAGTCCGTGTTGAGCTGGCCGTTCGGGCCGTAGGCGCCGTAGTTCCAGGCGTCGATGAAGTTGTGCGCCTTCACCTCGGTGCCGTCGTGGAACTTCCAGCCCTGCTTGATCTTGATGTCGTAGACCTTGGAGTCGGTCGTGGTGATCGACTCGGCCATCAGGTTGAACGGCTTCGCGTCCGCGCCCTTGAAGCCGACCAGAGTGGCGAAGAGCGGTTGGATCGCCTTCGTGCCGCCGAGGTCGTTGATGTTGGTCGGGACCAGTGCGTTCTGCGGTTCGGTGCCGTAGACGCTGACCGTGCCGTCCGGGTCCGTCTCGCCGGCGCCCGCGGAGCTGCCTGATCCGCCGCCGCACGCGGCGAGCACGAGCGCCAGCGAAGTCATCACCACCGTGGGTCCCCAGAGCCTGCGCGAACGACGCATGATCCCCTCCATCTCCGTCTGTCCGAAAGGTGAGACGCACGCTATCGGGGGCGATGAAGCTGATCACAGGACTGCGGTGTTGCAAATGTGTGACGACCGTCAGGACCACCTGGTTGGAGCACAACAAAGGTAGGAAAACGGATACTCCGGACGGCCTAGCGCGGACAGGTGGTCATCGGGCGCTCACCCTCGGTTTCCCTTGTGGCACAAGCTTTTTCGGGCGCGCGAAAGACCGGCGCGGCCACTTTTGGCCGGTTCCGGACAGTGGCCGGGCGCGCGGGCTCAGGCGAGCGAAAGGGCGATCCCGTCGAGGATGTCGTGCTCGCTGATCACCAGCTCGGTCGGCCCGCCGCGGGCGGCGAGCTGCTCGGCGAGGGTCTGGACCACCACCGCACCACCGCCGATCACGTCGACCCGGCCGGGGTGGATCACCGGGTTCGCGGCGCGCGTGGCGTGGTCGGCGTGCAGCAGCTCCGAGGCGAGCCGGTCGATGTCCGCCGGGCCCAGCTTGGACAGGTGGACGCGCTCGCTGTCGTACTCCGGGAGGCCGAGCGCGATCGCCGAGAGCGTGGTCACCGTGCCGGCGACACCCACCCAGGTCTTCGCGCGCGAGACGTCGACGACGTCGAACGCCTCGGCCAGGACCTTGCCGGCCAGGTCGCGGGCGGCGGCGACCTCTTCGGCGGTCGGCGGGTCGCTCTTCAGCGCGCGCTCGGTGATCCGGACGCACCCGATGTCGACCGACTTCGCGGCGAGCACCTCGGCCTTGCGGCCGTCCCAGGTGCCGAGGACGAGCTCGGTCGAGCCGCCGCCGACGTCGACCACGACGAACGGGCCGTCGTCCGGGTCCTGCTCCCCGACGGCGCCGGTGAAGCTGAGCCGGGCTTCCTCGTCCCCGCTGATCACCTCGGCCTCGACCCCGAGGGTCTCGCGGGTCATGCGGAAGAAGTCGTCGCGGTTCTTCGCGTCGCGCGTGGCGGAGGTGGCGACCATGCGCACCTTCTCGGCGCCCTTGCGGCGGGCGGCGACCGTGTAGTCGGCGAGGGCGGCCCTCGTGCGTTCGAGCGCCTCGGGGGCCAGCTCGCCGGTGGCGTCGACACCCTGGCCGAGCCGGACGATCCGCATCTCGCGGTGCAGGTCACGCAGGTCGACCGTGCCGTCGTGGCGCGGTGTCAGCTCGGCGACGAGCAGGCGGATGGAGTTGGTCCCACAGTCGATCGCGGCAACACGAGGCATGCCGATCACCCTAGCTGGCGGGTGTTGCCGCAGTGGTGGTCGTGGTGGTCGTCGTAACCGTCGAGGTGACGGTCTGCCCGCACGTCGGCGGCGGCGGAGTCGTCGCCGGGGGCGGCGTGGTCGTCTCGCCGGTCGTCGACGGGGACGGCGACGGCGTGGTCGTTGTCGACGTTTCGGTCGTCGTGGTGACCGTGGTTGTCGGCGGCTTGGTGCACGAAGGCGGCGTAGTGCTCGTCGTCGGCGGCTTCGAGGTGCCAGTGGTCGGCGGCGGGCTGGTCGGCGTCGTCGTCGGGACCGGCGGGGGCGGGATCGCCGGCGGGGCCGGCGCCAGCGCCGCGTTCGGCGCGCCGATCGGGACCGTGCTGTCCGGCACCTGCATGATCCCGTTGCGGTAGGCCTCGGCCCACAGGACCACAGTGTTCACGTAGGTGTCGGAGTTGTTGTAGCGGTAGATCGCGCCGCGCAGCTGGTCCGGGTTCGAGAGGTCGAAGCCGCCGGAGCAGAGGTAGCGGCCGGTGGCCAGGGCCGCGTCGAAGATGTTGTTGGGGTCGGACTTGCCGTCGCCGTTGCCGTCGGAGGCGTACCCGCGCCAGGTCGCCGGGATGAACTGGGTCGGGCCGACCGCGCGGTCCCACACCGGGTCCGTGTCGAGCTCGCCGTGGTCGGTGTCCGGGATCGCGGCGAACGCGCCCTGGCCGTTGAGCTCCGGGCCGAGGATCGGCTCGCGGGTGGTGCCCGCCGCGTCGACGTAACCGCCGCGGGCGTGGTTGGACTCGATGCGGCCGATGCTGGCGATCAGGGCCCAGTCGATGTGGCAGGCCGGCTGCTCGCGGCCGAGGACGTCGGCGGCGTTCTTGTACGCGGCGAGCGCGGTGGCCGGGATGCCGAGGGGGCCGTCGGGGAGTTCGTAGGCCGGGAGCGGCAGCGGGCTGGGGGCGCCGGGGAGGGTGCCGTCGACGGCGATCTGCTGGAGGGCGGCGTTGCCGGGGTCGTACCCCTGGCTGAGCGCGGCGTCGCGGGTGTGGTCACCGGTCCCGCCGAGCCAGCCGAGGGTGCCACCGCCGACGACCAGCGCCGGAACCACCGCGAAGATGCCGGTGATCAGCGGGTACGCGGTGCGGTGGCGGATCCCGAATCTTCGGGTGTAGCTCCCGACTGCGTCAGGCAGTCGCCGCACACGCATAACTCGAAGCCCTCCTGGCCGGTCGTCACACCCTCGGGTGACAGCCTGCCGTACCCGGGGCGCGGTTTCACCCCTTCGGGAGTCGGGATCTTCCCGGACCGGGGTTTTCGCTCACCCAGCCCAGTTATCTGTTTACGGCCCGCGTTCGTTACTCGGCACAGTCTCCCGTGGGCCACCCGTTCGCCTTAAGGAGCACGAGGGTCTCGTCACCGAACGGATTTACCCCCGGACCGACCGCGAGCGAGTGGGCCACGTGCACGTGCAGGCACTTGACGCGGCCGGGCATGCCCCCGGCGGTGACCTGGTGGCCGAGCGGCTCGATGGCGTCGCGCTCGGCGAGGTAGGTCTCGTGGGTGCGCTGGTACTGGGCGGCGAGCTCGGGATCGGTGGTGAGCCGCTCCGTCATCTCTTTCATGATCCCGGACGCCTCGATCGTGCCGATCATCGAGTTCAGCTTCGGGCACGTCAGGTAGTAGAGGGTCGGGAACGGCGTGCCGTTCTCCAGCCGCGGGCTGGTCTGCACCACGGAAGGGTGCCCGCTCGGGCACCGCGCGGCCACGGCCCGCAGCGCCCGCGGCGGCCGTCCGAGCTGCTCCGCGATGATCTCGCGGTCGGCGTCGGTGACGGGCTCGAACCGGTGCTGCTGCGTGCTGTTCACGCGCACCAGGCTAATGCGTGCGCCAGAGCGCCCCAATGTGGCCTTCGGTGCGTCACACGCACCCAAGGCGGCCTTCGGTGCGTCAGACGCAACCAAGGCCGCCTTGGGGCGCTCGGGGCTCAGCCGCCGGAAACCTGGTTCCAGAGGTTCTCGTACCAGGAGCCGTTCGCGACCTGCTGCTGTCCCGGCTGCGGCGCCGCGTCCGGCGCCTTGTCCTCGGGCAGCTGGACGATGTACGGCGTCTCGCCCGGCTTGACGTACCGCAGCCGCCGCCGGGCTTCGGCCTCGATCTGCGCGGGGTCGCTCAGCTCCGCCTTGCGGCCCTGGAGCTGAGCGACCTCCTGCTGCAGCTGTGCCTGCTGCGACTGCTGTTCGCGGACCTCGGTCCGCTGGGAGAGGTACGTGCGCAGGGGCACGGCGATGGTGAACGCCAGCGCGCACACCACGATCGCCACCACCGCCGCGCGGCGGGTGGTGGACATGCCGAGCACCTTCGCCGCGCCCGACGCGCGCTTCGCCGCCAGGCCCCGGCGCAACCGGGCCCTGGTCGTCTCCGCGTCGGCGGTGCGGCGCCGCGCCGCTTCGGGACGACGGGCCGGCGCGGGCCGGCTGGCCCGTGCCGCCCCGCCGCCACCGCCGCGGCGGTTGCGCGTCGTCCTCCCCCGGTCCGCCATCCGGCTCAGCCCTCGGCGCTGAACCGCGGGAAGGCCAGCTCGCCGGCGTACCGGGCGGCGTCACCGAGGGTCTCTTCGATGCGCAGCAGCTGGTTGTACTTGGCGATCCGCTCGCCGCGGGCCGGGGCGCCGGTCTTGATCTGGCCGACGCCGGTGGCGACCGCCAGGTCCGCGATGAACGTGTCCTCGGTCTCGCCGGAGCGGTGGCTCATCATCGACTTGTAGCCGAACGACGTGGCCAGCGAAATCGCGTCGAGCGTCTCGGACAGGGTGCCGATCTGGTTGACCTTCACCAGCAGCGCGTTCGCGGCGCGGCGGGTGATGCCCTCCTCGAGCCGGTCCGGGTTGGTGACGAACAGGTCGTCACCGACGATCTGGACCTTCTCGCCGATGTCGGCGGTCAGGGTGACCCAGCCGTCCCAGTCGTCCTCGCTCAGCGGGTCCTCGATGGAGACCATCGGGTAGTCGCGGATCAGTTCGGCGTAGTAGGCCGACATCTGCTCGGCGCTCTTCTTGCTGCCCTCGAAGGTGTACGCGCCGTCGGCGAAGAACTCCGTCGCGGCGACGTCCAGCGCGAGCGCGACGTCACGGCCCGGGGCGTAGCCGGCCTTCTCGATGGCCTGCAGGATCAGGTCGAGCGCCTCGCGGTTGTTCGCCAGGTTCGGCGCGAAGCCGCCTTCGTCGCCCAGACCGGTCGAAAGGCCGCGGCCCTTCAGCACCGACTTCAGCGAGTGGTAGACCTCGGCGCCCCAGCGCAGGGCCTCGCGGAAGGTCTCCGCGCCGATCGGCGCGATCATGAACTCCTGGACGTCGACGTTGCTGTCCGCGTGCGAACCGCCGTTGAGGATGTTCAGCATCGGGACCGGCAGCACGTGCGCGTTCGGGCCGCCCAGGTAGCGGAACAGCTCCAGCTCGGCCGACTCGGCGGCGGCCTTCGCGACGGCCAGCGAGACGCCGAGGATGGCGTTCGCGCCGAGGCGGGACTTCGCCGGCGTGCCGTCGAGGTCGACCAGCTTCTGGTCCACGATCCGCTGGTCGACGGCTTCGATGCCGACCATCTCCGGGCCGATCTCGTCGAGCACCGCGGCGACCGCGCGCTCGACGCCCTTGCCGTTGTAGCGGCCGGTGTCGCCGTCTCGCAGCTCGACGGCTTCGTGTTCGCCGGTGGACGCACCCGACGGGACCGCGGCCCGCGCCAGGGTTCCGTCGTCGAGGGCCACCTCCACCTCGACGGTCGGGTTGCCACGCGAGTCCAGAATCTCGCGCGCGCCTACCTGCTCGATGAGAGCCACGCCATGCTCCTCGGTGCGTCGTGCCTGCGGTTTCGCGCCCAGCCTAGCCGTCGCCGCGGTTCACCCGTTGGAGGCACGGCCGGTAGCCGCTGGTCAGTCCCCCGCGCGGATCGCCTGCCAGCCGGGCGGCAGCTCGACGGTTTCGGACGTCTGCTGCCAGAACGTCCAGCTGTTGCCGCCGAGGTCGGCGACGGTGAACACCCGGGCGCCGTAGGGCTGGTCCTGCGGCGGGTCCAGCTCGGCTTCGTCACCGAGCGCGACGGCGATCCGCTCGTAGTCGTCGTCCACGTCGTCGACGTAGAGGATGTTGAGCTGGCCGACCGGGCCGTCGACCCCCTTGGCCTGCCAGTAGTCCGGGCCGACACCCGCGATCTGGATCCGCGCGTCGCCGGCGCGCAGCGTCGCCTGGAAGACCTCGCCCGCGGCGTCGCAGAACCGGACCTCCTCGGTGAACCCGAAGACCCTGGTCAGCCAGGCGAGCGCCGCCGTGGCGTCGGCGTAGTAGAGGTAGGGCGCCAGGCCCCGGTACCCGCTGCTCATGGCGGAACAGTCCATCACGTCCCGATCGGAGGCGTGTGCCAGCCCCTCCTCCGGGGTAACGTGGGAGTGACCATGACGGACGCCGCAGCTGCTTCGCAGCCTCCCGAGGAGTCGCGGTTTCATGCCTTCCGCCAGGCGGAAGAACTGGTCGGCCGCCGTCGTCCGCTCGAAGCGCTGAAGGCGCTGCAGCCCCTCTTGGAATCGGAAACGGACAAGCCGTCGGTCCACCTGCTGGCCGGGCGCGCGTACTTCCACTCCGCCCAGCTGCGCCGGGCCGAACAGGCGTTGACGCGGGTGCTGGAGCTGGACCCGACCGATCACTACGCCCGGTTCGTCCTCGGCCGGACCCTGCAGCGGCTCGGCCGGTTCGTCGAGGCGCTGGCCCAGATGCGGATGGCGTCGGCGATGAACCCGGTGCCGGAGTACCTCGAAGCGATCAGCGAGGTCAAGGCGCACATCGCACTGCGCGAATCCCGACCCGGCGAAGCCTGACCCCTCGAGTCCCCGGCCAGGGCCGAACGGCCTGCCCGAGATCAGACTTTCGGCCGATCTCGCCGGGCCCCTCGGCCGATCCGCCGCACCCCCTCCCCGGGCGAAGCTGGTTCCAGACCGCAGGGGACTCAGGAGGGACCGAAATGTCGATCTTCGCCACGTTGGGTGCGTACGCCGGCTTGCTGCTGCTGGTGCTGATGGCCGTCACGCCGTACTTCGCCGACCGGGAGCACTGACTCAGGGCGCGACGCTCGCCTCCGCGTAGGCGTCCGCCGCGCTGAACACGTCCTGGCCGTACGGCACGGCCTGGTTGTAGAACAGGATCGAGCGCCACCAGCCGGCCGGGGTGCCGAGGTCGTCGCTGCCCGAACACAGGTAGCGCGCCGCCGTGAAGGCCGCGTCGTCGATGTTCTGGGGGTCGGGCGTGCCGCCGTCGCCGTTGGCGCGCTCCTGGTACTTCTTCCACGTCGAGGGCTGGAACTGCATCGGCCCGATCAAGTGGTCCCACGACTTGTCGCCGTCGAGCTTGCCGCCGTCGGAGTCGTGCACCGCCGGGACGCCGGGTGAGCCGTCCAGCGGCGGGCCGACGACCGGCTTCACGAGGCGGCCGTCCGCGCCGATCGCCGAGAGGTCGAACTCGCCGCGCTCGGTCTCGACGCGGCCGATGCCGGCGAGCGTCGCCCAGGAGAGGTGACACGTCGCCTTCTGGCGCTGCATCCACATTTCCGCCCGGCCGTACGCGGCGAGCACGCGCGCCGGGATGTGCGTCTTGTCCGCGACGCGGGTCGCCCACGCGTCCAGTTCGGCCTGGTCGGACACCTGCGGCCGGTCGACCGGCGCGGCGAGCCCGGCGCGCGGCGACTCCGCGCCCGGCTGCGGGCGCTGTTCCGGGATGGCCAGCGCCGGTTGCACGGGCGGGGGCGCGGTCGGCGCGTCCGGGTTCCGGACACCGATGGTGAGGACCAGGACCACGCCGGTGAGCACCAGCGCCACCGCGAGGGCCGCCCGGCCGAGATAGCGCCGTGGTGGACCGCCCGAGGGCGGAGTTTCCGGAGGCGTGACGGTCGGCTGAGCGGTATCGGCCACCCGAACAGGTTACGGAGCCACTCAAGGGGTCCCCCAGCCGCCTGACCAGGCAAGCGGAGGGTAAACCGAGGTCCGGTGACGGCGAAGTCACAGATTTTGTTATCGAGTCGACGCGCAGAGCGCTGACCTGCGGTTACCCTAACCTAACTTCGTTCCCCTGTCCTTTTTGCCCGTTTCCGCTGTCCGGAGCGGCTTTCGCTCGCTGGACTTACAGGTGAGCCTTACCTAAAAACTTCACTGACCCACTAGAAACCAGGAGGCGGGAACGTGGTGTTTTCGAGTGCGCTGATCGGGCTGCGCGAAGGCCTCGAGGCCGCGCTGGTCGTCAGCATCCTCGTCGCGTTCCTCGTCAAGACCGAGCGGCGCCACGCGCTGCGCTGGGTGTGGCCGGGTGTCGGCGCCGCGGTGCTGCTGTCGATCGCCGTCGGGGCGGTCCTCACCTACACGACCGCGCAGCTGTCGTTCGAGCACCAGGAGCTGCTCGGCGGGAGCCTGTCGATCATCGCGGTCGTGTTCGTGACGGCGATGATCTTCTGGATGCGCAAGGCTTCGAAGAGCATCGCCGCCGAGCTGCGCGGCAAGATGGACGACGCGCTGGACGTCGGCCCGATGGCCGTGCTGCTGCTGTCGTTCCTCGCGGTCGGGCGCGAAGGCCTCGAAACCGCGGTGTTCTTCTACTCCACCGTCCAGGCCGCGCAGTCGGACACCGTGCAGCCGCTGATCGGCTTCGCCGCCGGCATCGCCGTGGCCGTGGTGCTGGCCTGGCTGCTCTACAAGGGCGCCGTCCGGTTCAACCTGGCGAAGTTCTTCACGATCACCGGGGTCCTGCTGGTGTTCGTCGCCGCCGGCGTGCTCGGTTACGGCCTGCACGACCTGCAGGAGGCCGCCTTCCTGCCCGGCATCAGCACGCTGGCTTTCGACGCTTCGAACGTCCTGCCGGAGACGTCCTGGTACGGCGCGCTGCTGAAGGGGATCTTCAACTACTCGCAGCAGACGACCGTGCTGCAGGCCATCGCCTGGGTCGCCTACGTCGCCGTCGTGCTGCCCCTTTTCCTCAAGCCCAGCAAGAAGACCGCGCCGGCGCCCGCCGTCGCGGCCGCCTCGAAGGAGTGACCGTGCGCAAGTCCCCCAGAACCCCGCTGGCCGTGCTGGCCGGCGCCGCCGCCCTGGTGACGCTGGCCGCGTGCGACAGCTCGGGCGGCAACGGCACCGGGAACGCCGCCGCCGGCGGTCCGATCAAGGTCGAGGCGTCCGACACCGCGTGCACCGTCTCGGCGAACACCGCCGCCGCGGGTAACGTGACCTTCGAGATCACCAACAAGGGCACCAAGGTCACCGAGTTCTACCTCTACGCCGAGGGTGACCGGATCATGGGCGAGGTCGAGAACATCGCGCCCGGGCTCAACCGGCGGCTGATCGTCGAGGCTTCCGACGCGGGCAAGTACCAGACGGCGTGCAAGCCGGGCATGGCCGGCAACGGCATCCGCGGCGACTTCACGATCACCGGTGGCGCGCCGAAGCAGACCGACGCCAACGCCCAGAAGGCGCAGGCCACCAAGAACTACGCCGACTACGTCGCCAACAACACCGCCGCGCTCGAGGAGGAGACGGCCAAGTTCGTCGGCCTCGTGAAGGCGGGCAAGGCCGACGAGGCGAAGGCCGCGTACGCGCGCACTCGCATCTACTACGAGCGCATCGAGCCGGTGGCCGAGAAGTTCGGCGACCTCGACCCGGCCATCGACGTCCGCGAGGCCGACCTGGAGCCGGGCCAGCAGTTCACCGGCTTCCACCGCCTCGAGAAGGACCTGTACGTCTCCGGTCTGCAGGCCGACAGCCCGCAGATCGCGGACAAACTGCTGACCGACGTCAAGGACCTGGTCGCGAAGTCGAAGGCGCTCCAGCTGACCGCGCTCGACCTGGCCAACGGCGCGAAGGGCCTGCTCGACGAGGTCGCGACCGGCAAGATCACCGGCGAGGAGGAGACCTTCTCGCACACCGACCTGTGGGACTTCCAGGCCAACCTCGACGGCTCGAAGGGCGCGATCACCTCGCTGCGCCCGCTGCTGCAGGAGCGCGACGCCGCCCTGGTGTCCACTTTGGACAAGGAGTTCACGAACGTCCAGGGCCTGCTGGACAAGACCCGCGCCGGTGACGGCTTCAAGCTGTACACCGAGCTCTCCCAGGACCAGATCAAGGAGTTCGCCTCGGCCGTCGACGCCCTGAGCGAGCCGCTGAGCAAGGTTGCGGAGGTCGTGTCCAAGTGACCGAAGACGGCACCCGGGTCTCCCGCCGGAAGCTCTTCGGCCTGGCGGGAGCGGGTGTCGCGCTCGCCGGAGCCGGGGCCGCGGCGGGCATCGGGATCGACAAGGCGACCGGCGGCAGCGCCGAGGCGTCGGTGACGACCGTGGACTTCCACGGCGAGCACCAGGCCGGGATCGTCACGCCGACCCAGGCGAACCTGCACTTCGCGGCCCTCGACGTCACGACGAAGGACCGCGAGAAGCTGCGGCAGCTGCTGAAGACGTGGACCTCCGCGGCCCGCCGGATGACGGCGGGCCAGGAGGTCGTCGACGGCGGCGCGGTCGGCAGCGGCGAGTTCGCCCCGCCCGGCGACACCGGCGAGGCCCTCGACCTGCCCGCGTCCCAGCTGACGCTGACGATCGGCTTCGGGCCGTCGTTGTTCGACGACCGCTTCGGTCTCGCGGCCAAGCGACCGGCGCAGCTGATCGACCTCCCGCTGTTCCCGAAGGACAAGCTCGACCCGGCCCGCAGCGGCGGCGACCTGTGCATCCAGGCGTGCGCGAACGACCCGCAGGTGGCGGTGCACGCGGTCCGCAACCTGGTGCGGCTCGGCTTCGGTGTCACCGAGGTCCGCTGGTCGCAGCTCGGGTTCGGCCGCAGCTCGTCGACGTCGCGGGCGCAGCAGACACCGCGGAACCTGTTCGGCTTCAAGGACGGCACGAACAACATCAAGTCCGAGGACACCGACTTCCTGCGCGACCAGGTGTGGACCCAGGCCGGCGACGGCCAGGCCTGGATGGCCGGCGGCAGTTACCTGGTGGCGCGCCGGATCCGGATGCACATCGAGACGTGGGACCGCGAAACCCTCGACGGCCAGAAGCAGATCGTCGGCCGCACGAAGGGTGTCGGCGCCCCGCTCGGCCAGCAGAACGAGTTCGACGAGCTGGACCTCGACGTCGGCGGCGCGGGCGGCGAGAAAGTGATCGCCGAGGACGCCCACGTCCGGCTGGCGTCGCACCAGGCGCTCAACGGCGTCCGCATCCTGCGCCGCGGTTACAACTTCGTCGACGGCTCCGACGGTGTCGGCCACCTCGAGGCGGGGCTGTTCTTCCTGGCGTTCAACCGGGACACGCGCGCGCAGTACGTCCCGATGCAGCAGGCGCTGTCCTCGAAGGACGCGATGATGGAGTACGTCCAGCACACGGGGTCGGCGCACTTCGCGGTGCCGCCGGGTGTGTCGCCGACCGGCTACTGGGGCGAGGGCCTCTTCTCCTAGCCGTTTGCCTAAAGCCTTTAGGTTGATCTACCATGGCTTTAGGCAAACGGAAGAGGAGCTATGGTTCGAGCTGGGTTGACCACGGAACGCCTGGTGCGTGCCGGGGCGGAGCTGGCCGACGAGATCGGCTTCGACCAGGTGACACCGTCGGAGCTGGCGCGGCGCTTCGACGTCAAGGTCGCCAGCCTGTATTCGCACGTCAAGAACGCCCACGACCTGCGCACGAAGATCGCACTGCGCGCGTTGGAGGAGCTTGCCGACCGGGCCGCCGCCGCGCTCGCGGGGCGCGCCGGGCGGGATGCGCTCGTCGCCTTCGCCGGCGTCTACCGCGACTACGCCCGCGAGCACCCCGGCCGCTACGCCGCCGCGCAGCTGCGGCTCGACCCGGAGACCGCCGCCGCGAGCGCCGGTGTCCGGCATGCGCAGATGATGCGCGCGATCCTGCGGGGTTACGACCTGGCCGGGCCGGACGAGACGCACGCCGTCCGGCTGCTCGGCAGCTTCTTCCACGGGTTCGTCGCGCTCGAAGCGCAAGGCGGGTTCGACCACAGCTCACCCGCCGCGCCCGAGAGCTGGGCCCGGCTCCTCGACGTCCTCGATTCCCTTCTCCACGATTGGCCACGACCTTGATCAGCACCCCGATGACCGCCGGCCTCGTGCGCGGCGCCCTCGAACTCGAATCCACCGGACGCGGCTTGGCGCCGCACCGACTGCCCGCCCGCGCCCGGGCCCAGAACACCGACCCGCGGCTGGCCATGGCCGAGGCGCAGCCCGCCGGTGTCCGCCTGCGGTTCCGGACCCGCGCGCGTGTCGTCGAACTGGAGACGCTGCCGACAAAACTGGTCTACGCGGGCGCGCCGCCGCGGCCGGACGGCGTTTACGACCTGCTCGTCGACGGCAAGCTCACCGCGCAGGCGAGCATCACCGGCGGCGACACCGTGACGGTCGACATGGCGACCGGTGCGTCTTCGCACCGCGAGGGCACCACCGGCGTCGTCCGGTTCGCGGACCTGCCCGGGCACCTGAAGGACGTCGAGATCTGGTTGCCGCACAACGAGATGACCACGCTGGTCGGATTGCGCACGGACGAGCCCGTCGAGCCCGCGCCGGCCCGCGAACGCGTCTGGCTGCACCACGGCAGCTCGATCAGCCACGGCTCGAACGCGGCGAGCCCGTCGGGAACCTGGCCCGCGCTGGCCGCTGTCTCTGCCGGCGTCGACCTGATCAACCTGGGCTTCAGCGGCAACGCCCTGCTCGACCCGTTCACCGCCCGCGCGTTGCGGGACACTCCCGCCGACCTGATCAGCGTCAAGATCGGCATCAACGTCGTCAACGCGGACCTGATGCGCCTGCGCGCGTTCGGCCCGGCGGTGCACGGGTTCCTCGACACGATCCGCGAGGGCCACCCGTCGGCGCCGCTCTTGGTGGTGTCGCCGATCCTCTGCCCGATCCACGAGCGGACCCCCGGCCCCGGCGACTTCGACCACGAGGCGCTCGCCTCGGGTGAGGTGCGGTTCCGCGCCACCGGCGACCCCGCCGAGGTCGCGGCCGGGAAGCTGACCCTGGAGGTGATCCGCGACGAGCTGGCCCGCGTCGTTTCGCAGCGGCAGGACCCGAACCTGCACTACCTGGACGGCCGCGAGCTGTACGGCGCCGCTGATTTTGCCGAGTTCCCGCTGCCGGACGCACTGCACCCGGACGCGGCGGCCCACCGCCGGATCGGCGACCGGTTCGTCGAACACGCCTTCGGCGGCCCGTTCGCTTGACTTCAAGCTCCCTTGAAGTTGAAAGCTGGGAGCATGTTCACCGAAGCAGAGCTCGCGTACCTCGACGCCCAGCCGCTGGGCCGGCTGGCGACCCGGCAGCCGAACGGAACCCTGCAGGTCAACCCGGTCGGCTTCCGGTACAACCCGGACGAGAAGACCATCGACGTCACCGGCCACAACCTGCGCGGCAGCAAGAAGTTCCGCAACCTGGCGACCGACGACCAGGTCGCGTTCGTCGTCGACGACCTGCCCTCCATGAACCCGTGGCGGGTGCGGTGCCTGGAGATCCGCGGCCGCGCCGAGGCGCTGACCGAGGTCAACCTCCCGGACAACCACTTCGACGACGCCGTGATCCGGATCCACCCCGCGCGGATCCTCGCGTTCGGGGTGGAGGACTGGGACCGGGAGCCGCTGGAGCTGGAGACGAACATCCGCGACGTCTGAGGTCCTTCGGCGAGGCCACCACGGGACCCTGGGCGTTCCCGTGGCGGCCCGCCGGGTCACTCGGCCACGCACCCGCTCCGCGTGCAGCCACGCTGGCCGAGCTTGTGGTTGAACTCGTCGTAGAAGCTGATGTGGATGAGCTGCACACCACCGACCTTGTTGATGGTCAGCAGGTGGTAGAACGGGTGGTCCTTCCCGGGGTTGGCCCCGTAACACGCGACCTCGGTCGTGCTGGTGCCGTTCACACCCCAGACGCAGGTCTCGCGGTATCCGCTGACCGCGTGGACATTGCCGTCGACGGAGGCCGAACGCCCGTCGGTCCACGAGATGGTGCCCGCCGTCACGCTCGCGCCGTACTCGATCCGCCACGCCGTCGTCGTCGCCGCGTCGGCGACGCCCGTCGCGCCGAACATCGCCGCCGCGACCGCGCCCATGGCGACCAAAGACCTGATGACCCGCATGAAAGTTTCTCCCCACTCCCGGCACCCTGCCGGCCCGCGGTGACCCTAACCGCGGGTTCCCCCGGGTGGTCCGGGGTTTCGCCCATGCCGAAATGGCTCCACTGTGGACGATCAGCCCAGCATGCGCCGGCCCCGTCCGGTGAGGCCGTGACGCACGGAACGCCCGGTCCGCCGCGTGGCGACCAGCCCGGCCGCACGAAGGGCGGCGGCGCACTGGGAGGCCCGCGACGGACTGATCCGCGCCGCCCCCGCCAGCTCGGCCGTCGACCGTTCGCCGTCCCCGAGGAGCCGGAGGATCTCCGCCCGGGTGCGGCCCAGCACCTCGCCCAGCGCGGAGTCCGGCCGTGCGCTCGCCGGGGCGACAACCGGGCAGTAGAGCACCGGCTGAGCGGCCCCGGAAACGAACCGAAGCCGGCGCGCGGCGGCGTCGACGAGCAGCCCACGGCCACCGAGCCGGACGGTGCCGTCCGGAAGGTCCCGGATCTCCAGCACGGGCGCCTGCCACCGGATCCGCGGGTGCAGCGCGTTCAGCAGGTCGCCGAGCCCCGCCCGCACCCAGGCAAGCTGGTCACCGACCGCGGCGAACCGGGTGCGAGCGAGGTCTTCGACGTCGAAAAGCACACGTAACATGGCTTCCTCCGGTCCGGCCGCCGCCGCGGTGCGGGGCGGTCACCCCCTTCACGCCGGGCCGCGGGTTCCGGTTGAGCCGAGCCGGGAACCATGCGCGAACGTGGCGGCCGCCCCAGGCCGTAGCCGCCGCGGTGCCCTGGGTTGCGCCCCAATGTGGCGTTGGTTGCGTTGGACGCACCGAACGCCACATTGGGGTGCTCGGCCCGAACATCAAACAACTTGCGACGCGCGACACTGGTCGCGGCCGCCCAGGCCGTAGCGGCCGCGGTGCCCGGGGCGGCCGGCACCACCGCCGTCCAGGCTGCCGCCGCGGTGCCCGGCGGTCCCCTCCTCCATGCCGTGCCGCAGGATCCGGCTGAGCCGACCCCACGGCACCCTGGCGCTACCGGCGGCCGCCCCAAGCCGTGTAGGCCGCGGTGCCCGAGACTGCAAGTGCCAGCGCCGTCCAGGTGGCTGTCGCTGATCCCGGCGGCTGGAGCATCCAGCCCACGATGTGGCTCGTCGTCGAGCCGTCGTCCTGGACGAACGGCGTTATCGCGGCCCAGAGCAGTGGGAGCGTCCAGCCGAACTGGCCGCCCGCGATTGTTGCTGCCAGGCCGGCCAGGCCCAGCAGCCCCGCCGCGTCGCGCAGGATGATCGATATGTCGACAGTCGGCGTGCCCAGTTCCTGGACTGCCAGCACCGCGCCTCCGGCGGTGAGGCCGATCAGGGCCAGGTGCGCGAACCGGCGGATCGGCCACGGGATCGCCGCGGTGCGGTCGAGGTCCGGGTCCTGGCCGCTGAGGCCGATCGCGGCCACCGCGATGCCTGCCGTCAGGGTCAGCATCACCGGGATCGGGGACCACGAGCCGCGCGTCAGGAACCACAGGCCGGCTGTGGCCGGCACCAGGGCCGAGAACGCTGCCGGGACCTGGCGCGAACGCGCGTAGAGCGTCGCCCACCTCATCGCATCGCCCCCGGCACCAGGGTGTCGAGCGGGTCGCCCTGGCAGGTCAGCAACACCCGGCGCAGCGCGACGATCCGCGAGAACTGGACCTCGGCCGGCAGCGCGCGGAACTTCGCCCACGCCTCTTCGACCTGACCGTCTTGGCGGGTGACCCACCTCGTGCCGTACTCGGGCAACGGCTTCAGCTCGCCGGTGAAGTAGGCCGCCGCGATCATCCGGCCGCCGATGTCGGCGAGGCTGGCGCCGTACGGCTGGTCGCACGTGGGCAGGCCGGCCCCGGCCAGCACCGCTTCCCGCAAGGTGGCCGCGTCCGCTGTGAGCAGGGCCTCGTTGAGCTGGAAGTCCAGGTAAGCGACGCCGGCGTCGCGGGCGGGCGGGTTGACGAAGGAGTGCGACCCCGTCTGCTCCTCGACCCGGGTCGGCGCGCCGGGCAGCTTCGCCAGCATCGCCAGTGCTTCACGACCCGGCCCGGCCAACGCGGCCAGCCTGTCCTCGTGCGCCCGGCTGACGCAGATCGGGCCGTCGCAGACCTGCCGGGCGGCGATGCCGTCGGGGGCCAGGAGCCCGTCGGCGGACGCCGGGAAGACCGGCAGCGCGATCGCCGCGCCGGCCACCAGCGGCAGCAGGCCGAGCAGCCGGGCCCGCGCGGAGTTCGCCGCCAGCAGCAGGAATCCCGTCACGGCGAGCCCGACGAACCACACCGTCTGGCCGAGGTCCACCGAAGCCGGCGTGGTCACCAGCGAGCCACGCGGCTGCCCGAGGACCGGCGTCAGCAACCCGAACCGGTGGTAGGACACCCCCAGCACGCCGGCTTCGACTGACATCCAGGCCAAGATCGACCCCACCAGCGTCAGCACGGCCAGCGCCGGCGCGGTCAGCGGGTGCGGCAGCAGCCGCCCGACCGCCAGGCCGACCCAGCTCCCCGCCACGACGGCGAGCAGGCCGACGAGCATGACCGGCAGGAAGGTCACGGACACGAACCCGCCGTTCACGAGCACCATGACCAGGCCCACACCGAACACCAGCAGGAACCCGAGCGCGGCCAGCGCCCCCACCGCGCCGGCCAGCCTGAGCGCCCGGTGCCAGCCCGGCCGCGACGTCGTGGACAACAGCTCGACCATGCCGGACCGGCTGTCGCGCATGCCCTGGATCGCCCCGGCCCCGACCGCGATCGGCCACAGGAACACCAGCAGGAACCGCAGCCACAGCGCGGTGGTCGTCGTGTTGCCCGTCCACGGCGCGGGTGTCTTCCACCACGGCCCGGACAGCAGGAACAGGAAGCCGAGCGCCACCACGAGCAGCGCCAGTCCGGCCCAGGGCGCGATCGAGCGCCGGAGTTCGGTGCGCAGGATCATCACCAGGCCCCCTTGCCCGGCTCGTGGTTCAGCAGCGCCGAGTAGCCGCGCTCGATCGGGCTGTCGCCCACGTGCGCCGCCGTGCCGGCCGCGGCCAGCTCCTGCGGTGTCCCCTGGAACACCAGCTTGCCCTCGGCGAACAGGACGACGTCGGAGCACGCCGTGCCGACGTCCTCGACCAGGTGCGTCGAGATCAGCACACACGAGTCTTGGCCGAGCTCCTGCACCAGTTCGCGGAACCGCACACGCTGC
The DNA here is from genome assembly GCF_044453095.1 of Amycolatopsis sp. NPDC051758. Classification (NCBI taxonomy): domain Bacteria; kingdom Bacillati; phylum Actinomycetota; class Actinomycetes; order Pseudonocardiales; family Pseudonocardiaceae; genus Amycolatopsis; species Amycolatopsis sp. NPDC051758. Next base: position 197,885 of record NZ_JBITCJ010000011.1, on the reverse strand, counting down.
GCCGGGTCGAGCCCGGCGGTCGGCTCGTCCAGCAGCAGGATGTCCGGGTCGTTGACGATCGCCTGCGCGATCCCGACCCGCCGCACCATGCCGCCCGAGAGTGTTTTCATCCGGTCGTCCGCGCGGTCGGCGAGGCCCACCCGCTCGATCGCGCGCTGCACCGCACCCGGGATGTCCTCTTTGGACATCTCCTTGAGCCACGCGATGTACTCGACGAACTCCCGGACGGTGAACCGCTTGTAGAACCCGAAGTTCTGCGGCAGGTAGCCGATCCGCCGGCGCAGGCCGCGCTGCCCGGTGTGCCCCCCGGCCTGCGCACCGAGCAGCGACAGCCTGCCTTCCGCCGGCCGGAGCACCGTCGCCAGTGCCCGGATCAGCGTCGTCTTGCCCGCGCCGTTGGGCCCGAGCAAGCCGTGCACCCCCTTGCCGAGCGACAGGTCCAGCCCGTCCACGGCCATTTTCCGCCGGCCCACCCGCACCTTCAGCCCTTCGGCCTGGATTTCCCAGGCGTAGGTGGTGGGCGCGACCTCGGCGGCCCCGACAGCACGCATGTCTTCCTCCCTAGTTACGCGGGCTGAGCCGGGTGAACGCGCCCTTGTGCAGGGCGACGACCACCGTCGTCAGCGCGAAGATCCCCGCCCACACCGGCAGCGCGCCGGTGCTGAACGCAAACGTTTGCTCGTGGGCCAGCACGGTGGGCAGCACCAGTCCCGCGACCCACACCGCGACCAGCACGTACGCCGCCCGGGTGACGCCGATCAGCCCGCCCAGCGCGAGCGTCCCCGTGGTGAAGGCCAGGCTCGGCAGCAGCCAGAGCGCGAGGGCCGTGCCGGTCAGCCACCCGGCGACGCCGAGCACCGGCAGGACGACGAGCAGCACGGCCAGCGTCCGCCGCGCGATCAGGTACAGCCCGGCCCGCGGCGTCGCGACGACGACTTCGTACGCCGGATCCAGCCCCCGCGCCCACGACGCGGCGACACCGAGCACCGGCAGCACCGGCGCGAGCAGCTGCACCACCGTCACGTCCAGCAGTGCGCTCCCGATGTGGTCGAGCACCGCCGCGAGCAGCGTGACCAGCACGATCATCCCCAGCCACGGCAGCATCACCGGGGTGACCCAGGTGTCGAGCCACCGCCGCCGGCTCCGGTAGGGGGCCGGGGCCGGTGCCGGCGCGGGCGGCCCGTGGAACGGGACGCCCGACAGCTCGACCTCGACGCCGAGCCGCGCCCAGACGATGTCCACCATCGGCTGGACGGGCGCCACCTCGGCCAGCCGCGCCCGGCACACCGGGCACGTCTCGAGGTGGGATTCGAGCCCCCACAGCTGGTCTCCCGGGAGCGCGTCGCCCGCCACGTAGCCGGCGATGAGCTCGTCCGACGCATGGGTCATGACAGTGCCTCCCGCATCGCGATCCGCGCCCGGCGGGCGCGGGTCTTGACGGTTCCTTCCGGCAGTCCGAGCAGGACGGCGGTCTCGCGGACGGTCAGCCCGTCGAGCACCATCGCCTGCAGCACCGCCCGCAGCTCGGGCGCGAGGTCGCGCAGCGCGTCACCGACTTCGTCACCCACCGTCGCGGCCAGCGCCTGGTCTTCCGCCGCCGGCACCGGCGCGACGTCCAGCGCCATCGCGACGGCCAGCGGCGGTTGCGCGTGGTGCGCCCGGCGCCGGAACGCGTCGACCAGCCGGCGCGCGGCGATCGTCCACATCCAGCCGACCGCGGTGCCGCCGGTCGCGGCGCCCGCGAAGGAGCCCGCCGCGCGCCAGACGGCCAGGTACGTCTCCTGCATGACCTCGGCGACGACCTGCTCGTCCGCGCACCGGCGGCGCAGGCGCACGACGAGCCAGGGCGACGTGCGGCGGTAGAGCTCCTCGAACGCCGCGCGGTCGCCCTTGGCCGTGCGCCGGACGAGGTGCTCCTCGTCGGCGTCCTCCAGTGGCTTCTGTCTCACACCAGGCAAGACGCCGGAAGTGCGGAAACGGTTCTCACTCGATTGTGTGCTGCGTCACACCCGGCGGCCGCTCGGAGGTCAGGCGCGGGAGGGCCAGAACTTCCGCCAGCCGTCGGCCTCGAGGGTCGTCGGCTCCAGCCCGGCGTCGCGGGCGGCCTGCTCGGCAGCCTGGACGTCCTTCGCGAACTGCTTCGCCAGCGCCCGCAGCTCGCCCTCGGGGTCGACGCCCGCGCGGCGGGCCGTGGCCGCGATGCGGAACAGCTGCGGCGCCGTGCCGGAGCCGGGCGGGAAGAGGTCGAGCGGGATGCCCGCGCGCCCGGAACGCTGGCCGAGCTTGCCGGCCAGCGCGACCGCGGGCTGGCCGAGCGCGACGCCGTCCACAATGGACTTGCGCTGCTTCTCCTGCTGCTTCAGCTCTTCCCACTTGAGGTTCTGGTGCTCGACCGTGTGCACCCGGTCGGCGTCGGCGAAGACGTGCGGGTGCCGGCCGACCAGCTTCTTCACGAGCGCGGCGGCGACGTCGTCGATGCTGAAGGGATCCTCGGCGTCCTCGGCGGCGACGCGGGAGTGGAAGAGCACCTGCAGCAGGACGTCGCCGAGTTCCTCGCGCAGCGCCTCGCGGTCGCCTTCCTCGATGGCGTCGAGCAGCTCGTAGGTCTCCTCGACCAGGTACTGCCGGAGCGAATCGTGCGTCTGGACCGCGTCCCACGGGCAGCCGCCCGGTGAGCGGAGCCGGTCCATCACGTCGGCGGCCTCGACCAGGGGCGGCACCGGCGTCTCGATGACCTCCGCGCCGGTCGCGATGAGCAGCGACGCCGCGGGCTCGTCCCGCGACCCGGCGAGCAGCACGACGTCCACCAGCGAGGGCGCCTCGGTGATGGCCGGGACGCCGAACGTGGCGGGGTCGACGTCCGTGGCCGCGTAGACCGCGGTGGAGTCACGAAGGATCTTCAGCGCCGCGCCGGGCAGTGTCGCCCCGCGGACGACCACAACGACGCCCGTGGTCACTGCTGCTTGGGGCTGGAACCACCCGAGGGCAGCACGAGGCCCTGCGCGTTGTCCAAGTTCGGCACGACGTTCATGCTCACAACATCCCACACGCCGTACCGCTTGTTGACACGCGCACCGAGCTCGTCGAACAGCGGCTGCAGCTGCCGCATGCCGATCGCGGTCTTCGTGGCGGCGTCGAGCTCCGGCGCCTGCTCGGTGGCGACCGGCTTGTTGTCCACGCGCTGCCGGACCACCCCGACGAACCAGGTGCCCTCGCGCTGCGGGTAGGGGAAGACCGTGACGGTGCCGACCGGCGAACCGTAGAGCGGGGTGGCCGCGAGCGTGCCGGCCTGCGACGCGGGCAGCACCTCGTTGGCGCCGGTGAGCGGCGGGATGGAGTCGACGTTCTGGCCCTGCTGGGCCGCCTGCTGCCGCAGCGACGCCTCGTACTGGACGTCGGCGCCGACACGCTTGGTGATGGCCGCCGGGTCGGCGGCGAACTGCCGGGCCAGGTCGAAGGCCGCCTGCTTGGCGGCGGGGCCCTCCGGCGTGGCGCCGGTGGTGGAGTCCGGCATCGAGCCGATCGACGTGTAGTCGAACGTGACCGACAGGTTCGGGGCGGCCTTGTCGGCGAGGGCCTGCGCGAGGAACGTGTCGGTCAGTTCTTCACGGTGGTCACGCGTGCGGGCGACGACCTGGCCGACGGCCTGGGCTTCGTTGCTCGCGTCCGCCGGAACCGGTCCGGTGAGGGGATCCTTCGCCAGCTGGGCGTCGATCTGCCCGTAGTTCGGCGAGATGCCCGCCTTCTCCGCGGCCTGGGTGAGCAGCTCATGCACAACGAGCTGGCTGACGATCGCGCGGCCGAGCAGCTCGAGCTTGTGCTCACTCGCCAGCTTCTGCGCGTACGGCTGTTCCCGGACGGCTTTGGTGATCAGGTTCTGCACCTGGTCGATGGAGATCGCCCGGTCGCCGACGATCGCGGCGGCGCCGACCTGACTGGGACCGGACCCGCACCCGGCGAGCAGAAGAGCACCGGCAACAACCGCGACCAGCGCGCGAGGGCGCCCCATGATCCGCATCACAGCGCATACCCTCTCACACCATCGCACCCGAAACGCAACACCCGTGCGGTGTCGCCGGGCGTAACGTCGACGGCATGGACCACTGGCTGACCATCGAGGTCTTCGATGGCGAGTCCACGGCTACGTTGTGGCGCCTCGCCCGCGGTGACGCACTGACCGAAGCAGCATTGACGAACGGCGCCGAGCAGTGGGTGTGGCACGAACACCGCTGGGGCGTGGTGCTGGAGATCGAGTTCAAGTCCGAGGAAAGCCGCGACGCGTTTCGCGCACTTCCGGTCGTGACGGCGGCTTTGGACGCCGTGCCCGATCCGGCCCGGGGGTTGCTCGTGTACCCGGGGCGCGGTGGTGGCGCCGGGGCGCGGAAGCCGCGCAAGCCGCGGCCGTTGCCGATGGCGGACGCCGGGGCGGTTCCGGTGCCGGTGGAGCAGGTGCGGATGGGGCTGGCGGAGCCGATGCCGCCGATGTTCAGCGAAGTCGGCTGAGGAGTTCGCGCCAAGGAGCGGCGGAGACGGCGAGGGTGCCGCCTTCGCGGTCTTTGGTGTCCCGGATGAGGACTTCGGGGCCGGTGGACACCTCGACACAGTCGCCCTGGCTGCTATGGGTGCTTTTGCGCCACGCTTCCGGCATCGTCCTGTACCTCCGATGAGAGTTCGGCAACGAACTCTCGCGAGTTTGCCTCATCGAGGGCACCGTTTTCCAGGCCGCCCAACACGCGCCGGTATGCCTCGATCTCGCGTGGTTCTTCCAGGTAGATCGATGTCGTTTCGCTTTCGATGCAGACGACCGGCTGGTACGAGTCCGATTCCATCAGCTGGAAGTGCCCAGCCGAGGCGGGATGGCCGCCCAAGCTCGCCGGAACGATGCGGATGACCACGTTCTCCTGGGCGGACAACCGAATCAGCTGCCGGAGCTGGCCGCTCATCACGCGAGAGCGGCCGACCGGGAGGCGGAGCACGAATTCGTGCAGGAAGAACCGGAATCGCACGCCCGGCCGCGTGAGGATCGCCTGCCGGGACAGCCGGGCGAAGACCTGCACATCGAGCCTGTCGGGTTCGGGCTGGTTACCCATCTCGATCGCCAGGCTCCGGGCATAGTCACCGGTTTGCAGCAGCCCCGGCACCACATTCGCCTGGAAGACCGAGATGGCGGTGGCGTGTTCTTCGTGACTGATCAGAGTTCGGATGTCGTCGGAGCGTTCGAGGAGGCCGGGCTTGCGCATCTCGTCACCCAGCGCCATCAGCTCACGGTATTCCGCTCCCCTGACCCCGAGCACCGTCAGGAACCGCGCCAAGTGCACCGGGTCCGGCCGATGCAGGCCGCGCGTCACCGATGAGACCCACTGGGCGCTCATCTCCAGCCGCCGCGACATCTCGCGGACGCCCCAGTGCTTCTCCGTCATGCGCTGGAGCAGCCGCTCACCCAGCTGCCTGCTGCGGATGTTCATGGGGCGAACGTAGGGCCACCGGGACAGGAAACCCCGGCGCCACAACGGAAGTTCCCCCGAAGTGGCGCAGGGTGTCCAGCCCTCTTTACACCGCCGCCGGTTTCTTCGTCAGCTGGTTCAAGAGCTTCGTGCACCAGTCCAGCAGCTCGTCGTCCCGCAAGGTCGGCGCGCCGATGCGGCCGCCCGCCGGACCCTCCGTGGGCTTCGGGACCGAGACCGTGTTCGTCACGGCCTTGAACGTCGCCTTCGGGTACAGCCGCTTCAGCCGGACCATCTGCGAATCGGCGAGCGGCAGCGGCGCGAACCGGATGGTGTTGCCCTGGACCGCCACCTCCGTCACGCCCGCCTCGCGGCACGTGTGCCGGAACTTCGCCACCGCCAGCAGCCGGTTGACCGGCGCCGGCGGCTGGCCGTAACGGTCGATGAGCTCTTCGCGCACCGCGTCCAGGCCCTCGGTGTCCGGCGCCGCCGCGATCTTGCGGTACGCCTCCAGCCGCAGCCGCTCCCCCGGGACGTAGTCGTGGGGGATGTGGGCGTCGATCGGGAGGTCGACGCGGACGTCGGCCATCTCCTCGTCCTCCGCCGGCTCGGCGCCCGCATGCCTCCGGAACGCGTCGACCGCTTCGCCGACCAACCGCACGTACAGGTCGAACCCGACACCCGCGATGTGCCCGGACTGCTCCGCGCCGAGGATGTTGCCCGCGCCGCGGATCTCCAGGTCCTTCATCGCGACCGCCATGCCCGCGCCGAGCTCGGTGTTCTGGGCGATCGTCGCCAGCCGGTCGTGCGCGGTCTCCGTCAACGGCGCTTCCGGCGGGTACAGGAAGTACGCGTACCCGCGCTCGCGCCCTCGCCCGACCCGGCCCCTCAACTGGTGCAGCTGCGCCAACCCGAGCAAGTCACCACGCTCGACGAGCAGCGTGTTGGCGTTCGAGATGTCCAGGCCGGTCTCGACGATCGTGGTGCAGACGAGGACGTCGTACTCGTTCTCCCAGAAGCCCTGGATGATCTTCTCGAGCTTGTCCTCGTTCATCTGCCCGTGCGCGGTGACCACGCGCGCCTCCGGCACCAGCTCCCGGATGTGCCGCGCGGCCTTCTCGATCGAGGAGACGCGGTTGTGGACGTAGAAGACCTGGCCGTCGCGCAGCAGCTCGCGGCGGATCGCCGCGCCGACCTGCTTGTCGTCGTACGAGCCGACGTAGGTCAGGATCGGGTGCCGGTCCTCGGGCGGGGTGAGGATCGTCGACATCTCGCGGATGCCGGCCAGCGACATCTCCAGCGTCCGCGGGATCGGCGTCGCCGACATCGTCAGGACGTCGACGTGCGTGCGCAGGGCCTTGATGTGTTCCTTGTGCTCCACCCCGAAACGCTGCTCCTCGTCGACGATCACGAGGCCGAGGTCCTTGTACCGGATGCCCGTCTGCAGCAAGCGGTGCGTGCCGATCACGATGTCGACCTCGCCGGCGGCGAGCTGCTCCAGAATGATGTCCGACTCGGTCTTGTTCGTGAACCGGGACAGGCCCTTGATCGTCACCGGGAACGACCGCATGCGCTCGTGGAACGTGTTGAGGTGCTGCTGGGCGAGCAGCGTCGTCGGGACGAGCACGGCGACCTGCTTGCCGTCCTGCACCGCCTTGAACGCCGCGCGGACGGCGATCTCCGTCTTGCCGTAGCCGACGTCGCCGCAGATGACGCGGTCCATCGGGACGCCGCGTTCCATGTCGGCCTTGACCTCGTCGATCGCGGCGAGCTGGTCGTTGGTTTCGGTGAACGGGAAGGCGTCCTCGAGCTCACCCTGCCACGGCGTGTCCGGGCCGAACGCGTGCCCGGGCGCGGCCTGGCGCGCGGCGTACAGCTGCACCAGCTCGGCGGCGATCTCCTTGACCGCCTTCTTGGCCCTGGCCTTGGTGTTCTTCCAGTCGGAGCCGCCGAGCTTGTTGAGCGTGGGCAGCTCGCCGCCGACGTACTTGGACACCTCGTCGAGCTGGTCGGTCGGCACGAACAGCCGGTCACCCGGGTGGCCGCGTTTGGAAGAGCCGTACTCCAGCAGCAGGTACTCGCGGGTGGCGCCGGCGACCGTGCGCTGCACCATCTCGACGAACCGGCCGATGCCGTGCTGCTCGTGGACGACGTAGTCGCCGTTCTTGAGCGCCAGCGGATCGACGGCGTTGCGCCGCCGGGACGGCATCTTGGTGGTGAGGTCCTTTGTGGACGTTCCGGCGCCGGAGCCGCGGCCGGTCAGGTCCGACTCGGTGAGCACGACGAGGGCGCGCTCCGGTGAGACGAAACCGTCGGTGAGGCCGCCGCAGGTGACCGTGACGAGGCCCGGCGCCGGCGCGCTCTTCAGGCCGTCGCCCGCCAGCGCGGCCGGGACGTCGGCGGCCGAGAACTGCTCGACCGCGCGAGCCGCGGTGCCGTGCCCGGCGACGACGAGCACCGCCGTGCCGCCCGACGCGGTGTGCGCGCGCAGGTCCGCCGTCGCGCGTTCGAGCTCGCCGCGGTAGGCCGGGGCGGCCTCGACCGAGACGCGGTAGACGTCGGGGTCTTCGCTGGTCAGCTGGGTGAGCGTCCACCAGGCGCGCTTGGTGTCCTGGGCGTGGGAGGCGATCTCGTCGAGGCCGCGGTAGGCCGACGAGCCGAGGTCGATCGGGGCCAGGCCGCCCGCGGCGGCCGTCGTCCAGGACGCTTCGAGGAACTCCTGGCCGGTGCGGACCAGGTCGGCGGCGCGGGCGCGGATCTTCTCCGGGTCGGTGAGCAGCACGTGGGCGCCGACCGGCATCGCGTCGGTGAGCAGCTCCAGCTCGCCTTCGCAGAGGACCGGGATGAGCGCCTCCATGCCTTCGACGGGGATGCCGTCGGCCAGCTTGGTGAGCATCTCGGACAGGTGGGCGTCCGCTTCGTAGGTCTTCGCCAGCTCCGCGGCGTTCCCCCGGACGGCCTCGGTGAGCAGCAGCTCCCGGCACGGCGGCGCGGTGACCCGCGGGATCTCACCGGGCAGCGACCGCTGGTCGGAGACGGCGAACGCGCGGATCTCGCTGACCTCGTCACCCCAGAACTCGACGCGGACGGGGTGCTGCGCGGTCGGCCCGAAGAGGTCGAGGATGCCGCCGCGGACGGCGAACTCGCCGCGCTTCTCGACCATGTCGACACGGGTGTAGGCCAGCTCGACGAGCCGTTCGAGGAGCTCCTCGAACGGCTGCTCCTCGCCGACGACGAGGTCGATCGGCTTCAGCGAGCCCAGGCCGGGGGCCATCGGCTGGATCAGGCTGCGGACGGTCGCGACGACCACGCGGAGGTCGTCGTCACCGGTCTTGAGCCGGTGCAGCACCTCGAGCCGGCGGCCGACGGTGTCGGCGCGTGGCGAGAGCCGCTCGTGCGGCAGGGTCTCCCAGGAGGGGAAGTCCGCGACTCTGTCCTTGCCCAGGAAGGCGCCGAGTGACGCGGTCAGCTCGTCGGCTTCGCGGCCGGTGGCGGTGACGGCGAGGACGGGCCTGGCCGCACCTTCGTCACTCGCGAGGGCGGCCGCGACGAGCTGCCGCGCGGCGATCGGCCCCTGCAGTTCGAGCAGCGGCGCACCGGCGCGCTCGACCACGCCACGCAGGGCCGGGTCGGGAAGGGTGGCGGTGAGGAGTCCGGACAATGGAGCGTCGGTCACGGTCCCAGCCTACGTGCCACCCCCGACAGGTTTCCGATCACGGCTGGCCACGGCCCATGCGCTGGCAAGCCGTCAAGAGCGGAGCAGCTTGACCACCTCCGCGAGCCGCGGGAGCTGCTCGTCGAAGACCTTCGGGTCCGTGCTCGCAATCCGCAGCAGCACGTGCTCCGCCCCTTCGTACGCGCGCAGCCGCGCCGCGACCTCGGCCGCCGAGCCCGTGACCTGCATCTGGATGCGCTGGACGAAGTCCGCGGGCATGCCGTAGTTGCGCCGGCAGTACTCCTCCAGCAGGGCACGCCCGAGATCCACGTCGTCCTCCACCAGGACCGTCGCGAACAACGCCGGCGTCATCGGGCGCGACGGCCGGATCTGCGCCAGCCCCGACGCGTAGTCCGCCGGATCCGGCGGGTACGGGAGCCAGCCGTCGTAGAGGCGGCCGACACGCTCCAGCGCTCCCGGGGTGTACGCCGCCAGCCACACCGGTGGGCCGCCCGGCCGTGAAGGCGCGGGATAGGAGGGCAGCGAGTCGTAGTGCAGCACCTCGCCGTGGAAAGACGACTCGCCGTTCCACGCCGCTCGCCAGAGGCCCACGATGTCGTCGAGGCGCGCCCGCCGCCGGGCCCACGGCACGCCCACGAACGCGAACTCCGGCTCGCTCCGCCCGGCGAACCCCGCGCCGACCGCCACCGTGAGCCGGCCACCGCTGAGCAGGTCGAGGGAAAGCAGCTGGTTCGCCGAGAGAACCGGGTCCCGCAACGCCGGGAGCAGCGCCGCGGTCCCCAGCGTCACGCGCGAAGTCCGGGCGGCGAACGCCGACAGCACCGTGAAGGTGTCCAGCGGAGCGCGCGCGAGGGTGTCGCCCACCCAGACCGAGTCGAGGCCGAGCTCTTCGGCGGAGACGGCGGTGTCGACCAGCTCGGGCGCGGTCCGCCCGGCGTCGAGGATGGGCTGGTAGGTCGGCACGACCAGGCCGTAGTTCGTCATGCCGCCAGCCTCGCCGCCGCGGGGTATGCGCTCAATTCCTCGCGGGGAATGGCACGGGCCGAGATGATGGGCGCGTGAACTTCGGAACCGCGCTGAAGGACTGGCGCACGCGGCGGCATCTCAGCCAGCTCGACCTGGCCTTACGGGCCGGGACGACCCAACGGCACGTGAGCTTCATGGAGAGCGGGCGCTCGCTCCCCGGCCGCGGGATGGTGCTGCGCGTCGCCGAGTCGCTCGAACTGCCGCTGCGCGAGCGCAACGGCCTGCTCTTCGCCGCCGGTTTTGCGCCGTCGTACCCCGAAACGCGGCTCGACGACCCGGCGATCAAGCCGGTGCTCGACGGCCTGCGGCGGCTGCTCGACGGCCACCGCCCCTACCCCGCGATCGTCGTCGACCGCTACGGCGTGCTGGTCGCGCAGAACGACGCGTTTTCGCTGCTCACCGAGGGCGTCGCGCCGGAGCTCCTCGAGGAGCCGGTCGACACGCTGCGGGTCGCGTTGCACCCGCAGGGCATGGCGCCGCGCGTGCGCAACCTCGACGACTGGGCGCGGCACATCCTGGAGCGCATCCGCAACGACCTGGCCCGCACCCCGGACGAGCGGCTCGCGCGCCAGCTCACCGAGCTGGAGGGTTACCTGCCGCCCGCCACCGCGCCGGGTCCGGAGCACCTGGGGTTCGCGGTGCCGGTCCGACTGTCCACTTCGGTCGGTGAGCTGCGGCTGATCACGGCGATCACGACGTTCGCGACCGCGGCGGACGTCACGGTGTCGGAGCTGAAGCTGGAGACGTTCCTGCCCGCGGACGCCGAAACGGCGGAACGGCTTCAGACCACCGCCGCCGTCAGGTGACCCACCAGCAGTTCCGCGCTCGCCCACAGCACCGCCGCCCCTACGCTGCCCGCCACGAACCGGCGGTACGGCATCGCGGCCGAGCCCGCGACACGTGGCATCACCGTCCGGACGCCGACCAGGCAGCGTCCGGCGATCACCGCGGGGACGCCGTACCGCGCGACCGCCGCTTCCGCGCGATCCCAGCGTTCCTGGCCGACGCGGCGGGCGAGCCGGCGTCCCCAACGCCGTCCTTCGAGGTACGCGAGCTGGTCGCCGAGGACGGCGGCGAGCACGGCCACCGCCAGCGCGAGTCCGGGGTGGAGCGTGCCCCGCTCGGCGAGGAACCCCATCAGCAGCAACGCCGACAGCGTCGGCAGTACGATTCCCGGCAGCAGCGCGGTTTCCGCCGTGATCAGCAGCGCGCAAACCAGGTAGACGACCGCCGGAGGCGCGTCAAGCAGTGGCCGTAGCAGGCTGTCCATGCCGGGTCCTCCCCACCGCCACCGGCAGCGCCGCGCGGTAGACGAACGCGGGCGGCAGGTTCCCCCAGACGACCGAAGTGCGCTCCACGACCGCGAAACGGCTTCGCAGCGAAGCGGCGAAGCGACGCGCGGGCGGTGTCCAAGCGGCGTGGGCGTAGGCGAAAGTCGTGAACCGGCCGTTCGGCGCCAGCGCCGCGGTGACCGCGTCGAGGATGCGGCGCTGCCGGTCCGCGGTCATGGCCGTCCACGGCAGCCCCGAGACGACGACGTCCACGTCTTCGACAGGCAGCCTCTCCGCGGAGCCGGTGACGACGTCCACCTGCGGAAACCGGGCGCGAAGCGAGGACGCGAAACGCGGGTTGATCTCGAAGGCGGTCAGCCGTGCTTCGGGGCGAAGCAGCGCGAGGACCGCTTCGGTGAACACGCCGGTGCCCGGCCCGAGCTCGACGACGGACGTCGCGCGTTCCAGGCCGAGGCCCGCGGTCATCGTCCCGGCCAGCCGTGGTGAGCTCGGCGCGATCGCGCCCGTCAGCATCGGGTGGCGGAGAAATTCCCTGGTGATCGACATGACCCCGACGCTAGGAACCGCCGGGGTGGCCGCGAATCCGCCGGCTCGGCCGGGGTTCGTCCTCCCGGGGGAGGACCGGAACGGCCCGCCGGGATGACGCCACGGGACCGGTCTCCGCGTTACGTTCGGTGCGTGGAACGACTCGTGGTGTGGGTGCGCAGGCACCGGTGGACGGTGGACCTGCCGCTGTACGCCGTGTTCATCTTCCTCGCGCCCAACTGGGCCGGCGAAGACGCGTGGACGGTCCGGGCGATCCCGATGCTGTTCCTGCTCCCCCTGCTGGTGCGCCGCCGGTTCCCGCGGACCGTCGCCGTGCTGATCATCGCCGGGGCGACAGCGGTGTACACGAACCAGATCTGGGCCTACGACCGCGGCCGCACCGAGCTGGCCATGGCGGTCGTCCTGTTCACGCTGGTCGCGCGGGGTGACCGGCGGTTCGGCGCGCTGATCGCCGCGGGTGTCTTCGTGCTGGACTTCATGTGGGGGTTCACCTGGGGCGCGTTCACCCAGAACCCGACCTTCGCCGTCCTCGGCGTGCTACCGCTGCACATCGCCGCGTGGGCGCTCGGGGAGTTCTTCCGCACCAAGGAACAGCTCACCGCCGAGGAAGCGAAACGCGCCGACGCCCAGACCCGCGCGGCCGCCGCCGAGGAACGCACGAGGATCGCGCGCGAGCTGCACGACGTGCTCGCGCACAGCATGAGCGTGATCGTGTTGAACGCCGAAGGCGCGAAGCTCGCCCGGCACCGCGACCCCGCCGTTGTCGACCGCACGCTCGACACCATCGGCCGCACCGGCCGCGACGCGCTCGCGGAGCTGCGGCGGCTCCTCGAAGTCCTGCACGCGGGCCAGGAGGCACGCAGCCCGCAGCCGACCGTCGCCGAACTGCGTGAGCTCGTCGAACAGTCCGGGCGGGACATCACCCTCGAGGTCGGCGGTGACCTCGACGGCCTGCCCGCGAGCGCCGCCCTGCAGGCGTACCGGATCGTCCAGGAGGCACTGACCAACATGATCAAGCACGCCCCGGCCGACGCGACCGGCCGCGTCAGCGTCGCCTTCGAGCCGCCCGAGATCCGGATCGAGGTGACGAACACCGGCGGCCGCGCCGCACCCGCCCCGGCGCCCGCGCTGCCGTCGTCCGGGCGCGGGCTGACCGGGATGCGCCAGCGCGTCGAGATGTACCACGGTGAGCTGGCGACCGGCCCGTCGCCGGACGGCGGGTACCGGGTGCACGCGAGCCTGGTGGTCGGGCCGTGAGCGTCCGGGTGCTGCTCTGCGACGACCAGGAGCTGGTCCGCGTCGGGCTGCGGATGATCATCGAAAGCCAGGACGACTTCGTTGTCGCGGGCGAGGCGGTCAACGGCGAGGACGCCGTCACGAAGGCCCGCGAGCTGCGGCCGGACCTGGTGCTCATGGACGTCCGGATGCCGGTGCTCGACGGGGTCGCGGCGACCGGGCGGATCTGCGCCGAGCTGCCGGACGTGCGTGTCCTCATCATCACGACGTTCGACCTCGACGAGTACGCGTATGCCGCGCTGCGTGCCGGGGCCAGCGGGTTCCTGGTGAAGGACGCGCCGTCGGAGGAGATGCTCGTCGCGGTCCGCGGGGTGCTGCGCGGCGACTCGATGGTCTCGCCGTCGGTCACGCGGCGGCTGCTCGACCGCTACCTCGCCGACGACCGCGATCCCGTGGACACCGCGAAGCTCGACGTGCTCACCGAACGCGAGAAGGACGTGCTGGGGCTCATCGCGCGCGGGCTGTCGAACGGCGAGATCGCCGCGAAGCTGTACATCGGCGAGACGACGGTGAAGACGCACGTCGGGCGGATCCTCGGCAAGCTGCGGCTGCGCGACCGGGTGCACGCGGTCGTTTTCGCCTACGAGTCCGGGCTGGTGCGCCCAGGTTCGTAATAGTTCCCTATCTATCCGGTTGATAGGGAGTGTTAGGGTATTTTGCATGACGATATACAAGTCCGAAGCCGGCGCACGCCTGCTGCGGGAGCGCTACCTCGAAGCGCTGAAGGCCTGGCCTCACGACGAGCTGCGCATCCCGACCCCCGAAGGCGAGACGTTCGTCGTCGCGGCCGGCCCGGCCGAGGCGTCGCCGCTGGTGCTGCTGCACGGCTCCGGCAGCAACTCCGCGGAGTGGGCCCACCGGTTCCCGGCACTGATCGAGCACTTCCGCGTGTACGCCGTCGACATCATCGGCGAGCCGGGGCTGAGCGCCGAGACGCGGCCGCCGCTGACCACGGATCGGTACGCCGGGTGGCTCGACGCCGTCCTGGACCACGTCGGCGCGGCTCGCGCGGCCTTCCTGACCTCGTCGTTCGGTGGCTGGCTCGCCCTCGACTACGCAACCCGGCGGCCGGAGCGCGTCGCGGCGCTGGCACTGCGGTGCCCGATCGGCCTGGGCCCGATGAAGAAGGGGTTCGTCGTCAAGGCCGTACTGCTGGCGCTGCTCGGTGAACGCGGCCGTCGTCGTTCGGTGGCAGGGGTGCTCGGCGAGCCCGAGTCGTCGCCGATCGTGGCGCAGCAGCTGCTCGTGTCCGCGAACTACCGGTACCGCACCGGCCCGTTCCCGGTCTTCGGCGACGCGGCCCTGAGCGGGCTGACCATGCCGGTGTACGCCGTCGCCGGGGCGGAGGACGCGATGGTCGACTCCGCGACGACCAAGCGGCGTCTCGAAGCGGCCGGCGCCACGGTCGACCTGGTGCCGGGCACCGGGCACTACATCCCCGGCGCCGCGGACCTGGAGTTCCTCACGCGCGCGGCGGCGAACGGCGATTTCACCGCTTGATGGCAGGATGAACCGTATGCGGTGTGTGCTGGGTCTCCTCGGTGTGGTGTCCCTGCTGGTCGCGGGCTGTTCGGGGGCGGCGAGCGAGCCGGTCCAGAGCGTGCCGCCCGCGGCCACCCCGGCGGCGGCGTCCGGGAAGTTCAAGGTCGAGACGGTGACCGCCGGCCTGCAGCACGGCTGGGACGTCGGCTTCCTGCCCGACGGCAGCATCCTGGTGCCGCAGCGGCCGGGCAAGCTCGCGCTGGTCCGCGACGGGCGCGCGGCCGAGGTCCGCGCCGACTTCTCCGACGTCCTCGTGCAGGGCGAAGGCGGGCTGCTGGGGATGGTCGTCAGCCCGGACTTCGCGACCAGCCGCGAGTTCATCACCTGCCAGGACCACAAGGAGGACGGCAAGGCCGTCGACATCCGGCTGGTCACCTGGAAGCTGGCCGAAGACGGCGGGAGCGCGACGAAGGTCAAGGATCTGCTGACCGGGCTGCCGGTGAACCCGAGCGGCCGGCACTCCGGCTGCCGCCCGACGTTCGCGCCGGACGGCGCGCTGCTGGTCGGCACCGGCGACACGGCCCGCGCGTCGATCGCGCAGGACCGCCACTCCCTCGGCGGCAAGGTGCTGCGACTGGACGCGAAGACCGGGAACCCGTTGCCGGACAACCCGTTCATCACGTCGTCGGACCCGAAGGAACGGCTGATCTACACCTACGGGCACCGCAACGTCCAGGGGGTGGCGATCCGTCCCGGCAGCGGCCAGGTGATCACCGCCGAGCACGGGCCGACGTTCGACGACGAGGTCAACCTGCTGAAACCGGGCGCGAACTACGGCTGGGACCCGTCGAAGGGCGGCACCGACTCGAGTTACGACGAGAGCGTGCCGATGACCGACCTCAAGCGCTTCCCGGACGCGGTGAGTCCACTGTGGACGTCCGGCAAGATCACCGAGGCGATCAGCGGCGACGCGTTCCTGACCGGCGCCCAGTGGGGCCCGAACGACGGCGCGCTGGTCGTGGTGGCGCTCAAGGGCCAGAAGCTGCTGCTGTACCACTTGGACGCCGCGGGCAAGGTCCTGGACGTCACGCTGCCCCCGGAGTTCGACGACCAGTTCGGGCGGCTTCGCGCGGTCCGCAGCGGTCCTGATGGCGCGCTGTACGTGACGACGTCCGACGGGACGGACGACAAGCTGCTGAAGGTCACCCCGGCCTGACAGCGCACGCTGGAAGTAGCACCCCTTGCCGGGCGTGGTTTTTTCACGCCCAGCCGGTGCCGTGAGCACTGTCGCGTGGCGAGCCGATCGCGGAACATGGTGTGCACCAAGGTTTTCGCCCGCCACCGACGAGTGTTGGACGCGGTCCGAAGAAAGCGTTCCCGCGGCAGCACCGCGCCGGTCCCCGAGCGCCATCGCCGACCTGGCGTTCGGGGACCGGCATTCCAACCCGGTTCCGGCGCCGGTGTCTAGGATCGGGACATGACCAAGATCGACCCGGCCACGTCCGCACTTGTGCTCGTCGACCTGCAGGAGCGGATCGTCGCCCTGCCGACCACGCCGTACAGCGGCGAAGAAGTCCTCGCGAACGCGCTGCGGCTGCGGGACGCCTTCCGCAAGGCCGGCGCGCCCGTCGTCATCGTGCAGGTGTCGCGGCCGGACAACCCGCCGGGCAACGAGCTGGTGTTCGACCCGCAGGACGACAAGATCGTCACGAAGTACACCATCGGCGGCTTCGCGAACACCGACCTCGACGAGTTCCTGCGCGGGGCGGGTGTGCGCACGGTGCTGTTCGGCGGCATCGCAACGGAGTTCGGCGTCGAATCCACCCTGCGCGCGGCCGCGGACCACGGCTACACCACGGTCGCGGTGTCGGACGCGATGACCGCACTCGCCGACATCTCGCACGAGAACGCGATCACGAAGATCTTCCCGCGGCTCGGCACGGTCGTGACGACCGAAGAAGCGCTGGCGGGGCTGGCGTGATCGACAAGATCGCGTGGCTCCACCTCGTCGATGGCCGGATCTTGAGCACTCGCTCGCGCGGCAAAGACGTGTACTACCTCCCCGGCGGCAAACGCGAGCCCGGCGAGTCCGACGCCGAGACGTTGATTCGCGAGGTCCGCGAAGAGGTCGACGTCGAGATCAAGCCGGAGTCGATCGAACCGGCCGGGGTCTTCGAAGCCCAGGCGGACGGCAAGGCGTCGGGCGTCGTCGTCCGGATGACGTGCTTCACGGCGTCCTACACGGGGGCACTGAAGGCGAGCAGCGAGATCGAGGAGATCACCTGGCTGGGCTACGCGGACCGGGAGAAGGTGTCGGCGGTGGACAAGCTCATCTTCGACCACCTGCACAAGGCCGGGCAGCTCAGCTGACGAGGAACTCCGCCACGTCCGCGCTGAACCGGCGGAGCTCCTCGCCCGGCGTGACGAACGTCCGGACGGTGCAGTCCCAGAACCCCGGGCTCTCCCAGGCCGGCCCGGGGTGGTGGAGCGTCCACGCCAGCTCGACCACCCGCCCGGTGTGAGTCGCGCGCAGTTCGAGCTCGCCGCGGAACGACTTCCAGGTGCGGGTGCCGTCCCAGCCGCGGAAATCCCGCGCCAATCCGGCCGCGAAACTGTCGATGGCGTCGCCGTAAAGGGTTTCGACCCACATCGAAGCCAGCAGATCCACGCCTTCGGCCCGCGCCTCGAACACCACGACGTCGCCGTGGGACCGGTCGAGGTTCGCGAGGGTCAGCGTGACACTCGGTCCCGCAACGGAAACGCTCACCCGAGCCGCAGCTTCGGCTTGTCTTCCAGGTGCGACAAGCCGTTCCAAGCCAGGTTCACCAGGTGCGCCGCCACTTCGTCGCGCTTCGGCTTGCGGGCGTCGAGCCACCACTGGCCGGTCAACGCGACCATGCCCACCAAGGCCTGCGCGTACAGCGCCGCCAGCTTCTCGTCGTACCCGCGGGCCGCGAACTGCTGGGCCAGGATGTGCTCCACCTGGCTCGCGATGTCGTTCAGCACCGTCGAGAACGTGCCCGTCGAGCTGGCCACCGGTGAGTCGCGGACCAGGATCCGGAAGCCGTCGTGGGAATCCTCGACGTAGGACAGCAGGGCCGTCGCCGCCTGCTCCAGCATCACGCGGGGGTGACCGCCGTGCAGCGTCGAAACCATCCGCTCGAGGAGCAGCTGCGTTTCGCGGTCGACGACCACCGCGTAGATGCCCTCTTTGCCGCCGAAGTGCTCGTACACCACGGGTTTCGACACGTTGGCGCGGTGCGCGATCTCTTCGATCGACGTGCCGTCGAAACCCTTTTCGGCGAACAGCGCCCGCGCCACGTTGAGCAGCTGCTGACGCCGCTCGCTGCCCGTCATGCGCACACGGGTCACCGGGGCGGCCGGTCGTGCCCCGGTGACCTGCTGTTCACGTTTTGAACGTCGTCTCCCCGCCACTCACCGAACCCTACGGGACTAGTGCTTCTCCGTGGTGATTCGGGCCAACCGCTGCGGGGTCGGCCAGCGCACGTCGTGCACCCAGCCGAACTTTTCGAAGATCCAGATCAGCCGCGCGGAAATGTCGATCTGGCCGCGCTTCACGCCGTGCCGGGCGGACGTCGGGTCGGCGTGGTGCAGGTTGTGCCAGGACTCGCCGAACGAGAAGATCGCCAGCGGCCAGAAGTTCGCCGACTTGTCGCGCGCGGTGAACGGGCGCTCGCCGATCATGTGGCAGATCGAGTTGACCGACCACGTCACGTGGTGCAGCACGCAGATGCGCACCAGCCCGGCCCAGAAGAACGCCGTCACCGCGCCCCAGAACGACCACGAGATCAGGCCGCCGAGCAGCGCCGGCAGCGCCAGGCTGATCAGCGCCCACAGCCAGAACAGATCGTCGACCTTCTTGATCGCGGGGTCCTTGACCAGGTCCGGCGCGAAACGCTCGGCGTTGGTCTGGTCGCGCTCGAACAGCCAGCCCATGTGGGCGTGCCAGAAACCCTTGGCGATGGCCCACGGCGAGGTGCCGAACGCCCACGGGGAGTGGGGGTCGCCGTCGCGGTCGGAGAACGCGTGGTGGCGACGGTGGTCGGCGACCCAGGTGATGACCGGGCCCTGCAGGGCGATGCTGCCCGCGATGGCCATGAACACGCGCAGCCACTGCTTGGCCTTGAACGAGCCGTGCGTGAAGTAGCGGTGGTACGAAACGGTGATGCCGAGCCCGCTGATCGCGTAGAACACCACGAAGATGCCGACGTCGACCCAGCTCAGACCCCAGCCCCAGGCGAACGGCACCGCGACCAGCAGTGCCACCAACGGCGCGATCACGCCGAAGTAGACCGAAAGCTGCACGCCGATGCCGCGGGTGCCTTCGATGACAGGTTTGGGCCCCTTCGGAGCCGAAGGCTCCCCGGTGGGCTGTGAACGGTCGAGCGTGGCCGTCATACGCTTCACTTCTTCCTGCGCGGTGCCCTGCAAAGGGTCGCCTAACCTACGATGCCGTAAGTTACGGTACAGGAGGTTTCGGCGACTGGGGAGTGCCTGAACCACCCATCGGGGCTTCGGAACCGGGGTACCCGGCGGACGGGGCCCGCTAACGGATCCCCCGCGCGGACGACACCCGATCGTCGCTATCCTGACCAGGATCGATCCGCCGTAGTGTAATCGGCAGCACTTCAGATTTTGGTTCTGACAGTTCAGGTTCGAATCCTGGCGGCGGAGCAGCAGCAGCAGCAGTAGGACCGAGCCCACGACACCGGGAGGTTGGCGCTGACCGACGAGGCGACCGACCCGGTGGCGGCCAGACGTCCTGCCCTGGCCGAAATGTCCGACGCCTGGCTCGTCGGGCGCGCGCGAGAGCTGATCGCCGCGGTCCAGCGGCAGGAGTACACCCAGCAGCTCCAGATCGTCGAGCTGATGGACGAGCTGCTCGACGAGACCCAGCGGCGCGGCGAGCCGACGATGGTCGCGCAGTTGTTGCGCGCGTCGGCGATCGCCCGGCTGATCACCCGCGGCCTGGCCGCCGAGGCCGAGCCCCGGCTCGACGAGATGCTCGCGCACACCCGCCGGCACGGCCTCGCCCTGCTGCGGGCGGACGCGCACGCGCTGCGCGGCCGCCGCCTGGTGATCGCCGCGCAGGAGGACCCCGCGCTCACCGAGATCGCCCGCGCGCTGGCCATCCTCGACGACTCCGCCATCCCCAACCGGCAGATCGGCATCCGCGCCTGGAACCGGATGCTGTGGTCGACGCTGAACGACTGCTGGATCGTGCTCAACCAGCTCGGCGTGTACGAGGCCGCCGAGGAGGTCATCGGCCGCGCCGCCGCCGCGATCCGCGAGAGCGCGAGCCCGCACGAGATCACGCTGCAGCTGATGAACCGCGTCAAGATGCTGCTCGGCTGGGGCCTGCGGCTCGAACGCATCGACGAGTACGACGAGAGCGCCGAGAAGTTCCGCACCGCCGCGTCCATGGCCGTCGCCGCCGAGGGGCCGTTCACCGAGTCGCTGTTCCCGCGGAAGGCGAACGTCCCCGCCGTCGACCAGGTCGGCGTCCTCGCCGCGGCGCAGGCGCTGCACGGCCCGAGCGCCGACCAGATCGACCGGCTCCAGCACCTGCACGAAAGCACCGGCTACCCGGGGGAACGCGAGATCGTCGCGATCGCGCTGGCCCGCTGCCTGGACAAGGCCGGCCGCCGCGGGGAGGCCCTCGACGTGCTGCGCTCGGCCCGCGAGTCGCTGACCGACGACACCTCGCAGCCGTCGATGCGGCTGAACATCGCGCGTGAGCTGGCGCGGCTCGACACGAGCCCGGACTATGCGTCCGGCGCCAGCGAGTCGCTGATCGACTACGCGAGGCGCCTCGAGAACGAGATGTGGAGCCTGCGCGAGTCGCAGATCGCCACGCTGAATGCCCGCCGCGAGCACGAACGGCTCTCCGCCGAGCACGGCGCGATCACCCAGCAGGCGCTGCAGGACCCGCTCACCGGGCTGCCGAACCGGCGCGCGCTGGACGAGAAGCTGCGTCAGCTCGCATCGTCGGCGGACGCGCAGCCCCTGGCCGTCGCGCTGGTCGACCTCGACGGCTTCAAGGGTGTCAACGACAAGCAGTCGCACGCCGAAGGGGACAACGTGCTGCGTGTTGTCGCGAGCACGCTTCGTGACGCCCTGCGCGGCGACGACCTCGTCGCGCGCTACGGCGGTGACGAGTTCATCGTGCTGCTCCCGGGCACACCGGCGTCCGCGGCGAAGATGGCGCTCGGCCGCGCGGTGAAGTCCGTCGCCGGCCTGCCGCACCACCTTTCGCACGGCGTCACGCTGTCGATCGGGCTCGTTTCACTGCGGCCCCAGGAGCGCGGCGAGCAGGTCCTCGCCCGTGCCGACGCGGCCATGTACCAGGCAAAACGCGGCGGCGGCAACCAGGTTGCGTCGGCCAACTCGATGGCCGCCGACCCGGCCGCGGCGTGGGCGGGCGAGGGCCTACCCACCGACCCGACGTGGGAGCCCGAAGAGCCCAGTTAGGATCGGTGCCCGACAGAAGCCATCTTGTGGTAACCGTTGGGAGCGCCGTTGACCGGCCCGCTGAGCACGTTGATCCTCGCCGCGGGTGAGGGCACCCGCATGCGATCCGCGACCCCGAAGGTGTTGCACCCGATCGCCGGGCGGCCCCTCGTCGAGCACGCCGTCCGGGCCGCCGCCGGCCTGGATCCCGAACACCTCGTCGTGGTCGTCGGGCACGGCCGCGAGGCGGTCGGCGAGCGCCTCGCGCAGGTCGGGGCGGCCCTCGGCCGCGCGGTCGGCACCGCGGTGCAGGCCGAGCAGAAGGGCACCGGCCACGCCGTGTCCTGCGCGCTCGCGACGCTGCCGGCGGACCTCACCGGCACCGTGATCGTCAGCTACGGCGACGTCCCGCTGCTCGACACCGCGACCCTGGGCGCCCTGCTCGACGAGCACACCGAGGCGAAGAACGCGGTCACCGTGCTGACCGCGGTGGTCGCCGACCCGACCGGCTACGGCCGCATCACGCGCGACGCGGCGGGCAAGGTCACCGGGATCGTCGAGCACAAGGACGCCAGCCCGGAGCAGGCGGAGATCACCGAGATCAACTCGGGCGTGTACGCCTTCGACGCCACTGTGCTGCGCGACGGCCTTTCGCGGCTGTCGACCGACAACGCGCAGGGCGAGCTCTACCTCACCGACGTCCTGGGCATCGCGAACGGCGACGGCCTCGACGTCGGCGCGCTGGTCGTCGACGACCCGTGGCTGACCGAGGGTGTCAACGACCGCGTCCAGCTGTCGGTGCTCGGCGCCGAGCTCAACCGCCGGATCGTGCAGCGCTGGCAGCGCGAGGGCGTCACCGTCGTCGACCCCGCCTCGACCTGGATCGACGCCGGCGTGACGCTGTCGCGTGACGTCGTCATCGAGCCCGGGGTGCAGCTCAAGGGCGCGACGACGGTCGGCGAGGGCACCACGGTCGGGCCGGACAGCACCCTGACGAACATGACCATCGGCGCCGGCGCCTCCGTGGTGCGGGTGCACGGCTCGGACTCGGAGCTGGGCGACGGGGTCAACGTCGGCCCGTTCACCTACCTGCGCCCCGGCACGAAGCTCGGCACGAAGGGCAAGCTCGGCGCGTTCGTCGAGACGAAGGCCGCCGACATCGGCGCCGGCACGAAGGTGCCGCACCTGACCTACGTCGGCGACGCCACGATCGGTGAGAACAGCAACATCGGCTGCTCGAGCGTGTTCGTGAACTACGACGGCGTCAACAAGCACAAGACCGTTATCGGGTCGCATGTCCGGTTGGGCGCGGACAACACCTTCGTCGCCCCGGTGCGGATCGGTGACGGCGCTTACAGTGGTGCGGGTGCCGTGATCCGCGAGGACGTCCCCCCGGGCACACTCGCGGTGTCGGCGCCGCCGCAGCGCAACATCGAAGGCTGGGCGATCCGGCGCCGGCCGGGTACACCCGCGGCGGAGGCGGCCCAGGCCGCCCTCGACGCCGATTCAGCAGCAGGAACCGACGGGGAGTCGCCAGCATGAGTCCGAAGTCAGGTACGCCGAAGAAGAACTTGATGCTCTTCTCCGGACGGGCGCACCGGGAGCTCGCCGAAGAGGTCGCCGAGCACCTCAACGTGACGATCACCCCGCAGACGGCGCACACGTTCGCCAACGGCGAGCTGTTCGTCCGGTTCGAGGAGTCCGTCCGCGGCACCGACGCCTTCGTCATCCAGGCGCACACCACGCCCATCAACGAGTACGTGATGGAGCAGCTGATCATGGTGGACGCGCTCAAGCGGGCGAGCGCGAAGCGGATCACCGTGGTCATGCCGTTCTACCCGTACGCGCGCCAGGACAAGAAGCACAAGGGCCGCGAGCCCATCTCCGCGCGGCTGATCGCGGACCTGTTCAAGACCGCGGGCGCCGACCGGATCATGACCGTCGACCTGCACACCGCGCAGATCCAGGGCTTCTTCGACGGCCCGGTCGACCACCTGATGGCGCAGACCGTGCTGGCCGACCACATCAAGAAGACCTACGGCAACGCCGACATCACCGTCGTCTCGCCGGACTCGGGCCGCGTGCGGCTGGCCGAGAAGTGGGCGCAGACGCTGGGCGACCGGCCGATCGCGTTCATCCACAAGACGCGCGACCCGGACAAGCCGAACCAGGCCGTGGCGAACCGCGTGGTCGGCAAGGTCGAGGGCAAGCTCTGCGTCCTGATCGACGACATGATCGACACCGGCGGCACGATCGTGAAGGCCACCGAGGCGTTGATCGACGAGGGCGCGGCGGACGTCGTCATCGCGACGACCCACGGCATCCTGTCGGACCCGGCGACCGAGCGGCTTTCGCAGTGCAAGGCACGCGAGGTCATCGTCACGAACTCGCTGCCGATCCCCGAGGAGAAGCGGTTCGAGGGCCTCACGGTCCTGTCGATCGCCCCGATGCTGGCGGAAGCCATCCAGCAGGTCTTCGAGGACGGCTCGGTCACGTCGCTCTTCGACGGCAACGCCTGACAACCCTTCCGCCGGGCGCGAAACTCCGCGCCCGGCGGGGGTTTCCGGCGCTAGCGTCACCGGCATGGGGAACTTCAAGTTCGGCGTCAGCTTCCGCGAGATCGGCAGCCGGGACGCGTGGATCACCAAGTGCCGGCGAGCCGAGGAGCTCGGCTACGACGCCATCACCGTGCCCGACCACCTCGGCACCGGGCGGTTCGCGCCGTTCCCGGTACTCGCCATGGCCGCCGCCGTCACCGAACGGCCGCGGCTCGGGACCCTCGTCTCCAACGTGCCGTTCTACAACCTCGCGCTCTTCGCCCGCGAAGCCTCTTCGACGGCCGCGCTGCTCGACGGACGCCTGGACCTCGGGCTCGGCTCCGGGCACATGAAGAGCGAGTTCGACGACGCCGGCCTGCCGTGGCACAAGGCGTCCGAGCGGATCGCCTACCTCGAAGAGAGCCTCGGCCACCTGCGGAAACACTTCGAAGACGAGGGCATCGACCATCCCCGGCTGCTCATCGCGGGCAACAGCGACGGTGTGCTCAAGCTGGCCGCCGAGCACGCGGACATCGTCGGCTTCGCGGGCCTGAGGCAGCAGCCCGGCAAGCCGCCGGGCACCTTCAAACTCGACAACGCCGAGGCGGTGGACGAGCGCGTCGCGTACTTCCGGGACCACGCCAAGGGCCGCGAGATCGAGTACAACATGCTGGTCCAGCACGTCGAGGTCACCGACGACCGCCAAGCGGCGGCGGAGGCGTGGCACGAGAAGACCGAGCGCACTGCCGTCAAGGACGCCCGCGAGCTCCTCGACGCGCCTCAGCTGCTGCTGGGCACGGTCGAGGAGATCGCCGGGCAACTCGAAGAACGGCGAAAGCGCTACGGCTTCTCGTACATCACGGTCTTCGAGCCGTTTTTCGAGACCTTCGCCCCGGTGCTGAAAGAACTTCAGTAAGCGACCGTGAAGCGCGCGCGGCGGTGCTTCGGCTGCTCGATCTCGTCGACGTACGCGGTCGCGAAGTCGTCACCGCCGATGTGCGACTTGCCGTTCTCGTCGGTCACCAGGACGTCGCCGCCGATCCGGAACTCGCCCTTGCGCTCGCCCGGGGTCCAGGCTCCGAACTCGGCGGCGGGGCTGACGTAGAACCAGTCGAGGTCCTCGGGCTGCTCGCGCAGCAGGCCGAGCACCTCGGCGTGGTTGCCGGCCTCTTCCTTGTACTCGGCCGGGAACTCCGGGGTGTCGAACAGCCGCGGGCCGCCCTCGGCGACCAGCAGGCTCGCCGCACCGCCGACGAACGACAGCCGGACGCCGTTCTCGCGCGCGATCCGCGCCAGCGCCGGCACGGCGTCGATGAGCTTCTTGCCGTCGAGCGCGCGGGCCGGGGTCGCGACCACGATGACGTCCGCGTCCTTCACGACCTGCGAGACGAACTCCTCGTCGTGCAGTGAGCCCGGCACCGCTTCGACGCCTTCGGGCACCGCGCCGGCGTTCCGCGCAACACCGACGACCTCGTGCCCGCGCCGCAGCGCCTCGGCGCCGATCCTGCCCCCGGCGTACCCGGTCCCCCCGAAAACCACCAGCTTGGCCATGTCACTCTCTCCCGTTCGAATCGGCTGTACACAGCCGATGCTAGGAACGGAAGATCACCTACTTCAACGGAAGCAACGCACCCCCGGGTAGGTGTCCAGCTCAGCCGCCCAGGCTCGCGAACTCCGCGGCCACCTTCTGCTTCACCGCGTTGACGTCGAGGGCCGCGCGCACCTCCGCGGTCGCGTTCGGCTTCGACAGCACCTGGTAGCTGGCGGTGCGGTTGGGCAGCTTGAACTTGACCGTGCAGGACATCTTGACCGTCGCGTACGGCTCGGCGTCGGCCGCCGCCGTGCAGGTCTGCGCGCCGAGCGAGTCGGCGCTGACCTCGACCGAGAGGTTGATGTGCACGACGCTCTTCTCACCCGAGGCAGGCGTGCCCACCACGCTGGTGGAGACGTCGACCGTGGTCGTGCAGGAGCCGACGAAGTCCTTGCAGTCGAGGAGGTCGTTGGTGACCACGGCGCTGGCCTGCACCAGCCCCTCGAACGGCTGGCCCAGCCCGCCGACGGTGGTGTCCAGGTCGGTGTGGAACGTCTTCAGCGCGTCGCCGGTCAGCGGGCTGACGCGGAACTCAGCGCCGTACTTCGGCCCGGCCTGCGGGTCGAGCAGCACCGGGGCGAAGCTGACGACGCGGTTCGGCTTGGCCGTCGTGACCCGCAGGACGCTCGGCGCGGCGCCGAGCTGGTAGACCTCGGTGCCGTCCGGGAGCTTCGCCGTGACCGGCTCACCCAGCCGGTCGAGCCCGGGCAGCGCCTTGCGCAGTGCGTCGGCGAGGGCCTTGGGGGCGAACTTCGCCGCCGGGTCGAAGGGCAGTTCGGAGCCGAGCGAGCGCACCCAGCTCGTGCCGAACTGCGTGCCCTCGTCGATGGCGTGGGCCTTCCAGTAGTCGGCGTCGGCCTGCAGGTAGAACTGGCCGGCCGCGGCTGTCACCTGGACCACCCGGCCTTCGAGCGGCACTCCGCCGACCGCATTGCCGCCGCGGGTGACCCGGAACTGCTGTTCGGCGCCCTTGGTCGTCGACTTCAGCGCGAGCGCGGGCGCCTGGGCCAGCGCGGTGAGGGCGGCGTCGACAGCGGCGCGCTGCTCGGCCCGGCGATCAGCCGTCTGCCGGCCGGCGGCGGAGACGCCCGCGGTGCCGGGGACCGCCACCTGGCAGCCGGCGAGCAGCCCGCCCAGCAGCAGCACCGCCGCCACCATGCTCCGTCGAGCCCGCATCTTCCGCCCCCTGCTCTTCCGCCACCCGAGCACACCTCGGCCGGCCGCGTCCCGCCACCGGATTTGTGTCGTCACGCACCGGGGTCCAGGAGGGTTCTAGCCTGGCCCGGGCCCCCGCCGCAACCCACCGTGATGAGGTTGGTTTACACTCTTGAGGTTGTCTCGGCGAGGCGGGGCCCTTCCAGGGTGCCCGGCGTGATCGACGCGGCGGCTCGGAGTAGCCCCCGGCTGTCGTGCACGCCCGGAAAACTCGCCGCCGAACGCAACCGCCTGAACAGAACAACCCGCATCCCCCGCCGCAGCATGCTGTCCACCGCACCATGTTCGTGATTTGAAGGAGTGCCACACCGTGTCCGAGGTACGTCTGTCCGTCGAGCCGCGCACCGAGTTCGGCAAGGGCGCCGCGCGTCGTACGCGTCGCGCCGGCAAGATCCCCGCCGTCCTGTACGGCCACGGCTCGGACCCGCGGCACTTCGCGCTGCCGGCCATCGAGTTCGCCCGCGTCGTCCGCGAGAACGGCTCCAACGCCGTCATCACGCTCGACCTCGAGGGCTCCGACGAGCTGGCGCTGACGAAGACCATCGTCGTGCACCCGCTCAAGAACTACATCGAGCACGTCGACCTGCTGGTCGTTAAGCGCGGCGAGAAGATCGTCGTCGACGTCCCCGTCGTCGTCACCGGCAACCCCGGCCCCGGCGGCCTGGTCAACCAGGACGTCGACACCCTGACCGTCGAGGTCGAGGCGCTGCACATCCCGGAGCAGTTCGAGGTCTCGATCGAGGGCCTCGAGGTCGGCAGCCAGGTGCTCGCCGCCCAGGTCGAGCTGCCGCAGGGCGCCACCCTGGTCACCGACCCCGAGTCGCTGGTCGTCGCCGTCAACGAGCCGCAGCGTGAAGAGGCCGACGACGAAGACGCCGCTACCGAAGCGGGCGGCGAGTCGGCCGAAGCCGCCGAATAGCATTTCCGCATGACCGAAGACCTGCCCGGGGCCGGCGAGCTGATCCTGCTCGCCGGCCTCGGCAATCCCGGACCCCAGTACGCCGGAAACCGGCACAACGTCGGATTCATGGTGCTGGACGAGCTGGCCGCCCGGGTCGGCGGCAAGTTCAAGACGCACAAGAGCGGCGGCGAAGTGCTCGAGGGGCGGCTGGGCGGCCGCCGTGTCGTGCTGGTGAAGCCGCGGTCGTACATGAACCTGTCCGGCGGGCCGGTGGTCGGCGCGGCGCGATTCTTCAAGGTGCCGCCGACCGGTGTCGTCGTGGTGCACGACGAGCTGGACGTCGACTTCGGCGCGCTGAAGCTCAAGTTCGGCGGCGGCGACAACGGCCACAATGGACTGCGCTCGATCACGAAGTCGCTCGGCACCCGCGACTACTACCGGGTCCGGTTCGGCATCGGCCGCCCGCCCGGCCGGCAGGACCCGGCCGACTTCGTGCTGAAGGACTTTTCGACGGTCGAGCGCAAGGAGCTCCCGTTCGAAGTCGACCGCTGCGCGGACGCGACCGAGGCGCTGGTCGGCACCGGTCTCGAGGCCGCGCAAAACGCCTTCCATGCAGGCTGACATCGGTGGTTAGGTAAGGCCATGACCCCTGACGAAGTCCGGGCGATCGCGTTCGGCAAACCCCGCTTCGGCCGGCGCGGCTACAACGAGGACGAGGTCGACGCCTTCCTCGACCTGATCGCCGAGGCGCTGGCCGGGCGCAACATCCTGACCGCCGACGACATCCACTACGTCGAGTTCACGATCATGGCGGTCGGCATGCGCAGTTACGACCAGGCGCAGGTCGACCTGTTCCTCGACGAGGCCGAGGCGGCGCTGGTGGAGCTGCGGAGCCCGCCCCCTCCGCCGCCGCCGCCGCCATCGCCGGTCGCCGAGGAGAGCCGGCCGCAGGGCCAGCGGAAGTGGTTCGGCCGGTCCTGACGGTGTGAAGCCGGCCACACAGCGCTGAGTAGTCCCGGCTCACTCACAGGCGGACGGCGGACGCCCGTCGGGGTGAGCTTCGAGGTCCGCCCCTTCCGGGGAGCCCGTTCGCGGGTTAGGACGGTGTACGGCAGTTCGCACCGCCCAACCCCGGAATCGGAGAGTTGCATGTCGTTCACCGCCGAAGACCTCACCGAGGTCACCTTCGGTAACGCCCCGATCGGCCGCCGTGGCTACGCGAAGCACGAGGTCGACGAGTTCGTCCGGCGGATCGCGAAGACGATCGCCGAGGAGGACGACCTGACCGCCGCCGAAGTGCACCACGTCATCTTCGCGAAGCCGCTGATCGGCAAGCGCGGCTACGACGAGCGCGAGGTCGACGACTTCCTCGACCGGGTGGAGGACCAGCTCGCCGCCCGCACCGGCCACGCCCCGGACCTCCCGGGCGCCCGCACGGCCGCGGAAGCCATGACCGAACGCGCCACCCCGCCGACCCTGCGCGCGGAGCGCCTCCAGCAACGCTGACCCCGGCTTTCAAGCGCCCCAATGTGGCCTTGGTTGCGTCAGACGCACCCAAGGGGCCCTTCGGTGCGTCAGACGCACCGAAGGCCACATTGGGGCGCTTGGGCCGGGCCGGTCAGGAGTCGGCGTTCTTCTTGATCCGGTCGGCGAACTGCTGCGCCGTCGCCGCGCGCTTGACCTTGCCCGACGGCGTCTTCGGCAGGCTCCCCGCCGGCAGCACCAGCACCGCGTACGGCCGCATGTCGACGGCGTCGCGGACCCGGGCCGACACCTGCTTCATCAGGCTCTTCTCGGCCTCGGCGTCACCCGCCAGCTTCGACTCGACGACAACCGCGAAGCGCTCACGACGGCTTCCCGCGTCCAGCCGCACCGCGACCGCGTTGCCCGGGCGGACCCCCTCGATCGACGTCGCCGCGCGCTCGATGTCCGTCGGGTACAGGTTGCGGCCGCCCATGATGATGACGTCCTTGCGACGGCCGCAGATGACGATCTGGCCGTCGATCAGGTACCCGAGGTCGCCGGTGTTCAGCCAGCCCTCGGCGTCCTGGGTGTCGAGCGGGCCGTCCATCGTCAGGTAGCCGGGCGTGACGGCCTCGCCGCGCAGCCGGATCTCGCCGACCTCGCGCTCGCCGATCCGCTCACCCGCGTCGTTGACGATCTCCGCCTCGAGCCCGTCCAGCGGGCGGCCGAGCACCGCGAACGACCGGACGCTGTCGGTGCCACGCCGCTCGTCACCTTCGGGGACCGGCACAGCGCGGTTCTCGGCCTCGAGCGCGTCTGCCTCGACGACGTCCAGGGTGAGCCCGGTGAACAGCGGCGCGAACGACACCGCGAGCGTCGCTTCGGCCATGCCGTAGGCCGGGAACACGCACTCCGCGGGCATCTTGAACCGCGCGCCGGCGTCCACAAAGGTCTGGACGGCGGACTCGTCGACGGGCTCGGCGCCGTTCAGCGCGATCCGCAGCTTCGAGAGGTCGTAGGCATCGTCGTCGTCGACGCGGGCCATGCGGCGCCCGACGATCGCGTACGCGAAGTTCGGCGCCGCCGTGGTCGTGCCGTGGTACTTGGTGATCAGCTCCGGCCAGATCAGCGGCCCGGACAGGAACTCGACCGGCGTGATCTTGACCAGCTCGACGCCGAACGTCATCGGCACGGTCAGGAAGCCGACCATGCCCATGTCGTGGAAGGTCGGCAGCCACGAGACCATCACGTCGACGTCGAAGTCGAACTCCGCGCGCTCGACCATGGCCTTGACGTTGGAGTACAGGTTCCCGTAGGTGATCCGCACGGCCTTCGGGTCGGCGGTCGAGCCACTGGTCAGCTGCAGCAGCGCGGTCTCACCCTCGTCGGTGACGACGACGTCGGCGAGCGGCTCGGCGTCGGCCAGCTCGGTGATCAGCCGGTAGCCGATGCCCTTCTCGGCCAGCACCGGAGCCAGCTGGTCGAACGGCTCGCCCAGCAGCACCAGGTCCGAGCCGATCATCCCGAGCACCCGCACGGTGTCCTCGGCCCACTCGGCGAGGTCGGTGCGCGGCGTCGGCTGGTGCAGCATGGTGACGCTGCCCCCGGCCAGCCACACGGCCTGCACGGTCGGCGCGATCAGCACCGGCGCCGCGGCCAGCACCGCAACGGCCCCGCCGCGCTCGAACCCACCCGCGACCAGCCCACCGGCGATCCGCCGGGCTTCCTGGTGCACCTCGGCCCAGGTCCGCCGGACCGGCTCCTTCGGCTCCCCGGTGACCATGCCCCGCTGCTGACCTCGCGCCGTCGCGGTGGCGACGAGCGTGTCCACGAACCTGCTCATGCGCGTCAGATTACTGTCTGGGTGTCAACATCCGCCGATCAACGCGGAAACCGGCCCTCGAAGCCAGTTGTCGACCTGGCGCTGACCCCGCAGCCGGACGACGACGAGGCCGGGATGACGGTTCTCGTCGACGACCTCGCGGACCCGCGCGCGCAGGATCGGGTGGTACCGCCACGCGATCTTGACGATGTGCTGCCGGTCGGTGAAGAACGTGTACAGCGGGCCCTCGACGTTCCCGCCGGGGATCTTCGAACCCCGCCCGATGCGCCGCAGGAGCGTGCGCTTGACGACCCGGACCATGGTCAAGGCCCGCGGGTGGTCGAGCCACACCAGCACGTCGAGGCGTGCGGTCATCCGCTCCCGGACCTGCT
This sequence comes from Amycolatopsis sp. NPDC051758, assembly GCF_044453095.1. Taxonomy (NCBI): domain Bacteria; kingdom Bacillati; phylum Actinomycetota; class Actinomycetes; order Pseudonocardiales; family Pseudonocardiaceae; genus Amycolatopsis; species Amycolatopsis sp. NPDC051758. Next base: position 166,730 of record NZ_JBITCJ010000011.1, on the reverse strand, counting down.
CGCCCTGCCACTCGATGGACCAGGCATCACTGTCGAGGTGGTTGAGGACGTCGGCCTGCCACGTCTCCCGCACGGTCCACCCCGGCCCGTGGAAGAAGGATTCGAACTCGACGTACGGCACACCGAGACGCTCGCCCAGGGTCCGTGCCAACGTCGACTTGCCCGACCCGGCCGGGCCGGCCACCGCGATCCGGCGGATCGCCTGCGTGCCAAGCGAGTCACTCGGCCCGAGCACCCTCACTCGAGCAGCTCGGACGTCTCCAGCCAGCGGGCCTCGACGTCCTCGATCTCCCCCTGGACGCCCTTCAGCTCGGCATTCAGCTCCATCAGCTTCGCCGGATCGGTAGCCGCCTCCAGCAGGGACCCGTGGAGCTTCTTCTCCTTCGTGTGCAGCTGGTCTAGCTTGCGCTCCAGCCGACCGAGGTCCTTCTGGGCCGCGCGCAGGTCGGCCGCGGACTTCTTCGCCTCGGCCTTCGCCGCCGTCGGGGCCGCCGAGCCCGCGGGCTCCTTGGCGACGGCCCGGCGGTTCAGGTACTCCTCGATGCCGCCCGGGAGGTGGGTGATGCGGCCGTCGCCGAAGAGGGCGACGATCGTGTCGCAGACGCGCTCGACCAGGTACCGGTCGTGCGAAACCACGATCATCGTGCCCGGCCAGCCGTCGAGGAGGTCCTCCAGCTGCTGCAGCGTGTCGATGTCCAGGTCGTTCGTCGGCTCGTCGAGCAGCAGGACGTTCGGCTCGGCCATCAGCAGCCGGCACAGCTGCAGCCGGCGCCGCTCGCCGCCGGACAGGTCGCCGACCGGGGTCCACTGGCGGGCCTGCGGGAAGCCGAGCTTCTCGCCCAGCTGCGACGCCGTCATCTCCTGCTTGCCGAACACCACGCGCCCGGCGACCTGCTCGATCGCCTGCAGCACGCGCAGGTCCGCGGGCAGGTCGTCGAGCTCCTGGCGCAGGTGCGCGAGCGCGACGGTCTTGCCCTCGATCCGCCGGCCGGTCGAACCCTCGACGTCACCGCCGAGCAGCTTGAGCAGCGACGTCTTGCCGGAGCCGTTGATCCCGACCAGGCCGATCCGGTCGCCGGGGCCGACGCGCCAGGTGACGTGGTCGAGCAGTGTCCGGTCGCCGACCTGGTACGTCGTGTCTTCCAGCTCCAGCACGGTCTTGCCGAGCCGCCGTTTGGCGAACGCCATCAGCTCGACGGAGTCGCGCGGCGGCGGCACGTCGGCGATCAGCGCCTCGGCGGCGTCGATGCGGTACCGCGGCTTCGACGAGCGCGCCTGGGGGCCGCGGCGCAGCCACGCCAGCTCCTTGCGGGCCAGGTTCTGCCGCTTCTCCTCGGCCGTCGCGGCCAGCCGCGCCCGCTCGGCGCGCGCGAAGATCCAGTCCGCGTAACCACCTTCGTAACTCTCGACGCGGCCGTTGGCGACCTCCCAGGTCACGCTCGCGACGGTGTCGAGGAACCACCGGTCGTGCGTGACGACCACAACCGCGATGCGCCGGGTCAGCAGGTGGTCGGCGAGCCACTGGACACCTTCGACGTCCAGGTGGTTGGTCGGCTCGTCGAGCACGACGAAGTCGAGCTCGCCGGTCAGCGCGGCGGCCAGGGACACCCGGCGCCGCTCACCGCCGGAGAGGTTCGCGGTGGGCGTTTCGAGCCCGATCGCGGTGATGCCCAAGCCGTCCACAATGGACCGGACGCGTGCGTCGGCGGCCCATTCGTGCTCGGCGCCGTAACGTTCGAGCACGACTTCGCCGACCGTGCTGCCGGCCGGGAGCTCGGTGCGCTGCGTGACGACGGCCATCCGCAGGCCGCCGACGTGGCTCACCCGCCCGGAATCCGGCTCGGCGAGTCCGGAAAGGACTTCGAGGAGCGTGGTCTTGCCACCGCCGTTGAGGCCGACGACGCCGATGCGCTGCCCGGCCGCGACGCCCAGTGAGACGCCGTCCAGCAGCGGCTTCACCCCGTAGGACTTGCTCACCGCCTCCAGGTTGACCAGGTTGGCCATCCGCTCAGCCGATCCTTTCTTGGGGAGACGCTGCCACGACGACGAACCGCGTCGCCACAACCATGGTCGTGTCGTCCACGGTGAATTCCGGAGCCTTCAGCGCGGCGCGCATCTCGGCTCCCTGCCAGAAGTTCGTGTGCTCGGCGCGCCATTCGGCGACGCTCGAGTAGCCTTCGCCCTCACCAACCGCGTGCTCGATGTCCACTTCGGACAGTGGCAGGACGCGCACCTCGGTCGTCTTGATGACCGCGACCCCGGCGCCGGACGAGTCGAGCACCAGCTCACGCTCACCCACCGAAGGCAACGCCTCACCCTCCTGCTCGTATTCCACGAGCAGCGCGGTGGTCGTCGTCTTCGAGCCGTCGAGGATCGCCGCGACCAGCTTGTCCCGCAGTGGCCCGGGAAATCCGAACTGCGCGTGCTTCATGCGTGCACCCGCGGCGGCGCCGGCCGCGGCGCGTCGTCCCCGCCGACCACGCGGGCGCCGGGGACCGGGCCGTGCGCGACCCGCACCGTGCGGCACACGCCGGCGCCCGAAAGCTCGGCGGCGACCTCCACCGCGGCCTGCCCGTCTTCGCAGAGGAAGGCGCACGTCGGGCCGGAGCCGGAGACCGTGCCCGCGAGCGCACCCGCGTTGACACCGGCCCGGAGCGTGCGGCGCAGGCCGGGACGCAGCGAAACCGCGGCCGCCTGGAGGTCGTTGCCCAGCAGCAGCGCCAGCTGGCGCGGGTCACCCGAGGCCAGCGCCTCGACCACCGGGGTGTGCGAGCCGATGCGCGGCGGGTTGCCCTCCGCGCGCAGCCGGTCGAGCTCGCCGAACACCTTCGGTGTCGACAGGCCGCGCTGGTCGAAGGCCAGCACCCAGTGGAAGGTGTGCCGCGACAGCACCGGGACCAGGTGCTCACCCCGGCCGGTGCCCAGCGCGGTGCCGCCGTAAAGCGCGAACGGGACGTCGCTGCCGAGGCCGGCGGCGATCTCCGCCAGCTCGTCGCGCGTCACGTCGAGGTTCCAGAGCGAAGCGAGCCCGACGAGCGTCGCCGCCGCGTCGGCGCTGCCGCCCGCCATGCCGCCGGCGACCGGGATGCCCTTGCGCAGCACCACGCGGACCTTCGGCTCTTCGGTGCGGCCGACGTGCGCGGCCAGCGCTTCGACCGCCCGCCAGGCCAGGTTGGTGGCGTCCGCGGGCACCGATCCTTCACCCTCGCCGTAGATCTCCAGGCCGGGCTCGTCGGTGACGGCGACGGTCACTTCGTCGGTCAGCGACAGCGCCTGGAACACGGTGACCAGCTCGTGGTAACCGTCTTCGCGCAGGTCGTCGACCGAAAGGTGCAGGTTGACCTTGGCCGGGACCCGGACGGTGACTGGGGGCGGAACTACGGCGAGCACCCGACCAGCCTACGTGCCCGTGCCGGTCGTGCTCCGGCCAGGAGAAAGGACGTCCAGCGCAACGGCGAGCGCGACGGCCGGCGGTGTGCCCGGGCCACCCTCGGCGCTGTTGAGCTGGACGGCGACCAGCGCGAGCCGCGCCCGCAGATCCGCCTCGGGATCGGTGGCGCCGCCGCACAGCCGCTCGTGCAGCCGCAGCATCCGGTCGGCCAGGCCCGCGCCGGCCGCGATGGCCTTCAACGCCGACGTGTTGCGCTGGACCAGGCCCATCACCGGGCCGAACCGGTCTTCGACCAGCCCGGCGTACGCGGTGAGCAGCTCGGCCGGGCCCGTCTCGCGCGCCAGGAGGTCGTCGAGCGCGGTCCCCCAGTCCTCGAGGAGGCTCGAGACGATGTCCTCCTTGGTGCGGAAGTGGTAGTACAGCGCGGCTTTCGTGACGTTCAGGCGCTCGGCGATCTCCCGCAGCGAGCTGCCTTCGTAGCCCTGCTCGGCGAACAGCTCGAGCGCGACGCGCTGGATGCGCTCGCGCGTGTCGGTGCGCCGTCCGGCCATGCCTCGCTCCTCAGCTTACTTGACGGCCGACTAGCAATGACTTAGCTTGGCATTGCTAGTCGGCCGTCAAGCAATGCATCCACAGCCTACCTCGGGGGTCCACCATGACCACACTCGCGCCACCACGCGCCGTGAGCCGCCGGCTCGCCCTGGGCGCACTGGGCCTGGCCCAGCTCATGGTCGTGCTCGACACGACCGTCGTGAACATCGCCCTGCCGTCGGCGCAGCACGCGCTGGGCATGTCCGACACCGGCCGCCAGTGGACGATTTCCGCGTACACGCTGGCGTTCGGCGGCCTGCTGCTGCTCGGCGGACGGCTCGCCGACCGGATCGGCCGCCGCACCACGCTCCTCGTCGGCGTCGCCGGGTTCGCCGTCGCGTCCGCGATCGGCGGGGCGGCCCCGTCACCGGCGTGGCTGATCGGCGCGCGGGCCGCGCAGGGGGTGTTCGCCGCGCTGCTCGCGCCGTCGACGATGTCCTTGCTGACGTTGACCTTCACCGAACCACGCGAACGCGCGAAGGCGTTCGGGATCTTCAGCGCCATCATGATGTCCGGCTCCGCGCTCGGGCTCACCGTCGGCGGCGCGCTGACGGAGTTCCTCGACTGGCGCTGGAGCCTCTACGTCAACGTGCCGATCGCGGTGCTGGCCGGGCTGGGCGCCTGGTTCGCCGTGCCGGCGGTCGCCGGGCACCGGGAGACGAAGCTGGACTGGACCAGTGCAGTGCTCAGCTGCGGTGGGGTCGTCCTGCTCGTGCACGCTCTGTCCGAAGTGGCCGTGCTCGGTTGGAATTCGTTGGCAGTACTGGGTTCTCTCGTGCTTTCCCTCGTGCTGCTCGGCTGGTTCGTGCTCCGGCAGGCCCGGCACCCGCACCCGCTGCTGCCACTTTCAGTCGTGCGCGACCGGGCTCGCGCGATCGCGTACCTGACGATCGGGACAGCGTCGTTCGGCGCGTTCGGGATGTTCCTGTTCCTGACCTACCAGCTGCAGGTGGTGATGGGTTACGGCGCGCTCGCCGCGGCGCTGGCGTTCCTGCCGACGCTCGCCGCGAACATGCTGACGGCCACCCAGCTGTCCGGCCGGCTGCTGCCGCGCTTCGGCCCGCGGCCGCTGCTCGCCGGCGGGCTGTTCGTGCTCGGCTGCGGGCTCCTGCTCGCCACGCGGCTGACGCCGGACGCGTCGTACGTCCCGGTGATCCTGCCGATGCAGCTGCTGCTGGGCATCGGCGCCGGGCTGTGCATGCCGGTGGTGCTGAACGTCGCCACCCGCGGCGTCGAAGCGCGGGCCGCGGGCGCGGCGTCGGCGTTCGTGACGACGTCGCAGCAGGTGGGCGCGTCACTCGGGACGGCGGCGTTGAACACGATCGCCACCGCGGCGGCGGCCGGGGTCACCACGCCGTCGGCGACCGTCCACGGTTACACGACGGCGGCGGCCTGGGCGGCGGGCCTCGTCGGCGCAGCCGCTCTCACCGCACTGCTGGTCCTTCCGCGCGGCACCCGCTGACCAGCCGCCGGAAGCCGTTAAGGCCACCTTACGGGCGTCTGTCGCCCGTAAGGTGGCCTTAACGGCACTTCGGGGTCAGGCTGCCGCGACACCCTGGGGGCCGCGGGCGGTGTGCGTGACGTGGCCGCCGCGCTCGGTCACCCACGCCAGCGCCGCGTCGGCGCGCTCGCCGCGGACGCCGAGGCGGAAGCGGCCGACCGGGGTGTCGCCGATCCGGGTCAGCCCGCCGCCGATGGTGGCGAACTCGACGTCAAACCGGCCCGCGGCCTCCGGCAGCAGCGCGCCGACCGACGCGAAGCCGACCAGCACGACGTCGACCGAGCGGTCGTACCGCGCGGCCTGCGAGCGGGAGGTCTCGATGGCCGGCAGCAGCGCCTGCGCGGTGCGGCTGGCCGGGTCGGAGATCAGGTCGAGCACCGTGCCGCGCTCGACGACCGTGCCGTCCTCGAGCACCGCGACGTCGTCGCAGACCCGGCGGACCACACCGGCGTCCGGCGTCGTGATCACCACGGTGACACCCAGCTCGGCGCGGGCGCGGTCGAGCACGGTCAGCACCGCGCCGGCCTCCTCCGGGTCGACCCCGGCGGTCGGGTCGTCGGCCAGCAGCACGGCGGGAGCCGCCGCGAGCGCCTTCGCGACTGCGACGCGGCGAAGCTGACCGGCGGACAGCTCCGACGGGCGCTGCGCGGCACGCGGCGTCAGCCCGACGAGGTCGAGCAGCGAGCCGACCCGGCTGCGGCGCTGCGGGCCGTCAACACCGAGCTGCTCGAGCGGGGAAGCGATGTTGCCGGCAATGGTGCGTTCGGCGATCAGCTCCGGCTTGGAGCCGACCACGCCCAGCTGACGGCGGATTTCCCGCAGGCGACGGCCGTCGAGGGTGCCAGTGTTGAGGCCGTCGAGCCGGACGACACCACGGTCGGGGCGCTCCTGGAGCGCGATGCAACGGGCGAGAACGGACTTGCCGGAACCGGCGGGACCGACCACGCCGAACAGCGAGCCGGCCTGGACGTCGACGCTCACGTCGCGCAGCGCGACGACCGAATTTCCGTTGGTGGCAAAGGACTTGGACAGGTTTTCGACGGTGATCACGAAGGCTCCAGAAAACGGGGCGCGCTCTCTCGGAGGCGCCCGGCCGCAAGCGAAGTCCGTCCTTTATGGACGGTGCAAGAAGAAGAGGTGGACCGGCTCGGGAAAGCTCAGTTGGAGCGTCGACATGCGGTCACGGAGCGGCGGCCTTCGTCGACTACGCGACGCCTGGTCAGCAGCAGGGGGCGAGCTACCCTCTTCATCGGAAACGGCCTCCATCGGTCCTGGCGGTAGCACCTGCCCTGTGGAGGGTGGTTGCTGCGACTTCGGCGAGCCAGGTCTCTCAGTCGCTCGGGATGGACATACTGAGTAAACCGATCCCGCAGAGCGAACGCAAGCCCGTTGGCCCAGATCACACGTCTGGAGGCGTCCGGATGGCGAGACGAGCACTCCGGAAGACGTCGACCGGCGCCGCCCGGCCGATCTCCACAGTGGACGTCTAGCCGGCGGCGGCGATCCGGGCGAAGTCGTGGACGTCGAGCTGCTCGCCCCGCGTCTTCGGGTCGATTCCGGCGGCGACCAGCAGCTCGCCGGCCCGCTCGGCCGAGCCCGCCCAGCCCGCGAGCGCGGCGCGGAGCGTCTTCCTGCGCTGTGAGAACGCGGCGTCGACGAGCCGGAAGAGCCGTTCCCGATCGTCGGACGCGGGCGCGTCACCCCGCTCGAAGGCGACGAGCGCGGAGTCGACGTTGGGTACCGGCCAGAACACCGAGCGTGGCACCGCGGCGACCTTGCGCGCCGGGCCGTACCAGGCGAGCTTGACACTCGGGACGCCGTAGATCCGGCTGCCCGGGCCGGCCGCCATCCGGTCGGCGACCTCGGTCTGGACCATGACGAGGCCGGACTTCAGCGACGGCACCTCGGCGAGCAGGTGCAGCACCACCGGCACGGCGACGTTGTAGGGGAGGTTGGCGACAAGCGCGGCCGGCTCCGGGAGTTCGGCGTTGGTCACGCGCAGCGCGTCGGCCTCGATGACGGTGAGGCGTTCGGCCGCTTCGGGCCCCCGCTCGGCGACGGTCTTCGGCAGCCGCTCGGCGAGCACCGGGTCGATCTCGACAGCCACGACCCGCGCGCCGGTGGCGAGCAGCCCCAGCGTCAGCGACCCGAGCCCGGGCCCGACCTCGAGCACGACGTCGTCCGGCCCGAGGTGCACGAGCTCGACGATCCGGCGGACGGTGTTGGGATCGTGCACGAAGTTCTGCCCGAGCTTCTTCGTCGGCCGCACGTCCAGCTCGGCCGCCAGCCCGCGGATCTCGGCAGGTCCCAACAGTTCAACCACCGGCAGAGCCTACCGAGCGGGTCGGCTCGCGCACCTGGACGGTCGGTTCACGTACCCGGAGGGTCGGCTCGCGTACCCGGAGGGTCGGTTCACGTACCGGGACGGAGGACTCGCGTACTCAGGTGGACGACATGCGTACCTGGACGGACGACTCGCGTACCTGGAGGGTCGGCTCGCGTACCTGGAGGGTCGGCTCGCGTGATCGGAGCCGGGACTCGCGTGATTGAAGGCGGGACTCGCGTGATTGGAAGGGCATCACATGTGATTGGAAGGGCATCGGCGTGATGCCCCTCCAATCACGCGTGATGCCTCTCGGGACACGCGAAACGGCCCCCGCGGAGCGGGGGCCGTTTCGGAAAAGCAGAGGTCAGGCCTTCTTGCCGCAGACCGGCCAGGCGCCGTAACCGCCGCGGGCGTCGCGGACCTTCTCCGCCACCGCGATCTGCTGCTCGCGCGAAGCCTGGTGCGGGAGGTTCGCGTACTGGTCGCCGCCGTAGGCGTCCCAGGTGCGCTTGTCGAACTGGAGGCCGCCGTAGTAACCGTTGCCGGTGTTGGTGGCCCAGTTGCCGCCCGACTCGCACTGCGCGATGCGGTCCCACGAGGACGCGTCGCCGATGACCGGGTTCGCGGGCTTCTTGGTGCCGACGTGGATGATCTTCGGCTTGGCCTCGGTGATGACCTGCTCGGAGACGCTCTCGCGAGCGACCTCCTTGCCGTTCTTCTGCGTGACCTTGTAGGTCACCATCTTCTCGCCGGGCGTGCCGGGGTCCTCGACCTCGGTCTTGCCCTTCTCGAGGTTCGGGTCGTCGACCTTCTGCTCGGGCGGGTCGATGGTCTCCTTCTGGACGACCGTCGAGACGCCGGTGCGGCTGATGTGCACCTCGGCGCCGTCGGTCAGCTTGACGTCCAGACCACCCTCGGCCTGGTCCTCCGGACCCAGGGTGAGCTTGTACTCGCCCAGGAACTCCTTCGTGGTGACCGCGGTGCTGGTGACCTTCTTCGGCGCGTTCGCGCCGTCGTACAGCGTGATGTTCTTGAGCGTCTTGATCTCGACGGTGGCGCCCTGCAGGGGCAGCTCGCCGTCCTTCGGCATCGACATCCACGTGCCGGGCTTGTCCATGCCGGCCATGCCGAGCTGGCTGAGCGCCTCGCCGAGGTGGGTCGCGCGGACCCAGGAGGTGTGCTCCGCGCCGTCGACGAGCAGCTTCAGCTGCCGGCCGCGCTCGAGCTTGATGACGCCGCCGTCGCCGACCTCGGCCTGCGGGGACGGGGAGAGCGAGTCGTGCGCGCCGACGGACAGGCCCGCGTCCTCGAGCACCTCGCCGACGGTGTCGCCGAAGGAGTGCACGGTCTGCTGCTGGCCGTCGACGTCGACGGTGACGCTCTTGTTCATCGCCAGCGCGGCCGCGCCGCCGCCGGCGACGCTGATCATGACGCTGAGGACGGCGCCCTTGAGGAAGCGGCGCTTCCAGACCTTGCTGGTCTGGCGGATGCTCTCGTCCATCGCGGCCCGCTTGGCCTGCGGGGACGCGGTCCGGTCCGCCTCGATCTCGTCCGGGATGACGATCGGCGGCAGGAACGTCGTCTCGGCGTTGATGAGGCGGATCAGCTCGTCGACGTCGACGTCGATCTCGGCCATCATCGCGTCGGCGTCGGGGCCGAGCGCGGCGAGGATGTCCTGCTGCGTGATGTTCGGGTCGTCGGAGAAGTCGAGCTGGCCGTAGGCGGTGTCCTCGTAACGACGATCGAGGACGGCCGCGGAGCGCGCTCCAGCCTGTCTGCTACCTGTCACCGGGGATCGTTCCCTTTCACGAGACGGCGGTCGGGGGCGCCGTCTCTACGACTGGGCGTGACGATCGGAAACTGCTGAACGCAGTACCGACCGGCACGATCACGGGACAGTAACGGGTCCCGCCGGGTTGCGCAAACACCCCCCGGAGTGTCGTGATCCCCGTCACTCCATCAGGTGGACGATCAAGGAACCCTGATGTCGCAATGCGTTCAACCCGTTGTGACGCTGGGGAGTCGGTAGACCCGCTCGGCAGTGGTCCGGACCGCTTCGGCGACTTCGTGGACAGCTTCGCCCCTGAGCGCCGCCAGGTGACGGACGGTGTAGGCGGCGCCATAAGGCTCGTTCGGCCGCCCACGGAACGGGTGGGGGGTCAGGAACGGCGCGTCGGTCTCGACGAGGTACTGCCCCGGTGGGCACAGCCGCGCCGCCTCGTGGAGCCCCTTCGCGTTCTTGAACGTCACCGTGCCGGCGAACGAAAGAACAAAACCGGCGTCGACGCACTTGCGGGCCATTTCCGCGTCGCCGGAAAAACAATGGAAGATTACGGCATTCGGCGCATTCTCTTCGGCCAGGATGCGCAACACGTCGTCGTGGGCCTCGCGGTCGTGGATCATCAGCGGCTTGTCCAGCCGCTTCGCGAGGTCGATGTGCCAGCGGAACGCCTCCTGCTGGGCGTCGTGGGGCGAGTAGTCCCAGTAGTAGTCGAGGCCGGTCTCGCCCACGGCGACCACGCGCTCGTGGCCCGCCAGGCGCTCCACTTCGGACTTCTCGGCCTCGCCGAACGCCTTGGTCCGCGTCGGGTGGATCGCGACCGCGGCGAACACCCGGGGGTCCCAGGTCGCCGCCTCGGCCGCCCAGCGGGCGGAGGCGAGGTCGTCCGCGACCGTGACGACGCGGGCGACCCCGGCGCGCTCGGCGCGGTCGACCATGGCCGTGACATCGGCCGCGGTGACCGCGCCGCACGCGTCGAGATGGGTGTGCGCGTCCACCACCGACACCGGGAGCCGGTCCGGGACCGGCGGCAGCTCGCGCTTCTCGTCACCCATGCATACCTCTTACTCCTTGACGATCGGCGCCCACTCCGGGCCGGTCTCGCCGAGCGCCGGGTCGAGCTTGGTGAACAGCGGCGACGGCTTCTGCAGGGGCTTGCCGACCTCGATCGGCTTCGACTCCCACTTGGCCTGCTCGCCTGCGTAGTCGCCGGTGAGGATCGGGTTGACCCGGCCGGCGATGTCGAGGTCGTCGACCTCCTTGAGCTCCGGCTGGGCAGCCCAGACGCCGGTGCCGCCGAGGGCCTCGTGGACCTTCTGGGCCGAGTGCGGCAGGAACGGCGTCAGCAGCGTGTTGGCGTCCGAGACGACCTGCAGCGCGGTGTGCAGCACGGTGTCGCGCCGCGTGGGGTCGTCCTTGAGCTTCCACGGCTCCTGGTCGGAGATGTACTTGTTCGCCGCGGTGACGACCTTCATCGCCTCGCTCGCCGCCAGCTTGAACCGGGACCGGGCCAGGTGCGCGCCCGCGGTGTCGAAGGCCTTGCGCGACAGCGCCTTCAGCTCTTCGTCGGCCGCCGTCGGGGCCTCCGGACGCGGAATGGCGCCGACGTTCTTGTGCGCCATCGAGATGGACCGGTTGACCAGGTTGCCCCACTCGTTGGCCAGCTCGAAGTTGGTCCGGCGGACGAACTCGTCCCAGGTGAAGTCGGTGTCCTGGGTCTCCGGGCCGGCGACCGAGATGAAGTACCGCAGCGTGTCCGGGCCGAAGTCGCGCAGGAAGTCCTCGACGTAGATGACGCGCCCGCGCGAGGTCGAGAACTTCGAGCCGCTCATGGTGAGGAACTCGCTGGAGACGATCTCGTCCGGCAGGTGCAGCTTGCCGTACTTGCCGGGCTCGCCGCCCTTGTCACCCTCGCCGTTGTGGCCGAACAGCAGGGCCGGCCAGATCTGGGCGTGGAAGGTGATGTTGTCCTTGCCCATGAAGTAGTACGACCGGGCGTCGGGGTTGTTCCACCACTCCTGCCACGCGTCCGGGTTGCCGGAGCGCCGCGCCCACTCGACGCTGGCCGAGAAGTACCCGATCACCGCGTCGAACCAGACGTAGAACCGCTTCAGCGGCTGGTCGCGCCAGCCGTCGAGGGGGATCTTGACGCCCCAGTCGAGGTCGCGGGTGATCGGCCGGGGCCGCATGTCGTCGATCAGGTTCTTGGTGAAGTTGAGGACGTTGGGGCGCCAGTCGGTCTTGGTGCCCAGCCAGTCACCCAGGGTCTTGGTGAACGCCGGCAGATCAAGAAAATAATGCTCGGTCTCGACGAACTTCGGCGTCTCGCCGTTGATCCGCGACTTCGGGTTGATCAGCTCCGCGGCGTCGAGCTGGTTGCCGCAGTTGTCGCACTGGTCGCCGCGCGCGCCGTCGTACCCGCAGATCGGGCAGGTGCCCTCGACGTAACGGTCGGGCAGCGTGCGGCCGGTGGACGGGCTGATCGCCCCGCGCGTGGTCTTCGGCACGACGTAGCCGTTGCGGTGCAGCGCCAGGAAGATCTGCTGCGTCACCTCGGCGTGGTTGCCGGTCGTGGTCCGGGTGAACAGGTCGTAGGACAGCCCGAGGCCCTGCAGGTCGTTGCCGATCTGACGGGTGTACTTGTCCGCCGTCAGCTGCGGGGTGGAGTCCTCTTTGTCCGCCTGGACGGTGATCGGGGTGCCGTGTTCGTCGGTGCCGGAGACCATGAGCACCCGGTTGCCGGCCATTCGCTGGTAGCGGGAGAAGACGTCGGACGGGACGCCGAATCCGGACACGTGGCCGATGTGGCGGGGGCCGTTGGCGTAGGGCCAGGCCACCGCGGTCAACACAGGGGTGCTCATACCTTATTAGCCTACGGAGGGCGTCACGCGCTTTGTCGAGAGGGAGGCCCGGTTGTCGGCGACACGGTTGCTCGTGCTCGGAGTGGTGCGGATGTACGGCCGCGCGCACGGCTACCAGGTGCGGCGCGAGCTGCTCACCTGGTCCGCGGACAAGTGGGCCAACGTCCAGCCCGGCTCGATCTACCACGCGCTGAAGAAGATGACCGCCGAAGACCTGCTGGAACAGGTCGACGTCGAGCCGGGCGAGGGCGGTCCGGACCGGACCGCCTACCGGCTCACCGGCGAGGGCGAGCAGGAGTACCAGGTGCTGCTGTCGAAGGCGCTGTCCGATCACGAGCTCAACCACCCGGACCTGTCGGCGGCGATCTCGCTGATGACCACCCTGCCCCGCGCGCGCGTGATCAACCTGCTCCGGCACCGGCTGGTGCACCTGCGGGCCGAACAGCAGCAGGCGACGTTGATGCTGGAAGAGCTGAAGGTGAACATGGGGCAGGGCACCCCCGAGCACGTCGGCGAGCTGTACCGGCTGTGGGGCGGGATCACCGACACGAGCCTCACCTGGCTCGAAGGCCTGATCGCCCGGCTCGAAGCGGGCGAATACGTGATGGCCGACGAGTCCGGGGACGCCTTCGGCGAGCCGCCCGCTCGGTAATCAAGTTTGACTAGCGCACTCTTCTGGTGCACAGTGAGCACCTTGGCTAGTCAATCTTGACTACTGGAGAGGGGATCTCATGATCACGGCACGCGGTCTCGAGCGGCGGTTCCGCCGCAAGGGCCGCACCGGGGGCGAAGTACACGCGGTGAAGGGCGTCGACCTCGACGTCGAAGCGGGCGAGCTGGTCGGCTTCCTCGGCCCGAACGGCGCTGGGAAGACGACCACCCTGCGCATGCTGACCACGCTGCTGAAGCCGACGGCGGGCACCGCGACCGTCGGCGGCTGCGATCTGCTCGCCGACCCGCTGGGGGTGCGCAAGCGGATCGGCTACGTCGCCCAGGGCGGCGGCAGCGCACCCGAAAGCAAGGTCGCCGACGAGCTCGAGCTGCAGGGGCGGCTCTACCGGATGACCAAGGCCGACGCGATCGCGCGCGGCGCCGAGCTCGCCGAGCAGCTCGACCTGCGCGGGCTCGACCAGCGGCTGACCAAGACGCTGTCCGGCGGGCAGCGGCGCCGGCTCGACATCGCGCTCGGGCTGATCCACTCGCCGGGCCTGGTGTTCCTCGACGAGCCGTCGACCGGGCTCGACCCGCAGAGCCGCGCCAACCTGTGGGAGCACATCCGCCGGCTGCGCGCCGCACAGGGCGTCACGGTCTTCCTGACGACCCACTACCTGGACGAAGCCGACGCGCTGTCGGACCGGCTGATCGTCATCGACGACGGCCGGATCGTCGCCGAGGGCACGCCGGACGCACTGAAGGCGCAGGTCAACGGCGACCGCGTCGAGGTCGGGGTCGACCCGGAAGCGGCCGCGGACGCCGCCGAAATCGCGGGACGGCTGACCGGCGCGCACGAGCTTTCCGTGACTGAGGGGACCGTCCGGTTCCGGGTGCCGCGCGGCGACGTCGCGCTGCCGGACCTGCTGCGCGCGCTGGACACGAAGAGCATCACGATGCGGTCGGTGCAGGTGCACCGACCGACCCTGGACGACGTTTTCCTGACCCTGACCGGGCGCTCGCTGCGCGAAGCGGAGGAGGGCACCCGTGCTGCATGACACCTGGCTGATCTTCCGCCGCGACATGGCCGCGGCGCTGCGCAACCCGACCTGGGTGCTGATCGGGATCATGCAGCCGCTGCTGTACCTGTTCCTGTTCGGCCCGCTGATGGTCAAGGCGATGCAGGCCCAGGGCCTGTCCGAAGTGGACGGCTGGATGCTGCTCACCCCGGCGCTGATCGCCCAGCTGGCGTTGTTCGGCAGCTCGTTCGTCGGCTTCGGGCTGCTGGCCGAGTACCGCTCCGGTGTGGTCGAGCGGTTCCGCGTCACCCCGGTCAGCCGCGGGGCGCTACTGCTGGGCAAGGTGCTGGCCAACGCGCTGCAGGCCGTGGTCCAGGCCGTGCTGATCATCGTGCTGGCGTACCTGGCGTTCGACCTGGACGCGCCGGTCGGCGGTGTGCTGCTGAGCCTGGTCATCGTGTTCCTGCTGGCGGTGTCGCTGGCGTCGTGCTCCTACGCGCTGGCGCTGACGCTCAAGAGCGAGGAGACGTTCCCGGCCCTGCTCAACGCCGTGCTCATCCCGCTGCTGCTGCTTTCCGGGATCCTCCTGCCGATCACGGCCGGGGTCGCGCCGAAGTGGCTGTACACGATTTCCCAGATCAACCCGTTCCGGCACGTGGTGGACGTCGAGCGGAACACCTTCCGCGGCGACTTCACGACGGACGCGTTGTTCACCGGCAGCGTCGTGGTGCTCGTGATGGCGGTGTTGTCGGTGTGGTGGGGCACGCGGACGTTCCAAAAAGAAAACGCCTGATCAACCGCGTGTGAGTCACTGCGGGTCCGCTCCCGGCGACGTATGGTGTGCTCTCATCTAGCGCGCCGGGGGCGGACTGTGACGGAGCCGGAAGCCGAACTCGGCATCTCGCTGTCCCACCGCGAGCGCGTGGCCGACTGGCACGCCGTGCGCGGCGCGCAGAACCGGTTCGTCTCGGTGACGATCAGCGAGAACGTCAACTGGAGCAGTTCGGCCGCCGAGCGGAACCTCACCGGCGCGCAGGAAGCGGGGCTGCACGTCGGCGGCCGCCACTACGCGCGGCCCGGCGCGGTGCACGACCAGGCCGACCACTTCGTGCGGACGGCCAGCCGGCTCGGCGCGTTCTCCCCCGGCTCGCTGGCGCCGGCGCTCGAGGTGGCGGCGCCGAGCGTCGACGACCGGTTCATCAAGGCGTGGATCAAGTACGTCCGGCAGGCCGCGCGGATCGAGCGTGTGCTGGTGTACGCCGACTACGACTGCTGGCAGCACCGGCTGCACCCGGACCGCTGGGCCGACTCCGAAGTGGTGCTGTGGCTGATCCGCCACAACGGCATCCCCGGCCGGGCCGGCTGGTTCCACTCGCGGCTCGGCGTCCACCAGCACGCGTTGGCGCCGGACGTGCCGGGCATCGCGGGGCCGGTGGAGCAGAACGCCGTCGTGTACCCGTTCACACTGGGCGACCTTTTGCTTTGACGTGTGGTGGTATGGCGCCATGCGCGTGACGAGTAGGGCACTTCAGACGAACGTGACACCGTCGCGCGCGCTGCTGGTGCTGGCTGCTTTTGCGCGTGCCCGCGGGCTGCCGCCGCCGGCGATGTTGTCCGGCGACTGGTTCGACTCACGGGCCGTGATCGCGCCGTCGCTTTCGGTCTCGCCTGGAGACCTTCCGTCTTTTTCTGAAGAGATTTCCGCGCCGCCCGGCGTGCTCGGCGGCGGCTGGTTCGGGTACCTGTCGTACGACCTCGCGGACCCCTCGGGCCGGACCGGCGCGCTGCCCGCGTCCGCCTGGGGCTGGGCGGACCACGTGCTGCGGTGGTCCGCCTCGGGGACGTGCTACCTGGAGTCCCTGGACGGCGGCGGGCCCTCGGTGTCCACAATGGAGTCGCTGCTGGCTTCGGACATTCCGCATCTTTCTTGGGAAGCCGGGCCGCTGCGACGTCCGTTGCCCTCGGAGCACCGGGACGCGGTGAAGGCGTGCGTGCACGCGATCGAGGCCGGGGAGCTGTTCCAGGCCAACATCTGCTGCCGGTTCAGCGGTTCGTTCTCCGGGTCGCCGTCCGCGCTGTTCGCAGCCGGAGTTTCTTCGCTGGCGCCTCGCCGGGCAGCTTTCCTGTCCGGCTCGTGGGGTTCGGTGGTGTCGTTCTCGCCGGAGCTGTTCCTGGCGCGCCACGGCCGTTCGGTGCGCTCGACACCGATCAAGGGGACGCTCCCCCGGCGCGGGCCGCTCGACGACGGGAACGCCCTGCTGCTGCGGCAGTCCACAAAGGACGTCGCGGAGAACGTGATGATCACCGACCTGGTGCGCAACGACCTGGGCCGGGTGTGCGAGGTGGGGTCGGTGACGGTGCCGTCGCTGCTGCAGGTGCGCCCGGCGCCGGGGGTCTGGCACCTGGATTCGACGGTCACCGGCGTCCTGCGGCCGTCGGTTTCCGACGCCGCGCTGCTGGCGGCAACGTTCCCGCCCGGCTCGGTGACGGGCGCGCCGAAGATCCGTGCGCTCGACCTGATCGCGGAGCTGGAACCGTGCGGCCGCGGCGTTTACACCGGTGCGATCGGGCTGGTGTCCCCGGTGGCCGGGCTGGAGCTGAACGTCGCGATCCGGACGTTCGAGATCCGCGCCGGCGCCATCTCCCTCGGTGTCGGCGGCGGGATCACGGCCGACTCGGACCCGGAGGCGGAGTGGCAGGAGTGCCTCCACAAGGCGGCACCCCTGGAACACCTACTTGCCGGGGTCGAGCAGTAGCTTGCCGACGGTCTTGCGCGAGCGGAGGGCCTCGTGCGCGCCGCGGGCGTCCGAGAGTGCGAACTCGCCGCCCGGGATCGCCTTGAGCTTGCCCTCTTCGACGAGCTCGAACAGCTCGGTGAGCGCGGTCCCGAAGACGTTGCCCGGCAGGCGGAAGACGTGCGGCAGCCACATGCCGCTGATCGTCGTGCTGTGCCCGAGGATGTTGCGCAGCTCGACCGGCTTCGGGTTGTCGCGCCCGGCCATGCCGTAGAAGGCCAGCCGGCCGAACGGCGCGAGCGCGGCGATGCTCTGGTCGGTCGTCTTCCCGCCGACCATGTCGAGCACCACGTCGACGCGGCGGCCGTTGTTCGCTTCGATGAGCGCCTGGGTCATGTCCTCGGCACGCGAGTCGATGGCGACGTCGGCGCCGAGCTCGAGGGCGAGGGCGCGCTTCTCGTCGTTGCTGGCGGTGGCGATGACGCGCCCGGCACCCCACGCCTTGGCGAGCTGCACGGCGATCGTCCCGACACCCCCGGCGGCGGCGTGCACCACGACGGACTCGCCCTTTTCGAGGTGGGCGTTCTTCTTGAGCAGGACCCAGGCGGTGGCGCCTTGGACCAGCATGGACAGCGCGGTGAGGTCGTTGATGCCGTCGGGCACCGGGAAGGTCATGGCCTCGGCCGCGACGGCCTTTTCGGCGTACCCGCCCCCGCCGTTGAGCAGGGCGACCACGCGCTTGCCATCGTGCGTCCCGACCACCTCACCACCGGGAACGAGCGGCAGCTTCGACGGCGCGAGGTAGCTGTTCTCGGCCTGGTGCGTGTCGGCGTAGTTGACGCCGATGCGATCGACGTTGATGAGGACCTCGCCGGGGCCGGCCACGGGATCGGGCAGCTCGACCGGCGTGAGCACCTCGGGTCCGCCGAACTCCGTCACCTGCACTGCGCGCATGTCGCTGTCCCTCCTGGCCGTTCACTCCGCGATGTGAGACATTCTGGCATATGTCTCACTCGGCTGCGTTCGACCTCGCCCGCGACTGGTTCCTGACCGGCCGGCGCGTGGACATGGGCGAGCTGGCCGAGGCGCTGTCAATCAGCCGGGCGACGCTGCACCGGCGGGTGGGGTCGCGGGATCTCCTGCTCGGGGAGATCCTGTGGTCGCTGTCCGCGGCTTCGATCGCTCGGCTTTGGCCCTCTTCGGTGGGGCGAGGCGCGGCCGGGGTGGCGGACTTCGTCAGTGGGTATGTCCGGTTCGCGAACGAGTCGCCGCCGTTCCGGGACTTTTTGCGCCGGGAGCCTGAGCGGGCGCTGCGGCTGTTGACGACCCGGGCGAGTGTTTGCCAGCGGCGGACCACGGCGGAGCTGGAGTCGCTGTTGTCGGGCGAGGTCGCGGCTGGGCGGTTGGTTCCGCCGTTGCCGGTGCCGGATCTGGCTTATCTGCTGGTGCGGATCGGGGAGTCCTTTGTGTACACCGATGTGATCACCGGGGATGCGCCCGATGCGGAGAAGGCGCATGCCGCCGTGACCGCTTTGCTGACCTAGCCCCTCGCAAATCTCAAAGATTCAGTTCATATAAGTGAATCTGCGGCACATCCATGGACAGCCTTGCCCCGACGAGGTTTTCCACCGGCCGATCCGCAAGCTCAACAAGGAGTACGTCACCGCCAACGCGCAGCGAGACGATCCTGTCTTCGACATCAAAACTGAGTACTTCCCCAACGATTCGCACACGCCCGTTCTCGTCGCCGACGACAGCACTTTGACCGCCCTCCACGACCTCCCAGCTCTCCACCTCGTCTGGGATGTCGACCTCGACATCGAGCACCCCCCGTACCAAAGGGGCCGTACCGTGCACGAACGCGTCGGCCGAACCGACGGCTGATTCGAAGTGAATCAGACGCCGGTCCGGATCGAGCACGGCTGTGACTTCTACCCGCATGCGGTCATTTTAGCGGCACTCGTTGCATCACGTTGCGCACAGTCCAGACGTTGGTGACCGAGTTCCAATCCCAGGTTTCCAGGTGGAAGTGAAACTTGGTCGGCTTGCTGTTCATCTCATGGTCACCCATGCGAATGCTACGACGCCCGTCTGCGGAAACCAGCCGGTTGGGATCCACCGCACCAGTTCTGGGATGCAGGTTGGTGTGGGGCCCCTCGCCAAGGTGGTCGGACCATGCCTGGAGGGCATGTTCCGGTTTCATCGGCTTCGGTGCGCTTTCTTCGGGCAGATTGACGACCTGCTCAGGCGGCGCCCCGGCAGCCTCGACACCCTTGGCTTCCTCGGCCCCGTGGGCCACCTCCGAAGCAGCCCGCTCCGCATCCGCAGCCGCATTCGCCGCCCGGTCAGCGTCGGCCAGGACCTTCTCCGTGTCGACGATGACCTTCTCGGCCTTCTCCACCTCCTTGCCGAAGGTGATCAGCGCCTTGGCGCCCTTCCAGAAGTCCGCGATGATCTCGCCGGCCTTGAGGACCTTGCCCCACGGGATGAAGTTGATGATCGTCCGGACGCACGCGCCCAACGCGCCCTGCGTCACGCAGTCCTTGATGTCGTCCCAGCCGATGAGGCCCTTGATCAGCTCGCCCGCCGCCTCGACGAAGACGTCCCACTTGGACTTCTTCACCACCGCCTGCGCGTCCTTGTACGCGGCTTCGCTGATGCCGGCCTTGTTGAGCGTGTCGTCACGCGCGTACTTGCCGTTGTGCTTGTCGATCTCCTGCTGCGTGTGGTGGCCCTGCACGTTGCAGCTCGGGTTCCACGAGCAGCCCTCGGCCTGCGGCGTCCCCGCATTGCACAGCAGCCCGTCCGAACCCATGCTGTGGCAAGCCGAAAGGCCCGTCGGGTCCGACTCCGTCGCCGGTGCGTTGTTCGCGTACGCGTATGCGTTCAACGTCTGCGGCAGGTCCGGCGTCAGCACCGGGTCCGCCTTCGTGAACCGGCCCGTCGTCGGGTCGTAGTCACGCGCTCCCAGGTGGGTCAGGCCCGTCGTGTCCTGATAACCCCCGACAAAACCGTGCTTGTCCGGCCACGTCGACGTCTGCGCGCGGACGTTGCCGAACGGGTCGGTGTACCGCTGCGTCGGCTGCAGCGTCCCCTGCGTGATCGACAGGCCGTTCGTGCCGTGCAGGTCGCCCAGCATCCACTTCAGCCCCGCCGAACCCGCGCGCTCGGCCACCAGCGAGCCGCCGTGGGAGTAGAAGCGGATCGCCGTCGCCGCCTGGGTGCCCGCCGCCCGGACGATCTCCAGGTCGCCGATCGTCAGCGTCGTGCCGGTCGGGTCGCGGGTGACCAGGCGGTTGCCGTCCGCGTCGTAGAGGTACGAGCTCTGGCCCGACGGGTCCGTCTCGGTCGCCGTGTAGCCTTCGGCGTCGTAGGTGAACGTCTGCGTGTTGCCGCCGACGTTGCGCGTCTTGACCGACCCGGTTTCGTCGTAGGTGTACGCCGTTGTCGCCGTGCCGGTCGGGCCCGCCGCGCTCGTGGCCTGCAGCGCGTGCGGCCGCACCGCGCTCGCGCCCGACGCCGGGTACGTGTAGTTGGTCGTCACGTCGCCGGCCGGTTTGTGCTCGACCTGCGTCTTGCGGTTGCCGGTCTTGTCGAACGTGTACGTGTTCCAGTACGGCGCCGCGCCACTCAGCGCGGACGCCGACTTGGCCGCCGCGCAGTCACCCGACGTCGGGGTCCAGGCGTCCGTCATCCGCTGCAGGTAGTCGTAGTCGAAGCACTGGATGTCGGCCGACGCGCCGGCCGGTGTGTCGGCGATCTTCCGGACGTTGCCCGCCGGGTCGTAGGTGTAGGTCCGCTTCGTCAGCTCGGGCGCGATCTGCGTCTCCCGGCTGACGGTCGTGGTCTGCGGCCGGCGGGTGACCTGGTCGTAGGTCTGGGTGACGCCGACGTTCGACGCCGACTTCTCCCCGTCGAGCTGCATTGTCGACATCTCGTTGAGCGAGGTGTACCCGGTCGAGGAGACCAGGTCCGTGCGCGCGCCGGTCGTCGAGTCGATCGTGTAGGTCTTCGACGGCAGGCCGAGGTCGGTGTACTCGTGGAAGACGTGCTCCTGGTGCAGGTTCCCCGCCGCCGGGCTCACGGTCTCCGCGACCGCGCCGGTCGCCGTGTACTTCGTCGAGAACTCGTAGGTGTTCTTGAGCGGGTCACCGGCCGGCCCCGGGATGTCGACGGCGGTCTTCGTCGGCCGGCTGAACGCGTCGTAGGTGACAACGCGGTTGGTGTAGCCGTCCGCGCCGTCCCAGCGGGTCGACGAGGCCGGCAGGCCGAGGCCGTGCGGCAGCGTGTCGTAGGTCCAGCTCGCCAGCAGTGTGCCGGTTTCGGAGTCCTTGTTCTCGCGGACCTTCCGGCCGAGCGTGTCGTAGGTGTAGACGAGCGTCTGGTTCCGGGCGTCCGTGGTGGACTTCAGCTGCCCGGCCTGGTCGTAGGTGGACGTCGACTTCCCCGCGTCCGGGTCGTTCTGCTCGATCTTTCGGCCGCGCAGGTCGTACTTGGTCGACCAGACGTTGCCCGAGGAGTCCTGCACGGACGTCGACGCGCCGGCGGCGTTGTAGGCGTAGGTCGTGACGTCGGCCGGGTTCGCGGCGCCCGGGGTGTAGCCGTTGGTGTACTGCAGCCGCTGGACGGTCTGGCCCTGGGCATCGGTGACCACTGTGGACGGTGAGCCGCCGGCGGGCGGGATCGTCGTCGTGCGCTCGCCGTCGTACCGGGTGCTCGTCCGCCACTGCTCGACACCCCCGGACATCAGGATCGTCGCGGTGGGCCGCGCCCGCCGGTCGAACTCGGTGACCGTCTGCGCCACCACCACGTTGTCCGCCGCCGCGACGAGCGTGCCGTTCGGCCCCGAGGCGTCGTTGAAGAACGGCGCGTTCGTCTTGAACTGCAGGCCGCGCGAGTCGTAGAGGATGTCGGTGATGATCCGGCCGCCGCCCTGCGCCGGGACCTGGGTCTGCCGGGTCCGGCCGAGCCGGTCGTAGATCGTGTACGCGTCGGTGTAGGACCCCGTGTCCTGCAACGTCTTCGTGCGCACGAAGATCGGGCCGGTCTTGCTCAGCCCGTACTCGAAGGTCGCCGACGCGGACAGGCTCTTGGGCCGCCCCGGGTTCCAGACCGACGTCTTCCGGCCCAGCGCGTCGTACAGGATGTCCGTGGTGACGCTGTTCACGTCGGACGAGTTCGTCGGGTTGCCGCGCGCGGGCTCGAGGGTCGTCGTCGACGTCCAGCCGAGCGGGTTGGTCGTCTTGATCTGGGTGACCGGGCCGCCCGCCGCCGGGACGAACTCGGTCTTGGTCAGGTTGCCGAACACGTCCTTCGCCTCGGTCTCGCGGCCGAGGTCGTCGTAGGTGTCCTGCGTGGTGGCGACGTAGTGCTTGCCGCTGCCGTCCCAGGTGTCGAGCGTGTCCTGCTCGGTGATGTCACCCTTGGTCGGCGGCTCGCCGACGGCCTGGTGGTCGTAGGCCACCTTGACGTCGGTGATGCTGTTCGCCGCCGTCTGCGTCCCGTCGCAGTTCCCGCCGAACATGGCCACCGTGCTCGACCGGTCGAACATCCCGGCGGCGTTGGCGACGTAGACGGTGTTGGTGCAGGTGTCGTCCGCGGGTGTCGAGGTGTCGCCCAGGTCTTCGACCTGGGTGGTCATCCCGTTTTCGTTGAACTCCTTGTTCACCTGCGTCCGGCGGTAGGTCGTGCCGTCCGAAAGGAGCGTGCGGCCGCGCACGGCCTGGGTGTCGATCAGGTACGCCTTGAGGCGCCCGTCCGAGCTGGTCGCGGTCGGGCCGCGCAACCACGGGTCGTTGATCGACGAGGAGTCGACGGTCTTGCCGTCCGCCAGGAACGTCCGGGACTCGCGCACGAACCCCTGCAACGGGTCCTTGTCGGTGAAGGTCCCCTTGTCGGAGTCGGTGACCACCTCGCCGTCCATGCCCCGCAGGTACAGGGATTCGGTGACGGTCTGCGTCGTGCCCGGCGCGCCGATCGAGGTGGTCACCAGGTTGTAACCACGCCACTGGTTCCACGTGCGGCGGTCGTCCGGGGTGAACTGGCTGTCGTCGTAGTGCCAGGCCGCGGTGTCGGCCGGGTAGGAGTAGTGCGTCTCGACCGGGACCGAGTCGCCCGGTCCGTCGTCCTCGGTGACGTCGGTGACGACGTACTTGTGGAACCAGTCCAGCACCGGGTCCTTCGACTCCGGCGGGCTCCAGTAGGAGGCGAAACAGCGGTACTTGTCCGTCTGCGGTGACGCGGGCATCTTGGTGCCCGGCACACAGTCCTGTGCCGAGTAGACGACGGAGACCCGCCCGCCGGTCTCGGTCTCGATCGTCTTGAGCCGGCTGCGGGTGATCGCCGCGTACTTGTCGCCGAGCGTGTCGACGCGGTTGGGGAAGATGTACCGGTCGAAGACCGTCGGCGGCAGGGTGATCGGCGTGGCGCCGGCCTTGCCGGTGTGGGTGATCGAGTTCAGCCACGGCGCGGGCGGCGCGGCGTCACCCGAACCCGGGTAGGACTGGACGAGGTCCCACTGGTCGATGTCGCTCGGCGTGGTGCCGGTGAAGTACTGGGTGTGGACCGCGGTCAGCCGCTTGCGGGTGAAGAAGGCGGGCGCGCCGTAGTCGCAGGTCGCGCCCTCGGCGCAGATCTGGTCGAACGGGACGTCCGGCCAGTGCGCGGCGTTCGCGGCGGTGAGCTTCGCCGGCGCGCAGTCGAAGGACGCGTCCGGGATGCACCGCTCGGCCGTGTCGAAGGTGACCTGGTTCGTCGGTCCGCTGCCGTAGACGCTGCCGTCCGCCAGCCGCAGGCCGTACTCGACGCGCAGCGGGTAACCGCCCGCGACGTAGGAGGTGCCGGCGGTGGTGACGTTCAGGTTCAGCCCGTAGGAGTTCTTTTCCGGCTGGTAGTAGAAGGTGCTTACGTTGCCGTGCGGGTCGACGGTGTAGTCGAGGTTCCAGCGCCACCCCTGCTGGCACCAGGAGTGCGCGAAGTCGTTCGCCTTGTAGCAGTCTTCACCGGCGTTGTTGCCGAAGACCGGCACGGTCCACGCGGACTGCGTCTCCGGCTTGCCGGTGGTCCAGCCCGGGAGGTGGTTGAGGCCGAAGTAGTACTGGGTGCCGTCGCCGGTCGTGACGCGCCAGTGCTGGCCGTGCGAAACGCCGTTGGTGGCGCCGGTCAGCAGCTCCACCTTGGACCCGTCGTCGTTCTTGGGCCGCCACAGGGTGTCGTCGACCTTGATCAGCTGGGTCGACCGGCCGCCCAGGACGAGCGACGCGTTGTCGAGGCTCCAGCACTGGTCGCCGGTCTTCGTCTGGCCGTTGTTGCCGCCGAGGTCCTCGCTGCAGCCCTTGTAGTTGCGCTCGATGAAGCCGCCGGGGGTGAAGTCCCAGCCGTCGCCGATCCAGGACGCCTGGTTGTTGGTCGCCGAGGTCAGGCCGTCGATACTGCCCGAGGAGTAGGACAGCGCGAGGTTCGGCGCCGCGCCGTTCGGGGCCTTCGGCGCCGCGAACGGGTAGCTGTAGGAGAAGTCGCCGCCCGAGCCGCCGGCGGACCAGTCGCCGGCCGCCGACAGCGGCATCGCCGTGGTCGAGCCGCCCGAGCCGTCCGCCGCGGCGGCGGCCGCGAGCACCTGGGTCCGCTGCGCGCCCGGGGCGACGTCGGCCGTCACCTGGCGCGTCTTGGCGTTGTTGGCCGACCCCTCGATCGGCGTGCGCTTGCGGCATTCGGGTTTGTCCGGTGTGGACAGTGCGCAGGCGGGCAGCGTGAACAGCCGCAGCCGGTCACCCCAGCCACCGCCGAACGCGTTCGCGAACCCGCCGTAGTCCAGCCCGACGCGGACCGGGCCGTCGGTGGCGCCGGTGACCGAGAGGACCACACCGTCGAGCCCGAGCGCCTCGGCCGCCTGGTGGTCGGCCACCTTCACGTGCACCTTGGCCGGCTTGGCGGTGGCGGCCGCGGCCGCCACCCGGCTGAGCCGCACCGCCGTGTCCGCGGCCTGCACCTGCTGGGCGGCGGCCGGCGCGAGGTCGACGTCGACGTCCTTGGCGACCGGCCACACGGGGGGCACGACCGGCGGTGTGCCGATCTTGATGTCCGGCGCCTTCCCGGTCGCCACCGGGCTCACCGGGATGCTCTTTTCCTTCGGTCCCGCCGGAACCGACCACCCGCCGGGTGTCACCGGCGCGGCGACCGCCGTCCCGCCGGAGGCGAGCATGGTGATCGCGAGCACGGCCGCGGTGACCCGGGAAGACCGGCCCAGCCCGGCCCGTCTGGCACTTCTGCGCATGGGAAATCTGCCCGTTCTGCGAAGGGTCGGGGAGGACTAGGGGTGGTCGAGGACGACGTCGGCGTTGATGTGCTGCATGTCGAGCACACCGCTGTACAGCCGGACGCCGCGGAGGTCGCCGTACCAGTGACCGCCGTGCTGGCCGCTCCACTCGGTGGCCCCGAGCAGCAGCCCGTCGAGCGGGTTGGCGCCGTTCCAGCCGGTCACGTTCGCCACGCAGGCCGGCGTGTACTGGTACTCGTCGGTGGCCGCGTAGAGGCAGGCGGTCTTGGTGGTCGCGTCGTAGGTGCCCGTGAGGTGGGTCCACTCGTTGTTCACGACGTCGGCCGGCGACAGCACGAACCACGCCTGCGGCGAGGCGGGTGTCGCCGTGGACGACGTCATCGTCAACGACCAGCGCGGGTGGTGGACGCCGTTGGTGTCCTTCGTGTCGGCGTTGTAGCCGAACATGTAGGGCGAGAACGTCGCCGAATCCACCGAAACGATCTGCCGGCCGGGCAGGTCCACCCCGCCGCTGGACGGATCCGCCTGCGCCGCGGCTGCGGCGTCGGCCGCCGTCCAGGTGTGCTTCGCCCAGGCCTCGAACGTGAAACTGCGGTCGCTGCGCAGGTTCGCCGGGCGCACCCCGTTGATCTGCCCCGTCCACGACTTGTCGAAGCGGGCGACGTTCGCGCCCGCGTCGTCGGTCGTCATGGTGACCCCGCCCGACGGGGTGCCCGCCGTGCCGCTGACCGAGTCGGCCGTGGTGCCGTCGAGCTGGTAGTTCGCCCGCAGCACGGCGGTGTTCGCGAGGCCGGCCACCTCCGCCGCGGGCAGCGCGCGGTCCCAGACCTGGACCTGGTCGGTCGACCCGCGGTAGACGCCGACCTCCTGGTCGGCCGTCTTGCCGACGGTGAACGGGCCGTTGCCGCGCCACGCGGTGCCGGCGGTGATCGCCACCTCGCCGGCCAGGACGCCGTTCACGTAGAACCGCTCCTTCCCGGCGACGGCGTCGTAAACCCCGGTGATGTGGGTCCACACGCCGACGACCGGTCCGACGGGCGCGGTCGCCCACCGCCAGCCGGCGGCGGCCGGATCGGCGGTGTCGGTGCTGCTCATGCCGATCCCGATGGTGGTCGTGGACATGCTGAGCTGGAAGGCGTTGCCCTTGGTGCCCATCTGCGCGGCCAGGGTGTAGAAGTTGGCGTCGTCCGGTTTCACCCACGCCGAGACCGAGAAGCTCTGGCTGCTGTCGACCACCGGCGCGGTCGTGGTGGCGTAGCCGGGTCCCTGGTCGACCAGCGCCTGCCCGCTCGAGTGCCCGATGCCGTCCTCGGTCGCGGACTGACCGGCGGCGTCCGAATACCCCGGCCCGTAGGCGAGGTTCGTCAGGGTCAGCGTGCCGTCGGTGCCGGTGGCGTCGCTCGTGTCACCGTCCAATGTGTACTCGCGAGCGGCGGACAGACCGGCGGGGACGCCGTTCTGGCCGTAGAGCGCCGCGACGTCCGAGGCGGACAGTGCGCGGCCGAACGCCGCGGCTTCGTCGAGCGCCCCCTTGAACAGGTAGCTCCGGACCGCGCCGGACTTGGCGGCGCCGAGGACGAGCGGCCCCGTGCCGCCGGCCGCGGTGGCCGTGACGGTCTGCTGGGCCTGGCCGTCGACGTACAGCGTCGCGGTGTGCGCCGTGGCGTCGTACACACCGGCCAGGTGGGTCCAGGCGCCGGCCGACGGCGCGGCCGACGACACGGCGGAGGTGACCACCGGGCTCGCCACGTCCGCGCTGCTCAGGCTGAACGCCCACTTGCCGGTTTCCAGGTACTGCAGGACGAACCCGCTGCTCTGGTCGCCGTCCTGGGAGAGCACGGCCCGCCGGCTGCTCAGGTCGGCGGCGTTGACCCACGCCGACACCGAGAACGACTTCGCCAGGTCCAGCACCCGGGCGCTGGTCGCGAAGTAGTCGCCGGACTGGCCCGTCACGGTCGCGGCCTGGCCGAGCTTGCCCGCGGCGAAGTTGCCGGTTCCGACGCCCGCGTAGCGCAGCCCGGCCACCTGGGACCGGCCGTCACCCTCGAACTGCCAGGCGGCCACCGGGGCCGCGGCGTCCTTGACGGTGAACGCGTAGTCGACGCGGTTCGACGGTGTTTTCGCCCGGTTGCAGGCCCACACGCTGAGCACGTGCGAGCCCGAGGTGCCCGGCGCGATCGCGGTGGTGCCCGGCCCGTTGAG
This sequence comes from Amycolatopsis sp. NPDC051758, assembly GCF_044453095.1. Taxonomy (NCBI): domain Bacteria; kingdom Bacillati; phylum Actinomycetota; class Actinomycetes; order Pseudonocardiales; family Pseudonocardiaceae; genus Amycolatopsis; species Amycolatopsis sp. NPDC051758. Next base: position 139,398 of record NZ_JBITCJ010000011.1, on the reverse strand, counting down.
GGCCGCCGGCTTCACCGTGCCGGCCTCGGTGCCGTTGCAGCTCGGCGCGACGCTGTTGTCGAGCTTCCAGACGTAGTGGTCGACGGGCGCGGCCGTGCCGGCCGCCCGGAACGTGAAGTCACCGGGCCGGCCGGGGCCGCCGCCGGAGGAGCCCGCCGGGTACGTCTGCGACGCGATGGTGGGCGCGGCGGGCGGGGTCAGCTCGACCTCGGCCTCGCACGGCACGGCCCAGGACGTTTCCCGGCCGTCGCTGGCGTGCACGTCCCACGAGTAGAAGCCGTCGGCGTTCATCTCGGTCTTGGGCAGCGTCGTGACGGCGTTGCGGTTCGCCTGGTTCGGGTCGCTCAGGATGTTGTCCGAGCCGAACTCCAGGCCGTCCCAGGTGTAGTTGCCGCTGCCCTTGCTGACCAGTCCCTTGTAGACGCGGAACCGGGCGTCGAGCGCGTAACCGTCCGGGTCGGAGACGTTGGCGCGGGTGACGTAACCCGTGCTGGTCGGGCCGAGCACCGGCCGCGACGCGCCCTGGACGCAGGGGTAGGACTGGGTGCCGTTGAAGATCGCGAGGTTCTTCGGCTGGTTCGGCTTCGAGTTGTAGGTGACCGAGAACCCGACCTGGGTCGAGTACCGCTTCCAGGTCGCGGGGTCGCCTTCGTTCGGGGAGACGATCCCGAACGTCCACGTGGGCGAGGCGTTGTCCTCGACGGAGGTCTTGATCGTCGAGGTGATGTCGAAGCCGGCGTGGTTGACGTCGCCGCCGCAGTTGCCGCCGACCGTGCCGACGGTGTTCCACCAGGCCGGCCCGCTGTTGAACTTCAGCCCGGCGCTGATCCCGCCCGCCCAGACCACGTTGTTGGTCGCCGAGCAGTTGCCCGCGTTGGTCAGGGTGAGGTTCAGCGACGCGCCGTAGATCTTCTTCCCGGCGAGCCCGCCCAGGTTCATCTCGACGAAGGACCGCGCGGTGACCAGGGTGGAGCCGTTGCTGCACTGCGCCCGGCCGTCGTTGACGTACCCGGCGCGGAGGTTGTCGTCGCTGTCCCAGACCGCGTCACCCGGCGTCTTGCCCGCGCCGCACGCGTACTGGACGAGGTAGTGGTTCCGGCCGCACGCGCCGCAGTAGTTGTCGTGCCAGGTCGGGTCGACGTAGACGGGATAGACCGTGTCGGCGCCGGTGAGCAGCTTCGGGTCCGGCGTCAGCGTCAGCTTCGACCCGGCCAGGTCGACCCCGACCGCGGCCCGGTGACCGGCCGGGGCGGGACCGCGCGTGAAGTCCTGGGTCGCCGTTTCGACCCCGGACGAGTCCCACATCGTGGCCGCCGGGGCGGTGAACTTCTCGTCGCCCTTCGCGTCCCGGACGTGGAGGGCGCCGTCGGCGTCCTTCGTCACGGCGCCGTTCTGCACCGGGACGCCGAAGTCGAGCTTCGCCAGGCTCTTCGCCGCCTCCGGGGTCTTGACGACGACCACCTCGTGGACCGTGTCGACGTCGACCTCGACCCGCAGGTCGACACCCGGCCGGACCTCGGGGTAGGTGGCGGTCGAGCCGGTGACGACCGGTTCGGGCAGCGCCGCGGGCCAGTCGAACCCGGCCGTCGTGCCGTCCCGGGTCAAGCGCAGCAGCGGCTGCGCGCCCGCCGACTTCACCGCGGCGCGCTTGCCGGTCGAGAGCGTGATGCCGGTGGTCGCCGCCTTGGGCGCGAGCACCCCGTCCGTCGGCACCAGGGTCGAGTCGGGGGTGAGCCAGCCGGCGCCCTGCTTGACCCGCACCGGCCGCACGTGCCGGGTCTGGGTGAAGGTGCCGTCCGGGTTGGCGAACGTCTCCGCGGTTTCGGTGGTCTGCCCGGTGACCTGGACGCGCTTGCGGGCCTGGCCGGCGTAGCGCGCCGCGGTCGCCTCGTCCGGCGCGGTGTCCGGCACCTGCGCGACGGTGTCCGCGGCGGCCGGCGGCGGACGCAAAAAGGCCGTGGCGGGAAGGATCCCGAACGCCACGGCCAGCACGAGGAAAACCACGCCACGTCTGGATCTCAGCCGCGAAGAACGCACCACGGAAGCCACGGAAGATTCCCCTCACTCCGCGGCCGGACAGTCCGGGCCGCGCCCAGGGGAAACGATCGTCGATGATCGACAGGGAGGGAAGCGGCCGAACGGCTTAATCCTGAGCTCACAAGCGACTGTCCACACAAATCGGACATTCCTTGCGACAGCGCATCATTCGGCCTTCCGCGCCGCCAGGACGGCGTCGTAAAGCTCCTTTTTGGACACTCCGGTCGCCTCGGCGATCTCGGCCGCCGCGGACTTCAGGCGCTCCCCCGAAGCCACTCGTGCCGCGACCTCGCCGACCAGGTCCGCCACCGACACGGCACGCGGCTCCGCGCCGGAAAGCACCACCGTGATCTCCCCGCGGACCCCCTCGGCCGCCCACGAAGCCAGTGAGGCCAACGTTCCCCGCTTCACCTCTTCGTACGTCTTCGTCAGCTCGCGGCACACCGCGGCCCGGCGTTCATCGCCCAGCGCCGAAGCCGCGTCCGACAGCGTTGACGCCAGGCGGTGCGGGGACTCGAAGAACACCGCCGTGCGCGGCTCGTCGCGCAACGACGCCAGCCACTTCGCGCGTTCGCCCGGCTTGCGGGGCGCGAAGCCCTCGAAGCAGAACCGGTCGCACGGCAAACCGGACAAAGCGAGCGCCGTGGTCACCGCGGACGGGCCCGGGAGGCACGTCACCGGGATGTCCTCGGCAACACACGCCGCCACCAGCCGGAAGCCCGGATCGGACACACTGGGCATACCGGCGTCCGTCACGAGCACCACCGTCTCGCCCGCGCGTAACGATTCGAGCAACTTGGGCAGGCGCGCCGTCTCGACGTCTTCGTAGAAGCTCACCACCCGGCCGCGCGGGGTCACCTCGAGCGCGGACGCCAGCGACCGGAACCGGCGGGTGTCCTCAGCGGCCACGACGTCGGCTTCGGCCAGCGCTTCCGCCAGGCGCGGCGAAGCGTCGCGGACGTCGCCGAGCGGGGTGGCGGCCAGGACCAGACGGCCCGTTGTCACGGGTGAGCTCACCGGGCCAGCCTAGGCTGATCAGCGGATGCGGACGACGCACGCCCCGGCCCGCCCGTAGGATCGCCCCCGTGACCGCCGTGCTGACCCGTCCCGACGACGAGAGCGTCCAGCCGGACCCGGTGGCTGCGCTCCGGCCGCCCACCGACCGCGAACTGACCCTGCTCGGCCGAGGCATGCCGGCCGACCGGCTGCGCGGCTGGGTCGTCACCATCGTGCTGACCGTGATCGGCGGCATCGTCCGGCTGCAGAACCTGGGCACGCCCACCGACAAGGGCAGCCCGGTCTTCGACGAAAAGCACTACGTGCCGCAGGCGTGGCAGGTGCTGCGCAACGGCGGGTACGAGGACAACTACGGCTACGAGCTGGTCGTCCACCCGCCGCTGGCGAAGCAGCTGATCGCGATCGGCGAATGGCTGTTCGGTTACAACGGCTGGGGCTGGCGCATCATGCCCGCGCTGGCCGGCACGCTCATCATCTTCCTGACCATCCGGATCGCCCGCCGGCTCACCCGCTCGACGCTGCTCGGCGGCATCGCGGGGGTCCTGGTGATCAGCGACGGCGTGCTGCACCTGCAGTCGCGGATGGGGATGCTCGACATCTTCATCGCGGTGTTCGTGCTCGCCGCGTTCTCCTGCCTGCTCGCCGACCGCGACCAGGTGCGCGAACGCCTCGCGACGGCCGTCCGCGAGGGCTGGGTCAACGAGTCCGTCTGGGGCCCGAAGCTCGGGTTTCGCTGGTGGCGGTTCGCGACCGGGCTGATGATCGGGCTCACCTTCGGCGTCAAGTGGTCGGCGCTGTACTACATCGTCGCGTTCGGGCTGCTGTGCGTGTTCTTCGACGTCGCGGCGCGGCGCACGGCCGGCGTCGAACGGCCCTGGCTGGGCACGATCCGCCGGGACGTGGCGCCCGCGCTGTGGGCGATCCTGGTGATCCCGCTGGTCATGTACCTCGGCGCGTACTGGGCGTGGTTCGCCAGCGAGACGGCGACCGACCGGCACTACACCGAGATCAAGGACATCGCGCCGGGTGCCTGGGGCTGGATCCCGGCGTCCCTGCGCTCGCTCGGCGACTACTCGGCGAACGTCCTGCACTTCCACGAGACGCTCGTGACGCCGAAGGACAACCCGCACCCGTGGGAGTCGAAGCCGTGGACGTGGCCGATGGGGCTGCGCCCGATGCTGTACAGCTACGACGGCGAAGTGACCGGCTGCGGCGAGTCCCGCTGCGTCAGCGCGACGATGCTGATCGGCACCCCGGCGATGTGGTGGCTGGCGATCCCGATGCTCGGCTGGTCGGTCTGGCGCTCGGTCTTCCGCGCGGACTGGCGCTACGCGGCCGTGCTGGTCGGCTACCTGGGCGGGTACGTCTTCTGGTTCACCAACATCGACCGCCAGATGTACTTCTTCTACGCGACGCCGCTGGCCGCGTTCCTGGTGCTCGGGCTGACGTTGTGCCTGGGCCAGATCCTCGGCAGCGCCCGCCGCGGTTTCGAAAGACGTGGGACCGGTCTGCTCGTCGTGTCGTTGTACGTCGGCCTGGTGGTGGCGAACTTCGCCTGGTTGTGGCCGATCTTGAACGGCATCGCGATCACGAACGGCCAGTGGGAAGCCGAACGCTGGCTGCCGTCCTGGCGGTAGCTCAGCCCGCGAAGTACGCGCCTGGCGTCACGCCGACCGCGCGCCGGAACGCGGCGACGAACGCGCTCGCCGAGCTGTAACCGATGCGGTGCGCCACCGTCTCCAGCGGGAGCTGCTGCGCCAGCAACGGCAACGACGCACGCAAGCGCACCTGCGTGCGCCACGTCCCGAACGTCATCCGGCACTCGCGCACGAAGAGGCGGGCCAGCGTGCGCTCGGCCGCGCCGACGTCTCGGCCGAACTCGGCGAGGCTGCGGGAGTCGGCCGGGTTGACCAGCACCGCCGCTTCGACGTCGCGGGCGCGCGGGTCGGCGGGCGAGGGCACCACGATCGGCACCACGTCGAGCGGTTCCAGCAGGTCGAACGCCACGGCTTCGGCACGCAGCCGGGCCGCGGGCGCAACGCCGTCACCGGTCAGGTACTCCAGCAGCTCGCGCAGCAACGGCCGGACGGCGACCATCCGCGGCTCCGGCCAGCTCACCGGCGACAGCGCTGGGTCGGCGTAGATGCCGCGCAGCGCGACGCGGCCGAGAGCGCCGGTGCGGTGCGGGACGCCGGCGGGCATCCACAGCGCGCGCGTCGGCGGCAGCACCCAGCCCGCGTCACCCGCCTTCACCGCGACGACCCCGCGGGCCGACCAGACGAGCTGGTGGACGGGGTGCTCGTGCACCGGGAACCAGGTGCCGGCGGGCAGGTCGACGGCGCCGAGCAGCATCGCCCCGGAATGACTGTTCTGCGACATCGGTTGTCAGGCTATCGGCTACCGGTCACGTCCGGGGCTCCCTAGCGTCGGAGTCATGCCGATGAACCTGATCCACCGCAAGATCTGCAGCTCGGAGAAGTGGGCGGCCACCGTCGAGGAGCGCCTGACACCGTGGCTGCGAGAGCGCGACCTGGGTGACGACGTGCTCGAGATCGGGCCCGGGTTCGGCGCGACCACCAAAGTGCTGCTCGACGTGGTGCCGAAGCTGACGGTCCTGGAGATCGACCACGCGTCGACCGAGCTGCTGCGCGCGAAGTACGGCGACCGCGCCGACGTCGTCGAGGGCAACGGCGCGGAGATGCCGTTCGAGTCCGGGCGCTTCTCCGCGGTCGTCTGCTTCACGATGCTGCACCACGTCCCGACCAGCCGGCTCCAGGACGCGATCTTCGCCGAAGCCGCGCGGGTCCTGCGCCCGGGCGGCACGTACTGCGGCAGCGACGGCCAGCTCAACCTGCGCTTCCGCATCCTGCACATCGGCGACACGATGAACGTCGTCGACGCGTCGACGTTCCCGGGGCGGCTCGAGAAGGCCGGGTTCGAGCAGGTGAACGTCAAGCTGGAGCCGAAGCAGCTGGTGATCTTCTCGGCCGTGAAGCCGTGAAGCCGTGAGCCGGGTCAGCGGTGCGGCTGGCGCGGCACCACCCGCGTCACCGGGCCGTCGGCCGACTTGCCCGCCCGCGACAGCCAGCCCTCGACCTCACGCCGCACGGCGTTGAGCGTCGGACGCCGACGCGGTTCCGGGTCCAGCGACGCCGCCAGCAGCCGGGCGTGCGCACTGCGCTGGGGCAGCCGGGACACCGGCTCCGCCCGCGCCGCGGCCATCAGCGCCGCCATCGGGGTCTCGCGGGTGCCGCGCGGGGGCTGGCCGGACAGCGCGTAGCTGATCGTCGCCGCCAGCTGCCACGCGTCCGACGCCGGGGACGCCGTGGCGCCCATCGCCTGCTCCGGGGCCACGAAGTCCGGCGTGCCGATCATCATCCCGGTGGCCGTCATCTTCGAGTCGCCCTGGCTGCGGGCGATGCCGAAGTCGATCAGGTGGGCCAGGCCGCTCGGGTCGAGCACCACGTTCGACGGCTTGATGTCGCGGTGCAGGACACCCTTGTCGTGCGCCGCGGCGAGCGCGCCCGCCATCGTCGCCCAGAGGCGGCCGGCGGCGACGTCGTCGAGCGGGCCCTGGCCGTCGACCAGCTCGGCCAGCGGCCGGCCCTCGAGGTACTCCATCACCAGGGCGAGGCCGTCCGGCTCCTCGACCAGGTCGTACACCTTGACGCAGTTCGGGTGGCTGACCACGGCGAGCGCGCGGGCCTCGCGCTGCATGCGCTCGGCGGTGTCGCGGTCCGGCGCGTGCGCGATCTTCAGCGCGACCGTGCGGTTGAGCTGGGTGTCGACGGCCTGCCAGACCGTGCCGAAGCCGCCCGCGCCGAGCTGCTTGACGCGCCGGTAGCGGCTGCCGCCGGCGTTGCGCGAGCCGGGCGGCGGCGGGACCGGGCCGGGGGCCGCGGCCAGCGCGCCGGCCATCGGCGGCGGCTCCGGCGCGGACGCCAGCGCGGTCTTCGGGTACGGCTTGTTGACCGGGGGCGGAGGCGGCGGGGTGGGCCGCGGCTGGACCTGCGACGGCGGGGGCGGCCGGTACGGCTCGGGCTCACGCCGCGGCGGCGCGTCCGGCCGGTTGATCACCGACCACGGCGGCGGCCCGACCATCGCGACCGGGATCAGGCCCAGCACGCTGAACGGCAGGAAGCCCAGCCAGAAGTGGAGCGCGGTGTTCGCCTCCATGCCGACGCTGAACACGGCCATCGCGGCGAACGGGATCCAGAAGAACCGGGACGGCCACTTCGGGCCGCGGCGGAAGGCCGTGCGGCCCTGCAGCATCACGAACAGCAGCGAGCCGCCCATCAGCACGATGAACGCCACCAGGTAGACGAAGAACGGGATTTCCTTGCCGCTCTGCGCGGACAGCACGTCGAAGACGGTCTGGCCGCCGCCCAGGTACTCGCGCTGGTTGTCCACCCAGCAGCCGCCGGCGCTGTTCAGCGACGAGAGCTCGGTCGCGGACAGGCCGGTCTTCTCCTTGGCGTAGGCCGCGCGGTAGACACCGGAAACGCCGATGGCGAGCAGCCACGGCAGCACCAGCGTGCTGACCAGGCCGATCCCGCCGAACACCGACAGCGTGGTGGCGTCGTAGCGGTTGCCGGTCCCCTTGCGGATGATCGACACCGCCAGCGCGCCGATCGGCGGCAACAGCGCGACGAGCGCACCGGCCGCACTCGTGGCCCAGACCCATTCGCCGGGGCAGAAGCCCGGGCCGAACAAGGAATGGGCTAGCGAGAGCAACGCGCTCGCGAGTCCGTTCACCGCCGGGCTCCCCTCACTGTCCGTGTTCGCTTGTCACCGTCACGCGGCATTTCCCCGCGGTCCAGCTTAGGACGCTCGCGGCCGCCGTGAGGTTGCCGGGTCTCAACGGTGCGGATTCCGGCGGCGGCCGGCGCAGTCGAGGAGACGCTGCCGAACCCCCGTTCGCGGAAACCTGGCAAGGACAGGTGGCTGCCGTACCGGCGGCCGGAAGTCGACGAAGGGGCGGAGAATGAGCGCGTACTCCGAGGCCTACCGGCGCAGCCTGGCCGAACCGGAGGCGTTCTGGCTGGCCGCGGCCGAAAAGATCAGCTGGACGAAGGCCCCGGAACGTGCGCTGGACGACTCGAACCCACCCTTCCACCGCTGGTTCCCCGGCGCCGAGCTGAACACCTCCTACAACGCGCTGGACCGCCACGTCGAGGCCGGCCGCGGGGATCAGGCCGCACTGATCTGGGACTCCCCCGTGACCGGACAGCAACGCACCTACACCTACGAAGAGCTGCGGGACACGGTCGCGCGGTTCGCCGGTGCACTCAGCTCCCTGGGGGTCACGAAGGGTGACCGCGTCCTCATCTACCTGCCCAACGTCCCGGAAGCCGTCATCGGGATGCTGGCCTGCGCGCGGATCGGCGCGGTGCACTCGGTGGTCTTCGGCGGGTTCGCGCCGAAGGAGCTGGCCGCCCGGGTCGAGGACGCGAAGCCCAAGGTGATCCTGGCGGCGTCGTGCGGCATCGAGCCGACGCGGGTGATCGAGTACAAGCCGATCATCGAGACCGCGCTCAAGATGACCGAGCACCAGCCCGAGCACGTCGTCGTGCTGCAGCGCGAGCAGGCGCTCGCCGAGCTGACCGGCCGCGACTTCGACTGGCGCGAGCTGGCCGCGGGCGCCACCCCGGCCGCCCCGGTGCCGCTCGCGGCCACGGACCCGCTGTACATCCTCTACACGTCCGGGACGACCGGAAGCCCGAAGGGCGTCGTGCGGGACAACGGCGGCCACGCGGTCGGGCTGGTGTACTCGATGGACGCGGTTTACGACATCCACGCGGGGGACGTCTGGTGGGGCGCCTCGGACGTCGGCTGGGTCGTCGGCCACTCCTACATCGTGTACGCGCCGCTGCTGGTCGGCGCGACGACCGTGCTCTACGAGGGCAAGCCGGTCGGCACGCCCGACGCGGGCGCGTTCTGGCGGGTCATCGCCGAGCACCGGGTCCGGGGGCTGTACTGCGCGCCGACCGCGCTGCGGGCGATCAAGCAGGTCGACCCGGACGCCGAGGAGCTGGCGAAGTACGACCTGACGGCGTTCAAGGCGCTGTTCCTGGCCGGCGAGCGGCTCGACCCGGAGACCTACCACTGGGCGCACGGGAAGCTGGGCAAGCCGATCATCGACCACTGGTGGCAGACCGAGACCGGCTGGCCGACCGCGTCCAACCTCCGCGGCCTGGAGCCGATGCCGGTCAAGGCCGGCTCGGTGACCAAGCCCGTCCCGGGCTCGGACATCCGGATCCTCGACCGGGCGGGCAACGAGCTGCCGGCCGGGCGCGAAGGGGCCATCACGCTGAAGCTGCCGCTGCCGCCGGGTTCGCTGCCGACGCTGTGGGGTGACGACGAGCGCTACCGCCGGGCCTACCTCTCCCGCTACGAGGGCCACTACCTGACCGGCGACTCGGGGTACCTCGACGAAGACGGCTACCTGTTCGTCATGGGCCGCACCGACGACGTCATCAACGTGGCCGGCCACCGCCTGTCCACCGGGTCGATGGAGGCCGTGGTGGCTTCGCATCCGGCGGTCGCCGAGTGCGCCGTCATCGGGGTCGCCGACCGGCTCAAGGGCCAGCTGCCCCGCGGGTTCGTGACGCTGAAGGCGGGCGCGGACATCCCCGAGGACCAGCTGCGCGCGGAGCTGGTGGCCATGGTCCGGGAGGACATCGGCCCGGTCGCCGCGTTCCGCGACGTGTCCATTGTGGACGGACTGCCGAAGACGCGGTCGGGGAAGATCCTGCGCCGGACCATGCGCGCGATCGCCGACGGCCGCGACGAAGCCGTGCCCGCCACGATCGAGGATCCGGCGGTGCTGGAAGCGATCCGCCCCGCGCTCCGCAGTTCGTAAAGTATTGTTCCAAATGCTCCGGCTGGTCTGTACCTTTGAGAGGAGTCCCCGACCGGAGGTGCCCTGATGCGCTTGTCCAGAGCCGTCCTGACCGCGGCGATCGTGAGTCTCACGGCGGTCGGCCTGCCCGCCGCCGCGGCCGCTTCCCCGGCTTCCCCGGCCGCGCCGGAACGCAGCGTGACCGACGTGATCCCGGCGCCCGTCTCGGCGAAGGCCGATCCGAAGGCGGACTTCCGGCTCACGCCGTTCACCGTGATCAGCGCCGGCCGCGGCGCCGGCCAGGTCGCGGACTACCTGCGGGGCCTGCTGCGCCCGGCCACGGGTTACCCGCTGCCGGTCGTGCCGCACGCGTGGGGCCTGCCCGCGATCTCGCTGGAGCTGGGCCGCGACGCCCGCACCGGCACCGAGGGTTACGAGCTGAAGGTCGCGCGAACCGGCGTCACGCTGAAGGCCAACACCGCGGACGGCCTCTTCGAAGGGGTCCAGTCACTGCGGCAGCTGCTGCCGTCGGCCATCGACGCGAAGCGCGTGCAGCACCGGACGTGGACCGTCGCCGGCGGCACGATCCTCGACTACCCGCGCTTCGGCGAGCGCGGCGCGATGCTCGACGTCGCGCGGCACTTCTTCCAGCCGGACCAGGTCAAGCTGTACATCGACCAGATCGCCCAGTACAAGATCAACACGCTGCACCTGCACCTGGCCGACGACCAGGGCTGGCGCATCGAGATCAAGAGCTGGCCGAAGCTGGCGACGATCGGCGGCAAGACGGCCGCGTACGGCGACCCGGGCGGCTACTACACGCAGAAGCAGTACAAGGACATCGTCGCGTACGCGGCTTCGCGGCACATCACGGTGATCCCCGAGATCGACATGCCGGGCCACACGAACGCGGCGCAGTCGACGTACGCGGAGCTGAACTGCGACGGCGTCGCCGTCCCGCCGCGGACGGACACCGAGGTCGGCTATAGCTCGCTGTGCATCTCCTCGCCGATCACCTACCGGTTCGTCGACGACGTCGTGCGCGAGCTGGCGGCCATCACGCCGGGCCAGTACCTGCACATCGGCGGCGACGAGGCGCACGCAACGCCGCCGGCGGACTACATCACCTTCGAGCAGAAGGTGGCGCCGATCGTCGCCAAGTACGGCAAGAAGATCACCGGCTGGCACGAGATCGCCAAGGCCACCCCGCCGGTGTCGGCGATCCCGCAGTACTGGGACTTCGGGGGTGACAACGCCTCCGTCGCGGCCGCGGCGGCCCGGGGCAACAAGATCCTGATGTCGCCGGCGAACTACGCGTACCTGGACATGAAGTACACCGAGTCGACCCCGCTGGGCCAGGACTGGGCGGCGCTGGTCGAGGTCCGCGACGGGTACGACTGGGACCCCGCGTCGCTGGTGACCGGCGTCGGCGAGAGCCAGGTCGCGGGGGTCGAGGCGCCGCTGTGGACCGAGACGATCCGGACCAGCGACGACATCGAGTACATGGCGTTCCCGCGGCTGCCGGGGATCGCGGAGATCGGCTGGTCCCCGAAGCCGACGCACAACTGGGACGCCTACCGCCTGCGCCTCGCCAAGCAGGCGCCGCGCTGGGTGACCCAGGGCATCAACTTCTACCGCTCCCCGCAGGTCGACTGGAAGTGACGTCACCCGGCCAGGCGGGCGCCGATCGCCCGCCTGGCCAGGGCGTAGGGCGTGGTGACGTTGTTGAGGACGGCGTCCGCGTTGGCCGCGCGGCCCAGCGCGTGCAGCTCGAAGGCCAGCACCTCGGGGTCCGCGGTGAGGTGGCCGAGGGTGACGGCCTCGTGGGCAGTCTCCCGGATGAACGTCGCGAACGAGCCGCTCGCCGCCGCCACCGCGTCGTGGACGCGGCCCGGTCGTGCGTCGAACTCCGCGCCGGCGTTGAAGAAGAAACAGCCACCCGGGAAGACGCGCTTTTCCGAGTAGACCAGCCAGTTATCGCAGATCGCCCGCAGCCGCGGCAGGCCCGGCTCCACCGCCCGCGCGGGCGCCACCACGTGCGCGTCAAAGATGCCGAGAGCGGCCTCGATCGTCGCGAGCTGCAGCTCCTCCTTCGAGCCGAACAGCGCGAACACGCCGCTCTTGCTCAGCTCGAGCTCGGTGGCCAGCCGGCCGAGGGACAGCCCGTCCAGGCCGTCGACCGACGCGACGTCCACCGCCCGACGCAGCACCACGCGGCGGGTCGCGTCGCCGCGGGCGACCCGGCCGTCAACCGGCACGCCGCGCCCGCCAACGGTCCACAGTAGACTGGATGCCGGCGCTCCACTGCTCCGCCAGCGCCGGGGTCGCCAGCACGCGGTCCGCGAAGCCCAGCGCCTGTTCGACGCGCTCCGGCGGCAGCTGCCCGTAGTTCGCGAACGTGATGACGTACACCTCGGCGACCGTCGGCGCGTCCGCACGCTCGACCAGCTCGAGCGCGCCGGACGTCGGCACGGTGCCCGGCCGCAGCACGCGCAGGTACCACCCGCTGCGCAGGGAGTCGATCATCGCCGGAGTGATGTCCCGGCGGCCGGTCTTCATGGCGAGCTTGTAGCACGGCGACCGCGGCTGGGAGACCTGCACGAGCGCGTCACCCCAGGCCCAGACGTCCCCGATCCGCACGTCGTCCTCGGTGACGCCGCTCAGGGAGATGTTCTCGCCGAAGTCGGCCGTCGACACCTCGAAGCCGTCCTCGCGCCAGGCCGCGTAGTGCTCGGCCGGGTAGACGTAGACCGCTTTGTCGACCCCGCCGTGCACGGTGAGGTCGGCCTGGCGGTCGCCGTCGAGGTTCAACTCGGTCAAGTTCAGCTCCGGCACCGTGACCAGCGCTTTCGTGATCCCGCTGAGCACCGGCAGCTCGCGCCGGTACCCCAGCACGCTCGGTTCCCCCACGTAGACGCTGTCGACGTTCATACCCACAAGATAGCACGATCGTTCGTACAGTTTCAGGCCCTTAAGGTGGCGGGTATGGAACTGCTCGACAAGGCCCGCGCCCACGTCGACTCCGGCGCCTTCTTCACCGAGCTGGCCAGGCTGGTCGCCTACCCCACGGTCAGCGACGCCCCCGAAGGCCGCGCCGCGATCCAGGCCTACCTCGACGAGGTCCTGGCCCCCGCGTTGACCGGCCTCGGCTGCGACGTCACCCAGCACCCCAACCCGGACCCGGCGGGCGGCCCGTTCCTGGTCGGCGTCCGCGTCGAAGCACCGGAGCTGCCGACGCTGCTCTGCTACGGCCACGCCGACGTCGTCGGCGAAGCCGGGCAGTGGAGCGACGGCCTCGACCCGTGGACGCTGACCGCCGACGGTGACCGCTGGTACGGCCGCGGCACCGCCGACAACAAGGGCCAGCACCTGGTCAACCTCACGGCGTTGCGGCTGCTGCTGGCCGAGCGCGGGAAGCTGGGCTTCAACCTGAAATTCCTGTTCGAGACCGGCGAGGAGATCGGCTCACCAGGGCTCGACGAGTTCGCCGCGCAGCAACGCGACTTGCTCAGCGCCGACGTCCTGATCGCCTCGGACGGTCCTCGTCTCGACGCGGCGACACCGACGCTGTTCCTCGGCGCGCGCGGCGGCGTCCGGATCACCCTCGACGTCGACCTGCGGCCGGACTCGTACCACTCCGGCAACTGGGGCGGGATCCTGCGCAACCCGGCGACCACGCTCGCCGGCGCGATCGCGAGCCTGGTCGACGGCCACGGCCGCATCCAGGTGCCCGGGCTGCTGCCGCCCGAACTGCCGGGCAGCGTGCGCGCGGCCCTGAACGGCGTGATCGTCGGGACCACCCCGGGCGACCCGGAGCTGGACGAGCACTGGGGTGATCCACGGCTGACGCCCGCCGAACGGCTCTACGGCTGGAACACCCTGGAGGTCCTCGCGCTCGGCGCGGCCGACGCCGACCGCCCGGTCAACGCGATCCCCGGCCGGGCCCGTGCGGTGCTGCAGCTCCGGTACGTCGCGGGCACCGACGTCGACGGTGTTGCTCCCGCTGTTCGCGAACACCTTGCGGCACAGGGGTTCTCGATGGTCGAGGTGACCGCGGACGCCAGCTTCCGCGCCAGCCGGACCCCGGTCGACAACCCGTGGGCGAACTGGGCGAAGTCCACTTTGGACGCGGTGGCGGACCGACCGGTCGCACTCCTGCCCAACTTCGGCGGCGGCCTGCCCAACCACGTCTTCACCGACATCTTGGGACTGGCGACGCTGTGGCTGCCGCACTCCTACCCGGGCTGCCTGCAGCACGCGCCGGACGAGCACCTGCTCGCCCCGGTCGCCCGGGAGGGGCTGGTGCTCGCCACGGCGTTGTTCAGTGCTTTCAGTTCAGCGCCGCCGACTCTTCGTCGGTGAGCAGCCGGGAGCGGATCAGGAAACGCACGCCTTCGGGCGCCTCCAAGGAAAACCCGCTCCCGCGCCCCGGGACGACGTCGATCGTCAGGTGCGTGTGCTTCCAGTACTCGAACTGCGGTCCGGACATCCACACCGGCACGTCGTTGATGCCGTCGACGACCAGGTCGCCGAGGTGCACGTCGGTCTGGCCGGTCTTGAACTCGCCGACCGGGTAGCACATCGGCGCGCTCCCGTCGCAGCAGCCGCCGGACTGGTGGAACATCACCGGACCGTGGACCGCGACCAGCTTCCGCAGCAGGTCCGCGGATTCCTCGGTCAGGTCCACCCGCCGGGCGTCCATCAGAAGAACCCGAGCGCCTGGTCGGAGTAGGAGACGAGCATGTTCTTCGTCTGCTGGTAGTGGTCCAGCATCATCTTGTGGTTCTCGCGGCCGATGCCGGACGCCTTGTAACCGCCGAAGGCCGCGTGCGCCGGGTAGGCGTGGTAGTTGTTCACCCAGACGCGACCGGCCTGGATGTCGCGCCCGGCGCGGTAGGCGGTGTTGCCGTCGCGGGACCAGACGCCGGCGCCGAGGCCGTAAAGGGTGTCGTTGGCGATCTTCACGGCGTCGTCGTAGTCGTCGAACTTCGTCACCGACACGACCGGGCCGAAGATCTCCTCCTGGAAGATCCGCATCTTGTTGTCCCCGGCGAACACCGTCGGCTCGACGTAGTACCCGCCGGACAGCTCGCCGCCGAGGTCGCTGCGGGTGCCGCCGGTGAGGATCTCGGCGCCCTCCTGCTTGCCGATGTCGATGTAGGACAGGATCTTCTCGAGCTGGTCGTTCGAGGCCTGCGCGCCGATCATCGTGTCGGTGTCGAGCGGGTGGCCCTGCTTGATCCGGCGGACGCGCTCGACGGCGTCACCCATGAACCGGTCGTAGATGCCGCTCTGGACCAGGGCCCGCGACGGGCAGGTGCAGACCTCGCCCTGGTTCAGCGCGAAGAGCGTGAAGCCCTCCTGCGCCTTGTCGTAGAAGGCGTCGTTCTGCGCGGCGACGTCGTCGAAGAAGATGTTCGGGCTCTTGCCGCCGAGCTCGACGGTCACCGGGATGATGTTTTCGCTGGCGTACTGCAGGATCAGCCGGCCGGTCGTGGTCTCGCCGGTGAAAGCGACCTTGCGGACGCGGTTGCTGGAGGCCAGCGGCTTGCCCGCTTCGACGCCGAAGCCGTTGACGATGTTGACCACACCCGGCGGGATCAGGTCGCCGATGATCGAGAACAGCAGGTGGATCGACGCCGGGGTCTGCTCGGCCGGCTTGAGCACGATCGCGTTGCCCGCGGCCAGCGCCGGGGCGAGCTTCCAGACCGCCATCAGGATCGGGAAGTTCCACGGGATGATCTGCGCGACCACGCCGAGCGGCTCGTGGAAGTGGTAGGCGACGGTGTTCTCGTCGATCTGCGAGATGCCGCCCTCCTGGGCGCGCAGGGCGCCGGCGAAGTAGCGGAAGTGGTCGATGGCCAGCGGGATGTCGGCCGCGAGGGTCTCGCGGACGGCCTTGCCGTTCTCCCACGACTCGGCGACCGCGATCGCCTCGAGGTGCTGCTCCATCCGGTCGGCGATCTTCAGCAGGACGTTCGCGCGTTCCTCGACCGAGGTCCGGCCCCACGCCGGCGCCGCGCCGTGGGCGGCGTCGAGCGCCTTCTCGACGTCTTCGGCGGTGCCGCGGGCGATCTCGCAGAAGGTCTTCCCGGTGACGGGCGTCGGGTTCTCGAAGTACTGGCCGCTCGCGGGCGGCACGTACTCGCCGCCGATGTAGTGGTCGTAGCGCGACTCGTAGCTGACGACACTGCCTTCGGTGTTCGGTGCGGCGTACTGGGCCATCTTCCCTGCCTCGTTGCTCGGAGTGACGGAGTCCGGCGAACGTAGGCGCGGCTACGTTGCACGAGCGTTGCAGCGCTGTGAGCTGGGTCTCTACGCTGGAGGACGTGGCAGAGGCGCCCGAACCGGAGATGCTGCGCGACCCCGAGTCGTACGCGCGGCTGCTGGAGCACGTCCGCGACGCGGTGCTCCAGGGTGTTCCCGGGCCGCGGCCGCCACGCTCCGTCGTCTCCGATTCGTGGAACCGGTCGCTCGCCGCGCGGGTCGACCCGGACGAAGGCGAGGCGCCGTTCGTGTACTCGTCGGCGGACCTTTCGTCGTTGCGGGAGGCCCATCCGCTGGCGCCGGTGCTGCCGGTGCTGCGGCAGATGCTGGTGAGCATCGCCGACGACGCCGAGCACGTGATGATCGTGACCGACGCGGACGGCCTGATCCTGTGGCGCGAGGGCGCGGCCGGCCAGCTGCTGCGCGGCGACCGGGTCGGCCTCAGCGAGGGCACCCGCTGGAGCGAGGCGGCGATCGGCACGAACGCGATGGGGACGGCGCTGGCCACCGGTGAGCCGGTGCAGATCTACTCGGCCGAGCACCTGGTCCGGCGCTACCACACGTGGACGTGCGCGGCGGCGCCCGTGCGCGACCCCGAGACCGGCGTGCTGCTCGGCTCGATCGACGTCAGCGGACCGCTGCGCACGGTGCACCCGGCGATGCTTTCCCTGGTCACGGCCACGGCGCAGCTCGCGGAAGGCCAGCTGCGCGCCCAGCTCGCGGTGCGCGACGAACGGCTCCGGCGCGTCAACATGCCGCACCTGGAGGCCCTGCGAGGACGACCCGGCGCGCTGCTCTCGGCCGGCGGCCGGGTGCTGGCGGCCCAGGCGTGCCTGCTGCCGTCCACAGTGGACGTCCGCCGCGGCGGCGGCACGGTCGCGCTGCCCGACGGCCGCATCGCGACGGTCGAGCCGTTGCCCGAGGGTTACCTGCTCCGGCTGTCTTCGGGCGGCGGCGGCCAGCGTTCCCGGCTGCGGCTCGAGTACCTGGCCGACGGCGCGCATTCGACCACTGTGGACGGTCGCGAGGTGCCGTTGACGTTGCGGCACGCGGAGATCCTGACGCTGCTGGCCCTGCACCCGAACGGCCTCTCGGCGGAACGGCTGGCGTTGCAGCTGTACGGCGAGACGGGCAACCCGGTGACGGTCCGCGCGGAGATCCACCGCCTGCGGTCCCAGCTGGGCGCGTCGGTGGTCCAGACGCGCCCGTACCGCCTGGCGGCCGAAATCGACGCGGACTTCTTGCGTGCGCGGGCATTCCTGCGGACGGGCTCCCCGGCGGACGTCCTGCGGGTCTTCCGCGGGCCGTTGCTGCCGGAGTCGGAGGCCCCAGCGATCCGCGAAGAGCGTGAAACGCTCACGGCCCAGGTCCGCCAGGTGGCGTTGAACAGCGGCGACGCGGGCGTGCTGTGGTCGTTCTGGGAGACGGCCTGCGGGGTGGACGACTTCGCGGTGCTGGACGGACTGTTGAGCACGCTCCCGCCCGCGGATCCGCGGCGGGCCGCCGTCTCGGCTCACCGGGACCGCCTCGCCTGAGCCCGGCCGCCCCCTGCGACTCCTCGTCGAACCCGATGTAGACAGCGTCTACAGAAGTTTGATAGACAGTGTCCACAAGGTGAACCACGGGTTACGGAGATCGGGATGAGCTACCACCGTTTCGTCGTCCTCGGCGACAGCTGCGCCGAGGGTCTCGACGATCCGTACCCCGGTGAAGACCACTACCGCGGCTGGGCCGACTTCGTCGCCGCCCACCTCGCCCAGGACGAGCCGCACTTCCGCTACGCCAACCTCGCCGTGCGGGGACGCCGGCTCGACCAGATCGTCCCCGAGCAGGCGCCCCGGGCCGCCCGGCTCGAGCCCGACCTCATCGCCCTCTTCGGCGGCGGCAACGACGTGATGAGCCGGGGCTGGGACGCCCGCACCGTCGCGCGCCGGGTCGACAAAGCCATCCGGACCTGCACCGAGATCTCGCCCACCGTCGTCACCTTCACCCTCAGCGACATCTCCCACCGGATGCCGCTGGGCCGCCGGATGCGGCCGCGGATCGTCGCGCTCAACGAAGCCGTCCGCGAAGCCGCCGTCAGCTACGGCGCGCTGCTCATCGACCTGTGGCCCGACCAGGCCGTCACCGATTCGCGCTACTTCGGCGCCGACCGGCTCCACCTGTCCGCGCACGGCCACCGCCGGCTCGCCGCGTACGTCCTCGGCCTGCTCGGCCGGGAACCCGACCCCGCCTGGCTCGCCCCGCTGCCCGGCGCCGCGCAGCACAGCAGCTGGCGCGCGGACCTGCACTGGCTGCTCCACGAGGTCGCTCCGGTCGCCGTGACCCGCACGCGCAACCGGCTGATCGGCCGCCAGCCCGGGGACGGCTTCTTCCCGAAGCGCCCCGACCTGCTCCCGATGACCCTGGACGAGGCATGGGCACCCGGCAACGCCTGATCACGACGGCCACCGAGCTGCTCACCGAGGAAGGCGTCGGCGCCGTCACGCTGCGCGGGATCGCCAAGGCCGCCGGGGTGTCGCACGGCGCGCCGCTGCGGCACTTCTCCGGCCGCGCCGAGCTGCTCTCGGCCGTCGCGACCCGCGGGTACGCCGACCTGCTCGCCCGCCGCGCGACGCTGCCGGACACTTCGCCGCGCGTCCGGCTGACCGCCGCGTGCCACAGCTACCTCGACTTCGCCCTGCAGAACCCGGCGATGTTCGAGCTGATGTTCCGCCGCGACCTGATCGACGCGGACGACCCGGCCCTCTCGGCCGCGGCGAGCGCGGTGTTCGACACCTTCGCCGTGCTGGTGGCGGCGGTGCCGACGCCGATCGCGCGGTCCGGCGCCGACCTGCGGCTCGTCGCCGCGTCACTGTGGGCCGCGCTGCACGGCCTCGCCCAGCTGTGGCTGTGGGGCGGGCTGGCCGGCGCGAGCTTCGCGCCGTCGCCCGAGTCGGCGCTGGCCGTCACGCTCGACGCGTACCTCGGCTAGGAACCCGGCGAAGAGGACGCACCAAAGCCCTCCCCCTGCCTTGGGTTGGGACACCCTCTCCACCGAGCCAGCCGACGACGCTAGCGGCGGCCGGCCACGCAGGGGAAGCAACCGGCGACGCAGTGCCGGGTAAACCTTCGCGGTAGGCCGCGGGCTCCGGCTACCACGCAGGGTCGACCAGGTAGCTTCGCAGCGTGCTGGGACTCCTTCGCGCGCGGCCACAGCTCGCCGACGCCGTGCTCGCGGTGGTCGTCGCGGCCTACCAGCTCGCCGGCGCGACCGACCTGGGCGGGCACTTCGGCGACCACGCGCGGCCGCTCGGGCTGGTCCTGGCCGTCGTGAGCGCGCTGCCGCTCGTGCTGCGCCGCCGGTTCCCGATCCCGGCGCTGGTGGCCTGCGTCGTCCTGATGGGACTGTTCTACGGCCTCGGTTTCCGGTCGCAGCTCGGCCAGCTCAGCGTGATCGTCGCCGCCTACACGGTGTGGGCGCACTGCCGGTTCCGCGACGCGCTGGTCGTGACCGTGCTCGGCCTGGCCGCCTACGAGACGTCGATGCTGTCCGGCAGCCCGGTCTCCCCGGTCGGCGACTCGCTCCTGGCGCTGCTCCTCACCACCGGGATCGCGGCGATCGGGCGTGCCGCCTACGTGCGCAGCCACCGCCTGCGCGACGCCGAACAGGAGGCCGAGCAGGCCGTCGCCGAGGAGCGCATCCGGATCGCGCACGAGCTGCACGACGTCGTCTCGCACCACCTTTCGGTGATCTCGGTGCAGGCCAACCTCGCGCGGTACGTCTTCGATTCCGCCCCGGACACCGCCCGGACCGCGCTGGGCACGATCACCGGGACCACGACCGAAGCGCTCGACGAGCTGCGACGCCTCCTCAGCGTGCTTCGCCCGCCGCAGCACGCGCCGGAGGAGTACCGGCCACAGCCCGGCCTCGCGGACCTCGACGCGCTCGCCGCACGCGTTCGCGAGGCCGGGATCCCGGTTGGCCTCCGCGTGACCGGCTCGCCCCGGACACTGCCGCCGGGCCAGCAGCTGTGCGCGTTCCGCGTCGCGCAGGAAGCGCTGACGAACGTGCTCAAGCACGCCGGCACCGCGGCCGAACTGGTCCTCGACTACCAGGCCGAGCACCTGGTTCTGAGCGTCACCGACGGCGGCGGACGCGCGGCCGCGCCGAACCCGGCCGGGCACGGGCTGGTCGGCATGCGCGAGCGCGCCCGGATGTACGGTGGCGTGATCAAGATCGGCCCCCGCGACCCGGCCGGGTTCGCCGTCGTGCTGACGCTGCCGTACCCGCGCCCGTTGCCCGAACCGCAGGAGCCCGAGTGACCAGCGTGCTGGTGGTCGACGACCAGGACCTCGTCCGCGCCGGGTTCGCCGCGCTGCTCGGCGCGGTCCCCGGAATCGACGTCGTCGGTGAAGCCCGTGACGGCCTCGAAGCCGTCGAGAAGGCGGCGGCGCTGCGTCCCGAAGTCATCCTGATGGACATCCGCCTGCCCGGGCTCGACGGCGTCAAGGCGACCGAACGGATCCTCGCCGAGGCGACCCCGCCGCGGCCTGCCGTGCTCATACTGACCGTGTTCGACCTCGACGAATACGTCTACACGGCGTTGCGCGCGGGCGCGGCCGGCTTCCTGCTCAAGGACAGCCCGCCGGAGCGGCTGATCGCCGGCATCCACGCGGCCGCCCGCGGGGACATGCTGTTCGGCCCGACGATCACCCGGCGGCTCGTCGAGGCGTTCACCCGGACCCCGCCGGAGCCGCCGGCCACCGCGCCCGTGCTGGCCGGCCTGACCGACCGCGAGCTGGAGGTGCTGAAGTTCGTCGGCACCGGCGCCACGAACGGCCGGATCGCGGGCGAACTGCGGGTCAGCGAAGCGAC
This sequence comes from Amycolatopsis sp. NPDC051758, assembly GCF_044453095.1. Taxonomy (NCBI): domain Bacteria; kingdom Bacillati; phylum Actinomycetota; class Actinomycetes; order Pseudonocardiales; family Pseudonocardiaceae; genus Amycolatopsis; species Amycolatopsis sp. NPDC051758. Next base: position 118,378 of record NZ_JBITCJ010000011.1, on the reverse strand, counting down.
GGTGAAGACCCACCTCAACCGGCTGATGGCCAAGCTCGGCATCTCGAGCCGCGCGCAGGCCGTCGTGGTGGCCTACGAAACCGGGCTCGTGCACCCGGGCGGCGACACGCGCACCCGGTGCGAGCGCCCGAACACCTGATCGAATACCCTCTCGTCCATGACCGAGTCAGACCCGCAGCTCGAGCGCATCCGCAAGCTGCTGGCCAAGGCCGAGGACCCGGCGGTCACCGAGGCGGAGGCCGAGGCTTACAACAAGAAGGCCGCCGAGCTGGTCGCGCGGTACGGCATCGACCAGGCGATGCTCGCCGCGGCCGGCGCGAGCGACGAGATCGGCACGCTCAAGATCCCGATGAACGACCCGTACAGCCGGGACAAGGCGAGCCTGCTCACCTCGGTCGCGTACCCGCTGCGCTGCCGGACCCTGCTGCACCGCTACGGCCAGAAGGTCGAGAGCGTCACGGTCTTCGGCTACCGCTCCGACCTCGGCCGGGTGGAGCTGCTGTTCACCAGCCTGCTGCTGCAGGCGAGCACCCAGCTGACCCGCGTCCGGCCGGACGGCTTCTTCCCCGGCGAGTCGCTCGCGGCCTACCGGCGCACCTGGCTGCACGGCTTCGCGCGCGCGGTCCACGAGCGGCTTTCCCACGCGGAAGAGGAAGCCGTCCGCACGGCGGCGCCCGGCGAGCGGTCGGCGGAGCTGGTGGTCCGCGACCGCGCGCAGATGGTGCAGCACGCGTTCGACGAGCAGTTCGGCGGCCTGCGCTCGGCCGCGCCCCGGCGGCTGTCCGGCAGCGGTTACCTCGACGGCCACGACGCCGGCACGAAGGCGAACCTCGACCCGTCCGCGCTCACCCGCCGGCTGAGGGCGCTGCCCGCCCGCTGAGGTCGCCCGGATGCCGCTATCCGGCCGGTGATCTTTTCGCTTCACTGGGCGCATGCGCGTTGTCGATCTTGCCGACCGTCCCGACCTGCTCGACGCGGCACTCAACCTCGGTGACGTCGGCGGCCAGTTCATCTACCAGGGCGCCGCCGGCCGGATGATCACCGGCGCGCGGTTCCTGCGGCACTGGCCGCGCTACTTCCTCATCGCGCTGGACGACAACGGCGTGCCGATCGCCCGCGCGCTGTCGGTCCCGCTGGCCTACCCGGCGCCCGACCGCGCGGAACTCCCGGACCACGGCTGGGACCAGGCGATCGAGCGGGCGGCGCAGGACGTGATGGACGGCCGCGCGCCGAACGCGTTGTGCGCGCTGGAAGTCGTGATCGCGCCGCACCTGCGGGGCAGCGGCCGGTCGGCGCCGATGCTCAAGGCGTTGAAGGCGCGAGCCGCGGAAACGGGACTGCGCAAGCTGATCGTCTCGGTCCGGCCGATCGGCAAGGAGGCCGAGCCGGCGGTCCCGATGCCGGAGTACGCGGCCCGCCGCCGTGCGGACGGTTTGCTGGCCGACCGCTGGCTGCGCACCCACGAGCGGCTCGGCGCGAAGGTGGTCAAGGTGTGCCCGTTCGCGGTGACCCTGGCGGCTTCGCTCGACGACTGGCGCGCCTGGACGGGCGTAAAAATGCAGGACGGCGAGAACTTCATCCCGGGCGGCATCGCCCCGGTGTACGCGTCGACGGCGCACAACACGGCGACGTACGTCGAGCCGAACGTCTGGATGGACCACCCGATGTGACCTCAGGGATCACCCTGATACCCCCACCGCACCGCACCTGCTAACTTTTGTTGGCATGTGGTGGACGGGGTGAGCGAGCCGACGGGGGACGAGCTCCTGCGGCAGCTCGGCGCCCTCGGCAACCCGCACCGGCTGCGGATCGTCGCGGCGCTCCAGGCCGAGCGCGCCTACGTCAGCAAGCTGGCGCGCGAGCTGCGGATCAGCCGTGCGCTGCTGCAGGTGCACCTGCGCAAGCTCGAAGCGGCCGGCCTGGTCAGCGCCAGCTTCGAGGTCGGTGAAGACGGCAAGACGCTGCGGTTCTACGAGCTCACGCCGTTTTCCGTGGTGCTGACCCCGCAGGCGATCGCGGCCGCCGTGCCGACGCTGACCACACCGGACTCCGTCCACGGCAACGGGGACGGCGAGGAGGGACGGACATGAACTGGCACCAGTGGCAGGAGATCATCGGCGTGACCGGGGTCTTCGTCCTGATCACCGTTGTGCTGTCGATCGCGATCGTGCAGCTGGCCTCGACCTGGCGGGCCAAGGCCACGCTGGCGCGGGAGCACGAATACCGGTCGCTGGCCGAAAAAGCCGTCCGGACACAGGAAGAAACCGAACGGCAGCTGCGCGACGTCCAGGACCGGCTGCGTTCCATCGAGCGGGTGCTCAAGGAGGTCGACTGACCTGAGGCCCTGGGCCGCCGAGCGGCAACTCGGCGGCCCAGGAGGAAGAAGCGTCACCTCGCCCGGAGGCGAGTCTCATCGGATCACTCCTTCACGGAAGGACTTTAGTTCATGCTGCCTGCAGGCACGCCCGTGGTCGAACGCGTCGCGCGCTGGTCGTCACGCCACCGCGCCGCGGCGATCTTCGGCTGGCTGGCGCTCGTCGCGCTCGCCTGGGTCATCGGCACGTTCGCTCCCGGCACCGACGCGCGGTCGAGCCCAGCCGGCGACGCCGGCACCGGTCAAGCGGCTCTCGACCGCCAGGAATCCCGCGAGCCGTTCTGGGAGAACGTCTTGGTGCCCCTCGATTCCCCGGCCGCCACCACCGACTTGATGACGACGTTGTCGGCTTCGGGTGCGGTGGCGGACATCCGCGGCCCGCTGGACGACCCGGCCCAGGTCTCCGCCGACGGCCGGTCCGGCCTCGTCACCTTCCGGCTCCTCGGCACCGGCGCGGAGATCCGGGCCAACCTCGCAACGGCGACCGCGGCCGTCGACACGGTGGCCTCCCGCCACCCGGCCGCCCGGCTCGCACAAGCGGGCGACCTCAGCGTGTCCGGCGCGGTCGACAAGAGCATCAAGGAGGACATCAAGCGGTCCGAGACGCGCTCGCTGCCCCTCACCCTGCTGATCCTGCTGGCCGTGTTCGGCTCACTGGTCGCGGCGGCGATCCCGGTGCTGCTGGCGGGCACCACGGTGCTGGCCACGTTCGGCCTTCTGTCCGCCGTGGACAACTGGATTCCGGTCAACAGCGCCACTTCCTCGATGACCCTGTTGATCGGCATGGCGGTCGGCGTCGACTATTCACTGTTCTTCCTGCGCCGGTTCCGAGAGGAACGCGCGCACGGCGTCGACGCGGCGATCCGGATCGCCGCGCGGACGTCGGGGCACGTGATCGTCGTGTCGGGCCTGACGGTCGCGCTGTGCGTGACGGGCCTGCTGTTCACCGGCCTCGACAACCTCCGTGGCCTGACCGTGAGCACGATCCTCGTGGTCGGGCTCGCCGTGCTGGCGTCGGTGACGGTGCTCCCCGCGATGCTCTCGCTGCTCGGAGCCCGCGTCGACCGCGTCCGGATCCCGGTGCTGGGCAAGCGTGGCACCCGCTCGCGCTTCTGGGCCGGCGTCGCGTCGACGGTGACCCGGCGCCCGGCACTGTGGAGCGGGGTCGCCGCCGGGCTCCTGACCCTGCTGGCCCTGCCCGCACTGGGGATCCGGCTGCAGGACCCGGCGCCGGTCGAGAGCCTGCCCCGCAGTGTCCCGGTGATCAACGCGGCCGCGCGTGTCCAGGAAGCGTTCCCGGGCGTGACGATGCCCGCGCACGTCGTCCTCTGGAGCGACCGGGGCCCGGTCGACACCCCGGCCGTGCGCACCGCGATCGGCGCACTCACCGCCCAGGTCCCGAACCCCACCGTGGTGGTCCCGGTGGACAACGCGCTCGTCGTCCGGATCCCGCTCGGCGGCACGGGCAACAACGAAGCCGCCGACCGGACCCTGACGACGTTGCGGGAAACCCTGCTGCCGCAGACGATCGGCCGGCTCGACGGGGTCCACTTCGCGGTGGCGGGCCGGACGGCCGAGGCGCACGACTTCACCGCGCAGGTGCTGGACCGGGCGCCGTACGTCTTCGGGTTCATCCTGCTGCTCGCGTTTGTGCTGCTGCTCGTGGTGTTCCGGTCGGTCGCGGTGCCGGTGGTGTCGATCCTGCTCAACCTGCTCTCGGTCGGCGCCTCCTACGGGGTGCTCACACTGGTGTTCCAGGACGGCTTTCTCGCGCCACTACTGGGTTTCACACCCTACGGCGGGGTGCTCGGCTGGCTGCCGATGTTCCTGTTCGTGCTGTTGTTCGGGCTGAGCACGGACTACCACGTGTTCATCCTCAGCCGGATCCGCGAACGACGGCTGACCGGCGTCTCGATGCGGGAGGCGATCGTCGAGGGCACAGCGAGCAGCTCCGGCGTCGTGACGAGCGCCGCGCTGATCATGACCGGCGTGTTCAGCATCTTCCTGAGCCTCGCCGCGATCGAGTACAAGATGCTCGGCCTCGGCATGGCGTTCGCGATCCTGCTCGACGCGACGCTCGTCCGCGGGGTGCTCCTCCCGGCGGCGCTGGCCCTGTGCGGTGATCGGCTTTGGCGGACCAACTCTGTAGAAACCCTTAAAGATCAGTCCAGGACTTTTCACTTGTCCTGACTGATCGTTCGCGGCACCGTGGACGGAGTGAACGGTGGACGGGGCGCTTCGGCGCGAATAGTGGTTCTGGCCCTGCTGTGGGGTTCGGGCTTCCTGTGGATCAAACTGGCCCTGACCGGGCTGAGCCCCGTCCACCTCACACTGGTCCGGTGCGCACTCGGCGCGCTGACGCTGCTGGGGCTGGCGTTCGCGGCCCGCCAGCGCCTCCCACGGGACCGCGCGACCTGGGGCCGGCTGGTCATCGCCGCGTTCTTCTGCAACGCCCTGCCGTTCGCGCTGTTCAGCATCGGGGAACGCACGGTGGACTCCGGGATCGCGGGTGTCATGAACGCCACGACGCCGTTGTGGTCGTTGCTGATCGGTGTTGCGCTCGGCACGGAACGCCGGCTCACCCCGGCGCGGCTGCTCGGGCTGGTCCTCGGGTTCGCCGGTGTCCTGGTGATCTTCGCGCCGTGGCAGCAGGCGAACCTGCTGAGCGCGGGCGCGCTGGCCCTGCTCGGCGCCGGCCTCAGCTACGCGATCGCATTTGCTTACATGGCAAGGAAACTGCCGCCCGACGGCGCCCCGCTGGCCCTCTCGGCGGCGCAGCTGATGACGGCCACCGCACTGACGGCCGTCGCGCTGCCCGTCGCGTCCACCGCGCCGCACCTGACGTTGACCGCGGTGGTCGCGGTGACGATCCTCGGCGTCTTCGGCACCGGGATCACGTTCTACCTGAACTACCGGATCCTCACCGACGAAGGCCCGACGGCCGCGGCGACCGTCGGCTACCTGCTCCCGGTGGTCTCGGTCGCGCTGGGCGCGATCGTCCTCGGCGAACCGCTGACCCTCCGGGTGGTCGGCGGCATGGTGATCGTGCTGGTCGCCGTCGGGCTGACGCGGTGGCGAGCTCAGGCGCCGGCGAAGTGCGCAACGAGCCCATCCGGCGGGCTGGCGGCCCCGAAGTAGTCACCCGTCGCCAGTTCCGCGCCGGCCGTCCGCCACCAGCTCGCCTGGTCCTCGTTGTGGATCCCGTCCACGACGAGCTTGGCGCCGACCTCCCCGGCCAGCGGCACGAGCGAGCCGAGGAAGGTCGACTCCGACCACGCCTGCCACTCGGCGAGCCGGCGGTCGACCCGCACGATGTCGACCCGCAGGTCCTCGATCGCCCGCAGGTCGCCGGGCCCCAGCCCGAACTCGTCGAGCATGACGTGCACCCCGAGGTCGGTCAGCGCGGTGACGTTGTCGATCACCCCGGCCACCGGCAGCGAGCCGGCCGGGACGCCGAGCATCAGCTGTTCCGGCGGCAGGCCGGTGTCCGACAGCACCCGCGTGACACGCGTGCCCAGCGCGTCGTCCGACACCTGGTGCCCGGTGAGCCCGGCGACCACCGGGAGCCCGAACCCCGCCCGCTGCCGCCACCATTCACCCTGGCGGCTCGCCGCGTGCAGCAGCCAGTCCCCGAGCGGCAGCACGAGCCCGGTCGCCTCGGCGAGTTCGGCGCAGCGTTCGTGCGAGAGCGCCGGCTCGCCCGGCCGGTCCCAGTGCAGGCGGGCTTCAACACCGGCGAACCCGCCGTCCGCCAGCCCCGCCACCGGCCGGTACCGCACGCTGAGCTCGCCGTTCTCCCACGCCCCGGCCATGCCGACGGCGAGCGCCTGCGTCTGCCGGTCTTCGGTGTCGGCGGCCCGGTCGAACATCATCCACTGGCCGCGCCGTCGTGCCTTGGCGCGGCGCAGCGTCTGGTCCGCGGCGCGCAGCAGCTCCGCCGGATCGATGCCCTTCGCCGGCCGGTGCACGACTCCCGCGCTGGCCGACAGCGCAAGTCCTTGCCCGTTCACGAAGAACGGCTCGGCGAGCTCGTCGTTGATCGCCCGCACGATGGTGCCGATGTCCGGCGTGGCCGCCGTGTTCTCGACCAGGATGCCGAACTCGTCGCTGTGGAACCGCGCGATCATGGCCTTCTCGCGCGCCATGACGACCTTCAGGCGCTGCGCGAAGTGCACCAGCAGCTGCTCGCCGACCCGGCGGCCGAGGCTGTTGCACACCATGCCGAACGCGTCGAGGTCGACGTGGAACAGCGTGACGCCGTACACCGGATCGGCGCGCCGCAACGCCGTCTCCAGGTAGGTGCCGAAGTACTGGCGGTTCGGCAGCCCGGTGAGCACGTCGTGCAGCGCCTGGCGGCTCAGCTCGCCCTGCAGCAGCATCAGCTCGGTGCCGTCCTCGACCACCACGACGAAGTGCCCGGGCCGGCCGTCGGCGTCCCGCAGCAGTGACGCGGTGAGCGAGATGCGCGCGACGTCGCCGTCGCCGCGCAGCAGCCGCTGCGACTGCCGGACCCGCTCCTTGCTGCCGTCGAGCAGCGCCACCAGCGCCTCGCGGAGCACCTCGACGGAATCCGGGTGGACGACCTCGTAGAGCCCGGACCCGGTCAGCTCGCCGGGCGCGTGCCCGAGCATCTCGGCCAGCGCCGCGTTGGCCCGCACGATCCGGCCGTCGAGGGCGACCACCGCGATCCCGCTCGCCGACGCCGTCACCACCTCGTCGAAGCGCGCTTCGCTCTGCTTGAGGTTCCACTGGGCGTCCCGCACCGCCTTGAGGAGCGAGAGGTGCATGATCTCCTGCTGGTCGAGCACGCTGCGCTCGTGCGCGAGCAGGAACCCGCAGGAAAGCGCGCCCAGCGTGAGCACGATCCGCTCGGTGAGGCGGTCCACCGGCTGGAGCTCGGCCAGCGCCGGCAGGCCCTTGCCGAGCACGTCGAGCGTGCACCGCAGCCCGGGTTCGCCGACGTAACCGAGTTTCACCAGTCGTTCGCCGAGCCGCGCGGCGGGCGCGGTGTCGGCGGCCGTGCCGTGCAGGTGCTCGCACAGCGTTTCGACCATTCCGCGGAGCTCCCGGTCGAGCTCCTCCCGGTTCAGGGAAACGACGGTGACGCCGCTGAGCAGGTACGCCCATTTCCGGGCGAGCACGGTCCGCCCGCGTCCCGGGTCGGGACCCGCGGGCCGGCCGGGCGGGTGATCGGTCATCGGCATGGTGCGCTCGCTCAGTTCTTGCGGCCGATTCCGGCGTAAACCAGCATGTTCATCGCGGCCGCGTCGGAGATGTCCGCCGGCCCCGACGGCCGCCATTCCCCACAGCCGACCAATCCGGGTTCGACGATTTCGAAACCGGCGAAAAGATCGGAAACCTGGGCGTGCGTCCGCAGCGTCACCTGGTCGGGACTCCGGCTCTCTTTGATCACGTCGGTCGCTTCTTCGAGATTGTCGCCTTGGTGATCACCGGTGACGTGGGTGATCGCGAGAAAACTGCCGGGCGCCAGCGCCGCGCGATAACGCCCGACGAGGTCGAGCGGGTCCGACTCGTCCGGGACCCAATGCAGCATCAGCAGCATCAGCAGCCCGACGGGCCGACCGAGGTCGAGCAGCCCGCGCACCTCCGGCGATTCGAGGATCTTCTCCGGATCCCGCATGTCCGCCTGCACGATCGCGGCATGATCGTTGCCCGCCAACATCAATTCGCTGTGCGCGACCGCCACCGGGTCGCGGTCTACGTACACCACCCGGCAGTCCGGGTGCTCGGCCTGCGCGACCTCGTGCACGTTCGCCACCGTCGGGATGCCGGAGCCGAGGTCGAGGAACTGCCGGATGCCCTGGTCCGTCATGAACCGCACGGCGCGCCCGAGAAACGCGCGATTCACCCGCGCCGCGTCACGCAGACCGGGCATCGCGTGTTCGATCTGTTCGCCCACCGCACGATCCACGGCGAAGTTGTGCCCGCCGCCGAGCATGAAGTCGTAAGTGCGCGCCATGCTCGGCACGGAGATGTCAACACCCGGAGGAACCCATTCCGGCGATCGGGTCACGAGGAACACCTTCTCAGTCGCGTCGGACCGGAAAGAGCTTAGCGATTCCGGACGATCCGTCCACTGCGCCATATGCGTGAGTGCACACCACCCGATCGGGCACTGTCCCGTTCGACCGGACGCGCCTACCGTAGGCCGTCTCCTTCGGAACATCCACACAATGGCCTAAACGAGGAGTCCGCATGACCGCCCCGGTCGCTCCGGGCCGGTGGCCTTTTCTCGGGCACACTCCGGCACTCTTGCGGCAACGCTCCGCATTCACCGATTCCTTGCGCAAGCACGGCGAGATCGTGAAGATCTACTTGGGCCCGTCGCCCACCTACGTCGTCACGAGCCCGCGGCTGGCCAACGAAGTGCTGGTCACGGCCGGGCCGAAGTTCCGCAAGGGCGCCATGTTCGACAAGTTCCGGCCGTTCGTCGGCAACGGGCTGGTGCTTTCGAACGGCGACTTCCACCTGCACCAGCGCCGGCTGATGCAGCCGGCGTTCCACCGGGAGCGCCTGGCGGGCTACGCGGAAACCATGCGCCGCGCGGCCGCCGAACTGAGCGACTCGTGGCGCCCCGGCGACGTGCGGCCGCTCGACGAAGATCTGCAAGGCCTCGCGGTGACGATCGTCGGTGAGGCGTTGTTCTCGACGGGACTGGGAAAAGAGGCCATCGCCGAAGCCCGCCGATCGATTTACCTCATCATCCAGCAGGGAATGATTCGCGCGTTGTCGCCGAAGTTCGTCGAAAAGCTGCCGGTTCCCGGGAACCGGCGCTTCGACGAAGCCATCACGCGGATGCAGGCGATCGTGCTCGAGGTGATCCGCGAGTGGCGTGCCGAAGGTGTCGACCACGGTGACCTGCTGTCGACACTGCTGCTGGCCGGCATGACCGACGAGCAGGCGCGGGACGAAGTGCTCACCCTGCTCACCGCCGGGATCGAAACGACCGCACTCGCGCTGTCCTGGACGTTCCACGAGCTCGGCCGGCACCCGGAGGTCGAAGCGCGCGTGCACGCCGAGATCGACGAGGTGCTCGGTGGCCGCCCGGTCGCCGTCGACGACCTCCACCGGCTGGTCTACGTCCGGCAGGTGGTCGACGAGGTGCTGCGCAAGTACCCGCTCTGGATGCTGATGCGCCGCACGCTCACCGAAGTCGAGCTCGGCGGCGTACGGCTGCCGGAGGGCAGCGAAGTGATCGTCAGCCCGCACGCGATGCACAACGACCCCGCGTCGTTCGCCGACCCGGACCGGTTCGACCCCGGCCGGTGGGCGCCGGAACGCGAGTCGCAGCTGCCGAAGGGCGCGTTCATCCCGTTCGGGGCCGGTACCCGGCAGTGCATCGGGAACCGCTTCGCCCAGAACGAAATCGTGATCACGGTGGCGACGGTGGCCGCGCGGTGGCGGCTGGTCCCGGTGCCGGGCCGGCCGGTGCGCGTGAAGTTCACCTCCGCCGCCTACCCCGACCGCCTGCCGATGACGGCAGTCCCCCGCTAGCTGGAGGTCGTTCTCCTTGCCCCGCCTTCGTTTTTGTGCTGCCGTCCTGCTCGCGCTGACGGCGTTGTTCGCACCCGCGCCGGCCAACGCGGCCACGACCTGCGAAGACCTGAACGTCCCGGTCACCGTCGCACTGCTCCCGCAGACGATGCACGGCCGCCTGTGCACCCCGACCGGCGCGAAGACCGTGGTGGTGCTGATCCCCGGTGGCACGTACAACGCGTCCTATTGGGATATCGGCTACACCCCGGAGATCCGGTCGTTCCGCCTGGCGATGAACCAGGCGGGGATCGCCACCCTCGCGCTCGACCGCCTCGGCACCGGCCAGAGCTCGAAGCCGTTGAGCACGCTGCTGAGCGCGTCGGTCCAGGCGGTTGCGGCGCACGAGGTGATCCGGACCGTGCGCCCGCGGTTCGCGAAGGTGATCGTCGGCGGCCATTCGATCGGGTCGGCCATGGCGATGATCGAGGCCGGCCGCTACCGCGACGTCGACGCTGTGCTCGTCACCGGGATGACGCACCGGATGAACCTGATCACGGTGATTCCCGTGCTGGCCAACATGATCCCGGCGCCGCTCGACCCCGCGCTGGCCGGCCGCGGCCTCGACGCCGGCTACCTGACGACCGGCCCGGGCACCCGGTACAAAGCGTTCCACACCCCGGGCCCGGAAGACGCGGGCGCGATCGCCTACGACGAGTCCACAAAGGACGTCTTCGCGGCGACCGAGGCGGTGGACAGCCTGACGTTGACCACCGTCGTCACGCCGGCCTCCCAGCAGATCACCGCGCCGACCCTGCTCGTGGTCGGCAACGACGAGCACTTCTGCGGTGTGCTGGGCAGCGACTGCTCATCCCCGGCGGCGCTGCGCACCTCGGAATTGCCGTTCTTCGGTGGTTCCTTGCAGACGTACATCCTCAACGGTTACGGCCACGCGATCAACTACGCCCCGAACGCGCCGACGTACTTCGCGGTGGTGATCAACTGGCTGAAAACCCTGGCGTAACGGGTAGGGCGGCCCCCGCGACCCTCAGCTGACCACCGTCGGCGGATGAGGGGACGCTCGACATGACCGGCTACGCCCACCAGCACCACCTTCTGGACGAATGCGTCCGCGGCGCACACCGCGGCGAATCGTTGACTGCACTCCGGCGTTACTTCGACCAGCATTCACCGGCCCGCTACACCGGCCGCTGGTTCGAGCGCTTCGCCGGCGGCGGCGACCGTCCCGACGTCGCCAACACGGTGACCGAAGCCGACGTCCTGGCCCTGAACTTCCTGAGCATCACCAGCCTCGCCGACGTCGCGATCGACGCGACGATCACCTACGCCCACCAGATCAGGGAGCTGCTGGAGCAGATCCCGGTGGACGTCCCGATGCATTCGGTCGGCTGGTCGACCTACGAACCGGACTCACCGGCCTTCCACCTGTGGGAACTGTTCCGCCGCTGCGGCGGCAACCACCGCCCGGTGACGGCGGCCAAGCTGATGGCCCGCAAGCGCCCCCGCCTGATCCCGGTGTACGACAGCCGTGTCAAGGCGGTGCTGAAGGCGCCGTCAAGCCCGTGGAACTGCCTGTGGAGCTGGTTCCACACGGACCCGACCCGGGCCGCCGCGGTGGCGGACCTCCGGGCAGAGGCGGGCGGGATCGCGGACATCAGCCTGCTCCGGTGTATCGACGTGATCCTTTGGATGCGCTCCGGCACCCAACGCTGACCCGCTGCGACCATGGCAAAATCGGCCGGGTGAAGATCGGGATGCTGGGACCCTTCGAGGTGCGCACGGCCGACGGCACCGTCGCCGACGTGCCGGGTGCCCGGCTGCGCGGACTGGTGGCCGCCCTCGCGCTCGAGGCGGGCCGGATCGTGCCGAAGGCGCGGCTCGTCGACTGGATCTGGGGTGAAAACCCGCCCGCGGAGACGGCGAACGCCTTGCAGCGCCTGGTTTCCCGGCTGCGGAAGGTGCTGCCGGAGGGCGCGGTCGAGGGGCACCCGAACGGCTACCGGCTCACCCTGGATCCCGACGCCGTCGACGCCGTGCGGTTCGAGCGGCTCGTCGCGCAGGCCCGTGCCGAAGAGGATCCGCGGCTGCTGCGTGACGCCCTCGCGTTGTGGCGCGGCTCGGCCATGCAGGACGTCGGCCTGCAGGACAGCGAAGCGTTCGACGCCGCCGTCACCCGGCTCGAGGCGCTGCGCCTCGCGGCCCTGGAAGACCGGTTCGACGCGGAGGCCGGCGGTGCGGAGCTGGTCCCGGAGCTGACCGACCTGGTGGCCGCGAACCCGATGCGGGAACGGCTCACTGCCGCCCTGATGCGGGCTCTGAGCGCAGCCGGCCGGGACAGCGAAGCGCTGCTCGTGTACCAGCGCACGCGGGAAGCCCTGGCTGACGAGCTGGGCGTCGACCCTTCGCCGGAGCTGTCCGCCTTGCACGTCTCGCTGCTGCAGGGCGAGCCGAAGCGGCCGGTGGAGAACCGGAAGACCAACCTGCGTGCCGAGCTGACCAGCTACCTCGGCAAGGACGCCGACGTCGCCGCGGTCGGCGAGCTCGTCGCCGCGCACCGGCTCACCACCCTGATCGGGCCGGGCGGCTCGGGCAAGACCCGGCTGGCCACGGAAACCGCGCGCACGCTGGTCGGCGGCCGGCCGGACGGCGTCTGGCTGGTCGAGCTCGCGGGCATCGGCGCGGACGGCGCCAAGGCGGACGGGAACAACATCGCGCAGGCGACGCTCGCCGCGCTCGGCCTCCGGGACGCCCTGCTCGGCGAGGCCGCGGCCGTGGCGCCGGTCGACCGGCTCATCGCCGCGATCCGCGACCGGGACGCGCTGCTGGTCCTCGACAACTGCGAGCACGTGATCGAGTCGGCGGCGGCGTTCGCGCACCGGGTGCTCGGGGAGTGCCGGCGGCTGCGGATCCTGGCGACGAGCCGGGAATCACTCGGCATCACCGGCGAGGCGCTGTGGCCGGTCCTCCCGCTGGCCCTGCCGGACGGGGACGCCGAGATCGAGTCTTCGCCGGCCGTCCAGCTGCTGCGTGACCGGGCGGAGGCGGTGCGCAAGGACTTCGCCGTCGACGACCGGACGTTGGCGACCATGGCCCGCGTCTGCCGGGCACTGGACGGGATGCCGCTGGCGATCGAGCTGGCCGCGGCCCGGCTGCGCACGATGTCCCTCGACCAGCTCGCCCACCGCCTCGACGACCGGTTCCGCCTCCTGACCGGCGGCAGCCGCACCGCCTTGCCGCACCACAAGACCCTGCGTGCCGTCGTCGACTGGAGCTGGGAGCTGCTCGACGACGCCGAGCGGACGGTCCTGCGCCGGCTCTCGGTGTTCTCGGGCGGGGCGAGCCTGGACGCGGCCGAGCGGGTCTGCGCGGGTGCCGCCGTCGAGCCGGAGCAGGTGCTCGAGCTGCTCACCGCGTTGACCGAAAAGTCCCTGCTGGTCGTCGACGGTGACGGCGCACCGCGCTACCGGATGCTCGGCACGATCAAGGAGTACGCCGCGCAGCGGCTCGCCGAGGCCGGCGAGTCGGAACTGGCGCGCGAAGCGCACCTCGCCCACTTCACCGAACTCGTGGAGACCGCGGATCCGCTGCTTCGCCGCGCCGAGCAGCTGACCTGGCTCGCCGTCCTCACTCCCGAGCACGACAACATCAGCGCCGCGATGCGAGGTGCGCTCGCGGCCGGCAACGCGCAGGCGGCGATGCGGCTCGCGGCGGGCGCCGGCTGGTACTGGTGGCTCGTCGGCCACAAGGCCGAGGGCATGGAGCTGATCACCGCGGCCACGGAAACCCCCGGCGAGGTGACCGACGGGGTCCGGGCCTGGGTGTACGCCCTCCTCGTGACGTTCGTGAGCTCCGGGCTCGGTGACGAACACCAGGCCGCGAAGTGGATCCACCAGGCCTACGACTACGGCGGGCGCATCGGGTTCGCCAACCCGATGCTGGGGCTGGTCGTCCCGCTGGAACACATGCTGCGGGAACCGGGCACGGCCGAGTCCGCGTGGGAGGTGTCGCTGGACAGCGAGGACCCTTGGGTCCGCGCGATGGCCCGGCTGCAGCTCGGCAAGATGCAGTCCATGCTCGGCCGGGGCGGGCGGGACGCGGAAGCGTACTTCGAGACGGCACTCGCGGAGTTCCGCGCGCTCGGCGAACGCTTCGGGATTTCGTTCGCCCAGACCGAGCTGGCGGAGCGCATCGCCATGCGCGGCGAGTTCACCACCGCCTGCGAGCACTACGAGCAGGCGATCGTGGTCCTCACCGAAGTCGGCGCCATCGACGACGTCATCCGGATGCGGTCGCGCCAGGCGCAGCTGTACTGGATGTCGGGCGACGAAGCCGCCGGCGCGGCCGCCATGGCCGAGGCCGCGCGCTACGCGGAACGGGTCACCTGGCCGGACGCGCTGGCCATGCTGGCCCTCTCGAAAGCGGAGCTCGCTCGCCTGCGCGGTGACGCCGAGGAGGCGCGCGAACAAGTCGGTGTCGCGACCGCCGTCTGGGGTGACACGGCGGAGGAGGCGAGCGTCCGCGCCAAGACGAACGAACTGCTGAGCTACCTCGCCGCCGATCTCGGTGAAGCCCACGAGCGCCTCACCGCGGCCTGTCAGGCGGCGGCCGAGGTGGGGCACGCGCCCACGATCGCGCAGGTGCTCGTCGCGGTCGCGGACCTGGCACTGCGCCAGGGCCGGCACGAGCAGGCCGCCCGGCTGCTCGCGGCGAGCACCGCCGCGCGCGGGCTGCCGGACCGGTCCAACCCGGACCTGACCCGGATCGAAGAGGCCGTGCGGAGCCGCCTCGGCGACGAGGGGTACGCCGAGGCGGCTCGGGAAGGCGCGGAGACGGACTGGAACCGGCTGGTCGCCGTCACGCTCGCTTCTTGAACGTGGACCGCGCCCACAGGTAACCGACCACGGCGATCCCGGCGCACCAGGCGAGGGCGGCGATCGCCGTGCCGGTGGACGGCGCGCCGTTGAGCAGCCCGCGCATGGTTTCGATGATCGGCGTGAAGGGCTGGTATTCGGCGAACTGCCGGAGGCCCGGCCCCATCTTTTCCGCCGGCACGATCGCGCTGCTGAAGAACGGCAGCATGACCAGCGGCACGGAGGCCAGGCCGGCCGTCTCCGGGGACTTCGCCGCCAGGCCCAGGGCGATCGTGAGCCAGCCGGCCGCAAAACCGAGCAGGACCACCATGCCCGCGACGCCGAGCCAGTCGAGGAAGCCCGCCGACGGGCTGAATCCCAGCAGGAAGGCCACTCCGACGAGGGCCGCGATGGCGACCAGGTTGGTCAGCACGCTGGCGACGACGTGCCCGGTCAGCACCGCGCCGCGGGAGACGTCCATGACCTTGAACCGGTTGATGATGCCCTTGGTCATGTCGGAGTTCACCGCCGTCGCGGTGGCTCCCAGCCCGTAGCAGACGGCCAGCAGGATCAGGCCCGGCGTCGCGTAGTCGATGTAGTCGACACCGACGTCGAAGGCGTCTCCCATCATGTACACGAACATCAGCATGATGATGATCGGCATCAGGACCGCGTTGAACACCGAAGTCGGGTTCCGGGCGATGTGCTTGAAGTTGCGGCGCAGCATGACGATCGAGTGGGACTGGGTGCTCATTTTGCGGCCACCTCCGTGGTACGGCCCGTCAGGGCGAGGAAAACATCGTCGAGGTCAGGGGTCTGCACGGAAAACTCTTCGGCGGCCAGGGAATACTCGTCGAGCCGGTCCAGGATGGCGCGCAGCGACTTCGTCCCGCCGTCACCGGGGACCCGCAGGGCCAGCGACTCGTCGTCCCTGGTGGAGCCGGAGAAGAGGCGAGCGGCCGCGTCGAGCTGGAAGGCCGTCGCGAACCGGAGCCGGACGTGCGTCCCGGGGATCCGGCGCTTGAGGTCGTCGGGGGTGCCCTCGGCGACCAGGCGGCCGTGGTCGAGCACGGCGATCCGGTCGGCGAGCTGGTCGGCTTCGTCGAGGTACTGGGTGGTGAGGAAGACGGTCACGCCGTCGGCCACCAGCTCGCGGACGATCGACCACATCGTGCGGCGGCTGCGCGGGTCCAGCCCCGTCGTCGGCTCGTCCAGGAAGATGATGCGCGGGTCGCCGACGAGCGTCATCGCCAGGTCCAGCTTCCGGCGCATGCCCCCGGAGTAGGTCGACACGGGCTTGCGCGCCGACTCCACCAGGTCGAACCGCTCCAGCAGCTCCGGGACGACCCGCTTGCCGGCCCGCTGCAGGTCGACCATCAGCTGCAGGTTCTCCTGGCCCGTCAGCAGCTCGTCCACCGCCGCGAACTGGCCGGTGACCCCGATCGCCGCGCGCACCGCCTTGGCCTCGGTCACGATGTCGTGGCCGGCCACCCGCGCCGTCCCGCTGTCGGCCTGCGCCAGCGTGGTCAGCACGTTCACCGTTGTCGTCTTGCCCGCCCCGTTCGGGCCGAGCAGGGAGAAGATGGAGCCCGCACGGACGTCGAGGTTGATGCCGTCGAGCACAACCTTGTCCCCGTAGGCCTTGCGCAGTCCCGAGACCGCGATCGCTGAATCACTCATGCCGCCACTGTGGGCGGCCTGCCTGACGCCGCCCTGACACGCCCCGGCCCGGCCGTGTCAGGGCCGTGTCAGGCCCCTCGGCGAGGGTTCTCGCAGCACCCACCACGAGAGGAAATCCGATGACTCAGCCGGTTCCCGTCCCGCACGGCCTCCCGATGGAGCGCGACGTGAGCCCGTTCGACCCGGGCGCCCGGATCGCCCGGCTGCGTGACGCGCGCCCTGTCAGCCCGATGATCTTCCCGGACGGGCACGAGGGCTGGCTCGTCACCGGCTACGACGCGGTCCGCCAGCTGATGGCCGACACCCGGTTCAGCTCCCGCCAGGACATCGGCGTGCTCCACATGCCGTACGAAACCCCCGGTATTCCGGTCGCCACCGAGCCGTCCCCGCAGATCCCGGGCATGTTCATCTCGATGGATCCGCCGGACCACTCCCGGATGCGCAAGCGGCTCACCGGCGCCTTCACCGTCAAGCGCATGAAGCAGCTCGAAGACCACATCACCGAGGTCGTCGAGCGCCAGCTGGACAACCTGGCGAAGCTGACCCCGCCGATCGACCTGGTCAAGGAGTTCGCGCTGCCGGTGCCCTCGCTGGTGATCTGCGAACTGCTCGGCGTCCCCTACGCGGACCGGGAGACGTTCCAGGTCAACTCGGCCAAGTTCCTCGAAAAGGACGTGACGCTCGAGGAGAAGATGGGCGCGTACGGCGCGCTGTCGACGTTCCTGGCCGAGCTGGTCACGGCCAAGCGCGCCGAGCCCGGCGAAGACATCCTGTCCGACCTGGCCCGCCACGACGACCTCACCATCGAGGAGCTGACCGGCGCGGCGTTCCTGCTGCTGCTCGCGGGCCACGAAACCACCGCGAACATGCTGGCGCTGGGCACTTTTGCGCTCCTGGAGCACCCTGCGCAGCTGGCCGAACTGCGCGCCGACACGGCGTTGCTGCCCGACGCCGTCGAGGAGCTCCTGCGTTATCTGTCCATTGCCGACATCTTCTTCCGCTACGCGACGGAGGACATCGAACTCGGCGGCGAAACGATTCCCGAGGGCTCGACGGTCATCATCTCGCTGCTGGCCGCCAACCACGACCCGCAGCGCTTCGAGAACCCGGACACCCTGGACATCCACCGCAAGGCCCGCGGCCACCTGTCCTTCGGCCACGGTGTCCACCAGTGCCTCGGCCAGCAGCTGGCCCGCATCGAGATGCGCGCCGGTTTCGAGGCCCTGCTGCGCCGCTTCCCGACATTGTCATTGGCCGTCCCCGCGGAAGAGGTGAAGCTCAAGACGGACATGAACATCTACGGCGTCCACGCGCTGCCGGTCACCTGGACGGACACGCCCCAGTAGCCGCCGGAAGGCTCGTGTCCCTTCGCGGGCACGAGCCTTTCCGGTCGCTCAGGTGGTCGCGCGCCGGAGCACCAGCCACGCCGCGCCACCGAGCGCCAGCGCGAACACCAGCGGATAGGCGGTGTACAGCGCGAACGACGGCTGGCCGCCGACGAAGTCGCTGATCGCGGGCCACCAGCTCCGCTGCGCCGCGAGGACCTTGGTCCCGGCGACCAGCACGACGGCGCCGGCGAGCGCGAGGTAGATCCCGGTCTGCCGCCAGCGCTGGAACACCACGCCTGCCAGCACCCCGATCGCGGACACCGCGACCAGCGGTCCACTGTAGACGAGCCACAGCGCGGGCGGGCTGTGCTGGCCCAGCACGTCCAGCCCGAAGATCCGCGCCTCCCGGCCCCAGCCGCCGGTCGACCGCTCGACGACGTCGAGCACCGTCATCACGAGCCCGAGGAGCAATGCCTGGCCGAGGACGACCAGTGCGGTGGCCGCGGCGAACGTTCGGCGGGTCACGCCGAGCCCCAGCGTGAAGGGGAAGACCTGCGTCATCGACTGCAGGTGCGCGGGGGCGACCACACCCCACAGGGCGGGCAGCAGGTAGATCTCGTGGGCGCCGAGCGCACCTACGCCGTTGGAGATGTCGATGCCCCAGCCCAGCAAGGGCAGTGCGGCCAGCATGGCCAGTGGGTAGCCGAGCAGGACCGGCCAGTTGACCAGCTGGATCCGCGCGACGTCGAGCACGCGTTTCATCGGGGTTCCTTCCCGGCGGCGACCGGCGCGCCGTGGTGCTGGGTGGTGCGGACGACCAGCTGCTGCAGCGAAACCGGCTCGAAGTCCAGCCCGGGCTCGTACCGGTCGCGGGCGCCGGTGAGGGTGACCCGCAGCGAGCCGCCGATGCGTTCACGGTGCAGTTCTTGGTATCCGGCGGCAAAACGCTCGACGGTGTCGGCGGGCCCGGTGACCGCAACGGCCTCACCCCGCAGCGACTCCGCGTCGGTGTTGATGAGCACCCGGCCGCGGTCGAGCAGCACAACGTGTTCGATCAGGTCGCTGACTTCGTCGATCAGGTGCGTGGAGAGCACGATGGTGCGCGGGTGCTCGGTGTAGTCGGCGAGCAGGCGGTCGTAGAACAGTTGGCGCGCAACGGCGTCGAGGCCGAGGTAGGGCTCGTCGAACAGGGTCAGCGGCGCCCGCGAAGCCAGCCCGATGATCACCCCGACCGCCGAGAGCTGGCCGCGGGAGAGCTTGCCGATCCGCGCGCCGGCCGGGACGGCGAAGTCCCCCAGTAGCGACGCGGCGTAGGCGTCGTCCCAGTTCGGGTAGAGCAGGCCCGCCGCCCGCAGCGCGTGCTTGACCCGGAACTTCTCCGGGTAGTGCTGGCTCTCCTTGATGAAGCAGGTCCGCAAAAGCACACCGGCGTTCTCGTACGGGTGCTGCCCGAAGACCTCCACCGTGCCGCTCGTTGCGAAGGCCTGCCCGGTGAGGATCCGCATCAGCGTGGTCTTGCCCGCGCCGTTGCGGCCCAGCAGGCCGTGGATCGTGTTTTCGGCGAGCTCCAGGCTCACGTCGTCGAGCGCGGCGAGCGGGCCGTAGTGCTTGCTCATCCCGGTGGTGCGCACCACGTTCATCACTGCGGCTCCCAGACGTCGATCAGCTTCTTGATCTCCTCGGCGTCCATGCCGAGCTTGCCCGCCTCCGCCATCAGCGGAGCGAGGAACTGACGCGCGAAGTCCCCACGCCGCCGCTCAAGCAGCTGCGCACGCGCATCCGCGGCGACGAACATGCCGATGCCTCGTCTCTTGTAGAGGATCCCGTCGGCGACGAGCTGGTTGATGCCCTTGGCCGCGGTAGCCGGGTTGATCCGGTGAAAAGCCGCAAGCTCGTTGGTGGAGGGAACCTGCGTGTCCGCAGCCAAGCTCCCATCCACGATCGAGTTCTCGATCTGCCCGGCAATCTGCAGAAAAAGAGGCCGCCCATCATCCCTCACGCCGACCCCAGCCCACCCTGGTTAGTCGGTTCATCACTCATGTAACTAACCATGCAACCTCCAGCCGCCCATGTCAACCCCACCCCAAAGCCGCAAGCACAAAAAAGGCCACCCACACCGGATGGCCCTCAACAGCAACCTAGGTAGTACCCACCGGAACCCGCCCACCCCAGGCAACCACGGCCGGGGGTCCAGGGGGCGGAGCCGCCCTGGCGGGGGTTTGGGGGTCCGACCCCCAAGAGACACAAAGAAGTGAGCCCCGTTTGCGCATTCCGCAAACAGGGCTCACCTACGAACTTCGGTGGAGCTGAGGGGAATCGAACCCCTGACCTTCTCGATGCGAACGAGACGCGCTACCAACTGCGCTACAGCCCCTTGGTTGTGCTCGTAGAGCTTAGCAGTGCCCTGCGAGCACACCGTTGAGGGGGGTCACTCTCCGACAGCCCGGCGATAAGGCCCGGTTCCGGGCTCGTCGAGCTCCTCGAACGCGGGGTCTTCGTCGTCGAGGTCGACGACGACCGCGCTGCGGCGGACGCGGGATGTCGGGGACGGGCGGCGCTCGACGACCTCGCGGCGGACCGGCTCGACAACCTCGACGTCTTCGGTGTCGACCTCGGCCGGCTCGTCGTCCTCGATCGTGTCCTCCACCGAAGGACGCGGTTCCGGGCGGCGGGGCGCGCGGGTGCTGTTGAAGCGGGCGAGCCGGCGCTGCCGGATCTCCTCTTCGATGCGCACCTGGCGGCGCAGGTAGACGAGGTACCCGACGAGCACGACGTCGGCGGCCGCGTGGCCCCACCACACCATCGGCATGACGAAGCCGGCGACGGCGGCCGTGATCACCGCGACCGCGAGCAGGATGACGACGATCCGCTGCCGGAAGCTGTACTTCGCGCGGGCCGCGATCTCCGCGGCCTCGGGGTCGAAGCCGCCGCGGCCGGGCCGGTAACCGGGCCGGTCACGTTCGGCTCGCGAAGCGCGCTTCGGCTGCGGGAGCGGATCCGGGTCGGACTCCGGCTCCTCGTAGTCGTCTTCGAGCTCGAGATCCGCTTCCAGCTCGGCTAGGTCGTCCTCGACCGAGGGCCGGGACTTCACTGGCTCGTCGGACATGGCGAATTCCTCCCGGTCTTCGTTGCGTCCACTGCGCACGACCCTGGCCGCCAGCGCGGAGTCGGTCGTCCGCGCAACCTGCTGCCGTCGACGCGCGACCATGGGCACGAGAACGACGAGCCATGCCGCCGCGAGCGCGACGATGATCACGGAGCTGGGCATCTCCCGTCACCTCCCCCGATCCTTCACCTGAAATCACGCTAGTCACAGGAGTAACAGATCGGACGGAGGCTCGCCGGGTTGGATCACGGAAATGCCTCACCGGATTAGGTGATTCTCACTGCATGTGGTAACGCGCGCACTGCCCCGGGTGGGTAATCACCGTCAGGCGTAGTCCGCGCGGCCCGCCGAGACGAGCCGGGACACCAGGCCGGGGCCGGTCTCCTCGCGCGTGACGGCGAAGCAGTAGTGGTCCCGCCAGGCGCCGGCGACGTCGAGGTAGCGCTCGAACAGCCCCTCCTGCCGGTAACCCGCTTTGGTGAGAACCCGCAGGCTGGCGACGTTTTCCGGCCGCACGGTGGCCTCCAGCCGGTGCAGCCCGGCCGGGCCGAAGGCGTGGTCGGTGACGAGGGCGACGGCGGCCGTCGCGACCCCGCCGCGGACCACGTCGGACGACACCCAGTACCCGATCCAGGCGGATCGCAGCGATGCCCGGATGACGTTACCCACAGTGATCTGGCCCGCAAGACGACCGTTCAGGGTGATCGTGAACGGCAGGCACTGACCACGCCGGGCGAGCGAACGCAACGCCGCCCACTGCGACGGCCACGACCAGAAGGCGTTGCGTTCCGGCCACGGGCCGATCCCCGTCGGCTCCCACATCTCGAGGTGCGCGCGGTCGCGGAGCCGGATCCGGCTCCACTCGCCCGCGTCGCGCAGCCGGACCGGCCGGATCGCGACCTCCCCGGCGGGCACGCGCAGCGGCCCGAGCCGCGCCGGCCAGCCCGGGTGGCGGCTTTCGACCGGGTAGGACACGCCGGACACGGAGTTCATCAGGCCCGTTGCGCCAGGAAGGTGACCTGGACCTGCTCCCCCGCGGGGACGTCGGTCAGCTCTTCCGGCACGTTGATCAGGCAGTTCGCTTCGGCCAGCGACGCGAGCAGGTGCGCCCCGGACTGCCCGAGCGGCTGGACCAGGTACTCGCCGTTGGCCTCGTCGCGCAGCAGCTGGCCGCGCAGGAAACCACGCCGGCCCTCGGTGGACGTGATCGGCGACAGCAGCCGCGCGCCGACGATCCGCCGGTGCGGGTTGCGGGTCCCGCGCGCCGCCCGGATCAGCGGCCGCACCAGCACCTCGAACACCACCAGCGCGCTCATCGGGTTGCCCGGGATGAGGAACGTCGGCACCGAGTCGGGGCCGAGCCTGCCGAACCCCTGCACCGAGCCGGGGTGCATCGCCACCCGCGTCATGTCGATCCGGCCGAGGTCGGACAGCGCCGCGTGGACCTCGTCGCCGCTGGAGCCCCCGGCGCCGCCCGCGACCACGACGATCTCCGACATCAGCAGCCGGCCTTCGACGATCTCCCGCAGCCGCTTCGGCTCGCTCGCCACGATGCCGACCCGGCTTACCTCGGCGCCCGCGTCCCGCGCGGCCGCGGCCAGCGCGTAGGAGTTGACGTCGTAGACCTGCCCGACCGACGGCGTCCGGTCGATGTCGACCAGTTCGTCGCCGACCGACACGATCGAGACCCGCGGCCGCGGGTACACGAGGACCTTGGCCCGGCCGACCGCGGCGAGCAGGCCGACCTGCGCCGAGCCGATCGTGTCGCCGTTGCGCACCGCGACGTCGCCGATCTGGACGTCTTCACCGGCGCGGCGCACGTACCCCGCGGACGGCACCGAGCGGTGCACGGTGACCCGGGCCTGGTGCCCGTCGGTGTAGGCCAGCGGCACGACGGCGTCGGCCAGCGTCGGCAGCGGCGCGCCGGTGTCGACTCGCACCGCCTGGCCGGGCTGCAGCCGCCGCGGCTGGCGCGAGCCCGCCGCGATCTCGCCGACCACCGGCAGCTGCACCGGCTCCTGCCCGGCCGTGCGCACGTCGACGCTGCGCACCGCGTACCCGTCGACCGCTGCCTGGTCGAACCCGGGCAGCGCGTGTTCGGCAACCACCTCCTCGGCGCAGAGCAGGCCCTGGGCCTCGGAGATCGCCACCCGCACCGGCTGGGGCCGGACGGCGGCGTCCAGCGTCATCGAGATCTGCGCGTCGACCGAGCGGAACTCGGCCTCCTCCTCGGCCACTTCGGGCCGTGCCGCGTCGAGGGATTCCGTCATGGGCGATCTGTCCCGATCCGTTCCGTCAGCCACGCCCGTAAAGATGGACCGTACTCGGGCGTTTCAAGCGCGAAATCGACCGCGGCGCGCAGGAAACCACCCGGATTCCCCAGGTCGTGGCGTCCACCGCGGTGGACGACGACGTGCACGGGGTGTCCTTCGGTGATCAGCAGCGCGACGGCGTCGGTCAGCTGCAGCTCGCCGCCGCTGCCGGGCGTGATCCGCTTCAGCGCGTCGAAGATCGCCCGGTCGAGCAGGTAGCGCCCGGCTGCGGCGTAGGTCGACGGCGCGTCCTCCGGCTTCGGCTTCTCGACCATCCCGTGCACGCGCTTGACGTCTTCGTCGTCGGTTTCGGTGACGTCGAAGACGCCGTACGGCGAGATCTCGGCCTTCGGGATGTCGAACGCGCAGAGCACGCTGCCGCCGTACTGGGCGCGGACCGCGCTCATCCGCTCGAGCACGCCGGTGGGCAGGACCAGGTCGTCGGGGAGCAGCACGGCGACGGCCTCGTCGTCGGGCGTCAGGTTCGGCTCGGCCTGCGCGACGGCGTGGCCGAGGCCGAGGGCCTGCTCCTGGATGGCGGTTTCGACGGCGAGCAGCCCGTGCGCGCGGCGGACCTTTTCGAGCAGCTCGGTCTTGCCCTTGTCTTCGAGGTTGCGCTCCAGCTCGGGCTGGGTCTCGAAGTACTTGACGACGGCTTCCTTGCCCGGTGAGGTCACGATGACCAGGCGTTCCGCCCCCGCGGCGGCGGCCTCGGCCGCGACCAGCTCGATCCCCGGCGTGTCCACCACCGGCAGCAGCTCCTTGGGCACGGCCTTCGTCGCCGGCAGGAAGCGCGTGCCCAGGCCGGCGGCAGGCACGATGGCGGTTCTGAACGTCTGGGTGGTTGCGGCGCCCGTCATGGGCGCAAAGCCTAACGTGAGGTCATGCATGCGCTGGGCAATGAGCACCTGAGCAAGGCGGAGTGGCGTACCCGGCTCACGCGCGCGAGGACGGACCAGACCGCCGAATCGCACGCCCAGGAGGCGTCCGCGCTGGTCAGCGCGGTGTCGAAGGTCACAGCCACGACCGTGTGCGCCTACCTGCCGTTCGGCACCGAACCGGGCACGACGGCGCTCGTCGACGCGCTCGCCGCCGGCGGGGCGCGGGTGCTGCTGCCGGTCATCCGCCCCGACCCGGGGCCGCTCGACTGGGCCGAGTACACCGGCGAGGCCGATCTGGTGCCGAGCACGATGCGCGGCATCCGCGAACCGGGCGGGAAACGCCTGGGTACCGACGCCGTCGGCGCGGCCGAGCTGATCTTGGTGCCGGCGCTGGCCGTGGATCATCGGGGCGTCCGGCTCGGCCGGGGCGCCGGCCACTACGATCGTTCGCTGGTGTTCGCCGCGGCCGGGGCGGCTCTGCTGGCCGTCGTGCGGGACGAAGAGCTGGTCGAGCGGCTGCCCGGGGAGGCCCACGACGTGCGTATGAGCGGGGTCTTGACGCCCGCTCGAGGCGTGCTCGAGCTGCCGATGTGAGCAACCAGGAATTGCTTTCAGGGAATGTCATCCAGCACAATTGGGTTGGCACTCTTGTCGGATGAGTGCCAGTGAAGGAGCCGTCAGTGCCTACGTACCAGTACGCCTGCAAAGAATGCGACCACCGGTTCGAAGCCGTGCAGTCGTTCTCGGACCCCAGCCTGACCGTGTGCCCGCAGTGCTCCGGCACTCTGCGCAAGGTCTTCAGCTCGGTCGGCGTCGTCTTCAAGGGCAGCGGGTTCTACCGCACCGACTCGCGTGACTCGAGCAAGTCGAGCACCACGTCGGCCCCGGCGAAGACCGAGACCAAGAGCGAGTCGAAGTCCGAGTCCAAGTCCGACACGAGCTCGGCATCCTCCTCCTCGAGCACGACGAAGACGACCGCCGCGGCCTCCTGAGCCGCGAGTTGTCCACAACACCCCGGTTGTCCACAGGCGCCGGATCCGGCCCTTCCGGCGGCCGGTCCGGCTTCCCTAACGTCGATCCCGTGCGGCACACCGCCGCACCGGATCCGACCGAGGGGGACCTGTGGACGTCCTGTCGAAGCTCCACGCACCTGATCTGAGCCGGCTGCAGAGCCGGCGGGCGCGGCTGATCCGCCGCTGGCTCGCCGCCGGTCTGCTGCTGACCGGCGCACTGCTCTTCGCCCACCCCGGTTCCGCGCGGGGCGCACCGACGACTCCGACGGTCGTCGCGGCCCACGACCTTCCTTCCGGCGCGACCTTGCGCGCCGCCGACGTCCGGCTGGCCGACCTCCCCGACGACGCACGTCCATCGGGCGTGCTGAGCACCCTCGACGTCGTCGACGGGCAGCTGCTGGCGGGCGCCGTCCGGGCCGGCGAGCCCCTGACCGACGTCCGGCTGGCCTCGGCCATCCCCGCCTCGGGTGATCCCGGAACGGCTACCGTGCCGGTCCGGCTGGCCGATGCGGCCGTCGCCGAACTGCTGCGGCCTGGCCAGCGTGTCGACGTCGTGGCGGCGCCGGAGCCGGGGGTGCCCGCGTCCGTGCTGGCCGGTGGTGCGACGGTGGTGACGGTGGGAAAGCGTGAGGCGTCCGCGGCCAAAGGACCCTTGGTGCTGCTCCGGCTCCCGGAGGCGATTGCGACGAGGGTGGCGGCGATTTCACTGGAGCGTCCGGTAACGGTTACTCTCCGCTAGCCCACGCCCCCCGTCTCGTTCGTGAGGAGAACCAGTGTTCAAAGGCTTCAAAGACTTCCTGATGCGCGGCAACGTCGTTGATCTCGCCGTCGCGGTGGTCATCGGCTCGGCGTTCACGGCGATCGTCACGGCGTTCACGAACGGCCTCATCAAGCCGCTCATCAGCACGATCGGCGGCACGGAAGCCGCGAAGGGCCTCGGCTACCAGATCTTCGCCAACAACGACGCCACGTTCCTGGACTTCGGCGGCGTGATCAACGCGGCGATCAACTTCATACTGGTCGCGGCGGTCGTCTACTTCGTGATCGTGCTGCCGGTGAAGCACGTCCAGGAGCGGCGCAAGCGCGGCCAGGAGCCGGGCCCGTCCGAGCCGACCGACGTCGAGCTGCTCATCGAGATCCGCGACCTGCTGCGGGCCCAGTCCCAGCGCGGCAACGGCCGCGACTGACGCCGTCAGCGGTCGTGGTGCGGTGGCCGGTTCTCCCGGTACCAGTCGTCCGGGAGGCCGGTGCGCCGCTCCGGGTCACGCTCGTCGGAGGTCGTCTCGGGCAGGACGTCCCCGAAGATCTCGTCGACCCGGCGGCGCCGCTCGCTGCTGGTCTGGGGTTTCCGCTGTTCGCCCGGCATACCCCCAGTGTCCCACGACGCGTTCCTTGACAACTCCAGAGCGAACTCAACCGCCGCGGTGCGCCCGCACCTGGTCCCGCCACCCGCGGACCTGCTCCTCGCTGAACAGGAGGCCGGCGCCCGGCCCGTGTGTGAGGTCGATGCCACAGAGCAGCTCGAGCGCCCAAAGCTGGTCCTCGTCGAGTTCGACCCGGCACGCGAAGTCGTCGCTGATCCACTGCGCGGCCCAGCGATCGGCCGCGTCCCGGCTGACCCGGCCGGAGAGGACATCGTCGAACCAGGCCTCGATCTCCCCGAGATCCGGTCCGTTCACGAAGTTCCGCCCTCGCCGAGCGCATCGAGCCGCCGCCGCTGCTCCCGGCTGAGCCGGACCCCGGCCGCGGCGACGTTCTCTTCGAGGTGCGCGATCCGGCCGGTCCCCGGAATCGGCAGGATCACCGGCGAGTGGCCGAGCAGCCAGGCGAGCGCGACTTGAGCGGCCGTGGCACCCAGCTCGGCCGCGACGTCGGCAACTTCAGCCGCTCCGGCCGCCGGGGCCACCGGCCGCCAGGGCAAGAACGCGATCCCCGCATCGGCACAAGCCCGCAGCACCGGCTCGTGCTCACGGTCGAGCACGCTGTAGCGGTTCTGAACACTGACGATCTCAACGAGTTCCCGGGCCCGGGCAAGCTCGTCGACGCTCACCTCGGACAACCCGATCCGCCCGACCTTCCCGGCGACCTGAAGCTCGCGCAACGTGCCGAGCTGGTCAGCGAGCGGCGTCTCCGGATCGATGCGATGCAGCTGAAGCAGCTCGATCCGCTCCACCCGCAACCGGCGCAGGGCCTGCTCCACCTGCTCACGCAGGATCGGGGGCCGCGCGTCGAGCCGCCACTCACCGCCGGGCCCGGTGCGCGCGACCCCCACCTTGGTGGTGATCAGCAGTTCGTCCGGATAGGGGTGCAACGCCGAAGCGAGCAGTTCCTCGTTCGCCCCGCCGCCGTAGAGGTGGGCGGTGTCGATCAGCGTGACACCCAGCTCGACAGCCCGCCGGGCGACCGCGATCCCCCGCTCGCGCGCGGGTCCGGGCTCGGTCGGCAGGTGCATCGCCCCGAAGCCGAGCCGGCGCACCTGCCGGGCACCACCGATGCAAAAGTCCATGACGGGGCGACGCTATCGGCGCCACCCCGGCCACGCGAAGGATTTAGACCTCTTCCAGTCCCGAAAGCTCGTCGATCACGTGCGGCACGAGCGAGGTCAGCGTGGCCATCCCGTCCCGCACCGCGGACCGCGAGCCGGCCAGGTTGACCACGAGGGTGCTGCCCGACACCCCGGCGAGACCCCGGGAGATCCCGGCGTCGACCGCGCCGGCGGCCAGGCCGGACGCGCGGATGGCCTCGCTGATGCCCGGAATCGGGCGGTCGAGCACACCGGCGGTGGCGTCGGGGGTGCGGTCACGCGGCAGCACGCCGGTGCCGCCGACGGTGATCACCAGGTCGGCGCCGCCGATCACGGCGGTGTTGAGCGCATTGCGGATACCTGCGGTCTCGGCCTCGACGACCACCACACCGTCGACGATGAAGCCCGCTTCTTCGAGCAGCTCCGTGACCAGCGGGCCAGTGGTGTCCTCGTGCTCGCCGTGCGCCACGCGATCGTCCACGATGACCACGAGGGCCCGGCCCAGCCGTTGTGCACTCCGTTCCATGCGCCCACCGTAGTCGGTTACGGCCACCCGGCGCCGGGAGGTGCCGGGTGAGTTCTGACGATTCAGTGACACGGCCGCGTACGGCTGGGCCTGCCCCGGTCCGGCCCCTTAGCGTGTCCGGTGTGCGCGTACTGGTCACCGGCGGAGCCGGGTTCATCGGGTCACACATCGCCGATCTGCTCGCCGAGGGTGGTGACGAGGTCGTGGTGCTCGACAACCTGCTCCCGACGGCTCACGGCTCCGCCACCCCACCGGCCTACACCGGCAGGCATCGGTTCCTCCGGGGAGACGTCACCGACACCGAGATCGTCACCGAGTTGATGGACGGCATCGACGCGGTCTGCCACCAGGCCGCGGTGGTCGGGCACGGGGTCGACCAGTCGGACGCGCCGTCGTACGCCCTGCACAACGACTACGGCACGGCGGTCGTCCTGGCTGCGATGTACGCGGCCGGCATCTCCAAACTGGTACTGGCGTCCTCGATGGTCGTCTACGGCGAAGGCCGGTACGCGTGCCCGGACCACGACGTGGTGGCGCCGTCGCCGCGCCGCCAGTCCGATGTGGACGCCGGCCGGTTCGAGCCGCGGTGCCCGGCCTGCGGTGCCGAGCTGAGCTGGCGGCTGGTGCCCGAGGACGCTCCGTTGAACCCGCGCAGCACGTACGCGGCGACGAAGCTCGCGCAAGAGCACCTGGCCGGCGCGTGGGCGCGGCAGACGGGCGGCAGTGTGTGGGCGATGCGCTACCACAACGTCTACGGCCCGCGGATGCCGCAGAACACGCCGTACGCCGGGGTGGCGTCGCTGTTCCGCTCGGCCCTGGAGCGCGGCGAGGCGCCGCGGGTGCTCGAGGACGGCCGGCAGCAGCGCGACTTCATCCACGTCCACGACGTCGCCAGGGCGAACGTCCTGGCGCTCAGGACGGACGGCCCGGCGGGCGACATCACGCCGCTGAACGTCTGCTCGGGCACCCCCCACACGGTGGGCGAGCTGGCCGAGGAGCTGGCGCGGGCCTGCGGTGGCCTGGCCCCGCAGGTGGTCGGCGGCGCCCGCACGGCCGACGTGCGCCACGTGGTGGCCGACCCGGCACGCGCCCGTGAGCTGCTGGGCTTCACCGCCGAGATCGGCTTCGCCAAGGGCATGGCCGACTTCGCCACGGCGGAGCTGCGCGACCCGGTCTGACGGGAATGGTTCGGCGCCGGTCGAACTTGTTCGTGTCATGCAGCGGACCACGGTGGGCGACTACACGATCGACGCACTGGCCGACGGGCTCATCCGACTCCCGACCCCGTTCTTCCCCGGCCTCGACCCGGCCGAGCACGCCGAGGTCCTCGACCCGGACGGCACGGTGCACGTCCCGACCGGCGCGTTCCTCGTCCGCGGCCAGGGCCGGACGATCCTCGTCGACGCCGGGTTCGGCCCGCGCGAGACGGGCTTCCCGGCTGGCACGACACCCGCGGCCGGCGACCCGGCACCACCCATGGGCGAAGGCGGCGATCTCCTCGCGGCCCTGGCCACGGCGGGCGTGCAGCCCGAAGACGTCGACACCGTCTTCGTCACGCACCTGCACTCCGACCACGTGGGCTGGCTGGCGCCGCAGGGTGACCCGGCGTTCGCCGGCGCCCGGATCGTCCACGGGGCCGCGGACTGGCAGCCGCTGGTCGGCCGGCTGAGCCACGACGACTGGAGCCGGATCGGGCTGGAGGCGGTGCGCGCGGCCGGGAGCGTCGAGGCGATCCACGGCGACGCCGTCCCGCTGGCCCCGGGCATCACCGCGCGGCACGCGCCGGGCCACACCCCCGGGCACTACGTGCTGGACGTCGAAGCGGACGGCGAGCGGCTGATCCTGCTCGGCGACGTCATCCACACCCCGGTGCAGCTGCGTGACGACCGGGTCCGGTTCATCGCCGACCACGATCCGGAGGAAGCGGCCCGCACCCGGCGTCGCTGGCTGGACGAGGCCGAACGCTCCGACGCGGTGATCGCGCCCACGCACTTCCCGGGCATGGAGTTCCTGCGGCTCGGCCCGGGGCGGGAAGCCCGGGCGGTCTAGGACATCGCCAGCGGGAGGCGGACCTCGAACCGGCACCCGGGCCCGTGGTTGTGCACGCCGATCTTCCCGCGGTGGGCCTCGACCAGCCCCTTGGCGATGGCCAGGCCGAGCCCGCCGCCGCTGGTCGTGCCGCTGCGCTCCGGGGTCCGGGCCTGCGTCCCGCGGAAGGCGACGTCGAAGACCCGGGTGATCTCGTCGTCCGGGATGCCGCCACAGGAGTCGTCGACGGCGAGCAGTGCTTCGTCACCGTCGACGCCGATCTGCACCGCGACCGTCCCGTCGGGCGGGGTGTGGCGGATCGCGTTGGACACCAGGTTCCGCACGATCCGCGCCAGCTCCGGGTCGCTGCCGGTGACCACGGGCCACGTCGACGCGTTGGCGAGCACGCGCACCCGCTTCCGCTCGGCGACCGGGGCCTGAGCCGCGACGGCGTCGCTGACGACGTCCTGCAGCGGCACCGCGGACATGGTGAGCTCGAGGGCGCCCGCGGTGATCCGCGAGAGCTCGAACAGGTCGCCGACCATCGCGGACAGCCGGGTGGTCTCGCCGCTGATCCGCTGGGCGTAGTCGGCGACCTCGCTGCGTTCGGACACCACGCCGTCGGCCAGCGCCTCGGCCATGGCCTGGATGCCGGCCAGCGGGCTGCGCAGGTCGTGGCTGATCCAGGCGACCAGCTCGCGCCGGGACGCCTCGGCCGCGCGCTCCCGGTCCCGGGCCTCCCGCTCCCACACACTGCGGCGCGCGATGGCCCGGCCGAGGATGATCGCCGCGGGCACGGTGACCACCGCGACGAGCAGGCAGACCAGCAGCATCGTGGTCAGCGCCGGGGTGAACATGAACCCGCTGACACCCAGCACCCCGACCAGCGTGGCGAGCACCGGGATCAGCACCAGCACCGTGAGCGTGGTGGCCAGCGAGCCCCGGCGCAGGACGTACAGCACCGCGCCGCCCAGTGCCGCCACCGGCAAGGAAAACATCAGCGCGAACGGCAGGATGTGCCAGAGGTGCGTCAGCATCTCGGCAGCGGACTCACCAGAGCCGATCACGGCTGCTCCCGGTCGTAGCGGTAGCCGACGCCCCACACGGTCGCGACCCGGGTCGGCTTGGCCGGGTCACGCTCGATCTTCTCGCGCAACCGTCGCACGTGGACGGTCACTGTGGACTGATCGCCGAAGTCCCAGCCCCACACCTTTTCGAGCAGGTCCGCCCGCGAGTAGGCGACGCCGGGGTGGCCGAGGAAGAACGCCAGCAGATCGAACTCCCTCGTGGTCAACGGGAGTTCGCGACCGCCGAGCGTCGCGGTGCGCGCGGTCATCTGCAGCCGGAGGCCGCCGTCCACGAGCTCCGCGGCCGCCGGTTCCGGGCGCGGCATCCGCGCGCGGCGCAGCACCGAGGCCACGCGGAGGGCGAGCTCCTTGGGGCTGAAGGGTTTTGTCACGTAGTCGTCGGCGCCGAGCTGGAGCCCGGCGATCCGGTTCTCTTCCTCGCCGAGCGCGGTGAGCATGACGATCGGCACCTGGCTGACCTGGCGCAGCCGCTTGCACACCTCGAGGCCGTTGATCCCCGGCATCATGACGTCGAGGACGACGAGGTCGGGCTCGTGGGCGGCGAACTTCCCCAGCCCTTCGGCGCCGTCGCCGGCCATGTCGACGGTGAACCCGGCCAGCTCGAGGTACCGGCGGACGACGTCGCGGACCGTCTCGTCGTCGTCGACCACGAGCACGCGCCCGGCCTGATCGTTCATCACTTCTCCCTCACCAACCGGTCAGCAGCAGGTGGTTGACCGCCAGCGCCGTCGCCGCCTGCGCCGCGAGCCACCACCGCCGGCCGGGCCGCGGCAGCAAGGCCGTCATCGGCAGCAACCACACCCCGAACGGTAACCAGATCCGTTCGGTCTCGGCCTTCGACAGGCCAGAAGCATCGGCGAAGACGATGGTGAGCAGGGCGGCGACGCCGAGGAGCAGCACCGGATCGGTGAGCACGGCCCGGCGCGGACGGGGCAAGAAGGCTTCGGTGAGGCCACGCCGGAGGGCGGCCACCACCGCGGGGCCGAGGGCCACGGTCACCGCCGCCAGGTCCGCCCAGACCCAGTACGAGTAGGGCCGGACCAGCGCGACTCCCTGGTAGTAGCGCTC
Organism: Amycolatopsis sp. NPDC051758; assembly: GCF_044453095.1. Classification (NCBI taxonomy): domain Bacteria; kingdom Bacillati; phylum Actinomycetota; class Actinomycetes; order Pseudonocardiales; family Pseudonocardiaceae; genus Amycolatopsis; species Amycolatopsis sp. NPDC051758. The sequence continues at coordinate 86,085 of NZ_JBITCJ010000011.1, read as the reverse complement.
GACGACCAGGTGATAACCGTCGAGCCACCAGAAGCCGGCCCAGGCGAAGAGGCCGACGACGGCCAGCGCGGCGGTGATCGCCAGGGCCGCCGCCCGCCACTGCCGGCCCAGCACGGCCACCGCCACCGCGAGCAGGCCGAGCAACACCAGGCCGTAGGAGAGGAAGACGCCGAAGCCGAGCAGCACCCCGGCGGCCGCCCCGGCCGGGACGGCGTACCGGCGGCCGTGGCCGAACCCCCTCGCGGACAACGCGAGCAGCGCCAGCCCGGTGGCGGTCACCCCGGCGAACAGGCCGTCCGCCGACACGCCGATCCAGACCGCGCCGGGCGTCAGGACGGCGAAGGGCAGCACCGCACGAGCCGCCTCGGGCCGGCCGAGCAGCGCGACCGTGGCGGGCACGGCAACGGCGACCAGGCTGCCGACGAGGACCACGGCCGTCGCCGCCCACGCCCCGCCGTGCAGGCCGATCCGGTCCAGCCAGACGAAGACGAGCGTCGCGCCCGGCGGGTGCCCGGACACGTGCGTCGTCCACGAGTCCGGCTGGAAGTCGAGGATCCGGGAGGAGAACTCACGCAGCATCCGCGGGATGTCGGTGATGCCGGGCACCTCGTGGAGGTACTCCTGCGGAATGGTGAGCCGGCCGGCGAACCCGCGGGCCCAGCCGTCGACCATGGCGAGTGAGAAGATCCAGGCGAGCGAGGCCAGATAACCGGCGGCGAGGGCGCGGCGCCACGGCAGGCGGGCGGCCAGTGCCGGGCCGTGGAGCACCACCGCGACAGCGATGAGCACGGCGAAGACCGAGCCCGGGCCGATGTGCGGCAGCCAGTCGGCGAACAGCGGCGGCGACGACACGAAGATGACGACGCCGGAGTCCGGCCGGTTGTAGTGGAGGCCGACCGCGGCGGCCGTGGCCACGAGCACCGCGGCCGCCGCGACGGCGAGGAGATCGGCCCGGCGGGCGCGGCGCCCGGGTCGATCGGGTGCCGGGGCTTCGGGTTCGCGGACAGGCGGCTCGGCGAGCCGGGCTGCCGGGTTCGGCTCGCTCATCGCCGTCCACCCTAAGTCCGCACGCGGGGATCCGCGCCCTCGGAGCGAGAGCCGTAACGACGCGGTAAGAACTCATCACCCGGTTGGCCAATGTCATGATTCGGTAAGGGGGACAAGGCTTTCCCACAGTCCACCCCGGACTTACGGTCGGCGCCGTGACTGACTCAGGAGTGGACGTCGTCCTCCCTTGCCTCGACGAAGCGGGTGCCCTCCCCGGTGTGCTGGCCGGCCTGCCACCCGGCTACCGCGCGATCGTGGTCGACAACGGCTCGGCCGACGGCTCGCCCGAAGTGGCGGCCGCCCTCGGCGCGAAGGTCGTCCACGAGCCGCGCCGCGGGTACGGCGCGGCCGTGCACACGGGCCTGGAAGCCGCCACCGCGGACATCGTGTGCTTCGCCGACGCCGACGGTTCCCTGGACCTCGGCGACCTGCCGCGGCTGGTAACCGCGGTCGAAGCCGGCGCCGACCTCGCCGTCGGCCGTCGGGTGCCGACCGGTCCCGGCGTGTGGCCGTGGCACGCGCGAGCGGGCAACGTCGTGCTCGCGTTGCTGCTGCGCGGCCGTGGGCTGCCGGTGCGCGACATCGCGCCGCTGCGTGCCGCGGACCGGCGGGCGCTGCTCGGCCTCGGCGTCACCGACCGGGCTTTCGGCTACCCGCTCGAGCTGCTGATCAAGGCCCAGCGCTCCGGGTGGCACGTCCGCGAGTTCGACGTCCGCTACGGCGAGCGCGCCAAGGGAACGAAGTCGAAGGTGTCCGGCTCGGTCCGGGGCACCCTGCGCGCAGTCCGCGACTTCGGACGGGTGCTGGCCCGATGACACCACGATTCGTGCTGCTGGTCGTGGCCAAGGCGCCGGTGCCCGGGCTCGCCAAGACCCGGCTCTGCCCGCCGGCGACACCGGCTCAGTCCGCGGAAATCGCCGCGGCCGCACTGCTCGACACTCTCGACGCCGTCTGCGCGGTCCCCGGCGCCGCACCCGTCGTCGCGATGACCGGCAACCTCGGCGCCGCGGCCCGGTCGGCCGAAATCGGGCTCGCGCTGCACCGCGCCACCGTGATCCCCCAGCGCGGCTGGGATTTCGGCGCCCGCCTCGCGAACGCCCACGCCGACGCCGCCGCGGTGCACGCCGGCCTGCCGATCCTGCAGATCGGCATGGACACCCCGCAGGTCACACCGGAGTCCCTCGCCGAGGCCGCCGCACCGGTCGTGCACGGCGGGCACGACTCGGTGCTCTGCCCGGCGGCGGACGGCGGCTGGTGGGCGCTGGGACTAGCCGAGCCGCGGCACGCGCAGGTCCTCGCCGGCGTCCCGATGTCCCGCGACGACACCGGCGAGCGCACCCTGCGCGCGCTCATCGCGTGCGGACTGCGGCCACGGGCAGGCCGCCGGCTGTCCGATGTGGACACCATGGCGGACGCCCGTGCGGTGGCGGCGGTGTGCCCGGACGGCCGGTTCGCCCGCGCCGTCGCGGCGGTCGACGGCCGGGCGGTCGCGTGATGACGGCGCCCGCGATCACCGGCAACGAGTTCGACCACGGCCTGCTCGGCCACCGGTGCTGGCTCGAACTGGCGAACGGCGAGCGGATCGAGCTGCCGGTCGAGCGCTGGACCGAGCCGTCCGACGGCGACGACGTCCTGCTCGACGCCTGTTCCGGGCCGACGATCGACCTCGGCTGCGGTCCCGGCCGGCTCACCGCGGCGCTGGCCGAACGCGGCGTCCTCGCCCTCGGTGTGGACAGCTCGCGCACGGCCGTCCGCCTGACCCGCCGTCGCGGCGGGAGTGCGTTGCACCGCAGCATCTTCGACCGGCTGCCCGGTGAAGGCCGGTGGCGGCACGCCCTGCTCGCCGACGGCAACATCGGCATCGGCGGTGACCCGGCCGCGCTGTTGCGCCGCACCGCGCAGCTGATCGCCCCGGACGGCGACGTCCTCGTCGAACTGGAGCCACCCGGCCACGGCCTGCGGCACGAGCGTGTCCGGCTGCAACCGGGCCGTGCCGACGTCGCCTGGTTCACCTGGGCCTGGGTCGGCGTGGACGCGATCGCCGACGTCGCCGTGCCCGCCGGGCTGCGCGTCGACCGGACCACCCGGCACGGTCACCGCTGGTTCGCACGATTGGAGCGGTCGTGAAGCTGCCCGTCCCGAAGGAAGAACAGTTCACGGCCCCGGCGCACCACGAGCGCGTGACGTCGAAGATCGGGCTGGCGCTCGCGGTGACGTTCACGACGTGCTTCGTGACGGGCCTGATCAGCCACCTGATCCAGCACCCGCCGGAGTGGTTCTTCTGGCCGAGCCGGCCGGTCTGGCTCTACCGCGTCACGCAGGGGCTGCACGTGATCTCCGGCGTGGCGTCGATCCCGCTGCTGCTGGCGAAGCTGTGGAGCGTCTACCCGAAGCTGTTCGGCCGGCCGCTCGTCCGCTCGCTCCCGCACGCGCTGGAGCGCCTGTCGATCCTCGTGCTCTCGGGCGCGGCGTTCTTCGAGCTGACGACCGGGCTGCTGAACGTGGCGCAGAACTACCCGTGGGGGTTCTACTTCCCGCAGGTGCACTACGCGGTCGCGTGGCTGGCGATCGGGTCGATCCTGGTGCACGTCGCGGTGAAGCTGCCGGTCATCCGCCGGGCGCTGAGCCGCACGACCGTCGAAGAGGCGGAGCCGCCGGCCGCCGGGCTGTCCCGCCGGGGGTTCCTGCTGACGACGGGACTCGCGACGGGTGTCGCGGTCGTCGCGACCGCCGGGGCGACGGTTCCGTTCCTGCGCGGCGTTTCCGGCCTCGCGTGGAAGACGGGCAAGGGCACGCAGAACCTCCCGGTGAACCGCACGGCAGCGGCCGCGGGCGTCACGCAGTCCGCGCGGGCCGCGGCGTGGCGGCTCTCGGTGGTGACCCCGCGCGGCACCACGACGTTCTCGCTCGACCAGCTGCGCGCCTTGCCGCAGACGACGGCGGAGCTGCCGATCGCCTGCGTCGAAGGGTGGAGCCAGTCGGCGGCCTGGCGCGGGGTTTCCCTGCCGGCACTGCTGAAAGCCACCGGCGCGCAACCGGGCACTGCGGTCCGGGTGTCCTCTTTGGAGCGTGCCGGGCTGTACGGCGTCAGTGTGCTCCCCGGCGAGCACACGGCCGACGACCTGACGTTGCTCGCGCTGGAGCTGAACGGCGAGGTCCTCGACATCGACCACGGCTTCCCGTGCCGGATCATCGCCCCGAACCGGCCCGGCGTGCTGCAGACGAAGTGGGTCACGAAGCTGGAGGTGCTGTGAAGATCGCACGCGCTCTGCTCGCCCTGCCGGGCCTCGCGGCGCTCGCGTGGGGTGTGGTGCTCTTCGTCGAGTACGCGTTCCCGCTGCGCCCGGACGTCTTCGGCACGGTCGGCTGGATCGTCGGCGGCCCGATCCTCAACGACGGCATCGTCGCACCCCTGACGGCGGTGCTCGGCTTCACCCTGGCCCGCCTCCTCCCGCCCCGGTGGCGAGCCCCGGTGGTCACCGGCACCGTGCTCACCGGCGTGCTGGCGATCCTGGCGTTCCCGCTGCTCTGGCGCCCGTACGGCACCCCGCCGATGCCCGGCCTCCACGACGGCAACCCGGCCCTGGGCCTGGCCCTCACCCTCGCCGCGGTCTGGCTGGCAGTGGTCCTGACCGCTCTCCGCCACCGTGTCGTCCGCCCAGGCACGCGAGTCGTCCCCCCAAGTACGCGTGTCGTCCCCCCAGGCACGAGTGATGCCCTGCCAATCACACGAGATGCCCCTCCAGACACGCGAGATGCCCGCCCAATCACAAGTGATGCCCCGCCCACCCCACGAACCGACCCTCCAGACACGCGAACCGACCCTCCAGATACGCGAACCGACCCTCCAGGCACGCCAGCCGACCCTCCAGATACACAAGCCGACCCTCCAGGCACGCCAGCCGACCCTCCAGGCACGCGAACCGACTCTCCAGGCACGCGAACCGACCGTCCCACCACCTGACCCGGCCACAAATGCGGCCACGCGCGACCGGCATCAAGTGCCTGGTCGCGCGTGGCCTAGTGGGTCCGGCCCCGGTGTACGGGGGTCGAGCCGAAGCTGGTCTCGGCCGCCGCCGAGGCGGCCGAGCGTCTGGAATGGATCAGTTGGCCGGGACGGGCTGCCCGCCGAGCGTCACCTCGACCGTGCGGCCGTCGGCGAGCGTGAACTTCGCCTTCTCGTCCGGCGCCCGGGTGCGGATCGCCGCGACCAGGGTGTCGGCCTTGTCGATGGCGCGGTCGTCGATCTTGGTGACGACGTCGCCCGCCTTGAGGCCGGCCTTCTCCGCCGGGCTGCCCGCGGTGATCGCGCCGAGCTCGGCGCCGCCCTGCGGGGCGTCCTTGACCTGCGAGCCGATGTAGGTCTGGATCGCCTGGCCGGTCTTGATGATCGTGTCCGCGGTGCGGCGGGCCTGATCGATCGGGATGGCGAACCCGATGCCGACGTTGCCGCTCTCGGAACCGCCCTGGCCCTGGCCGCCCGAAGCCGACTGCGGGCTGTAGATCGCCGAGTTGATGCCGATTACCTGGCCGGACATGTTGGACAGCGGACCGCCCGAGTTGCCCGGGTTGATCGCCGCGTCGGTCTGGACGGCGTCCATCACCGTCTCCTGGCCGCCGCTGCCGCCGCCCGCGCGCACCGGCCGGTGCAGCGAGCTGACGATACCCGAGGTGACCGTGCCGGCCAGCTCGAACGGCGAGCCGATGGCGACGACCCCCTGGCCGACGCGCAGGTCGTCGGACCGGCCGATCTCCACCGGGGTCAGGCTGCCGACACCGTCGACCTTGACCACCGCGATGTCGGTTGTCGGGTCGCGGCCGATCACCTTGGCGGCGGCCTTCCGGCCGTCCTGGAACACGGCCTGGATCTGCCCGCCGCCGGCGGCGACCTCGACGACGTGGTTGTTGGTCAGGATGTAGCCGTCGGTGCTGATCACGAACCCGGAGCCTTCACCGGCCCCTTGCTGCCCGCTGACCTGCAGCTCGACGACGCTCGGCGACAGCTTCTGCGCAACCGACTCGACCGAGCCGGCCGGCGCGTTGCCGGTCTGCTGGGCCGGCTTCGGCGCGTTGAGCGCGTTGCCCGCCGGGCCACCGGAGGTCCCGCCGGTCAGGTACCCGACCGTCCCGCCCGCGATGCCGCCCACCAGCAACGCGACGAGCGCAACGCCGGCGAGCAGCTTCCCGCCGCTGCGCTTGGGCTGCGGGGCAGGTGTGTTGTAGACGGACGTGCCGGGCTGCGCGTACGGGTTCGGCGGCGGGTAGACGCTCTGCTGGGTCTGGCCGGAGGGCACCTGCGCACCCGGCGCGGACCAGGGGTTCGCGTGCGGCGTCCCGTACGACGGATCGGCCCCGGTCACCGCGTGGTAGGACGGCTCGGAGTACTGCGGCGTGCCGCCGGACTCGGGCGCGGCCTGCTCGCCGTACGGAGTACCCGCCCAACCACCCTGAGCGGCCTCGTGGCCGGGCTGGGCGTCCGCGGGGTGCCGCGGCGCCGCGGGGTCGTGCGCGTTGGGGTCGTTCTCGGTCATGCCCTCACCTTGCGCGATGGTCCTGAGAGGTTCCTGAGCCGAACCTGTGCATCGGAGATGAGTATGGCCGCCTCAGCCCGCCGCGCGAAGCCGTTCCGCGATCTGCTCCGGTGTCGCGTCGTTGATCCACACGGCCATGCCCGATTCGGACCCCGCCAGGTACTTCAGCTTGTCCTTGGCGCGCAACACGGAGAACAGTTCCAGGTGGAGCCAGCCGAGCTCGCGGTCGCGGCGCACCGGCGCCTGGTGCCACGCCGCGATGTACGGCAGCGGCCGGTCGTACAGCGCGTCGCAGCGGCGCAGCACGTCCAGGTAGACGGCGGCGAAGTCGTCGCGCTCGGCGTCGGTCAGCGCCGGGATGTCCGGGACCTGCCGGTGCGGCACGATCTGCACCTGGACCGGCCAGCGTGCCGCCGGCGGCACGAACGCCGTCCAGTGCTCGCCGGTGGCCACCACACGCGAGCCGGACTTGATTTCCGCGGCGAGCACGTCACCGAGCACCGGGCGGCCGTGTTCGGCCTGGTAGGCGCGGGCGACCTCGAGCATCCGCGCCGTCTTCGGCGTGACGAACGGGTAGCCGTAGATCTGGCCGTGCGGGTGCGACAGCGTGACGCCGATTTCTTCGCCGCGGTTCTCGAACGGGAAAACCTGTTCCACACCGGGCACTTCGGACAGTCCGGCCGTGCGGTCGGCCCAGGCGTCGACGACGGCCCGCACCTGCTCCGCGGTCAGCTGGGCGAAGGAACCGTCGTGGTTGCTGGTGAAGCAGACGACCTCGCAGCGGCCACGGCCGGGCGCCACCGGCACCAGCCCGAGACCATCCACAGTGGACGGCTCGCCGACGACGTCCTCGGCGAAGGACGGGAACCGGTTCTCGAAGACGACGACGTCGTAGTCGCTTTCGGGGATTTCACTCGGTTTTCCGGGCTTGCTCGGGCACAGCGGGCAGAGGTCGGCGGGCGGCTTGTACGTCCGCGTCTGCCGGTGCGCGGCCATCGCGACCCACTCGCCGAGCAGCGGGTCCAGCCGGATCTCCGACGCGGCCGAAACCGGCGGCAGGTCGCGGGTGTCCTCCGCGACGCGGTCGGGCGCGCCGGGCTGGTCGAAGTAGATGATCTCCCGGCCGTCGGCCAGGTGTCGTACGGTGCGCTTCACGCTTCCTCGGCCTCGACCGTCTCCGCCGTCTCGGCGATCATGAGTTCCCCTGCCCTTTCGGCGAGTGTTTCCTTGGCGTCGTCGGGAAGCCCGTCATCGGTGACGACGACGTCGGCTTCGTCCAGGTCGGCGATCGTGGAGATCCCGACGGTGCCCCACTTGGTGTGGTCGGCGAGCACGACGAGCTTGCGCCCGGCCTCGACCAGCGCGCGGTCGGTCTCGCTCTCGGTGAGGTTCGGCGTCGTGAACCCCGGGCCGTCGGCCATCCCGTGCACGCCGAGGAAGACGACGTCGAGGTGCAGCGACCGCAGGCTGTGCACGGCGACCGGCCCGACCAGCGCGTCCGACGGCGTCCGCACCCCGCCGGTGAGCACGACGGTGCGTTCCGGCTGTGTCGACCCGCGCAGCACGTCCGCGACCTGGATCGAGTTGGTCACGATGGTGAGCCCGGGGATGGCGTCGAGCGCCCGCGCCAGCGTCCATGTGGTGGTGCCGGCGGAGATGCCGATCGCGGTGCCGGGCCGGACCAGGGTCGCGGCGAGCTCGGCGATGGCTTCCTTCTGCGCGCGCTGGCGCACGGACTTCGCCTCGAAGCCGGGCTCGTCGGTGCTCTTGCCGATGATCGAAGTGGCGCCGCCGTACACCTTCTCGACGAGCCCGCGCCCGGCGAGGACGTCGAGATCGCGGCGGACCGTCATGTCGGACACGCCCAGCCTGGTCACGAGATCACTGACCCGGACCGCACCGGTCCGGCGTGCCTCTTCCAGGATCACCGCCTGTCGCTGACGCGCCAGCACCGTTCAACTCCGTCCCCGCTGAACCTCGAGCCCCAACCACACAAAATCCTACACGATTCAACACGGTATCCGCAGGGGCGCCGAGGGTGAACTTCGAAAGACCAGGTCACAGCACGATCGGCAGCACCACGCCCCAGCCGAACAACACCACCACCGGCGCCCCGAGCGCAACACGCCACGCGCGCGGCAGTTCGTCCGCGGTGACGAGCGCCGCGAGCGCGTAGCAGCCGGCGACCGCGACGGAGAACATCAGGAACGACACCTCCGCCAGGTCGAGCACCGTGGTGAGGAGCGCCAGCAGCACGACCGGGCCGCCGAGCGCGACGGGCCAGGACGGGCGGATGCGGGCCAGCGCCATCAGCGCCCACGCGAGCAGGGCCGCACCGAACAGCAGGAGCGGCCCGACCAGGACGCCGACGAAGATGCACTCCACGCCGGTGCACAGGTGCACGTCCGGCAGCGCTTTCAAGGCCAGTGCCGCGAGCACGCCGCTCACCGCCGCGATCAGGCACCGGCGGACGAGCAGCATGCGCCGATCCTGGCCGATCCCGGGGCCGGCGTCTCACGAACGCCCGATTCAGCCGGGCGCCCCCGGCAGCCGGACCGTCATCAGCGCGCCGCCCTCGGGCGCCCGCGCGGCGTACACCGCCCCGCCGTGCCGCTCGGCCGCGTGCTTCACGATCGCCAGACCGAGGCCCGAGCCGGGCAGCGTCCGCGCCTCCGACGAGCGGTAGAAGCGGTCGAACACCTTCGGCAGGTCCTCCTCGGCGATGCCGGGGCCGGCGTCCGCCACCTCGACCACGGCGGTGCCGTCGCCGAGCGGGTACAGCCGGACCCAGACCGTCGCGTCGGGCGGCGAGAACTTCACCGCGTTGTCCAGCAGGTTCAGGATCGCGCGTTCGATCGAGCTGTTGTCGCCGGTCAGCACCCACGGCTGCAGCGAGACGTCGAAGTTGATCTCACCCGCCCGGCGCCGCGCCCGGTCCAGCGCCCGCTCGACGACGTCCAGCAGGTCGACACGCTCGAAGCGCTCGCGCGGCTCGTCCTGGCGCGCGAGCTCGACGAGGTCGCCGATGAGCTGGGTCAGCTCGTCGAGCTGGCCGCTGATGTCCGCGACGATGTCGACGCGGTCGCCGTCGGGCAACGGCGGCGCGCCCGGCTTGCTCGCGGCGAGCAGCAGCTCGAGGTTGGTGCGCAGCGACGTCAACGGCGTCCGCAGCTCGTGCCCGGCGTCGGCGACCAGCTGGCGCTGGCGTTCCTGCGAGTCCGCGACCGTGCCGAGCATGGTGTTGAAGGTCTGGGTGAGGCGCGCGAGCTCGTCGTCGCCGCTGACCGGGATCGGCCGCAGGTCGCCGGTCTTGGCGACGCGCTCGGCGGCCGACGTCAGCCGGTCGACCGGGCGCAGGCCGGTCCGCGCGACCGCGGTGCCCGCCGCGGCGGCGACCAGGATGCCTGCCCCGCCGATCAGGAACAGCACCAGCGCGAGCTCGTTCAGCGTGCGCTTGGTCGGGCTCATCGACTGGGCGAGCACGATGGCCTCGCCGTGCCCGGTCGGCAGCGCGACCACCCGGCTGTCGGTGCGGAAGTCCGTCCGCAGCGACTCCACCGAGTCGCCGTTCGCGACGGCCAGCTCACGCTGGTCGAACGGCGGCGGCGAGCTCGACAGCGGGTAGGTCATCACGGCGTGCTGAACGTCGGGCGCGGCGTTGAGCTGCCCGATCTGCAGGTCGGCGCTGGCCAGGAACGCGCCGGGGACCTGCCGCAGCTCGGTCTGCACCTGCGGTGAGTCGACCGCCGCCTGGGCGCGCGCCATCAGGCCGTCGTCCAGCTGCTGGTAGAGGTTGCTGCGCACGACCATGTACGCGCCGATCGAGACCAGCGCGACGGCGCCGGCCACACAAGCGGCGGCCAGCAGCGTCACCCGGCCCCGCAGCGAGAACCGGCGCGTGCCCCAGCGCGTGCCGCGAGGGTCCTCCGCGCCGGCGTCGGTCACGGCGGGGTTTCCCTCAGGACGTAGCCCACCCCCCGCACCGTGTGGATCAGCCTCGGCTCCCCCTCGGCCTCCGTCTTGCGGCGCAAGTAGCCGACGTAGACCTCCAGCGCGTTGCCCGACGTCGGGAAGTCGTAACCCCATACTTCCTCCAGGATCCGGCCCCGCGTGAGGACGTGCTTCGGGTAGGAAAGGAACAGTTCCAGCAGTGCGAATTCGGTCCGGGTCAGGCTGATCTCACGGCCGTCGCGACGGACCTCGCGCGTGCCCGGGTCGAGCGTCAGGTCCGCGAAGGACAGCATCTCGGACGCCTGGCCGTTCTGGGCCTCCGGGCTGGCGCGGCGCAGCAGCGCCCGCAGCCGGGCGAGCAGCTCTTCCAGTGCGAACGGCTTCGGCAGGTAGTCGTCGGCGCCGGCGTCCAGCCCGGACACCCGGTCGGAGACGGTGTCGCGGGCGGTGAGCACGAGGATCGGCAGGTCGTCGCCGGTGCTGCGCAGGCGGCGCGCCACCTCCAGGCCGTCGAGCCGCGGCATCATGACGTCGAGGACCATGGCGTCCGGCCGGTCGGCGATGATCGCTTCCAGGGCCTGCGCACCGTCGCTGGCCAGCTGGACCTGGTAGCCGTTGAACTCCAGGGACCGCCGGAGCGACTCACGGACGGCGCGGTCGTCGTCCACCACAAGGATGCGCATGGCGATAGTTTTACTCAGCGTGCTGAGACTCGCCTAAGAACACACACAGAACTAACAAAGAGATTCCCTCACTCCGGCGCCCGCGCGACCGGCGCGTTCCAGTGCCGCCAGAGCGCGACCATCCGCACGGTGACCACGGCGGCGGCCGAAACCACGGTGACCGGCCCCTCCGGCAGGTGCACAGCGTGACCGATGGCGACGAGCACCGAGCCGGCCAGCGCGGCCACGGCGTAGATCTCTTTCCGCAGGACCAGGGGTATTTCCCGGAGCAGCAGATCGCGCACGGCACCGCCGCCGATCCCGGTCGTCATCCCGATCAGGCACGCGGCGTAGACGGTCGCACCGGCGTTGAGCGCGATGGTCGTCCCGGCGGTCGCGAAGACTCCGAGCCCAAGCGCGTCCGCAAGCAGCACACCGCGCCGCAGCCGCGCGACCTGCGGGTGGAAGACGAAGACGACCAGCGCGGTCGCCGCGCAGACGGCGAGGTAGGGCCAGTTCCGCAGCGTCGTCGGCGGGTGGATGCCGAGCAGGACGTCCCGGATGACACCACCGCCGAGCGCGGTGGTGAGCCCGACCACAACAACACCGAAGACGTCGAGCCGCGCTCGCACGGCGGCGAGCGCCCCGGACGCCGCGAAGGCGACGAGCCCGAGGAACTCCAGCGCCGTGAGCAGCATCTACTGGTCGAGCAGGCCACCGCGGTAGGCCAGCAGGGCGGCCTGCACGCGGTTCGCCGCCCCGATCTTGGAGAGCACGGCGGAGACGTACCCCTTGACGGTGGCTTCGGAGAGGTGCAGACGCCCACCGATCTCGGCGTTGCTCAGTCCCTGGCCGATGAGCGCGACAACCTCACGTTCCCGTTCGGACAGCGAGGCGAGCAGCTTGCGAGCCGGCTGAGCAGCACGTTGTTCGTCCCGGTGGGACTGAACCATCCGCGCGGCCACACCGGGATCGAGCACGGCGCCACCCCTGGCCAGGTCCCTGACCGCCCTGAGCAGGGCGGCGGGATCGATGTCCTTGAGCAGGAAGCCGTTGGCCCCGAGCCGCAGCGCGAGGCTGACGTACTCGTCGATGTCGAAGGTGGTCAGCATGGCCACGGTGGGCGGATCGGGGAGCGCAAGGATGGCCCGCAGGGCGCGAATGCCGTCGTCAGGGGCCCGCATCTTGATGTCGAGCAGGGCGACGTCGGGGTGGTACCGCCGCGCGACCTCCACCGCGGATCTGCCGTCGGAGGCCTCGCCCACGATCTCGATGTCCTGGGCCCCGGACATCATCGCGCGCAGCCCCGAGCGCACCAGTTCCTCGTCGTCGGCGAACATGAGCTTGATCAACGAAGCCCTCCGCAACAGCCAGTAGGAGGCGGCTCCCCGCGTCCCGTTAACGAAGGTTACCTACTGTTGTTCAGCAGTTCGAAACCAGACACGACCAGGTGAGGCACTGGTCCGTCCAGGTCAGGTGCGGTGGACGGTCCCCCTGGGTGTATCCGCCATGTGGGGACGCGGTCAGAACCACTCACCTGGGTGACGACGGAGGTCGGGCTGCGCCATCCGTGCCCCTGCTGCCCGGCGTGGCCGGGGACCGCTAAGCTGGGCTAGGCATTACATGCCCTCGTAGCTCAGGGGATAGAGCACCGCTCTCCTAAAGCGGGTGTCGCAGGTTCGAATCCTGCCGGGGGCACCCAAGTCAGGTGATGCCGAGCCGATGCTGCTCGGCGATAACTATGCGCTGTTCCAAAGGCACGGCGTGGTCGTCCAGGACGGGCGGTCGGTGCTCGCTCGTGTCAACGGCTCGCCGGTCAGCTTCCTTGGCGTCGCTCTTGCGGGCGAACTCGGCGAACAGCAGGCTCTTGCGTTCCTGGATTTCGCGTAGGCGCTCGTCGACGCTGCCCTTGGCCAGCAGGCGGTGCACCTGCACTTTGCGGATCTGCCCCATTCGGTAGGCGCGGGCGATCGCCTGTTCCTCGATGCTGGGCTTCCACTGCGGTTCGGCGATGATCACCACGGAGGCGGCCTGGATGTTCAGGCCGACGCCGCCGGCTTCGATTTGGCTGAGCAGCACGGCGTGACCCTCATGTCTTGTGAAGGCATCGATGAGTTCCTGCCGTGCAGGCGGGGATACCGATCCGGTCAGTGGTCCCATCGCCGCGTCCCCGAGCTTCGTCCGGATCTTGCCGAGGACCTTGAGGAAATTGGAGAACACCACGACCTTGTAGCCGTCTTCGCGGGCCTCGTCCACGATCTCGGCGAGCCGGTCGAGCTTGGCGGGGTCGGAAGCGTGAAACGCTGCCTGGCGCATCTGCATCAGATTGCCCGACCGCACGGTCGCCGCGTACGCGGCTTCGTCGTCGGCGGTGAACCGCACCCAGTCCTCGACTTCGATCTTGTCGGGCAGCTCGATGAGCACGTCCTCTTGGTTGCGGCGCAGGTACACCGGTGCGACAGCGCGGCGGAAACGCCGGGCGCCGGCGAGCGCATCGGTCGCGTCGACCCTGCGAGCGATACCCGGATTTAGGTAGCTGACGAGGTTCCTGAATTCTTCGACGCGGTTTTCCATCGGAGTTCCGGTGAGGAACAGCACCCGCTGTGCCCGGCCAACTGCGACTGCCACGTGCTGGGACCGTTGCGCGGCGGGGTTTTTGACGTAGTGCGCTTCGTCGACCACGAGCAACGCGACACCGGCGTCCATCACTCCGTCCAGACGGCTGAGTGTCGTGAACGTGGTGACGGCGACTCCGCCCGTTCGCAGCCAGCGCCGAGCGGACGAGCCTCGGTCCGGACCGTGAAGGCTGTGCGCGGTGAGGCCGGTGTGCTTGCCGATTTCGTTGATCCAGTTGATCTGCACACTTGCGGGGCAGACGACGAGGAAGCGGGTCTGCCCCTTGGCGGCCATGTGCGTCATCGTGGCGAGCGCTTGAACGGTCTTGCCCAGGCCCATTTCGTCACCGAGGATCGACCGCTGCTGGTGAATCGCGTACTGCGCCCCGAAAACCTGGTAACCGCGCAATGTGGCCTTGAGCAGGCTGGTGTCCAAGGGGACCGCGGTGATCTCCTGCCGAAGCTCCTCCGGGATGAAGCCTTGCGCGGCCTCGGTTTCCTCTGCTTCGCCCTGGCCGCCGACAGTGGACAACAGCGCGTTGAACGACGCGGCGTCGTCCGCGTACTGCTGCCAAAGCTGGGCAGGCGCATATGCGTCCGGGGCGAGCGCCCGTTCTTCGCGGTCCACCGCTTGCCGCAACGAGACGACGCGGGGGTCGGTGAGGATCGCGTCGAGCTGGGCAAGTGCGGCCAGCGCAGCCTGTTTCTTCGCGGGCAAGCGAAAGAACATGGCGGTACGACTGGCGGTGGGCTCCGCTTGGTCCACCAGCGGGGCCGTCTGCGTGGTGAACTGCCGGATCGGCGCCTGCAGCGTCGACCGCATGTGATCGGCGCGCCGGACGGCTGTCAAAATGCCGAGAAGCCGAGTCTGACCGGATTCTTGGCGGTCCGGGTCGAACCGGACCCGGACTTCGCCGCGCACCTGCTGGGCGAGGCCGCGAGCAGCCGACCAGACCTGCTGGGCGGTCTGCGGCCCGATCCCCGGGACAGCCTGCAGCTCGTAGGCACTCGAGGCCACGACATCGGCGACCGTGCGATAGCCGGCCTCGGCCAGCGCATTGAGCCGGACGCCTTTGCCCGCAAGGTTCCGCAAGTCGGTCACGGGCTGATTGGCGAGGACCGCTTGAGCCTGCTGGTCGGCGAGGAGACTCGTCTGCCGGTGAGCGGCCTCTCGGAGCGATTCGGAAGCTGACAGCAGCGCGTCGGCTCGCCTGGCAAAAGTGCGGACGTCGGCAAGAGCTGTCTTCGCCGCGGCGCCGATCTTGGCCTTGGCAGCGGTGAAGGCACTCGGGTCGGTCACCGGCATGGCTCCCCTCCACCCACGATGACCACACATCCTACGACAAGATCACTATCGCGAATTCTCTTCAGGCCTGCCCGTCGTCCAGCGCGCGCCGTACGCCATCCCCGGGGTGAGGTGGTGGAACGTCAGGTGCAGCTCCCCCGCCTCGTCGACCTCGTGCCGCCGTCCCCGGTACCCGGAGTCCGACACGTCCCGCTGGAACGCGCCGTCCAACGCCCACACCTCCCGGGGCCGATCGGCGCCGAATCGCACCCGCAGGTCGAACTGATCACACGGATGCCGCGGCACCGAAACCATGCAAGGCCGCAACGTCGCCGGCCGGAACAAGATCGCCACCTCGCACGACTCTCCCCTGGCCAGCGGCCGGGGCATCTCGATGCCGTAGCCCCACCGGTCCGTCGCCTCCATCCCCCGATCCACCAGCGTTCCGCCGTAGAGCACCGTGACCTCGAGATCCTCGCGACCTGAAGGCAGTGAAACCGCCAGGTCCAGCGAACTCAGTCCGTCCTGGTCGGCGACCACCCGGCGCTGCTCCAGCACCGACGGCTGCGGCTGGTCGAGGACCATCGCCACCGCCAGCAGCGTCGTGTGCCAGCTGGACTCCGGAGCGGCCGCCGAAACGCGAGACGACCCGGTGGCCAGCTCGGCCAGCAAGTCGATCGCCTCGTCGACACGGCGGCGCACCGTTCGCGGATCACGGTCGACGCGCCTCGCCGCCCAGCGGACGCGGTCCTGGTACAGCGGCTGGTGGGCCTCCGCGGCTATCGCGAAGGCCGCCAGCGCTGCCAGGCGGAGGTCCTCCGGCAGGTGGGCGGCCAGCTCGGAAAGCCGGCCCGCCACCTTGGCGCGGATCGCCATCAGGCCGTCGTCCTCCGAAACCGAGCACGCCGAACGCAGGAAGGGCCCCACCCGCTCTTCCACCTTGCCCTGCAGGCCACGGCCCTTGCGGAGCGTCTTCAACTCCTGGACCAGCTCAGCGCGCTCCACGTTGGTCTCCTTCAGTGCGTCTCCATGACGTCTCCTTTCGGGACAGGGTGCGATCGGCCCGTGGACCGGAAGTGGACAGAACGTGCATCACCGACGCGATCAGCGCCGTCCCCATGCGGACGCCGTCGCGGCTGAGGTACGTGCGGTACGTGCCGATGCGGCCGAGCGCCTCCTCGTCCGCGTCGCCGACCCCGAACGCCACCATGTGGGGGCGGCGCTGCCACGTCGGGTCGGTCAAGACGGCGAAGGCCGCCGGCCAGGTCACCGGATCCGTCGGCTGGCCGTCGGACAGGAAGAACACCACCGGGCGGTGGACCCGCAGCCGGTGCCGTTCCAGGGCGAGGACGTCCTGGTCGATCGCCGAGCGCAGGAACGTGAACGCCGGGCCGAAGTTGGTGCCGGCGCACGCGCGGGGTGCGGGGAGCTCGGCGAGCTCGTCCATCGGGAGCAGCGACTGGACCACGTGCGGCGTCTCCCCGAAGCCGACCACGCTGCAGAGGACCCGGTCGGTGACCGACGCGTCGGCGTGCACCGCGCCGCGGAACTCCCGCAGTCCCGTGTTCAGCTCGTCGATGTGATCGGCCATGGAGAGCGACACATCACAAGCGACGTAGCACGGCAACACGTCGGACCCCATTCCGGTTTCTCCTTCACGCCCCTGGTTCACCGGCGCAGCTTGGCAACAGTGCGTGTATCGAACGTGGAAGAAATGCGGATTTTCGAAACCCTTCCGGCCGATTGCGCGATGTCTTTTGCGAACAGCAAGCTGACGGCCGGGGAGGTCGCGTGGAGTTTCGGATGCTCGGCCCGCTGGAGGCGTGGCACGACGGCGTCCCGGTGCAGCTGGGCGACCAGCAGCAGCGGTTCGTCCTCGTCGTGCTGCTCCTGAACGCGAACAAGCCGGTGTCGACCGCCCGGCTCACCGAGATCGTCTGGGCCGGCCGGGAAACCAAGCCCACGCTGGTGCGCAGCTACATCAAGCGGCTGCGCGACGTCGTCGGTGACTCCGGTGACGTCAGCATCGAGACGACGCCGACCGGCTACCTGCTGCGGGTCGGCGAGGATCAGCTCGACACCGTCCGCTTCGGCCGGCTGCGCGCCGAAGCCGCGGACGCCCGCGCCGACGACCCGCGCCGCGCGATCACCCTGCTGCGCGCCGCGCTCGACCTGTGGCGGGGGAAGTTCCTCGAGGACATCGACATCGACCGCGTCGGCGGCGCCGAGGTGGTCTCGCCGGACGAGGGTTACCCCGACACCGTCGGTGACCTGGCCGAACTGGAGCTGGAGTCCGGCGACCACCGGTCCGCGCGCGACCGGCTGCGCCCGCTCGTCCAGGTCGACCCGGCCAGCCAGAAGCACGCCGAACTCCTGATGCGCGCCCTGCTCGCCGGCGGCGACCGGATGGCCGCGCTGCGCGTCTTCAACACCACTCGTGACGCGCTCGCGGGCCAGCGCATGGCGCCCGGGCCCGTGCTGCGCAAGCTCGCCGCGCGCGCCGAACAGGGCGATCCGCCCAGCTCACTGCCGTCGCGGCCGGGCGGGTTCACCGGCCGGGCCGCGGAGCTCGCCGCGATCGAGTCGGCCGCCGCGGCGGGCCGGCGCGCGGTCTGGGTCAGCGGTGCGCCGGGCGTCGGCAAGACCGGTCTGGCGGTCGAGGCCGGCCACCGGCTCCGCGACCGGTTCCCCGACGGGCAGCTGCTGGTCCGGCTGAACGGGTTCACCCCCGGCGTCGACGCGGTCGAGGTCGGCGACGCTCTCACCGAGCTGCTCGTCGAGCTCGGCGTGCCCGCCGAGCAGGTCCCGGCCACCGTCGGCCGGAAGGTCCGGCTCTACCAGGACACGCTCTGGGGCACGCGCACCCTGATCGTGCTGGACAACGCCGCGTCGCCGGAGCAGATCCGGCCGTTGCTGCCCGAGGCGGACGGCTGCCTGGCCGTCGTCACCAGCCGGCGGATGGGTGACGCGGACACCGGGGAGAACATCCGGCTTTCGCCGCTGCCCGCCGACGAGGCGGCCGAGCTGTTCCACGAGCTGACCGGGCGAGCGCGGGTGCGCGGTCGGACGGCCGAGGTCGCCGAGGTGGTCAGCCGGTGCGGGTTCCTGCCGATGCCCATCCGGGTTGCGGCCGCGTTGTTCCGGCGGCACGAAGGGTGGCCGCTGACGCACCTGCTCCGGCTGCTCGAGGAGAGCGGGCCCTGGGGCGCGGACAGTGAAGACGTCGACGGCACCGCCGCCGTCCGGGTGTCCTACCAGCAGCTCGGCGAGCCGCAGCGTGCCCTGTTCCGGCTGCTCGGCAGCCTGCCGGGGCCGGACGTCGGCGTCCCCGGCGGAGCCGCGCTCGCCGGCTGCGACGTCACCGAGGCCCGCCTGCTGCTCGACGACCTCCACGAGGTCAGCCTGCTGGAGGAGGCCGCACCCGAGCGGTACCAGATGCTGGACCCGCTCAAGGAGTTCGCCGCCGGTGAGCCGTCCGACCACGCGGGCGCGCTGGTGCGGCTGCTCGACTTCTACCTCGTGACGCTGGCCGCCGCGGTCGGCGCCGCGTACCCGTTCGACCGCGCCCAGCTGCCCGCGACGGACCGGTCGTGCCCGGTGACACCGGCCTTCGCCGACGCCGAAGCGGGGCTGCGGTGGATCGTCGCCGAGCGGGACAACCTGGTGGCCGCGATCCGCTACGCCGCCGACCACGAGCTGCCCGAGCACACCTGGCGGCTGGCCGTGCTGCTGTGGCGCTACTTCAACACGACGAACCAGTTCGAGGACTGGCTCGGCACCCTCGACCTCGCCTGGAAGGTCGTCTCCGCGGACCCCGGCAACGACCGGGGCCAGGCGCACGTGCTGCTCCGGCTGGCAACCGCGCACGACCGGCGCGGACAGCTTTCGGAGGCGCTGGAGCTGGCCGCGCAGGCGTTGCCCAAGTGGCGTCGTCTTGGCGATTCACGCGGCGAAGCGGCGACGTTGTGCGCGCTCGCCATTCCCACGATGGAACTGGGTCAGCACGACCAGGCGATCGCGCACCTCGAGGCGGCGCTGGCCAAGTACGAGCAGAGTGAAGACCGGCGGGGTGAGGCCCACGCGTTGAGCATGCTCGGGTACCTCAACGAGCAGCACGGCAACTTCGCCGTCGCCCTCCGCCAGCACGACGCTGCGGCGCGGATGCTGCGCGAAGTCGGCCACACCCAGGGCGTGGCGCACACGTTGAACAACCTCGGGTCCGTGCAGGAGAAACTCGGCCTGCTCACCGAGGCGCTGGCCAGCTACACGGAGGCGCACGGGCACGCCGCCGAGGTCGGCGACCACTGCGTCGAGGCGTACGCGCTGAACAACATCGGCAACGTGCACCGCCAGCAGGGCCGGTTGACCCAGGCCGTGCGCTACCACGACAAGGCCAAGGAAGTCGCGGTGAACGTGCCCGACGCCGACCTGCGCACCCAGCTCTACCTCGACCGCGGCGCGACCGCCCTCGCCCGGGGTGCGCACGGAGACGCGCTGAGCGCCGGCAAGGCGGCGTTGGACCTGGCTGTCGGTGACGGAAACCGCAGCTACCAGGCCCGCGCACACCACGGCGTCGCGCGGACGCTGCACGCGATGGGCGACCATGAACACGCCGTTCCGCATTGGAAAGCGAGTGAGGACGGGTTCGCCGAGCTGGGTCTGCCGGAAGCCGGGGACGTGCGGGCGGAACGCGCGGCGCTGGAGTGCGCCTGCGGTGCCGTCAGTGCCGGTGCAGCACGCGGCTGAGCTCGGGGTAGATCTCCCGGACGGTGTGGTGGCCGCGCCACCGGCTGAGGCACCTGGCCAGTTCGCGCAGGTCCGTGCGGACGGTCGCGGAGTCGACCTGCGCCGCGTCGTCGAGCGTCTCGGCCAGCGTCCGGCAGCTCTCGTCGATCTCGCCGTCCAGCGCGTGCGCCAGTGACCGGCGGACGCCGAACCGGGCCCTGGTGCGGCGGTTCGCGGCCGGCACCCCGGCGAGGACGTCACCCAGCATCAACGCCGATTCGCCACTCCGGCCGAGGTCGGCCAGCGACCAGCCGCGGGCGAGCGCCAGCGGGTCCGGCGCGGTCGACCCGAGCACCGGGTAGTCCGTGGTGTCCACAATGGACGCGTACAGCGGCCCGGCCGCGCGGTCCATCGCCCGCTCGAAGGCGTCCCGGTCGCCGGCCAGCGCGTGTCCCTGCGCTTCCCGCCTGGCGGCCAAGCCGAACGTGCGCGCACCGGCCCGGCCGAGTTTCTGCGCCTGCCGGGCCAGGTCGATCGTGGCGATCGGGTCCTGCCGGTACAGCGCCAGCCCGGCCTCCCGGACGTACGCGTAACTCTCGATCTCCCGGTCGCCGCCGGCGCGGGCCAGCTCCGAGGCGTGCCTCGTCCACTTCAGCGCGTCCTGGTCGTTGCCCGCTTCCTGGCTCAGCCACCCGGTGTACTCGGCCATCCGGGCGGCGAGCAGCAGCAGCCGCGACCGGATGGGCTCCGGGTTTCCCCTCGCCAGCGCGTGCACGGTGTGCGTCTGGGTGACGAGGGACTCGAGGACCACCGCGGGGCTGGTCTGCATGCCGAGCGTGCGCAGCTGCTCGAACGACGCGCGCAGCCCGCTCACCACGCGCTCGTCGAGGATCGGGCGCGGCCCGCCGGCCAGCGCGATGCCGAGCACCGCCCCCGCGCCGGCCAGCATCTGGCGGCGGTCGAGGGTGTTCGCGGCCTCCGAACGCGCCTTCGCCTCGTGCGCCGATTCGATCAGCGCGCCACCGGCGTCCAGGACGCCGTCGCAGATCCGCGCCAGCATCGCGTTCGGCGGCTTGAGGTCATTTTCGATCTTGCTGATGTAACTCTTGCTGTAGTTGACCCGCTTGGCCAGCTCGCCCATCGAGATTCCGGCGGCGGCGCGGCATTCCCGCAACAGCGCACCGAATGTTCCGGCCATGCGGACCTCCATTCCCACGGTATCCGAGTACACCATTTCCGGAGCACCGGCGCAATTGCCGGGCCGGCCGTGAACCGTTCACGGCCGGCCCGGCCCGCGTCACCCGTGCCAGGGGTTGCCGTTGGTGCCCGCCGGGGGCGGCGTGCTGGTGGTGGGCGGCGGCGGGGTGCCGCCGTCGCCGTCCGCGTACGCCGAGGTGGAACCGATCAGCGGGGCCGCGCCGATGATGCAGAGGGCGAGCACGGTGCCACCGATTTTGGCCAGCTTTTTGGACATGGCGAATCCTCCTTGGAGAGGGTGATTGTTCAGGGCTTTTCCGGCATTTCCGTGCCCTGCAATCAGGATTCGTCATGCGCCATTCGACAACAAGGAGTTGACCGTTTCCCACGACAGCGGGAAACGGTCAACCCCGATCCGGACAGCAAGAAGGCCGCGTTCCCCCTCGGAACGCGGCCTTCTCGTCAGCGACCGTTACGAGCCCGGTCGAGCACTTCTTCCAGCCGCAACGGGCTGGGCGGGTGGTGGCTGAGGCAGAGCGGGGCCCGCATGATGCGGAACCCGAAGGTCTCGCCGGTGACGTAGAACTGCCCGCGTTCCAGCCGCGAGATGTCCCCGACGCTGCTGCCCTTGGCCCTCGCCATCTCGTTCGCCGCCGCGATCTGCGCCGGGACCTGCAGGCGGCCGAAGAACTGCGTCGTCGCATTGCCGGTCACCTGGTTGTGCAGGCCCTTCGGCGCCTGCGTCGCGAGGAGCAGGCCGAGCCCGTACTTGCGCGCCTGCGAGGCGAGCATGATGGTGCTGCGCGTGCTCGCGGTCGAACCGCCGGACGGCGCGATCGTCTGCGCCTCGTCCATCACGAACAGGGCGCCGAGCGGCCGGTCACCGGCGGGGTTGCGCTTGATCCAGGCGAACACCTCCAGCTGGAGCTGGCTGATGAACCCCTGGCGCTGCTCTTCGGACTGGAGCCCGATGAAGCTGACCACCGAGACCCGGGCCCGCTTCCCCGGCGACGGCGTCAACAGCACGGCGGGATCAGCAGGTTCCCCGGACCCGCCGAGCAGCGGATCGTTGACCATCGCGGCCCGCAAGGTCTCGGCCAGGTCGGCGGCGGTCTTCGTGCCGGTGGCGAGCTTGCTGACCCCGACGGGCAGCTCGGCGAGCAGGTCGACGAACTCGGCCAGGCTGCGCGACTCCTCCCGCGCGAAGTACGTGAGCGCCTCGCGCAGCACGGCCTGTCCCCGGATCGCGCCCTTTGTGGTGCCACTCAGCCGAGCATGCGGCACGAGCCGCGCCACGGCCGCCTCGACAGCGGCGGTGAACTCGTCCTCGTCGTCCCGCACACCGGCGAAGTCCGGCAGCGGATGAAAGCTGATCGGCCGCCCCCCGGCCCGCCCCGGGGTCCAGATGACAACCTCGGTGTTGGCGAGGTAGTCGGCCGCGCTGTCCGCGTCCCCTTCTCGCCAGCCGTCGGGTGGTTGCGGCCAAGCGTCGCCGAGCCGCGCGAGGTCGTTGTTCGGGTCGAGGACGATGGCGGAGACGCCGTGGAGTGCGCATTCTTCGATGATCCTTCGCAGGAGGACCGTTTTTCCGGTGCCGGAACCGGCGAAGATCACCGCGTGCTTGCGGAGGGACTCCAGCTCGATGCGGATTTCACCGTCTACGCCCAGCGTGATGGCGTTGTGCTTACGTTCAGCGGACTCGACTTCCGGCGGCGGGCGGGTTTCCCGCTGGTTGCTGCGAGCCTGTTCCGTCGCCGGGAGCAGCGTCCGCAGGATGCTGGTCTTACTGGCCGGTTTCCTCGAGACGAGCCAATCCAGTAACTGATAAGTCTGTTGCGAGAGCATTTGGTTGAGTGCCCAGAAGGTGCGGATATCGTCGGCGCTGATCTCCGCCCGGGGGCTGCCCAGCGCTTCCAGCGCCTTGACCTCGGCTTTCGTCTTCGTTCCGGTCCAACCGCCCCGCTTGTCGGGACCGTAGTGGATCAGCACCAGGTGCCTGTTGTGCACCCCGGCTCCGACGGCTGCGGCCGAGCCGGCCGCCCGCACCTGTCGTATCACGCTGTTGCCGTGCTGCGGCGTGCCGAAGGCGCGGAACACCCACAGCTCCCAGCGATCATCTTCCTCGTTCACCGTTCGCCGCAGTCCGGCGTGCAGATCGCCCGTGCCGTCGACACCCTCAGCCTGCCAGGACCGGTCGTCGTTGCCGACTTCGGCGATCCACGACCGCAACGCGGCCTGGACGAGGTCCGGCATGATCTGGTCGACGGAGTTCTTGTGCATCGCGGATTCCACATCGGCACTCTTGCGCAACTCCGCGAACTGCCGATCGAGTGCGGCGTAGTACGGAGCTTCGGATCCCGGCCTCGGCGACGTGTCCACCGGCTCGACCAGCTCTTCGGCGAACGAAACGAGCTCCCGGATCTCGCCGTGCA
Source organism: Amycolatopsis sp. NPDC051758 (assembly GCF_044453095.1). NCBI lineage: Bacteria > Bacillati > Actinomycetota > Actinomycetes > Pseudonocardiales > Pseudonocardiaceae > Amycolatopsis > Amycolatopsis sp. NPDC051758. The sequence continues at coordinate 62,640 of NZ_JBITCJ010000011.1, read as the reverse complement.
AGCAAACCTTCGCGTGCTTCTGGATAAGCAGGAGGAGCTGACGCGGCGTGTACATTTCCCACGGATCTTCGAATGCCGTCTTCGCTACCGGCCAAGTGGCATGCGGCGGATCAAAGCCAATGCCTTCATAAATCACTCCCAGCCACTTCTCGACCAGCTTGCGTGCGAGCTCCGGGTCGACGATGGTGCCGAGGGTCAGAGTTACCGGGAACCGGTCGTCGAACGAGTCCGCCGCCTGGTCCCGCAGCATTTGCCAGGTGGCGGGCAAACACGCCACGATCGAGAGCGTCCGTCTGGTGGTCTCGCGCAGCTGCGTGAGGCCGTCCGCGATGATCGCCAGCTCGCCCGCGGTCTCCGCGGACGGCCTGCCATCGCTGTGATCCGCCTTGGTTATCAGCGAGTCCAGCTGGTCGATCGCCGCCACGCTCGGCCCGGTGAGCGCAAGTACTCGCGAAATCTCGGTCACCAGTTCGCGTTGAGCTTTCGGCTCGGAACGCAACCCCCAAGGCCGGCGCTCGCCCCTCGTCGTTTCAGACTTGCCCGAAAGGTAATCCTTACCGAGGTCCATCAGCTTGACGTCGGTGGCCGCATATAGCACGAGCGCCCGGATCGTGTCCGAACACTCGGCGGCCACCAGGGCGTCGAGCTGACGCACGGCGCCTATGAAGCCGTTCAGCTCGTCGACGGTCAGGTCCGCTTGGCCGGTGACCACCTTTGCGATCGAATCGGACACTCCGCCCTGATCACAAAGCCGCCTCAGCAGCTTGGTCAGCTGGAGTTCGTTGTCGTCACCCTTGCGGTACAACTCGCCACGCATGCCGCGGAGAACGTCATCCCAGAACGCGGCACCCGTGGTGAGGTCGATCAGGAAGAAATAGCCTGCTTCCTCCTGCACGATGCGGCGAACACGACCGAGCAGGTGAGTCTTCCCGGCACCCTTCCGTCCGTGCAGTGTCACTCCGGTCGGGCTTGGTCCCCTACTGTGTCCGGCATCCGAGATACTTGCTCGCAAGTCTTCGACAGCCCTCGCATGGAGTCCGTCGACGTGGAACGGTGAAGCGCCCCAAACGTCGTCCGGTCCCTCGACGGAGTTGAACCGCACCGCAGCGAGCGCCTGGCGTTGATCGTCGCTCATGACGCCTCGATCGCCAAGAAGTGGTTGTCCTCACCGGCGACGCGGATCGCCGCGCTTCGGTCGGCGTCGGTGAGCCCCCTGCGGTCGGAGTCCGGGGCGAGGTGCGCTCGTCCGGTCCTCGCCATGGCCAGGAGAACTTGGTCCACCTCGTCCTTAGGGGCGCCGTTCAGCTCTGGACGAAGCTTGGCCAGCCGGACCCAGTCCTGAGGCCGGCCCGAAAGCGCCAGGTAGACCCTTCGGATCAAGTCTTCAAGATCTCCCGGCGTGCCGATCAGGTCGGCGATCGGGATCTTGTTCTGTCTCGCGTAACGAGCGCAACGCCGCAGCAACTCGAAGCCGATCTTCGCCAGAGCGCTGGACCTTGGCGGCGCCTCGATCTCGGCCAGGTCACGTTCACACCATTCTTCTCCCGCCGGCGTGATCCGATGAAAGTACCGCTTGCTCTGCTCGCGGGTTTCGACCAGGCCGGCGTTGTTCAGTTTCTCTCGCCCGGCCTTCGGAAGGTCGACACCGTGTTCCTTCCTGAGTATCGAGTTCGGCATCTCTCCTTTGTGCAGCAGCAGCACGAACAACGTGGCTTGTTCGGCACTTCCGAACCGGTCCGCCATACCTACTCCTCATCTGGTCGAGAATTCGATGCGTCTGTCGACCCGGGCGATCAGATCGGTGATCCGCGACTGAAGCGCATCAGGCACCGTGATGCGGCTTTCGTTCGCCCGGACCTGGTTCAGGTGTTGCAGATCCACGGTCAGGTCCTTGAGCAGTGGAAGATCACCGTCATCCAGCGCCGAAGCCATGTCACGCACGGTCTGCTCGATGAGGGTCCACCGGCTGGTCCTCGCGACCACCTCCGGTATCGAGCGAAGCACGGCGGCTGCTTCACGCAGGGTGACCTGGTCGGCTTCGGTGCGGCGAACAGGGGCGTCGGTGATGATTTCGTAGAGCTGTCGCGCCACGTGGCCGGGGCGGCTGTTCGCATTCAGCTCGAAGAACCGCTGATTGCGCAAGAATGACGGGAGCTGCTCATGACCAGGTTTGCGGGTGACCACGCAGAACAACTGGCGATCGCTGCCGACCTCCAGGGTGTGCCGAAGGAATCGCTCCGCCTCGGTGGCCTGCCAGCGACTGACGCCGCCGTCCAGCACCAAGCAAAGATGCTTGGCCGGATCGGCAGGCAGCTCCATGGCCCACTCCGGGTCGCTCGACCGTGACCGAACCACCCGCAGGCCGAGCTCGACGAGCTCGTCGATGAGTGTGGCCGAAGCGGTCGGCTCCAAATGTGGCACCGACACAAGGACATCCCAATCGTACGAACGTCGTTGGGTGCGAGCGGCGGCCACGTAGGCGTCCCGGTTGTCCGCGAGGAGGTCCGTACGGTCGAACTGCTGCGCGATCACCGCGGCGATCGTCTCCAGGGCAAAGGAGATCTGATCGGCCGACGGCGTCGTCTCTTCGGTCACCGGCAGGTATTCGCCGAAGCTCCAGTAGGAAACGTACGGCACCGTGAGGTGCCGCAACATCAGCTCCTGCGTCACGCTCTTCGCAAGCCAGTTCCGGAACAGCTCCGCAGTCGCCTCGGAGCACTTCTGCTGCCAGTGCTCGGCCCGCTGGTACTCGACTCGGTTGTCGAGCCGCGACAGAACAGGCAACACGAGGTGGGGTGGACGGTCGTAGGGCAGGCGGTCGCGAGCGATGTTGGCGCGACGGGCGATGTCGATCGCACCGTCGACGCTCTGGTCGTTGGCCGTGAAGAGCACGACGAGACGGTCGGGCAGGTGCGCGGTGCAGATGCCGGCGATGTCCGAAATGCCGGTCCGGCTGTCGATCAGGACGAAGTCGTAGTCCTCGGTCCACTGCTCACGGCACCGCTCCAGGAAGTCGGCGAACCCCTGGCGGTACAGCTCCGCCCAGTCGATGTTCTGCACCCGGCCCGTGTAGGTCGAGTCCTGCCGGCCCGCGGCGAGCAGGTGGACGGTGCCCCGTTCGGCGAGCTCAACCCTGACGGCGTGCTCGCTGGGGTCTTCCTGACCGGCGAGGAAGGCCGAGGCCAGATCGATCACACCGCCTCGAGGAGTTTCTGCCAGGCGTGGGCCGAAGTAGTGGTGCAGCCCCGGAGCTTCCAGGTCCCAGTCGAGGGCGAGTACCCGATAACCCCAACGCGCGAGCAGGACGGCGACGTTGGCCAGCGTGAAACTGCGCCCGACGCCACCCTTGTAGGAGTAGAAGGTGACCACAGTCCCCGTCATGGGTCGAACCTCGGAATCGTCGGCGGCGGCGGCAAGACAGGGTCGGGACGCTCGATGACGGGCCAGTCCGGCTGCCACGGCGGCACTTGGCCGAGCAGCACGGCGAGGTCCTGCGCGCACTCGCGGACTCGTTGCTGGAACGGGTGCCAGTCCCGGCTCTCCTGGAAACCCTTGTTCGGGTTGTCAAGCCCTTTGAAGTCCCACCAGGAGCGCTGCCGTCCTTCGTTCTCGAAGTTGATCGAATCCGAATACCGGATGGGGTAGATCAAGCCTTGCGGTCGTTGTGGGCTGGCAAGTCCCAGCACTTTTTCACGTGCTTGCATGTTTTCCCACTCGGCCATGCACCACTTCGACACGAAGTACGGCGCGGACAGCACGGCGACCATGATCTTGCTGTGGCGCAGTGCCTTTTCCAGCTGTGACGGCCAGTGCACGCCGCGTGGCATCGACTTGTCGACGAAGACCTTCGGCTCGGGACCGAGCTCGTCGACGAGGCAGTCGAGGAGACTGGGAAGAAAGTTGTTCAGCAGCCATTTCGGCGCACTTCCGCGTCGACTGTAGCTGACGAACACGTCGTACTCGTAGTCGGACACGCGGACGATGATAGGCAGACCGATCGGAGTAGCACCAGGACAAATAAATGGCCAGAAAGCGCAGTATTGTCCAAAAAGATGCTAAAAAGTGGACACGGTGATGATGCCGGTCAGCCGCGTGCTTTCAGGACCTCGGCACACGGTTCGCCGCCGCCTTCCGCGGTTGACGGGCCACCATCACCGCCCCGATCAGCAGCACCACAGCGGCAACCGGTAGCGCCAAGCCTGTGGGCGCCAGGGCTCCGAGGATCGCCACGCCCAGGACCGCGCCCGTCTGGCGGGATGCGTTCAGGGCCCCTCCCGCCATGCCCGCCAGCTCCCGTGGCGCCGCGCCGATCACTGCTGTCAGCAGGGACGGGATGACCAGTGATACCCCGAAACCCAGCAGGGCCAACGCAACCACCGAAAGGGCCGGGGCGAACGCCTGGATCAGCGTGCCCGACGACATCAGGATGAAGCCGGACGTTGCCGGGGTTCGCGGGCCTGTCCGGGCCACCAGGCGGCCCGTGAAGATCGGGTTGAACGCCGTTGGGATCGTCAGGGGCAGGAATGCCAAACCCGTTGCCGACGGCGATAAGCCTCGGGTTTCCTGGAAGTACAACGACAGTACGAACAAGACGCCCGACAAGCCGAAGTTCACGATCACGCCGGCCAGGAGGTTTCGGGAGAGCAGGCGGCGCGGGAGCATTGCCTGCGGGCGGCGCTGGGACGCTGTGAATGCCGCCGCTGCCAGCGCGGATGGGGCCAGCATCCACCACTTGTGCTCCACCAGTGCGTAGGTCAGTGTCGATAAAGCGACTATCGCTGACAGTTGGCCGATCAGATCGGTACGACGAGGCGAAGCGGGGGTTGCTGGGGCCATCACAGACAGAGCCAGGGCGATCAGCGCCACCGGGACGTTCACCAGGAAGATCGCTCGCCAGCCGAACGTCTCCGTCAGGAGGCCGCCGAGCAGGGGGCCTGCCACCAGGCCCGTTCCGCTCAATGCCGCCCACACCCCCATCGCCCTAGCGCGGGACGCGGGCGCCGGGTACGCGACTGCGATCAGGGACAGCGACGACGGCACCAACAGCGCCCCGGCGCCGCCCGAGAAGGCGCGGAGAGCAATCAGCATCGGAGCCGAAACCGACAGAGCCGACAACAACGACAGCGCCGCGAACGAGATCAGGCCCGTGAAGAACACCCGGCGGGCGCCGAAGCGGTCGGACCATGCTCCTGCCGTCAACAGGAACGCCGCGAACGTCAGCGTGTAGCCGTTCGAGATCCATTGCTGGTCCGAAAGATCCGGAGACAGGGCAGGGAGGGCCACCGTGACGATCGTGGTGTCCAGCATGACCAGGAAGTAGCCCAGCGAGAGGCCGATGAGGAGTCTTGGCACCAGGCCAGCTTGGACACTCCGTGACATCGGCGGAAGCAGGGAGTTACGATGGCTGGTATCGGGAACTCCGATGGGGGGGGCACCAATGGAACTGCGCCACCTGCGCACCTTCCGCGTCGTCGCGCGGACGCTCAACTTCACCCACGCCGCCGCCGAACTGCACTACGCGCAGTCCAGCGTCACCGAACAGATCCAGGCTCTCGAGGCCGAGCTCGGGTCGAAGCTCTTCGAACGCGGGCGAAAACTCCGGCTCACCGCCGCCGGGGAACGGCTCGTCGGTTATGCCGGCCAGGTCCTCTCGCTCGTCGAGGAAGCCAAGGCCGCCGTGGACGAAGAACGCGGAGAGCCCGCCGGCGACCTGACTGTCGGCGCACTCGAAACCCTTTGTGCGCACCGGATGTCCGGCCTCCTCAGCGCCTACCGGAACCGGTGGCCGCGCGTGCGGCTCTCGCTCAAGGAAGGCGGCCGCGGTGAGCTCTACCAAGCCGTGCGATCGTCCGAAATGGACGTCTGCTTCACCTTCGGGGACGCGCCGGACGATCCTGCGCTCGCCAGTGCCACGCTCGGTGAGGAACCGCTTGTGGTCATCGTCCCGGAAACGCACCCTTTGTCAGCCAAGGAAGAGGTCCGGCCCGGCGATCTCCGCGGTGTCGGATTCCTTGCCACACCACAAGGCTGTGGCTTCCGGGAGATGCTGGACCGGATCGACGGGCCCGTCGTCACCACCGAGGTCGGCAGCCTCGCCGCGCTCGCGAAGTGTGTTGCCGCCGGGATGGGGTGCGGGATCGTGCCCGCCGTTGTCGGCCACCCCGGGGCGGTCGCCGTCCCGCTCGCCGGGGCGACGACCGCCGTGACCATGACCTGGCGACGTCGTGACGAGCACAAGCCCGGCATCGCCGCGTTGCTCGCCTATGCGTTGTCCAGCAATGACATGTGCTCATCGGACAAGTCCAAAGTGAACGCCGGGGCGATCGACTCGTAGTGCTCCCACGTGCGGGGGCCGATCAGCGGGATCACCTGCTTGCGCAGCAGCCACGCCAGCGCCACCTGGTTGCCCGTGGCACCCAGCGCGGACGCCACTTTGGACACCGCGGCCAGGCGGGACTCCGAGTCCGGACCGGCGTACGACCGCCAGATCGGCGTGGCCTCGCGATACGCCGCGTCGTCGTAGATTCCACGCAACAGCGCCGAATACGCCGCCAGGGAGACGTCCGGGTGTGCCACCAGCCAGTCCAGCAGCTCGCCGCCGGCGATCGACGGCGTGTCGGCGCCGGCCGGGCGCAGGTACGAGTGCTGGACCTGGACCGCCGCCGGGGGCGCCCAGCCGTGGGCCAGTGACAACGAGTGGATGTGCTCCAGGCGCCACGCGCGGATGTTGCTCCAGCCCGTGTGCCGGACCTTACCCGCACGCACCAGACCGTCCAGTGCGGACAGTGTCTCCTCCAATGGCTCGCGGCGGAGGTCGACGTGGACGTAGTACAGGTCGATGTGGTCCGTGCCGAGCCGGCGGAGGCTCTCCTCCACGGACCGCTCGATCACCGCGGCGCTCGCGCCTTCGTACGTCCGCTCCACCGCCTCCCAGTCCATACCGGACGGACGCTGGGCCGCGCGGGCGGCCGGGAGGTCCGTAGGCTGCGCCGACACTTTCGTCGCCAGGAACACCCGGTCCCGGCGACCGCGCAGCAGCCGGCCCAGCACCGCCTCGCTCTCCCCACCGCTGAACGACGAACCCGCCCACCACGCGTAGCAGTTGGCCGTGTCCAGGAAGTCGCCGCCCGCGTCCAGATACGCGTCCAGGATGCGGGCCGACGTCTTCTCGTCCGTCGACGTGCCCATCGTCATGCAGCCCAGCGACACCTGGCTCACCTGCTGACCGGTCCGGCCCAGTTCCACCTTCTTCATGCGGACAAACCTAGAAGGGAATCGGTTCGGTACTACAGTCCAATTCTGTGACTGGATCACAGACCAATTGGGGTGTCCTGCTCGAACTGACCGGCCCGGGACCACGGCACGAGCGACTCGCACGCGCCCTCCGCAAGGCCATCCGGGACGGCGTGCTCGAGGACGGTGTCGCCGTGCCGCCCAGCCGTCAGCTCGCTGCTGATCTCGGGTGCTCGCGGTGGGTCGTCACCCAGGCCTACTCGCAGCTCGTCGCCGAGGGGTACCTCGCCGGACGGACCGGGTCGGCCACGCGCGTGCGCCAAATCGCAAGCGAGACGCCGCCGAAAGCCCTCGCGAAGAAGGAGTCTCCGCCGCGGTACGACCTCGCTCCCGGCCTCCCCGACCTGCGGCACTTCCCCCGGCAGCAGTGGGCCGACGCCGTGCGCGGGGTCCTCGCCACCGCACCGCACACCGACCTCGGCCTCCCCGCGCCGCACGGCCACCCCCGGCTCCGCAGGACCCTCGCCGGATACCTGCGACGGGTGCGGGGCGCGGAGACGGACGACGTCCGGATCTGCACCGGTGTCACCGACGGCGTGACCCGCGTGTGCCGCACCCTCAGGCAGAACGGCATCACGCGGCTCGCGGTCGAAGATCCCGGGTGGAGGCGGTTGTGGCGGGCCGCCGAGGCCGCCGGGATGGCGATCGACCCCGTGCCGGTCGACAACCACGGAATCCGGGTCGACGGCATCCCCGCCGGGACACGGGCCGTGCTGGTGACACCCGCGCACCAGTTCCCCACCGGCGCCGTTCTCTCGCCGCTCCGCCGCGCCGAGCTGCTGACCTGGGCGAACGACGTTGATGGGCTCATCCTCGAAGACGACTACGACGCCGAGTTCCGGTACGACCGAAGGCCCGTCGGCACGGTTCAGGGCGTGGCGCCGGCGCGAGTTGTGCTGTTCGGGTCGGTCAGCAAGACACTCAGTCCGGCGCTCGGGCTCGGCTGGGTCGCGATCCCTCCACAGTGGACACTGACGGAGCCGGCCCCGCCGGTGCCGGACCAGCTCGCGCTGGCGCACTTCGTCGAGGGCGGCGGGTACGACCGGCACCTGCGCGCGGCGCGGCTGCGGTACCGGGCGCGGCGCGACCGGCTCGTCGAAGCGCTCGGACCGGCGCGGATCTCCGGCGCGGCGGCCGGGCTGCACCTCGTCCTGCACCTGGACCGCGACGCGGCCGAGGTGACGAAGGAAGCACTCATAAAGGGCGTCAAGGTCGCCGATCTTGACGACTACCGCGGGGCGCCCGGCGCGCCCGCGCTCGTCCTCGGCTATGGCAACCTCGCCGACAACGCTGTCGAGACCGCTGCCCGGTTGCTGCGCGAAGCGGCCGGTTGAGGGCTTCTCAAAGCCGCGTCGAGGTGGAAAGCTGCTCACCGAACCGAGGGCCTGACCGAAGGTCCGCTTCTGACAACGTTGTCATCTCCTGGGAGGTGCGCCCATGTGGTCGCAGAGCAGACGGTTGGCCGCCGCGGTGGCCGTGGGGGTGGTGGTGGCCGGCCTGGCGCCCGCCGTGGCGCAGGCCGCGCCTGCACCAGTGGATCCGGTGGGCCTCGTCAACCCCTTCGTCGGCACGCAGAACTTCGGCAACACCTTCCCCGGCGCGAGCGCGCCGTTCGGAATGGTGCAGGTCAGCCCGGACACCGGCGGGCAGGGCGGCTACGACTACCTGCAGAACGCGATCTACGGCTTCAGCCAGACGCACCTGTCCGGCGTCGGCTGCGGTGTGATGGGTGAGCTGCCGATCATGCCGACCACCGGGGCCGTCGACAACGTTGACAAAGACGCTTACAAGTCCGGGTACAGCCACGACGACGAGCACGCCGAGCCCGGCTACTACCGCGTCGGCCTCAAGAAGTACGGCGTCAATGCCGAGCTGACGGCGACCGCGCGCACCGGCTGGCAGCGCTACACCTTCCCCTCGACCGGGCAGGCGAACGTCCTGTTCAACACCGGCCAGGCGAACCAGTCCGTCAAGGACTCCGAAATCCACGTCATCGGCGACCGGACGCTCGAAGGGCGGGTCAAAGCCGGCGGGTTCTGCGCCGGGCACGACGAGCACACCGTCTACTTCACCGCCACCTTCGACCGTCCGTTCAGCTCCTACGGCACGTGGCGCGGCTCGACGCGCACGCCCGACAGCCGCGACGCCGCGGGCACCGGCGGCAACGGCGCCTGGGCCAGCTTCGACGCCACCACCGACCACGACGTCGTCCTCAAGGTCGGCCTGTCCTACACCGGGCTCGACGGCGCGCGGAAGAACCTGGCGGCGGAAACACAGAGCAGTTACGACTTCGACGCCACCCGCGCGGCGCTGCACCAGCAGTGGGCCGACCGGCTCGGCGCGATCAAGATCGGCGGCGGCACCACCGAGCGGCAGACGGCGTTCTACACCGCGCTCTACCACTCGCAGCTGCACCCGAACCTCGCCGGCGACACCGACGGCGCGTACACCGGCTTCGACGGCAAGGTGCACACCGCGAGTGGGTACACGCCGTACCAGAACTTCTCGCTCTGGGACACCTACCGGCCGCAGAACCAGCTGCTCGAAATGCTCGAACCGCAGGTCGCGCGGGACGTCGCGCTGTCGGTTGTCGCGATCGGACGTGACGGCGGGTGGCTGCCGCGCTGGGCATTGGCCGAGAGCGAAACCAACATCATGACCGGCGACCCGGTGACGCCGTTCCTCGTCGAAGCGTGGTCGAAGGGGCTGCTCGCGGGGCACGAGGAAGAGGCGTACGCGCTGCTCAAGAAGAACGCGACGAGCACGCCGCCCGCCGATTCGCCGTACAACGGGCGGTCCGGCGTCAACTACTACAACGACCGCGGGTACATCCCGAGCGGACTGGAGCTCGGCAAGGACTGCGCGGCCAAGGGCGGCGACAACGACTGCGAGCACCCCGCGTCCGCGACCATGGAGTACTCGGCGGCCGACGCCGCGCTGGCGTTGATGGCGAAGGGGCTGAACCACCAAGCCGACGCGCGGATGTTCGCCGACCGCGGCCAGTGGTACAAGAACCTCTGGGACTCCTCGACGCAGCAGTTCCGGCCACGCACCACCGAGGGCACCTTCCTCACGCCGTACAACCCGGTCGACGCCGACCACCAGTTCCACGAAGGCGGCGCCTACCAGTACCAGTGGCTCGTGCCGCAGGATCCGGCCGGGCTCGTCTCGCTGATGGGTGGCAAGCCCGCGACGCAGAAGCGGCTCGACTCCTTCTTCGCCTACGACAACCTGCTGAAGGACCCGGCCGGCACCGCGCGCAACGACTGGATCTCCAGCCCGTACGACTACTACGGCAAGGCGACGTACAACCCGAACAACGAGCCCGACCTGCTCGCGCCGTACATGTACAACTGGGTCGGCGCGCCGGCGAAGACCGCGACCGTCGTCCGCGCGGCGATGACGCTGTTCACCACCGGCCCGGACGGCATGACCGGCAACGACGACCTCGGCACGATGTCCGCTTGGTACGTCTTCTCGTCGCTCGGGCTGTACCCGACGATGAGCGGCGCGAACTTCCTCGCGCTGTCGAGCCCGCAGTTCGAGTCGGCGACCGTCCGGATCGGACAGTACGGCCGGTCGCAGGGCGGCACGCTCACGGTGAACGCGCCGGGAGCGAGTGACACCAACCGGTACGTCCAGAGCGTGTCGCTCAACGGCCGCGACGTCCGGCAGACGTCCCTGGACTGGGCCGCGATCGCGCACGGCGGGACGCTGAACCACAAGCTCGGCTCGAAGCCGTCTTCGTGGGGTACCGGCTCTGAACCGCCCTCGGTGAACAACGCCGTCGGCGACCTGCGGCGGCACGTCGACGCGTCGCTGCGGCAGACGTCCGTGGTGATTCCTTCCGGCGCGGCGCAGCAGGTGCACCTCGACCTGGACGTCCTCGCGCAGAACCCGCTGCTGCAGCCGGTGACGATCTCCGCGACCGCGCCGGCCGGGTGGAAGGCGAAGGTCCAGCCGGTCCAGGTGATCTGGTCCGGGCGGCTGCCGGTGCAGAAGACGGTGCCGATCACGGTGTCGGTGCCGGCGAACGCTGCCGCCGGGACGTATCCGGTGCAGGTCAAGGTGGCCGGCCTGGGTGCGAACACCGTCACGAAGTCGGTGACGATCGAGGTGCGGACGCCGTCGGCGTGTGTCTCGTCCGGGGCGCAGTGCGCGGTCGACCTCGGCCGCGACTACAACCACGACGGCACGGCGACGGTCGCCGCGTCGTCGGAAGGCAACTTCGACGGCGGCGGCTGGAGCTACGACGCTTCGCTGCTACCGGCGACGGGCCCCGTGACCTGGGACGGCGTCACGTACTCGGCACCGGATGCTTCGGGCACCGCGGCGAACTTCGTCGAGGCGCGAGGGCAGTCGCTGCTGCTCCCGGCGGGGCAGCACACGGCGCTGCGGCTGGTCGGGTCGTCGCACAACGGGCCGGTGTCGACCACGCTGACGGCGCACTACACCGACGGCACCAGCGCCGACGTCGCCGTGACGTTCGGCGACTGGGCCGGCTCAGGTAGTCCGGTTGTGCTCGAGATGCCGCACCGCATCAAGGCGGGCAGCGGTGTCGACGGGCCGCCGGTGCGGCTGTTCGGGGTCTCGGCCGCGGTGGACGGGGCCAAGACGCTGCAGTCGGTGAGCCTGCCGAACGACCCGCGGGTCGAGATCTACGCGCTCACCCTGGCGTGACGGTTCGGTTCGCCGGGTCCGTCCCGGCGAACCGTTCCACCAGGTCAGGGAAGCCGAAGACGGTGATCCGCGCGATGCCGCCGATGCCGGTCGTCAGGACGGCAATTCCGTACGGCTCGCCGCGGTAACGGGTGATCGCCGCCGGCTGGCCGTTTGCGCTGGTCGGTGTCATGTGCCACTCGCCCGGGTTGCCCATGACCTGTCGAAGGAACGCGACGCACGTGCGGCGACCGGCGAACCACGTCCGCGACGGCACCGGCTCGATCACCGCGTCCTCGCGCAGGACCTGCTCCAGCGCCGCCAGGTCCGAATTCATGAACGCACTCATGTAGCGGTCGAGGAGTTCACGCTGCTCCGGCTCGGTCAGCTCACCGACCGCCGGAGCCTCGCCGAGAGTTGCGCGGGCGCGTTGGAGGGTGCTCTTCACCGCCGCGACCGTCGTGCCGAGCATCTCCGCGACCTCCGCCGCCGGGAACGCCAGGACTTCGCGCAGGATCAGTACCGCTCGCTGCCGGGGCGGGAGCAGTTGCAGGCCGGCGATCAGGGCCAGCCGGACGCCGTCGCGGGCCACGGCGATCACTGCCGGGTCGTCGGAATCGGGCGTGACCAGGGCGTCCGGGATCGGGCGCGGCCAGGCGTCGCCCGGTTCGGCTGGGATCGGCGGGGCGTCCGGGTCGGTTGACGGCGCGCCCAGGCCGGACGGCATCGGGCGCCGTCCTCGCTGCTCAAGAGCCGTGAGGCAGGCGTTCGTCGCGATCCGGTAGAGCCACGAGCGCACCGACGCGCGGCCCTCGAAACGGTCGTACGCCCGCCACGCGCGCAGGTACGTCTCCTGGACGACGTCCTCGGCCTCGTCGGGCGTGCCGAGCATGCGGTAGCAGTGCGCGAGCAGCTCACGCCGGTACGGCTCGAAATCCACGGTCACCCTCCTTCGACCGGCACGGGAGGCAAAAGGAATCGGTCAGGCCCGGACTTCCGGTGACTGCGGCGGGCGGTCGAGCTTGCGGAACTCGACCCACTGGCGGCTGGCGTCGGCCCAGGTCGTCTGGTGCCGGTCGAAGAACTCCTCGAGCCGCTCGCGGCTCAACTCGGTCGTCGGCGTGGCGACGAGGTAGTAGTCCATCTCGTCGCGGATGCGGTTGAGGTTGTAGCGGGTCTCCTCCATCAGCACCCAGCGCGATCGCCAGTTGAAGAACGTTTCGAGCCCGCCGAGCACCGTCACCAGCGCGACCATCGGCAGCGCGATCGACGCCCGGCCCGGGATCTCCGGGATCCCCAGCACCACGGTCGACGCCGCGGTCAGCAGCAAAGCGGAAACCCGCACGACCGACGCGCGCCGCCGGAACCGGCGCTTGCGGGTGTCGGCCCAGTCCATGTCGGCCGAAACCAGGTCGCGGAAGCCCAGGAGCTGGTCGCGCAGCGGGCGGTCCGGGTCGCGGCCGGCGACTTCGAGGAGCCCGCGTTCGGAGTCGAGGTGGTGGTCGGACCGCGGTGACTGGGACGCCATCCGGCCAGACTGCCAGCCCGGGCAAGCGTCAGGCGACGATGCGTGGCTCCGACGCCAGCCGCGAAAGCACGTGCGTCAGCCGGCGCGCCGCGACGTCCCACTCCTCCAGAGCGCTGCCGCGACCGAGCGCCGCCGTGCGCAGGGAGCGGCGCAGCTCCGGGGTCGGCGTACCAGCGGTGCAGTGCGTCGGCGAGGCCGAACGGGTCGTCCGGTTCGACGAGCAGCCCCGGCACCTCGCCGTCCGCGTCGACACCGAGGGCGTCGTAGACCCCGCCGACCTCGGTGGCCAGCACCGGGATGCCCCGGGCGAGCGCCTGCGCGACGAACATCCCGGGCGTCGCCGCGCGCGCCGGGACGACCAGCAGGTCCGCCGCGTTGTAGGCCGCGCCGAGGTCCACCTGGTCGCCGGCGAGGGTGATGCGGCCGCCGAGGCCGAGCCGTTCGATCGACCAGCGGAGCTCGCCGACGTACGCCGGGTCCACCTCCAGCGACCCGGCGAAGACGCAGGACAGCGCGAGGTGGTCGATCTCGCCGAGGGCCTGGACCAGCAGGTCGTGGCCGTTGCGGCGGGTGACGTCACCGACGCACAGCAGCCGGGACACCCCGTCCGCGCCGGCCGCGAGGGGCGCCGCGTCGGTGCCGGGTCTGGCCACGTAGACGCGGCCCGGGTCCAGGTCGTGGCGGTCGATCAGCAGCCGGGCCAGCCAGGGGCTGGTCGCGACGACCATGCCGGCCATCCGCAAGGTTTCCCGCTCACACGCGTCCAGCTCCACGACGCGTGCCGGGTCGAGGCCGGGCTCGTCGGCGAGGGCCTGGTGCACCAGCACCGCCAGCCGCAGCCGGCGCGCGTGCGGGACGACGATCTCGGGCACCCCGGAGGCGACCATGCCGTCGAGCAGCACCACGGTGCGGTCCGGCAGGGCGGCCAAGGATCGGGCGAGGCGGCGCCGGGACGTCGCGTCGGGGTTCGGCCAGTCACCGGCGACCGGCAGCTCCAGCACCGGCTGCCCGACGGCGGGCAGGTTCTGGCACATCCGCTTGTCGTAGGTGTCGCTGCCCGGCGGCGCGGCCGGGAGGATGAACACCATCGGGTCGGCGGGCCTCATCGCGAACGCCGGAGCAGGGTGGGAACGGACACGGCTACCTCCAGCGCGGGTCGACGGCGGTGACGGCTCATACGTCACACGCAGCCGGACGCGGGAAGGTTCAGTTCTGGGCGTCGATCTTCCAGACGCCGCCTTCCTGGACCATCGTGAAGGTGTCGTTCTCGGCGTTGCCGCCGTCGTAGACGACGTGCGCCGTGACGCGGCCGGGCCCGATCTCCTTGACGTTGCTCGGCGTCACCGACTTGTACCGGGACCAGAAGCTCCGGTACGACTCGTACGTCTGGTTGCGTGACGCCTTGAACTTCGCGGTGAGCAGGTTCCACGCCTCGGCAGGGTTACCCGGCAGCAACGCGTAGTAAGCGGACAACGCGTCGGCCGCCGTCTTCGCGGACGCCACGGTCGAGACCGTCGGCGAGGTGGGCGGGGCCGACGTCGCCGAAGACGGCGAAGCAGACGGGGACGGGGACGGGGACGGCGACGGCGAGGGAGTGGCGGAAGCCGAAGTGGACGGCGCGGGCGACGCCGGCGGGGCGGCGTTGTCCTGCGGAGGTCTCTGGCGCACGATCAGCAAGATCGCCACGACAACGCCGACGCACAGCAGCGCCGCGCCGGCCCCGACGGCGATCAGGCCCTTGCGCGCGCCCGGCGACACCGCGCCGACCTCGCCCGTGGGCACGGTGACCGCGGCCGGCACGGTCGGCGTCAGCACCGGCGCCACCTCGGCGTCCGGGACCGTCTCCGCGAGCACCGACGCGCCCGGCTCCGCGTCCGGCAGCAGCACCCGCAGCTCCCGCTCGACCTCGTCCATCGACGGCCGCTCGGCCGGGTCGCTGTCGAGCATCCGCAGCAGCAGCGGGGTCAGCCGCTCGGCCTTGGTGGGTGGCTCGATCTCCCCGCTGGACGCCTTGTAGAGCAAGGCGATCGGGTTGTCCGCCGTGCCGTACGGCGGCTGGCCCTCGACGGCGGCGTACAGCGTCGCGCCGAGCGAGAAGACGTCGGCGGCGAAGTCGGCGTCCTCACCGCGGGCCACTTCGGGCGCGAGGTAGGCGGGCGTGCCGGCGATCTCCCCGGTGGCGGTGAGCTTGACGTCACCGATCGCGCGGGAGATGCCGAAGTCGGTGATCTTCGCCGTGCCGTCGTCGGAAACCAGGATGTTCGCGGGCTTCACGTCGCGATGCACGATCCCGACGCGGTGCGCGCCGGCCAGCGCCGAGCTGATCTGCGCGCCGACGCGGATGGCGTCGTCGACCGACGCGGGCTCGTCCTTGATCTGGACGGCGAAACTCTTCGACGGCAGGTATTCCATGATCAACCACGGCCGGTCCTCCTCCTCGAGGACGGCGAACACGGTGATCGCGTGGGAATGCTGCAGCCGGGCGGCGATCCGCGCCTCGCGCATCGCGCGGTTCTTCGCTTCTTCGGTGCGGTGCTCGTCGTGGTCGTGCGGCAGCAGGAGTTCCTTGATCGCCACGGTGCGGTCGAGCCGTTCGTCCTGCGCGCGCCACACCGTGCCCATCGCACCGCCGCCGATCGGCTCGATCAGCCGGTACCGATCGCGGATCCGGCGACTTTCCACGAGCATCCACCATTCTCCGAGCGGCCGACGAGATCCGGTCAGCATGCCAGGCTCACGCGCCGACCGGTACCAACGTAACCGAAAACCTTGCGCGGACAGCGCAATCGCGCGCTGTGGCGCCGCCCACCGTGTACCCGCAAAGCTTAACGAACAACCCCATGGGCACGATCAAGTGCGTCCACGATCTCCTTGCGCAGCCCGGCGCCGACGGCGATCGTCGCAGCCGAACGGACCGTGTGCTCGCTGCCGTCGCGGTCGACGACGACACCGCCGGCCTCGCGCACGAGCAGCACACCGGCCATCGTGTCCCACGGTTTGTTGGCCAGGATCAGTGCGGCGTCGAGCTTTCCGTCCGCCACCCAGGCGAGGTCGACCGCCGCGCTGCCGTACATCCGGATCTTCTGCGCCCGCGCGCCGAGGTCCGAAAGGAGCACCAGCCGCGCGCGGTTCTTCTCGTCGGCGAGCTCCCCGATCGCGAAGTCGCCGACGGCGATCATCGCGTCGGAAATCTCCGTCGCCGTCGAAGCACCGATCCGCTCTCCGTTCGCGAAGGCGCCTTCGCCGCGCGAAGCGGTGTACGTGACGCCGAGGTGCGGCAGCGTGATCACGGCGACCGTGCTGTGTTCGCCGTCCACCAGCGCCAGGGAAATCCCGCAGAGCGGAATTCCGCGGGCGAAGTTCGCGGTCCCGTCGATCGGGTCGAGGGCCCACCAGCGCTCGCCGCCGTCCCCGCTGCGGCCGCGCTCCTCGCCGAGGATCCCGATCTCCGGCGTCTCGGCGGCGAGGAACTCCCGCAGCGCGTCCTCGACCGCCATGTCGACGTCGGTCACCAGGTCGCGATCGCCTTTTGCGGAAACGGAAAACGTCGGGCGCGACCGGACGACGGCAGTCGCCTTCGCCACGGCTTCGCGCGCGACGTCCAGGAGTGCGGCATGCTCGCTCATGCCACCAACATAGAGAAGGGACGCGCCGATGACCGATCTCTTCCCGCTCGCCACCACCGGTGACGTGCAGGAGCGGCCGGCCCGGGTCGCGGTGCTGCCGGTCGGCAGCTTCGAGCAGCACGGCGCGCACCTGCCGCTGATCACCGACACGGTCATCGCGGCGACGATCGCCCGGGCCGTCGCCGCCGCCCACCCGGTGCTCCACCTGCCGCCGCTCCCGATCTCCTGCTCGCACGAGCACGCCGCCTGGGCCGGCACGGTGAGCATCTCGGCACGCACGCTGCACGCGGTGGTCACCGACGTCGCGGACTCGCTGCGCGCGTCCGGTGTCGAACGGCTCGTGCTGGTCAACGCGCACGGCGGCAACTACGTACTGTCCAATGTGGTCCAAGAGAGCGCCGGCGGGATGGCGCTGTTCCCCGGCGTCGCCGACTGGCAGGCGGCGCACACCGCGGCCGGCCTGCGGACATCGCTGGACGACGACATGCACGCGGGTGAGCTGGAGACGTCGATCCTGCTGCACGCGCACCCGCACCTGGTCCGGCCCGGCCACGAGACGGCCGACCACGTCACCGACCGGGAGCACCTGCTGACGCTGGGCTTGCGGGCGTACACGGAGTCGGGGGTGGTCGGCCGGCCGTCGCTGGCGAGCGCGGCGAAGGGGCACGTCGTGCTGGACACGCTGGTCCGGCGCTTCGCCGGTGTCCTCGAGGCCTTAGGCGCCTGAGAACGCCTGGCCCAGGTGCGGCAGCAGGTGGTCCATCCGCTCGGCCTTCGTCCGCAGGTACCGCAGGCTCTCCGGATTCGGCGGAACCAGCAGCGGAACCTGTTCGCTGATCCGGATTCCGTAGCGGGTGAGCTGTTCGACCTTCTGCGGGTTGTTCGACAGCAGCCGCACCGAGCGGACGCCGAGGTCCTGCAGGATGCCGGCCGCCGCGTGGTAGTCGCGGGCGTCGATCGGCAGGCCGAGCGCCACGTTCGCGTCCACTGTGTCGAGGCCCTCGTCCTGCAGGCGCATCGCCTTGAGCTTGGCGAGCAGGCCGATGCCGCGGCCCTCGTGGCCCTGGACGTAGACCAGCACGCCCGAACCCTCTTCGACGATCCGGTCCAGCGCGGCCGCCAGCTGCTCGCCGCACTCGCAGTGCGTCGAGGCGAAAACGTCACCGGTGAGGCACTCGCTGTGCACGCGGGTCAGCGTGCCCAGCTCGGCGATCTCGCCGTAGACCAGCGCGACCTGCTCGGTGCCGCTGCGGTCGAGGTAGCCGACCGCGCGGAAGAGGCCGTGCCGGGTCGGCAGCCGGGTCTCGACGACCCGCTCGACCACGGGCCGGTGCGGCAGGTCCCCGACGACTTCGCTTGCGGTCATGATTTGATCCCCATCTCCGATTCGATCCCGGTGTCCGCCGCGGTGCGCGGAGCAGGCAGGACACCGGTGTGCGGAGCGCGGGTCACGCGGAACCCGGCGACGCTCCGGACGAGCAGGACACCGGCGCCGGGCAGGCTCGCGACGAGCGTGAGCACGCCGTAGACCACGGCGACGGTGACACCTTGGGCGGCTCCCAGACCGGCCGCGCCGAAGAGCAGGGCGCAGACGCCCTCGCGCGGGCCGAAGCCGCCGACGTTGAGCGGGAGACCCATCGCGAGCAGCGCGAGGATCATCAGGGGCAGCAGCTGCCCGACCGGCGCGTCGACCCCGGCGACCCGGGCGGCGACGACGAACAGCGCCAGGTGCCCGGCCAGCGTCGCGGCCGACAGGAAGCCCACGGCGGGCCACGTCTCACGGCTGAACAGGCCGAGCCGCAGGTCGGCGAGGGTGACGGCAAAACCGCGGCGCCACTTCGAGCCGCTGTGGATCCACCGGCCGCCGAACAGCCGGCCGGCGACGAAGGCGGCGACGGCGACCAGCACGACGACCACGCCGGCGATGGTCACGACCTCGCGGAACGCGTCCGGCACGACCCCCGGCCACCCCAGCACGACGGTGACCGCGGACGCGATCAGCACGATCTGCCCGGCGGTGCGCTCCAGGACGACGGCGCGCACGCCGCGCGGCACGTCACCCGAGTCGCGGCCGTGCTGCACCGCGCGGTGGACGTCACCGAGGACGCCCGCGGGCAGCACGCCGTTGAGGAACAGCGCGCGGTAGTAGTCGGCGACCGCGGTGGGCAGCAAAAGCTTCAGGCCGAGCCGCGTGGCGACGATCTGCCAGCGGCCCGCGCTGAACAGCGTCGTCGCGAAGCCGATGCCGAGCGCGGCCAGCACGCCGGCGGTGTTGATCCGGCCGAGGCCGTCGAGGAAGGCGTCGCTGCCGAGCTGCCAGACGAGGACGGCGAGGATGCCGACCGCGCCGAGGATGCGCAGCCAGGCCAGTGCGCGCTTCACGCCGCCACCTCCAGGCTCGGCGGCAGGACCAGCAGGTCGCCGTGGTGGATCACCGCGTGCAGCTCGCCGGCCCGGGCCATCTCGAGCCGCCGCTGCAGGTAGACGTCGGCGGCCGGGCGCAGCTCCGGCAGCTGCTCGACCGCGGCGCCGACCCAGCCCTCGAGCCACTGCCGCTGCAGCTCGGCCTGGTCGGGCCCGAGCCGCCAGGCGCTCTCGGCGCGGACAACCGTGGCGCCGAGCCGGCCGAACGCGGTCGCGGCGACGTCGACCGCAGTGGGGCCGAGCAGCCGCCGGCCATCGGTGAGCCGGCGCTGGTGGGCGTTGAACGAAGAGGAGAGCGCCGGGTCCAGCGGGTCGGCGGGCGAGAGCTCCACCCGGCCGGTGACCGAGAGCATCAGCAGCGCCGCGCAGCCCGCTTCGACGACGGCCTTGGCGAGCGCCGTGACCTCATCCTTGGTCAGCAGGTCGAGCAGCGCGGACGCGG
Organism: Amycolatopsis sp. NPDC051758; assembly: GCF_044453095.1. Classification (NCBI taxonomy): domain Bacteria; kingdom Bacillati; phylum Actinomycetota; class Actinomycetes; order Pseudonocardiales; family Pseudonocardiaceae; genus Amycolatopsis; species Amycolatopsis sp. NPDC051758. Next base: position 42,668 of record NZ_JBITCJ010000011.1, on the reverse strand, counting down.
TGACCAGCGACGTCCCGGCGAGGTCGCCGGCGCGCAGCGAGGTGACGTCCCGCTGCTCGGCGACCACGGCGACCGGGCTGCCGTCGAGCGCGGTCGCCGGCAGGCTGGTGCGGGCGCGGGTGAGCAGGTCCGCGTCCTCGTCGTGCAGGATCCAGCGCTGGGCGCCGGGCAGCCGGGCGGCCAGCCAGCGGCCGAGCGAGCCGGTGCCGCAGCCGAGGTCGCGGATCACCAGATCGCCGTCCGGCAGGTTCTCGCGCAGCGTGTTGACGAGTTCGGTGGCGCGGGCTGCGGCATCGGCCGGCTCCCGCAGGTACAGCCAGTCCGGCGCGAACGCGGTCATGCCGCCGCCTCCTGCCGCTGCAGGATCTCGGCGATCCGGCGGGCGGTGTCGTCCCAGCCGGTCAGGGTCTCGCGGCGCAGCCTCGCCGACGCGCGCAGCCGCGTCCGCAGGGCCGGGTCGGTCAGCCAGCGGCGCAGGGCCGTGCCGAGCGCGCCGACGTCGTCGCCGGGCACGAGCATCCCGGGCACCGAGCCGTCCGGCGCGACGCCGAGGGTGTCGGGCAATGCGTCGACGTCGGTGGTCAGCACCGGCACGCCGTGGGCGAGGGCTTCGGTGACGACCATGCCGTACGTCTCGGCGCGCGAAGGCAGCACGAACAGGTCGGCGGTGTGGTACGTCGCCGCCAGCGCCGCGCCCGTGCGCGGGCCGGTGAGGGTGAAGCGGGCGCCGAGCCGGTGCTCGCGCAGCCGCTCGACGTACTTGGTCTCACGGCGGATCCCGCCGACACATTCGCAGGTCCAGCGCAGGTCGGCGACGGTTTCGAGCGCCTGGGCGAGCACGCCCTGGCCCTTGCGCGGGGTCACGTTGGCCACGCAGACCAGGCGGGACACACCGTCGGTGCCGATGGCCGGCGGTGCCGGGTCGACACCCGGCGGCACCGCGTGGACGCGGTGCGGGGCGAGGCCGTGGTGGTCGATCAGCCGGCGCGCCGCCCACTCGCTGGTCGCGAGGATCGAGCTCACCGCCCGCAGCGTCTCGCGCTCGCACGCGTCGAGCTCGGCGGCGAGCGCCGGCTTCAGGCCGGTCTCGTCGGCCAGCGGCAGGTGCACCAGCACCGACAGCGAAAGCCGCCGCGCCTGCGGGACGATCACCTCCGGCACCCCGCACGCGACCAGGCCGTCGAGCAGCACCGCCGACCCGGTCGGCAGCGCCGAGAGCAGGTGGCCGAGCACCGCGCGGGCCTCGGTGTCCGGGCGCGGCCAGCTGCCCGAGACGGCGATCTCGTGCACGTCGAGGCCGGCCTCGGCCAGCCCGTCGCACATCCGGCGGTCGTAGGTGTTGCCCCCGCTCGGGACCGACGTGTCGTCGACGTCCCCGGGAAGAACGACGTAGATGCTGTTCACAGCGCACGCTCGTAACTCGCCCAGGCGACGTGCGATTCCTTCAGCGAGACGGTGATGCCTTCGAGGCCGCGCGCGCCTTCGCCGAGGCGTCCGGCGTGGACGGCGTCGGCGAGGCGGTCGGCGATGACCTTCGCGAGGAACTCGGTCGAGGTGTTGATGCCCTTGAACTCCGGCTCGTCGTCGAGGTTGCGGTAGTTCAGGTCGCTCAGCACCGCCCCGAGCTCTTCCGTGGCCTTGCCGATGTCCACGACGATGTTGTCCTCGTCGAGGTCGGTGCGGCGGAAGGTGGCATCCACCACGAAGGTCGCGCCGTGCAGGCGTTGCGCGGGTCCGAAGACTTCTCCGCGGAAGCTGTGGGCGACCATCACGTGGTCACGGACGGTGATGCTGAACACCAAGACCTCCGATGCGTTCGGGGTGGACGTGGTCACTGCGGCTGATACATGACACGGAGGCAGAGGGCGGAAAGTTCATTCGCGGCGAGCCTGGGTAGCACGGACGGAAGATCTTCAAACATGCACTCGCCGCTGACCAGCGCTTCGAACGCCGGATCGGCCAGCAGCTCGAGGGCGACGCCGAGCCGCTGGGCGTAGTCGCGGTCGGGCCGCGCGACCGTCCCGACCTGGCTGCTGCGGATCACCAGCCGTCGTGAATGGAAGTTCTCGCCGAGCGGCACGCTCACCCGCCGGTCGCCGTACCAGGACAGCTCGACGACCTCGCCTTCCGGCGCGAGAAGTTCGAGGGCTCTCGCGAGTCCGGCCTCACTGGCGCTGGCGTGCACCACGAGGTCGCAGCCGGTTCGCGCTGCTTCCGGGGTCGAGAATTCGACGCCGAGGGCTTCGGCGATCTCGGCACGGGCCGGGTCGACGTCGATCAGCTGCACCTGGGTGGCCGGGAAGCCCTGCAGCAGCTTCGCGACACTGCAGCCGACCATGCCGGCGCCGATCACGGCGATCCGGTCACCGAGCCGCGGCCGCGCGTCCCACACGGCGTTCACCGCGGTCTCGACGGTGCCGGCGAGGATCGCGCGGCCGGGCGGGACGGTGTCCGGCACCGGTGTCACGGCGGACGCGGGCACGACGTAGGCCGTCTGGTGCGGGTAGAGGCAGAAAACGGTCCGGCCGGTCAGCTCGGCCGGGCCCTGCTCGACCACCCCGACGTTGAGGTAGCCGTACTTGACGGGCCCCGGGAAGTCACCTTCTTGGAAGGGGGCGCGCATGACGTCGTATTGGCTGGCCGGGACACCGCCGCGGAAGACGAGCGTTTCGGTGCCGCGGGAGACGCCGGAGCACAGCGTCCGGACGAGCACTTCGTCCGGACCCGGGTCACGCAGTGTCACGAACCGAAGCGCGCCTTCGTCCGGACTTTGAACCCAGAAGGCCTGTTCCACGTGTTCTCCTCAGCGGGCGACCGGAGGCTGGTATCGCCGCCACCCTATGAGCAACCGTGCCTATTCGCGGAGTAGATGATGATCAAGCACGAACTTCTCCTACGCTCGGCGGTCCCGGCGTGGGTGCTCGTCGCAGGGGCCGTCGCGGGCGGTGTCCTGAGCCCGATCGCCTGGGTGACCGGGCTCGTGTACGGCCTGGCCCTGGTGCTGCTGACGACCTGGGGCCTGCGCCGCAGCGGCCGCCGGGGGTTCGGCCCGGCCGACTGGATCACGTTCGCGCGGGCGACGCTCGTCGGGTGCGCCGCCGAACTGATCGCGGACGGCAGCCGGCCGGCCCTGTGGCTGGTCGGCGTCATCGCCGTCGCGCTGCTCCTGGACGGCGTCGACGGCCAGGTCGCCCGCCGCACCGGCACGGCGTCCGAGTTCGGCGCGCGCTTCGACATGGAGATCGACGCGTTCCTGATCCTGCTGCTGTGCATCGAGGTGTCGGGGGCGGTCGGGCCGTGGGTGCTGGCGATCGGCCTGATGCGGTACGCGTTCGTCGCCGCTTCGTGGGCGATGCCGTGGTTGACCGCGCCGCTGTACCCGAGCATGGCGCGCAAGACGGTGGCGGCCGTCCAGGGTGTGGTGCTCGTGGTCGCGGTGTCCGGTGTGCTGCCGGTGGTGGTCGTGTTCTCGCTGGTGGCGGCCGCTTTGGCGACGCTGGTGTGGTCGTTCGGCCGGGACGTCGTGTGGCTGGCCCGGCAGCGGGTCCGGCAGGCGCCGGGCCGGATCATCGAGCTCGGCCGCGCGACGCTGCGGCGTTCGCTCGGTGAGGGAACTGCCCGGCCCGGGCATAACCAGGCCGCCTAGCCCGGCCAGGCCCAAGCGCCCCAAGGCGGCCTTCGGTGCGTCAGACGCAACCAAGGCCACATTGGGGCGCTGGCGTCAGTCGGACTCGCGCGCCGCCCGGGCCCGTCGTTTGCCCTCGTGCATCGCGACCACCCGGGCGATCGGGATCGTGTGCCCCTCCTCGACCAGGTCCGCCGGCAGCACGAACGGCTCCGGCATCTCCTCGGTCCACGGGTCGCCGGATTCGAGCAACCCCGGCGCCGTGTGCACCGTGAAGTCACCCGGCTTGACGCCGTCGAGGTCGGCCCAGCGGACCGGGAACGACACCGGCATGCCCGGGCGGTGCCGCGGGCTGTAGACCGACACCACCGTCGCGCCACCCGCGCGGGTCGAATCCAGGAAAACCTTGCCCTCACGGCGTTCCTTGACGAACTCCGTCGTCCCCCGCGAAGGGTCGATGCGTTCCGCGCGGGCCGTGAGCGCCCGGGTGGCCGCCGCGATGTCCTCCGTCGACTGGCCGGGCGCCAGCGGCACGAACACGTGGAGCCCCTTCGAGCCGCTGGTCTTCACCGCACCGTCGAGGCCGTCGTTGCGCAACGCCTCGCGCACCAGCTTCGAGGCGTCGATGGCCAGCGAGAACGCGCCGTCTTCGGGCGGGTCGAGGTCGAGGATCAGGTGGGTCGGGCCGTTCTCGGAGGCGCCGCGGTAGAGCGCCGTGTGGTACTCGATCGCCCGCTGGTTGCCGAACCACACCAGCGTGCGGAGGTCGTTGCACAGCGCGTAGGAGACGTCCCGCTTGGACGAGTACGACCACATCGAGACCCGCTCGACCCAGTCCGGTGTGTACTTCGGCAGGTTCTTCTGCATGAACGGCCCCTGCCCGCGCAGCACCCGCAGCACGGTCAGCGGCCGGTCGGTCAGCTCCGGCAGCATCCGGTCGGCGACGGCCTCGAGGTAGTCGAGCAGCTCTCGCTTGGTGACTCCCGCGTCGGGGAAGACCTCCTGGTCGAGACTGCTCAGCTTGACGCCGTGCCGTACTTCGTCGCTGCTCATCGGCCCACCATTGCGCCCCCGCGCGGAGCGGTCAACTCTCAGAAAGGCAGCTGCGAGCGGAGCCGGTCCAGCCAGCGGTCGACGGTGTCCTCGGACCGGGCCGGGTCGTTGACCTGCCGGGCGGCGTCGGCGCGAGCCCGGACGTGCTCGCCGATCGTCGACGCGTACTGCGGCAGCGCGTAGACGTTCTGCCAGTACGCGGTGCGCAACTCGACCGACGCGACCTTCTGGTAACCGGCGGTCGCCGTGGCGAAGTCGAAGCCGTACCGGTTGCCGAAGGGCTCCGGGCCGCTCGCGGTCACCACGATCACGGTCGGCCGGGCCTGCATGACAACCTGCGTCGGGTCGGCGCCGCGGGAGATCTTCGGGTCGTTGAGGCCGATGTAGTCGATCGACTGCCAGCCGCTGTAGTACGGGATCGCGCCGGCGTCGGTGACGGCGAGGCTGCGGGCCGGCGCCGGGACGTCGGCCTCGGCCAGTCCCTTGCCGATCGCGACGTGCGCGCGTTGCAGGTCGGGCCCGTAGTTCGCGATCACGCCGAGGTCGGGTGCGGTCGCGCCGGCGAACGCCGACCAGCCGACCGCCACCACACCGAGGAGCGCGCCGAGCACGCGTGGCGCGAACGTCCCGGCGGCGATCCCGGCGCCCAGGCAGAGGACGGGGATCGCGTGGTCGGCGAAGCGGTCGAGGTAGTCCATGGTCGGGCCGGACACCGCGTACGTCAGGTACGTGACCGCGACGGTGACCACCAGCAGCACACCGATCGCCCGCGTCGCCTTGCGGAACACGAGCGACAGCGTCAGCAGCAGGAGCGGGAGGAGGAGCAACGTCGTGTGCTTCGTCCACGCCCAGCCGGAGTCGAGGTTGCCGAACTTGACGTAGAAGGTGTTCGGCAGCAGCTGGCCGTAGTACTGCCAGCGCCACACGAAGTACGCGGCGCCGACGACCACCGCGCCGCCGCTCCACCACCAGCGCGCGGCCCCACGCTCGCGCCAGAACCACAGCACGAACACCGGCAGCGCGGCCAGCACACCCTCCGGCCGCAGCATGCCGAGCAGGAGCAGCAGCACCGGCGGCTCCCACGTCCGCACCTGCTCACCGGCGAGCACGCGCAGCCCGAGCACGACAACGCGCAGCAGCACCGCGGCGAACGCGGCCGTCTCCAGGCCCGCGGTGATGTGGAAGTAGGTCGGCAGGAACACGACGTACGCGCCCGCGCCGACCAGGACACCGGTGAGCCCGGCGCGCTTGTGGCCTTCGCGGATCAGCAGGTACAGCGTCGCCAGGCCGAGCAGCAGCGACGTCACCTTGGTGAACAGCGGCAGCGCGATGCCGAGCACCGCGCCGAGCCCCGACCAGATCACCCAGGCGAAGTTGGTGAAGCCTTCGACGCGCGGGCCTTCGACGTTCCACACCGGTCCGTGGCCGTCGGCGAGGTTCGCCGAGTAGCGGAAGCTGATGAACGCGTCGTCGATCGTGAAGAACCAGGCCGCCCAGGCGCCGACGAGGAACGCGGCCAGCAGCACCACCGACACGACGATCAGCGGCGCGCGGCGAGCGGACCGGACCGGCGCGGGCTGCTCGGACTCGACGTTCGCCTGGATCGCCGTCATGGAATCCCCTCGGGTGGCTGTGCCGACCCGACACTGTAGCGGGGGTGGCTCAGACCAGCGGACGCCCGGTGCGCAGCCGGCGGCGCAGGTCCCAGAGGCAGAGGTTGAACGGGAACCGCCGCACCGGCGCGGGCAGCACGCGCACGACCCGGCCGAGCCCGGCGAGCAGCGTGTCGAACCGGCGCTGGTCGGCGGTGGTCCACGGCAGCCGCATCTCGTCGCGGAAGCGCTGCGGGAGGAACCCGGTGGTGACGAAGCGGTGGAACGGCCGGCCGAGCGTGGCCAGCACCGGCGGCAGGAACCGCAGGTCGACGAGGTCGGTGAGGTAGCCGCGGACGGTGTCGTCCACTCCGACGCCGGCGAGCCCGGCCGCCCAGTACTCCTCGAACGCTTCGCGGTCCGCCGGCCACATCTCCGGGTGCACCTGCAGCGTGGTGCCCAGTTTCGCGGCGTCGCGGTAGAACTCGGCGGGCTCGCCGCCGACGAACGCCAGGTAGACGTCCTCGAAGCCCTTGTACAGGCAGGCCGCGACCCACAGCTGGAGGTCGGTGTCGAAGGCGTTGTAGGCGACCGGGCTCGCGTCGGTCGAGTGCACCTGGGCGTGGGCCCGGTTGACGCCCTGCCGGTAGGCAGCGCGCTCGGCGTCGGTGCCCATCGTGGCGACCGCGAGGTAGGTGAGGGTGGTCCGCGTCCGCTTCGCCGGGTGGCGGAAGAGGTTGCCGCTGTCGACCTTGCTCTCCAGGACGCCGTAACCGACGGGGGCGCGGGAGAGCTGCATGATCACGTTCGCGCTGCCGGCGAGCAGTCCGGCGCCGACAACGGCGTTGTCGAGGGCGGTTTCGGCCATGGTCACGCCTCCTCGCGTGAGCGGTTCACCATGTCAAGGAAACCGCGCCTGTTGACGGCCTGTCAAGAGCGGTAGGCAGCCCGCGCGAAGGCGATCAACGCGCGCGCCGCGGGGCTCAACGGACCCTCCGTTCGCCAGGCCAGCGCCAGCACTCCCCGCAGGCCAGGACCGGCGATTTCGACCACCCGCACCTCCGCCTCGTGATACCGGCCCAGCGACTCCGGCACGATCGCCACCCCGAGGCCGCGCATCGCCAGCTGCACCAGGACGTTCGGATCCGCCGCCTCGAACGCGATCCGCGGCGTCAGTCCCTCCCGCGCGAAGGCGGCGTCCAACGCCGTGCGCAGGCCGGTCCCCTTCGGCAACGCCATGAGCGGCAGGCCCGCGAGTTCGGCGATCTCCGTCCGGTCGGCCAGCGGACCTGAGGGCCCCGTCACCGCCAGGAACGGCTCGTCGAGCAGCACCTGCGTCGCGATGCCGGCCGGCGGATCCGCGGCCAGGCCGACCACGGCCAGGTCCAGCCGTCCTTCGAGCAGCCCCGCGAGCATCGTGTCCGAGTTGGCTTCGGACAGCGTGATCTCGACCGCCGGGTAGCGCTCGTGGAAGCCGGCCAGCAGGTCCGGCAGCCCGACCGGGCCCGCCGACGTCACCGCGCCGATCGCGACCTGGCCGCGGACCAGCCCGGCCAGCTCGTCGACGGCTTCGCGCACCCCCTGCACCGCCGCGAGCGCGGCCCGGGCGTGCGGCAGGGCCGCGGCGCCGACGTCGGTGAGCCGCACCGCGCGGCCCGACCGGTCCAGCAGCTCCTGCCCCAGCTCGCGCTCCAGCCGCCGGACCTGCGCGCTCACCCCGGGCTGGGCCACGTGCAGCCGCTCGGCCGCGCGCGTGAAGTTGCCTTCCTCGGCAACGGCGACGAAGTACGCGAGCTGATGCAGTTCCATAAGCGCTGATTCTAGTCAGTAGACAAACCAGATCTTGGACTTCTGATCGATCACGTTCGAAGCTGGAGACAGACGAAAGGAGTCACGATGGACGTCACGCAGCTGACCGGCGAGGTCTTCCAGCCCGGCCAGGACGGTTACGACGAGGAGGTCACCGGCTTCCAGCTCGCCGTCCCGAGCAAGCCCGCGGTGGTGGTCGGCGCGACGACGGCCGAGGACGTCGTCACCGCCGTCCGGTTCGCCGCCGCCCACGACTTGCCGGTCGCCGTGCAGGCCACCGGGCACGGCCTGACCACGAGCGCCGACGGCGGCCTGCTGATCAGCACCCGCCGGATGACCGGCGTCGAGGTCGACGCCGTGGCGCGCACCGCCCGCGTCGAGGCCGGGACCCGCTGGGGCGCGGTGCTCGAAGCCGCCGGGCCGCACGGACTGGCGCCGCTCAGCGGCTCGTCGCCGGACGTCGGCGTGGTCGGCTACACCCTCAGCGGCGGCTTCGGCCTGATGGCCCGCCGGTACGGGCGCGCCGCCGACCACGTCCGCGCCCTCGACGTGGTCACCGCGGACGGCGAACTCCGGCGCGTCGAGCCGGGCTCGGACCTGTTCTGGGCGCTGCGCGGCGGCCGCGACAGCTTCGGCGTCGTCACGGCGATGGAGTTCGACCTGGTCCCGGTCACCGATCTCTACGGCGGCAGCCTCTACTTCGACACGGCCGACCTCTCGACGGCGCTGCGGGCCTGGCGCACGTGGTCGGCGGCCGCGCCGGACACACTCACGACGTCCCTCGCCATGATCGAGTACCCCGACCTGCCGGTGCTGCCGGAACCGTTGCGCGGCAAGCACATCGCGCAGATCCGGATCGCCTACCTCGGCGAGGACGGCGACTCCCTGGTCGCGCCGCTGCGGGCCGCCGCGCCCACGCTGATGGACACGCTGAAGCCGATGCCGTTCACCGAGTCCGGGTCGATCGCGGCCGAGCCGCGGCAGCCGCACGGGTACCACGGCACCAACACGACGGTCTCGCAGCTGAACGACGCCATGCTCGACGCGGTCCTCGAGCACGCGGGCCCCGGCGCGCCCGTGCCGACGGTGCTGATCATCGACCGCCTGGGCGGCGCGCTCGCCCGGACGCCGGAGACGCCGGGGGCGGGCTGGGACAGCGCGGCCGAGTTCGTCGTCCGGACGCTGTCGGTGGTCGGCGACGACGGCGTCGCGGTGATCCGGCGCGCCCACTCGAAGCTGTCCGACGCACTGGCGCCGTGGACAACCGGGCGGCTGCTGCCGTTCGTGTACGGCGAGCACACGGCGGCGGAGGTCGCCGAGAGTGTCCACCCGGCCACCGACCTGCGGCGGCTGCGGGAGCTGAAGCGCCGGCACGACCCCGGGAACACCTTCCGCCCGGTCGGCTGAGCACCGGTGACCGTCGGCGAAGGGCAGGTAGTCCAGGCCATATACTCGCGCCGACGATCACACCGACGGGGGACCCGCCTTGCGCACGATGAGCCACGAGGACTATCTCGGCAGCCGCCGGTTCCCGGGGCTTGACGGCCTGCGCGCGATCGCCGCGACGATGGTCATCTTCTACCACTTCGGCGGGCCGAACTGGACGTTCCTGTCGGGCTGGGTCGGCGTCTACATCTTCTTCGTGCTGTCCGGTTTCCTGATCACGACGCTGCTGCTGCGTGAGCAGGACCGGACCGGCCGGATCTCGCTGTCCAACTTCTACATCCGGCGGGTCTTCCGGATCCTGCCGCCGTACCTGGTGATCCTCGGCGGGATCGTCGCGTTCGTGATCCTGCGCGGCGAGTTCTTCACCCGCGACTTCCCGCACGCGCTGAAGTACTACCTGACGTTCCTCAACGAGTTCTTCCCCGGCTCGGGCGGCAACGGCTCCGACAACTTCTTCAGCGGCTCGTGGACGCTGGGGATCGAGGAGAAGTTCTACCTGGTCTGGCCGTTCCTGCTGGTCGCGATCGGGATCGGCGCGGCCAAGCGCAAGTTCCTGCTGGTCGGCACCGCGATGGTGATCCTGCTGGCGCTGGTGCCGCTGACCACCGGCGGCTGGGCGCTCGGCACGTCGAAGGTCGCGATCTACACGTCGACCATCCACTACTTCATCCTCGCCGGCGGCTGCCTGCTGGCGATCCTGCTGCACTACCGGCGCGGCTACGCGGTGCTGAAGCCGTTGACGCACCCGCTGGCCGCGATCCCGATCGCCGCCGCCTTCGGGCTGATGACCGCGAACCTGGACCGCCTCTGGACCGAGACGCAGCAGAACCTGCTGCTGCTCGTGGGTTACGCGGTGCTGACGATGCTGCTGCTCATCGTGCTGGTCAGCCCGGGCCCGCTGCGGTGGCTGCTCGGCACGGCGCCGATGCGGTTCGTCGGCGAGCGGTCGTACTCGCTGTACCTGCTGCAGGGGCCGGTGCACTTCGTCGTCGTGCAGGCCGTGCCCGGGCTCGCGCAGAACCGGACGGTCTCGGCGCTGACGGTGTTCCTGGTGGGGCTGGCGATCGCGGACCTGATCCACCGCTGGGTGGAGAAGCCGCTGATCGACGTCGGGAAGCGGCTGATCGCCCGGAAGGAGGCCCGGCGCGAGGAACGGCAGGCCCCTCCCCGGCCGGCCGAACCGCACGCCGAGCCCAAGCCTGAGCCCGCTCCCGCTCCCGCGACGTCGTCGGCGTCCTAGCGCTCCAGAACCACGATCGGGATCAGCCGCGTGGTCTTCTTCTCGTAGTCGGCAAAACCCTCGGCGTGCGCGATCATGCCCGCGTAGAGGCGGTCACGCTCGGCGCGGTCGGTGATCACGGTGGCCGTGGCGTCGAACGTCTCTTCGCCGACCTCGACCGTCACCTTCGGGTTGGCGACCAGGTTGTGGAACCACGCCGGGTTCTTCGGCGCGCCGCCCATGGACGCGGCGATGACGAGGCGGTCGCCGTCGCGGGTGTAGACCAGCGGCGAGAGGCGCTCTTCACCGCTCTTCGCGCCGATGGTCGTGAGCAGGAGCACGTTCTTGCCCTCGAACATGCCGCCGACCACGCCCTTGTTCGCGTGGAACTCTTCGACGACCCCCCTGTTCATCTCACGAACCTCGTTCAACCCCGGGACCTCGGACGTCATCTCAACCCCTGTTTCCAGCCGGTACGCTCGATCGGTGCCCCGAGGTAGGCTCGGAGCAGTCGAAGCGTTTGCTTTGCAAACAAATCTACCGACGGGACGAGGGCGATGTCAACGGAAGCCGGGCCGAGTGTCGAGGACGGCGTGCGTCAGCTGCTGCTCCTGATGCCTCGCCTGGTCGGCCGGGCGAAGCGCACGCCGGTCCCCGACGAGCTGAACGGCTGCACGCTGGCGCCCCGGCACCTGTCGCTGCTGTCGTACCTGCTCTTCGACGGCCCGATGACCGTCACGGAGCTCGCGACGCGCCTGCAGGTCGCGCCGACGACGGCGAGCCTGATGGTCGGCGACCTCAGCCGTCAGGGTGTGCTGAACCGCGACGAGGACCCGGCCGACCGCCGCCGCACGATCGTCAGCATCACCCCGGACAAGCGCCCGGCGGTCGACGCCTGGCTGGCCCGCGGCGCCAAGGCGTGGAGCGACGCGCTTGCGCCGTTGAGCCCGGCCGAGCGCAAGCTGGTGATCACGACGCTGGAAGCGTACGAACGCGGCACCTGCGAAGGCCCCACCTGCTAGCGCCCCAATGCGGCCTTGGTTGCCTTCGGTGCGTTCGGGCTCAGTCCTCGCTGGACTTCTCGCGGGCCAGCTTCCGCTGCGCCTCCGCGCGCTCCCGGCACTTGCGCAGGAACTCCTCGTCGTCATCGGCGCTCGTCGCCGCGAACCGGCCCGGCCGGTCGTACTCCGGGAACGCGGGCGCGTTGCGCTCGTACCGGCCACCGGCGCGCGCGACCTGCTGCGGCCGGCCCGCGACCAGCCAGACGATCGAGCCGACCAGCGGCACCAGCAACACCAGCAGCAGCCACAACGTCTTCGGCAGGTTGCGGCACGACGACTCGTCGGTCGTGATCACGTCGACCAGGCAGAAGATCCACAACCCGAGCGTGACGATGCCCAGCAGGCCATCCATGTACAGCAATTACCGCACCTTCCCCAGAAGTGAACGCGGTAAGTCTTAGCAGAGCCCCACGGCCCCTTCGCCGCGGGTCACCCGCAGCGCCGCGAGCACGCCGGTCGCGAGCGCGATCGCGTGCGCCGGCCCCGGGCATTCGCGCGGACCCGCGCCGAACGGCGTCCCGGCCAACGGCACCAGGACGTCCTCGCCGTCGACCCGGCGCCGGGTGTGCGACACCGGAGGATCCGCGCGCAGCACTTCCGCGACGGCCTCTTCGGGCAGCTTTCCCGCCAGTACCAACGGAACCGCATTGCCGATCAGCCCGGCGGTGGCCGCACAGGCCTGCATCAGCAAGCCGATCCGCGCGGCGGTGAGCTCGGACGGCCCGCCGCACGCCGCGACCAGCCGGCCCAGCGCGGCTTCGGCTTCCGCGGACGGCGTCACGTGCGGGTGGTAGGCGGCCGCAGCCGTCACGACGTCCGACGCCACCACCGGCAGGCCCAGCTCCCCCGCCAGCACCTCGACGACAACCGACTGGGCATCACCGTCGGCCGCCTGCGAGAAAGCCTTGCACCGCAACGCTTCCGGCTCTACTCGGGCCAGCATCTCGACGGCGAGGGAGCGTCGCCGAGTGTGCTCGGAGCCGTTGCTGAAGCGGGACACGGACGCCCGCAGCCAAGCGACACTCCCCGGCGGACCATCGGCGGGAACGGGCGGAACCGGAGCGGCCAGCGAAGTCATGGGGCGACGCTAACCGCGGGAAACGTCGGCGCCGGCCGAAGCTTCAGAACAGCCGCGGCGGCGGGAACCACGTCGCCTGCGGGCCGGCGCACTGGTCCGGACGCGGGACGTCGTGCTGGAACCACCACGCCTCGGTGACGCGGCCGTCCGGCAGCCGGTAGGTCGGCGGCCCGGCGACGCGGGCGAGCCCGGCGGCTTGCAGCGACCGCGCGCTCGCGACGTTGCCGACCTCGGCGCCGGCCCGCACCCGCGGCAGCCCGAGGTGCTCGTGCGCCAGCGTCAGCCCGGCCGCGAAGAGCACCCGGCCGTGCCCGCGCCCGCGGTAGTCCGGCGCGAGGTAGCCGCCGGTCTCCGGGCCGCCGTCCTCGCCGGTGTGGACGCTCACCAGGCCCACGCACCGGTTGGCCTCGACGTCGATCATCACCAGGTCCAGGGACTGCGGATCGGGCGACACCCAGTCCGGCCCGGTGCCCGGCACCACCCGCAGCGCATCCGCCCGCGCCGACACGGCGACGATCGAGTCCCGCTGCCAGCCGAGCCACCGCTGCGCCGCCGGATCGCTCCCACAGGCCACGGCGGCCGCGTACTCCCACGCGGTCGGCGTCCGGAACAGGAAGCGCCCGCTGCGCACCACGTGGCCGGCCCGGTCGCAGGTCCGCTTGGTCATCAGGCGGCCGCGGCGGGTGAGCCGGTCGAAGATCCCCTTGGTGGCTGGCAGCATCGCGGCGAGATCGTAGCGGAGCGGCCGGGAAGCGAGTTGCGGTCGCGGTTGATTTCGGCCGAATCGCGAACGCGGACGCGTAACACCACCTGCGTGATCGCCGACTACTGCGAGTACCCCGACGGGAAAGGCGGCCTGCGTGGGCCTCATCCGGAAGTCCCTCATGATCAGCACAGCCGGGCTCGTGCGCGGCAGCAGCAAGAAGCAGCGTGTCGCCAAGAAGTCATTGCGCGAGCTACAGGCGCAGACCCGCCTCCAGCAGCAGGCACTCGCACAGCAGGCCCAGGCGGCCGCCGCTCCGGCTGCCGCGCCCACCGGGCCGCCCGCCGGCTGGTACCCCTCGCCCCGGCAGCAGAGCGCAACGCAGTGGTGGGACGGATCCCGGTGGACGGAGCACTTCAAGCCGGCCGGCTAGGGATCGCCGGCAAGGTACGCCGCCGGGGCCCACCAGAAGGCGCTGACCAGCACCGACCCCCCTCGACACGCACCTTCGCGAGCACCCGTCCCAAATCGTGTTCTCCCCGCCGGCGACCCAGCCGTTATTGTGGCCCGATGACGGCCGTACCCGAGGCAACCGAACTGGACGGCTCCGGCCGGGCGGCCCAGCCTCGTCAGCTCATCGTGACGGTGTACGGCCTCTACTCGCGCACCGAAGGCGGCTGGCTCTCGGTGGCTTCGCTGATCGACCTGCTGGCCGCCGTCGGGGTCGACGAGCCCGCGGTGCGCTCGTCGATCTCGCGGCTGAAGCGGCGCGGCATCCTCGAAGCCGTGCGCCGGGACGCGACGGCGGGTTACGAGCTGTCGGACGACGCGCGGGAGATCCTGCGCGAAGGGGACGAGCGGATCTTCCGGCGCGAGCGCGCGACGCCGGCCGACGGCTGGCTGCTCGCGGTGTTCTCGGTGCCGGAAACCGAGCGACACAAGCGCCACCTGCTGCGCACCCAGCTCGCCCGGATGGGCTTCGGCACCGCCGCCTCCGGCGTCTGGATCGCCCCGGCCCACCTCCACGACGCGGCCGCCGAAGCACTGACGCGGCTCGGCCTGGCCGGGTACGCCGACCTGTTCCGCGCCGACCACCTGGCCTTCGGCGACGTCGCGGCGAAGGTGCGCGACTGGTGGGACCTCGACCGGCTCGACGAGCTGTACACGACGTTCCTCGACGAGCACGGCCCGGCGCTACGCCGCTGGCAGCGCCGCAAGTCCGTGGCCGAGGAACAGGCCTTCGCCGACTACGTCCGGGTGCTCACCGGCTGGCGGCGGATGCCCTACCTCGACCCCGGCCTGCCCGCCGAGTTCCTGCCCCGCGACTGGTCCGGCATCCGCGCGGCCGAGCTGTTCTTCGAGCTGCACGCCCGGCTGGAGACCCCGGCGCGGGCGTACGTCGCGAAGTCGATCAACGTGGGTTGACGACCGCGAAGCCCTGCACCTCGACCAGCGCTTCCTCGTCCCACAGCCGGGCGACGCCGATGCCCGCCATCGCCGGGTACTCGGTGCCCGCGAGGCGCCGCCAGACCGCGCCGATCTCGCGCGTGTGCGCCTGGTAGTCGGGCATGTCGACGATGTAGATCGTCACGCTGCAGAGGTCCTCCGGCGCCCCGCCGGCCGCACGCAGCGACGTCAGCAGGTTGCCCAGCGCTCGCTCGAACTGCTCGACCACACCGTCGCCGACGATCTTGTTCGACGCGTCCAGCGCGGTCTGCCCGGCGAGGAAGACGACCCGGCCCTCCGCCACCACCGCGTGCGAGAACCCGGAGGGCTTGCCGAGCTCCGGCGGGTTGATGCGTTCCATACCCGCCACCGTAACCCATCTTTCGCCTTATTGACGGTCGTACCGGTGACGACATAATCTGGACGGCGTGCGAATCGCGGTCATCGGCGGCGGCCCGGCGGGCCTGTACTTCGCCGCGCTGGCGAAACAGCTCGGCCCGGGTCACGAAATCACGGTCTGGGAGCGCAACGCGCCCGACGACACATTCGGCTTCGGGGTGGTGTTCTCCGACGAGACGCTCGGCGGCATCGAGCACGCCGACGCGGCGGTGCACAACGCCATGCGCGCCGAGTTCGCCCGCTGGGACGACATCGACGTCCACTACCGCGGCACGGTCACCACCTCGGGCGGCCACGGTTTTGCCGCGATGAGCCGCAAACGTTTGCTCGGCATCCTCCAGGGCCGGTGCGCCGAGCTCGGCGTCGCGCTGCGCTTCCGCGAGGAGGCGCCCGCGGACCTCTCGGGTTACGACCTGGTCATCGCCGCCGACGGGGTCAACTCCGCGATCCGGACGCGCTTCGCCGAGTCGTTCCGGCCGAGCGTCGAGACCCGCCGGTGCCGCTACATCTGGCTCGGCACGGACCTGGTGTTCGACGCCTTCAAGTTCTACGTCCTCGAGACGCCGGCCGGGATCATGCAGATCCACGGTTATCCCTACGGCCGCGACGGCAGCACGTTCATCCTCGAGGTGCAGGAGGACGTCTGGCAGCGGACGTTCGGGCCGATCGCCGCCACGAACCTCAAGCCGGGCGAGAGTGACGAGAAGTCGATCGCGCTGATCCGCGAGCTGTGCGCCGACGTCCTGGGCGAGCACCGCGTCATGGCGAACAACTCGAAGTGGGTCTCGTTCGGCACCGTGCGCTGCGAGAGCTGGGTGCACGACAACGTCGTCCTCCTCGGCGACGCCGCGCACACCGCGCACTTCTCGATCGGCTCCGGCACGAAGCTGGCCATGGAGGACGCGCTCGCGCTGGCCGCCTGCCTGCACGAGAACGAAGGTGTCGCGGAGGCGCTCAAGGCGTACGAGCTGGAACGGCGTCCGGTCGTCACGTCGACGCAGCGCGCCGCGCAGGCGAGCCTGGAGTGGTTCGAGAACATCGCGCAGTACGCCCACCAGGAGCCGCCGCAGTTCGCGTTCAACATCCTCACGCGCAGCCGCCGCGTCACCTACGACAACCTGCGCCTGCGTGACCCCGAGTTCGCCACCGAGCTCGACCACTGGTTCGCGCAGTCGCTGGGCACGACGTCGCGGCCGCCGATGTTCCAGCCGTTCCGGCTCGGTGAGCTCGAGCTGCCCAACCGGATCATCGTGTCCCCGATGGACATGTACTCCGCGGTGGACGGCGTGCCGGGCGACTTCCACCTGGTGCACCTGGGCAGCAAGGCGCTCGGCGGCGCCGGGCTGGTGATGACCGAGATGGTCTGCGTCTCCCCCGAAGGCCGGATCACGCCCGGCTGCGGCGGCCTCTACACGCCGGACCAGGAAGCCGCCTGGAAGCGGGTCGTCGACTTCGTGCACACCCAGTCACCCGCGCGCATCGGTGTCCAACTGGGACACTCCGGCCGCAAGGGTTCGACAAAACTCATGTGGGACGGCATCGACGAGCCCCTCCCCGAAGACAACTGGGAGGTCTGCGCCCCCTCGGCGCTGGCCTACTCCGACCGCAACCAGGTCCCGCGTGAACTGTCCACAACGGACATGGCGTCAATTCTCTCCGAGTTCGTCGCGTGCACCCACGCCGCCGCTCGTGCTGGGTTCGACGTCCTCGAACTGCACTGCGCGCACGGCTACCTGTTGTCGTCGTTCCTGTCGCCGTTGACGAACCAGCGCACCGATTCCTACGGCGGCTCGCTCGAGAACCGGCTGCGGTTCCCCCTCGAAGTCTTCGACGCCGTCCGCGCCGCCTGGCCCGCCGAACGGCCGATGACCGTCCGGATCTCGGCGACCGACTGGGCCGAGGGCGGTGTGGACGCCGACGACGCCGTCGAGATCGCGCGCGCGTTCGCTGCCCATGGCGCCGCCGGCATCGACGTCTCGACCGGCCAGGTCGTCTGCGACGAGAAGCCGCAGTACGGTCGCAGTTACCAGACGCCGTACGCCGACCGGATCCGCAACGAAATCGGCGAGGAGTACGGCATCGCGGTGATCGCCGTCGGCGCGATTTCCTCGTACGACGACGTGAACTCGCTGATCCTGGCCGGCCGGGCGGACCTCTGCGCACTGGGCCGCACGCACCTCTACGATCCACAGTGGACGCTGCACGCGGCGGCCGAGCAGGGTTACCCCGTGGCGTGGCCGAAGCCGTTCGCCGCGGGCAACCGCAAGCCGCAGACCGGCCGGAGCGACGGGCCGGAGCCGCGTCTCGACCTCGTCCGGTCCGGCCCGGCCGGCACCGCCCATGCCCGCTGGCGACCGGGAGCTTCGTCATGACCGCTTTTGCCCTGACGCCGGAGCAGCAGGAGTTCGCGTCGGAAGTCCGGCGGCTGGGCGAAGAGCAGCTGCGCCCGATCGCCGAGTCCGGGGTGGAGGGTGCGGTGAACCGCCCGCTGCTCAAGGCGATGGGCGCCCTCGGCTTGCTCGCCCGGCTCTTCCCCGGCGTCGCCGAGGGAAAGCCGTCGCGCCAAGCGGCCGCGACCGACCTGTGCATCCTGCGCGAGAACCTCGCCACGGTGAGCACCGAGGCCGAGACGGCGTTGGCGTTGCAAGGCTTGGGAACCTACCCGGTCCTTCAGTCCGGACAGGACAGTCAGGTGGCGAAGTGGCTGCCGGCGGTGGCGGCCGGGGACGCGGTGGCGGCGTTCGCCCTCACCGAGCCGGACGCCGGTTCGGACGCGGCCGCATTGTCACTCGCCGCGGAAGCCGACGGGGACGGCTGGCGCCTCACCGGTGAGAAGATGTGGATCTCCAACGCGCCCGAAGCCGACTTCTACACGGTGTTCGCACGCACGACAGAAGGCGTCGGATCCCGCGGGGTCAGCGCTTTTGTCGTCCCCGGCGATCGGCCCGGCCTGGCCGGCGAGCACCTGGACCTGGTCAGCCCGCACCCGATCGGCACGGTGACGTTCGACGGTGTCGAGGTCCGGCGCGAGGAGCTGCTCGGCGAGGAGAACCGCGGGTTCGCCGTCGCGATGCGGACGCTGGACCTGTTCCGGCCGAGCGTCGGCGCGTTCGCCGTCGGGATGGCGCAGGCCGCACTGGACGCCACTGTGGACCACACGGGCAAGCGGGAAGCGTTCGGCGGCCCGCTGATCAAGCAGCAGGCGGTGGCGCACGCGCTGGCCGAGATGGCGACGCGCACGGAAGCCGCCCGGCTGCTGGTCTACGCGGCCGCGGGCGCGTACGACGCGGGCGAGCAGAACCTGGGCGGCCGGGCGGCGATGGCGAAGCTGTTCGCCACCGAAGCCGCGCAGTTCGTCGTCGACTCGGCGGTGCAGCTGCACGGTGCCCGCGCACTGCGGCGCGGGCACCTGCTGGAACACCTCTACCGCGAAGTCCGCGCCCCCCGCATCTACGAAGGGGCCTCGGAAATCCAGCGGACGATCATCGCGCGATGGCTGGCTTCGGCTTCCGGTCCAGCCACCACTGGCTGAGCAGCAGCAGGGTCAGCAGGCTCAGCGTGCCCGCCAACGTCGAGGCGGCCTGGAAGAGCGCCGCCTCGGAATAGTACGGGCCGAGGGTGATGAACGCGATCGGGGCGTAAACCCGGCTGAGCAACGTGTTCATGGTCATCGCGAAGCTGCGGATCATCCAGCGCCGGTGGTCGGCGTACCGGCGCTGCCGGATCGCGCGGAAGCCGGCGATGGTGAACCCGAGCCACAGCAAGGCCGCGACGACGTTCAGCACCCCGGCCGCCGGGCCGAACGGGCTGAACAGGGCGATGGTCAACGCCATCAGCGCGGACGGGATCGCGCCGCCGAAGACGTAGACGCGGCCGATGCGGCGGTGGGCCACCGGGTGCGTGCGCCGCAGCCACGGCCAGACCTGCAGGATGACCCCGACGACGGCGATCGTCCCGAAGAGGATGTGCGCGACCAGGAACCCGTAGTGCGCGGCGAACCCCGGCGGTGCGGGCACGCGGGACTGCGCGGGGTCGAGCGTGAGGTAGGGCGGCACCGAGTAGGCGAGGAACGCGGCGACGAGCAGTGCCAGCGGCGCCACCCACGGCCGTCGCCACCACGTCTTGCGCGGCTGCACGACGGGCGGCGGAGTCTCCGTCCGGACGGCGGTCATCGCGCACCGGCCGGCTGCCGCGCGGGGCGGCGGTCGAGGTACAGCTGGCTGAGGACCAGCGCGAGCGCCACGCTGCCCCAGGAGGAGATCGCCGCGACGCTCTGGGAGTAGGCGAGCTCGCTGCCGCCGAACGTGGTCGCGATCTGCGGTTCCAGCACGACCATGGCGATCGGCGAGATCAGCCGGTTGACGAGGATCGAGAACGTCAGCGACGCACTGCGGATCATCCACCGGCGGTGGTCGGCGAAGCGCCGCTCGCGCACGGCGCGCCAACCGGCGAAGGTGCACCCGAGCCACAACAGCGCCGCAACGACGTCACTGACCTGCGTTATCGGGCCGAAGGGGCTCTGCGAGCCGATGGTCAGCGCCATGACCCCGGCCGGCAGCACACCGGCAAAAACGTAGGCGCGGCCGGTGTGCCGGTGGAAAACCGGGTGCGTCCGGCGCAGCCACGGCCAGATCTGCAGCACCGCGCCCACCATCGCGATGGACCCGAAGATCACGTGGGCGACGAGGAACCAGTAGTGCGCGGCGAAACCGGCCGGCTGCGGCACGCGCGACCGGGCGGGATCGAAGGCGAGGTACGGCGGCAGCGAAAAGGCCAGGAAGGCGAGCACCAGCAGGGCCAGCGGGCCGATCCACGGCCTTCGCCACCAGCGCTGCGGTTGTGGTGCGGGTCTGATCTCCGTTCGGACGGTCATGGTTACCCCCGGGGTCGGCTGTCCGTCCGACGCTAGGGCTGTCCCCGGGGGTGAACCATGGTGCCCGCCACCGCCGGGGTGGTGGGGCCGTCCTTACCGCCGAAGAGCCGTGACGGCTTCAGCGCGGTGACTCACGCGGGCGCGATGTGGGCCGCGACGACCCGCCAGCCAACGTCCGTGCGCAGCCACGTGCGCGTGTACCGCATCCGCGCCTCGATCGGCTGCCCGTCGACGACCGCGGCGACCTGGCCGAGGAACCAGGTGACGCCGGTGCCGCCGTCGACGAAGATCCGCAGGTCCTCCTCCACCAGCCGGGTCACCTTCTGGCGCCCGGACCGGTGGCCGTCGAGGTCGTCCTGCTTCGTCTGCAGCTCGGCGCCGATCGCGAAGCACACCCTGTCGTCGAGCAGCCGGTCGAGCTCCTCGACGTCCCCGGCGAGCTGGGCCGCCTGCAGCCGGTCTTCGGCCGCGCGCAGCTCCGCGCGCCCTGTCGCATCTTCCATGCCCCGGACGCTACCGGCGCGTGCTGCGCGGTCCGCGGCATTATGCGATCGGCGAACAGGCGGCCGGACGCGTCAGCTGCCGCGAACCCGCCGCACGGTGTCGCGGTAGAAGTACCCGCTCTGCTTGATCGTCCGCTCCTGCGTCTCGTAATCCACGCGAATCAGCCCGAACCGCTTCGCGTACCCGTATGCCCACTCGAAGTTGTCCAAAAGGGACCAGGCGAAGTACCCGCGGACGTCCGCGCCCGCGTTGCGCGCCGCCGCCACCGCCGCGATGTGCGAGGCCAGGTACGCCGTGCGCTGCTCGTCGCGGACGAAGCCCGACGAGTCCGGGTCGTCGTCGAAGGCCGAGCCGTTCTCCGTGATGTACATCGGGAGGTTCGGGTAGTCCCGGCCGAGACGGGTCAGCAGCTCGGTGAACTTGTCCGGCAGGATCTCCCAGCCCATCGCCGTGGTCGGCTCGCCGAACGGGACCGTGCGGGACGCCGGGACACCGTCGTCGTCGACCGCGCGGCCGGTCTCGTCGACACCCGAGAACTGCTGGCCGAAGTAGTAGTTCACGCCGAGGAAGTCCAGCGGTGCCGAAATGACGGACAGGTCGCCGTCCTGCACCGGCAGCTTGACACCGCGCGCGGCCAGGTCCTCGACCACGTCCGCCGGATATTCCCCGCGCACCAACGGGTCCAGGTAAATCCGGACGCCCAGGCCGTCGGCCTGACGCGCCGCGCGGACGTCTTCGGGAGAGTCCGTCGCCGGGTCGGCCGTGCACATGTTCAGCGTGATGCCGAACTCCGTGTCCGGCGGCGCGGCCTCGCGCATCCGCTGCGTCGCGAGCCCGTGGCCCAGCAGCAGGTGGTGCACCGCGTGCAACCCGGCCGCGTAGTCACGCCGGCCCGGCGCCATCACGCCGTGGACGTACCCGTGCATCGCCGAGCACCACGGCTCGTTCAGCGTCGTCCAGTGCCGGACGCGATCCTTGAGCCGGTCGAACACCAGCATCGCGTAGTCGGCGAAGCGGTACGCCGTGTCGCGCGCCGGCCAGCCGCCCGCGTCCTCGAGCTCCTGCGGCAGGTCCCAGTGGTACAGCGTCAGCCACGGCGCGATGCCGCGACCGAGCGTCTCGTCCACCAGCCGGTCGTAGAACCCGATCCCGGCTTCGTTGACCCCGCCGCGCCCGCGCGGCTGGACCCGGGGCCACGCCA
Organism: Amycolatopsis sp. NPDC051758; assembly: GCF_044453095.1. Taxonomy (NCBI): domain Bacteria; kingdom Bacillati; phylum Actinomycetota; class Actinomycetes; order Pseudonocardiales; family Pseudonocardiaceae; genus Amycolatopsis; species Amycolatopsis sp. NPDC051758. The sequence continues at coordinate 20,659 of NZ_JBITCJ010000011.1, read as the reverse complement.
CGGAAAACCGGTAGGTGTCCGCGCCCAGCTCGTCGACCAGCCCGATGTCCGCCGGCATCCGGTGGTAGTGGTCGCACGCCACTTCACCGGTGTCGTTGTTGTCGATCGCCCACGGCACCTGGCAGAAGGTGTCCCAAATGGACGGTGTGCGCCCGTCTTCGGAGACCGCACCTTCGATCTGGTACGCGGCGGTGGCCACGCCCCAGCGGAAGTCCGGCGGCAGGCTGTCGATCAACGCCTGCTGCTGGGCGGTCGCGGCTGTGGTCTCGGTCAAGGCAGGTCTCCTCCAGTGGTACCGGACAGGGGCGAGCGGCGTTCAGGGAGTAACCACGGGGTGCAGCCAGCACGCCACTTCGCGCGACGAGTCCCCGCCGGGCAGGCCGAGCTCGGGCACCCGCGAGTCGCAGGGCTCGAAGGCCTTGGGGCACCGCGGGTGGAACGCGCAGCCGGCCGGCATGCCCCGCGTGTCCGGCGGTGAGCCGGGGATGCCGCTGAGCTCGCGGCGCGGGCCCCGCAGCGCGGGGAACGAGTTCAGCAGGCCGTGGCTGTACGGGTGCAGCGCGTCCCGGTAGAGGTCCGACGCCGGCGCCTGCTCGACGATCCGGCCGCCGTACATGATCGCGATCCGGTCCGAGAACTCGACCAGCAGCGAAAGGTCGTGCGTGATGAACAGGACCGAAAAGCCCAGCCGTTCCCGCAGTTCCACGAGCTGGCCGAGGATCTGGCGCTGCATCACGACGTCGAGCGCGGTGGTCGGCTCGTCCATGATGACCACGCGCGGCTCCAGCGCGAGCGCCATCGCGATCATCACGCGCTGCCGCATGCCGCCGGACAGCTGGTGCGGGAACGCCTCCAGCCGGTCGGCCGAAATCCCGACCAGCTTGAGCAGGTCTTTCGCCCGCGCGTAGCGGCCGGCCTTCGTCGACCGCGGCTCGTGCGCCTTGATGACGTCGACGAGCTGCGTGACGACCTTGTGCACCGGGTTCAGCGAGTTCATCGCACCCTGGAACACGATGGACGTCTCCGCCCACCGGAAGTCCCGCAGCTGCTTGTCCGTCAGCTTCAGGACGTCGTACGGCTCACCGTCGGCGGGGTGGTAGATGACCTGGCCACCGCGGATCACGCCCGGCGGCGCGAGCAGCCGCGTCAGCCCGTAGGCCAAAGTGGACTTGCCGCTGCCGCTTTCCCCGGCCAGGCCGAGGACTTCGCCGCGGTGCAGCGTAAGGTGCACGTCCCGGACCGCGCGCACGGCCTCTTCGCCGACGCCGTAGTCGACGTCCAGGCCCTTGATCTCCAGGACCGGGTCCATCATGGCTGTTCCTCCCGCCCGAGCACGGGCGTGAAGCCCACGCGCATGCGATGCGTTCGCCCGTCGGCGCCCTTGACGTGCGCCTTGCCGCTCCCGCGCAGCCGCGGGCTGACGAACTCGTCGATGCCGAAGTTGAGCAGGGACAACGCGGTGCCGAGGATCGCGATCGCCAGCCCGGCCGGCACGAACCACCACCACGCGCCCTGCGCGAGGGCCTGCTGGCTCTGCGCCCAGAACAGGATCGTGCCCCAGTTCCAGTTGGACAGTCCGGAGACGCCGACGAACGCCAGCGTGATCTCCGACATCACCGCGAAGATCACCGTGCCGACGAAGCTGGACGCGATCACCGCGGTCAGGTTCGGCAGGATCTCGAAGAAGATGAGCCGCCACGTCGACTCGCCGGTCGCCCGGGCCGCTTCGACGTATTCGCGCCCTCGCAGGGAAAGCGTCTGCGCTCTGAGGACCCGGGCGCCCCAGGCCCACGAGGTGAACCCGATGATCACCGCCACCAGGATGTCACCGCCGGTGGGCACCGCGCTGCCGATGATGATGATCAGTGGCAGCGCCGGGATCACCAGGAACACGTTGGACAGCGCGGAAAGCCCTTCACCCGGCGTGCCGCCGAGGTAGCCGGACGTCACGCCGACGACGACGGCGAGGATCGTCGCCACGACGCCGGCGGCCAGCCCGACGAGCATGACGCTGCGGGTGCCGACCACCACCTGGCTGAAGATGTCCTGGCCGAGGTGCGTGGTGCCGAACCAGTGCCGGCCCGACGGCCCTTCGAGCAGGTCGCTGCTGCGGGCCGACGGGTCGTACGGCGCGATCCACTCGCCGATGATCGCGATCACCAGGAAGAAGACGATGACGGCGAGGCCGGTGGCCGTCTTGCCGCCGGTGAGGAACCGGAACCGACGCCGGCGGACGGGTGCGCCGGCCGGCAGGGCCTGCACGGCCTTGACGTCCGCTGCGGGCACAGCCATGTCAGCCCTCCTTCCGGGTGCGCGGGTCGAGCGCGAGGTACGCGACGTCGGCGAACAGGTTCGCCACCAGCACCGACAGCGTGATGATCAGGAAGATGCCCTGCATCAGCGGGTAGTCCTGCGAGCCGACCGCCTGGAACAGCTGGTAACCGACACCCGGGTAGGAGAAGACGATCTCCACCAGCAGCGTGCCGCCCACGATGAAACCCAGCGCCAGCGCGAAGCCGGACACGCTCGGCAGCAGCGCGTTGCGCGCGGCGTACCCGACCATCACCCGGCGTTCAGGCAGGCCCTTGGCGTGCGCGACGGTGACGTAGTCCTCCGACGCGACGGTGACCATCATGTTGCGCATGCCCAGGATCCAGCTGCCCATCGAGCTGATCAGGATGGTGAGCGCGGGCAGCAGGCTGTGCTGGATCGCGCTGCCGATGAACCCGCCGTCCCAGCCGGGCACCACCCCCGGGTCGTACCCGCCGGACGACGGGAAGAAGCTGCCCGGGCCGGCCAGCAGCGCCAGGGCGATCAGGCCGAGCCAGAAGTACGGGATCGACGAGAGGAACGTCGTCACCGGCAGCAGGCCGTCGACCCACGAGCCTCGCTTCCAGCCGGCCACCACCCCGAGCCCGGTGCCGAGCGCGAAGCCGACGATCGTGGTGATGCCGACCAGGATGATCGTCCACGGCAGGCTGTCGCCGATCAGCTCCGACACCGGCGACGGGAAGAACGTGAACGAGATCCCGAGGTCACCGCGGAAGAGCTGGCCCCAGTAGTCGAAGTACTGGGAGATCAGGCTTTCGTTCTTGTCCAGGCCGAAGAGGGTGTACAGCGACTGCATGGCTTCCGCGCTGATCATGCCCTGGTTCTTCGCGATCAGGGACTGCACCGGGTCGCCGGGGATCAGCCGCGGGATGAAGAAGTTGATGGTGACGGCGGCCCACGCGGTGAAGACGTAGAAGGCCAGCCGCTGCAGCAGGAACCTCATCGGGCGGCTCCGTCGTACAGCCAGCACGCGGCCCAGTGGCCGGGCGCGTCGTCGACCTCGAACCGCGGCGGCAGGTCGGTCTTGCACCGCTCCATCGCGACCGGGCAGCGCGGGTGGAACCGGCAGCCGGACGGCGGGTCGATCAGGCTCGGCGGCTCACCGGCGCCACGCTCGGCGGGCACCTCACCGGGCGCGAGTTCGCTGTCCCCGGCACCGGCCTGGAGCCGGTCCGGGTCGGGCGCGGAGTTGATGAGCAGGCGCGTGTACGGGTGCGCCGGGTTTTGCGTGATGGTCTCGCTGTCGCCGCCCTCGACCATCCGGCCCGCGTACATCACCATCGTCTCGTCGGCGAAGTAGCGCGCCGACGCGATGTCGTGGGTGATGTAGAGGATCGCCAGGTGCAGGCGCTCCTTGAGGTCCCGCAACAGGTTCAGCACCCCGAGCCGGATCGAGACGTCCAACATGGACACCGGCTCGTCGGCCAGCAGCGCCTCCGGGTCGGCGCCGAGCGCCCGCGCGATCGCGACGCGCTGGCGCTGCCCGCCGGACAGCTCGTGCGGGAACTTGTCGATGTACCGCTCGGGCGGGGTCATCTGGACGCGCAGGAGCAGGTCGTGCAGCGCCTGCTCGAGGTCGTCACCCGCGCGGCCGTGGATCTTCAGCGCCCGCGTGAGGTGGTAGCGCACGGTGTGCACCGGGTTCAGCGACGCGAACGGGTCCTGGAAGATCATCTGGACCCGGCGGCAGTAGGCCCGGAACGCCCGGCCGTGGCGGACGTTCACCGTCTCGCCGTGCAGCCGGATGTCACCGGCGGTGCGCGGGTAGAGCCCCGCGAGCAGGCGGGCGACCGTCGACTTGCCTGAGCCGGACTCACCGACCAGCGCGGTGACCCGGCCCCGCCGGAGCGTCAAGGTCACGTCGTCGACGGCCTGGACGGCGCGGCGCGGGCCGGTCAGCGCGGCCCGGCCCTTGCGCCGCACCGGGAAGTGCTTCGTGAGTCCTTCGGCTTCGAGGACCACGGGGAGGTCCCCCTCCGACCCGACGGCGATGGGGTCGGAGGGGGCGGGGGCGGCCGCGTCGCCGCGGCCGTCCCCGTGTTCCGTCATGACTGAGTCCGCCATGGATCAGGCCGCGGGCTTCAGGTGCAGGACGATGTCGAGCGCGTTGCGCAGCGTGGGCTGCGCCGGGCCGTACGGGTTGGCCTCGTCCGGCCAGCCCACCCAGTTCTTCGTGCTGTACTCGCCGCCGGAGTTGGCCGCCGAGGTCGGGATCATCGGCTGCTGGTCGATCATGATCTTCTGCAGCGTCGCCATGGCGGCGGTGCGGGCGGCGTCGTCCTCGGCGTTGGCGTAGGTCGCGAGTGCCTGGGTCGCCTCGTCGTTCTTGAAGCGGCCGTAGTTGCCGTTGATGCCACCCTGGCCGGTCGGCTTGTAGCGGGTGCCGTCCATGACGTCGCGGTACATGTCGTACGGCGTCGCACCGTCGTTGGTCCAGTGCATCAGGCCTTCGAAGTCACCGGTGTCGACCGACTTGATCCACGCGTCCTGGTTCATCTTCTCGACCGTCGCGGTGATGCCGATCTGCGACAGGTTGTCCTTGATGATCTCGAGGTCGGTGATGTAGTCCGACCAGCCCGACGGCACGGTGAGCTTCAGGGTGACCGGCTTGCCGCTCGGGTCGGCCAGCTTGTCGCCGTTGAACTTGTACCCGGCCCCGGTCAGCAGCGACTTCGCGCCCGGCACGTCGACCTGGACCGACTGGCCCTTGTACTGCGGCGCGATGAACGGGTCGCCCGCCGGCGTCGGAATGCCGGTGACCTGGTCGTTCTTCGGGTAGAAGTAGCCGGCCTCACCCTGGTTGAAGATATCGTCGCGGTTGACCACCTTGTTGATCGCCTGGCGCAGCTTCGGGTCGTTCCACGGCGCCTTCTCGGTGTTGAACCACAGGCCGTGGACGGCCAGCTGCGCGGGGAACCACAGCTTGTAGTGCTGCGGGTCCTTGCTCGTGTAGACGGCCTTGTAGTTCGGGATGAAGACGAAGCTCCACTCCGACGCCCCGCTGACCAGCGCGTTGACCTGCGCGTTGTTGTCGGTGTAGGAGGTGTAGCGGATCTCCTTGACCTTCGGCGCTTCCTGCCAGTAGCCGCTGTCGCGCCGGACGACGATCATCGTCTGCGGCGTCGCCGACTTCAGCGTGTACGGCCCGGTGCCGATCGGGTTCTTCACGGTGTCGAGCGCCGGGTCCTTGATGCCCTGCCAGGCGTGCTTCGGCACGACGAGGGTCTGCAGGATCTTGAGCTGGTTGACGAACTGGGAGGTCTCGAAGCCCAGCGTCACCTGGTTGCCGGCCGCGGTGATGTCCTTGAACGGGACGGCGTCGACGTTCAGCGCCTTGTTGTCGCGCAGCAGCTGGAACGTGTAGGCGACGTCCTCGGCGGTCATCGGCTTATTGTCGGAGAACTTGACGCCGTCCCGGACGGTCAGGACCAGCTTCTTGTAGTTGTCCGACCAGTCCCACTTCGTCGCCAGCCAGGGCTTGCCGGGCTCCTGCGGCTTGACGCGGTTGTGCATGACCAGGGGCTCGTAGATCATCCACCGGTAGCCCATGTTCGACAGGGCGGACGTCTCGAGGAACGGGTTGTTGTTCTCCGACTGCGGGCCGTCGGGCTTGCCGACGTTGAGCACCGCGTCGGGGTTGCCCTGCCCGGCACTCGAGCTGCCTCCCCCGCACGCGGTCAGGCCGGTGACGGCCATCAGTGCTACTAGCGCTGCGACGATGGAGCGCTTGACTCGCATCGGTCCTCCTAGTCATCGACGACTTGCTTGGTGTCGACTGGTAGCGAGCCCCGACCGCCGGCGACCGAACGACGCCCCGAAGTCAACCCGGGTGACTCGGGTCACGTCAATAACACGGTGGTAACGTTTTGTGCCTAAGTTTAAGTACTAAAAGAACTGACCACTATGGGCTGCCTCAGGTGCTACTCCTTGCGGCGCAAGGGTTTCAGCCGCTCCGGCCGCCGGCCGCGAGCAGCTGGGCGATGGGCAGGGTCGCCGCGCCGAGCGCCACCGCCTCGGGCCCGAGCCGGCCGAGGACGACCTCGGTGCGGCCCGCCAGGTAGTCGAGCGCGTGCCGGCTCACCGCGTCACGCACCGCGGGCAGGATCGCCGGTCCCATGATCGCCCCCGCCGAGCCGGAAAGCACCACCCGGTCGGGGCTGAGCAGGTTGATCAGGTTCGCGATGCCGATCCCGAGGTATTCGCCGGTCTCGGCGAGCACCTCGGCGGCCGGGCCGTCGACGGTCGCCTCGGCGACGATGCGGGCCAGCTCGGCGTCGCTTTCGTCCCCGATGACCGGTTCCTTGCCGACGCGGCCGGCGTAGTGACGGACGATCGCCTCGGTGCCGACGTAGGCCTCCAGGCAGCCGTGCGAGCCGCACCGGCAGGCCGCCCCGGCCGCCTTGACGACGGTGTGGCCCCACTCGCTCGTGGTGATGCCCGGGTGCGACGGCCCGGCCGTGGCGACGGCGGCCCCGACCCCGACACCCAGCAGCGCGACGATGGCGCGTTCGGCGCCTCGGCCGGCGCCACGCCAGGTCTCGGCTTGGCCGAGCGTGCGGGCGCGGTTGTCGAGGTGAAGGGGTGCGTCGATGTGCGGGCGGATCAGGTCGGCGAAGGCCACACCGCGCCAGCCGAGGGTGGGCGCGTGCACGATCCCGCCGTCGCGGACCGCGCCGGGCACGCCGATGCCCACGCCGAACACCGCGTCCGGTTCGCCGCCTTCGAGCACTTCAGCGATGCCGGTTCGCACCAATCCGGCCACTTCGTCCGGATCGAGCCGGGTGCCGACGAGCGGGTGCCGTACCGTGCCGAGGGTCCCGAGCGCACAGTCGAACAGGCCGACTTCGACGTGCGTCTCGCTGACGTCGACGCCCACGACGTGCCCGAAGTCGGGCCGGACGGCCAGCAGCGTCCGGGGCCGGCCGCCGTCGGATTCGACCGAGCCCGCCTCCGCGACAACGCCGTCCGCGATGAGCTCGGAGACGACGTTGGTAACGGTGGCGGCCGATAGTCCCGATTCAGCTACTAGCTCCAGCCTGCTGACGGGGCCTCGGAGGTACAGGGAGGAGAGGAGTGCCGCGCGGTTGTGCCGCCGGAGGTCTCTGGTCGTCTGGCGTACCACCTGGGTCACCGTGGGGATTGTGCCAGACACCGGCCGTGCGACCATCAGTTCGGGACTTAGTTCACTACTTAATACATAGCCACAACTTACGGTGATCAGGCATCCTGTCAGTGAGCCGGTAAGAGTTCAGATGGGTTGCCCATGGCGAGCAAGCGCACCACCGTCCGCGATCTGCGGCGGCACAACCGATCCCTGCTGCTGTCGAAACTGTACTTCGACGGCCCGCTGTCGAGGCACGAACTCAGCCAGCTCACCGGATTGAGTGCCGCAACGGTCAGCAACGTGACCGCCGAACTGGGCGAAGAACGGCTCATCACCGAAGCGGGCCAGGTCGAGTCCGACGGCGGACGGCCCCGTGTGCTGCTGCGCGTCGACCCGGCGTACGGCCACGTCGCGGGCGTCGACATCGGCGAAACCGGCGTCAAGGTCGAGCTGTTCGACCTGGCGATGAACCGGCTCGCGACGGTCGAGCACCCGCTGCCGAAGGCGCCGGACCCGGCAACCGCGGTCGCGCAGGTGACGTCCGGGCTGCGTGAGGTGTTCGCGAGCGCGGGCATCGACGACTCGGCGGTGCTCGGCGTCGGCATCGGCGTGCCGGGCACGGTCGAGCAGGGTGCGCAGGTCCTGGTGCACGCGCCGACGGTCGGCTGGGACGCGGTGCCGTTCGTGTCGCTGCTGCAGGACGCCGGCGTGACGCTCCCGCTGTTCATCGACAACGGCGCGAAGACACAGGGCCAGGCGGAGATGTGGTTCGGCGCCGGCCGCGGGGCGAAGCACGCGGTGATAGCGCTGATCGGTTCGGGCGTGGGCGCGGCAGTGGTCACCGACGGCACGACGTATCGCGGCTCGACGAGCAGCGCGGGCGAGTGGGGCCACACGACGATCGCGTACGGCGGACAGGACTGCCGTTGCGGCGCGCGCGGGTGCCTGGAGGCGTACATCGGCGCCGGCGGGGTGCTGGCGCGGTACCGGCGGGTGCGCGGCAAGGACGTCCCGGGCGAGGACGAGCAGGCCCAGTTCGCAGCCCTGCTCGCAGCGGCCCCTCGGTCCAAGACGGCGTCGCGCGTCCTCGAGGAAACCGCCGGTTACCTGGGCGCGGGCATCGCGAACCTGATCAACTTGTTCAACCCGGAGCGCATCGTGATCGGCGGCTGGGCAGGGTTGGCCCTGGGCGAGCAGCTGCTGCCGCAGATCCGGGAAGCAGCGGGCGAGCACGCGCTGCGGCATCCGTTCAGCCAGACGTCGATCCAGCTGGGGTCATTGGGGCTGGACGCCGTGGCAACGGGAGCGGCGACCTTGCCGGTGGCGGATCTGCTGGAGCAGGGGGCGACGTCGCGGATCGCGAAGCCGAGCGCTCCGGACTCCGACGCGGCCTGAGACCGGATCCGGTTTCCCCACTCGTGGCCCCCAACGCAGGGCCCGCCCTCCCAGGGGGACCATCCCCGCTCCAGCGTATCGGCACCGCCCGACAGAACCCGGCGCAAGCCCGCGCCGACAGCTCACCTGTCCACAACTCGGCAACTCTGTGGATGCCCTGCGGCGGTTAAGCCACATCACCGCCGGGAAGCAGGCCCGCCCTCCCCGGCAGGATTCCGGCAAAGTCGGTAACCGACTCGCGATCGGCTGCACCGGCACTCCGGTCTGCCCGGCCCTTGGCGGTCGCCGGGCGACTGCGCGACCGCGCGGAAACCCTGCCGCGGCAAAGCCCCATCACCGCCCCCAAGCAGGGCCCGCCCTCCCAGGGGGACCATCCCCGCTCCAGCGTATCGACACCCCCCGACAAACCCCGGCGCAAACCCACCCCGGCAACCAACCTGTCCACAACCCCGAAGGCCTGTGGACAAGACCGTGCCCCACTCACCGGGAACCACCCTCACCAGCGCTCCAACCGCCCGGCGACGTCACCCGCCCACCCTTAATTCGGGTTGAAAAAAAATGACCGTCCGACGGTTGCCCGGCTTGTCTGGACCATGCATACTTTGTTGCCAGACACAACAAAGCCCACCCGCCGTCGTCCGTGACCCACCCCGCCCCGGGTCGCGAGCCGCGGCGACGCTCGGTCGCGCCTGCCGCCGCCCCGGCATGCGAGGCCACCTCCCCTCCCCGCGTTCCGTGCTGCGCGCGGAACGCCGGTCCCCACGGTGAGAGAGGCGACAACGATGTCCACCTCGAAGTTCCGCAAGTTCCGAAGAGCAGCAGCACTCTTCGCCGCTGCCTCCCTCCTGTTCGCCGGGCAGCAAGCGCTGTCCGCGCCCGCGGCCGAAGCCGCGGCCACCTTCACCGACGACTTCGACGGCCCCGCGGGCGCCGCCGTCGACGGGTCGAAGTGGCAGCTCGAAACCGGCGACAACGTCAACAACCACGAGCGGCAGTACTACACCTCCGGTACCAACAACGCCCAGCTCGACGGCCAGGGCCACCTCGTGATCACGGCCAAGCGCGAAAACCCCGGCAACTACAACTGCTGGTACGGCCGCTGCGAATACACCTCCGCACGGCTGAACACCGCCGGCAAGTTCACCCAGGCCTACGGCCACTTCGAGACGCGCATGAAGCTCCCGCGCGGGCAGGGCATGTGGCCGGCGTTCTGGATGCTCGGCGGCGGCAACTGGCCGACCGACGGCGAGATCGACATCATGGAGAACGTCGGGTTCGAGCCGAACACCGTGCACGGCACCATCCACGGCCCGGGTTACTCCGGCGCCGGCGGGATCGGCGCGGGGTACAGCGGCCCCAACTTCTCCGACGACTTCCACACCTACGCCATCGACTGGGCCCCGAACCAGATCAAGTGGTACGTCGACGGCAACCTCTACCAGACGCGCACGCCGTCCGACCTGAACGGCAACCGCTGGGTCTACGACCACGGCTTCTTCCTCATCATGAACCTCGCCGTCGGTGGCTACTGGCCGGGTGACCCCAACAGCAGCACGCAGTTCCCGCAGCAGCTGGTCGTCGACTACGTGCACGTCACCAACGACACCGGCGGCGGCACCCCGCCGACCGGGCGCACCGGGCGGATCACCGGCATCGGTGGCAAGTGTGTCGACGTCGCGGGCGCCAGCACCGCCAACCTCACGCCGATCCAGATCACCGACTGCAACGGCAATGCGGCGCAGAACTGGACCATCGGCACCGACGGCACGATCCGGGCGCTGGGCAAGTGCATGGACGTCAACGCCGCCGGCACCGCCGACGGCACCGCGGTGCAGCTCTACGACTGCAACGGCACCGCCGCCCAGCAGTGGGCGATCAGCGGGGCCAAGGACATCGTGAACCCCAACGCGAACAAGTGCCTCGACGCCACCGGCAATTCGAGTGCGAACGGCACCCGCCTGCAGATCTGGACCTGCGGCGGCGGCGCCAACCAGAAGTGGACCACGCCCTGATCTGACCCCCTCGACCAGGCGGGCCGGCTCGGTCCGCCTGGTCGTCGCACCCTCTTTCCCTAGGAGAATCCAGTGCGGAGAAAGCTCCTGGCGCTTTTGGGCGGTGCCCTGATAGCGCTTTCCTACCTGACGGCGGCCGGTTCGGCGCAGGCCGCGGTCGAGGCGGGCCCGTCCGCGAGCCAGCTGCTCGCGAAGACGACGTCCTGCCAGCAGATCTCGAACGGCAAGTACTCCTTCGACGAAGGCGGCGCGGCCACCGTGCCCGTCTGCCAGGCCAACGGTGCGGTGTTCTTCAAGGCCGACATGGACATCGACTGCGACGGTGTCCGAACCACACAGTGCAATGAGGACACCGACTGCTGCTTCTACCCCGACACCGCGTTCCACACCTCGACCGACCAGCCGCTCAACGCCGCGCAGCTGCCCTACATCGTCCTGCCGCAGCCGACGTCCACATGGGACTACCGCAACTACGGCATCGACGGCGGTTCGGTCGTGGCGGTGATCTACAACAACCAGGTCACCTACGCCGTGGTCGGCGACACCGGGCCGACCAGCATCATCGGTGAGGCGTCCTACGCGACGGCGGTCAACCTCGGCATCAACCCGGACCCGAGCAACGGTGGCACCGAAGGCCCGGTGACGTACATCGTGTTCCCGAACACGCACGTCAACCCGATCGAGAACCACGCCAACGCCACCAGCCTCGGCGAGCAGGTCGCCACGCAGTTCGCCGGCGGCACCACCACGCCGCCCACCGGTGGCGGCGGGCAGATCACCGGCATCGGCGGCAAGTGTGTCGACGTCAACGCGGCCAGCAGCACCAACGGCACCGCCGTCCAGCTCTACGACTGCAACGGCTCCACCGCTCAGAAGTGGACGGTCGGCACCGACGGCACGATCCGCGCACTCGGCAAGTGCCTCGACGTCACCAGCGCGGGCACCACGAACGGCACCCCGATCCAGCTGTGGGACTGCAATGGCAGCAACGCGCAGAAGTGGTCGGCCAACGGATCGCAGAACCTCGTGAACGCCGGCTCCGGCAAGTGCCTCGACGCCACCGGCAACACCTCCGCCAACGGGACCCGGCTCCAGATCTGGACCTGCGGGACCGGCGCGAACCAGAAGTGGACACTCCCATGAGAAAACGCTCTCTCCTTTCCGTACTGGGTGTGACCGCGCTCGCGGCCGCCACCTTCGCCGTGCCTGCGCAAGCCGCAGGCGAGACCGTGAACGTCTGGCTCACCACGACCGACGACGCCAAGGGTGTCAACGTCACCCGCGGCCTGCAGCAGCAGACACCGATCAGCTTCACCGCGGGCACCGGGACCGGCGGCCAGACCATCAACGTCAACGAAAACACGACCTACCAACAGTTCGAAGGCGCCGGCGCGTCGTTCACCGACTCCGCCGCGTGGCTGCTCAACTCGAGCAACCTGCTCAGCGCCAGCACGCGCAACTCGGTCATGCAGAAGCTGTTCGACCCCAACGCGGGCATCGGCATCAGCTTCCTGCGCAACCCGATCGGCGCGTCGGACATCGCGCGCTACAGCTACACGTTCGACGACGTGCCCGCCGGGCAGACCGACCCAAACCTGACGAAGTTCTCCATCGCCCACGACCAGACCGACGTCCTGCCGCTGACCAAGCAGGCGCTGCAGCTCAACCCGCAGATCAAGGTCATGGCGTCGCCGTGGAGCGCGCCGCCGTGGATGAAGGACAACGACAGTTACCTGCTCGGCTGGGTCGAGTCGCAGTTCTACCCGGCCTACGCGCAGTACTTCGTCAAGTACGCCCAGGCCTACCAGGCCGCCGGCGTGCCGATCAACTACCTGTCGGTGCAGAACGAGCCGACGTGCTGCGCGAGCTACCCGTCGACCAACTGGAACGGCGCGGGCCTGGCGTACTTCACCAAGACCAACCTGCTGCCCGCGCTACAGAACGCCGGACTGTCCACAAAGGTCCTCGCGCTCGACTGGAACTGGGACCAGTACCAGTCCTTCGCGGCGCCCACAATGGACGACGCGGCGATCCGCAGCCACCCGAACTTCGGCGGCATGGCTTGGCACGGTTACGGCGGGAACGTCTCGCAGCAGACGACCGTGCACAACCAGTACCCGAGCGTGAACGCGTACTCGACCGAGCACTCGGGCGGCACCTGGGTGTCGAACCAGCAGGCCGAGGACATGACGAACATCGTCGACTACACGCGCAACTGGAGCCGCACGGTCACCAAGTGGAGCCTGGCGATGGACCAGGCGCACAACCCGCACAACGGCGGCTGTGACACGTGCACCGGCCTGGTGACGGTCCACAACGGAGACGGCCGCAACGGCCAGGTCGACTACACCGTCGAGTACTACACGATGGGTCACCTGACGAAGTTCGTGAAGCCGGGCGCGGTCCGGATCGACTCGAACGACAACTCGACGGTCCGCAACGTCGCGTGGAAGAACCCGGACGGCTCGAAGGCGCTGATCGCGTACAACACCAGCACCGGCAACCAGAGCGTGCGGGTGAACTGGGGCAACTCCTCGTTCACCTACAACCTGCCCGGCCACACGTCGGCGACGTTCACCTGGGCCGGCAACCAGGGCAACGGCGGCAGCACCGGCAAGACCGGCCCGATCACCGGCCTCGGCGGCAAGTGCCTGGACGTCGCGAACGCCAGCAGCGCGAACGGCGCGGCCGTGCAGCTCTACGACTGCAACGGCTCGGGTGCGCAGCAGTGGACGGTCGGCACCGACGGCACGATCCGCGCGCTCGGCAAGTGCCTCGACGTGACCGGACAGTCCACAGCGGATGGTGCCCAGCTGCAGCTGTGGGACTGCGGCGGGACGGCGAACCAGAGATGGGCGGCCACGGCGGCCCGGGACATCGTCGGGGCGGCGTCGAGCAAGTGCCTCGACGCGACCGGCAATTCGAGTGCGAACGGCACCCGGCTGCAGATCTGGACGTGCACCGGGGCCGCCAACCAGAAGTGGAACGTGCCCGCATGAAGAAACTCGCAGCATTCGGCGCTCTCGTAGCGGCGGCGTCGGCACTGGTGCTCGCCCCGGGTGTCGCGCAGGCGGCGACCGGCCCGATCACCGGCATCGCCGGCAAGTGCGTCGACGTCAACGCGGCCAGCAGCGCCAACGGGACGGCGATCCAGCTCTACGACTGCAACGGCTCGAACGCTCAACAGTGGACGGTCGGGTCCGACGGATCCCTGCAGGCGCTGGGCAAGTGCCTCGACGTGACCAGCGCCGGCACGGCGAACGGCACGACCATCCAGCTCTGGGACTGCAACGGTTCCAACGCCCAGAAGTGGACGGCCAACGCGGCGAAGAACCTCGTCAACACCGGGTCGGGGAAGTGCCTCGACGCCACCGGCAACTCGAGTGCCAACGGGACGCGGCTGCAGATCTGGACGTGCGCGAGCACGGCCAACCAGCAGTGGACGCTCCCCAGCGGCGGCACCACCCCGCCGACCGGGCCGGGCGTGATGGCCGTCGCGCCGTACCTCTACAACGGCTGGGGCAACCCGCCGAGCCCGCAGACGATCCAGAACGCCACCGGCGTCAAGTGGTTCACGCTGGCGTTCGTCCTGTCCAACGGCTACTGCAACCCGATGTGGGACGGCGGCCGGGCGCTCACCGGCGGTGTCGACCAGAACACGATCAACGCGGTGCGCGCGGGCGGCGGCGACGTCATCCCGTCGTTCGGCGGGTACTCCGGCAACAAGCTGGAGTCGTCGTGCGGCAGCGCGGGTGAGCTGGCGGCGGGCTACCAGAAGGTGATCAACGCCTACGGTCTCAAGGCGATCGACATCGACATCGAGGCCGACGCCTACAGCAACCCGACGGTGCAGCAGCGCACGGTCGACGCGCTGAAGACGGTGCGGGCGAACAACCCGGGCATCAAGCTGTACGTCACGTTCGGCACCGGACAGTCCGGACCGGACAACAGCCTGGTGAACCGGGCGGCTTCGGCGGGCTTGACGGTGGACGGCTGGACGATCATGCCGTTCGACTTCGGCGGCGCCGGCCAGAACATGGGCACGCTGACGCAGCGGGCCGCCGAGGGCCTCAAGAACGTCGTCAAGTCGGCTTACGGCTACGACGACGACACGGCCTACCGGCACATGGGCATCTCGTCGATGAACGGCATCACGGACAACAACGAGACGGTCACGCTCAACGACTTCACCACCATCCTGGCCTACGCGAACACGCACCACCTGGCCCGGCTGACGTTCTGGTCCGCGAACCGCGACCGCCCGTGCCCGGGCGCCTACCCGAACGACGACACGTGTTCGGGCGTTTCCCAGCAGGCGTGGGACTTCACGCGGATCTTCGCCCGCTACGCCGGCTGACGCTCCCCCTCGAATGCCGTTAAGGCCACCTTATGGGCGTCTGACGCCCGCAAGGTGGCCTTGACGGCATCTTGGGTTCTGGGGCTGCCGGGCCGCGGCACTGGGGAGGCCGCGACCCGGCAGCCGGGTGGTCTCGCCTGCCGCTGGGGGTCTCCGGCGGCGAAACCGCCCCGAGGTTATCCAGCCGGACCCGGTCAAGACGAGTGCTCGGCCCGTCCGGACGCCGACGGTGCCCGAACGGCCACGCCTCGCGCCCAACCACCGCGCCGACCCCAGCTATTCGGACATCGCCGCCCGGGCCGCGTCGGCGCGGTCGGCATACGCCCCGACCAGCTGCTCCTCCGCGTCCTCGAGGTACTTCATCAGCAGCTGCTCCGCACCCGTACCGTCGCCGGCCTCGATGCGGTCCAGGATCTCGTGGTTGCGCGGCAGGTAGCGCTCGTGGAAGCGGCGCGGCTCGGCCATGATGTGGAAGACCAGCCGCAGCTCGGCGGTGAGCCGGCCGACCAGCTCGTTGATCCGCTCGCTCCCGGACAGCGCGGCCAGCTCCTGGTGGAACCAGACGTTCGCGGTGCCGAGGTCCTTCCAGTTGCCCGTCCGGGCGGCTTCGTCGCCGATCTCGACCTTCTCGCGGATCCGGGCGAAGGACGCCGGCTTCGCCGTCACCTCGCGGACCGCCGCGCACTCGATGATCTTGCGGACGCGGTAGATGTCCACGACGTCCTCGACGCTCGGGATGCGGACGAAGACCCCGCGGTTGAGCTCGTGGGCCAGCAGGCGCTCGTGCGTGAGCAGCCGGAACGCCTCGCGCAGCGTGTTGCGCGAGACGCCGAGCGCGTTGCCGATGTCCTGCTCCGAGAGCCGCCCGCCGGGCAGGAAGAAGCCCTCCGCGATGCGCTTGCGGAGGACGCCGGCCACCCGCTCGGCCGTGCTCTTGCGGCTGACGAGGCCACGATCGGCCTCCAGGCCCGGGACTGCGCTGTCTTCGATGACCACCTCACCGATGGTACCCGTCACACTGAGGACGATGTAATTGCCGTCTTGTGGAATTGTTCAACAATCCCTACTGTGTGAGGCACGCCACGATGAGACACTGGCCAGGAGGTGCCCGACATGACTGCCACAGCAACCGAGGCCCGGCCGTTCGACTGGTTCCGCACACTCGGCAAACGCGGACGCCGCGCCTTCGTGGGCGCGTTCGGCGGCTACGGCCTGGACTCGTTCGACTACCAGACCCTGCCGCTCGGCCTGGCCGCGATCACCGTGTACTTCGGCATTTCGAGCGGCGAAGCCGGCCTGCTCGGCACGACGACGCTGGTCGTCTCGGCCGTCGGCGGGGTCGGGGCCGGCATGCTGGCCGACCGGATCGGCCGCGTCCGCACGCTCCAGATCACCATCGCGATGTACACGATCTTCACCGTGCTCTGCGGGTTCGCACCGAACTTCGAGACGCTGCTGATCTTCCGCGCCCTGCAGGGCCTGGGCTTCGGCGGCGAGTGGGCCGCCGGCGCGGCGCTGGTCGCCGAGTACTCGCAGTCCCGCTACCGCGGCCGGACCGTGGCGTTCGTGCAGAGCGCGTGGGCGGTCGGCTGGGGCCTGTCGGTGATCGTCTACACCGTCGTGTTCACCGTCGCGAGTGACGACGTCGCCTGGCGGATCATGTTCTGGACCGGCGTCATCCCGGCGCTGCTCGTGCTCTGGGTCCGCAAGAGCGTCAAAGACGCGCCGCGCGCCGAGGAACGACTGAAGGCCGAACGCCCCAAGGGCACGCTCCGCCAGATCTTCAAGGGTGACCTCCTGCGCACGACGTTCTTCGCCGCGCTGCTGGCCACCGGCGTCCAGGGCGGCTACTACACGATCTCGACGTGGCTGCCGTCCTACCTGAAGAAGACGCGCGAGCTGACCGTGATCGGCACCGGCGGCTATCTCGCCTTCCTGATCACCGGGGCCTTTGTCGGGTACGTCTGCGGCGGTTACCTCACGGACCTGATGGGGCGCAAGAAAACCTTCCTGACGTTCGCGATCCTGTCGGCCGGGCTGATCGTCGCGTACACCCAGATCCCCAAGGGCGCCAACGGCTTGGTGCTCGTGCTCGGCTTCCCGCTCGGCTTCTCGATGTCCGCGATCTTCAGCGGCTTCGGCGCCTACCTGGCCGAGCTGTACCCGACGACGCTGCGCGGCACCGGGCAGGGCTTCACGTACAACTTCGGCCGGGCCGTCGGCGCGATCTTCCCGACCGTCGTGGGTTTCCTCGGCGCGGGCGGCGCGATCGTGTTCGGCGCGCTGGGGTACGGCATCGCCGTGCTCGCCTTGCTGGGCCTGCCCGAAACCCGAGGCATCGAACTTGTCGACTGAGGGGGAGCTCATGACGACCTTCGACCAGCCCGCGACGTTCAGCCCGGCGCAGGCGCGCTCGGTGTTCCGCCGCGGCAACGCCCGCCCCACCACGGGCTGGGCCAACGGCTTCACCCAGACCAACCTGATCGCCGTGCCCGAGGACTGGGCCTACGACGTCCTGCTGTTCTGCACCCGCAACCCGCAGCCGTGCCCGCTGCTCGACGTCACCGACCCGGGCGACCCTGCCACCCGGCTCGCCGAGGGCGCGGACCTGCGCACCGACCTGCCGCGTTACCGGATCTGGCAGAACGGCGTGCTGGCCGGCGAGGTGTCCGACGCGACCGGTCTGTGGCGCAGCGACATGGTCGCCTTCTCCATCGGCTGCAGCTTCACGTTCGAGACGGCGCTGGCCGCCGAGGGCATCCCGCTGCGGCACGTCGACCAGGGCCGCAACGTCGCGATGTACGTGACGAACCGGCAGTGCGAACCCGCCGGACGGCTCTTCGGCCCGATGGTCGTTTCGATGCGGCAGATCCCGGAGGAGCGGGTGGACGACGCCATCCGGATCACCCGCGCGATGCCGTCGGTGCACGGCGCCCCGGTGCACATCGGCGATCCGCGTACGCTCGGGATCGAAGACCTTTCCCGGCCGGACTTCGGCGATCCGGTGGACGCGCACCCCGGTGACGTCCCGGTGTTCTGGGCCTGCGGGGTCACCCCGCAGGCAGCGCTGATGGCGTCACGTCCGCCGTTCGCGATCACCCACGCGCCGGGGTACATGTTCGTCACCGACCGGCACGACAGCGAATACCGGGTGGGTTGAGATGGATCTGAACAGTGATCTCGGTGAGGGCTTCGGCGCCTGGAAGATGGGCGACGACGAAGCCATGCTCGACATCGTGACCAGCGCGAACGTCGCGTGCGGCTTCCACGCCGGCGACCCGTCGGTGATGCGGCGGGTGTGCGAGCTGGCGGCCGAGCGCGGCGTCGCGATCGGGGCGCACGTCGGGTACCGCGACCTGGCCGGGTTCGGCCGGCGCGCGCTCGACATCGCGCCCGACGACCTGGCGGACGAGGTGCTCTACCAGATCGGCGCCCTCGACGCGTTCGCCCGCGCGGCCGGCAGCCGCGTGACGTACGTGAAGCCGCACGGCGCGCTGTACAACACCGCGGCGAGCGACCCGGAGCAGGCCGCGGCGATCGTCGCCGGCCTGCGCCGGTACGACCCCGCGCTCGCGCTGCTCTGCCTGCCGGACTCGGAAATGCAGCGGCAGGCGGAAAAAACCGGGGTGGTGGCGTACGCCGAGGCGTTCGCCGACCGCGCCTACACCGCCGAAGGCCGGCTTGTCTCGCGCAAGCAGCCCGGCGCGGTGCTGCACGACGCTTCCACCGTGGCGGAGCGCGCGGTGGTGATGGCGACCGGCGGCGGGGTCGTGACGGCCGACGGCAGCAAGCTCGACCTGCGCCCGGATTCCCTGTGTGTGCACGGGGACACGCCGGGCGCGGTGGAGCTGGCCCGGCGGATCCGCGACGGCCTGACCGGCGCGGACGTGGCGCTCACCGCGTTCACCGGATGACCGTCCGGCTGCTGCCGTGCGGACGGCGCGCGGTGCTCGTGGAACTGGACGACGTGCTGGGCTACCAAGCAGCGGTGACGTCACTGGACATCGCCGGCGTCGAGGAGCTGGTCCCGGCGGCGCGGACGCTGTTGGTGCGCTTCGATCCGGCGGTGACAACCGCGGACCGGCTTGGTGCCGTGCTGCGCGAGGTGTCCCCTCTGGACACGGCGGTTTCCGCTTCCGGCGAGGTGGTGATCCCGGTGGTGTACGACGGTGAAGACCTGGCAGACGTCGCGGCCGAGGCCGGTCTCAGCGTGGCTTCCGTGATCGAGCGGCACAGCGCGGGTTCGTACGTCTCGGCGTTCTGCGGTTTTGCGCCAGGATTCGCCTACCTGTCCGGTTTGGACACTCGGCTGCACGTGTCACGCCGGTCGTCACCACGCACGCGCATCCCGGCCGGCTCGGTGGCGATCGCCGGCGAGTACAGCGCGGTCTACCCCAGCGCGTCGCCCGGCGGCTGGCGGCTGCTCGGCCGGACGGACGTGCCGGTGTGGGACGTCGAGCGCGAGCCGCCGAACCTGCTGCCACCCGGCACCCGCGTCCGGTTCTCGGCGGTGACGTCGTGAAGCTCGAGGTCGTCCGGCCGGGGTTCACGACAACGGTGCAGGACCTCGGCCGGCCCGGGCACGCCGCACTCGGCGTCGGCCGGTCGGGCGCCGCGGACCGCGGGTCGTTCCGGCTGGCCAACCGGCTCGTCGGGAATTCGCCGGGCGCCGCGGCACTCGAGGTGACGCTCGGCGGGTTGGTGCTGCGTGCTTCGAGCGTCACGACGGTGGCGGT
This sequence comes from Amycolatopsis sp. NPDC051758, assembly GCF_044453095.1. Taxonomy (NCBI): domain Bacteria; kingdom Bacillati; phylum Actinomycetota; class Actinomycetes; order Pseudonocardiales; family Pseudonocardiaceae; genus Amycolatopsis; species Amycolatopsis sp. NPDC051758. The sequence continues at coordinate 724 of NZ_JBITCJ010000011.1, read as the reverse complement.
GACCGGCGCACTGTGCCCGCTGTCGAAGGGCGGCTTGAATTCCCCGATCACGCTGTGGCCCGGCGAGGAGTTCGCGCTGGGCACGGCTTCCGCGGGCCTGCGGTGTTACGTCGCGGTCCGCGGCGGGATCGACGTTGCACCGGTGCTGGGCTCGCGGGCGACCGACACGCTCGGCAAGCTGGGCCCGCCCCCGGTGACGGCCGGGATGCTGCTGCCGGTGGGTGACGCGGCGCTCGGCTTCCCGGTGGTCGACCTGGCTCCCCGTGCTTCGCTGCCGTCGTCGCCGGTTTTGCGCGTGACGCCGGGACCGCGTCGCGACTGGTTCGCTTCGCCGGACGAGCTGTTGTCCACTGTGTACACGGTTTCGCCGGACTCCGATCGGGTCGGCATCCGGCTCACCGGCCCGCCGCTCCGGCGGGTCCGCACCGACGAGCTGCCGTCCGAGGCGTGTGTGCCCGGGTCGCTGCAGGTGCCACCGTCGGGCCGGCCGATCCTGTTCCACGCCGACCACCCGACCACCGGTGGTTACCCGGTGATCGCCGTTGTCGAAGAGGACGACCTCGACCTCGCCGCGCAACTGCGCCCCGGCCAGACCCTGAGCTTCCGTCCCGCGTCGTGGGGGGGGGGGGGGGGCCCCGCCCCGCCCCCCCCCCCCCCCCCCCCCGCGGGGGGGCCCCCCCCCGCGGGCCCCCCCCCCCCCCCCCCCCCCCCCCCCCCCCCCCGC
>NZ_JBITCJ010000010.1:240695-427543 GCF_044453095.1 Amycolatopsis sp. NPDC051758 | reverse complement strand
AAGTCCTCCGGCCCGGCCGGTCGAGATGAACCGCGCTGTGCGGTCGGGTTGTTCGCCGGCGGTCGGGTGTAGCGCGGTCCACGTCGACCGGCCGAACCTGCGGACTTGGCCGTCCGCGCAAGCGCGGACCCCCACCCGGCGCGCTGAGGCAGAGCCGCGCCCCACAGACACCCCAGCCCCAGGAGGCACCGATGGACACCCAGACCCTCACCGGCACCGGCAACTGGCGCGAGTTCACCGACCGCGACGCCCACCAGGACCGCATCGCCGCCGACCTGGCCGCCGACAACGGCGAATGGTGAGGACCCTGCGATGCCACTGCGGTACCAATTCCTCGTCTACGCCGGCCTCACCATCCTGATCAAGCTGATCATGTTCCTGTGCGACGGCACCATGCCGTGGTGGCTTGCCACGATCATCGCCCTGGTCGTCGGCGCAGCCATCGCACTGATCACCGAAGACTTCTGGCTTGCCCGCGATGACGCGACACCCGAATCCGGCGACGACAACGCCTGACGGTTCTCACCCCTCCCCGGGTCCGGCGCAAAACGCGCCGGACCGGTCCGTCGCGACATCCCCCCCGATGGAAGGACCGCGATGTCCCGCACGAATCCAGACCCGCTCGACCAGTTCCTCAACGAAGCCGACGCCCAGCGCCGTCGCGTCGATCGCCAGCTGTACCCGGCGAGGCTGCTGGACATCACCAGGCAGGTCCGCGCCGCGGTGCCTGACGCGAACGCACTGCTGCTGGATCTCAGCACCCGCTGGGAAAGGCCGCTCGGCCCGACCGTCACCGCCGTCCGCTCGACCGCCACGTTCTCGGCGATGTCCCCACCGCAATGGCTGCGGGACTGGCGCGATCCGCAGGGACTCGAACGGACGTCTGTGGTCGCCAGGGTCCAGCAGCACCTTGCCCTCGCCCTGGGCCTGGGTGAGCCGGACGACCTCGGCTGGCACCACATCGACAACGACGACGAGGACGACAAGTGGCGGCTGGACCTGCTCGACCCGCTCGCCGTGAACGCTCTGAACACGTTCCAGCAGTAAGTGTTCGCCGACGCCGGGACCGAAGGCCAGTGGATCTACCTGGACTTCTTCAGCGCCGAGGACGGCGCGCGCCACTTCGCCCGCCGCGCCTGCCCGGCATGCGAGGGCGGCGGCCTGGTTGAGATCACCCCGAAGCTGCCTCACGGCGGTGACACCGACACCTGCCGCTGCGTACGCCGCCTGCCAGCCTGACCTCGGCACGGTGCGGAGCCGGACCGCGCGCCGCCTCCGCACCGCGGTCACCGGTGCAAGAACGGCACCAGGCGAATCTGAGCATCGCGATATCCGTTGCGGTGGCGTTTCAGTTTATCCGCGGAATGAATACTGTTCCTATTGATCGGACGGTTTGGTGAGCCTATTGCGTATCGCGCCCGGGCTCTGTTTGGTTGTGGTAGCCGGGGCGCTCGCCGCCCCCGGACCCCCGGCAGGCCTCTGGAATGAATCGGGGGTGAGGGGAAGCTGCGGTTTCGTGGTGGACCAAGGCGATTAATTCCGACATCCAGGCCAAAGAGCTATCACAGGCCATCAAGGGGGGTCAACACCAGGAAAAGCGCCTGGTGTTGACCCCCCTTGACAACCTGTGATGGCCGCTCAGCCAGGATGACGGAATGAATCGCCAAGGCCCCCCACTTTGCGGGTCGGAATTTTGACGACCTAGCGGTAGTCGAATTAGAAAATTGGCCAGAAGTCCCGGAAACCCTTTCGAATGATTGGTAATGTTGGTAATGTAGGCGTTGTCAGGGGAGCACGAGAACCCCGCCGGAGCTGCCAAACTCCGGTCACCACAAAGCCGAAGGAAACAAAATGACCTCCAGCACCATCACCCGCACGGTTCGCTCTCGCCGCACCCCGTTCGCCGCCAACCCGAACCGCTTCTGCAACGCGTGTGTCATGGAACTGTCGCGGACGGAGCAGGCGCAGAGCCGCGAACTCAAGGGCCGGTGCGAGCGGTGCGCGGAAATCGAAGCCCCTTCCCTCCGGTCGTTCTCTCCCGCAACCGTCGCGGCCGCCGAGCGCATCGAAGAGCGCGCGCGGCTGACCTCCCTCGGACTGGACCCCGAAACCGGCGACAGCCGCCGCTGTGGGTCGTGCGACACCAACATTTCCGCTCTCCCCGGCGCGGAGTACTGCTCCGGCACGTGCCAGGCCGACGCAGCCGAGCAGGCCGCCCCCGTCGCCACGGCCGTCAAGACCGCCGAGCCGAAGCCGCTTCCCAGCGACGTCCGTATCGCCGTTCTGTGGAGCATCCGCGAAGGGCTCACCGACCACGAAATCCGCGTCGGACTCAACAGCGCGTGGAACCTCCGCGAGGGCAACCGGTTCACCCCGGACGCCGTCGCCGCCGCCGCCCGCGCATGGTTCGAGGACTACAACCGCGAGACGTTCAAGCGCGGCGAGCGCAACACCAAGGTTCTTCGCACCCTCAACGCCGTCCGCCGCCTGGTCGAGGGCTGACCACGGCCACCGGCGGCCGGGTGCGACACCGCGCCCGGCCGCCGGTTCGCGAAACATCGGCGTGGGGGGGGGGGGGGGGGGGGCCCCCCGCCCCCGGGGCCCCCCCCCCCCCCCGCCCCCCCCCCCCCCCCCCCCCCCCCCCCCCCCCCCCCCCCCCCCCCCCCCCCCCCCGTACGNNNNGGGTTCCACCCACCCCGCGGGGGGGGGGGCGCGCGCGGCCGGGCGCGTGACCGGGCCGCCGCACCCCCCCGCCCCCGGCCCCGCCCCCCGGGGGGGGGCCCGCCCCCCCCCCCCCCCCCCCGATACGAGGGGGCTCGCGCCCCCTCGTGCTCCCCAGCGCCCACCCGCCCACCCGGCCCGCCTGCCGGCGGGCACTGAATCGGGCCTCGGCGCCAGGGCGCCTCCGCCCTGGTGCTGCGCATCTGGCGGGGCCGGCGCCTGGCGGCACCGTCCCCGCGTGCTCCGCGCCTGGCGGCGCTCCGCAAAACGCCACCCGGCCATGGAATCCGGGCTCCGGCGCCAGGGCGCCTCCACCCGGATGCCCCGCCTTTGGCCGTGGTGCTCGGCGCCTGACGGCGCTCCACGCACCGAGCCGGTGCTGGGCAACGACAAGCCGGACCACCCTCTCCGAACGTCACCGTGCTGCCGTCACGCCGTCACCGACGAGGACCGGAAGCGCCGCGCCCACGCCGGCGGGTCGCCTGCGGTCCTCAACGCCAGCCATCCGTGGCCGGGGCGCTCATGGAACGCCCGAGGGCAGCACCGCGCGGCAGGGGCACGCGCCGATGAACCTGCCCACCCGGGCGGGCGACGGTCCTCGCTGGCGCTGCGGGCCGCCCGCCCGGGCGAGCAGAACCCCCGCCGTCCTGCGGACCCCTCCCGCGCCGCGCTGGGCACCACCGCGTTCCACCAGCACCCAGCCCAGGAGGCGCGATCGTGTCCGAATACCCCGACCTGTACGCCACGCCGACGACCAAGCAGCTGCGCGACTGCACCGCCCGGCTCGCCGAGTCCGGCACCGCGATGCTCGCCCAGCTCGACCACATCGGCGCGCAACTCGGATGCAAGCGCGTGAACTGGTCGTGGAACACCGACTACGACTACCGCAACCCGGCGCCGCGGCTGCCGGTCCTCAACGGACTCGTCGACGGCCGCCCCGCCGCCGCCCGGCAAGCCGCGCGGCAATGGGCGAACGTGCTGGGCTTGACCGAAGCCCGGAAACCGAGCCGGGGGACCGTCACCTACGAAGGCGAGATCGACGGCATCAAGGTCACGGTCTGGGCCGTCGTCGACAACGTCGCGTTCGGTGGGAAGTTCGCCAACCTCAAGGTCTACGCACCCGACGTGATCCTGACCGCGATGCTCGCCTTCTCCACCGTCGCCGCCGGCGTGCTTCTCGCCCGGCACCACGAGCTCGCCAAGGCCCTCACCCGGTAGACGAGGCGCTGGCCCCGGCCAGGCGGCCGGGGCCAGCGCCACCTCCGAAGCACCATCCGGACCATCCCACCGCCCTGTGCACCGGCGTAAAACACCGACCACTACGGCCCGGCAGGCCGCGTCGCGGCCTACCGCAACGTCCGCCTCCCGCACACCGACGTCGTCTGCTCACGCTCCCCGACGAACTGCGCCGACCCGCAGAACCGGTTGAGGACACCGGCCGCCGCCGTCCACCTCGCCACGCGTCCTGTGCACTCCGTCGCAGCACCGATCCAGCCTGCACACTCGGACCGGGAGCGGCGGGTCACAGCGTCACCTCGCGGCAGCGGACCGCGAGCTGACACCACAGGTCAGCACACCACGCAGGGGCTTCGCGGCAAGCCGTCCACGCCCGTCCGGGCGGGTGAGACCAGCCTCGCTGCGCTCGGTCGCTGCGCGATCCCACCCGCCCGGACGAGCCCTTCCCACTTGCCGTCCTGCGGACCCCTGCCCGGCGCGCTGAGGCCACGGCCCGTCAGCACACCGAACCGCAACACGGGAGGCACCATCCAATGACCAGGCACTACCTCACCCCGAAGAACCCGGAGACCGCCGACACCATCGTGATCGGCTACGACCGGCCGCTGCGGACCTTCTTCGCCCAGGTCTACAAGGACCGCGAAGACGACGAGCCCACCTTCCTGCTGATGACCGGCTACCAGACCGGCCAGCACCCGTACGCGTACACAATCATCGACCTGGTCAGCCAGTACGCCTACACCCCCGAAGACCTCTACGCCGCGCTCGACGACGATCGGATCTGCGCCCCGTTCCGGACGATCCAGGAAGTCAACGCGATCACCCACTGGCCGGAGCACGGCCTCGCCGAACCGGTCCCCGCGACCTGACCGAACCCGGCGGCGCGGCCATCACGGCCGCGCCGCCAGACATCAGCTCCGGCGCTCCCACTCTTCCCTGATGCGACCCGGCGACACCCCGAGTCCCCACCTCGCCGAACAGGCGCACCGCCAGCTGGAGAACGTCGGCGACCTGAACAGGACCGCCGACGCGAACGCCGACGTCCAGGTCTACCGCTACAGCCGCCCGACCTGGAACACAAAAGGGTGGCTGAACACTCCGACGACCAGCTCACCGCCGCACTGCGGCACCTCGCCTCACCCCGCACGCACACGGCCGAGCTGCCCGTTGACCGCCGCCGAGTCCCCGGTGGCCAGCCCCCGTAGTGATCGAGCCCGCCACCCTGGGGGGAGGGGCGACGGGCTCGATACCGAACAAGTCGCGGCACCAGCCAGCACCGTTACGACCCGCTCTCCGGTTTCGCCGCGGCCCTGCAATCACACCGCCGCGGCCGCGTAGCTTCACATCTTGCCGTCCGTGGGTGCACGTCCAGGTGTTCACCGCACAGCCACTGCCCGGTCGCGCGGTCGCGTGCCGAACACCCGAGCCCGCGGCGCTCGACGCGGTGCCGGATCCCAAAGACGCCCTCCGCCCACGCCGAGCCCACCAACCGCCTTTTCCCACCCCGGCGCCACGAGCGGAGTTCATCGGCCGCCAGCCCCGAGGTAGGTCACCGCTACGCTCGTCCCGTCCCGGCTCCCGCGCAGCGCCCGGACCGTGCCGAAACGCCTCACCTGCAGCCGATCCGTTCGGGATCGCCGATCGCCTCGGACGGGCTCCTCATCACGCCTGATCCCGCGCCCGGTGCCAGTGAACCGCCCGGAGGTCAGCAGACCGGCGGAAGGACAGGGCGGCGATGAACCGGCCCGCACCGACCGGGTGAGACAAGCCCCTTCGGGGTCGCGCACGCGCGATCCCACACCGCTCGGCGGAGCCGAACCCCCGCCGCTCCTCGCTACAGCTCGGATCCCTCCGCCGCCCGCTGAGGCAGAGCCGCGTTCCACCGACACCGAGCACCAAGGGAGCCAGACCATGAACGAGATCACCGTCACCGGCAACGTCAGCAAGATCCACAAGACCCGCCACACCGCAGCCGGTGCGACGATCTTCAGCTTCGACGTCGCGATCAGCGATGGCTACTTCGACAAGGTCCGCGACAAGTGGATCTCGCGTCCGCCGGTCTTCCAGCCCGTAGTGGCCTATCGCGAGCTCGCCGCCAACGTGGAACAGACCATCCGCACCGGCATGGAGGTCATCGTCACCGGCAAGTTCCTCGACGACTCCTTCACCCCGAACGGCGCCCAGTTCCCGGTCCGCCGCACCAAGCTGGAAGCGTCGGTCATCGGCCCGAGTCTCCGCTACGCGACCGCAGTCGTCACGAAGACCAGCAAGTCCCGCGAAGAGGAGGGCCGGGAGCACAACCGCGAGCAGCTCGCACCCGCGGCCTGACCTTCCAGCGCCGGCACCGGGACCCCGGTGCCGGCGCTTCCTCCATCCAGTTCCAGCGACCACCGCAAGGCAACCGATGAACCGAATGCAGGAGAAGCCGTGACCGAAACCCACTGTCCCGTCATCACCGAGCACGCCGCGGAGATGAGCGGCGGCTCGATGCGGGTGTTCCCCGACGATCCGGAGATCGAGGCCGTCTATCCGATAGCCCGACGGATCCGCGCGAAGCAGCGCTTCGGCGGCCACGTCTACCGGCGCCGCATCATCGTCGTCGACGACTGGACGGAAGTTCCGCCGGCCTGACCGGCCAAGCCCCGCAGCGACGTTCGCCCGCGCACCAGGCGGGCGAACGTCGCGAAAACCGTCGGTACCCCCGGCTTACCCTCGAACGGATGACGGCGGTCGCCAGCCCGAAGACCGCGGCTGCTCAGCGGCGGCCGCGGCCGCAGCTCGTGGTCGGTCCCGTACGCCACGCCGCGGAAATCGAACGTTTCTGACGCAACGTGGTGATGCCGTCCGCCGCCGCTGACGGACCGCCCAACCCGCAGAGCGCTCCGACCAGCTCCGCGACGTCGTCGCCGAGCACGGATGGGAAGAGGAGCGCATTCGGGGATCCCGCCCAGACCGTCCTGTTCTAGCCAGCCGCCCCGTCGACCGCACCGCCGACCCCTGAAGGGTCCGGCGCCGCGACGACCGCGTACGCCGTGGCCCGAGGCTGCGGCTCCGCCGGCCCGCCGTGCCCACCACGAGCACTCGCCGTTTTCCTCGCCAGCGCCACGTCGGCGTGCTTCGCCAGCTGCGCCCAGCGGCGCAGGTCCTCCACTCGCTGCTCGGTCATCTCGGCGAGCTTCGCCTGCGTGACTTTCAACGTCGTGGCCGCATTTATCGCCCGCCCCGCCGCCAGTTCCGCTTCGGCTGCCTGCGGGTTGTCGGTGAGCGCGGACTCGAACGCCTTGCGCAGCGCACCGACGCGCTCAGCGTCGCTGTCGCGGATCTTCAGGGCGGACTCGAACGCCTCGCGCAGCGCAGCGTCGTTGGCGGCGCGAGCCTTGACCGCCGTCTCCGTGGCTTTGGCGACGGTCAGCACCGCGTCCGTACGGCGCTTCCGCTCGTCGTCCTCGTCCCTCTTCATCTTGGACCGGATCTCGCGTGCTGATGGCACAGCGACCTCCCCCGAAGTCGTAGGTTCTCGCCTCTGCGCCCACCACGCTAGATCAACGGCCGACCGCCGCGCATCCGATTGCCGCAGCTCACAACGTGCGCCGAGTCGCCTTTCGACGCCCGGCCCGGGCACCGGCCGCACGGCCTGACGGTTCCCGCGCCACCGCGATCCTAAGGTTTCCGGCACGACACGGGCGGGCTGCTTCGTCGTCACCGCGCCGGCGGCCGTACCTCGCCGTTGGCGAGGTAAAAGGACGACGGACGGCCTGACGGCCGGCCGTGTTCTGCCCGCTTCGCGGGCCCTGTGGGCGTGAGAAACACGCCCACAAGATCAACAACTTTGAGCTAAGGTATCGCTACGCGATACGAGGGAAAATGATCTTAGGGGGATTGTTTTCCCAGCTCACCTTGGGGGAGGTGACTGGATGGCGTGGGTTACGCCAATCGGGTCCGACCCGGCTCAGGTCGACTACCGGCTCGGCCTCGGACACGGCTGCGTAGCCGAGGGAATTAACGACGCGCAGCTGGACTACCACACTGACATGCGCGAGCGTCCGCTCGTGTGGGTCGGCAAGGGACTGGACGACCTCGGAATCGAGGCCGGAACAGAGCTCACGCCCGAAGATTTCGACAAGGCCCGCGCTCTGGTCAACGGCTACCACCCGATCACCGGAGAGCAGCTGGTCGCGCACAAGAAGGGCGTTCCGCACGAGGCGAAACTCGCGCTCGCCCCGCTCGTGCGCAAGATCGAAGGCATCGCCCGCGAAGCCGATGTCCCCGTCAACGAGGTGCTCACCAGTAACCGGATGCGCGCGATGTACGGCCGCGCTCAGCGCGCCGTCGAGCGCCAGGGTGAGGCCGCGGTGCTCCGCGCCGACTACGCCGGCCAGCTCGCCGACGCCGCGGGCCTCACCGTCGAGGAGGTGTGGGGCGAGGACGTCTTCACCGCCGCCGTCTCCCGGCTCACCAAGACCATCACCCACCCCGACGGCACCCAGGAACAGGTCGACGACCGCGTCACCATCGGCAACCTCGCCTACGACGTCACCCTGACCCTCGACGGCGACTTCCGTGCCGCCTACGGCCTCGTCGACGACGAGACTCGCGCTGAGCTCGACGGCATCTTCACCGACCAGGCGATGGAGACCTTCGGCTGGCTCGAGAATATCGCCGCGTACGGGATGCGCGGCCATCACGGCGACGGCCAGACCGCCGAGATCACCGCAGGAAACGGCCTCGCCGGCTGGGCGATGTTCCACCGCACTGCCCGCCCGGTCGACGGCGCGGCCATCGGCGACCCGCACTGGCACGTCCACTACACGCTGGCCAACATGACCAAGGGCGAAGACGGGAAGTGGTCCACCATCGCCGCCGGCGGCCGCGACCTGATGCGCCACGCCCCGGTCGTGGACCGGCTGCTGCAGGCCTCCGTCCGCGACGTGCTCACCCGCCGCTACGGCGTGCAGTACCGTCGCAACGACAGCACCGGCCGGTGGGAGATCGACTCCATCCCCGACGAAGCGATCCGCTTGTTCTCCAAGCGGGGGCAGGGCATCGAAGCGGCGCTGGTCGAGATGGGTCTCAGCCCCGAGGAAGCCACCAACGCGGTCCGCCGCGTCGCCGCGTCGATGACCCGCGAACGCAAGAGCGAGAACACCATCGCCTCCGACGAAACCCTCGCGAGCCATTGGCGGCAAGAAGCCCTCGACGCCGGGCTTGACCCCGACCAGATCACCCGCGACACCTTCCGTCGCGACCTGGCCGATGGCACTGGCACGCAGCCGCGGCCGAGCCTGGACGAACTCGCCACCTTGCTCCAGGACGTCGATTCCGGACTCACCGCGCACACCCGCCGCTTCTCCCGCATCGACGCGCTGGCCGCGGTCGCCGACGCGCTGCCCGCCGGCGGCAAGCACGCCGAGATCGAGCAGCTGACCGACCAGGTCCTCGAGCACGCCGGGTTCGTCAAACTCGCCAAGACCGCCAGGCCCGCCAACGCGCCGGAGCCGACCAACGGCGAACGCCGCCAGCTCGGCGCCGAGCACATGGCCAACGCCACCCTCTACACCACCCGCGACGTCGTCGACGCCGAAAAGGTCGTCGTCGCCAAAGCCGAGGCCAGCACCCCGGACCAGACCCGCATCCGCGTCAGCCGCGCCACCGCGGAGATGGCGGCCGGCACGATCGAAGCCACCGGCGGCTTCGAGCTGTCCGCCGAACAGCGCCGCGAGCTACTGCGGATCACCACTTCCGGCGCCGGGTTGGACTCGCTCGTCGGCCCGCCCGGCAGTGGCAAGACCACACTGATGGACGCGGTGCGAGCGGCGTACGAAGCCGAAGGACTGGTCATCGCCGGCGCGGCCACGCAGGGCATGACCGCGCAGACCTTGCAGGCCGAATCCGGCATTCCCAGCCGCACCATCGCGCAGTGGCTCTGGCGCATCTACAACGGCCCGGGCCTGCGCGGCGTTGACGTCCTCGTGCTCGACGAGGCGGGCATGATCGACGACCGCGCCCGCGCCCGCCTGTACATCGCCGCCGACGCCGCCGGCGTCAAGATCCTCGAGATCGGCGACCCCAAGCAGCTGCGCGGCGTCGGAGTCGGGAGTTCCTTCGGCGTGGTGCATGCGCTCGTCCGTGGCGGCGAACTGGAGGAGAACCGGCGGCAGTCCGAAGCCGACGAACGCGCCGCCATCGCCGCATGGCGGCGCGGCGATTACAGTGAGGCGCTCACCTCCTGGGCCGACCGCGACCGGCTGGTCGTCACCGAAACGGGAAACGAAGCCACCGCCGCGATGCTCGCCTCCTGGGTCGACCAGCGCCAGGGCGCGCCGGACGCGTTCACCGAGCAGCGCGGCCTGCTCATGGTCGCGGCCACCAACGAGATGGTTGACCGGCTCAACGACGGTGCCCAGGCTCTGCGGGCGATCGCCGGGGAACTCGGCCAGGACCGGACCTACGACCTGCCCGGCGGCCGGACCGTCACTTTCTACGAGGGTGACTACGTCATGGTCCGGGTCAACGAACGGCAGAACGGCGCACCGGATGTCCTCAACGGCTACCGGGGCGTCATCGACGCCATCCGCGACGATGGCAGCCTCGACGTCCGGTGGGAGCGCGCCACACGCGAAGGCCGCATTGTCGAATCCCGGGTGCTCGGTCCGGAGTTCGTCGCCAAGGGCGGCTTGAGCAAGGGCTACGCCCTCACCATCCACAAGTCTCAGGGCCTGACCATCGGGGCCGACGGCGCCGCCTGGACCGGGGATGACGGCCAGCGGCGTGGGGGCGCCGTGTTGTTCAGCGTTGCCGGAGCCGACAACCCCGGCAGCTTCGTCGCCGCCAGCCGGCACAAGCTGGCGATGTGGATGTTCCTCGCCCGCCAGGACGTCGAAGGCTCCCAGGACGAATATCTGCTCGGCCTGCCGCGCACCGCGGGGGAGCGCACCCGGCGCGTGATCACCAAGCTGGTCGACCGCGCGAAAGCCACCGAGATCAACCGCAACGACACCCCCGTGCTAGTCGACCTCGGCCTCCTCGAAGACCCCAACGCGCCCGCCCGCGACACTGCGTCCGCGCAACCACCGGGGCGGCGAGGGCTGTCCCCGGAAGAAGTCGAACAGCGCCGCGCGTTCCGCGCCCAGCGGCACGCCGCCGACGTCGTGCGCCGAGCCAAGGCCGAAGTCATGCTGCGCGAGGAATGGGGCGAGCACCCCGCAGTCGACCGGGTCATCCGCGGCGCCGCGTTCCGGTCCCTCGCCACCGTGCTCGACCGCATCGACAAGGCCGGCGGCGACCCCCGCGACCTGCTGCGCGCCCTCGACCCGGACGACATGATCGCCCCGAACGTCCGTGACGCCAGCCGCCTGACCACTGCGCTGGTCAAGGAGGCCGCGCTCGCCGACCCGGCGACGGCGCGCCCGCAGCACCGCCCGCTGACCAAGGCCCAGCGCGAGGCCCGCGCCGAAGCCGCCGAGCAAGCGCAGCGCACGGCGACCGCAGACCTGTTGCGCGAGGAATGGGGCGAGCACCCGGCGGTCGAGCGCGTCATCTCCGGGCCGGCGTTCGGCGCCATCGGCCAGAACCTTGCCGCCGCCGCGGCCGCGGGGCATGACCCGCGCGTCATCGTCCGCGACATCGACCCCGACCTGCTGGTGCGGCCGCGGATCGAGAACCCCAGCGCGTTCGCCGCCGCCCGGATCCGCGCCGCCACGTCCCGGCCCGAGCACGCCGACCCGGCTGGCACTCGCGGGGCCCGGCAGCCGGAGGAACCGCAGCCGCTTCCCTCCGAGGCGACCGCCCGACTCGACGTGCTGGTGCCCTCCTACGAACGTTCCCTCGCCCAGTTGGCCACCCGCCCGGCGCCGATTCCCGCCGCCGTCCCAGCGGACGCACCCGCCCAGCCGCCACCGGCCGCTGCCCGCCGCCGCGACGCGATGTGGCCCAGCTGGCTGCCGACCCCGCCCTCGCCGGAGCCGCTGGCCGGACGCGACCGGGCAGTGGCCGCCGCCACCGCCGACGACGGCCGGCGAATCCGCGCCCGCGTCGTCGAGCTCGGCCGGGACGCCGCCCGAAACCGACCAGACTGGGTCGAACAGCTCGGTCCCGCCCCCGAAGGCGCCGCACCGCGCGCCCGCTACCTCGCCGCCGTCACCACGATCGCCGCCTACCGCGAACAACACGGCATCACCGGATCAGACCCGGTCGGCCCGCCACCACCTGACGAACGCGTCCTGCCCGCCTACCAGGCCGCGGCCCAGGCGCGCATGCAACTGGAACGGGCGGCCGCAGTCAGCGCTCCGCCTATCACGACCGGGGATTCCAGAAGCACCGCCGACCAGCAGAGGCACAGCTCCACACCAATTCCCGGCGAAGCCAGCCGCAATGCAGGCACGGCCGCAGACGCTCGGCAACGTGCCGAACGGCTCGCCGAGCAGCAGCGTCGCGCCCAGAAGCCCCGGCCGGTCGAGGATCCACCCAGTCCAGGACCGAGCCAGGGCTCTCGCCCTGGTTACTGACCTCATCTGGCACGGCCGTCCGGCGGCACGGTGACCAATCGCTGGGTTGCGAACTGGCCCAGTTGGCTACGTCTCGCGAACGCGCCGCCCGGCTCGGCGCGACCCCGCACGAGCGAACTTCTCATCGCGTACGGGTCGATCCGGTGCGCCGCGCGCGGGGTGGCCACGCGCAACGGCAGGATGACGACCGTGCGGATCTCCTGGGACGAATTGGCCGAATCTCCGAAGAAGGCCGAGCAGCTGTTCGACCTGCTCATGCACGCCGAGTACGGCGACCGGGTGCGCACGATCAACGGTTCCGGAGGCGATGGCGGCCGCGATGCCTGGATCGAGGACATCCGCCGCGCGGTGGAGTTCAAGAGCTGGACGAAACTGGGCAAATCCCAGCGCGCGCAGGTCGTCCGCTCCGTCAAGCGAGCAGTCGGAACGGAGACCGCCTCGTGGGTGCTCGTCGCGCCGGTGCACCCGACACCGGGGGACTTGCAGTGGTTCAACAGCCTTAAAGGGCGCTACCGCAGCTCGTTCGAGATGGTGTTCCGCGATGTGCGCTGGCTGGAGCTGAAGCTCGCCGAGAGGCCCGACATCGCACGGTACATGTTGACCACCCCGCACCAGGAGGTAATCGACATGCAGCGCGAACTCGGCCAGGAACAGTCCGGCCTGGTCGAAGGCGTGCCGGACCTGCTCAAGCGTCTGGACGTCCTACGTAGCCGGGCTGACGAACTCTCACCGGTCTGGGGCCTGGACTTCGCCTCCCGAGGCGGACAGAACTCGGTGTTCGTGCGCCTCAAGCCGGGCAGCCCGCCCCAGCGCATCGAGGTCTACCTCGATGTCGTCGACGACGACCCGGCGGGGTCCGCCGTGACCGAAGCCGTCGCCACCGCGCTGCACTACGGCAGTGGCGCGGTCATCGAGCCCGGCTATATCAACCGCGTCGAGAACGAGGCGATCACCGCGCTCAACCTCCCGTGGGAGCAGGTCGCGATGGTGATGCCCGACCGGCGCGTCACCGCGGGGTTTCCGCGCGCGGCCACGTTGCGCGCTCGCACCGTCGACGGCGCGACGGGGCGCCCGCTGCACCTGACCCTGCACTATGCCACCGAGGGTTCACTCGGCATGTACGTGCACGGCACCGACTCGACCGGCATGCTGCGGCTGCGCCTGCGGATCGACCGCCCCGCCCCGGAGCAGGGATCGAACGTCGGGATGCTGCTGCAGTACGGCCCCGAGGACGCCCAGCACGCCGCCTCGGTCGACCCGGACGCGCTGCTGCGCACCGTCACCGTCCTCGACTCCCTGGACCAGGCGCCTGGCATGGTCCTGGTGCTGGACACCGAGCAGATCGACCTGGACGCCCAGACGCGCGAACCCACCGGGCACTTTGCACCGATCGCGCGCACCTTGCAGGACTTCGTCTTCGTCCGCGACGAACTCGACGTGGTCCTTCCGATGCCCACCCGCTGGTCGCGCCGCGACGAACGCAACATCGCCATCCTGGCCGGCCTGCTCCGCGGCGACGAGGTTTCCATGCCGCTGAGCACCACGGTGTGCCACCAGATCAGCACCGCAGAGGAGGCACGGCTCTACGTGGACCTCCTCGAGACCGGGCACGGCGGGCGGATCGACTTCGAGATGGTCGGTCTGACTCTGCCGGTCGGAGAGGTAACGGTGCCGGTCGACCCGCTTTACATCGCATTCTCCCGAGCACGGATCATCAACGCCAGTGAGGTCGCCGAGGCCTTGGCCGCCGAAGCGGAGTTCGTACCGATTGACGTCGGCCCGGCTCGCGGCTCAGCCGTCCTGGGGCGGAGGACGCCGTTCCCCGGTCCTCATCCGGATGGCGGGCCAGCGACGTCATCGGTCTGACCGCGTGTGGCAGGTCGCCCGGGTCTCAGCCGCCCGGAGAGAGCTTGACACGGTCAAGTGCGGCCGGCCACGTATGGAGAACGCATCACCGGGGCAACTGCGGCCACGGACGAAGCAGATTGAGTGAGACGCCGCCGATGCGCATCTCACTCAATCTGCTCCGTCGTGCGGTACGTCTCACCGATCCTGCTCTGCCCTCCGACTTGTCATCCGCCGCTCTCGATGGTGACTCACCCGGTCGAGGATCTTGTCCCCGGCGCCGTCTTTGGTCCACAACCGCGGCCGTTCTTGCGTGGTCTTCCACGGCCTATACCGCTCGGGCAGATCACGCCACGGGGGCACTGGTGCGCAGCTTCCACAGGATCGCGTTGATGACCTGGCGGTGATCCTGCCACCGCCGTCCACCGCGCTGCTACGGCGGCTCGATCACCGCCCACGCCTTCTCCGTCAACTCACCGCGACCAACCACCGGGCACAGCTACCAGACCGGTAGCTCACCCGCTTACAGGACGCGCCCTAGCCACGTTTGCCGACCACTTCCCGGAGACCCGGCGGACCTCTTCTCTCGGGGCGTACCCGACTCCGACGCCTGGCACCGATGGCGGCCGCTGTGTGCACTCTGCCCCAACCGGCACACCGGGCAGACCAGCCGGGGAGGTTGGAATCGCGGGCGGACTCAGTTGCCGGAAATGACGCGTCGATCGCGTTTGTACACAGGAGCCCTCGCAGGCAGGCCCGGCATCCGTCGATATCTGTACACGAGCTTGTAGCGTCGCCCGCCGCTCGTAGTCATGAATTCATGCGGTTGTTTTCTGTTTTGTTGGCAGTACGCGAGCGTCCTCGACAGCTCTCGCTTGTCGTTAGCTCGATTCTTTGAGATTACTTTGATGCGAGATGGGATTCCGTCGAATACTGCAGTCGGTAACTGCTCGGCTACCCACATTAGCCGCTTGCGATGTGGCAGTGCCTCAAGCTCCGCAGGTAGCTCGCGTCGACGGGGATGTCCTGCGGGGTAGACAAGCACAATCAAGTGCATCACAAATTTAGGGAAGAAGCCGAACGTTGCAACTGTTAAAGCCATCGTTCCAAGACCCCATGAGCTGATGAGTTCCAATAGGCCATTCATGCGAACCCCCATCCGGGATTCTTGAAACGCTCATCGCTTGCGGCCTTGCTGAGGATTGCACCTAGTTCGATTTTCCCCTTGTCGGTCAGATGGTAATACCTGCGCGGCGGTCGACCGGACGTCTCGCCGGCAGACTCCCAGCCGTCCGTTAGCCATCCCTCTTCGAGCATCGTGCTCAAGCGCGGGTACATCGCACCTGAGCGAACCCCGGACGCGCGAGACAGCTCGTAGCCCCAGTGTCGCTCGTCAGGAGCGTTCATGAGAGCTGCGGCAAGTCGGACCAAGGCGTAGGTGACGCGCATAGAGCTATTCTGACCTATGTCGTCGAAGGATGCAACATCGCCGGGACGGCGGAGCCGCTTCGACCTGCGCTCCTAGCTGGCCAGCAAACCCGTCGAAGCCATCGTGGACCGGGCACTAGCCAGGCCTCTCGAACTGGTGGTGAACTCCGGCGGCGAACCGCTGCTGTGCCAGCATCAGGCCGGGTGGACGCGGATGCTCAGGACGCTACGTGCAGTCGGGCCGATTTTGAGGTCGAGACCAACGGTACCATCGCACCCACAGCAGCGGCGCTCGAACCGGACCTCGCAGTCCGCTTCAACGTCGGTCGAACCCAGGTTGCAGCCAGCGCAGCAAACTGTGCTTGGCGTCCTCGAACAGGACCTGGGTCGCCGCCGTATGCGGGTCGGAAGCAAACTTCTCGTTGCTCCTGCCGTACTGATCGACAAGTATGGGATGTGATGCAGGTACAGCCTCGATGTTGCCGGACGGCCGGGGGATCACTGCCGGCGGAGGGGGAGACATGTTCGACCCAGACGTGGACTACCTCACGACGCAGTCTCGAGCTCTGTTGCGGGCAATCCAGGAGGAGGTCGCCGCGGCAGACGCCGGCCACGTAGAGGAAAACGGGCGGAGTTTGCGCCTGGCTGAACACCTGGCGGCTGAGGGTGGTGTTCGACGGCACGACATCCTGGCGGCCCGCGAGTTGCTTTTGGCGACCAGTGCATGGTTCCAGGGGAACGAGGAGGTGGCAGACCGCTTTGCGGCCAGAATGCACCGATTCGATCCGAGTTCGAAGGAGCTACTGTGTCACCTGATGCTGCTCGAAACTGGCTGGGACCTCGGGTGGCTTCCGCTCCAAGAACATCAAAAACTGCTGGAGTACGCACGAGCTGTCGGCCGGCCCGACATCGAGCTCCGTGCCGGGAAGATCACTCCGCTAGTCGTGCATCCGCCCTGGCCGAAGCGATGCCACCCCTGACCGATCCTTCCTTCCCGCTCGGCTTCGTCGGCCACGGCATGACCCCGGAGCGCGCTCGGGGGCGCTTCGCGATGTTGGCCTCGACGAACCTGTCAAAGTCGTCGTCGGTCAGATCCTGTCGCGCAGCGGGTTCGACGTGGCGCCGGGTCTCTTTGCACTCCCGCCAGGTCGCGTAGGTCGCGAGTCGGTTGAGCGCCGGCCACAGCCAGCGGTCGCGCCAGGCTGTCATCGCCGTGGACGGCCGGCTGCTGGAGCAGTAGGCCTCACGCCACGCCGCGTAGAGGTCGGAGAGCTCGTCGACGGCGACGCTGTGCCGGTACCAGCAGGGCGGAATGCTGACCTCACTGATTAACGGATATCGGCGGATCAAGTAGTCGACGAACCACCGTGTCTCCCGCCAGAGCTGCGCAGTCTCGTCTTGAGTGAGGAACTCCCACGTCCAGCGGGACGGCCGCGCCAGGTTGACCCGCTCGGTGAGGCTTTCCTCGAGCGCCTGGAACGCCTCGTCCAACGACTCGACCCGGGTGGCCAGGCGCCCCAGCTGGTCACGCTGCTCATCACTGGTGGCGACCAGCTCGGTGACAACCTCGGGCAACATCGACTCGTCCAGAAACGGGACGTCATCCGGGTCTTCCGGCGGGCCCAGCACCTCGGCGGCGGCCTGCGCGGCCGCCTTCTCAATCATGTCTCCGTCAAGTACGCCGTGCTCGCCCGGGGAGCGCCGCTTAGGCATGGGGCGCACCGCCGGATTCGCCACGATCGGTGTCGCCATCGTCGGGTTCCGTCTCCGGCGGCTCAATCGGCATCACCCCACCGGTCGCGGCGACCAGCTGTCGGGTCTGTGCGCGGGAACCCTGGACCCGATCGGCCAGGTCTGGGGTTTGCCACCAGCCGGGCAGGTCGACGAGGGTGGCCGGCATGTTGCGGTAGAACAGCAGGCCTTGCCCGTCGACCAGCTCCCTGATCTGGTTGATCGGCAGTGCGCTGCGGTACCGCTGCGAGACCTGTACCTGCGACCGACCTGGTCCGGTCGAGACGCTGGTCTGGTCGATCGCCCGTTCCTGCAGCAGCCGCGACATGGCTTCGAGGTCGCGGTAGTTGGACAGGCCGCCCAAGATCAGCTTTGTCGACGCGTTGTCCCAGATCTCGATCGCCTGCTCCGGCCCCCAACGCTGCCTGAGCTGGCTGAAGCTCTGCACGAAGACGTACAACTCAATGCCGCGACCTCCCGAGTCGGCCAGCCGCATGCTCAAGTCTTCCTGGGGACTGACATTCGCTGCTTCGTCCATGACGATCCTGAGTGGAGGATCGAGTCGCAGATCGCCTTCGGCAAACGCGGGGGAGGCCAACTGCTCGTCGGTCTGGAACTGGGAGAGTATTTCCGCTCGGTGCAGCACCTCCGACATCAAGGCGTTGACGATCGGTGCTGCGCTGTTCTTGCGGCCCCGGCTGACCAGGTAAAGAGTGTCCCGGCCGGACCGGACGAGGGCGTCGATGTCCAGTTGCGATTCACCGGGCCGGGGCGTGCAGGCGTCGCGGGTCTTGGGCGAGGCCAGCGGCCGCAGCAGCAGCGCGAGCGTGGAGTAGATGGCCCCGCCGCCGCTGGTGTCGTTGTTGCTGGCAGCGCTGTCGAGGATGCCTCGCAGCTCCGCGGCCACCCCGAATGCCGCGGCGGGGTGGGTGTCGAGGATCTGTTCCGGGCGCCGAGACTTCGTGGTGGTCCACAACCGCAACTCGTCAACGACGGCGCCAGACAGCGCCGCTGCGTGCAGCAGCGCGGCCATGACGCCCTCGGCCTGCCCGCCGAAGTACCCGCTGCCCTTGGTGTCGCCCAGCGGCCGGGCCGAGCAGATCGCCACCGCCCGGCGCAGCGCGGTGTCGTAGTCCTCGCACCCGGCGATCGGCGACCAACGCATTTTCGTCGGCCACGGAGTGCGGCCCTCCGGGTCGAAGACCATGACGGTGCCCAGCAGCTGGCGCTCCATGATCGTGAGCTCAAGTAAATCGAAGCGTGTGCTCGTGGCCACGATGGAGCCGGGCGCGAGCATAATGTCCTGGACCGCCTGGCGGCCGGTCTTGCCCATCCGGACCGGCGCGACCACCAATTTGCTGTCCTCGTGGGTGGCGAACAACGGGTTCCCGGTCTCGCGCTGCACCGCGAACCGCGCTCCGGCCTGGTCGGGATCCGGGTGCTCCTGCGCCGCCAGCGACGGTCGCAGCCGGCGCGCGGAACGGATCACGGCGTCGGCGCCGAGCCGCTCGTCCAGCACATCCGGCTTGGCCAGCCCGTCCTTGGACGGTTGGCGCTGCTCACGTCGCTGTCGGCGGTGGCGCAGCCACCGCAGAACCGCAATCACTGCCACGATCTCGCCGCAGAGCGCAAGCACCATCAGCAGGTAGGTAAGCAGCGACGGCGGCCACGCCGGGACGCCGAACAGCGCGTGCGCGAGCAGCGTGCTGTACAGGACGTCGCAGACGAGCAGGAACAGCCCGGTCAGCAGACTACCGGTGAACACCCCGACCATCGGCTGCGCAGCGGGCAGCTCACCCGGCTCGTAGGGATCAGGCTGCATCGCGAAGGACCCCGGTCAGCGACCCGTCGGTGTCGGTCAGCGCTACCTCGCGAGGGGAACGCTCATGACGCAACAAGATCGGGTCGTACACGCCGACTTTCATCAGGCACGTGCCCTGCTCCAACGACATGATCGTCTCAGCTGTCCCAGCAGGGAGGTTATACAGCTCGACGCACGCCTCCGCGTCGTCGAGAGACCCCTGGCCGTAGATGAACACCGTTTCGGCCTCCTGCAGAAGACTGCGGGCGGGGGAGTCCACGGGCATGTCGGAGAGGTGGTGAAAGCCGCCGACGTTGGCCAGCCCGAGACCTCGGCTGAGTTTCGTGTTGCGCCGATAGATCGTGCCCACGTTGCCTTCTGTGACGTGCCAGCCCTCCTCGATCACGTTCACCGTTTGCAGTTGCTGTTCCGATCGGCGGGCCAGCATGTTGGTCTGCCA
This sequence comes from Amycolatopsis sp. NPDC051758, assembly GCF_044453095.1. Lineage (NCBI taxonomy): Bacteria > Bacillati > Actinomycetota > Actinomycetes > Pseudonocardiales > Pseudonocardiaceae > Amycolatopsis > Amycolatopsis sp. NPDC051758. Next base: position 407,817 of record NZ_JBITCJ010000010.1, on the reverse strand, counting down.
GGTGTTGATCAGGGTCATCACCACGCGCAAGGCGGGGCCGTCGAGCGGGAGTCCGGAGATGTCGAAGTGGGTGAAGCCGCTGGGGTGATCGAGGTGCACCTCCGGGCTGGTCTCGGCATCGACCAGTCCGGCCAGGTCTTCCTCGATCATGCGCTCGAGCGCGAACGCCGGATCGAGACCCCAGTCCTGCAGCTCGTCGACAGTGCGGTTGAGCACCTCGGCGTCGTCAGTGGAGGGATGCAGCAGATGGTGGACGATGTCGCCGATCACCGGCACGCGGCCGCGCTCGCGGGCGCCGCGCGTCGCGGCGACCAGCGCCTGCCGCAGGGCCTTGCCTTCCCGCTCGGCGACGGGCCGGCCGAGCGCCTCGCCCAGCACCGCGCGCAGCAGCATCATCTGCCCGGTCGGGCGGGACAAGGCCGACCCGGACTCGGCGTCATCGAGCTGGTCGTCGCCGAGCGCGATGACCGGATCGAGCAGGTTCAGCCGCGACCCGCGACCGTCCACGGTGAACCTGATGGAGGGCGCGCCGAGGAACCGAGCGAGCCTGGTGTACTCACCAACGCCGGATTGCAGCTTCTTATCCACGACGACGACGCGGCGATCGTCGAGAAGCAGCTGCCGGATACATCCCCACGTCTTCAACAAGCTCGACTTGCCCTTGCCGACGTCGCCGATCACCGCCGCGTTCACGCTGGAGATCCGCCTGTCCTCGTAGGCAACGAACAGATCGTGGGTGACCAGCTGTCCGGTGAGCAGGTCCGTGCCGACGATGAGCCCGCGATAGGACGTCGGCGGCGAGCTGAGCGCCAGATTGAGCGCTTCGGCCTGGCGGGTGGTCGAATGCATCGGCTCGACGCGCGGCTCGTACCAGCCCCACCGATCCAGCCATCGCCGGCGACGCGGTGGCGGCAAGATCCGCGGAACGTGGGGTTCCGGTGCCGGCCGCGGCGGTTGCCATCCGACAGGTGCCGCGGTCTTTCCCTTTGCCGCAGCTTGAGCGTGGGGCGCCATCACGCCGCATCCCGTTCCGCTGCCAGCTGCTCACGCCGCAGCCGCCGGATGATCTGATAGTCCGGCTGAGCGATCCCGCCCCAGGAGCCGTAGACCTCGTCACGCACCAGCGCGGCGGCCAGGCACTCGCGGCGCACCGGGCAGCCGCGGCAGAGCCCATCGACGCGGGCACGTTCGGCGTCCAGCTCTTCGCGCCGCAGGAATCGGGTGCCATCGGGCAGGAAGAACTGCTCGGGGTCACCGCTGCGGCATCGTCGGCCGTCTGCCTTCTCCACACCGAGTTGCAGCTCATGAGGATCGGCGATGAGGAGATCCTCCACTGAGGACAGGCGCTGGTGGTGGAACTCTGTGGGGCCGCGCATCACGCCACCGCCATTCCCCGGGCGAGCGGATAGGTGGACAGGACCGCGAGGTCGTGTGCCTCGTCTTGCCACACCAGGTCGGTGATCGCCGAGCCGGCGGCCTCGTTGGCGACGCGCATGCACGCGCGGCGTAGCTCGGCCGGGTCGGCGGCGGTCACGGAGATCGCCATCGACCAGTCGACTCCCTGGTGCCCGGAACCCGGTGCCAGATCGCGGAGGCGTCGTTGCGACGCGGAGAGCAGGACCGAGTCGGTGCCGTCGTCGATGCTGCCGGACTTCGCGTCGCCCAATACCGACGCCGAGTCCTGCGTGACGTCCTTGACCGCGCGAATTCGAGCGGTCTTGTCGGGCACGAATTCCATCCGTACCGACAAGGTGCGGATCACCGACGGGCTGACGCTAGTCAGCAGCGGCGCGAGCCATCGCGGTCCCAGCGGGGCCGGCGCGATGCCGTCGCGCGGCAACATCGCGGTGCGGGTGTACCAGCGCTCGTTGACCACCAGCTGCTCGGCTGCGGTGACGTAGGACTGCCAGCAATTGTCCCACCTGGCGCCTTCATGGCGGTCGATGGGCCAGGACGGGTCTTGTAGGGAGCGCAGGACCGCGCAGGTGCGCTGCTCGCCGAGCACCTGTGGCCGGCTCAGCTCGGCCCGGGAAGCCAGGTCGGCCAGCCGGGCGAGCTCTTCGCGCACCAGGCCGGCCCAGCCGACGACTCCGGTCCCGAACGGCCGCGCCTCCTCGTAGAACTCGAGGGTGAGCGGAAATCGGGCGACGAGGTAGTTGCGGTGCTGTTCGGCGACCAGCGCGGTGCCGTCGACGAGGTCCTCGTAGGCCTCGACCAGGGCTGCCAGGCCGGGGCGTGTCGAGACCCGGCTCGCGATGAATGCACGGTGCAGGGCCGGGTCATGCGGCAAGATTCGGTTGATCTGCTGCAGCCCGCGGATGAACGACCCCTGCTTGCCCAGCTGGGCCAGCAACACGCCGTAGCGGATGCTCGTCGTGTCGTAGGAGTGCTCTGATCGCAGGCCAGCGGCCTGTCCCTGTACCTCGAGCACGACCGACAGGTACGGGCGTTCGCCGGGATTGTGGTGGTGCAGCACGAACAGGTCGTCGTATCCGGTGTCTGTCAGTGGTAGTGGTTCCACCCGTCCGAGCGGGACCGGTAGTTCCCACAGCAGTCCGGTTGCGTCTTCGGCGGCCGTCGCGCGGACGCTTGGGGCGATGAACTGCGTGTGCCCGGCTCGCCGGCGTAGCCGCCACCGCAGGGTCCACAGCCAGTTCTCGATGAGGGATCGACGGCCTGACCACGGATGCACGAGAGCCCAGGTGCCCCCGAGCAACAGGATCCCGACGACTCCGCCGACGACCCCGCGGACGCCGATCCAGAACACGAACGCGCCCGCAGCGGCAACGCCAAGTGCGGCGTAGGCCGGTTTGCTCAACGATCCGAGGAAGCTGCGGCGGCGAACCTCACCGCCCAGTACCGCGACACGCATCAGTTATCACTCCTTTGAGCGGGATCGAGATCGAGTTCGGCGCCGTGTCGGCTGTGCGCCGCGGTGCGGAGCCGGTTGAACGCCGCGACGCCGGCGTTGGCGGCGACTCCCCACGGACCGCTGGCCATTCCCGTGAGCGCTCCGAGCGCTCCGGCGTTCGCCGGGGTGCGGGCGAGCCCGGACGCAGACCGCGCGGTGGCGGCGAGGAAGCCGCCTGGCTGCTCGCCACCGGAGCCTTGGCCGGCCGGTGCATCGCCAGCCGAGGTTGCCGCCGACGTGGCTGCAGCCGCGGTGCGGGTCCACAGCGCCTGAACGGCCGCCGGGCCTCCACGCAGGACCTGCGCGCCGCCAGGGCGCGGCGCTGGGCCCGCCCCGTGGAGGCGTGCAGCGGCCGAGCCTGCCGGTGCGCCCGGCGCAGCGGACACCCGTGCGGCTTCGGCGGCACCGCGCGCCAGCCCCGCAGCCTTGCCGGGTTCCCGGCCGAACCCCAGCAACCGGCTGGCGGCATTGCCGACTGTTGCGCTCGAGGCTGCCTGCGCAGCGCCACGGGAGGTCGGTGACGACGTCGGCGTCTTCGGGCGCGCCGAACTCAGCCGCGCTCCGGCAGTTCCAGGCTGCGGTCGCGCAGGAGATGCCGTCGCCGGAGGCTTCGGCCCCGATTCGTAGGTCTGGGCGATGGATCGCTTGCCCGCGTCCTGCTGAGTGGCGCCCTTTGTACGGTGCCGGTCTGCGAGCGCCCCGACGGAGGCACCGACCGTCGAGGCCGTGCCGAAGCCGGATGACGGTTGCGAATCCATGCTGTCGGCAGCTGTGGGCAGTAACGGGAAGTACTTCAGCAAGGAAAACGGGGCCAGGCCCATGATCAGCAAGATCACGATGATGAAGACCAGCTGCGTCAGCAGCGGGATGCCGCCGGACTTCAGCGCCGGGATCGAGGCGTTCCCGTCGATCGCTTTGAAGCCGAAGCCGATCAGCAGGAACGTCACCGGCTTCGCCGCCAGTACCCCGCCGTAGGTCATCGGGACGCGCAGCGCCTTCTTGCGCTGTTTCGGGTGCACCCACATGCCCCACGCGATCCCCGCGACGAACCCGGCGAACGGCAGTGCCACCGACTGCATGGCCAGGCCGACGAACATGCTGAACGCGCCGATGACCATCAGCAGGAAGATGATGATGCCGATGATGACGCCGCCGGGGACCGCGGCCGCGGTGACTGTGCCGATCAGCGCCAGCTTGGCGACGGCGGAGTTGAGGGAGCCGGCTTGCCAGGTGGCGATGCCGTCGGTCAGGGCGTCGGTGATCTGCCCGAGGAACGTCGCGATCCCGGGCGCGAACACGGCGAGGAACAGCCCCAGCGGCAGGTTCTTGAACAGCGACTCCTGCAGTTCCTCCCGTCCGCCGCTGCCGCGGGCGGTGCGGATGATCATCAGGACGGCGCACAGCGCCATGACGGCGATCCCGATCCCGGCGGACGCAGCGTAGGCCTGCAGGAACCATGGTGCTGAAGGGTCGAACTTGCTGGATGCGGCCAACCCTTGAAGGACCTTGGCCGTGAGGTCGGTCGCGGATTGGTGAAGGGCGTTGGCGAGGTCGTCGACCGCGCCGGCCGGGTTGACCACGAACTTCGCGATCTCGACTGCCACGCCGAGGATCCCCATGAACGCGTCGACGAGGGCCTTGCCGCCGATGACCACGGCGGTTCCGACCGCGCCGAAGAATTGCCCGATCTTGTCGGCCCAGCTGGTGTGCTGGTCGATGTAGTGCGCCATCCCGGCGAAGAGATTGGCCACGCTGGCGTTCCAGGCGGTGCAGCGTTTCAGCATGTCCGGGTTGGACAGTGTCTTGCCGCAGTCGACGAAGAACGCCTTCTGGCAGAACGGTGATCCGGTGTTGCCGCACGGCTTTGCCATGAGATGGATCAGTGCGTCCGGATCGTCAGCACTTGCCGCGTACGGCTTCATCGCCTCGAGCGAGTCCGGGTCCGGTCCGGGCGCCCAGGTGAAACCCCACGCGTTGTCGGCTGGATTGGACCAGGTGCGCAGTTCGTCGGCGCAGTAGTTTTCGCTGAGGTGGTAAGCGTCTCGATCGGCTGCGCTGGCGGGGAAGGTTCGCGGCAGTTCAGGTGGTTCCTTGTTGGGGTCGCCGGCCAGCGTGCCCCACATCAACGTGCGGGCCTGGGGAGGAGCCGACCAGTACAGCAGGCGCGGCTCGTCCTGCATCACCGCGTTGATGTACATGGCCACGTTGCCGCCCTTGTTCACGCAGTCCGGGTCGTGAAACCACGGCCCGTCCTTGAACTCCGGTGTTCCGCCGACGAATCTCTTCAGGTCGGCGGGGAAGCCCTGCGGGACGTCACCGGCGGGGTTCGGCTGGGCTGGCTGCGCGAGGGCGCTCGGCGCGCTGAACGCCAGCAACGCGGCCACGGCGATCAGCAGCGCGGTCAGGCGCTGGATCATGCTCCCCCCAATCGTTCATGTCAGTTGATGAAGACGGTGTAGAGGCCGTTGGTCAGCGGCGGCACCGACGAGCCGGTGCTGGACTGCCCGTCGCCGGGCTGCGGTCCGTTCTTGGTGCGGAAGGAGACGACCTTCCAGTCGTCCTTCTCCCAATTGAGCGTGTAGGTCTGGGTCGACCACGTCTGCGATGTGGTGACGCCACCGCCGATGCCCGCTGACGACCCGACCGCGACGATCCACACCTCGACCGTGGTCGCCGAGCCGGCGAAGCTCGTGACTCGGGTCGTGACCGGCGTCTTGGACGTCTGATCGTCGCCCGGCGCGCCGGTGGCGGCCGACAGCGCCGCCCGGGCGTGCGCGTCGGCGGACGCAGCGATCCAGGTGGATGCGGTCTCGGCGCCGTCGGCGTTGCCGTGGGCGACTGCGGTCTGCACCTGCACGGCGTTCACCGCGGCGTTCGCTGCACCGGCCTGGTCGTGGGTGTAGCCGGATGGCACGCCGTTGCGGATCACCTTCGGACCGTGCGGCGCCCCGAGCCCACCGGCCGGCGCCGGTGCGGTCGGCGTACTGGCCGAGTTGGCCGAGCCGCTGCTCGCGCTTCCGATCAGCCAGCCGGATGCCCCGCCGACCAGCGTGGCGACGACGATCGCTGCGATGATCAGCCAGAGTCGGCGCGGTCGGGTACCCGAGGGACGGGCGGGCTGAGGTGCGTAGGTCGTCATCTGCGTGCTCCATGGTCAGAAAAGGGCGATCACTGCACCGAAGATGATGCCGATTCCGGCCAGGGCGGCGAGGGCAATTCCGGAACGTTTCGCGGACTCGCTGTGCTCCAGAACCGATCCCGGATGCCCACCACGACGAGCCGACTGCAGTTCGACGACAGCGCGGATCGCGCCGAAGGCGATGATCACAAACCCGATGCCCCACGCCCCGGCCAGCAGTTTCTTCCACGCCGAGTTGAACTTCATCCCGAAGAACGAGAAGTCCGGCGTGACACCGTTGAATGGATTCGGCGGGCTCCCTCCAGTGGGATCCGCGGGTACGGACGGCGACTGAGTGAGGAACTGCACACCCAGGTCCAGGTAGTGGTGGATCATGTCTATGCCTTTCTGAACGGCCGCGCGGTGACCGACGCGCCGAGTCCGTGTGAGTCCTGACGTACGACCGGTGCACCGCGCGCCGGCGGGTGCGAGTGGGTGGTGGCACGGCGCTGGTCGGGACGTTCGCGCCGGACGGCGGCAAGCTGGTCGGTTACTGCCGCCGTGACCATCACCCACGCGCGGCGAGTCGCGGGCGAGAGCCGGTCGATGGCTATCGGCGCGCCGGCCGCCAGCTGCGGATCGTGCGGAATCTCGAGGACCACCCCGCAGCGCGCGTGGAAGTGCTCGAGGATCCGCAGGCGGGTGGCGTCCGGGGGAGTGGTCATGCCCGGGCGCACCAGCACCACCGCGTTCGCGACCAGGTGCGATCGTCCGCCGACGAGGAGCGTGTCGAGCATCCATGAAGCCGCCTGCGCGACGTCGATGTCGAGCGTGATCGGAACGACCAAACAGTCCGCTGCAGCCACTGCCCACCGGAACCGGTCGGTGTGGACATCGTTGCCGCTGTCGATCACGGTCAGCCGGGCGTGCCGTTCCAGGAGCACCGCGATCCGTCCGCATTCACCGGACCCGACCGGGTGAGGCCGTGCCGGGTCGGTGTCGCCGACCAGGACTTCGGCGCCGGATGGCTGGCTGCGCAGATAGTGAGCCATGTCCCCGGCTGCGGTTGCGGAGGTTACGAGGTGCTCGGCGGCGGCGAGCAGGTGGGAGACCGTTGTGGCTGGGGTCCGCACCTCGGCGCGGTCGCCGAGATTGCCGCGGGCGTCGGTGTTGTCCCATGCGACGACGCTGCCGCCGCGAGCGACGGCGAGTGTGTGGGCCAGCACCAGCGTCGCGGTCGTCGTTCCGGATCCGCCCTTCGGGCTGGCCACCATGACCAGCCGCGACCCGCCGAGGTGCTGCCGGGCGGCAGCTTCTGCGAGCCGGTACTGCAGTTCGGCGTCGCCCGGCTTCGGCTTGAACAGCCCGCCGCTGAGTCGGCGGAGACGACCGCGCCATCCCCACCGGGCCGGTGCAGTGGCCGCCGACGGCGAGGGAGCTTCCAAGGACTGCTCAGCAGCGCCCGGCGGCTGCTCTGGCTGAGGACCCTTGACCGGCTCGACGTGCGGGGTTGTCGACCTGCTGAGATCGACAGGCGGTTCGGCGCCGTAACCTCGGGTATCTTCGCTGCGCAATGTCTATTCACCTCCTGGAACGGGGCGAGCGGCGACTTTGCGGAAATCTCCGCCGAGCCGCACGTCCGAGACCTTGACGACGTCGCCGCTTTGCGGCGCCTCCACCATCACGTGCCTGCCTGCGGCGACGCCGAGATACATCGCGACGTGGTGCTGCCCCCAAAACAGCAAGTCGCCCGGCTGCGCTTGGGAAAATGGGACAACGACCTTCGCGTTGGTGAGCTGGGTCCGGGACGGTTTGGTCAACGTGACGCCGGCCTGCGCGTAGGCGTAGAACGTCAACCCGGCGCAGTCGAAGCCGACCTTGTTGTAGTCACCGTGCTGGTCGGCGACCCCGCCGTCGTGGATCCCGCGAGTCGGTCCGTTGGCGTCGCCGCCGCCCCAGGCGTACGGGGTTCCGAGCCACGACAGCCCGGCTGCGATCGCCTTCGCGATCTGCGGAGACGCGGCGGTGACCTCTCCTTCGACCCGGGCCTCCGGCGGCAGCGTCACGACGTTCCCGCCTCGGATGTGGACCTGGATCTTTCCCTTCAGCGACTGGTCTTGACACTTGAGCGGGCCGCCGGCCGCGCCGTCGAACAGCGTGGAGACCAGCGCCTTGGCCAGCGGTTCCCACTTGGCGTACCGCTCGCCGTGCCCGCTGGCCTCGACCATTTCGGCGAGCTCGTCGTTCGTGCGGGGGTCGGTGTCGTAGCCGGGTGCTCGTTTCGTGAGCACTGTGAAGAACCCGCGGGTCGCCGGTCCGGGGGAGCCTTTGGGGTTGTAGCCGACGTAGGCGTTGTACGGTCCCGGCTGGATTTGCTGGAACAGCCCGAGCGCGTTGCCGTTCTGTGCGTCGGGGTTCAGCGTCGATTCCTGCATCGCTGCCTGGAGCGCGATCGTGGTTCCCCGGGCGGTGATGTTCAGGCCCTTGGCCGTGCTGACGATCGTCTGTGCCGCGGAGATCTGCGGCGGGGACAGCGTGATTCCGCCGAAGATGCTGCCGCCGGTCGGTGGCTGCGGCGGGTCTCCCGGTGCCGCGATCGGTGCGGGCGCGCTGCAGGTCGGCGGTGGCCCGACGGCTTCGGCGCGGTCGTCGTTGCCGAGGACGAGCACCGTCGCCAAGGCGGCGGTCACCGCCAGCGCTGGGACTGCGAGTAGCGCCTTCATCAGCCGGCGTCCACGGCGACGTCGACCAGCCAGCGTCCGTCGGTCTGCCGGACCACGGCCCGGGTGCTGGATTCGGGAGCGGTCTGGAACGGGCGGCCGTCGGCCATGCGGGTGCGGTTCGCGGTGACGATCACGAACACGCGGTTCTGCCCAGCGGGCGCCTCCGGGTCAACTTCGGCGGTGACGTGATCGCAGGCGCTGCTGACCTTCATGTCCTGCATCTGCCGGTAGGCCCCTTCGGAGTCACCGGCGGCGAGGTCGGCGGCTGCGGCGAAACTGGTTTGCAGCGCGGCGGCCCTCTGGACGTTGTCGTTGCGCGGCTGCCGCCAGTCGGAACTGCACCACTGGGTCATCCAGGCCGTGGCCACGGAGACCGGGGAGACGTAGGCGTCGGCGGTGAACGGCGGCGCGGGCGCCGGGGACGGCACGCCGGTCGGCGGGTTTGCCGTGGTCGTCGGGGGGACGGTGGCGGTGACGGGCGGCAACGCGACCGACGGGCTGGTCGTTGGTGCTGGTGCGCTGGCCGTCGCTTCTGCAGCCGGCGTGGGCGCGCCGGCCGAGCAGCCCGCGGCGAGGCTGGCCGTGGCGGCCAGGAACACGGCAGTGGCAGCCCGGGTGCGGGTGCTCACGAGGCACCGCCGGTTCCGTCGGCCGGCAGCACGTCGGTGAGCCACCGGCTGGCGAAGTCGGTGAACTCGCCGCCGTCGACGGCCAGGGCGAGGCAGTGTCCCGATCGGGGTTGCACGTACGTTGTCAACGGCGTCGAGAAGTACGGCTGCTCGGCCGCGTGCAGACTCTGCGGGCTGGTGCAGTCGACTGCGGTGCAGGCCCACGAGTCTCGGCCGCCGTTGGCTTCCAGTACCGGAACCGTGATCGAGTGGGACGTGACAGGGGACAGGCCGAGTAGGACTGCGTCGGGTAGCTCCGTGGCGCTGGAGGCGTCCTTGCTCGCTTCGTCGGCGGTGACCACGGCGGGGTCGACGTCGTCGGCGGCGTGGAAGAGCCCGGCCCGGACGCTGGGACGGGTGGTGACGTAGCCCGGATCCAGCGGACGCCCTTCCAAGGCCGCCGGATACATCGATGTCAGCGACGTGAGCAGCTGGTCACCGGAGATCAGGTGGCTGTAGCCGGTGAGGATCACAGCGCCGATGTCGCCGGGGTAGCGCGCGGCCGCGATGACAGCGGCCATGCTGCCCAGCGAGTGGCCGACCAGCGCGACGAGGCTGTGGTGGTGCCCGTCCAGGGCGCCGGTTCGGGCGCGGGTGATCAGCTGGTGCACGGCGTCGGCTTGGACGCTGGCGGTGACCAGTGCGCTGAGTGGATGGCTGCTGTCGCCGGTGCCGATCCGGTCCACGGCCAGCGTGTCGAAGCCGGCTGCGTTCGCCCGGCGGGTGTAAGAGTAGGCGTCGAGGCCGAGCCCGGCCCAATACATCCGGTTGTAGGTGCCACCCGAGACCAGGACCTGCAGGGGAGCACCGCCCTGCGCGGCCGATGTCGAGCAGAGCGTCGCGTGCATGGTGGCGGCGAGTAGTCCGGAGTGGACTGGTTCATCCAGCTCGGCGCATGTCGTCTGGCTCGCGGCCGACGCCGGCAGGGCCATCCCGGCGAGCAACGTTGCGACGAGCAGAATCAGCGTCGGCCAGAACTTGCCCCATGCCCGGCTGCCCGCCCGGTGCCGGCCTCGGTAGGCGCCGCTGCGGCGTCGAGGCGGATCCGAAGGGCGGGGCCGGCGAGTGTGTCGTCCTTTCACTTCTTCCCCCTGATCAGGCATTGAGGTCGCGGCATGCGACCGTGCGGGATGAGCGGTCTTCCCGCTCGTGGTCGGCGGCCTACCGGCTCGCCGAGGCGGTCCAGGCGTGTACGAGATTCGCGGCGAGCGCGGTGTTCGCCGCGGCGGCGGCGTTCGTGCGGCGCCCGTGTCCGCAGCCGGCACCGACCCCCTCCACGGGCCCTGCCAGCGCGTCGACGACAAGGCCGAGCGCCGTTCGGGTCTGGTCCGGATACGACTCGGCCACCACTCCCGCCATCACAGCGACGCCCCGTCGCAAGTCCCTCAGTGCGGCGTAGAACTGCGAATCGGTGGGTGGCGCAGCATCGCCGCAGGTAACGGGAAGGTGCACCGTCGGCATCGCGATGCCGAGTTCGGCCAGCAGTTCGGCCAGTGCGTTGAGGAACTCGACGGCGGTGGAGAGGTCAGTCGGCACGATCAGTGGCTGGTGTCCGATGTCGCCGTAGCACAAGTGAAGCACCCACTCGGAATTCGGCGCGGCGGCCACGAGCCCAGCAACTTGCGTGGCCAGCTCCCGGGTCAGCAGCGGCCAGTCCTCGCGCGGAGTCCTGGCGTAGGCCAGCAGGATCGTCACAGACTCGAGCTGGAACACGACGCCGTCGCTCCAGCGGTCGGCGATTTCGCGGACTTCGCCGGCGACCATCGCCTGCATCTCCGGCATCCACTCCGCCGACGCCTCCGCCGAGCCGGATACGAAGAACGCAAGATCCAGGGCGTTCGGGATGCTCACCTGAAGCCGAGACGGGATGGCATCGCCTACGAGGCGCTCCTTCACGCGAAACGCCTCTTCGGTCAGCTGGGGGCGTCCCAGCGCCAGGTCGGCGACAGTCAGGCGATGACCGTCGGCGACCGCGTAGTACGGCATGTCGTCGTAATCACGACTGGACCCGGCGCGCACCTGTACGAGGCCGGGCACCTCCGCTCGGGCGTTGAGCCAACCTATGACCCAGCCGGAATCGGCGTCGAAGGGCAGCGCCGACAAACGCGTGCCGTGGCGGTGATCCAGGTGCCACTGCATCGTCGAGAGGGGATCATCCCCGGTGCCCGCCGGCGCCGTCCCCACAGCGTAAACCCGCAGCGGTTTCGGAGCCCAGGGCGTTGTAACAGGCAGTTCTGCGGCCAAAGTGGACATGCGGTTCTCCTGGTGCCAAGTTCGGTGGAGCGTGACGGCGGCTGGGTCGTGTGGACCACGGGCCCGGACGACACAGCGCCGCCGTGCGGTTGGTGGGCAGGTGACGTACCTGCCCACCAACCGCGGGATAGCGATGCGTGAGCTGCGGTACGCCGGAGTCAGAACCAGATTCGGGTTCCGTCGGGGCCGACGCTGCCCTCGCGGGTACCCGGTGTCGCCCACCAGATCCGGACGCCGTCCGCGGAGATTCCGAGTTCGCGATTGGCGGGGTCGGTGACGTTGATCCGGGTCCCCTCGGCGAACACGGTCAGTTCGCGGTTGCTCGGCTGCTCTGCGGCGCCCGCCGTCGCCGTGGTCAGCAGCGCCGAGCCGCCTCCGAGCGCGGCGGTCAGCAGCAGGGTGCCGGCGGCCATCTTCTTGGTGTTGTTCAACATGGCGTTTCCCTTTCGGTGTTGGTGGTGCCTTGCGGTGAAAACTGGTGGCGGTGGGCCTCCCGGCAGGGAGGCGCGAGAAGACGTACGAGGCTGATCAACGAAGCGGCAGACCAGATGACCTCGAGGACGACTCCGATCTGCATGGCCAGGGCGAGCCCTCCCGCGAGCAGCCCAGAGCCGACCCAGTTCAAGATCAGGTAACTGGGCGACGTCGTCGCGATCGAGGAGCTCTGGGCGAGCAGGAACGCGATCAGCAAGAGGATCGAGCCGGTGAGCTGCAGAATTTGCGCGCTGGTCATCGGCCTCCTCCGCTCGTGGCGGTGGCGGCGAACTCGGCGAGGGGAACGTGCAGCCGGGGTGCCCGCTCCCCTGGGTGGTTGCGGTTGTAGGCCGCGATCAACTCCTCGTAGCGGGATGCGAGGGGATCGTTTGCCGGCGGAGCCGCGGTCAGGGCGTCGAGGCGGTGACACATGCGGTGGTAGATCTGGTCGGTCACGCGCGCGCGGCCTTGGCGGTGGCGCTCCAGCGCTGTGTGGCAGTGGGTGAGCAGGCGGCTTTCGTGGACGTCTCCGCCGTCGGTTCGGGGGCGTTGTGGCCAGCGATCGCTGGTTCCCTGGAAGCCGAGCTCGACCTCGATGAGCGCCGGGACCAGGTGCAGGTCGATGACCTGGGAAGCGCTCAGCTGCGCTGCGGGCGTGCTGTGGTAGGTCGCGAAGGCCTCGGCCAGCGCCGTCATCTCAGCATCAGTGAAGCTGGTCATGTCCGCGGTCCCGCCGACGTTGGCCGCGCGCTCGTCGAGAATCGCGCGGTTGGGTAGCAGGCTCGGCTTGTCGTGGTAGACAGCGGCCACGACGTCCCAGGTGTTGTAGGCCCAGAACGTGAACTGTGCGCGGACCAGTTGGTCATCCTCGACGTTGAGGTGGCCCGAAGGCGGCTGCAGGCGCGCGGCACGTGCGGCGAGTTCCTCTCGCGTCTGCGGCACGTGCGGGACGTCGTTCTCGGCGAGGATGCGGATGTAGGCCTGGACGAAGTGGACCTGCAGAGCCTGCGATCCCTGTCCATGCTGGAATCCGATGTAGGCAAGCCGCTGCACGTGGCGGGCGAGCGTCATCGGCGGCCGGTGGCGCCGTGGCGGCGAACCGGGGCGGCCAACTCCGCGGAGCCGTGTGACGTACCGCAACGCCAGGGCGATCAGCGGGCCGCTGGCCAGGGCCAACACGGCTGTGCCGGGAGCGGCGATGCCGGTTCGCACGGCGTCGGCCGGTCCGAGGATGGCCGTGGCGGTCCCGACGAAAACGACGTCGATGCCGATGCGGACCAGTGCGAGCCGGCGACCGCTGCGGCCGGTTGCGGACCGGTCGCCAGCCAGCACAAGCATGAGTCCGTCTCGTGGCAGCGGGCCGAGGTCGGCGGCCAAGTAGGTCGCGACACCGGCGCTGAAGATGATGCCGCCTGCGGCGAAGAAGATGAGGCGAGCGACGATGTTGGTCAGGGGCGGCAGTGCGGCCAAGACGGCGTCCGCGGTGACCGCGGGCACCACGAGACCGAAGACAGTGCCGAGGCCCGGTCGCAGCCGCAGCGGGATGAACGTGCCCAGCAGAACCGCCTGGCACAGGAGAATGCCGCTGCCGAGTGTCCAGCCGAGTGTGTGGGCGACGGCCAGGTGCAGGGTATCCATCGGCACCATGCCCAGCCGGCTGGTGACCAGCAGCGCGATGCCCACGCCCATCGAGAGGGTGCCGGCCCCCAGCAGACCGACACGTGCCCAGGGCAGCCGCCACGCGAGGGCAGCGAGGATACCGTCACGCCCGGCACGATCGGCAAGCGTGCGGTGTCGAGCATGGTAGCGGCCGGACCGATGCGCGGCTGGTATCGGAGACTTGCGCCCCCAGCGAGTTTCCTGTGCACGGGACGCGGTCTCGCTTGGCCTGACGCTCTGCTCGGCTGGGGCTGACTCGCTTCGTTGACTGGCCTCCGGAGCAGAGGTCGGTTCATCCGGGATAATGTCCATAGCTCTTACTGGTCCACGATGTGCACGCTCGGGGCCATCAGCTGGTCGTCGAAGTCACCGCGGGCGTAGCGACGTTGCAGGTCTGTGGCACGCTCGGCCGCGAGTTCATCGAGATCCGGCCGTCCCACGACGTCCTCGTTGAAAGCCTCGTCGGTTCGCGCCTCGAGCAGCTCGGCTGCGTCGACGGGATCGAGGTTGACGCCGAGATGCACGATGCCGGGTGCGATCCACAGCACCGAGCCGGGCGCGTGCAGGTACGGCTTCATGTCGTCGCCGACCAGTGAAGCGATCATTCCGGTGTGGACAAAAACCAAGATGGGCGTGTGCTCGTGGATGTGCGCGACCGCGTGGTGTCCGCCGTTCATTTTCACCAAGCCGCACGTGAGGCCCCTGGGATTCACGACGCCGGAGTGCACCAGCGGTGCCAGCTGCTGGTTTTGCGCGCCGAGAGCGTACGGGGGGAAGCCGGGAGTCTGAACGCGCAGATTGAGGTCGGTCGACATGGTTTTCCTTTCGGAGGTAGGGGAAATGCGTCTGGTGGGGGATGCGGTCGTGCCGCGGAGGAGGTTTGGGTCAGTACCGCAGCGCGTACCTGACGCGGCGGGCGAGCGATTTGTGGCGGCGGGCGTGGTGAAGGCGGGCGTCGGCATCGAGGACGTCGGTGGCCGCGCGGACCCGGTCCTGCGCCTGGTCGATGGCGTCGGGGATCGGGACGGCCAGGGGGAGGTCGAACAGCTCCACGATTCGCGCGACCCGGTCAGCGATGCTGCCGCGGACGACGTAGTACGGCAGGCCGAGTTCGTCCAGCGTGCGCAGCAGCAGTTTGTCGGACAGCAGCCGAAACTCCTCCGACACGGGGCGGTGGCCGTCGACGTGCATCGGGAACTCAACCGGGAGATGGATGTAGGCGTCGTAGAGGCGGCGGGCGCGGGCCTTCGTCAGGTCCCCGTAGATGTCCATGTACTGCTGGTAGAACCGGCGGACCCGGAACCCGGATGCCTTCTTGAGCGTCCGCAGTCCCCAGCTGGCACCGGGGTTGATCCCGACCCGCATCCGCGCTTCGCCGTACACCCACTCATGCACGACGGAGCCGTCGCTGATGAATGACCCGGGCAGCGATTCGTTCGCGACGCGTTCTTCGAACCGTCGGAGCCCGAGCTTGATCAGCTCCATCGCCGAGAGCTCCTGGACCTGTTTGCCGGGCACGACGTCCATGAGGATTTCGCGGGATGTCTTGGCGTGCGTTCGGGGAATTCCGGTGGCGATCGACAGCGCCTCGGTCGTGGTGCTCTTGCCGGTGGAGTAAGTGCCCGAGATCGCCAGGCGTAGGACGGTGGTGCCGGTGCCAGCGGTGGTCATGAGGGCCCTCCGAAGAAGATGCGGTCGGCGGCGGGGATGAGGTCGTCGACGGGTGGATGACCGGAGCGCAGCCAGCGCGCGAACCGGACGTGGGCGAGGTCGCTGGCCGGTGGTGTCTCCAACAGCAGTGGAGAGCGCAACTCGCGGGGAGTGGCCGTCAACATGGCTCTGCTGCCCTCGAAGAACTGCCGGCCGCGGGCGCGCAGCTGCGGCGGGAGCCAGCCGAGGAACGGGATCTCCAGTTCGCCGACGTACCCGGTGAACTCGGCCAGCTTGACCAGGTCCTGCGGTGCGTCGATCAGCTCCTCGGGCAGGATCGGCACGATCGTCGGCATCTCCGCGAGCACCACCAGCAGTGGCGCGCCGGCGTCGACGTGAGCGGCGATGGCGGCCTGCTCGTCGCGGCTGGGCCACAGGCCGATGGGGCGCCACGTCGCGACGCTGGTGCGCGCCCAGCTGAGCCGGGCTGCGCCTTCGGCGACGATGAGGATGTCGCCATGCCGAACCGCCGGTCGCGTGGTCATCGGCCCTCCCGCAGTCCCGGGAGCTCGTGAGCCAGCCGATAGTCGAACCGCAGACCGCTGAACTGAGCTCGCCACTCCGAGGTTCGCCAACGGCCGCCGGCGAAGTCGACGATCCCTGTGCGGACGATGGAAGTGGCCGAGCGGAAGGGCGCGCCGAGCCGCTGGTGCGGCGGCGGCCCGGAGACGTCGACGCGGCGCATCCACAAGGTATTGCTGGCCGCGCGGTCGATGTCGTCAAGTGCGTACAGCAGGCTCTGTGCGAGTTGGGCCAGCACGATCATGCCGTCGATGAACGTGATGGCGGGTTGGTACTTGCCGGTCATGCCGTCCGGGTGGATTGCTTCGCCGGAGATCCGGGTGGTGGCGGAGACGGCCGTGAAGTCGTCGGCGACGACGACGTCCTGCAGGTCGTAGTCGCGCTGCTGGTATCCGCGGCCGAAGTAGCGCCGGGTTGGTTCGCCGAGCGCGTCACCCACGTCGATCGTTTCGGGGGAGCTGGTCCGACGTGGGCGGCTGTGATCGTCAACGACCTCGCACACGGTGGCCAGTGCACCGACGTGGCCTTCCAGACGCGATACCGTCGTGCCCGAACGCTGCTCGGTTGCGGTGCACCGAGCCGAGAGGGCGACGTCGTCGAGCCGTTCCTGCGGTGCCGCGCCGGCCTTGATGCTCAGTCGTCGGATCCACAGGGCGCGGCGTTCCTGTTCGTCGAGTCCGTGGGTCGTCGTCAGGTGCAGCTCGGCGAGCTGCGCGGCCAGCACCGCGGCGTCCAAGGTGCTCAGGTGCGGGGTCAGCTGGGCGGTGGTGGATTTCGCCGACCAGTCGCTGGGGTAGCTGAGGTGCGCCCGGGCGAGCAGCTGGTTGACGTCCGAGTCGAGGGTTGCCTCGGTGATCTGGTGGGTGACGCGTTTGAAGCCACTGCCGAAGAAGCGTTGGTTGCGCGGGCCGAGCTGGTCGTCGATCGAGGCGAACCGACGCGGCGAACACGGGGCCGGGCTGGTGGTGCTCGATCGTGCGGCGTGCATGGGTACTCCTTGTCGTCGAGGGTTCGGCGGGTACGAAGCCGGGCTGGGTTGCGCGGGGCCGGGTGGGGAAGCCGGACCCGGCCCCGCGCTGGGATCAGCCGGTGACCGCGAGGTGGCCCGGCTTCGGCGTGACCGGAGTCGCGTCCTTGTCCGGGGTCTTCGCGGTCTTCGGCTTCGTGGTGGCGGTCGGATGCTTGCCGGGCTTGCTGGTCGGCGCGCCCGTCGGGACGCCAGTGGGCCGGCCCGTCGGCGGGGCGGGCTTGCTGGTCGGCGGCTCGCCGGTCGGCGGCTGTGTGCTGGCCTTGTCGCAGGAAACTCCGGCAGCGCGGACGGTTTCCGAGACTTTGCCGCTCTTGTCGGTGATCGTGACCGTGACGCCGGTGGCGCTGGGACCACCGGACTTTCCGAAGTGGACGTGGAAGAACGGCGTGTCCTGGTCGCCGCCGCTGTGGGAAACGGTGGTGACTCCTTGCTTGCAGCTGGCGGAGACCGATCCGACTGCCTTGCCGCCGACGGTGAGACTGCTGACCGAGGCCTTGGCGTACCCGGCTCCGGTCTCCGTGGAGATGCCGGTGGCGGAAACCGTCGGGTTGGACAGGGAGCCGGAGTCGGCGCTGAGGTTGACCGTGTTCGAGGCGCGGACGCCGAACGCGGTCGACCCCGAGGCGGCCGCGGCCGGTGACGCCGGCGTGCTCAAGGAGATGCCGACGATTCCGGCGGCGAGGATGCCGCCCAGGCCGGCGGCGGTCAGCGCCCGCTGGGTGGCGCGTCGTTCGATGGTGCGGACCACGTGGTCCCCCCTAAGGTGAGTGGGTTGAGGTGTTCACGCGATCTCGACGACGCTGCCCGGAGGCACGGTCTTGGAGATCACGTCGAGTGCGTCGCGGGGAACGCGGACGCATCCGTCTGAGGAGGCCCGGCCGTACACGTTGTCGGTGGGCCAGGTGTGGACGCCGACGGTGCCGGGGCCGGCGCCGAAAGTGAGGTGAGTTGCGGAGTGGGTGCCTAGCGGCATTACGATCGGGCTGAACGGCTTCGGGCCGTTGTCCAAGATGGACGCGAGGATGAAGGTTCGTCCCGGGGGTGTGACTGCACCGGCCTTGCCGACGCCGATGGTCCAGTGGCCGATCGGAGCGTCGTCGCGGTACAGGTCCAGGGTGAAGGTTTTTCGGTCGACGTCGATGCGGAATCGGCTGTGCTCGGTGGTGACAGCGGGGTCGTCGAGATAGATCCACCCAGTGGAGCTGTTGGGCCGGCTGGGAAGCAAGATCTGTGCCCAGCCGGGCTGCTCGGCGACGATCGGGACATTCGTCTCGGTCGCCAGGTCGGCGAAGCGCTGCTGAGCTGGCAGCGCCGCGATCGGCCGGCCGCCTGGCGTGGCGTAGATGGCGATCGTTGTCGACGGGTGCGCGATCTTGCCCGCGGTGCGTGCGGCAGGTGCCGGGTCGAGGGGAGCTCCTGCGACGGTGGCGAAGGTGTCGGCTACCGGCAGTTTCGCCAGGTCCTGGGCGGTAACCAGTTGCGGCGCTACCACGAGCTCGTTCTCGTCGGCGGACCCATCGACGGACGGCGTCGTTATGGTCGGGCTTTCGCTGGCTTGACCGGCCTGCGTGCCGGTCAATGCGGCTGTCAGGCTGCCCAGAGCGAGAACGACGGCCAGCCCGTAGGCGGCGAGGATCAGACCGCGTCGGCGGTTCCTTGCACCGGAGAGCGGCTCCGTAGTGCCGCTGGCTCCCGAAGGGGTAGTCGGGCCCGGTGAGGCGTCCGGCTCGGCCGCGTTCGGATCCGGCTGCGTGGCCCGGCCGTCGTCCGCGCTGTCCATTCCTCCTCCTTCCTTTGCTGTAGGGGGGTTTCGAGGTGTGGTGGCGACGCCGCGCGTCCCCCGAGGCGGCGGTGCCGCCACCACACGTGCCGGTGCTACTTGCCGAGAGCTGCCACGAACCCGGCATTCGGCGTGCCGACGCCGGTCACTGCGTCCCAGCCGGGGCCGCTCTGCAGCGTCTGGGGCTTGGCGTCGAAGTCGATGAAGTACGAGCCCCGCGCCGACGGGACCGCCACGCCGCCGTAGCCGAAGACCACGGGCGTCCAGACGCCACGCTTGTGCGGGGTGACGTCGGCGATGGCCGAGCTGCCCGCCAAGTCGTAGATCGCCGGGTTCAAGAACCCGAGACGGTCGGAGTTGGCGGCCTGGGCGGAGTTGGCCGTCAGGCCCGCGATCAGCGGCGCCGCGAGGCTCGTGCCGCCCGAGCCGTACTCGACGTAGCCCTGTCCCGGCACGGTCTGCCCGACCGCGAAGCCGGTGTAGGCGTCCGCCAGCGCCGACAGATCGGGGACCATGCGCTTCGTCCCCGCGGGCACCTTGCCGGCCTGGTAGTCGGGCCGGTCGAAGATCGACGACACGCCGCCGCCGGCGCCGCCGGCGAACGGCCCGTCCTTGTCCTGAGACGGGACGAAGGTGTTGCCGGACTGCACCAGCGCGGTGGAGGTCCAGCCGGTGTCGAACAGCTTGCGACCGGAGCCGTCGACCGCGACCGACGTCCCACCCACCGCGGTCACCCACGGGTTGGACGCGGGGAAGGCGGGGCTGGGCTTGCCCGCGACGCCGGAGTTGTCGCCGGCGTCGCCGGAGGACACGACGATGCTCTGGCCCTGGATCGCGGCCTGCACACCGATCGCGTCGACCTGCTGGCGGGTCGCGGCGGGCACGGTGCTCTCGCCGCCGTTGTAGCCCCAGCTGTTGGAAACGACACTGACCTTGTTCTCGGAGACCGCGGAGTTCAGCGCGGTGTACAGGCTGAAGCAGTCCTTGGCCGCGTAGTACCGGATCGTCGCGGCCGGGGCGATGGTGTGCGACGCCTGCACGTCGAGGGCTTGCTCGCCGGCCCAGGAGTCCGGCTCGCAGGACGGGTCGTTGTTGAATCCGCCGCTGGGCAGCGCGACGGAGTACTGGCCCGCGGCCAGGGCCGGGGAGCCGAAGTGCGCGGCGGCTCGGTTCGCGTCGGCCAGCGTCGTCGCGCCGTTGTAGGCACCGACGATGCCGATGCTGGTGCCGGCGCCGGTGTTGGCCGCGGTCAGGCCGTAGATTCCGCGGGTCTGGGAGGTGTGGTAGCCGCAGACCAAGTTGCTCTGCGCCCCGTCGCCGTAGACCTGCGGCACGGCGGTGTTGTTGGTCTGGCCCCATGAGGTCGCGCAGCTGGTGCCGGCCTCGGCCGCGGCCGCCGGAGTCGGCTGGGCGATGCGCTGCGGGGTGATGGTCTTCTCGGAGTCGTCGAGGCCGAGCACGCTGGTCACCGCCGCGCGCAGTGACCTCGGCAGGGTGATCGGCCGCTCCGGCGCGACCAGGGCGGCGGTCTGGCCTCCCTTGAGGGTGTGCCTGAACTTCGCGAGGGTGGTCCCGAAGGCTCGCTCAAGCGTCGTCGTGTCGGCGCTCGCCTCGATGAAGTGCCGGTTGCTGGTGACGCCGGCGACAGCCAGCCCCTGCTGGCGCAGCCAGGTGGTGACCTGGTCGACGGTGTCCTGGGTCGCGGCGAAGCGGTTGGTGAACTCGGCTGCGGACAGCGTGTGGCGGAACTGCGGTGATCCGGGCGTGCTGACGGCCTTGGCCAGAGCTTCGGCACCGGCCTCGTCCCTCAGCGCCAAGGCCACCTGGACGTGGCGCGTCATGTGGGTGTCGACGCCGCCGAGCTTGGCGGCTGGGGTCGCCCAGGCCGGGGTGCTGCCGGTGACCGCCACGCGGTCGCCGGGCCCGGCCTGGTTGTTCGCTGCGGTGGCCGGTGTCGCAGCCGCGATCCCGGCCAGTGCCGCGCATCCGGCGATCGCACTTGCCGCGCGAGATGGTCGTAATGCCATGTGTCGTAGCCCCTACTCGGTTTCTTTCGGAATTCACCAGGCGTGTTCGCAGTGCTATTGCGGAACCAGTTAGCTACGTGCGTTGGATAGAACTCGTGCAACGAACCTGTGTTGAGCACGGTGAATCGATCGGCTCGCGAGCGCTTCTGCACCTGGTGATCGCCAACGTTCCCCTGCTGGCTCTGTGAGCTGCGTTTTCTCAACTCGACTTCACTGTGCCCAAGGTTCGGGTTCGATGTCAACCGATGTTGTTGTGGACTTTCGAGAAACAAATTGTGCGTTATTTCGGGCATGGCGAAGTCCCTGGTGTCGCTTGGGTGCACCAGGTCTAGGAAAGTGCGTGAACGCGTTTTTTGAACGTCAGCGCTGTTCTATTCTCTCCAAAACAAATGGGATGCCCGAGCCGCACACGGTGGCACCGACTTTGTCGCGTTGCGGGACAAAGCCGGTGACGCGCAGGCGTTCACTGCGAGGTCCAGCCCCGAGTGTTGCTCGTTCGTGGTCGGTAGCCACCTGGCCGATAAGGCGCAGATGCTGGTTGTTCGCCGTGACCATTTCTGCGCATCCGATGTGCGCGGTCCGCCACGTCACCACGCCATCCACCTGGACTCGCGGTCCCGCGCGATCCGGTTGGGGCTGTTCCAGGGCGGTGCCTGGCGGTGGCGAGGCGCCGGATGGGAGCGCGGGGCTCGGAGGGCTCGAGCAGCCGGCCAGCGCTGCGACGGCGACGGCTGCCGCGACGGCCGTGACACGCGGAGCGCTGTGCGTTCGGTTAGTCACCGCAGACTCCGAGGATCACCGTCGCGGGAGCGATGCGCGATGGCCGCCGCCGCCAAGATCAGCGAGTTCGGTTCCTGCATGCGCGTGATCAGCGGCTGAAGCAGCTCACGCGCTTGGGGCGCGGTGAATCCGCGGCCGAGTAGCCAGACCTCAGCCGTCTGCTCGTGGCTGCGCCGGACGGCATAGATCTCCTGCGTAGCTCCGATGTGGCCGACGGTCCAGCATCCGCGCCGGGCGAGGGGTTGGTCGACCGGGTCATCGTCGTCGCGCCGCCAACGCGTTCCGAATGCCCTGCCCTCGATCGCATCCGGCCCGCGGCCCGAACCTGCTGCACGTCGAGAGTCGGCGAGGAAGTAGGCCGCGTCGCGAAATACCGATACCTCCGCTGGCACTGCAGAGCTGCGCGACCACCCTGCGGCGGCCTCCGCCAGCAGGCGTTCGTGCGGTGCGAGCGCGATGACGAACGACCGGAGGAGCTCCTGGTAGGTGACGACTTCCGTCCTCATGGCGGTGGTGCGCGCGTGGACGTCCGCCGCCGCCTGGAGGGCTGCGTGCGCAGCCTTTCCACGTGCGAACCATGCTGCACGAGGGGTCCTCAAACGCTCGCGCTGAGTCGCGAGCGCACGGGCCGCCTGGTCGACCTTGGCCGTGAGACGTCGTTCGAGAGCGCGGAGCTCTGCCTCCACTCGCAAGACTTCGGCAGCGATGTCGGGCTTCGGATGCAGCCAACGAGGATCCGCCAGCATTTGTGTGACGGCCGCTGCTGGGCTCAACTCGCTGGCGCGGCGGTCGGTGGGCAGCGCCAGCCCCCGAGCCAGTGCCGGTTCCCGATCACGAGGACCTTCGGTGTGATGGGGGAAACTGATGTGGACAGTCATGCCATCTCCTCGCCGCCGAGCTGGGCGAGCGGGACAGCGGCGTTGTCGGGGTTCGAGGTGGCCGGCGGTGCGACCCGCAACGCGACGCACTGGCGGGTAGGGCGTGCTCCCCTGGCGGCTTGGACGACGCCGGCCGCCAGAATCACCGAGTTCGGCTCCCTCATACGGGCAGCGACCCGGCCGAGCAGAGCGAACGCGCGACGCTTCGCAAATCCGGAGCCGAGCAGCCACACCTCATGGGGCTGGCCCCCAACCCGACGCGCTGCGTATATCTCGGTCGTCTGCTCGATGTAACCCAGTGACCACGGACCGGCTTGATCCCAGTTCTCGGCCTCCGGGTCGTCGTCGCCGTCGCGGCGCCAGAAGTGTCCGAACTCCTCGACACCGCCGATCACAGTCCCGCCCCACGCGGACGTGGCGCCGCGCCGGCTGTCGGCGGCGAGAAACGTGTTCTCGTCGGCGAACCCGACGATGCTGGCCGGGGCGGCGGGGGAGCGGCTCCAGCCGTCGGCTGCCCCACGCAGTTCGCCGTCCTCAGGGCCGAGAGCGATCACGAACCCGCGCAATATGTCAACGAGTGCCTGCGCGTCCTGCTGAGCCGCGATCTTGTCGGAGTGGCTAAGGATGGCCTGCCTCAGCCGACCGGTGGCCAGGCGACCGTCCCGACGGTTCTTGCATCGGCCCGGCTGCGCAGTTCTCCTCACGGCGTCGCGGGCGGCGGCGACCGCCTCCTCGGCGTTCTGACTGCTGGCCTGAAGCGCCGCGGCGGTAGCCCGCAAGCGGGCCTCCAGTCGGAGCACGTCCCGTCCGGCGTCGGTGGTGAGGCCCAGTCCGCCGGGGCCGATCAGCCACTCGCCGATCGGCCCGGGCACTTGACGTGCTCGATGTCCTGCTCGCAACACAAGACCGGCTCTGGTGTGTTTCCACACCAGTTGACGGTGCGCTGACATTCCTTTCCCTCCCCGTTTCCGAGCGACTTCGGCCGGCGCGCCGTCGTGCTCCTGGTGTCCGAGCACGGGCGACACGGCCCGCGGGCCGTCGTCTCCCTCAGACCAGCAGTGGTGTGCTGGCCGGCGCGCAGGCGGCGATCGTTCCTCCTCGCTGCCTGCGCGCGCCCCCTCTCCGGTCTGGCTCCGGCCGACGGGGCCATGCGCACGAAGGGTGCAATAAATGCGTTGTGGTGGTGCTGCGCAGCGCGGGTGACCAGATGCCCGTAATGGGTCAGGTCTCGCCGTGCACGCGCCCCATGCCGCTGCCCCTCGTGCTCGATCGCCAAGTGCTTCGATTCGAGTACTTCCCCAGACCCCTGCGCCGGGGAAGTACTCGATGCGATGGTGCCTGGTTCCGGCGCTGAACCGAGGTTCGAACCGTGCCCAGTCGATGCAGCAACAATAGAGCAGAGGGGGGATGCGTCAATGCGGGCAGTGAAGTTTTGTGTCCAGTTTTTGTCATTCCCACGAATAGCTTAAGTGAGATCACGCGCGTGGGCGCCCAGGCCATACCTAGCTAACTACTCTGGGTAGTATGTACTGATCAGGCTGTTGATGCCTCGAGGTCTGCCGGTGGGCGCGAGATGGTTGGTGCATCTTGCATGTTCGGAAATAATTGCGTTTCGATTCACCGAGATCGTCGTTCGAATTACCCATTTGCGATTAATCGCGAAGTCTGGAAGGCTCCTTCTTGCGCCGACGGTAACCCGTGATTAGGTAGCCGTTTCGCGTGGCTTAGGTAACCCGGCGTGGATCGTTAGGTACTGATTTCCCGCAAGTTGCGTGTGTTTGCCGATAGTGAAGACGTGCACGTTCACGGATTCTGGTTCTGACCCGTCTAAGCGCGTGTCGAACAGATTGTCGCCTGAAGGGGAGCCCCGAACCGTGGGTACACGCATCATCAACGCGTTGAAGTCGTTCCAACCGCATCGTCTCGCTGCGCTGTTCCAGGCGCGTACGTCGACGACGGAGCGCTTGTTCAGTGACGACTTCTGGGACAGGTCCCTCGCTATCGGGGATGCCCTGCGCGACAAGGCCGCCGTGCACCGAGGTGTTCTGGCCAACGGGCTGCAGGTCTGGGTCATCTGCCGCTACGACGAGGCCCGATCCGCACTGGCCGACCCGCGCCTGAGCAAGTCGATCGACGGGCTGAAAGCCGTGATCGAGGACCAGCTCATCCGCGCCGGCCTCGACCCATCGCTGTCGAACATGTTCTCCGGCCACATGCTCTTCCAGAACGACCCCGAACACGCCCGGCTTCGGCGCCTTCTGGCTGCAGGCTTCACTCGCGGACGCGTGGAGGGGCTTCGTCCGCGGGTCGAGCAACTGACCGCGGAGATGCTGGCCGAGCTGCCGCTGGACCGGCCGGCGGACCTGATCGACCGGATCGCGTTCCAGCTCCCGCTGACCGTCATCTGCGAACTGCTCGGAGTGCCTCTGCACGAGCGCGACTCGCTACGCGAGTGGACCGAGGCGATGATGGAGGATCACCCCGACCAGACCATACCTGCCTCGAAGGCCCTTGAGGCCTTCTTCGAAGAGCTGATCGCGGCCAAGCGCCAAACCCCGGAGGATGATCTGCTGTCGGCTCTTATCCAGGTCGCCGACCGCGAGGACCGGCTTGACGAGGCCGAGCTGATGGCCACGCTGTTCCTCATTTTCGTCGCTGGCCACGAGACGACGACCAACGCCATCGGCAATGCCGTGCGATGGCTGCTGCAAGACTCGCGGCGGTGGCGGCTGCTGGCCCAGCGGCCCGCCTTGGTTTCCAATGCAGTCGAGGAGTCGATGCGCTATGACTCCGCAGTGCGGAATGCGACTTTCCGTTACACCGACGAGGATATGGAGGTCGGTGGCGTGCGAATCCCCGCGGGGGAGGTCGTGCTGGTGTCCCTACAGGCTGCCAACCGTGATCACCGTCGGTTCTCCGACGCCGACGTGTTCGACGTGCATCGGGGCGACGCCCGGGCGCACCTGAGCTTCGGCCACGGAATTCACCACTGTCTCGGCGCGTCGCTCGGCCGCATGGAGCTGGAGATCGTTCTGGGTGCCCTGACGAACCAGTTCCCGAGTGCACGTCTGGCTGTCGGCGAGCGCCGGCTGCGCCGCAAGCACAGTGCGATCATGAACGGCTACCTCGCGCTGCCGGTCCATCTCGCGCCTCGGCGATGGCAGAAGTTGATCGACGATGTCCGGGTAGTTGTTCTCCGGGCGAAGTTGACGCTCGCCGGCTAGGCCCGTGCGTCGCGGTCGCGCGGCGCACAGGCCCGGGGCCACCACTAGGTGTGCCGGGCGGGGCTCGCCTGCGCGACGAACCACCTGGTGACCTCGACTCGCGAACCCAGATTCAACCTTCTGAAGATCCGCTGCACGTGACTGTCGATGGTCCGGCGGCTGAGCTTCAGCTCCTCGCCGATCTCGCGGTTCGTCCGGCCGGTGGCGACCAGCTCGACGATCTCGTACTCCCGTTCCGTCAGGCCTCCGGGGCGTACGTCCGGCGCGGCTGGAGGGGCTGCGGGGAAATCGTCCGTCACCAACTTGAGCAGAGCTTTCCTGGCCTGCAGCCCCCGGCCCCGTGGCTTCCCGATCTCGAGCTGCGATTCCCATCTCGCGTCACCGAGCTGCCGGCGTGCCATTGCCGTGATGGACGTCTGCAGCCGCAACCAGGGGAGTAGGCCAGGCAGAGATACCTCCGTATCCTCCTGGGCCGTCATCGTGGCGCCAAGAACCTCACCGCCGAGCTCGTGGAAGCCGAGCAGGATCGCGATCAGAGCGATCAACCACACGGTCCAGACCCAACCCCACTTGTCGCCGATGTCGTCCTGAATCCGGAGAGCCTGCTGCGCCAGTGAGAGCGCCTTCCAGGGATCACCGAACCGCATCTCCACCAGCGCGCAGGCCCACAGGGCCCACGAGATGCACCACTTCGCTCCTGCGGCGCGCGCTTCGGCCAGCAGGGCCTCGCTTTCCGCGATCGCGATGTCGCGTTCGCCGGCGAAGCCGGCGTCCATCACGCGAAAAAGCCACGCCATCCACCGAAAACCGAAACTTCCTTCGGCTTGAAACGCGTCCATCGCGCTCTGGAACAACGCCAGTGACTCACCATTTTGCACAGTGCCCGACGCAGTGAGCCACAGGCTTGTCGCCCGCGCGTAGAGGATGGGGCCGTAGGAGTCGAAACAGTCCAGCTGGTGCGCGGCGGCTTCCGCGGCGGCGAGCAGTGGCGCCGCCCGCTCCTGATCGCCCTGGCAGAGCGCGGTGTGCACGGCCAACGACAGGGCCGCAACCTGCAGCAAGGTCGGCTCTTCAGGATGCGCCTTCAAGCCGAGGTCCAGCATCTTGCGGCCGGTATTGAGGTTGCCGGCCAGAAAGAAGTACCGAGTTCCGACGACGCTGACCGGCAGTATGAGCCCGCGGAGCGCGGTGTCCGGCGCGGAGAGCAGGTGTTCCTGCGCCGCCCACGAGTTGGGCTGTTCCGCGTCGAGGTCGTCCAGCAACTCGTCCTCGTTCGGGCCGAACCAGGTTTCGGCTACCCGTCCCGTCCATGCCTCGAAGTAGTCAGCGTGCGCATCGCGCAGCCCGGCTGCTTCCGCTTCGGTCAGCAGGTCCTTGCCGAAGCTGCGGATCGTTCCCAGCATGCTGAACCTGGTCCGGCCGCGGTGTGGCTCCCGGACCAGGACGGACTTGCGGACTAGCGCACCCAGCAGCGGACGAACGTCGATCTCGTCGATGCCGCGGTCTCGGCAGATCGCTGCCGCAGCGGTCGCGTCGAAACTTCCTTCGAAAACGCTGCACAACGCCCACATCCGCTGTTCCGGCTGTTCCAGAAGACCGTAGGACCAGGCGATGGTGGAGTGCAGCTTGCGGTGGTGACGCTGCTCGGCTGATCCATCGACCAGCATGTTCAGCAGATCCGGGGGTGGGGAGGCAACCATCTCGCTCACCGACATCGCGCCCAGCGCGCCGGCCGCGAGTTCGATCGCCAGGGGTAGCCCGTCCAGAACCCCGCACAACCGCGCAGCGACCGGGTAGTCAGCCGGGTCGATTGGGTAGCCGCGGGCGTCCGCTCGATCGAGGAACAGCGCGAGGGCTTCGTGCACGTTCCGATCGACCACGCCTGCCTGCGCGGACAACTCCGCGACGTGCAGCGGAGGCACGTGCACCACCTTCTCGCCCTCAACGCCGAGCAGGTCCCGGCTTGTGGCGACAACCTGCAGTCCCTCGGCGTTCGGCAGCAGGGTTCGGAGCAGGCGGGGAATCTGGTCCTCACCGAGGAGGTGTTCACAGTTGTCCAGCAGCAGAAGCATCTCCCGGTGTCGTAGATGCTCGAGCAGGCGCGCGAGGGGATGCTTCTTGGTAGAGTTGTTCAAAATGCCGAGCGCGGTCGCCAGCGCCGACTCCAGGTGGTCGTCGACCGGCTTGACCTTCTCGAGCCAGACCGCGACCACGCCATCCCGGTAGGTGCCGGCGGCAGCAAGCTCCTTCTCCAAACGCAACAGAAGCCTGGTTTTTCCGACTCCGCCGGGGCCGGTCAGCGTCAGGAGCTGCGTCGAGGACAGCCGCTGCTTGATCTCGTTGAGGAGGTCGGTGCGGCCCACGAAGCTCTTCATCTCCGCCGGTCGTACCAGCGGCTGGACGGCGCCGTCGCTGGCAGTGCCTGCGCCGCGGCTGCCGACATCGACCTCTGGGTCGGCCGTGGCGTGAGCCATGTGAATCTCCCCCTGATCACGAACGTCTCCGGCGCTGCTGGGGCACCGATGAATCTTGAAGCCGATGACCGCGTCGCACGCATCCGCAATGGATGCCTGAGCGAACCTCGTGTCAACGAGGTCGTCGGCTCTCACCCCTTCCCGGCCAGCGCCTGTCTCCCGCAGGCTTCTGACCAGCGCCGACGCCCTCACGCCGATGGCTCTGGACACGGCTCTGGGTGAAACCATCGACACTGTTAACCTCGGGCCAGCCGAGCATAGGTGAGACGGGCGAGATGCGGATGGATCTGCTGTTTCGTCCTTCTGTGAAACTTTCCTGGGGTACGCGGCGGATGGCCGGTCACCTCGGACCGTCAAGAATCCGCAGGTCAGCGCCGATGTGTCGAGCCCGTTCGCTGGCGGAAGCGTGAAGCGGTCTTCTCTGCGAACGCGGATTCAGTTAAGGTTCACCTCGGACGTGGTAGCCAGGCGTACCCGCCGTGACACAGCTTGTTACCGGGGGCGGGAACGCGGCGCGTCCTGGGGGGACTGCACGCGCGACGGCGGGAGATGAGCCAGGTGGGACCGGTGGACAGGGGTGATCCCAATGGCACCTTCTTCGAAAAGCTACGTTATCTGCGATTTACGCATCGCGGGCTGAATAATCAGATTTACACGTACGCGCAGATCGCTGAGCATGTCACGAGGGTGACTGGACGACGCTGCGGAGAGGGAACCATCGAACGCCTATTTACTCCCGGCGCGACAACCAAGTATCCGTCTGAGGAGCGTTTGGCGGCAATTCTTTCGTTGTTTGGAAGGACCCCCGACGAGCTCGAAGCGCGAGGTGATCCGTCCGGCACATTCGGTCAGCGTGTCGCCCATCAACGTTACCTTTTCGCACAGCGAAATCGGGCCGGGAAACCTCCCAGCCTAGAGGAGATCGCCAGCTACATTCGTGGCAGGACCGGCCGGAGTTGTTCGGCGTCGTACGTGAGTCAACTGTTGTGCGACCGGGTCCCGTATGGACCTGCGAGGGACAAAATCGAAGCGCTGGCCTCATTTTTCGACGTCAGCCCGGCCTTCTTCTTCGGTGACGAGCAGTCGCAAGCGGTGATGGGCAACGAGCTGCTGCTGCGGGGCATGCGGGACTTCATCGACGCGCTGTACGACCTGGCACAAATTCGTCGCGAGGGGGTCGCCGACGTTTTCGATCACGACAGGCCGATGCATCTTGACGAATTCTCCGAGCTGACCGAGAGGGTGCGTTCCTCCATTGCCGAAGTTCGGGCCGAGCGGCTGCTCTCAACGCCGAGCGAGCAGGTGATGCCCGGATAGCGGGCGAATGGCGTATAGGGCGGGACTGCTTGTCGTCGAGGGCTCGGCCCTGCGCCGAAGCTCTATAGAATAAATGCTGTCGGCGGCACGGGGCGCCGCGACTGAAGGTGGGGAGAAGCGAATGCGAAGCAAACTGGTGGCCGCCATGACGGTGGCGGTTCTTGCAGGCGCGGCGACGGCAAGCTGCACGTCGGCGACGGACCCGGCAACCGGCCCAGGCATCATCCGAGTGGCGATTATCCTCGGAGGCATCCAAAACGATGGCGGGTTCAACCAGGCCGGCGCCTCAGCCGTGCGTGCGTTGCAGGACGAAGGGCAGATATCCGGCCAGATTCGTGAGTCGGTTGCCACCGCGCGAGACGCTGAACCGATCGTCCGCCAGTTCGCGGCTGATGGCTACGACCTCGTGATCGGCTGGTCGGCCACCTTCGCGGACTCGCTGTACCAGGTCGCCGGGGAGTTCCCGAAGACGAAGTTCATGGTGACCGGCGACGCGACCGACAAGCAGAAGACGACACCGAACGTCGAGACCTGGAACTACTCCGCGGAGGAGTTCGGCTACCTGCTGGGCTGGATCGCCGGGCAGACCAGGCTCACGCCTATCGGCGTCGTGGACGGCCAGGCTCTGCCCTCGCAGAAGCGGAAGTGGCACGGCTTCGAGCTTGGGGTGCACGCTGTGAACCCCGGTGCCGAGGTCCGCGCGCCCGTCTACACCGGCAGCTGGGAAGACGCGCAAGCAGCCAACCAGGCCACCGTGGCCCAGCTCGGCGCCGGCGCCCACCTGATCGCCACCAACAGCGAGGGCTACTCGCCTGGCGTCGCAGCTGCCGCGGCCGCGCGCAACGTCGCGACCGTCGGAATGAGCTCGGCCACCAGCGACGCCGCGAAGAAGGTTAATGTCGGACGCGCCCGGCTGGACATGCTGCCGATCCTGCGCGCCGTGCTGGACCGCCTCAAGACGGGCAAGTTCGGCGGCCAAACCTCTGTGTCCACCATCGCGAACCATTCGCTGGTGCTGGACACGATCACCAAAGTCGAGGCCACGCCGGCGCTTCCCGATGACCTCCAGGCCCGTGCAGCGGACTTGGCGCAGCAGCTCGCCGACGGGAAGATCAAGATCGGGTCGTGACCGCCGCACTCTCACTCAGCCGCGTCTCCCGCAGGTTCGGGATCGTCCAGGCGCTGCACGAGGTTGACCTGCGATTCGAACCAGGACAGGTCCACGCCGTGCTGGGGGAAAACGGCGCGGGCAAGTCGACCGCGATCCGGATCCTGGCCGGCCTCGACCAACCCGACAGCGGCACCGTCGAGCTCGACGGTGTCCCGGTCGATTTCCGTTCCCGCGCCGCGTCGATCCGAAGCGGAATTGGGCTAATTCCCCAGAACGGCAGCCTCATCGCCGAGCTCACGCTGGCGCAGAACTTGGCTCTAACCCGGCCTGAGGCCGTCCTCCGGCACCGTCGGCTGCGCGCGGTGCTCGAGGAGGCGGCGGCCTCCATCGGCGTCATGGTCGAAGTCGGCACCCCGGTACGCCGGATGGGACGAGCGCAGCAGCAACTCGGTGAGCTGGTCCTGGCCGCTGCCCAAGGAGCGCGGATCCTCTTGCTGGACGAGCCGACCTCAGTGCTGGACGCCACCGAGATCCGTGGGCTGTACGGCCGGCTGAGAAGGTTCGCCGAGGCGGGAATGACCGTCATGCTGATCACCCACCGGCTCAGCGAGGTCCGCGCCGTGGCCGACGTCGCCACCGTCCTGTCCCACGGAGAGGTGGCGTGGACCGGACCGGTCGCAGGGGTCAGCGACGCCGAGCTGGCACGCGCGATGGTCGGCGAACTGCCCCCGGACCCGCCCGCACAGCCCGCGCGGGCCCTTCCCGGTGCCGCCACCGTACTGAACTTGCGGGACATAGCGGCGACGACTGACGACCTGGCACCGATCCGCGACGTGAACATGGACGTCCGCGCAGGCGAGGTCGTCGCGGTCATCGGCACTGCAGGCAGCGGGCAGCGCGCGCTGGCGGAGGTCGCCGCAGGCGTTATCGTCCCCGCGCGCGGAACCCGCACGACGACCGGGCAAGTAGCCTACGTCCCCGAGAACCGTGACCGCGTACTCTTGTCGGCCTTGCCGGTGCGGTGGTCTGCGGTGCTGGCGCGGCTCAAAGAGCCGCGTTTCACCCGTTTCGGGATGCTCCGTACCGACGAGGTAACCGCCTTCGCGCGCGCACTGCTTACTCGGTACGACGTTCGCCCGCCCGATCCTGAGCTACCGGCGGGCGCCCTGTCGGGCGGCAACGCGCAGAAGCTGGTCGTCGGCCGCGAGCTGGACTCCGCACCCGCGGTCGCGGTGCTGCACGCCCCGACTCAAGGCCTCGATCTGCGGGCGGCCCGCGCTGTCCGGGCGATCATTCTCGACGCGGCCGCCGCGGGGACGGGGATCTTGCTGGTCTCGGCTGATCATGAGGAAGCGCGAGCGCTCGCCCATCGGATCCTTGTGTTGCGTGAGGGCCGGATCGCCGGCGAGTACACCGCGACGGCCTACGATCACGCTGTCCACCAGCTCGTGGAGGTACCGACGAGCGGCGGGCGGCCAGCATGTTGAGGATTCGCCTGCTGGTCGGCAGCATGGTGCGCACCCACGCGGTGACCGCGGCCTGCATGATCGGCGGGTTCGCGGTCGTCGCCTTGGTGGTCACGGCCACCGGCGGAAGCCTGCAAGCCGCGATTTCGGGCTGGGCCCGCGGCGCCTTCGGCACGCCGTACGCGGCCGTCCAGACCGTCGCCTACGCGGTGCCGCTGGTGCTGATCGCGCTCGGTGTGTCCCCGGCGTTGCGAGCGGGAGTGATCGCTGTCGGCGCCGAAGGCCAGATGATCGCCGGCGGCATCGCTGCCACCGCGTCGGTGTTTGCCTTGCCGCGTGACGCCTCGGCAGTGCTGGCTGTGCCTGCAGGAATGCTCACCGGGATGGTGGCCGGTGCAGCATGGTCGATGATCGCTGCCGTGCCCCTGCTGCGGTGGCGCGTGAACGAGATTCTCAGTGCCTTGATGGCGAACTACCTGGCTGTGCAGCTGCTCACCTACCTTCTTCGGACTTCGCTAGCCGACCCGGAGGGGTACTCCACCCCGCGCAGCGCCGACCTTCCCGCAGCGGCTCGGATCCCTTTCCTGCCCGTCCCCGGCCGGCTGACCGCCGGGGCGCTCGTCGTCATGGCGTTGGTGGCGGTCGGGATCTGGTGGCATCGAACCCGTTCGGCCCGGATCCTGGACATTTTCGCCGAGGACCGCTGGCTGGCCGCGCGGCTCGGGTTCACCCCAGCACGGGCGATTCTGGGCAGCGTCGGCGCGTCCGGGGCCGCTGCCGGGCTCGCCGGGTGGATGCAGATCGCCGGACCGGATGGCCGGCTCACGCCCGGCATCGCCGGGGGGATCGCGTTCACCGGCCTGGTGGTTGCGGTGCTGGGGCGCAATCGCCCGGTGCCGATCCTGGTCGCCGGCCTGATCATCGCCTCGCTGACCACCGGCGCCAACGGGATCCAGCTGCTGTCCGCAGCGACACCGACAGCGATCGGGGTTGTCACGCAGGGCGTGTTGCTGATCTCCGTCGCCCTTGCGATCGCGCTGTCCCGGCGGTCCCGCGCAGGTCGAGGTGCTGCGCATGGCTGAGCTGGTGATCCTGCTGTTGGGCAGCGCGCTTGCCGCGGCTGCGCCGCTTATCCTGGCCGGGCTGGGGGAACTGGCGCTGGAGCGGTCTGGGGCAGGGTTCAACCTGGGTATCGAGGGTGTCATGTTGTGCGGCGCGCTGGCCGGCGTGCTTGTCGGAGCCGCCGCCGGGCCGTGGGCAGGGGTCGCTGCAGGTCTCGGAGTCGGGCTTCTGTTCGGACTCGGCTTCGCGGCCAGTGCGGCGCTGGGCATCGACGTTGTCCTGATCGGCATCGCCATCTCGATCATCGGCGCCGGCGTGTCCACCTACCTGTTCCAGGTGATCGCCCCGGCTGGGCGGACCAACATCAGCTCGTCGCTGCTGCCGGCGGTTCGCATCCCGGGCTTGTCTGAACTGCCCGTCTTCGGGGCACCGTTTCATGCGGTCAGCGTCGGATTCGTTCTCGCGGCCGGGTTGGCGGCGCTGGCCGCGTGGGCTTTGCGCTCAACCCGGTTCGGGCTGCGGCTGCGTGCGGCCGCCGACGCGCGAACCGCCACTGCACAAGGCATCTCCGTGGCACGGTATCGGCTGCTCGCCGCGCTGATCGCCGGCGGACTGGCAGGGGTCGGCGGAACGGTGCTGGCGATCGCGACGGTCGGCAGCTTCACCCCGCTGATGACCGGCGGCCGCGGCTTTCTCGTGCTAGCGGTCGTGATCATCGGACGCCGGACCGCGGGCGGGGTTGTCGCTGGCGCCCTGCTGTTCGCCGGAATGGACGGCCTCGCGGTGCTGGCGGAGACCCGTGACCTGGGGCTTCCGTCGGAGGCTTATCACGCGTTGCCGTACTTCGCGGCGCTGGTGGTGCTGTGCGCACATGCCCGGTGGGAGACGAGACGAGCCACCAAGATCGAGAAGGCGGTGACCTTGAAAGAATCCGCCCGATGATCGGCCACCTCCCTGGTGGTCCTGTTTCCTGATCCTCACGTGAAAGGCGGTTCCATGACCGGCCCCGGCGACCTCTCCTCTGCCGCGCAGCTGTATGACTCCCTTGGGCAGAATTACGAGGACGCGTTCGGTCAGCAACCGGCAGTGGGGACTGCATTGGCTGACTTGCTGCCACGGCTGGGAGGCCGGGCGCGGGTTCTCGACCTCGGCGCCGGGACTGGCCGTCCGGTTGCCGCGGCGATCGCCGCGGCCGGGCATGAGGTCACCGGTTACGACGTGTCGGAGACGATGGTGAACCTCGCGCGCAGGCATGTTCCGCAGGCGCGCTTCGAGGTGGCCGACATGCGGGCGCTGACCTTCGCAGACGGGAGCTGGGACGTCGTGGTGACTATGTTCTCCATGTTGCAGCTGTCCCAGGCCGACCAGCGCGACATGCTGGCGCGAATCGCGCGGTGGCTTCAGCCGGGCGGGTTCTACGTCCTCGCGACCGTGCCACACCCACCGGGTTGCAATGGCCGGATCGGCGAATGGATGGGTCACACGGTGGAGACCTTCAGCTTCCCCGTGGCGACGCTGCGGCAGCTCGTCGGCGATGCGGGTCTGCAGGTCGTTCGCGAGGACGTCGTCGAGTTCACTCCGGCCAGCGACCAAGCCGACGTCGAACCGCAGGTGTACTTGACCGCCTCCAAACCTGCGGTCGAGTAAGAGCCGAATCAGGCAACGTCACTCTCTGGCCTGGGCGGTAATCCTCGCCCAATCGGCTTCGTAGAAGCCAGCTACCCGCCGATCGATCTGCGAGAGCCGGTCAAGCGCGTCGGTAAACGTCGCGCGCGCGTCCTCGTGCTGCCCGAGTTCGGCGAGGGCCAGGGCCCGCTCAGCCAGAGCCTCGGCATGGCCTTGGAAGTCTTCGCGGTGCCGGAACGCGGTGACCGCCTCGTCGCAGAACCGTATGGCCGCATCCAAATCACCGGCAGTGCGGTAAGTGCGTGCCAAGGGGACTGCTGCGACGCCCATGCCGTGGTAGTCATCATGGGCGCGCAGAATCTCGAAGGCGGCGAGCCCGTGCTGGATAGCGAGATCCAGCTGGCCCAGCTCGCGGTAGGCGCTTCCGAGGTGGGTTCGCGCGAGGGTCTCGCCGACCCGGGCCGCGACCGCTTGTGCGACGTGCAGCGCTTGTTCGCACAGTTGCGCACTACGCTCGTAATTGCCACGCCTGAACTCGATGTTGCCCTGCTCGATGTAGGCGAAGGCCACGAAGCGAGTCAGTGTGCCCCGACAGACTTCGATAGCGCGACTGGTCAGCACGTGTGCGCGGTCGAGGTCTTCCGGATTGCCGCGACGAAGGTAACCTTCGGCCAGTTCCTCAGCGGCCTGGGCGATCCGCAGAGACTCCCCGGACTTCTCGGCTGCATCGACGGCTACCTCAAGACTCTGGATCCAGACTGACACCGGACGGTGGTGAATGTAAAAGTCAAAGCTCTCCACCGGGATCCGCCACGCGGCAAACAACAGGCCGTGCTCCCGGGCGAGCTCGGTAACGCCGGTGATGGTCGGCAGTTCCCGCAGCGACCAAGCGTAGGCAGCATCGAAGTCCTCGAATGTCGGCGGTACGACCCCGTCCGGTGGCGAGTCGAGCCGGATGTGGTGTTCGGGGCGTTCCGGGGTGATCGCCCACGCGGCGTGATTCACCGCGTGCAGGTACCAATGGACCACGCGGTTGACTGCTCCTGCGCGTTCCTCATCCCATTCCGGGCGCCCCGCCTCTTCGGCGGCGTAGTCGCGCAGCAGGTCATGCAGCCGGAACTGTTGTGCGGGCAAGGCCTGCAGGAGTGACAGCTGGGCCAGCTGGTCCAGAACGCGAAACGCGTCTTCGGTGGCAATGCCAGCCAGCGCCGCCACGGATTCGGCGCTGAACTGCACGCCGGGATGCAGTCCGCACATTCGGAACACCCGGGCTTGCGTCGGGCCGAGGTGGTCGTACGAGTAGCTGTAGGCAGCGCGCACTCCGATCGTCTCGTCGTCGTCGACCTGCAGCTCGAGTGCGCGATGAGCGAGCATCTCGGTGTGCTGCTCGATGGTCAGTGTGTCGTTGGCGGCGATGCGTTCAGCGGCGATGGTCAGCGCCAACGGCAGAAACGCGCACAAGCTGGCCAGCCGTGCGACGGCCCATGGCTCGGCGTCCGCGCGTTGGTCTCCGACGAAGTTGCGAATTAGTGTAGCCGCGTCGGCCTTACTCATCGCCTGCAGCGCGATCGCCTCCGCACCAGAGTTGATGACGAGGCCGGACAGACGGACCCGACTGGTGACCAGGACCGAGGCACCGCGTGAGCCGGGAAGGACCTCGGCGACTTGCCGGGAGTCTCGCGCGTTGTCGAGCACGATCAGCACCCGATGATCGACGTTCGCGCGGTGTTCCAGCTGACCTCGCAGCAGAGCCAGCTGCATGTCCGGATGAGCCGGGATGCGGTCGTCGTGGACACCGAGCCCGCGAAGCAGCCGCTCGAGGGTCTCAGGCGCTTCCGCCGGCTGCCGGCGATCGAATCCGCGCAGGTCGGCGTAAAGCACGTGATTGAAATCTTCCTGGTGGCTGTTGGCCCACCACCGGGCCAGTGCCGTCTTGCCCACCCCGGGGGGCCCGAACACAAACGCCACCGTGGACCGATCCGAGAACGTCTCGTCGATCAATGTGCTGGTCAGCGTCTGCAACGCCTGCTCCCGACCAACGAACTGAGGCGGCTTGGGCGGCAAACCCGCATACGGCTCTGCCCGCGCGAATTCGGCTAGCGTCACCAGCGCACCGCGTGCCCCGAGTGCTCTGTCGATCGCCTTAGCCGCTTCTCGAGTAGGCGGCAGTTGTCCGAGCTCCATGCGACTGAGGATGCTGCGGGAGTAATTGACCAGCTCACCCAGCCGCTGGAGCGTCATCCTCGGCGTCTTCCGGAGACGTAGTCGACGCATGGCTGCGCCGAACTGCTCGGCCGCGGTGAGCGGGCGTCCCCCGGTTGCGGCAGCCTCATTCTGGTCGGACATTTCCGGCATCAGCCCCCTCGCGCACGCCACAGTCGATCGTGCCACATCGGTGATCAACACGGCGATACCCGCTCCGGGTGCTTTCGGTGGCGATGAGCAGGTGCGCCATCAGCGAGCTGACTGCTCCCGGGTGCGGTCGATGTGGCGGGCGCTTTGGAGCGGCACCACACATGTCCCTGGGCGGACTGCAGGCACGCGCGACTAGGCCATTGACACGCGATTCTTGCCGAGCGGTAGCTGGTCGCCGATCTCGAGATCCTCGACCAGCACTATGCAGATGTCGTTGGTGACGACGACGGGCGGGGCCTAAACTCCTTCGCGGTCTCAGGGGCAGAGCTGGTCAGTGACCTTGACGAGCGCGTCGGCCGGGTCAGTGTCGTCGAAGGTGCGGACGTGTTCGATCTGCAGCTCCACCAGCGCCTGGCGGGCATAGCAGTCGCCGAGCATCGTGCGGCGGGCCAGGCGCAGTAGCAGCAGGGAGCTGGTGTCGCGGCGGTCGACGTCGTCAGGGACGTTGAGCCGGTAGGTGTTCCAGAGGTACTCGGCCGCGGCCGCCCGGGTGACCGAGCGAGCTTCGCCAGGGGGAACGCGCGACAACATCGACGACGAGCCGGGCAAACTGGCGCCGATGAGGGCGAGGGCCAGGCCCTCGGGGTCGGGGCTGGAGGCCGGGAAGTCGAAGGAGCTGATCTCGGCGAGACGGCCGGCCTGACCATGGAGGTTCGCCACGCGCAGGGCCGCCAGGTAGGCGATGTCCTCGCAACCGAACTCGACCCAGGTCATGGTGTCCGGGCGCGGACGGTCGGCGGTGTTGGCCGGGTCAGGCGATTTGGGCCAGACCCGCAGGACGTGGACGGTCAGCATCCGTCCGGAGTAGACGTCGCGTGGCAGGTCGCCACGCGGAGCGCCGGTGACGGTGAAGGTCATCGCTAGTGGTGCTCCCTTCAGTGGTGCGATGGACAGGCGGTAGGGGGATGGTGAAGGTCAGATGCCGAGGCGCAGGAAGGCGAACGCAAGCAGCCCGGTGATGAGGTCGGCGATCAGCAGGTCACCGAGGAGGCCGTTGCGCCGGTGCTTGTGATGGCCAAGCGGCGCGAGGATGGCGAGTTCGGCTGCGGCAACCTCGAGGCGGCTGTTCGCGCGGTCGCGGAAGTGCTGCACCAGCTCGGCGGGCGTGAGCACCACACCGATGAGCCAGCCGGTGTTGGCCTCGGTGATCTCGCCGCGCGGCGGGATGTTCGAGCGGATCGTTCGAACGGCGATCACGAAGCACACCGCGAACAGCGCCGCGAACAGGACGGCCAGGCTGGCGCCGATGAGGTGCGCCGGGGGTAGATAGGGAAGGCTGAACGCGGCCGCCGTGCCGAGGAAGCCCAGGGCTGTCAGCTTGGCAAGGGCCGTTTTGCCGGCAGAGCGGATCTGCTCGTAGGCAACCTTGACGTCGTTCTCGGCGATGACGACGGCGTCGCGGTATTCGCGGATCTGCATCTCGGCGCTGAGGTTGGCCAGCAAGTCGGTGGCGGACGGGGTGACGGCGGATGGTTCGCCAGGGTGGCTCACTGATCAGTCCTTCCGGGCACTTGTGGAGGTCGGTCACGGACGCAGCACCTTCGGGGTTGACCAGTCGAGCCGTTCCGCGAGTTTCTTGAGGCACGCGGCCCCCCGACGATGACAGACGGTCGTGCGTACGCGCAGACGGTGCGCGAACAGGGTTCTGGGGGACGGACGGGCAAGCAACAGTTGACGAGATTCGGCCAGGTCGGGTGTTTGAGGTACTTATTCAAGCTGATCCTGCATCGCTCGCACCTCGGCGCGGCACTGCTCCGCGCGGGACCCGGACTGTCCATCCAGGAGGATCAACAGCTCATCGCACAGGGCACGGGCTGCCGCCAAGTCGCCCAGCTGTTCGTAGGCGCGGGCCGCGGTGAGCTCGGCGTCGACTCGATGGCGGCTCGCGCCGGCGTTCGCGACGTAGCCGTGCCCGCGGCGCAGGGCATCCAAGGCGAGACCGGGTCGGCCGGCGGCGAGGTATCCGTTCGCGAGGTAGGTCAGCGAACGCGCGTGTCCGGCTTGATCGTTAGCAGCGGCCATCTGGTCGACCGCCTGCAGCAGCAGTTCCACCGCACGGGCTGTGTCGCCGCGGGACTGGTGGGCTTGGCCGAGCCGGCGAAGGCGCAGGGCGATGCTGGGCAGGTCGCCGCGCTGGCGGTCCAGCACGAGCGCGGCGTTGAGGTCGGTTATCGCGTCGTCGAGGTGACCGGCCGCGGTGAGAGCCCGGGCCCGCGTGGACAGCGCCATGGCCTTTGCCCAGCTGTCGTCGGTGCCGTGCGCGAGCTGGACGGCCTCACCGGCCGTAGTGATGGAGGCTTCGGGCTCTTCGCCGAGCGAGGTCAAGGCGAAGGCAACGCGCGCGATTATCACCGCAGAGAGCGCGGTGCTGACCATGACCGCGGATCGGCTGGCTTTGGTCTGGCTGAGGACGATGTCCTCGAGGTGGTAGCCGGTGCGCAAGGGGTCCCAGACGGCCTCAGCTAGCTGAACTAACAGGTCGTCGAAGTCGAGTTCTGCGGCGGTATCGAGCGCCGCCATGATGTTGCGGCGTTCGATTTGGAACCACGCCTGGGCATGAGCCGGGGATGGGTGCCGGTGCCGGTCGGCCCGGCCGTCGGTGAACACGGGTGTGTAGCGGTGGGGCGATGGCTTGATCGTGTTGGCCGCGCCAGCGCACCGGTGCAGGTACCAGGTGATCAGTCGGCGCAGCTGTTCGTCCCTGAGGTCAGGACTGTCGACCTCATTCCGGAGTCGCTGGGCATGTTGGCTGACGCTGGTGCCGAGCGCATAGCGGCCGGGGCCGGTTTCGGTGACCAGGTGGGCCTGAAAGAGATCGTTCATGGCGTCTTCGACCGCGGTGAGCGACTGGTCGAGCGCGGCGGCGAGCACGGCGACAGTGCAGTCCGGCCCGGGATAGTCGGACAGCAGCCGGTAGAGCTGCCGGGCACGTGCAGGCAGGTTGTCGTAGACGACGGTCAACAGGTCTCCCAGGCAAGGACCGCCGACCGTCAGTGTGTCGGCGGGGCGGCGGCCAAGGGCAGCGGCGAGGTCGGCGGGACTCGTGTGCCTGTGCGTGGCGAGGAAAGCAGCCGCCACGCACAACGTCAGCGGATGACCTCCGCAATGGATGGCGAGATCGTGCCAGCCGGAACTATCGTCCGTCGGCACGGCTTGATCGCGGTAAGTGGCCAGCAACGCCGCGGCGTCGGACACGGGCAGCTCGGCCAGCGGGTAGAGCGCGAAACCATCGCGGACGAGGTCACCGAGCCGCAGGGGGCTGGTGACCACAACCGTGCTGGAATCTCCGCTTGGGATTAATGGGCGGACGTCTGCGGCGCGGCTGGCGTTGTCGATCAGCACCACGACCGGCGTGTCGTGGGTGCGCTGCCGGAAAGCATTGCTGCGTTGCACGAGGCTGGGCGGGACGTGCTCGGGGGCGACGCCGAGCTCGCGCAGCCATTGCCCCAGGACATCGTGGACAGTGACCGGATGACCATCCGCGGCGTTGAGCGTTGCGATCAGGGACGCGCTGCCTTGGGGTGCCTTATGGCCGGCGAGCCACGTTGCGGCGAGCGCGGTCTTGCCGATGCCGGGCAAGCCATGCAGCAGGATCCGCGTTGGCCCCGGCGTGGAGGCGCAGTCCTGCAATGCACCGAGTGTGTCGCTGCGGTCTACCCAGATGTGGGGCGCGGACATCGGGAACGGAGCCGCGGGGGATGAAGGTTCGCTAGTCAACCGGACTGGCTCCTTGCATCGTTGCCGGATGCAGACGCTGGTCGAGACTGGCGGCGTTGTACTCGCCGTAGTGCTGGCCGCGCCGCTGGATCCGGACCGGCAGGCTCCCCGCCTCGTGGACGCCGCCGCCGAGCAGGAAGTTGAGGCGACCGTGTCCCCCTGCCGGTGTTGCGGCATTCGGAAACGCCGCACCCTGTGACTGAACTGGTTGTTTGGCACAACCGCAGCGCTTCAGGGATGCGGTAGAGGACACGGCTGCCAGCCCAATCTTGAGCTCGCAGCAGACGCGGACACCGTACGTCATCAGGGTTTCTTTCTTCTAGTGAGCGGCGACGGCGTGTTGGGCGATCGTTTCGTCGATCCAACTCCGGAACTGTTCAGCGTTGCTGAAGGTCGCCGCGCCGTCGCCGGGAATCGCGCCGGTGGCGCGACTGAGAGTCCCGACAACGCTCGGCCGGCCGGCTTCCCAGCGGACGGCGGGGCCGCCCGAGCCGCCGCTGCCAGGTGGGTTGGAGGTGCAGAACTCCTTTTGCGACGGTGCGTTCTCGGCACAGTCGCTAAGGTCGGCCACAGTCACGCCCACCTGCTGGAGCTGGGTAGGCAGGCTTTTGGGGTGTGGGTCGTTGGACGTGCTGGCCCAACCGTAGAAGGTGAGCAGCTCGCCATCGAGTGGTGGGCGGCTGGCGAGGGGCACGGTCTGCACATTCAGCAGTGTGACGAGATGCATCAGGCTTATGTCGTCGACCTCGTCGGTTTGATCGCCCTGTTTCCACGTGAACCCGGGATTCTCGTAGATAGCGTCCACAGTCGAGGTGGCTCCACCTTGGGTGCGGTCCAGCGAGCCAGCCCGGACGTGGAACTGCTTGATCGCGTTGGGGACGGGCGGCCCGTCCTTGTGCGGGGGCTCACCCGTCTTGGAGCAGTGGGCTGCAGTCAGCACCCATTGCGGTGCTAGGAGTGCGCCAGTGCAGGTCGGTCGATCCCGCACGCCATAGCTGAGTGCGTCGTACTGCACCGACACCGACCAGGTCGCGGCCACGGGCGCGGGTTGACTGACGAAGTTCGACGCGTCCTGGGCGCTGCACGCGGCCGTGCCGATCACCGCCAGTGCGAGACCTCCGGCCTTGAACACGGAGATCGGTGTGATCTTGAAGGAACGCAAGGCGTGTTCTCCTTCCTCAAATTTCCGCGTGTGCGGTTGTTTCTCGAGCGGTGATGGTTCGGGCAGCGTTCCGGCGGCGTAGTCACGGGCCCCCAACGCGTCCTCGGCTCTCACCAGAGCGGCCTCGCCGAGGTCCTGGACACGCTCGATCGCCTCGGTTGTTTAGTCCTGAGCTCGATTCGGATGACCGTCGTTCACGGCGACTTCCGAACTGCAGCAATACGTGCGTCTCGTGGACCGGAGCCGGTTCGGCCCGGCACACGGCATGCCTGCTGCAGGCGCTCGATGGCGGCGTCGGGACGTCTGGCCCGGGCGTTGATCCGGCCAACCCGAGAGACCCGCGCCGCGTCCTTTTCGTCGCCGAGCGCGGTCAACATCTCCAGCGCTGTCCGTAGGTGCGCCTGTGCATCGAAATCGCGGCCGGCCTGCAGCAGCGCGTCCGACTATGCGACAGTGCCGCGACGGCACCCCACGGGAGATATCGAGCTCCGCCTCGATCGGCCGGCTTTGCTTCGTCGGTGTTGGTCATCCCGCGCGCCTCCTCGCGCCGCCGGGGGTGGCGACATCGTCGCATTGCGGCCGCGGTGGCTGCTGGCCGCAGTGTTCGAGGTACGCGCCAGTACGGCTTCCAGCGTCAGCCGGCAGTGACCTCGCCGCGGCCGCGTCGCGATCAGCGCCGTTGAGTACCGCTGTATGTGGCGGGCGACGGAGGCGGCTCCGAGGATCACGCCACCGCCGACGATGACGACTGCGAGAGCGATCCAGATGTGGCCGGGCTTATGCGGCCAGCGCGCCGTCACCGGCCGAACCTTGCGACGACGCGGATGTCGGGGCGCGTGTGGAGGGTGGGCCCGGGTCGGTCGACCCGTTGCTCGTCGGCGAATAACGGTCGGGTCGTGGTGATGTCGTCGCGCAGGTTGGCGGTCAGGATGGTGGCACTCCCTGTCGTCGGTAGGTGATGCAGGCGGCGTCGGCGTCGAGCGTTTGTCGCGACGGTGATTCAGATCGTGGTGGCGAAGCTGAGGACCAAGAGGTGGCTCGGTCGTTCGAGGTACTGGCCAGGCGGCAGCTGCTCGACGGGCGTGTCGGCACTGGCGACGGTGATCGTGGGATGGGCCTGGCGATAGGCGTCCCAGGCACGCACCTGATCGATGTAGGTGGTGGCCTCGCGGGCGGCGCGCCGGCCGTACGCGGCAGCACCGAGTTCGTATCGGCGGGTGGCGTCGTGCAAGGGGGCGATTTCGCGCCGGGTGAGATAGGCGATGCTGCCGTAACCGACGAGCGCGGGGGTCCCCGCTGGGATGGCGAGTGGCGGCAGGTCGCGTAGCTCGCCGGCGGCGGCGAGCTCGCAGGTTCCGACTGCTGTCGAGGCGAGCCGTAGCCACAGGCCATCGCACGATTCGCCCTGGTGAACGATCACTCCGGACCAGACCAGAAGCGGCCGGGAATAGGTCTGCAGCGCGTCGAGCCCGTGCCCGGTAACGATTTTCTGCTGGTCGTCGTCCCAGGTGAGGTTGAGCCGGCCGCCGGGGCCGATCCGGCTGGTGTATTGGCGGTCGTGGTTTGCGCCGATCAGGTGGGGGAGACTGCACCGTCGGCTTTCGCGCGCCTCCACGGTGTCGCCCTGGCGCTCGAAGACAAGGCTGCGGCTCGTACCGCGAAACCGCAGCGGCACCACCAGCCGGCCGCCGGGGGCCAGCTGGCTAACCCAGGCGTGAGGAAGGTCGTAGGCGCTGGCGGTGACGATGATCCGGTCGTAAAGGCCGGGAACGCCTTCGCCGCCGTCGCCTTTGATCACCTCGATCCGGTCGTAACCTAGGGAAGACAGGGCGCGGCGAGCTTGCGCGGCGACGTCTTGGTCGCGGTCGATGGTGACGACCCGGCGGGAGCCGGCTTGCTCGGCGGCGAGGGCAGCGGTGTATCCAGTTCCGGTGCCGATGTGCAGCACCGTCTGTCCGGTCCGAATGCCGAGCTGGTCGAGCATCATTGCAATCGTGAGGGGCTCGATGCCGGTGCCTGGATACGAACCGGCGGCGGCCTGCCGGTAGTCGTAGGCGTCGACGACCGGGACGCCGGGGATGAAGCGGTGTCGGGGCACGGTCGCCAGCGCGGCCTGGACTGCTGGGTTTTGGGCGTGTCCGGCGGTGACGATGTCACGGACCATCGCGTCGCGTAGCCGTGCGGGATCAGTGCGGAGGTTCATTGGATCCCTTGAGCGCGGTGATGCCTGCCGGTGCGAGGCAGGGAAGTGATCGGAGGTGCAGGTTGTTCGAGGGGACCGTTGAGCAGCGCGAGGGTGTCGTCGAGTAGCTGTTGGACGTCGCGCTCACGGACGTGCAATTCAGCTGCGATCTCGGCGATCGGGCGTCCGGTGCGGTGGCTGCTGCGCGCGGTCATCAGCTGTGCGGCGGAAGTGCCGACCGTCGCGGGTCTTGCCGATCGAGAGTCGGTCGCCGGGATGCACACCGCCATCGCGTCGGCCGGGGGGAGCGATTCGGCGTGGACGATCTCGGTCGGCTGCACGCTCAGGCGCATCGTGTCGGCGTGGTGGACGCCGCGGTCGGGGAGGAAGTTGAGGTCGCTGCCCTGCTGGGGCGGGCTCGGCGACACGGTGCACGAGGTGACCACTCGATGTCCCGATGTCTCGGCGGTGCCGAGTTCCCGGAACAGCTCACGGCGGCAGCGGACTGCACTGCTCATTTCTCGGCCTTGATGAGTGAGCAGTCCCGAAGGGGTGTCGCCTGCTGCCGAAATCGTTCGAATCGCTCGACGAGCTTGTTGAGCGTT
Organism: Amycolatopsis sp. NPDC051758; assembly: GCF_044453095.1. NCBI lineage: Bacteria > Bacillati > Actinomycetota > Actinomycetes > Pseudonocardiales > Pseudonocardiaceae > Amycolatopsis > Amycolatopsis sp. NPDC051758. The sequence goes on along the minus strand of NZ_JBITCJ010000010.1, from coordinate 362,923 downwards.
CCGGTGTCCTCGACCTGCTCCAGCTCGTCTCCCCGGTCAACGAAGGCCACGACCGTTCCGGCGACGACGAATATCGAGAAGTGGCTCCCCAACCCGTCGTACACGCCGTCCATGATTTGGATGGATGCCCTGCGCGAGGAATCGAGTTCACGCAGCCAGGCATGTTGCTTCGCCATGGTTTCGTCGGAGCCGACTGGCCGCCGCAGAACTGATGCGTCCAGGACGAACGCTGCCTCGCGCATGCCACTGCGGAGGAAGGCGGCTCGGCGGGTGGCGCGCACCGCGATGGTGCGATCGATCAGCTCGGAGGGATAGCGGTAGCTGAAGTGACGCACCACGGCTTCGGCGTACTCAGGTTCCTGCAAGGCGGCAGAAATCAGCGACGGCTGGAACTGCCGCGTGGCCGTGGCTCGGGCTTCAGCCTCGAAGTACGCGATGAGCGTATCCGGATAGTGTCCTCGGTGGGCGTTCCACCACGGTTCGGCGGCGGCGGGCGTGGTTTGGTTCGTGAGCATGGTGATCCTTTCGCGAGGGTTCAGCTGTCGCTGGTCGTCACGTCGTGGTGCCGCTTGTGCGGCGCTTGGGTGCGGCCGTTCAAGGCGGCGAGGGCATGGTGGGCTTCGTCCAGTGCTGCGCCGCCGAGATCTTGGAGAAGCTCGACCGCCTCGGTCAGGTAGCCGCGAGCGTCTTGGGGGCGGTCGGCGCGATCGGCAGCCTCCGCCAGGGCGAGCAGCGCGCTGGCCTCGTAGACCACCGAGCCAGGACGGCGCAGCACCTCGCGGGCAGCCGTCAGGCGTTCGATGGCCCGGGCGGTCCGGCCTGCTCGCACGTCGAGCCGCGCCAGACTGATGTCAACGCGGGCGAGGTCCTTGTCGTCCCCGGCCGTGGCCAAGATCTTCCGGGCCGCGGCCAGGTGTGGCGCCGCCTCGGTGTCGCGGCCGGCGTGCAGCAGGGCGTCGGCGATGCGGCGATGGCGGGAGGCAACGCCACGGTCGATGCCGAGTTCGGCCTCGATGTGCTGGCTCGTGGTGTAGCACTCGATCGCCGCGTCGATGTCGCCGCGGGCATGGTGCACCCGCCCGAGCTGCTCCAGCGCCGCGGATTCGTTGCGTCGGTCGGAGGCGTCTTGCGCGAGCGCGACCGCGCGCAGCGTTTCTGCTTCGGCTGCGTCCGGCTGCCCGAGGTCGAGGTGAACTCGGCCGAGCTGGTAGCGCAGCCGGGATTCGGCGATGGTGTGCCTGCAGCGCTGTGCTGCGATGATCCCGAGCTGATGCGCGCGCAGCGACTCCGAGAGGGGTTTGCGGTAGAGCATCAGCTCCCACAGTGCCTCGCACAGCTGCCAGGCCAGCTCGTCGTGCCGGTCGGCGACCGCCTCCTCCAGCAGCGCCATCACGTTCGGCAGCTCGTGAGCCAGCCAGTCCAAGGCGTCGCCGTCGGTGTCGAACGGGGAAGCCTGGCCGGCCAGCTGCTTGGCCACGGGGCTGACACGCCACCGCAGCGTCGCCGGGATGATCGCCAGGTTCGCCCGGGTCAGCTCCCGTAGGTACCAGGCGCCGGCGCGGGGAATGACATCGTGTCGGTCGGTCTCGGGTTGGGCGCGCGCGTGTAGCCGGACGAGGTCGTGGAAGCGGTACTGGTCGTGCCCGGTTTCCTCGAGCAGGCTCGCATCGACCAGCATCTGCAGGCCGGCGCCGACCTCGTGCTCGGCCAGCTCGGTGACCGCGGCTGCCACGCCGACGCCGAACTCGGCCGCGGGCAGGGAGCCGAGCAGCCGGTACAGCCCGGTCTCCACGGGGTTGAGGTAGCGGTAGGACCAGTCGAACAGCGCCGTGATGGAGTCCTCCGGGCTGGCCGGGTGCGACAACGCGGCCAGCCGTGACCTCTCGTCCCGCAGCTGGGCGACCACCTGGGACACCAGCCAGCGGGGGCGGGTGATCAGGCGCGCCGCCGCCACTCGCAGCGCGATCGGGAACCGCCCGCACAGCCGGGCCAGCTCGGCCAGCGCGGCCGGCTCGCGGAAAACTCGGCGTGGGCCGAGGAGCTTGGTCAGTAGCGCCACTGCTTCGTCCTGCGTCAGCGGCTGAACTTCGACCAGCTGCGCGCCGTCGCCAATCAGGCCGTCCAGCCGCATCCGGCTGGTCACGAGGACGACGCTGCGGGTCGAGGTGGGGATCAACGGCCGGACCTGGGCGGCCGATGCGGCGTTGTCCACCAGGACTAGCAGCTGCATCTTCCGTCCGGCGGTGAGCGTCCGGTACAGGCCTACCTGTTCTTCTAGCGTGGCCGGGACTCGTTCCGGCGGGACGTTCAGGGCGCGGAGGAATCTGCCGAGGGCGTCGACGGGCGCCACAGTGGTGTCGGAGGAGAAGCCACGCAGATCGATGTAGAGCTGGCCGTCGGGGAATCGCTGGGCCTGGGTGTTGGCCCACTGCACCGCCAAGGCTGTCTTCCCTACGCCGCCGGGGCCGATCACGACGGCCACGCTGGCTCCCGACCCTTCCTCGCGGGCGGAGTCGCTCATCAGCTCGGTTAGGCGTTCGAGTTCGTCGTGCCGGCTGACGAAGTGTGTCGTCATGGCCGGAAGCTGGCGAGGCCCGGCGGGCTGCGGATCCGCGGCGGGCGCGCGGCTCGGCTGATCAGCTGACTCCTCGCCGGCCTGGTGCTGCCTGCCGCGGTTCTCGGCGTCGCCGGAGCGGGCTGGGGTGGCGGTCACCGCCGCGCCGTCGGGTGTTGCGGCGTCGTTCATCGCGTCTGTCCACTCGTGATTGGTCGTGGTCTGGGTTTGCGCACGTCGGCGACGGCGGCCAGGCACAGCGATTCGACCGGGCGTATCCCGGGACGAGGGCGGGGGTTGTGCCAGGCGGAGGTGTGGGTGATGCCGGGCTGAACGAGTCGGAGGCCGGTGAGAATGTCCTGTAGCTGTTCGGTGGTGCGCAGGTGACGCGGCGGTTGGTGGGCGGTGTTGCGGTAGGTGCGGCAGAGCTGTTGCCGTCGCTCGGCCAGGGCCGCGTCCGCGGCGTCGCCGGTGTCGAGGCCGTCGACGGTGGCGTGGGTGGCGACGACGAGGCTGCCCGCCGGCAGTCGCTCGGTGTAGCACCGCAATGTGGCCGTGGCGTCGTCGGTATCGGCGATGGTTTCCAGTACCCCGGTGAGCACCACGCACACCGGGGTGTCGTCACGCAGCAGTGCGCGTACGGCATCGGCGAAGAGGATGGTCCCCGGTTCCAGGAAGTCGCCGCGGACAGCGCTGACCTGAGGTAGGTCTGCCGTGAACAGGTCCAAGTGCGCCGCGACATACTCGTCGGGTTCGGCGTAGACGACCAGGCCGTCGCGGTGGGGGAGGACGTCGTCGTGCACCGGCCGGGCGAACGGCAGTCCGGCGCCGATGACGAGGAATCGGTGGATGCGCCGCTTGCGTTGTGCGAAGCGGATCGCGCGGTGCAGGAAGTCGCGCTCGTCGCGATAGATCCACGGCAGGCTCGCAACGAGGCGCGTGGCGTTGGCGCACCAGTCCCGGTCGAGGGCGAAGGACTTATCCCCTCCCAGGAAGAAGTCCCTGATCCGGGCTGGACTTGCGTTCGCCAGGTCCAGTGGCGGCGGCTCCCACTGGTCCGCCGCAATCTTCAACGCCGTGTCCGAAATGGATGGACAAGTCGTGAGAGCCGTGCTGACTCCCGGGGGCAGCACTACCTCCAGGGCAAGGGAGGAGCCGGCAGACTCCGGCTGCAGTGCCATGGGATCACCCTCCTGGCCGGGCCACGACGTATTGCGGTGTCCGGTGGTGGTCGGGGACAGGAGCGCGGTCATACGAGCTGTCCGGCGAGGATGCTTTCGGCGAGATGCCTGGCTCGGGCGCACGAGTTCTCGATGGCGTCTCCGGCGAGGCCGTTGACCAGTACACTGAATCCCTGGCTCGGGGCGACGTCGACGATGCTGTGGCAGGAGGTGGCACTGCCGTCGCGTCCATTGCTGAGAATCCATTGCCCGGCGGGGTAAGCGTCCACGGACGTCGGGGTCGGCGCGGGGGTGAATCCGGTGAGCAGCGGCAGTGGCCGGGATGCCGGGTAGAGGCGGAGTTCGGCCACGCCGGTCAGCGGCGGCGCGGCGGAGATACGGCACTGGGCTTGGGATCCGGCGCCGATCAGGACGTTCTCGTGCCGTTCTTCTCGTCGCGTCAGCCCGAGGCGTTCGGTCAGCGCCACCGGGACCATCGAGCACGGCGCGGCGAGGTAGCGGGTGAGGTCGAGCGGCCGGGCCGTGATCGGAGCAGGGGCCGGTGCGGCGCCGGGCGGGGCGGTGTCGGTGGGGCTGGCGCACGCGGCCGCGGACAGGACGGCTACGAGGCCGATCAGCGCCATGCGCTGGCGCGAGGCGGTCCGATGCGCGGCGCGCGTACGTGTTCCGTGGGGCTGGCGACGTCCGCGGCGGTCGTCCTGAGTACGCGAGGTAGTGGCGGTCAGCTGGGGCGGTGGAAGAGTCATGTGGAGGTCGTCTCGTGTGCAGGTGGCGGATGGGGGACCGGTCGGCTGCAGCCGAGGGCGGCCAGGATGGTGCGGGTTTGCTGGTCGGCGGGAACGACGCCGAGGTCGCCGATCTCGGCCCGGTCCGGCGAGGGCCACGAGTGGCCGGTGATGGCGAACCGCAGATCGGCCCACGCTGGGGCACGACGGTGATGGTGTCGACGTGCAGGGACAGGGCTCGGACCGCGGCGCGGCAGTAGTCAGTTCCGGCGAGGCAGCCACCCCGGTGTCGTGGAGCGAGGCGAGGTAGTCGGGAACGAGCGCGTCGCCCTGGCCGTAGCTAACGCCGGCCAACCACAGCGCAAGCGGGGGTCCGGTGAGCAGGTATCTGCGCGCCCACCCCGCCGGCAGCCTCCGCCACGACACCAACAGCCATCCCACCCCGGCGCCACCGCCGCCGCCGGCGAGGACTACGCCGAGGTACTGGGGGAACGGGACGTGCAAGGCGCCGCTCCAGGTCAGCGGGGTCATCGCAGCACCACGGACAGGACGAACGCCGCGCCGAGGGTGCGGCAGGCCAGGCGGAGGACCGGGTCGATAGGACGGCCTCTGCACAGCTGGGCGGGACCGGCGGTGAGGACGACGAGATCCGCGGCCGCGGCGCCGTACGCGGGCAGGAACTGGTCCAGGTACAGCCGCACGGGCCAGCAGCCGTCGCTGTCTGGGCCTGGGTAGGTGAGGCAGCGCCCGTCGAACACAAAGGACGCCAGCGCCGACACGCCGTAGGCGGCGCAGCCGCCGCAGAACAGCAGGATCAGGTGCTGCACCAGCCGGACGCTCGGCCTCACGCCGCCGGTCACCGGCTCTGCCCGTTCGCCGTCACGGTCCTCGCGGTCAGCAGCACCGTCTGCACTCCCGGGGCCGTCGACGGTGACGGCATCGCTGCGGCGTCACCCTCATCGACTGTGCCGCGCAGCTGGAACGCAGCGATCGTCGCGTCGAGGGCGCCCGGGGCGGCGACCGCGATCGGGATGCCGGCATCGGCGAAGCGCGCTGCGACCTCGGCGACGTCGTCGTCCGAGTGACCGATGGTGAGCTGGGTGAGGGCCTGCTGGCTTCCGGGCGGGGCGACGGTGAGCAGGGACAGGATCGTGGCGAGGGTGATGCCGGCGGGCCGCAGCAGAGCAGTGGCGAGGACGCCGACCGGCGCGCCGCACGCGAGCAGCTCTGCCACCTCGGGCAGCTGTGGCAGGACGTGGTGCCGCTCGGCGGGCACGTGCAGCACGAGCGCTCGGTCGGCGGCGGCACCACCGTCGACGAAGTCGTGCAGGTGCCGGGTGACCGGGTCGTGCTCGAGCACCACGATCCGCGCCCGCGCGGTGTGAAGGCTGGCCAGGGCGGCGTGGTTTGCCCAGAGCGGCATCCCGCCGGTGCCCAGGATCAGGAAGTGCCCGATGCTCTGGTCCAGCATCAGCTGGGCGGCGTCGCGGTCCCAGCGCGCGGCGGTGGCGGCCAGCCGCGGGAGCTGCGGGTAGGCGGCGACGAGGCCGGCCGCGAAGTCGCGATCGACGGCGGATTTGATGCTGCCGCCGAGCAGGTAGTCCCCTACCGGGTCCCGGCGTGGGCTCTCGACGTCGACGTCTGGATCGCCGGGGCGTCGCGGCGTCGTGGGGTACCACTTGTCGCCGGTCACCACAGATCGCTGCCTGACCCGGAGCTGGATCGGGCGGGCTGGTGCTCGCCCGTGATGCCCGCGTCCAGGCTCGCCTCTGCCCGGTAGAGACGGGCGGCGATCCGTCCGTACGTGTAGGCCAAGGACCGCAGGTCCGCACCCAACGCGCCCGGTGCCTGCCGGGCCGGCGGGTTGTCAGCCACCTGTTTTTCCAGCAGTGCCAACGTGATCCGCAAGCGTCGGAGAATCCTGTGGAGTTCCTCGGCCGCCTCGGCCTGGGTGTGACCAGTGTCGTGCCAGCGCACGTAAAACCGCGCGCCGGAGGCCATCGCTTCGAACGCGGCATATTCGTAGGCGGCGAGCGCCTCGTCGGCGCCGGTCCCGTCGGCGATGACGCTGGTGATCGCGGCATAGCAGGCGCAGGAGAGGCTAGCGGTCATGAGCCTGCTCCCGGTCGGCGCCGGACCTAGCAGCACCGGAAGGCCCTACTGCGGGGCAGAGCAGCAGCCAGCGGTTCGTCCGCGGACGCGTCGGTCGGCCAGCGAGGCCGCACCGTGGTGCGGCCTCGTGTGTCCGCCGGCGGAGGGAGACGGACGTCGCGGCCGGCTGAGCGAGCCTGTGCGACGTCGGATCGTCCGAAGCGGCGGCGGAGCCAGAGCCTGGCGGGTGGTGGGGCATGGGACGGAACTTCCTGCGAGACGGGAATCCGGCGCGAGGGCCGGGGGCGACCGACGATCGGCAGTCCTATTGCGACGGTGGCGCGACAGGCGACGTCGGAGGTGTTGCGGGCGGCGCATCCCGTGCGGTGTCGTTGCGGGACCGGGATGCGCCGCCGAGCGTTCTAGGCGGGTTCCGGTTCGTAGTGGCCGCCGAGGTGTTTGGCCAGGAACCGCTCCGCGGCCGCGGTGAAACTCAGCCGGTTCGCCGGTTTCACCAGGCCGTGACCTTCGTCGGGGTACAGCAGGTACTCGGGAGGTACGCCGTTGCTCCGCAGGGCAGAGACGATCTGGTCGCTCTCGGACTGGGGGACCCGGGGGTCGTTGGCGCCCTGGGCGATCAGCAGCGGGATCTTCATCTTCTCGGCGTGGAACAGCGGTGAGCGTGACCGCAGGAACTCGGTTTCGCTCGGGTGGCCCACCGACGCGTAGAACTCGGCGGCCATCGGGCCCCAGTGGGGCGGCATCGATGCCAGGAGCGTCTCGAGGTTGCTGGGCGCGCACAGGGCGATGGCGCAACGGAACAGGTCGGGGGTGAACGCCGCGCCGGCCAGGGCCGCGTAGCCTCCGTAGGAGCCGCCGTAGATGGCGACCTTGTCCGGGTCGACGTGCCCGGCTCGCACGGCCCACTCCACCGCGTCGACGAGGTCGTCCTGCATCTTGCCGCCCCACTCGCGCTGGCCCGCGACCGTGAAGTCCTTGCCGTAGCCGGTGGAGCCACGGAAGTTGACCTTGAGGCAGAGGTAGCCGCGGTCGGCCAGCCACTGCGCTTGCGGGTCCAGCTCCCAGGTATCCCGCATCGGCGGTCCGCCGTGCACCAGGAGCACGGTCGGCAGGTTCTCGGTGCGGCCCTTCGGGAACGTGAGGTATCCGTGGATGTCGAGGCCGTCGCGGGCGGTGAAGGAGAACGGTTCGACGGGCGAGAGCCTGCCGGCGAGACGCGGACGGTTGTGGAACAGCAGCGTCGCCTCTCCACTGGTCCGGTCGTAGACGTAGGTGGCGGTGGGGTCGTCGGCGTGGATGTAGGACACGATCCACGTGGTGTTGGCTCGGTCGGCGGAGACGATCTGCAGGTCGCCGTCATCGACCTCCGCCAGACGGTCGAGGTCGTCCCGGACCTCCGAGGCTATGGCGTGGGTGTGCAGGCGTTCCCGCCGGATCGACACCGTCAGCGGCTCTTTCGTCGCCGGATCGGTCCAGACGGAATGGACATCGTAGACCGGGTCCTCGGCGATGACGTCCTGCTCATCGGTCTCGAGGTCGATCCACAGCAGCCGGGCGGCGTTGGCGCCGGCCGAGGTCTTGACGAGCAACCGGCGACCGTCGCGGTCGAACCCCACCGGCTCCGTGCTCTGCGCGTCGGGCTGGTCGACCGTCAGCACGGGGCACCACTGGTCTCCCTTGCGCACCAGGATCGTCCGGCCGCCCTCCGGATCGGGGGCGATGGCGCCTCGCACCTGCAGCTCGCTGTCGGCCAGGAAACCAATGAACTCGCGGTTCTCGAGGACCTGGGTCAACTCACCCGTCGCAACCTCAATCTCGTAGACGTCGAAGAGCTCGGGGCGGTTCTTGTTGAGCGCGACCAGCACCCGGTCGGTGATCTGCGCATCCTGGCCGACCATCAGAGCCATGACACGGTCGAACGGCGTCAGGTCCCGGACGTCGCCGGTGTGCACCGATACCGCGTAGAGGTGCGTGTTTTCGTCACCGTCCTCGTCGCGCGGGTAGAGGAGGTGGTCGCTGTCTGGTGCCCACTCGTACTTCTGGATGCCGCGGTTGCGGTCGGTGGTGACGGGCCGGGCGCCATCGTCGGTCTCGAGCTCGATGGGGCATACCCACAGGTTCAGCACGCCGTCGACGGGGGCGAGCCAGGCCAGCCACTGTCCGTCGGGTGAGATCGAGGGGATTGCGCGCTCGGGATTGCCGAACAGGTCGACGCGCGGAATGAGCGAATCCGCGTGTTCTGCGGCGAGTTGCGGGTGCTGGGTCGTACTGGTCACGCTGGTAGGACTCCTATCCTGGTCGGAAACTGCCGTTGACGTCGGAATGCGGGACTGTGCAGGCGCAAGGTCACCGGTCCGCGTAGTCCTCTGTGGTGACGAACGTGATGCCCGCGGTCGTCTCGATGAAGTCGCGGTGGGCGTTGAGGTCGACGACGAGGGCCGGGCTGGGGATCGTGTGGTCGCCGATGGCGGCGCCGCGGCTGAGGAGACCCCGGACCAGCGGCTGCGTCTGAGTTCCGGGCTCGGGCAGGATCACAGCGGGCGCCCCGGAGTAGCCATTGCCCAAGTCCCCGGGTTCGGCGGCGTTGGCGACGCAGAACTCGTCCGGCCTGATCCCGCCACCCAGCCCGGCCTGGCGCCGGATGGTGTAGGTGTCGACCTGAGTGAGCATCCCCGGACCGCGGTGGCCGTCCGGCCAGCCCAGGCAGCTCACGGCGGTGCCGTCGGGGATCGGGCCGGCGAGCAGGCGGGTGGGTGCGACGTCGGTCGGTTCGGCGAGCCGGAGCAGCGCGAGATCGGCGTAGGGCTTGCGGCGGTCGGCGCGCGGGACGGGGCCGGCGAACATGGGCCGGTAGTTGTTCTCGACCCGGTCGAGGATCTCGTGGCGGGTGCCGGTGCCCAGGCGCGGGTCGCCGAGGAGGACGTGAAAGGTCTTCTCGGCGGTCGGGGGTTCCCCGGTTTCGGGTAGGTCGTAGGCCGGGCAGAACAGGTGCGCGCACGTCAACACCCAGTCGGGGGCGATAGCCACGCCGACGCCGGCGAAGTAGCCGCGCCGGTCGCCGCCGTCGTAGTGGATGGCGGCGACCCAAGGGGCGTCGATCGGGACTTCTGCCGTGTGGGGCGGCGTGTCGAGCGCCGCCAGTGCCTGCTGGTACACCAGCCGAGGGCCAGCCAGCAGCATTTTCTGCATGGTGCCTTGAAGGAATCGGGGAAGCATGTGCAGTTGTCCTTGTTTCGCAGGAGATTGAGGTTCAAGCGAGTGACGGGGCTCGTGTTGGCCTGCGGCCGTTGATCGGCCTCTGTCGCAGCGCGGCAGCTCGGGGAAGGGGCGCGTCTTGGGATTCCGGGCTGTGCCGGGTCAGGGGGTCCAGCTCAGGAACGCCGCGAGCAGCCTCGCCGCAGCGACGGCCAGAAGGCCCTGGCTGCGGTCCCGGATGTCGGGCGGATCCGCGCCGAGAGCCGGGGTGGTGATCGTGGTGGCGTCGACAGCTGTAGGCGTGGGCACGAGCAGTTCTCCTTGGGACAGTCCACGGTTCCGGCGGCAGTCGCCGTGCTGTCCTGGGCTTGGGTTCGTTGGGGGATCTGGTATTTGGTGGTCGCGGAGCTACTCAGGCTTGCGCAGCATCGGGAAGGCCGGTCTGGCCGTCATGGCTGAGATTTGGGCGGCCACACCGGCGCCGCGCGGCAACCCGAATTCAGCTGGTCGTCGTCGGCGGCGACGCCGACCGGCATCGGCAGCGCGGCGAGGGCTCTGACTGTATTTCTGAACCCACGAGCAGAAAAGTCCCTTCACGGTAACGAGATCGGTGGTGTCGCGGGAATACGACACACTAAACGGTGCGGACACCTGGCCGAGCACGAGGATGAAGGTGCGCGGCCAGGCGTCCGCGGGATCCCGCACACCACCGAGGCCATGTTCTTGACCGCGTGCACGAGAATTGCTGGCCACTCCACAGTGGCCGGTCGAGTCCGGACTGGTGCCATCAGACAGAAATTTCGACTTCTGTGGTGACGACGCCAATTCCGGGAGCCCTGGCTGCCCGCGAGGTCGGGATAATGGCGGTCAGGGAGTCATCAGTGTCCAGCCAGGGCGGCTCCGGCAGGTCCTCGTCCGGTCCTGGTTTCTGGGCAAGAACCGCGGCGGTGAAGTGCCCGCACACAGGTGGATCCATCGGCGGTCCCTCGGGGTACCACGCGAACGCCGGGCCGATCCCGGGCGGCAGCACGGTCGTGCCGCGGATCATCGCCTCGATCTCGGCCTGGGTGGCGAGGCTGCCCGTGCCGGGTCCGTCGTTCTTCAGCGCGGCCTCGAACTCGCGGGCCTGCGCGGCGAGGTCGGGGTGCTCGGGCAGGAACAGGTGCGTCATCGCCAGGAACGCGCCGACAGGCAGCCGGCCGAGGTGGGCTTGCACCACCTCGGCGACGTCGGCGCGGCTGCCGCCGTGGAACGACATGACCCCGCCCAGCAGCAGCGCGATGCGGTCGTGCGCGGGGGAGACCAGGCCGGGGTTCTCGCTGCCGGTGTTGTAGAGGGTGTCCCACATCGCGGTCGGGTCCCAGGGGTCGGCGTCGACGACGTGAACGCCGGTGTCGGCGTGGGCGAGGGTGCGCAGCTCGGCGAGAATCAGCGGGTCGCGGTCGACGTAGATCACGCTCGCGCGATCGGCGGACTGCTCGCGATTGAGAATCGCCGTTTCCCTGCGGCGGACGATCGAGTGCAGGTCGTCGTCGCGCGCGATGTTGGGCATGCCCGCCCCGGCGACCACGAGGCTGGTGACGCCGTGGCGGCCGGCGAGGTAGGCGGCCACGCGGTCGAGAAACTCCCGCTCGGACCGGAACACGAACCCCGCACCGGGCACCGACGCAGCGAGCTTGCCGGCGGCCTCGGGTTCCCGGGCGTGGGCGAACTTGACGCAGGGCCTGAACCGCTTGTCGCTGTCAGCGGCTACGCGGAAGGCGTCATAGAGGTAACCGACGTTGACCCTGTTCTGATCGACGCCGCACGGACGCCACCACCACGGCGCGCCGTCCGCGCGGAGGTTGGCTGGAACGGGGTGTTCGGTGCTGAGGTGAGTCATGGGTGCAGTCGCGCCTTAGTGACGTACGGAGTTGAACACGGACGTGGCCTAGTTGCGGGTGCGGGTCGCGGTGACGGGCAGGTGGGCGGGGCCGCGGGTCCAGGGCGAGGGGTGCAGTGGCACCTCGGTGGCGGGGATGTCCAGGCGCGCGTCGGGCAGGCGGTGCTGGACGGTCTCCACGGCGGTGCGGGTGATCAGGCGGCTGAGCCGCTTCGCGGGGCAGGCGTGCGGTCCGACGCCGAAGGCCAGGTGTGCGCGGTTGGCGCTGTCGAGGCGGTCCTGTCCACCGGCCCAGGGGTCGGTGTTGGCGGCGGCCAGTCCGAGGATCAGCGCGTCGCCGCGGGCGATGCGCTGGCCGGCGAGGACGGTGTCGCTGGTGGCCCAGCGGGTGGGCTGGTTGGCCATCGGCGGATCGGTCCACAACACGTGATCCAGGGCGTCGTCGATGCCCAGGTGCCCGCCGCGGACTTGGGCGGCGAAGCGGGGATCGGTGAGCATGATCCGCAGCGTCTGTGCGATCCACACCTGGGTGGTTTCCCATCCTGCTCCCAGCGCCAGCAGCATCGAGGCCAGGACCTCGCCGTCGTTGTGATGGCCGGGGTGATCGAGGAAGGCGGTGGTGAGGTCGTCGGCCGGTGCCGCGCGGTGCGCGCTGATAACGTCGGTGAGGATGGCTTCCATCTCGCCGAACAGGGCCTGGGCGTCGGCGCCGGAGCCGAACAGCGCGATGACGCAGGCTTGCAGCCGCTCGCCGAGGTCCGGGGTGATACCGAAGAGCGCGGCGACGGTGAGCATCGGTACCTGCGCGGCGTAGGAGGTGACCAGGTCGATCGGTCCGTCGGCGGGGAGCCGGTCGATGAGCCGGTCACAGGTTGCGCGGATGAGGCGGGCCGTGCGTTGCTCGTCGAGCCCGGCCAGGCCTGCGTAGATCGGGGCCCGCAGCCGGCGGTGTGTGGCGCCGTCGGAGAAATACGCGTTGGCGCGGGGAGCCATGATCGGCAGCAGCCCGGATTCCGGGCTGATGCGGCCATTGCGCAGCAGACGCCAGTGGTGGGAGTCGCGGGAGAAGCTCAGATCATTGCGCACCACGGCCCGGATTTCCTGATAGCCCATGACCAGCCACGCTGGGATCCCGCGATCAAGGTCGACCGGCGCGACTTGCCCACACTCTTCGCGCAGCTGCTGATAGGCGGATGCGGGATTGGGGCACATTGTGGTCGCCGAGAGCGGGGTCAGGTCGGTCAACTCGTCGAGGCGGTCGTTCGAGGGGGTGGTCATCGGATTCGGGCCTCCGCGGCGTCGAGACGGGTCAGGGCATGGCTGACCAGGGTGATCAGGGCGTCGACCGACGAGCGGCGGTCGAGGGCGTTGCAGTGCAGCAGCACTGCCTCGGGCAGGGCGAGCGCCTGGCGCACCTCGTCGTCGGCGTGGCGGGGCGCGTCGGGGAAATCGTTGATGGCCACGACGTAGGGCAGCCCGGTGGCCTCGAGCCGGTCGAGGACGGCGAAGCTGTCGTCGATGCGGCGCAGGTCGATGAGGACCAGGGCGCCGATCGCGCCCTCGGCCAGGCCGTCCCATAAGGACCAGAACCGCTGCTGGCCGGGGGTGCCGAACAGGTACAGTACGGTGTCGCCGGAGTCGCCGAGGGTGACCCGGCCGAAGTCCAACGCGACCGTCGTGGTCGTCTTGTTCTCGACGCCGTGAAGGGAGTCGACTCCGACGCTGGCGGCGGTGATCGCCTCTTCGGTGCGCAGCGGTGGGATCTCGCTTACCGAGCCGATCAGGGTCGTCTTGCCGACGCCGAAGGCACCGACCACCAACAGCTTGGCCGATCCGCTGACGGTATTGGGTACGTAGCTGATGCTGGTGGAGTCACAGCTTGCGGAGTCCGGCAAGGACCTTCTCCATCAGTTCGCGTTTCGGCCCGGCAGCTCGGATGCAGAGCAGTCCTTCGTCGATCAGGTCCGAGGCCAGCACCCGCACCACGCTCACCGGCAGTCCGAGGTGGGTGGCGGTCTCGACCAGACTTAATTGCCCCCGGCACAGCTCGAGCAACTCCCGTTTCTGGGGCGCCGTCCGGTCGGGGACGGGCCGGTGGAGCACCGCGGACAGCAGAGTCTCCGGCCGCAGGGTGGATTTCGGCTGAGTGCGGCCGCCGGTGAGCACGTAGGCCGGAACTGGGCCTGGCAAGTACCCGTCGTCGGAGTGGGACATCAGCCGCGGGCGGGAGTGCTCAACGTGGACTCGCCGACCTGCTTGACCCGCTCGGCCATCGAATGGGCGATCAGGCCGGGGCTGATGTCGGCGGCGGTCGCCACGGCCAGGCACGTCCGGTCGCCGGCACGGCGGACGAACAGAAAGCCATCGGACCATTGGCAGAAGGTCTGCTGGAACGAGCCTGCGAAGCCGGCGACCTCCTGCACCGCGGACGCGCTGCCGACCAGGGCTGAGCAGATCGCGGCGATCGAGTCTGCTCTGTCCTTGTCGATGCCGTCGGTGTGGGTCACGACGAGACCGTCGCTGGCCAGCACAACGCAGAAGCGGACGCCGGGAATCTCGGTCAGCTCCGCCAGCATCCAAGGATCCGTCGTGGACGTCATCGTGTTCCCTCGCTTTCGGTTTCGGCAGACGCTTCGCTGTCCGTGTGGGCGGTGGGGTCGGAGAGCGTGCCCTGATGCACGAACTCGGCCATGAACTTGCCTTCGGCGGCCGGATCCGGTGCTGCAGCAGGCTGCGGGGTACGGGTGTTAGTCCGGGTGCCAGCCGGCTCCCCCTGCGGGACTCGGATCGGCAGCCCGCCGGCGGTAAGCCCACCGCTGGGCGCAGCAGGAGCGAGCCGCGACTCCAAGCCCTCCCGGTGCTTACCCGACGTGGCGGGTGGCTCGGTGGGGCCCGGTTGCCGCGGCGCCGGTGTCACCGGGGCTTCCACACCGGCGGCGACCGGCACGAGCATGTGGCCGGGGACTGTCGTCACCGCGCGAACGCCGCCGTTCGCGGTGCTGTCGAGCCGGACCAGAAATTCGTGTCGCCGGGCGAGTGCGCCCACGACGGCCAACCCTGTCTGGGGTGGTTCGCCCAGATCGTGCAGGCTCACCGGGACGCGGCCGGACACACGGTCCTGGGCCCACGGCAGCAGCTCGGCGTCCAGGCCGTTCCCGTCGTCGTGGACCGTGATCGCCCATCCGGCGTCCACCGCCTCAAAGGTGACGGTGACCGTCGTCGCGGGCGGTGAGTACCGAGTGGCGTTGTCCAGCAATTCGGCCAGCAGATGGATCAACTGCTCGGCCAGAGTGTTGATCACCGCAACGTCCGGGTTGCCCATCACCTGGACCCGGGGGTAGTCGACGATCCGGGCGCACGCGTGCTGGACGACCTTGGCCAGCGCTTGCGGCTGCGGCCACTGCCGGCCCGGGAATCTCTCGGCCAGCACGGTCAGCGACTGCGACGCCCGAGCTTGGGTGGCCGCGGCGTGACTGATGCTGTAGTAGTCGCGCAGCGCATCCGGGTCGTCGGGATGCCGCAGCAGGATCTGATCGGCGAGGTGCTCCATCTTGTTGGCGGCGGTCTGCCAGCGCTGCGCCAGCGACACGAACGCGCTGACGAGGCCGGCCTCACGATCCCGTCTCTGCTCGACGAGCACCCGCACGGCCGCCACCGCAGCGTCCGTGACGGCGTCGCCGGTCGACACGGGCACGGGAGGGGGCTCCACGCCGCGGTTCATCGCGTCGAGTTGGCCGACGACCGTGTTGAGTGCCACCTCGCGGTCGTCGGCCAGCTGCTGGAGTGCGCGCAGCATCTCGTCACGGCCCTGGTCGGCGTCGCGGCGCCGGTCCAAATTGGTGTTGGCTCGTCGTGCGGCGTTAGCCAGCACATCGCCTGCGGTGGCCAAAGCATTGAGGCCGACCGCTCGGAGTCGTGCGGGGGTCTGGTGAGTCATGAGTGATTTAGTCCCGATTGTCCTGTTTGGCGAACCTGCGGTAGGCGTGACGGTGTCGGCGCCGTCCTGCGTGAGGTTTTCTCATTGCTGCGGTCCGGTACTGCTCGATCGCCTTGAGCTGCATGCGAAAGGGAGGCGCGGCCCCGAGAGTCGAGCCCGGTCGCAGGTCGGTTGGGCGGCCTCGCTGCGTGCCTATATGCCGGCGCCGCAGCAACACCAGCCATTAGTGCGGCGGTAGCGGGAAGGCGAGGTGGGATGGCGCAGCCGTGGCGTGGGCTGCCGGGGGAGTGCCACCCCACCGCCTGTCCGGTCGGGGGTGGTGCCGGACATCGAGGAGCCCGGATCCGGCGGAGGGGGACCACGTCCGCCGGTCGCGTGCGGGTGTGGGACACGCGACGGGCATCCCGAGAACGTCGGCATCGGCGCCAGCGGACGTCGTTACGACCGTCGATCGGTCCCGATGCGGTGACCGCCAGCAGGTGCCCGCTCTGTCGCGACCGCGCGGTGCTTACTGCGGCGGCGGTCGCAGGGCGGTCGGGCTCATGGGCGGATGTCATGACGTCCTTCGCAGAAAGGAGGATCTTGAAATCAGAAGTCACCAGGTGGCCGGCGGCGCGGTGAGCAAGGACCGGTCGAGCTCAGTGCACACGACACCGCGGGCGAGACCGAGCAGTCCGCGGTGTTCACCGCCGAGCTGGATCTCGGGCTGAGTACCGCGGGCGAGAATCTGTTTCACGGTTGAGCAGGCAGTCGTCGACGAACTGAAGGTTCGCTTCGGGCTCGTCGACCCAAAAGACAATAGACCAGGCAACGCCCTTGTCAACACGGTGAATGCAATTAATCAACGCCTTTTTTCGAGTCCTACGAATGGGCTACGCGGTATGACGTAGGACGGAGTCTTGCCACCGCTTAGTCGCAGGCTGGGTCGCTACGTCGTCGGCGTGTTCGCAGGCCACAGCGCCGAGGTGACGGTCCGGTGCACCCGGACAGCAGCCACGCCCATCGCGGCGGGAGAGGTACGGGTGCAGGGCGTGCGGCGTGTATGTGAGTGCGGCTACGTGGTGCAGGAAACGACTACGTCGTTTGGGTGGCCCCCAATACGCGGTTCTCCCAATGGCGCCCGGGGCGACGATCGCCGATTCTGAGTGGGGTGCGCACCCCTGCGCACCGGCGACGCAGCACGCGCCGCGCCGGCTCAGACCACCCCGGGGTGTCGGTGCGACCGCCAGGTACCCCCGCTGCAGCTCTCAACCTGGGAGGAGCACCGTGAGAGCCCCCCTACTGCCGCGCGCCGGGCGGCCCAGTGTTGCCGTTCGCGGGGGTCTCTCTCGCTCGTCCCGACGCACTCATGCGACGCGCGTGAAACCCGCGCAAGTACAGGCGTCACGTAGAAGAAGGGCACCGTGATGACGATGGAGATCGCGTTTTTCGGACGCGACTGGTGGAACCACGCGCACGACGTGGCGGCAGCACTGCGGGAGCGAGGCGCGGTTCATCCCGCGATCGTTCCGTGGGGCGAACGGGAAATCCCGGTCTGGGTCATCGCGCGCTACAACGAGGCGCGCGAAGCGCTGAATGACCCGCGGTTGTCCAAGGACGGCGCCGGCCTGATCAAGATCATGAACAAGCATCTCACCGTGGACGGCAAAGAACCTGAACTCAGCGCCATGTTCACCGCCCGCCACATGATCTTCCTGGACCCCCCGGACCACACCCGGCTGCGTCGCGTGCTCGCGAAACACTTCACCCGAGCGCGCATCGACCAACTGAAGCCGCGGATCGAGCAGATGATCTCCGAACTGGTTGACGAGCTTCCGCTCGGGCGTCCGGTCGACTTGATCTCCGGGTTGGCTTTCCCGCTGCCGCTCTACGTGATCTGCGAGCTGATCGGTGTGCCGGAGCGGAAGCGTGGGCTGCTTCGCGCGTGGACCTACGCACTGATGGAGGATCTCCCCGACAAGGCTGAGGCCGCATCGCGCAACATGCAGACGTACCTTATCGAGCTGATCAACAGCGCCCACGCCAACCCGGGGGACGACCTTCTCTCGGCGTTGGTTCAGGAGACCGCAGAAGATCGGCTCAGCATGGAGGAGCTGTTGGGCACCCTGTTTCTGCTGTTCGTCGCCGGGCACGAGACAACGACCGCGCTCATCGGCAACAGCATCGCCTGTCTGCTCGCTGACAACGGGCACCTGTGGCACGAGGTGGGACAGCGGCCGGAGCTACTTCCCCACGCGGTCAGGGAGTTCAGCCGCTACGACAGTGCCGTCGCTACCGCGACGCACCGGTACACGAAGGAGCCCGTCACCATCGGCGGGACGACGATCGACGCAGGCGAGATCGTGCTCGTTTCCCTCCTGAGTGCCAACCGCGACGAACGTCAGTTCGGCCGTGCCGATCAGATCAACATTCACAGGGAGGAGCCAAATCTGGCGTTCGGCTACGGCATCCACTACTGCCTGGGTGTCCACCTGGGCGTCCTGGAAACCGAGATCGCTCTTGGCGCGCTGACCCGACGGTTCCCGGCTGCTCGCATGGCCGTCGACAAGGCAGAGTTGGTCCGCCGGCAACCCGCGATGATCCCAAATAGCTTTGTAGACCTGCTGGTGAATCTGGGCTCGCGGGCAGCCGTGGACGACGCGCGCGAGGTCATGGCGACTCCAGGTTCCTGCCCGCAGGATCGGCATCCATGGTGAGATACCACGCGGCGATCCCAGTTCGGCTTTCCGTGCCCAGCTTGTGGTTGAGGTTGGAGATATGCGTGCCCACGGTGCGGGGCGCGATCGAGAGGTGTTTGCCTATCGCCGCATTCGTCCACCCTAGAGCTACGAAGCGGGCGATCTCGAATTCGCGGTCGGTGACGCCGTAGGGAAGCGTCTCCGGCGCTGGTGTGACCAGCGGCTCCAGTGCCAGGGCGTGCATCTTCCTCTTGGAGAGGTTCTGCCCGACCGATACGTAATGGTCCCACTGTTCGTCGCCGAGCTCGTGGCGTCCGACAGCTTCGGTCTGGCGCTGCCGGCGTAGGAACGGCAAGAGCCCAAGCACGCTGGCCTGGGTCGATTCTTGGCGAGCTCCGGCACCGCCCAATACCTGCGCGGCGGTCTTGTACTCGCCGAGTTGCGCGGCGATCAGCGCGATCAGCCACAGGCTCCATGCCGGTCCCCATGCGTCGCCGATCGCGCGCTGTAGCTGTAGGGCGTTCTGGGCCAACGTGGCGGCCCGCCGCGGGTTGTCGTCGAGCAGTTCGATGAGCCCGCACGACCATAGGGCCCAAGAAATGCACCACTTGGCTCCGGCTGCCTCGGCGTCGGCCAGCAGGGCCGTGCCTTCGGCCCGCGCGACGTCAAGGCAGCGCAGGAACGCCGCAGACATAACAAGGAACAAACGAGCCATCCACTCGTCACCCAGCGCGCCAATGGCCCGAAAGGACTCTGCAGCTCGCCGGAACCGATCCAGCGACTCGCGCGCTCGGTCACGGTCCGGCTCGACGAGCCACAGCCAGGTTCCGTGCGCGACGTCGAGCGGGGCGAACGCGTCGGCGATTCCGAGTGCACTGGCCGCGGCCTCAGCTTGCTCAAGCAGGGGCTTGGCGAGGTCATGCTTGCCCTGGATCAGCGTGACCCACACCGCCTGGGACAGCGCTCCTACTTGGAGCACAGAGGGTGCGTCAGAGTGCCGGTTCAGACCGGCAACCAGCATTCGGCGCATATCGCTGAGCCGGCCACCGAAGATGAGCGCGCGGGACTGGCCCAGATGGACCGCCAGTTGCAGTCCGCGTGTTGCGGTCTGCGAATCGGCGAGGAGCCGCTCCTGGGTTGCGGTCAGGTCGGGCTGGTAGTCGTTGACAGGCCACATCCATTCCTCCTCGCGTGGCCCGAACCAGTGCTGGACCGTGCGGGCGGCCAACTGCTCGCAGAAGGACGTGTGGGCTTGGTTCAGCCTGCCATCGTCGCCGGCCGCCGCAGCCCGTCGGCGCCCGAACTGGCGGATCGTCTCCAGCATCCGGTACCGCATGCGGCCATCGCGGTTCTCGGCCACGAGCAGCGATCTGCGGACCAGCCGGACAATCACGGCCTCGACCTCGGGTGGATCAACGTCGAGGCGAGACACGACTTCGACGGCGGCGACCAGGTCGAAACTGCTGCGAAAGACCGACAGCAGCGCGAACACGAGCCGTTCGGTGTCGTTGAGGAGATCGTAAGAGCGGGCGATGTTGCCAGCCATCGAACGATGCTGCAACTGCTCGGAGGTCCCATCCACCAGCGTCGGCAGAATGTTGTCCGCCTCGGCGCGGTCGAGCAGTTCCTGCAGTGTCTTCACGTCGAGCCGGCCTGCCGCGAGTTCGATGGCCAGGGGCACGCCGTCGAGCCGCCGGCATAGCTGCTCCGCGACCGGATAGTCGCGGCCGCTGATGGTGACCCCCAGCTCGGTCGCACGGTCGAGCAGCAGTCGAAGGGCGTCATGTACTCCCTCGTGGCTGGTGTTCGCGACCGACCAGTGGCCTTGGCCGTCGACCGGCTTGAGCTCGACGTCGGTGACACCGAGTACGTTGGCCACCCACCCGACGACCCGTTCGGTGGGCTCGGCGCACGCAGCCGTGCCGGGGCAGGGACGGAAGTGCTCGCCGATGAAGCCGACGCTTTCCTGCTCCGCGCCCAGCACCCACTGCGCCTGCGAGGTGTCGCCGTCGCCGAGTTGCAGCAGGTACCCGGTCGGCCTGACGCCGCAGTCGCAGCGGTCCTCATCCCCGACGCACAGCGGCGGAACGGGTAGCACGCGCTCACCCTGCACGCCGAGCCGCACGCGGCTGGTCGCCATGACCTGCAACCCGGCCGCGCGTCGTAACAGCGAGTTCAGTAGGCCCGGTACCAGGCCGCGTCCGGGAGTCTCGCCGACCAGGTGTTCGCAGTTGTCCAGCAGCAACAGCAACTTCCGGTCGCGGACGAAGTCGCACAACCGGTCCAGCGTTGGCGCTGCGGTGGTCTGCGGGATGTCGAGCGCGTCAGCGATGGCGGCGTACAGCCCGTCGATGTCTTCGTCGACGTCGAGAAGGCTGACTACGACGACGCCGTCCCGGTACCCGCGTTCCTCTTGCAGTTCGCCGGCTATCCGCATCAGCAGCCGGGTCTTACCAACGCCGCCGAAGCCGGTCCAGGTGACCAGCCGGGTGCCCGGGGTGCGCAACAGCCGTCTACCGCGTTCCAGCAACCCGCCGCGCCCGATGAAGGAGTTCAGCTCCACTGGTATGGACGGCACAGGGCGACTCTGCGCGTCTGGATTGAGGAATTTTTTGTCGCCGTTGCCAGTAGTCATTGTTGCGCTTTCACCCGGCAACGGCCGTTTGCCGGGTTCCGGATCGGGATCGACCTGTTCGGGCCAGGTGGAAGCCCACGGCATCACTCAACGTCGGGCGGCTCGGCGCCGCGCTGATGCCGATCACTGCGTGTCCGCCGGGTCGCTGCCAGTCTCCTGTGGACTGCTGGCAGCGAGTAGACATGAGATGCAGGGCATCCCCGTCCCGACAGCGACGTCTTCGGCGTCGCCCGGACTGATGGCCCACCCGCAGAGAGCCGTGAGGTGGTCGGGCATCACCGCCGGGCCGACTACTGGGAACAGATGTACGACGCGATCGGTTTCACCGACGATCCGGCCGCTCGGAAGTTCGATTCCCCGCCGCAGACGGGCAGCGACGATGCCCGCCGTCGAGCGCCGTGCCGGCGAGGGGGATTTGATGGGCCCATTCGCGGACACTTCGCCATGGGCGGAACCTGGAGGAATTGGTTGGAAGTCCATGATCAAGGGGTTCTGTCGTTCTGAAGTGGACGGCGGCGAGGAAAGCCGCCAAAGGCGGGCTCGCTACGTGGGCTACAGCCGAGGGCGAGGTTGGGGCCGCAACAGCCATGTACGGCCCCAACCATGTGGATCAAGTCCGTTCCTAGGCGGTCGGCGGGTGCTCGATGACCTCGGTGTCGCTCTCGTCGTCGTCGCCGATACCGCCGACGGCCATCGAGTTGGTGGTGAACACGTCGTTCATGGATTCCTCCCCTCCGGGGTGTTGTGTACGTGCACGACGATGCGTAGTCGGGGAACTTCGCTCGCCGTCCGGCTTGGTGTTGGCCGCGAGGTTGGTCAGCGGCCGAGCTGGGTGATGCCGTCGCGGCGAATCGGTCCGTCGTGGATGATCACGGCGGCGGTCGCGTCGTCGCGCGTGCTAGCTTCGGACGCAGCGTCGACGAGGGCGGCGGCACACGCGGCTGCGTCTCGTCCGTGCTCGCGGAGGATCATGACGATCTGCTTGGAACTAAGCGTGCGGTGGACACCGTCGGACAGGAGCAGGACGACCTCATCGAGAGTCTCGGCGAGCGCGACAGTGGTGGGGGTGGCGCGCGCAAGGGATGTGATGACGATGTTGTCGCGCTTCGCCGCGACGTCCTCTTCCGCGCCAGCGGCTCGGAGCCGTTCCCCCTTTGTGTGGGCCGTGGTGAGAAGGGTCAGCTCCTGGCCGTTCCAGCCGTACGCGGCGACGTCGCCGAGGTAGCCGATGGCAGTGGGCTGAGCAGGCCGGCACACCGCGAGAGCCATCACAGCGTCGGGGGTAGGCATCTCGTCGCCGCTGTCTTCGAGGAGTCCCGCAGCGGTCATGACGCCGGGCAGGACCCCCTTGCGGGCGCCGAGACGAACCGAGGCCTCCGCGCACAGTGGCGCAATGGCGGCGACCTCGTCGTTGTTGCCGATGCCGTCGACGACCGAGACCGCGAGCACTCCGCTGTTACGGAAGAGGAACTGTGAGGCGGCATCGCAAAGCAGAGGTCGGCGGCCGCGGCGGGAGGCTAAACCTGCGGTTGCTTTGGCGGGCGGTGCGCTCATGCGTCATTCCTTGTTATGCACTGACGGGAGTTCATGTGAGCCCTATAGTTTTGTCGATAGAAGATTCGAATTTGACCGTCAGTGCGGCTTCGGCTAGAACTTGCTCGTTGTAGGTAGTACGCGACGTCTCAGTTGCTCTCCTTGCATAGACACTTCCGCTGGTCGCCTGCCGCCCACGTTCAGTTGCTGTCAGTGGGCCGAGGCTCTTACCGTGCTCGTCCATCGTTGATCAAGCTGGATAAACAGTAGCATGGGACGAGGCTGTCGCGCACCTGCGAGGCGGTCCGGTTTCCCTCGGGTCCCTGCGTGGCGTTGACCTGGGGTTCCGTGGAAGTTGCCCATCGCAATGGGTAGCGGTAGTGTGGGCTCTGGCGGTCGGTGAGCCGCAAAACGGGTCGACGGGGGTTTCGTAAACGTGGCTGGAAACCAGAGTGGATCTCCTCAAGCGCGCGGGCGCGAACTCGCGAAGCAGGGTAGAGAACTGTTCGTCTCCTGTGGATCTGTGAAAGCGGCCGCCCTGGAGCTGATGAACCGTCATCGGGACCTGCCCAGCATCCAGGCGTTCCGGTACTCAGCTGGGCTATCGCAAGATCAAGCAGCGATCCGCTACAACGAGGTGGCCGGAAATCAGACGACGCTGGGGGGAACGACGATCAACGCGTGGGAAAGTTGGGCGCGAACGCGCGGTGCTCCTGGAGTTGGGTCTCCGCCATCATTTGCGAGCTTGCTCATCCTGGCACAGGCGTATGGACTAGGTCCGCACGGCGCGGGTAGCGAGGTCATTTTCCCGGGCGACCTTGTTCAGGAGGCATACGAGAAGCTGGCCCCCGAGGATCAGTTGGCACTGAAGGCCGCAGGCGACCACGCGCCCGCCGCCGCTGCCGGCGATTCACTTCAGGTTTGCAACTCGGTGGTCGGCGGCGCCCATGCGACCGATAATGCAGTCGGGCATGACTTCAACCTAGTTGTTCCGACTATCGATCATGGAAACCCGGCCATCTGTGTGTTCTCGCTACCTAACCCCAATCCAGGTCAGCTGCTCGACTTGACCTGGAACACCTTCGGGTTCGGCATCCAGCGACTGATGCGACAGATCAAGAGCCTAGGGCGACGGCTCGACGCGGACATCTGCATCGGAATAAACGAGGCAGGTTTGGTCATGGCAACCTTCTTGGCGTCCGCCCAGTTCAATCGCTGCTCCATCGGGTACCTCAGGTGCAACCGTGTTCGGAACGAGATCACGTTTGCGGCCGAGTCTCACTACCCTGAATCGGTCGATGCTCCGGTGATCGTGATCTGTGACTTCGAGGTCAAGCATGCTGACGTCGTCGGGCTCGTGGCGCGAGAACTGCGCGAGCGATACCCGGGAGCAGAGTTGTACTTCGCGGTGTTCGGCGCCATGACCAAGGGTAATTCGCTGGAGGTTCAAAGCTTTGACGATCTCACCGGCGCGGCAATTATGCAGGCAGCCAAGTTTGAGGCAGTGTTCATCGCCGCGACGATGAGCCCGCCGGGTATTGAGCCGCCTTTGGAGCTTCGCTGAGTAGATGGGAAAGACAGTGATGGAGAAGGTCAATGGCATCCCGGATCTTGCCGCCAAGATTGCCGAGATGGTACGCGGCGTGATGCGGGAGCTTCGTCCCAAACTAGTCGAGGCGGCACTAACCGGTCGGCGCGGCGAGAGCGAGAATCCGCGACACGAAGACAACTTCTTGTCGGAGCATGACCTGTGGATGCATCGTCGCTACCGCGAGCTGCTCACCCCGATTCTCGGGGCATTCGTCTACGCCTCCGAGGAGGCGGAGCCAGAGTTAGTCGGCGACGATTCCGACCCGGACCTTTGCGTGCTGGTGGACCCCTTGGACACCAGTGAACTCGCCGTCCGCGGGCTGCTCGGCTACACGCATGTCATGGTTTACTCCCGCGCCGCTGCGCGGCCGGTCATCGCGGTGGTCGGCGATATCTTTCATCACCTCCAGCTCTACGTCGGCGCGCGCGACGAGCACGGCATCGACCGCGCCTTCGTCGTCACAGCCGACTCTCAGGCATACGAATTGCGACAACACGCAAGTAAGCGACTCTCCGAGTCCCTGGTCACCAATTTTCTGATGCGTCCGGGTGAACGGTTCCTTCCGCTCGCACGGAAGTCGAAGCTTCTCGAAGCGCTCGACATGCCAGGCAACGACGGCAAGAGCAGGGGACGAATTGGGGTGGACTTCGGTTCCGTCAGCCTCTGCCATGTCGCGGCGGGCATGACGGAAGCTACTGCCGAGTTCGCCAAGGGTTTCGCCGTCTGGGACCTCGCCCCTGGGCACTACATCCTCCACGCGTCCGGCGGCGCCGTGCTCGATCTCGACGGGAAGCCCCTGCCGCTCGACTACCACTTTGGCTCGATTGCCGAGATCGCCGAGGCCATGGAACGTCGACAGCGGTTCGTTGCTGCCGGCACCGCTAGCCTCGCCGCGGAGATTGTTGAGAGTCTCCGCTAGCGACCTACGCCGCGACATCGTCTGGTAGCAGGCTAATCCGCGGTGTCGGCGACAGCGTGTGCAGCCGCCGCAACGGTACCGCCAGGTTGGTTCGTGAGGCAGCTGGCGCGGTGGGCCGGTGGGCCAGAAGATGGCGACTGCGTTGGCCGCGAGGGCCGGCCGCTCGCCCGACATTGGCGTCAGGGCAGCCCGTTTCGCGCTGTCCGGCCAGTGATCCGCAGGGTCGCATTCAGGACCTCATTCGCGTTCGTTCTCCTCGTCGGGTGTGTCAGACGGCCATGCAGGCGTGCTTGGTGAAGCCGAAGATGTCGGCGGCCACAGGCGGGGATGAAGCTCGAGTGGGACGACGTCACCGACCCGGAGCTGCGCTCGCTGCACGCGGTGGGCCGCGTTGTGGAAGTAAGGGCACGGCCAGAATTTGCCTGGGCACGTCGAGCACTCCGCGGGTGTTCCTGGGTCAGGCAGGTGCCGGGTCAGGTCGTTGATCGCCTCGGCGGCCAGCCCGGCTGGGCTGCTGGCTGCGACGATCAGTCCGGCCACCGGCCGGATGTTGATCCCCTCCATCAGTTCAGGCCAATCCGCTCGAGCCGGTCGGCGTCTGCAGCGCGGGAGGCCGGGCCGTGCCCCCGTCGAAGGTCCGTGGCCAGGTCGTCGTAGCCGCGTTCCAGTGCACTCAGTTGGGGCGATGCAACGACCCGGATCTCTGGCTCGGTCTGGGTGACGTGCGCGTCGGCCGGAGCCGGCCGGGCATCCAGATTGCCGCCACCCGGTCGATGAGCTGCCCGAGCGACTCGGTGTGCAGCATGCCCGCACGACTCTCGATGTGTTCGGTGACGGCGCACGGATCGACGCGATCGACTCAGCGCCGCGCATGCGTCGGCGCAGGAACGTCCTGGCCGCGCGGCCGCGCCGACCATCGGGTCGTCGGCGCGGTCACCGACGACCTGGGGAGTTTCCGGGCGCAACCGGAGTCCGACGGCGAGCGCGGCGGCCGGGACGGGATGCGGGTAGCCCCTGGCCCGGAGGAGGGCGAAGGCTCGGACCGCGGCCGCCGCGCGGGTCGGATCGGCCGGTTTGTCGAATGCGGCCCTGGGGCGCTCAGTTGCGCGGGTCATGAGGCCGGCCTGTCCGGTACGGCGGGACCGGCGACGCCAGAGCGGGTCATCTCCGATCGGGTGACGTGAATGACGATGCGGTCCCACAGCGTCGGGTCGCCGACCTCGGCGACGTGCATCCGGACACTGTGGGTACGGACATCCCAGCACGCGAGGACCCGCACACCTGCCCAGGCGGCAGTGTCGAGGAACAGGTGCTCCTCCGTGTGTCGATGCAGTGTCCGGCTCTGGTGCTGCACGGTCGGTAGACCGGTGCGCACGATCTCGGCGGCTGCGGGGTCCGCGATACCAAGCAGGGAGCATGCCGGGATTAGCTGGGCGCGCCGTAACTCGGCGATCAGCGCGGCCTGGTCGCCGCCGGGGCTGGTGGTGCGCGATGACTGTCTGGTGCGGGACGGCGTCGACTCAGTCCGGGTCGCGTTCATCAGTCCACCGCTCCGCTCACATTAGGCTTCGCGCGGGCGAGGGTGCTGGTGATCGAGTAGCGGTTGCCGCGCTCGCGGTGCCATGCCGGCGCGGTGATCTGAAGCGAGAGTCGCGTCATCCGTGCAGGCCGCCTTCCTGGTTGATACCCCTTAACTGCTGTCGCCGTACATGCCTCGCGTTGGAGTTAAGGGGTATCAACCGGAGGCTAGGCGCAGTGGTCCATTCAGTCAAGGGGTCTAAACTTGGTGGGGTGAGTTCTGATCGCATCTTCGATGAGCTGCGCCGTGACCCCGATCCGCTTCGCCGTGGGCGCCGGGCGACGGAATTGCTCACGCTTCACACCCAGCTGGCCACCGAGCTCGCCCGCATCCGCCGCGACGCGGTCGAGTGCGCTCGACGCGAACTGGACATGAAGGACGTCGACATCGCCCCGGAGGTTGGGGTGACCAAGAGTCGGTTGTCGCAGGTGATGAAGACTGCCCCGGCGGTCGAGCGCCTCTTCTTCGGCCACGGGCCGGTCAGTATCGGCGTGCCGTTCCGCTATCAGACCACCGATCGCGAACGTCCGCTGATCGCCGCCGAGGACGTCGAGACCGCCGACCGGCTCGCGGATCTCCTCCGCTCCCTGTCCTTCGTGGTCACCCGACAACAGATCGAGCCCGATCAGACGGAGCTGCCGCACGGCGATACCATGGTCGTCTGCGGCCCGAAGTCTGCTCCGGTCGGCGCCTTCCTGCTAGAGGCTGACCCCGCACTCCGCATGGTCCAGGCCGGATCCCGTTGGTGTATCGAGGAGATCGCCAGCGGTGCGCGACACGGCTCACCCGCCGACGAACCAGTGCCGGAATCCGGCGACATCGCCTATATCGCCCGGCAGATCCGAGATGGTCGGGTCCTGGTGCACGTCGCTGGCATTCACACAACAGGATCACTTGGCGCCGCTCATTTCCTGACAAACCAGCTCGCCACGCTCTTCTCAGCGACGGGAGACATATCCTGCTCGATGGTAGTGCGCTGCGTGGTCGACGATCGACATGTTACGGCCAGTGAGCTTCTCGCTGGGCCGTTCGTTTGGTGAGCACGGTGGACACTTTCGCCGCTCAGCTTCCGGCCATCGATGCCAGCGACGACAAGGTCGTCACAACGACCAATAGCGTGATCATGCTCGACGGAGCTTCAGCGTTCGTTCCTGTTCCGATTCCTCCTGCGGTCTATGCCCACGAGCTCGCCGCCACCCTGCAACGGCAGCTCGCTCACGTTCCCGGCGGCGATCTCAAGGAGCTTCTGGCCGAGGCTATCCGCGAGGTTGCCACGCAGTTAGATCTTCGTCCCGGCCGATCGCCCTCAAGCACGGTCACGATCCTGCGCGAGCACGATGGATGGCTGGATATCCTGCTGCTCGGCGACAACCTCGTCGTGCTACCCGAAATAACGATCACGGACACGCGGCTCAGCCGACTCGATCTCGCGCCCAGCAAACGATACCGGCAGCGCCTCGCCAACGGCTGTGGCTTCGACGAAACCCACCGAGCCCTCCTGCACCAGCTACAGACCCAGCAAGCCGCCCGGCGCAACCGGCCCGACGGGTACTGGATAGCTGAGGCGGAACCTGCAGCAGCGCAGAGCGCCGTGGTGAGTCGTTTCCGAACCGCCACGGTGCCGTGGGTAGGATTAGCCACCGACGGTGCATACAAGCCGATGCAGCATCTCCGCTTGGACGACTGGCCACAGCTGGCCTCCGCGGACGCCAACACACTCAGACAGATTCTGCGCCGATGCGAGGACTGGGAAGCTCAGGACGATCCAGCGGGGACGAAACTGCCGCGCGCCAAACGTCACGATGACAAGAGTATCGCGATGGTGCGATTCGCGTGACTCCGGAGACGGGGCCTGCCCACGCCCGTGCCTGGTGGCCCGGCATCGTCGCAAGACCTCGTAGGCCTCCTTTAATCCGGGCGTGCTGATAAGCGGCCATCGACTCCCGGTTGTGTGACCCAATGGCGATCAACCATTCGGGTACACAACACGGGCCGCCTGCTGACTGTCGACTCCGTGAGGCGTGGCAAGCTGCTGGCGGACGAAGAGTTTCGCTTCCGACCGCGTAGACAGAAAGAGGCACCTTGTGAGCACCGATGTCCTCGGTGAAGATCGTTGCGACGGGGACCGCGCGATGCGACTCCTTGTCACGGGCGGCGGGACCGGCGGTCACACCTATCCCGCGTTGACGGCAATCCGTACGACAGATTCTCGACTTAGCGCCTGCGGAGCGACGGTAGAGGTCCTGTGGGTCGGAACCGCTGCTGGGCTGGAAGCGCGCGTAGCCGAGAGCGAGGGCATCAGTTTCGTCGCGGTGGCCGCAGGCAAGATCCGGCGCGCGCGAAACCCGCTAAAGATGCTGTCTTCGGCGAATCTGAGGGACATGCTCAGGGTCCCGTTTGGGATGGTCCAGGCGATCCGGGCGGTCGCGATGTTCCGGCCAGACGTGGTGCTGGCGACGGGTGGTTACGTGTCAGTGCCGGTGAGCCTGGCGGCGTGGGTATGCCGGCGGCCGCTAGTGGTGCACGAGCAGACGGTCCGGCTGGGGCTGGCCAACCGATTGCTGGCCCGAATCGCGACGACGATGGCCGTGTCGTCGGCGTCGACACTGCCGTTGCTGCCCGGCAAGGCCAAGGGACAGGCGGTGGTTACCGGTAATCCGGTGCGGCCGGAGGTGCTGACCGGGAATGCCGCCAAGGCGCTCGAGGCGCTGGGACTGGACGCCTTCGACTCGGCGCAGCCGACGGTATACGTCACCGGCGGTGCCCAGGGCGCGTTGCAGATCAACGCGCTGGTCGGCGAGCTGCTGCCGTGGCTACTGGAGCGAGCGAACGTAATCCACCAGTGTGGCCCGGCCGCGGTAGAAACGTTGAGAGCCGCCGCGGCTCGCTTTCCGACCGATCTGGCGGGCCGGTACCTGCCCGTCGCGTTTGTCGGGCCCGAGCTACCGGACGTGTTCGCGCTCGCGGACGTGGTCATCTCGCGCAGCGGCGCCGGCACGATCGCCGAGCTGACCGCCTTGGGGTTGCCGTCGGTCCTTATCCCGCTGGCGTCCTCAGCCGGCGGAGAGCAAGCGCACAACGCCCGGCACCTCGCGGACGAGGGCGCGGCCAGCGCGCTGCTGGGCGAGGTCACGCCGAGCGTTCTGCGGGAGGCGCTCGAACCGCTGCTGACCGACCCCGCCCGCCGGGAAACGATGGCAGAGATGGCCCGCAAGCTCGGCCGCCCCGACGCCGGTGACCGGCTGGTCGATGTCGTGATGGAGGCAGCCGGAGCCGACGTCCGCTAATCCGGGCATCGGGTCAGCACTAGTTGCCGGTCAGGCGGGAAACCCGGACAGCGCGCGAGTCCAGTCGGAGCGCTCGCCCAGCAGGTGGTTGTCCCGGCTGTAGTGCGTCACGGCCAGTGTTGGGTCCTGCGGTCGGGGCTGGATGCGGTCGAGCCGGGGGAGGGTGTCGGTGATGAGTCGGCGGCCGTGAGCAATGGCCCGCCACCAGACGTCGCGGACTTCGTCGATGTCGGGCCAGATGGAGAACAGAGCCTCAGCGACGATGGGGCCCGAGTCGACGCCTTCGTCGACGACGTGAAGGGTGATTCCGGCGAGGTTGTCGCCGTTGCGGAGCGCCCAGTTGACGGGCCGCACTCCGCGGTAGTGGGGGAGGCGGCCGGGGTGGCAGTTGATGATCTGCGGTGTCGCGTGGATCAGCTTGGGTCCGATGATCTTGTCGTACAGGACGCTGACGACGAGGTCGCATCGGCCGGGCTCGAGCTCGCGCCAGTCACCGGAGTCGACGACGTGGACGTTCGGCCAGCGAGACCGGACGACCTGGGTGAGGCTGACGTCCCAGCTGGGTTCGGGTGTGGTCGGGATGACCGTGTCGAGGGCGGTGTCCGGCAGTTCGGCGATGGCTTCGCAGGCGTGGACGGCGAGGGCGCCCTTCCCGAGCACGGCGGCGCGGCGCATCACCGCCCGCCCCACTGGCTGGCGAGCGGCGTCGAAGGGCCGGTGAGTGCGGCAGCGAGAGTGGTGGTGATCTGGCCGATGTCGTCGTCGGTTAGGTCGGGGTGGAACGGCAGGCTGAGGATCTCACTGGCGACGGCCTCGGTGGCGGGGAGCGGTCGTGACCAGGGGGCGAAGGCCGGCTGGAGGTGGTTGGGCGGGTAGTGCACCCCCGCCTGGATGCCGGCGGCGTGCAGCTCTGCGTGCACGGCGTCCCGGACCTCTGAGGGCACACGGATGACGCAGTTGAACGGCACGGTGTTCTCGATGTCGAGATCGACCAGGGTCGTGTGTGGGATGCCGGCCAGGGCGGCGGCGTAGGTGCGCCACAGCTGCTGCCGGCGAGCGGCAACGGCGGGGAACCCGGCGAGCTGGACGCGTCCGATCGCGGCATGAAGCGTCGAGAGGTGATATCGGAACCCGAGCTCGTGCACTTCGTAGGACACGGCTGCGGTGCGCTGTTCGCGAGGAGTTCCGATGCCGAGCAGCCGGGCCCGCCGTAGCCAGCGGGCATCCTCCGGTGTGCGGGGGACGATGGCGCCGCCGTCGCCGCAGGTCAACGGCTTGATGGCATCGAAGCTGAAGCATGTCAGCACGCCGGTGGCCCCGACTCGGCGTTCGCCGTGGCGGGAGCCGAAGGCGTGTGCGGCGTCCTCGACGATTGCGATGTCGCGGTCGGCCAGCTGCGTGGCGATGGTGGTGAGGTCGACGGCGCGGCCGCCGTAGAGCACGGGCATGACCGCGCGGGTCGCCGGGGACAGGGCGGCCTCGATGTGGTCGGCGGTGACGCAGAGTGTGTCGGGGTCGACGTTGGTGAAGCGTGGCTCGGCGCCGGCGGCGCGGATGGCCTGCACGCTGGCACAGAAGGTCAGCGACGGAAGCACGACCTCGTCGCCCGGGCCGACCCCGGCGGCCAGAAGCGCCAGGTGGAGGGCGGCGGTGCCGGTCGCGACGGCGACGACGTCGTCGACGCCGAGGTAGGTGGCGAGGTCGTGTTCGAACTCTTCGGTCTCCGGGCCGTGACCGTATTGGCCGGTCGCCAGCACACGTTCGATCGCGGCCAG
Source organism: Amycolatopsis sp. NPDC051758 (assembly GCF_044453095.1). NCBI lineage: Bacteria > Bacillati > Actinomycetota > Actinomycetes > Pseudonocardiales > Pseudonocardiaceae > Amycolatopsis > Amycolatopsis sp. NPDC051758. The sequence goes on along the minus strand of NZ_JBITCJ010000010.1, from coordinate 331,340 downwards.
TTCGGTGCCGTGCAGGAACGGGCGCGCATTGGCGGCCGGTCCACTGGGGCTGGTCACGATAGTCATGCCCTCGCCGCCTCGCGCAGGTCCGAGCTTGCGGCCGTGGTGTGTTTCGGAGTCAGTCGTTCGGGGCGAGCGCGATACCAGGCGATCGTGTCCGCCAGAGCGTCGGTGAAGTCCCGGCGCGGGGTGAAGCCGAGGGCCGCGATTTTGTCCCAGGTCATGCTGTAGCGGATGTCGTTGGCGCGACGGTCCGGCACGTAGGTGATCGCGTCGGCATTCTGCCCGGTGGCCTGCAGCAGGAGCTTGGTCAGCTCCAGGGTGGTGAGGTCGATGCCGCCGCCGACGTTGTAGATCTGCCCGGGAACGCCGTTGCGCAGGACGAGCTCGATGCCTGCGCAATTGTCCTCGACGTGCAGCCAGTTGCGCGTGTGGCGGCCGCGCCCGTGAATCGTGACCGGCTCTCCGGCGAGGAGCAGCCCGAGGAACCGGGGAATCAGCTTTTCCGGGTGCTGGCGCGGACCGAAGTTGTTGGAGCTGCGGGTGATGCACACCGGTACGCCGAGGGCGACGTGGTAGGAGTTCGCGAGGATGTCGCTGCAGGCTTTGCTGGCCGCGTACGGCACGGTCGGCAGCAGCGGCGCGTCCTCGTCGGCGGTGCCGGTCGGGAGCGGCCCGTACACCTCGTCGGTGGACACGTGGACCAGTTTGGTGATGCCGGTGCGCATCGCGACGTCCAGGATGACCTGGGTGCCCATGACGTTCGTGCGCACCGACTGGCCGACGTCGTGCAGCGACCGATCGACGTGCGATTCCGCGGCCAGGTGCACCACCCAGTCGTGCCCGGGCAGGAGCGCGGAGACGACATCGTGGTCGCGGATGTCGCCGTGGATGAACCGCAGCTTGCCCGAGGCATCGGCGTCGGTGAGGTTGCGGCGGTCGCCGGCGTAGGTCAGCGCGTCGAGCACGGTCACCCGTTCGACGTCGTCGCAGGAAACGAGCCGGTCGACCAGGTGCGATCCGATGAATCCGGCGCCGCCGGTGACGAAGATGTTGTGCATGGTGTCCCTCTCTTGTGCTGTTCCAGCGATGAGACGGGGGATGCTCTAGTGGGCCTGGGACGTCCTGCCGGCAGCTGGCGGGCAGGAGGCATAGGCGGGCAGCAGGCCCTGCTCACGAGCCTCAGATAAGGTCGGTGCGGCGGCGTCTTTCGCCGACATCAGCGGAGCAGCCTCGTGCGGCCAGGCGATAGCCAGATCAGGATCGAGGGCATGCACGCTCCGTTCGTGCTCCTCGCGGTGCAGCTGAGACAGCAGGTAGAGCACGGTGGCGGGCTCCGACAGCGCCAGGTAGGTGTGCCCGAGTCCCGGCGCGAGGTAGAGCGCGGTCCGGTTGTCCGCTGTGAGGTGCTCGGCGTGCCAGTGTCCGTAGGTCGGTGAGCCGACTCGCACGTCCACCACTACGTCCAGTACCGCGCCGTGCAGGCACGTCACGTACTTCGCCGGTCCGACGGCGGTGCTCACCCGGATCCCGCGCAGCACGCCGCTGTGCGACGTCACGCAGTTGGCCTGCGGCACCACCCAGCCCACCCCCGTGGCGGCACCAAGCTGTCCACTGTGGAAGAGCTCGTGCAGGGAGCCGCGGTCGTCGGTGAATTCCGTCGTGGTGACTTTCCAGGCCCCAGCTATCGGCAGCGCCTCAACTTGTGACTGCATTCTCATCTCCTTCCTGGAATCGGCAAATCGCCGAGGCTGCGCGGCCGCACCGAAACGGGTCACGTTGCGCGCTGCGCGGGTCCGGTACCTGCGGGCGTCCAGCAGGGCCGCGAGTTCTTCGGCGATGACCACCTCGTGCTGGGTGTTGTGCAGCCATCGGCGGCAGGAGCCGCAGCCATCGAAGAGGTTGCCGAGGTCGCGGTAGTCGGCGGGGCCGATCATGTCGGTGGGATGCGCGAGGTCGTAACCGAGCGAGGCATGACAGACCGGGTGAACTTGCTGGTAGCCACTACTGGCGAGGTCGTCGGCGGGGTAGGCGTGCCGGTGGCGGTCACCGCTGTAGCGCCTGATCACCACACGCGCTGGTCTCGTTCCGCAGGTCATCGCGGCGCCCGCTCCTTCTTCCACCAGTCGTGACGGTGGAAGGACACCGCGGGCGCGGGGTGTGCCGCTAGGCTGAGACACGACTCACGGTGCGTTCACGCACACTCACGGTTCCCTAGGTTGGCGGAGGCGGCAATGACGACGGACACCACGGACACCGGCGGTCCGGAGGCCGAGGTGAACGTGTTCGCCGCCGAACTCAAGCGCTGGTATGACGTCCGCGGGTTTTCCCGTACCAGCCTGGCCAACAAGATGGGCTTCGACCGCTCCTACATCTCCAAGGTGCTCTCCGGCACGGAGAAGCCGTCCGAGTCCTTCGCTCAGCATGCGGAGAAGGCGTTGCACGCCGGCGGCGCGCTGCTCGCCGCGTGGCGCACCTACGACGCCGATCGCCCGGCCAAGAACCGCCCGACCCTGCTGCCGCCAGACCCGTCGGCGGGAGCCGGCGGCTTGGTGGTCGACCACGATGACGCTGTCCTGCGCTACCAGGATGGGGTCTACCGGTTGACCCAGCGTCGGCACCTGGTCAACCACGGCAGCGAGCCGATCACCCGCTACATGATCCGCATTTCCGTCGATCGCTACCCCGGTGACCCGGAACGTTCCAACCAGCTCTACAGCGAGAATCCGCTGACCTGGGAGGAGATCGGGCTGCGGGCCTGGCACGGGCAGGACCGCGCCAACCCGATGACCTGGACCGCTCACCACGACCGCGACGCGCTGAAGGAAGTGTGGCTGCTCTTCTCCGGGGAGCACGGCTACTTCCCGCTGTATCCCGGGGAATCCTGTTGGATCGAGTACGAGTACACCGTCACCGAAACTCACTGGGGGAACTGGTTCCAGCGTGCCGTCCGGCTCCCCACCCGCACGCTGTCGGTGTGCCTGGACTTCCCCGCCGCGCTCGCCCCGTCGGTGTGGGGACTACATACCTCGATGACCGCCCAAGCCATGCCGTTCCCCACTGCAATCGCCCGCGAGGACACCGGCGAACGTCACATCTTCTCCTGGTCCTGCGAAGACCCGCCGCTGCACGCCCGCTACCGGCTCGAATGGGACTTCCGCGGCCGCCCCGCCCACACCGACGGTCCACCCCCGAAGCCAAGTGAAACCATGGCCGCTCTCGGCATCATCCAGGACACCGACCCGCAGCTGCGCCGCCCCGCACGGCGCTTCGACCTCCCAGCTGAGGCCGAAGACGCCCGCCGGGTCGTCACCGCACTGAACTCCGCTGCTGAGCGGGTCGCCCAGGCCCACACGTTCGGCAAAGGCATGGGCATCGCGGCCCCGCAGATCGGCATCGACCGCGCCGCCGCGATCGTGCGCACCCCGGACGGCGAGTCGATCACCCTGTTCAACCCCACCATCATCGAAACAGCCGGCGACACCGACGAGCAGTACGAGGGATGCCTCTCGTTCTTCGACGTCCGCGGGCAGGTTCCGCGACCGCACCTCATCCACGTCGAGCACACCACCATCGACGGCACGATCAAGATCACTGTTTTCGAACGCGGTGACGCCCGCCTCGTCGCCCACGAGGTCGACCACCTGCACGGCACGCTCTACACCGACCGCATGCGCGACGGCGTCCAGCCCATCCCCGTTGAGCAGTACCGAGGAACCGGGACCAGTTGGACCTACAGTTGACACCGGTTTCTGGCGCCGCGGTGGCAGTGCCGGAAGGAGGTTTGCCTGCCGCGGGCGATGCACCGACGGCGTTCGTCGCTTGGGCGGCCGGGATTTGGCCGGCCGCCGACCGGCACTTCCGGCGGGTATTCCCGAATGCCAACTCGTCCGCATCGCCCACAGCGAGCAGATCGGCACAGTGGGCGGTTCCAGGGGGTGGCACGCAGTAGCTACGGCGTCCGCTCTGGCCGTTTGAACCAGCGGGGTTCGTGGCCGTAGGTTAACGGGTCAGCGGATGATCGTAACCGACCAGTGGCCCTGGTCGTCGATGAGTGTGAGCTCGACGTCGGTGACGCTGAGGACGTCAGCCACCCACCCAGCGACGTCTTCGGTGGGTTCGACGCCCGCTGCTGTGTCGGGGCAGGGACAGAAGTACTCGCCGAAGAAGCCGACGCCCTCCTCCTCGGTACCCAGCACCCACTGCGCCTGCTGGGTGTTGCCGTTACTGAGCCGCAGTAGGTACGAGGTCGGCTCGGCGCTGGACGAGGTCATCATCGTCATGATCCTTCCTTCGGTGGCGGCCAGGCAGCCCGGTTCGCCGGAGTGCAAGCTGTAGGCGCCGTCGGTACAGCGCCGCGCCGCAGCGGCCGAAGTGCGCTGACAGTCGCTCGCATTGAACCAGGTGACCTCGACCATCTCATGTGAACGAACTGCTCTGGCAGCGTCGGCGCTGAAGCCCAGCTTTGTGAGCCTGCGCAGCTGTCGCCGCGGCGCTCACGGCATCCTCCTCCGCTATTTTGGTGGCTTGCCACCAAAATAGCGGTCTGGGTTGTTTGGTGGCAAGCCACCATGTGATGATGGTCGCTATGCCCAGCAAGCACGGTGAGCCGGCACTGACTGTTCGGGCGCCCGTGGGCTTGAAGCGCGACGCGACAATGGAACTGAGCGGCCGTGGCCTGGAGATGCGTGCGTTCGTGGTGGCCTGCCTGACCGTTCTGACGAAGGATCCCGAGCAGTTCCTCGAAGTGCTGAAGCCGCATTGGCCGGAAAAGAAGCCGTATCTCGGTGGTCGGTCGGTGTCGAAGCCTCGGGTGGACGGATAGCACGCTGTCTGTGTCTGGGCTGCATCTGCGGCCTTTGAGCATGTGCGTTAGGGGGTGTTCAGCGGTCGGCTTCCTCCCGTCGGTGGACGCAGGGTGTTATTGCTTTGGGGAACGGGATGCGGGCGCGGAAGGACGCGCCGGCACCGCTCTCGGGAAGAGGTGCGGTCCAGGTGAAGGCAGGTGCGCGAGCGTGGGTTGCGGCGACAAGGACGCGGCCGTAGCCGAGACGGCGGTGATCGGCGGTGACGTGGACATAGTCAAGGGTCGCGGCACGACACGGCGTACACGCGGTGAGCGTGGCGCTGCCCACGGGCTTGCCGTCGAGCCACAGTTCGACTTTGCAGATCGTCGAACTGGTGGTGTGTGGGAGCGCGACGAGAACAAGCCCTTGCTCGGGTGCGGAGTCGGGCGGGTGCTGGCTGGTGATGTCGAGGTGGGCCCATTCGGCCAGGCGGCGTTCGCGCGGTTCGCGGGCTTCGACCTGGCGACATTCCTCGCAGAGTTGTGCACTGCTGGTCGTGACCGGATGATCTTGCGCGATGAACACCAACCTCTGGCAGGTAGTCCTCACCCGCGCCGAGCTGCCAACCGCGACACCACAGCCGCCGTTCGTGAACGCCCTGCTTGATGGGCGTGTCGACTGGTTGCGGCAGGAGCGGCTGACCGATGGCACGCCGTACTTGCTGTCTCCGACGTTCCAGTACGAGGTCGACCTCAACGACTTCTTCCGGTCGGCGGTCATGGCGCAGCGAGCACCGCTCACGCGACAGGGCTACGCCCGGGATCTTGCGGCGTTCCTGTCCTTCCTGTGGTCGGGGCGCGGACGCCGGTCCTGGCGCGACGCTTCCGAGGCCGATCATCTGGCCTACCTGGTATGGCGGCGCCAGGACCCGGCTGGGCCGCGGGTGTCCGGCGCGACGTGGGACCGCGAGGTCGCGGCGGTCAACCAGTTCTACCGCTGGGCGCTGCAGGCGGGACATGTCCAGGCGAATCCCATTCCGCAGACGTCTCGGCGCCCGCTACCTGCGGGTGTCGGCTGGGCTGGGTCTCGGACGCTGGACGAGCAGCGTCCGGCGACGTACTCCCACGACGGCGTCCGCGACCGTGTGGCCTGGCTCCCGCCGACGGCCTACCGGGTGTGGCGCGACGTCGGCCTGCGCGGCTACGGCCCCGACGGTCTGCCACGGCCAGGATTCCGGGGGCGATGGGCGGCCAGGAACGCCCTCTTCAGCGACCTGATGGTCCGCACCGGACTTCGACTACAGGAGCAGTCCGCCCTGACGACGTTCGACGTCCCGGCCGGTGGCGGCGCGGCGCCCGGGTATCGGCGATTCTGGCTGCCGGAGGCGATCACGAAGGGCACCTCGGCTCGCTGGGTGTACATCCCTGCCGGTGTGCTGGGCGAACTGCACGCGTACCTGACGTTCGACCGTGCAGCGGTCGTCGCCGAGGCCCAGGCCGACGGGCGGTACCGGCGGCTGCCTCGCCCGCTGGTCGTGGAGGATCCGGCCCGGCCGGTCGTGGCTCGCGCCGGGGTGGCGCGGTCGGTGGATGTCGCGCGGCTCGGGCCGGGGGAGCGGCGGCGGCTGCTGGTCGACGGCGAACGTGGTCTCGAACCGGCTGCGCTGTGGCTCGGCGAGCGGGGATGGCCGATCACGATCTCGCGCTGGAAAGGTGTGTTCGCTGAGAGCAACGATCGCTGCCGCACCGCGGGCCTCGACGCCCATTGCCACCCACACATGCTGCGCCACTCCTTCGCCGTGATCACCCTGGAACAGCTGCAGCGCGGGCACCTGGCCGCGCTGGGTGAGCTGACGGCGGCTCAGCGCGGCCAGTACACCCGGATCTTCGGAGATCCCCTGGACTGGGTCCGCCGGCGGTTAGGCCACCGATCGGTCGTGACCACCCAGATCTACCTGCACGCGCTCGCCGAGCTGGAGATGGAGACGCGCACGGCGCTGGTGCCGGACGGCTGGGAGGACCCACGCGAGCCGGCGGTACTCGGCATGGTCCAACAGGACGAGGCCGCGTGGTAACCGGTGACGGCCGAGGACGCACGCACCGCGGCCGTCGCGCAGAACTCCCCAGCACGGCGTTCTACCAGCCACCGTCCATGCCCGCCGAGTCCGGCCAGGACGACACGGTGGTGACGTTCGTCGGGGCGGACCAACGCGAGCGCCTCTTCGACGTCAGCGCACTTCCCCTGCCTGACTGGCATCCGCTCCTCGCTGCCGGTCTGCGGGCCTTGATCGGCCCCGGCGGCAGCCGCCGCACCGTGGCGTCAGCCAAAGGGACGTGGTCGACGATGGCCAGGTTCATCCGCGCCCTCGCCGAGCTGCCCGACCCGCCGCACCATCCACGGGCCCTGACGCCAGCCCAGGTCGAGAACTATTTCACTGACCAGCGGCGGTCGATTTCGGCTCAGTCCATCGGTGCCGAGTTGCTCCGCCTTCGTGGCTTGTTCCGCACACCGGCGCTGCACGCCGAACTCGAACCCACGGTGCTGGATCAGCTCAACCGCCGCACGACCATCCCGCGCACCGCCGGGAGCTCCGGCTACAGCGACGGCGAGCTCACCCGCATCCTGCGCGCCGCCCGCCACGACGTCGCGCAGCTGCGGGACCGGATCGACGCCGGCGAACATCGCCTGGCCGCGCTCGACGACGAGCATGCCGCGCTGCGCCAGCTCGCCGACACCGGCACACCCGTATGGACATCGAAGGGCGGCGCGAGCGCCGAGATGCGGCGCCGCCGCGACCTGGCCGGCCAGCTCTTCGTTACCCGGGCCGACCTCGAACCGCTGCTGCTTCTGCTGGTCGCCGTGACCCAGCGCAACATCGAGACGATCAAGGAGCTACCCGCCGAGCACCGCATCCTCGAGGGCCGCGCGGTCGAGGTGCACCTGACCAAACGCCGCCGCGGCCGCCAGCGGTGGCACGACACCGTCACCTGGGAAATCGGTCCACAGCACCGAGAACTCCATACTCCTGGCGGTCTCTACCTGCTGGCCCACCGGCTGATGGCCCGCGGCCGGGCGCTCAGCGGCTCGACCTCGATCTGGTCGATCTGGCGCAACACCCTCCGCAACCGGGCAGCCGACGGAGAACACGCCGACCCGTTCGCGCGCACGCTGGAGGCCAGCCTCAAGCTCCCCGCCTGGAGCGCCCGACACGGCCTGCGCACCGACGACGGCACCGAGCCGCTCCAGGTCGCGAGTGGGCGGCTGCGCACCAGCATGGAAGTCCGGCGGACCCGCGCGGCCGGAGGGCATCTGCCCTCGGCTGCCCGGTCCAACAGCGTAGCGGTGCTGTTCGCCGACTATCTGCGTGGCGACGCCACGGCGATCGACTGGGCCCACGACGTCACCGCCGAAGCCTTCGTCGACGCCGAGCACGCCGCGCTGCAGGCACACCAGCGCGCTCTGTCCGCCACCGGCGGCACAACGCTGACCGTCCATCCTGCCGGCTCGCCCGCAGATCCCGACCCGGCGACCGAGGCGGCATGGAACGCCTGCACGGACCCGCAGTCGCACCCGAGCACCGGCACAGCCTGCCGTCGGGTGTCTGCGCTCGACTGCTTCCACTGCGCGAACTGCGTGATCACCCCTGCACATCTGCCGGCGATTCTCGCACTGCGCGGTGCCTTGGACCAGCGCCGCGCCATCGAGTCGACGGATCGATGGTGGACGCGTTACGGGCCGGCCTGGGCCGCGATCCAGCATCACGTCCTGCCCAAGTTCACCCCGGCCGAAGTCGAGCACGCTCACGCCGGCGCCGTCCCAGCCACCTGGCTGGACCTGGTCGAAGACCCGTGGGAGCATCCGTGACCTCGACCGCCTGCGCCGCCGGCTCCCCGGCGGATGACCTGTTCGTGCTTGCCGGCCGCGCGCTGCGCCCCGGCGTCGCCGTCGAGACGACATCGCGGTTCGCGGACCTGGTCTGGGATCTCGGACCGGCGATCCTGCAGCACCACGCCGGACGCGTCCGCCTCGACTTCGCCCGTGTCCCACAGTCCTATCGCTACATCGCCAAGCAGCTCTGCCACGCCCTGCTGTCCGGACCGCTGCCGCCGGACGAGCTTCGTCCTGCGACCAGCACGGTGAGGCGCATCTTTGGTTACCTCACGCGGTTCCTGGCCTGGCTCGACACACAGCCGCCGGACGATGGCACTCAGGCACCGGTCCGGCTCGCCGACGTCACCTCCGCTCGACTGACGAGCTTCGAGCAACATCTGCGCGACTCCGGCGTATCGGCCGAGGGCCGGGCCGGGGCCTGCAGCGCGGTCCGGATGCTCTGGCGCTTCCGGCACTGCCTCACCGACGGTCTCACCGTCGACCCCGCCGGCCTCGCCTCCTGGGGCGTCCCCGCCGCGCAGCGACAGGAAAACACCACACCCCGGATTCCCGAGGAGGTCCTCGGGCCTCTGATCGGCTGGGCGCTGCGCTTCGTGCGGGACTTCGCTCCCGACATCGTGGGCGCCGCCGACGCCTTCCGCGACTATCGTCGTCCACGTCGGATCAACCGCCGAGGTGACAACACCGGCGTCGGCGCCCGGATCCAGCAGGTCCTCGACCACTACGTCGCCACCGGCGAACCGCTGCCCGGATACGAGCACAAGCCCAACCTGAAGTTCCTCGCCTGGCAGGCCGGATGTCATGTCTCGGCGCTCTACTACGGACAGCGGCCTGACGCCGTGCGCGCCGCTGCCGCGATCGTCGGAGTCGCGTCCGGCAGCCGGCTGCCGGTCCCGATCCGGGGTTGTCTCGACGGGCAGCCCTGGCTGCCAGGCATCCCTGTCGGTCATCCGCAGCACTCGGTGAGCATGCTGGGCAGGATCCTGGTGGTTGCCTGCTACATCGTCATCGCCTTTTTCTCCGGCATGAGGGACGGCGAGATCAAGCACCTACGCCGGGGATGCCTGCGTGTGCATCGCACCGCCGACGGGACGGCGTATCGGTGGAGCGTGCAGAGTGTGGCCTTCAAAGGCGAGCGCGACCCGCGCGGCGCGCCCGCGACCTGGATCATCGGTGAACCGGCGGCCCGCGCTGTCGAGGTCCTCGAGCAGCTGCAACCCGGCCGGTCCGACGCCCTGCTCTTCGCCACGCTCGACGTCACCACGGCGCCGCACACGCCCGAGGCGCGTGCCGCGAGCGGGAAGGTCCCGAGCGGCGCTACCACCAACCAGCAGGTGCGGGACTTCGTCGCCTGGGTCAACCGCTACTGCCAGGCTCACGACCGCGGCGATGCCATCCCGGACGTGCACGGTCAGCCGGTGCGACTGCGCACCGCTCAGTTCCGCCGCACGCTGGCCTGGTTCATCGCCCGGCGCCCGGGGGGCTCAATCGCCGGTGCCATCCAGTACCGGCACCTGAGCATCCACATGTTCGAGGGCTACGCAGGCACCTCGGACTCCGGGTTCCGCGCCGAGGTCGAAGCCGAGCAGGCCCTCGCCCGCGGTGAAGTACTGCTGAATCTGGCCACTGATCACGACCACCCGGACCTGACTGGCCCGGCCGCCGCCGAGGCCGGCCGCCGCCTCGACGGGTTCGCCTCGGCGTTCGCCGGGACAGTTGTGACCGACCCGGTGCGCCTGCGGCGGATCCTGCGGCGCGACGACCCCGCGATCTACCCTGGGGAGTACGTCACCTGCGTGTTCAACCCCGACACCGCACTGTGCCTGACCGACCGCGCGCGACCGGCGGCGCCCGAACTGTCTGCATGCCGCCCCCTCGACTGCGCCAACGTCGCGCTCACCAGGACCAACGTTGCCGCGCTGCGACGCGAGGCCGAACACTTGACGCACGAATTACAGCCACCGAGCCCGCTGCCGCCGCTGCTAGAGCACCGCCTGGCCGAGCGCCGCGACCGCATCACCGCATACCTCGCACGACACACAGCGGAGACCTCATGACGCGCCACACCGGCCTGCCCACCGTCGAGGATGTCTGCGCCGCGCTGGCCGCCTTGCACGCCTACGCCGAGACCACCCGCCCGCCGACCGTCCTAGCGCTCGCGCAGCGGGTCGGTCTGTCCAACACCACCTTCCGCCGCCACTTCCCAGCGATCGTCGCGCAGATGAAGGACTCCTCGACGACGCACCACGACCTCGGTCCCGCGGACGGCGCCGCCGTCCGCGGGACGGACCGTCTGGCGCAGCAGAACGCGCGACTGCGGCAGCGTAATCGCGAACTGAGCGAACACCTCGCACTGGCCACCGCGGAGATCCAGCGGCTCAGCATCGAGGCTCACAGACTGCGCGGCGAGTGCGCGGCACTGCGCAACGTCAGCACCATTCATCCGCGTCGACCGCGCTGACGCACCTTGCTCAGTCAACGGGGCCCGCCGTCTCGTGATCGTCCTGATCCGGCCACGGTCATCACCCGTACGCGGCAGTCGCGCTCCCGGTCATCGGTGCGGCTCGACGGTTGAGGACGAGGACGGTGACCAACGGTGCGACATGTGAGAAATTAACAATGACGAGTCCAAACGAGTGAACGTGCTTAGGGAAGACAAGTATCTCTTTCACGTTTCGGCGGACATCGCTAGCGTGATCACCCAGGGAGGAGCCGCGCCAGCGGACACTTTGGGGGAGGGATGGTGGCTGTCGTCGCCAGGGATTCTTGCGCAATAGCCTGCCTTTACCGATGTGCGCCTAGGCACCGGCGTCGCCGGTGGTCGTAAAATGAACGCCGGTGCTAAGCGGTACTCATCTCGCCTCACAGTCACCTTGTGCATGCTCATGACGTGTGCCGGATGCGTCGGCGGGGAGCATGCCGCGCTCGTGCACGTCCGTAAGGCATTGGTGAGTGCCGATGGGCGGTCGATCACGGTGCTCTATGAGCCGTCCAGTTGCGCTGGAACGCGCCTGGTCGCAACCCGGGCGGCTGATGGGATTCACGTGCGACTGCAGGAGGACGGGACGACGCCGACGTGCGTGCAGAGCAGAACGGCGAGAACTGCATCAGCTGCACTACAGCAACCCGCACAGCCGGCGGTCGTCATCGACGACAGCACGGGACGTCAGATACCCGCCTTTGACGGCGCTGAGCTGGCGGCAGTGCACTACCTTCCCTCGGGTTATGCGTTCGAGTCCGACGGGTTCGACACACAGTCGGGACTGCCGGTGTTGAGCGACGAGTCGCCCCTGGCGTGGACACGAACCTACACTGCGGGCGTCGGCCGCGCTGTGTTGATGATCAGCGAGGCGGTGGCGGAAAGCGCAACGCTGGTGAACTGGCCGGTGTCTGGTCCGGCCACCGTGCACGGTCACGCAGCCGACGTCCGCCGCGCCGGTTCGTCGCTGGCGATCACCTGGACAACGCCGACGAAACAGTTCGCCGTCCTAGCGTTGGTCCGCAACATGCGGACCGAGACGCCGCTACCCGTCGAGGAGCTGCAACGCATCGCCGAGGCAATCGCCTAGGGCCAGTCATCACTTGTACTTCAGGTATCTGGGGAGGGGAACCATGTTCACAAGTAGGCGAACACGCAGATCACTGCGTGCGATTCTCGTCGGCGCAGTTGCGGGTGCAGCCATCGTCAGCGCGAGCTCGACGGCGCTGGCGGCAAGCGGGCCGAACTCCGAAGCGGTCAGTTCCAGCGGTCCAGGCGTGGCTTGTCAGCCGAGCGGGGCAGCTGGTGAGCAGCTGTGTGTACGCGTAACTCGTAAGCCTGCTTCAGCTCCGAGACCCAGCGGCCGGGCAGCAGCATCTGCGGCGGACGAGCCGGTGGGGCCACAGGAGTGCCAATTCTCGCAGGGATTCGACTACGTCGAGAATCCGAATCGGACGATGTCGTGCTCGGACACGGTCTGGGAGTTGTTCACCACCAAGACCGAGGGTGGCTTGACCAAGAACACGGGGTGGATGAACTTCGAGAACCTGCAGTGGGCGGTGTACAGCCCGAACAGCACATCATGGCTGCACGGCGCCTACATCGCAGTGAAAGCCGGCGGCTGGGGAACGCTGGAAGACGGCGTCCAAGGCCGGATCGACCCGCTGTGCCGCGCTCCTCAGAAATCCCAATGTACGGCTGTGCAACCGTCCAATCCAGCCGATGGCACCCTGGTCACGCTGACGTCGGGCACCGTTTACGAGGTGACCTGGGGTGAAACCGACGCCAGCGACGTCTCAACGCAACCGGACAAATCGCTGGTCCGCTCGGACGTCGGACTCCGCATCTCCGGCCCCGGCAGCGGCGCTGACGTCCCAGCCTGGTCATTCGACGACGACTACCTCGTCGGGCGCTGCGACGCCCGCACCACCAGTACCGGCAACGTCTCCCGCGGCTGCGTCAACCACACGTTCACCCCGACGCTGAACCTGTCTGTCAGCACCCGCGGGTCTTCGGCAACCATGGTGGATTGGGCGCAAACCCACCTGAACTGGCACCCCGGCAAAGAAGGGCAGGGCGAGCCGCTTCACTACAAGCGCGAATACGACGACCGACGGACCGTCATGTGCGGCGCGTTCGTCCCCGACGCTGCGATGAACGAAGCGCTGATCCCCTACAACACCAAAGACTCCTGCGACGAATACGCCTTCGCCGCGTCCTACGAGAACCCAGCCAACACCGGCGCCATCCAGGACGGTGCCGAATGCGCACAGGTGACCGCAGTCCAGACCGACAACACCGGGGTGCTGGCCACAGACTGGCGCGACGTCACCGTGCTGGGAAACCCGACCGGAGCAGAAAAATGCGTACGCGGACACATCCCGCTGGCCCTCAACTCGGCCGCCGGCGGTGACTACGGCCGACTGGTGACATCCGCGCGGCTGATCGACAACGACCCGTTCTGGGTCGCGGTCAACCCGTGACCCGAAGCGCCACCGCTCGCGAGATTCGGCAGACTGAGACCATGCCAGAAGTCGATCACCACAAGAATCCAGCAGGCGGGGAACCAGAGTGGGCGTGGATCCTGCAGCATCCGACGGTCTTCGAGGATGACGGCCGCATCACCTTCGTCCGTAGCGCCGATGTCGCCGCCATCTTCGACGCATTCGGCCTCGATGCAGCGCAGGCCACACCGCAAAGCCTCACCGACTGCTGGTCACCCGATGGGGCTGCATACGACGGGCGCACCTGTTTGAGGGTGGCCACCTCGGGCGACTGGTCGGCGGCGATCGAGCCTGTCCGGGCAAGCACCATGCCCGATACCGGCGCTTCGACACTGTCGTTCGACAACGACGTCGTGGTCGCCACGATGAACCTCATGGGCCAAGGCTGGATCAGCCACATCGCACGCGGCCGGCTGCAGTTCGGTCTCGAGGTCGGCCAGGCCTACGACGGCCTGGCAGGCGAGGCCACAGCACGGTTCGAACGGCCAATGCGTGAAGCCGGACTGATCGACCGCGAGACACCACGCGACGCCCGCACCGAGTTCACCGCAGCCTTGGCGGTGCTGGCCCGCGAGTTCGGATTCAGCTTCTCCGCTGAACAGATCCGAGGACCTTTGCCGACGGTGTACTACCCGACCTGACGAGGGGACAGCATGTGATGAACGACCACACCGACAGAGCCCAGGCAGCCGTCACCGGCGGCGGTGGACGAGTGAACCGCCGAGGATTCATGCAGTTCCTGGGCGTCGGGGCCGCGGCGTCCGCAGGCAGCCTCGGCCTTGCCGGCACCGCGGCAGCGGACGGCACCACACTCACTGTCGAGCAGCGGCAGATGGTCCTGACCATCGCCCGCACCGGGGCCGTCTTCCCGGTTCCGTTCCGCGACCACGGGGAACCCGGCCCGGCCGTCAACCGCGCCACCGACCCCCGACTGCAGAACGCGATCGCCAGGACGACGCCGGAACGCATCAGCCAGACTCAAGCGGCTGTCGCGGCCATCACTGCCAAGAAGATCAACTCCGGGATCCAGGACGAGATGCTGAAAGCGCTCGCTGAACTCTATGGATCTTCCAATAGCCACGACCGCGTCGCCGTCACCGCGACCGTGGCATTGGCGATCACTACTATCGCGTCGGTGTATGACCCGAACGACGACGGTGCCGCGCATCTCTGGCTCAACGGGCTGCGCCTGCTCAACGAGAGAAACTACTTCACCCGCACCAGATAGAGGGGGACTCTGATCGTGCGCATTCCGTTGGACGTGCAGGAAAAGCTCAAGACCGGCAAGCAACAAATCCTCGCCCAGCACGGCGATGACCCGAACGTCACTGGCGCCGGGGTCAGTCTCCGCCGCCGGGACAACAAGTGGACCGACGAACCGGTCGTCGTCGTCCTCGTCGCCAAGAAGCGGGCCGAGAACCTCGTGTCCCGTCGCCGCCTGCTGCCGAAGTCGGTGAACATCAACGGCGAGAACTGGGGCGTCGACGTCGTCCAAGCCGGCCCGTTCCGCGCCGACACCCTGCGCAACGACTCACCCGACTACACCCGCTCGCCGGTCAAAACCGCGCTCGCCGACGACCCCGCCATCAAAGAGAAGATGCGCCCCGCCCGGCAGGGAAGCGGCATCTCCAACATCAACGACGGCC
Organism: Amycolatopsis sp. NPDC051758; assembly: GCF_044453095.1. NCBI lineage: Bacteria > Bacillati > Actinomycetota > Actinomycetes > Pseudonocardiales > Pseudonocardiaceae > Amycolatopsis > Amycolatopsis sp. NPDC051758. The sequence continues at coordinate 316,033 of NZ_JBITCJ010000010.1, read as the reverse complement.
CCGCCGTCGGCACCCTGGGCTGCTACGTCATCGACAACACCGACGACACCGTCTGCCTGCTGACAGCCAACCACGTCATCGGCCGCTTCAACCACGGCCTCCCCGGCGAACCGATCATCCAACCCGGCGCCTACGACGGAGGCACCGCCGCCGACCAGATCGCCACGTTGAAGCGCTCCGCCCCACTAGTAGATGGCACCGAAGTGGACGCCGCGATCGCCCAGATCGACGACCAGTCCGCCCACACCGACGCCGTCGCCCGAGACTTGATGAGCCCGATCGCCCGCAACCACGGCGCCGTCGGGATGGTCGTGGCCGGCGACGCCATGGGCAACTGCTTCCTCACCCGCATGGACACCACCATCACCGCACTCAACGTGCGGACCACCATCAGCAAACCGACCGGCCCCGGTGGGGGAGCGGCCACAGGCATCGTCGCCCCCGACATCTTCATGAACGTCGAGAAAGTCGGCCGCACCACCGGCTACACCTCGGCCAGCATCGTCGGCCTGCACATGGACATCTACGTCGACACCGAACACGACCAAGGCATCGTCCGCTACGAGAACTGCTGCTGGACACTGTTCTTCAACTGGGCGGGCGACTCCGGATCCATCGCCTTCGCCGGCGGCACCGGAAATCTGCCGCTGTTCATCTTCATCTACTTCCTGCCCTGCATCATGCTGTCCTCATTGGAGAGTTACTACTCCATACCTCTGACCCAAGATGAGGCGCTCTCGGACAAGCTCCGCGACGACTTCCTCGCCAAGAGCCTCGTCGGACGCTTGATGATCTCCACCACCTACGTCAACTCCGAGTACGTCAACCAGCGTTTGGCGTCGATGGAAGGGAAGGACCACGCAACCGAACAGTCCTACGCCAAGTCCTACTACCAGAAATACCACGACTTCATCGCCAACGTGCTCGCCAACCCTGGCTCCTCCGATGAGGTCGTCACCGAAGACCACCTCCAGGACATCGCCGACATCATCTGGGGCCTGTACTCCTACCAGACCTTCACCTACGAGGAATACGCCTGCGCGCAGAACCTCCTCGCCTACGTCCTGGTGCCCACCAAGGGGATGAACCGCCAGCAAGTCATCGACTACCTCAACCAAACCTCGGTTTACCAGACCGTCTACGACCTGATCTCCCAAGTCACCTCGATCGAAGTGGTCGGTCCGATCTCGACCGAACACGGCTGAGGCGCCACGTTGGCACTGGACGACTTCTCCGCACGCGTCACCAACCGGCTGCGATACCTCGCCGCGGGAATCCCCGCACCCTTGCGTGGCTCAGTCGAGACACTCATCGCCCGGCCCGGCAAACGACTGCGCACGGCGATGCTCTACGCCTGCGCAATGCTCGGTTCCCCCTCACCGGGCCGCCCCGAACGCGCCGCCGCGGTCGTGGAACTGATGCACATCGCCTCTCTGCTGCACGACGACATCGTCGACCGTGCCGCAGAGAGGCGCGGCGCCCCCGCCGCACACACCCAAGTCGGCACCGAGTCGGCAATCCTCACTGGCCTCGCCTGCTTCTCCACAGCCGGAATGGAAGCAGCAGACCTCGGACCCGGCGCCTACCGCACCGTCACCCGCGCCGCAGCACGGCTCGCCTACGGACAAGTCCTCGACCTCGAACGTGCCTTCGACGTCGACCTGTCCATCGAGGACTACCTCGAACTCGCATCCGCCAAAACCGGAGAACTGTTCCGGCTCTGCTGTCGCATGGGCGCAGCCGAAGGCCGCTGCAAACCCGACGTCCTCCGCGCCGCCGTCCACTTCGGCAGTCGCACAGGCATCGCGTTCCAAATCCTGGACGACTGCCTCGACCTCGAGGCCGCCGCCACGGGCAAGCCTCGCGGCACCGACCTGCTGCGCGGGCTCATCGGCGCTCCCGTCGTCCTCGCCCTGACTCACGACACCGATCACTCACTGACGGCGCTGCTGCTCGATCCCCGACTCACCGCAGGCGACATCCCGGCAGTCGCCGAACACATCACCCGCCTCGGCGGCATCACCGCGGCCCGCGAGCTCGCCGCCACCCAACTCGACCACGCCCGCCACGGCCTCGACAGCCTGCCCGACACCCCCGGCCGCGCCGCCCTGCGTGGCCTTCTGCACAGCGTGGAGAACGCCCCGGCATGACTCCCACCAGCTACGACGTCGCGATCGTCGGCGCCGGCCCGGCCGGCAGCACCGCCGCCCTCGCCCTCGCTACGCGCGGCCACCGGGTCGCCCTCATCGGCCCACCACCGCAACATCCCGACCGGCAGATCCTGCTCGCCGGATCCGCTGTTCAGGCACTCACCGCTTTGGGCGTCGACATCGCGACCACACCCCATGCCCGGCGGGTAACTGCCATCCGGCTGAGCACGCGCGACGACATCAGCCCGGCCGAATTGGAGTTCCCTGGGCTGTGCCTATCCGACCACCACCTGCGCGACACCCTGCGCCAGGCAGCAATCCAGGCTGGCGTTGTCCACTTTGTCCGCGCCGCCACCGCCTTGCCCGCCGGCGAATCCACACCGTTGCGCCTTGACGACGGCACCACGCTCCAGGCCCGGCACATCGTCGATGCCCGAGGCTACCAACCATCAGGCCCCGACCCCACCGAAGAACCATCCCAGACGCCGGCTATCGGCTGGGCTACCAGTCAGCGTTTCACCACCACCACCACCACCACCACCACCACCGCGCCCACCGGGCCAATCCTGCATATGGCAGTGCCCGCCCAACACGCTCCCCGCGACACGCCCCTAGCCGTCTGGCTGCTGCCCGACACCGACGGCCACGTGACCATCACGGTCATCCACGTCGCCGCAGCTATTGCAGACCCGGCACCGGCGCTCGCACAGGGTCTGCAGCTCCTGGCCCACCGCGGCAGCGGCATCGCCGACCTGCGCCCGGCCGGACCAATCTCGACCGGAGCCCTCGACACCGGCTACGCACCCACCACGATCAGACACGCCCCCCACCTGCACATCGGAGACATTGCGGGGCTCGTCAACCCCTTCACCGGAGAAGGCCTCAGCTACACCATCGACAGCGCCACACTCGCCGCCGACGCTATCACCGCACACCGCGCGGACCCGCTGGCCGCGATCCGCAGCTATGCACGATCGCTCGAGCGCTCCTTCATCGGCTACTTCGAAACCTCGCGCCACGCCGTCCGCCGCTATCAGCTCGCCTGGCGCGTCTTGTCCGCTGCAGCCGACAACGACCACCCCTTCATCGTCAAAGGACGACGCGCGATCCTCCTACCCGAAGGCATCACCGGACTGGCTGACGTCGCTACGCTCACACTCGCTGACGACGATACCGCCGCCATCCGCCCCTTTCTCCTTGCCTGCGACGAAATCCTCGCATCCACCATCCGCCATCAATGGCCGTTCCTCGCCCGGCTGATGCTGACCAGCACCGGCGCGACCGGACGACGACTGCGGCCGGCGATCCTGTTCGCCGGCGCGGCATCGGCAAGCGGCACGCTGCCCGACCCCGACCTCGCACCCATGGCCGCCGCCATCGAACTGGCCAGCCTCGCCGCTCTCGCCTTCCTCACCACCGGCCCGCCGACATCGCCGGACCAACGGGGCATCGACTGGGCCGCCACCACCGTCATCCTCGCCGGCGACTACCTCCTGGCCGAGGCATCCCGTCTCATCGCCAGCCACGCATCAACCTACGCGTTCACCTTCGCTGAATGGCTTGACGACCTCGTCGCACTACGAGCCGCCGCGACATCCACCAACACCCCCAACGGCCAAGACATGTTCGAGACCATCTTCGAGTTCCCCGCCCGCGTCGGTGCCGAAGCCGGCGGCGTCGCCCCTGCCACTGGTGCTCAGTTACGCGAATTTGCCCGCTCCACCGGCAGCGGCTTCCTCCACACTGAAGAGCTCTTGGCGCTGCGCGGCGCAAGAACCCGTCTCGACACCACCCTGGCAGCCCTGATCAACGACAAAGTCAGCAACCTGCCGATAACGGTCCTCGACGACCCCAGCGAACGCCGTCACCAGCTAACGCAACGCATCGCCGCATGCGCCGACGTACACAGCCGGGCAATCCAGCAACTCGACGGCCTCACCGACACCATCGCCCGTCGGCTGCTCGCCTCCTTCGCTGACACAGCCTGCAAACCCGGCACACGAGAGAGCGTACCGCTGAGCTGAGCCATACAACGGTCGATCCGGCGCTCATGATGCACCGTCGGGCGGACTGCCAGGGCGCCGGTGGACTCAGGCCGTCGTGCGGCCCCGGGCACGATCGAGGGCTACAGGGTGCCGCCTCGTAGCAAGTCCCGCAAGTCGATGCCATGGTCACGGAAGAGCAGGCTGATGATCTTCGTCGCCGTCGCGACCGCCGTGGGGTTCGCGGCCAGGCCGATGGACAAGATCTGACGGATGTCGTCCCGGCGCACGGCCAGCTTCCATGAAAGAGTCGTACTGCGGATCCATTTTTCCAGCACAGCCAGACAGGTCTGGGTGTGGGCTGGCGCGAGGACGGTGAGCCGGTTGAGTACGGCAGCTTCGTTCTCGATCTGCTGTGCGTGGGTCAGCGTGGTGAGGAGTTGCTGCAGTGACCATTCCGGGGCGAATTGTCCGCTGGCGAACCAGCGGCCGAATCCGGCGAGCTCGCCCGCGGGCGCTCCAGCCCGGACAGCGGTGACCCGGAATTCCCACAGGGCCATCAGCCGGGTGACCAAGGCGGGGTCAGGTGCATTTTCTGTGCTGGTGAGGTTGCGTCCGATCGTGTCGAGAAGGTCGTGGGCGTCGTGGGTCGGGGCGCGATCGAAGTATCGGCGCAGGAGCCCGCCGTGGCTGTCGACGGTGATCTGGCCCCACCAGAGCTGGCCCACGAGATGATGTCCGATAGCCGAGGTTCGGAATTGTTCGGCCTCGTTGAGCGACGCACAGTCGGTGCGGTCGACCATCGCGCTGTACACGGGCACCAGCAGCGCTGAGGCCTCGGCGGTTAGGGGTGCGCCCAGGTAGCCGTCCCAGGCGGTGTCCATCAGCGGTTGTTGTTCCGACTCGAGGGGAAAGATCGAATCGACGTGCCCGGCAGCCCATTCGGGAGCCATCGACACCAGTTGTGGGAAGTGTTCGCCGTAGACCGAACGTACCGCCCGGGACGGGTCGACCTCGGGAGCGAGGTGTCGGCGGAGCAGGGTGAGAACCTGGTCAAGAGGCGCGTCGGGCGATCGGCGGTGCAGTCGCCACCCGTACGCGATCGCGGCCCGGATGGCATGGGGCCGCAGTGTGGTGTGGGCAAGTTGCACGAAGCCATCTTGCTGCTGTTCCTGGCCGGCCTCATCCTGCGGGGTCGGCTGCGGATCGCCGGACCAGGATTCGATGATCGACCAGAGTCGTGCGTCGAGGTTCGGTGCTACTGGGTTGGGTTGGGCGTTGAGACCGGACATCAGCAGGCGGAGCAGGTCCATCCGGAGATCGCGCCAGTCTCGGTCTGCCCCGTCCGCTGTCTCGAGCTCGGATCTTTCCTCGACGCGCTGGTTGACCAGCTCAGCGAGACTGATGATCGGTTCCCAGTTCAGATCGCTGCCGTCCTTGGCTGCTTCCCACAACCCGTTCAACGCCGCGCTGATATAGGCCGGCGGTAGTCCGACGAGAGCAGCGGCGTCTGCCGACCACCGGTTGGCCTCGCGGCGGACCGCCGAACTGAGCGCACCGCGCAGCGAGGCGGGGCTCAACTGCGGCCAGGGTTCGGAAGGTGGTTGCCAGGTTTTCAGGAAATCGATCAGCTCGCCGGTGGGCATGGCGGCGAGCTCGTCCGCGCTGATGGGGCCCTCTTCGTCCCTTGACCAGATCACGTAGGGCTCGGGGGCCGGCGACGCCGGATCGGGGGCCTCGCCGTACTCGGCGACCAGAGCCTGGTACCGAGCGTCTTGGTCAGGAGGTAGGACCGCTTGGATCGCGGCGAGGCGATCCCGCCGCCAGCATTCGGCACGATCTTGCGGAACTGGCCTGTCCGACGCTCTGGGCCGGGGCCCTTCATCGATGAGGACGAGCAGCCGGCGGAGGTGGTTGGTGTCGAGGCAGGCCGCTCGCCGGTGAGCCATCAGGAGGTACTCGTGGTCGAGGTGCCGGTCCTGCACGACGTTCCGATCGGTGAGCCGGGTGACGACGAGGTCGCACCCGCGTTCGTCGTTCTGCGCCAGGAGGTGCATGGCCAGCCTTCGGAAGAGTGGCAACGGCTGTGAGTCGAACACGGAGACGACTTCAGCGAGTGAGCTCGGGTCGGCGTCGCCGATGGCAGTTGCCGCGTCACGCACGGCGTTGGTCAGGGCGTGCAGCGCGTCCGACTCGGCGCGGTGTTCCTGACCGTCGATGTTCGGCCGCCACCGATGCGAGCCATCCGAGGCAGTGGCCTCGGCGTTGCCGTGGACCCGGTCGCGGCGAATCCCGTCGGCGAGCAGCTCACACAGCATTGCCAGTGCGGCGGTTCCGGCGGTGTCGACGAGCGCAGGGACGTGGTCCCGGAGGATGAGAGCGTACTCGTAGGCGTCGCTCGTGCTTGATGATCCGCGCTCGGGCACCTGGCCGAGCAGGACCCGGGCCAACGTCATGGCGTCGTCGACCTGACCGCCGGTTCCCAGGTGGACAACGAGCGCCCCGGCTTGGTGGGGGACCAGGAGACCGAACCGGCCCTTCGCGGCTTCGATGACCGCCGGAACCAGCCGTGCCGCGAGAGGCGTGGGGACTGCGAGGCCGATTTCGATCAGATCATGCTGTACCCGGTTGTTTTCCGTGGCCGGTATGGCCAGCGCCGTCGCCACCACCTCCTCGGGCGCGTCCGCGGCGATCCGCGCCAGATACTCCGACTCCGGCCAGCCCGGAACCATCAGCATCCCTGACTCGGCGTCCACCTCCGGCTGAGGTGGCGCGGTGAAGAACCCTTCGTCGCGCAGCGGGCCAAGCCACCCGGCCGAAGCACGCGAGAAAAAGTACGTCGACACCACCGTGGTGTGTGGGAACCGCTGCCGGAGCATGCGGGCGGCGGCACGCGAAGGCACCGGCTCGGCCAGGAGCGTGTCCAGACGTTCAAAGACCTGCAGGTAGCGTGCCTCGAAACGATCCATGACCGCGTCGAGAACCTGTTCGAACCGATCGACGAAGTCCAGGAACTCGTTGTCCGCTGGCCGAGGTGGGTTCAACCCCGGACGGTGAGCGCGGCTGGGGAGACTACCCGGCTCCGGTCCTGAAAGAGCGAGCCAAAACTCCGCTACGGCGTCGTCGCGGGCGATACCCAGGTCGACCAGCGTCGCGACGATCTTCGTCCGATGCCTGCCCTTGCTGTCGCCAGCCTGCACGTTGACCGGTTCCAGAACCGCGCGGACCGCGCTCTCGACCTCGCGCAGCGCATGCGCGACGAGATGTGTCACCGTGTGCAGCTGCGGGGTCGCGTACAACATCCCACACGCGTCGAGGAAGAACGCTTCGGCACCCAGGCCGACCTGCTTTCGGAGCCAGTGCGCGATCCGCTCTTGGCGAGGCGACAGGTCTTCGGCGGGTAGCATCCGATTCACCGACGTCATCGTATAACCGGCAGGGTTGTCGCCCGCAGGGCTGTCATCACATAGCGGGCTGAACTCCGGGTGATTCACTCTCCCGGTCCGACGCGGTAGCGATCGACCACCAATTCGGGTGGACGACAACGTCCGCGCATTAGCCAACAACGCGGTCGGAGACGAGCACTGGGACTTCGACGACTGACTGAGGCGAGGGTGAGGGTCCGGTCTGACCGCCTGCCAAGCCGACGGTCAACGGTCACGCTCTAACCAGGTCCACAAGCAAAGGGTGGTATGGAGCCGGTATCGATGGCTGTACATCTGGGTCATGCCGTAGTGGGTGAGGTAGTGGCTGCGCAGACACAGCACCGGGCTGCCGAGTGCGCGGCGAATGGGCAGGAGTTCGCCGAATTCGCCGCGGTCTCCAGAGCGCGGGCCACCCACGACAGGTTGGCTGGTCATCTCCGCGGTTAATGGAAGTCGCGAGACGGGCCCGTGGCCATGGTCAAGTCGAGGTGCTCCAGCCGGTCAGCCACGAGGGTGACCACGCCCTCGCTGGCCTGCACCTGGCCTCGGATGAGCAGGGCGGCGCTGGTGCGGGCGACCAGCCGCTGCCGTTGCCACAGCCCGGGCGAGACGAGGACGTTGGCCATGCCAGTCTCGTCTTCCAGGTTGAGAAAGGTGATCCCGCCGGCCGTCGCGGGCCGCTGGCGGTGGGTGACAGCGCCGCCAACCCACACCCGCGTCCCGTCCTCGGTCCGCATGAGTTCGGCGACCGTGATCGCGCCGCGCGTGGTGAGCAGCTCGCGCAGGTACTGCATGGGGTGGCTGTCTGGGGAGACGCCGGTGGCCCACAGGTCTGCGGCGGTGACTTCCAGCCGCGTCATGCCCGGCAGTGCGGGCGCGTCAAGACCTGGGGCGAGGCCGGGGAGGTGTCCGGCCCGGGTGGCCGCAGCCGCGCCGGCCGCCCACAGGTCCTGGCGCCGGTCGCCGCCGAAGCCGCTGAACGCGCCCGCGGTGGCCAGGGCTTCGGCGGCGTTCTTCTTCAGCTGCACCCGGCGAGTCAGGTCGCCAATGCTTGCGTATGGGCCGTGCGCGTCGCGTTCGGCGATGATCGCCTCGGCCACCGCATCGCCGAGGTGGCGGATGCCGGTGATGCCGAGGCGGAGTGCGACGCCGCCGGTGCTTCCGGGATCGGGTTCGAGGGTGGCGCCGGCGAGGCTCGCGTTGACGTGGGGTTCGCGGATGTGGACGCCGTGGCGGCGGGCGTCGGCGACCAGGGACTGCGGGCTGTAGAAGCCCATCGGCTGGGCGCGCAGCAGTCCGGCGCAGAACGCGGCCGGGTAGTAGCGCTTGAACCACGCCGACGCGTAGACCAACAGCGCGAAGGACATCGAGTGTGCTTCGGGGAAGCCGTAACCGGAGAAGGCGTGGATCTGCTCGAAGATCCGGGTGGCGAGATCGCGGTTGAGCCCGTTGGCCTCGCAGCCGGCGAAGAACCGTGCCATCAGTGCCTTCATCTTGGCGCTGGACCGCTTGGCGCCCATGGCGCGGCGCAGCTGGTCGGCTTCGGAGCCGCTGAAGCTCGCGACGTCGACGGCCATCTGCATCACCTGCTCCTGGAACAACGGCACCCCGAGCGTCCGATCCAAGCTGCCGGCGAGGAGGGGGTGGGCGTGCTCCCAGGCTTCGTCCCCGCGGCGGCGCCGGATGTAGGGGTGCACTGAGCCGCCCTGGATCGGGCCGGGCCGGATCAACGCCACCTCGACGACGAGGTCGTAGAACTTCCGCGGCCGCAGCCGCGGCAGCGTCGCCAGCTGCGCGCGCGACTCCACCTGGAACACGCCGACCGCGTCGGCTTCGCAGAGCATGTCGTAGACCTTGGGGTCGGCCAGGTCGAGTTTCCCGATGTCCACGACGGTGTCGTGGTGCTCGGCAACGAGGTCGATCATGTAGTGCAGGGCGGAGAGCATGCCGAGGCCGAGCAGGTCGAACTTGACCAACCCGACGGTGGCGCAGTCGTCCTTGTCCCACTGCAAGATCGACCGGTCGGCCATGGTCGCCCACTCGACCGGCACGATCTCCGAGACCGGCTGCTTCGAGATCACCATCCCGCCGGAGTGGATGCCGAGGTGGCGAGGAAAGTCCTCGATCCGGCCGGCCAGCTCGAGCACATCGGCCGGGATCTCGCCGGCGGTTTGCTGTTTCGTCGCGGCAACGCCGCCCCAGCGGTCGACCAGCTTGCCGTAGGCGTCCTGCTGCCCCGGGCTGTGTCCCAACGCCTTCGCCGCGTCCCGCACCGCCGAGGGCGCCCGGTAGGTGATGACGTTGGCGACCTGCGCAGCGTGGAACCGGCCGTGCTTTTCGTAGACGTACTGGATGGCTTCCTCGCGGCGGCCGGACTCGATGTCGACGTCGATGTCCGGCGGCCCGTCCCGCTCCGGCGCGAGGAACCGCTCGAACAGCAGGTTCCACTTCACCGGGTCCGCGTGGCAGATCCCCAGCGCGTAGCAGACCGCGGAGTTCGCCGCCGAGCCGCGGCCTTGACAGAGGATGTTGGCTTCCTTGCAGAACCGGACGATGTCCCACACGACGAGGAAGTAGCCGGGGAAGTTCAGCTGCTTGATCACGTCCAGCTCGTGGGTCAGCTGGGCGTATGCCCGCGGCGACTCGGCGCGGGTGCCGTAGCGGGTGGCGGCGCCGGCCCAGGTCAGCTCGGCCAGGAACGACATCTCGTCATGCCCGGCCGGCACCGGGAACGGCGGCAGATCGGGCGCCACGAGCTGCAGGTCGAACGCCACCTCCACGCCGAGCACGGCGGCGCGGCCGACGGCGCCGGGGTAGCGGCGCTCGAACCGGCGCCGCTGCTCCATCCCCGACCGCAGGAACGCCTGCCCCGATGGCGGCCGCCACCCCTCAAGCTCCTCGGCCGACCGCCGCGCACGGACCGCGGCGACCGCGTCGGCGACCGGTGCGTCGGTGGGGGTGGCGTAGTGGACGTTGTTCGACACGACCGTCGGCAACCGCAACGCACGGGCCAGTTCGTCGAGCAGGTCGTTGGCCGCGTCGTCGAGGGGCTGGCGGTGGTTGATCAGCTCGACGGCGACGTGGGAGTGCCCGAACCAGTCGACCAGCCGCTCCAGCTCGGCCCGCGCGGCGGCCGGGCCGTGCTCGGCGAGCGCGCGGCGGACGGGGCCTTTGCGGCAGCCGGTGAGGACGACGACGTGCCCGGCCAGCTCGTCTACGACCTCCTCGAGGTCGTAGACGGGACGGCCTTTCTCGCCGCCGGCGATCTGGCCGTGGGAGATGACCCGGCAGAGCCGGTGGTAGCCCTCCTGCTGCCGAGCCAGCACCAGCAGGTGCGACCCGGCCGGATCGGGCTCGCCGGCTTGCGGCGCGGGCAGGTCCAGCGACAGCTCAGCGCCGAACCCGACTCGCACGCCGAGTTCACGGGCGGCGTCGTTGAACCGGACCGCCCCGTACAGGCCGTCGTGGTCGGTGAGCACCAGCGCGTCCAGCTCCAGCCGGGCGGCCTCCTCGACAAGGGCCTCAGGGTGGCTGGCGCCGTCGAGGAAGCTGAAGTTCGAGTGGACGTGCAGTTCCGCGTAGGGCGCCCGCAGGCGTTCGCCGCCGTCGTCGCGGCCGCGGCGGTCGCGCAGGTCGGCCGGGGCGCCGGCGTAGCCCTCGCGCTTGCGCGACCACGCCGGGGAGTCGCTGCCGTCACCGCGGAGGGGCGCGCGCCCAGACGCGACCCGCTCGACCTCGGACCAAGGCACATTTGGGTTGTTGAACGCCACGACGAAACTCCCACCACACCAAGATCGCCGTGGGAAGTCAGCGACAACAGATCGAACGTATGTACTACGGTTGTGCGTGTTGAGCTTGAGGGGTGCGGCGCGGCCTGTCAACTCGGCGGTGATGCCAATAACAGCTGGCAGCGGGCGACACGCGGGGTCCGGCTGTGCCTGTTCGCGCTAGATCTCGTGGTCAACTGTACGATGGGTAATGGGCCAGAAGGATGAACTGCCGAGTCGGCTTGAGCGAGTGGTGGAGGGGACGAGATGTCGGGCACAGCGCCGAAGCCGGACTCGGGGGAGAAGCCGAATCTGGCCGGGGCGAAGGCGTTCGCAGCGTTCAGCGGCGATGATCGGTGGTACATCCTCGCCGACGGTGAGACGGTTCGTTACCAGCGTGCTGATGGCACCTTCGTGCCGGAGTACGACGAGAAGGGCGCGCGGCGGCTCACGATCCTGACGGCGTCGGTGTTGCGTCGCGGCACTGAAACCTGGCACGAAGTCCCGCTCGACGAGTAGGAAGCGCCGAGCGCAGCACCGGCCAATTCGGCTGACAACGTGACAGGCGCACGTGGAGCCACACACTGGTCACCGACGCGTCCAAAGGAGCCGCCGTGACGATCGCCGAGGCGCTGACCGACGAAGGCCCCGATCTGCGCTTGCCGGACAGGACGCCGACAGTGACCGCGTAGGAGAAGACGATCTGGCGCTCGCCGCTGTACTAGTCGTAGTTGCCCTCGGCCGTCCAGTGTGGATCAGCGCCGACGGCGCCCGTGAGCAGCTGAGCGACGTCGCCGCCATCGCCTTCCAGCACCACTTGCAGCCGTGCCAGAGGCCCGCGGTCCTGACCGGGCAGTGCTGGGCGAATGATCCACGGCCCGGCCGTCGCGAGAACCCGGCGCGGCAGCCCATCGCCGATCGCGACCGTGGCTGGCGGGTAGCTGAGTTCGCCGCGCTCGCTACAGCGCACGACGTCGCGCGCCGCGTCGAGCACCGCCGCGACTGGTGGGCGAGATGGTACGAGCGCCGGAGATGGGACGGGCAGACGTCCCGGCCATGGCCGGTCTTCGAGCATCGGGCGCCGTGGCTCGCCCCACGGGACGAGCCGGACCCGCTCAGCCGGGCCGCGGCCGCCGTCCAGCAGCGGAGTCACCACCGCGTCCGGGCCGAGCAGGCCCTGAATCCGCACCAGCGCCCGGCCTGCGCGCTCAGCCGCGTCGGCGTCCCGGCCGATCGACCCCAGCTGCAACTGCAGCGCCTGCCCGCCGACGACCTCCTCCGGATCGAGGGTCAACCGCACGATCCCGGCGCTGGGACGGTCACCGTCGCCGACGGTGAGCCATCCCTCGCATTGCCAGCGCACTCGGTCCGCGGTGGCGCGGGCGGTCAGCGGCTCGGCGCACCGCCACGCCCGCACCCGCTCCTCACCGGCCTCGGTGAGCGCGGTGATCGTCAGCCGGGTGCAGGCGAGCCCGTGCCGGGCGAGTCCGGCGAAGAACCGCTCACCGAGTGTCTTCGCGACGAACGCGGCCTCGTCGACCCGCTCCAGCGGATGCTCGAATGTCTCGGTGATCGCCAGGTCTGGCGGGAGAGCTCGGCGGACCGGCGGCCGCTGTGCGAGGCCCCGGGCGAGTCGGTGGGCGGTGATCGCGTCCCGGGGGAAGCGGCCGGCGACCTCGCGTTCGGCGAGGGCGGCGAACGCGCCAAGCGTGCGCAGGCCCAGCCGCTGCAGCAGCCCGACCAGCTCGCCCCGCTCCTCGCCCGGCTGATCTAGCGCGGCGACCGGCAAGGCAGCCAGGAAGCCGGCTGCCCCTCCAGGCGGGACGAAGGTGGCGCGGCGGGCGGCGAGGGTTGCGGCGAACAGGCCGTCGGCGATCCCGACCTGGCACTCGACGCCAGCGTGGGCTTCGACCTCGGTGATCAGCAGCTCGGCGAGGGCCTCTTCGCCGCCGAAGTACCCGGCCGCACCAGCGACCGGGACGGCGACGATCCCGGGCCGGACGACCTCGACCCCGACCGCATGCTGCTCGACAGCGGCCGCGACGGGTTCGAACAAGCGGGCATCGCGGTCAGGGTCGTGCTGGTGCACCACCAGCTCCGGGCACCGGGACTGGGCATCCCGGCGGCGCATCCCGCGCGCGATCCCGCTGCGGCGCGCGGCCGCGGAGCAGGTGACAACGCGGTTGGCGGAGAACACCGCCGCCGGAGCCTGGGGCGGGGTACCGGCGGCGCCACCGGCGGCGACGACTGGCCAGTCCGGGCACCACAGCACCAGCAACCGGACCGGGCCGCCGCTCATCCGGCCACCTCGGTCAGCCGCCGACCAGGGCGCGGCTCGCCGCGGGCGACGGTGCCGGTCGGTCCGGGTAGCAGCAGTGCGGCGGTCCGTGGGCGCGCCGCGGCGCCGCGGCCGCGGCTGGTCGCCACGAGCTCGCGGGATTGCAGGTAGCCGGATCCATCGGCGGAGATGCCGTGCCAGCGACGCTGGGACACGGACAGTTCGAGGTCGGCGCCGGGCCACGGGCTGGTGCTCAGCAGGACCGCGCCGCGGTTGCGGACTCGTCCGGCCAGCCGGCGCGCGAGCTGCGGCTGCACACCACGGGGCGCGACCGGTCCGAGCACGACCAGGTCGAAGCCGTCGATCAGGGTCGAGAGGACCGCGGTGAGTTCAGCGCCCGGGTCGGGAATCAAAGCGAGCTGGTCGAGCTTGACGCCGAGTTCCGCGGCAGCAGCGACACCGAGGTCAGGCATGCCGATGATGGCGGCCCACGATCCGGCTTGAGTCGCCTCAGCGAGCAGAGCGAGGACCAGCGCCGCCGACCCCGTCGCCGCTACGGTGGTTCCGCGACGCAGCCCACCTTCCGGCAGTAGACCAGCCAGCGCGGGGGAGACCGGAAACGTCCCGCTGGGCGCTTCGGGAGTTTCCGGGCTGGGGGTAGTCAGTTGCGCGGCTGTCCGAACGCCGGGTATCGCGGCGAGTCCAGCCACTGCCTCCGCTGACGCCACGCTGCACCTCCAGCACCACCAACACGCACCGGAGACACCCGCGTGGGGAGCCGCGGGCGACCCAGAACCTCGACTAGAACTTGTGTTCGAATGATGAAAGGTCGTCGCGACGGTGTCAAGCCAGGATTGCGCGGAGTTGCATCAGTCACAACAGGGCGGTCGGTGGGCATGTGAGCAGATCAGCGGCCTCCTGGGTGCGGTGTTACTCATCGTGGTCGGTCCACGTTAAGGCGGTGGTGGCCTGCTGGTGGAGGCGGACCGTGAGGTCGGGGCAGACTTCAACGGAAGCGTCGTTAGGAGGGCCCTGACGACGAGCGTGCGTCACGATGTTGTGCTTGGCGCAACATCGTGGAGCCTTCAAGACGCCTGGCTGGTGCGGCGCGACAGGTGCTGGGCGACAACTGACTTGGGCGCCTGTCGGGTGCCACCTAGGGAGACTCTTCGCGGCGCCTTTGCAGCAGCTCGAGGACACGTAGCGCCCGTTCCAAAGACTCGCCGTGCACAACCGGCCGTTGCTTGGCTAACTGGCGGTAGCCCTCGACGGCTTCGGTGATCGCAGCCAGGCCTTCCTCATACCGACCGAGCTCACCAAGCCGGATCGCATGGTTGTTGAGGCAACTGGCCAGGTCAGGCAGATAGGTGCCGGGGCGTTGCTCGGCGAGCCGGCGGTAGACATCGACGGCTTCGGCGATCGTGGCCAAGGCTTCTTCGTGTCGGCCGAGGTCACCAAGCCAGATCGTGTGGTTCTTGAGGCTTCTGGCTAGGTCAGGCAGGTAGATGTCGGGGTGTTGCTCGGCGAGCTGGCGTCGGATGTCGATGGCTTCGGTGATCGCGGGCAGGCCCTCCTCAAGCCGCCCGAGGTCGTAAAGCTGCGTTGCGTGGTTGTGGAGGCTTCTGGCCAGGTCAGGTAGATAGGTGCCGGGGCGTTGCTCGGCGAGCCGGCGGCAGGCATCGATGGCTTCGGCGTTCGTGGCTAGGGCTTCTTCGTATCGGCCAAGGTCACCAAGCCGGATCGCGTAATTGTTGAGGCTCCTGGCCAGATCGCACAGGTAGGTATCGGGGTGTTGCTCGGCGAGCCGACGCCACGCATCGACGGCTTCGGCGATCGCAGCCAGACCTTCCTCATACCGACCGAGGTCACCAAGCCGGATCGCATGGTTGCTCAGGCTTCTGGCCAGGTCAGGCAGGTAGATGTCGGGGCGTTGCTCGGCGAGCCGGCGGCGGATTTCGACCGATTCGGTGATCGCGGGCAGGCCTTCCCCATGCCGGCTGAGGTCGCAAAGCTGGGCTGCGTGGTTGTTGAGGCTTCTGGCCAGGTCAGGCAGGTAGATGTCGGGATGTTGCTCGGCGAGCCGGCGGCGGATTTTGACGGCTTCGGTGATCGTGGCCAAGGCTTCTTCGTGTCGGCCGAGGTCACCGAGCTGGGCTGCGTGGTTGTTGAGGCTTTTGGCCAGGTCAGGCAGGTAGATGTCGGGGCGTTGCTCCGCGAGCCGGCGGTAGACATCGACCGCTTCGGCGACCGTGGCCAAGGCTTCTTCGTATCGGCCGAGGGCACTGAGCCGGAATGCCAGGTGGATGAGGCTCGCGGCAAGATCGGCGTCGCTGAGGGAAGGATCGTCGAGAAGAGCTTGCCGCTGCTGGCCGACAATTGTCTCGGCGATGTCGACAGCGACGTCGGCGAGGACGTCCGTCTGATCCGGCAGCGCGTTTCTGAGCCTGAGCAACATGGCGGTGCCTGTGGTGGTTGAGGTGACAGTCTGCTCGAGGGCGCGCTGCAGCGGGGCGGGCTGCTCGATGCCAGGCGCGACCCGGACCGCTGCAACCAGCAGCCCGGGATGACGCACGCACAGTGAGGTCAGGAAATCGCCGGCCTGGGGCTGCACGACTGCGTGTGCCGCGGCCCGGGCCGTCACCCGCAGCAGTTGTTCCGCGGTTGTGTCGTCGACCTCGGCGGCGATGGCCTCGACGACGCCGGCGCGTGTGGTGTCCGCGACCAGCCGGCCGATCAGGCGTTCCGCGAGCCGGTCCGGTGCCAGCCCCGCGAAGGTGTCGGGTTCGGTGCCCGGGTAGAGATGCAGCAGCCAGGCCCGCACACCGTCGCGGCGGTCCCGGGGAAGCTCGGCCACAGCTCGAACACGCCCTAAGACCGCGTCCAGCTCCTGGACCGTTGTGGGGCTGAGCAGTGCCGTGGCCGCGACCACGTCCTTCTGCGCTGACGGGCTCAAACCCAGGTCCCCGGCGCCGGCTGCCCAGTGCCTGCGTTCGTGCTGGAGCAACCGATCCTCGGGCGAATCGCCGGTCGACGATTGTGCCGTGGTGGTGGCGTCGAGCAGGTCGGCCAGCGCGGTCATCTGCACAGCCAGCACCGTCTGCCCGCCGACCTCCGGCGCTGCTCGCTCGTTCACGCGGGCCGCCACGGCAGCCCAGGGCTCGTTCTCGTAGCCCGGGACGCGGGTGAGCGCGGCGGCGAAGGCGTGCACCGCCGCCCGGTAGCTGTCCCGGCGGTCCTGGCTCGTGTCATCCAGCACCGGCAGCGCCGCGACCCGGGCGGTCCCGGCCATGTCCTGCACCGCGTCACCGGCCGCAGGCAGGGTGTCGGTCCACCACGCACCCGCGGTCCGGGCGAGCAGCAGCAGCTTCACCGGAGCCGCACCGGTCCGCTGAGTGAGCAGGTCGACGACCTCGGCGAGCTGAGAAGTCCGGCCCTCGGCGTAGTCCAGCACCACCAGCAGCGGCACCCGGACCTCCGCCAGCACCGCCAGCTCGGCCGCACCCGCCCGCGGGTCCAGCCACACCGTCGCCCACCCCTCGCGGGCGAGCTGCCCGCCGAAGTGGTGCGCCAAACGGGTTTTGCCCTGCCCACCCCGCCCGTGCAGCAGCCAGACACCCAGCCCGGGCTCGCGCGCCCACCCGGTGAGCTCGGTGAGCAGGCCGGCGCGACCGTGGAACGGAACGACCGCCCGCCGCGCGGGCAGCAACCCCGCCGGCGAGGGCACCACCCGACCGCCGGGCACCTTCGCCTGCGCGTCGGCCAGACCGCGCAGCTCGACCGCCTCACACCGGACCGCCACCGACCCGGTGTGCGCGGCGAAGCCCGGGTCGCGCAGCAACAACGACACCGGCACCGCCTCCAGCACCGCATGCCCCCGCCCGGCCGGCTCGGTCGCGATGACCCCGACGACCAAGCCCTCGCTCAGCAACGCCGCCCCGGACATCCCGCCCCACGGCGAGTCACCCTCAGGCGGGAACCCGTCCAGCCGGGCCACGTAACGCCGGCCGACGATCCGGTCACCGGGATTGAGGGTCCCGCTCGCCTGCACCACATCGATCGGGCGGTCCGGGCGCTGCACCAGGTTCGGCACACCCCAGCTCTCACACGCCAGGCCCGCCCGGTGGGTGACCGAGCGGCCCCACCCGACATGGCCGGGCACCGGCTCCCAGGCGTGGTCCTCGACCGCGACCAACGCCGCGTCGTCCTCTCCGCCGGGGGTGCCGCACCAGAGAACCTTCCCCGTGAACTCACCCGGCCGGCCCGGGTGGAACACCGACACCGACGCCCCCACCTCACCCACGACATGGGCGGAGGTCAGCACCAGACCCGGTGCGACCTCGTAACCCGACCCCGGCCCGCCCGGACCGGTGACCGCGGTGACCCGCTCCCACACCCGCGCAGCTCCCTCAGCGGTCGACGGGCCCGGACACGGCACCCGGCCCCGCCGACCGGGCCTGATCACCCGCGACCAGCAAATCCCCGCCGCCCGGCTTCTTCGGTGTCAGGGTCAGCTTGACCTTGTGCGTGCGGCCCTGCGCCAGCCCGCCTTCGACGTCCGCGGAGACCAGCCACGCCTTGAACCCGGCCTTCACCTTGGCGTCCCGGCGCATCTCCACCGCGAACTCCAGCTCGATCGGGCCCACCACGAACTCGACATCGCTGCCGGCCCCCCGCGCCGCGGCGGCCATCAGCTCGTCTCGGACCGAGGCCACCGCGTCCACCAACTCAATCTCCATACTCACCACAGTCGCAGCTCTCGCGCGACTTGCAACACGCCCCGCCGGAGACGAGCGACGGCACGTTCAGACGGACAGCCTGCCAACGAGCTGGGAAAACCAACCCCCACCCGTGTGGATCCACGGTGGGTCTTCGGCGAATATTGCATGGTCGAATACGTGCACTGCACCAGCAGACCGTGCGAGGTAGCGACGTTCACAACATCGTGGGCGAGACGTGAAGACCTGATCACAGGCTCGCGGACGTTGGGCTCCACGTCATCTGCCGAGAAGGGCTGTGGGAAGGCGTGGCTGACTCCGCCTGCTGCGGGATTCGGCTAGGTTGGCTCGGTGAGCCTCGAAGTCACGGCGATCGCGCTGACCACCGCGGTGATGAAGGCCGCCGCGAAGATCTGGCTCGGCGACCGTGCGATTGCCGCTGACACCTCGGCGAAGGCCTTCGACCTGTTGGAGAAGCAGGTCACCGGCGCCAACGATCGCCGCAAGCTGAAGCTTCTGTTCACCAACCTCGAATCCCGGGTCGTCGACCAGCTCCTGCCCTTCCTCGACGTCGAGTTCCGCGGACTGCCGGAGAACGAACGCGCGGCGGCGGTCGAGGCGGCGCGCGCGACGTTCGACCGCGCCGCGCTGACTGACGACGACCTGTTCGCCACCGATCTCGACGCAGGGTTCCTCCGCCGCTACCTGCTCCGCACCGTCCCCGGCGTCCCACGCGAGTTCTTACTCTCGACTGATGCGACCGAGCTCTACCACCGGGTGGTGCGGGAGTGCTGCGCGTATCTGGTCCAAGTGACCAGCGCCCTGCCCAAGTTCCAGCCTGGCGCCCTGGTCCAGATCCTGCGGCGCGAGACGGAGATCCTCGAGACGGTTCGGAACGTGCTGGAGGCAATGCCGGAGCGGCGCCATCCGGACGACTTCGCCGCAGACTTTCGCAGGCAGGTGGTGGCAGCGCTCGACCGGATGGAGCTCTTCGGGGCAGACCTCACCGGCCCGACCCGGCTGTACCGGCTGTCGGTGGCGTACCTGAGTCTGAGCGTGAGCGCACACCACGACGGTGTGCCTGTCGACCGGATCGAACAGGTCTTGCCGCACGCCACACGGATCCTGGTGCGCGGCGAAGCCGGTTCCGGCAAGACGACCGTGCTGCATTGGTTGGCGGTGCAATGCGCGAGCCGGCAGCTGACTGGTGCCACCGGATGGGACGATCTCGAGCCGTTCCTGCTGCGGCTGCGTCGGTTCACCCGCTCGGAACTGCCATCACCGGAACGCTTCCTCGACGAGGTCGGCCGGCACATCGCCGATGAGATGCCCTCTGGCTGGGTGCAGCAGCGCCTGCGTAACGGTCAGGCCGTCGTTCTGGTCGACGGGATTGACGAACTGCCCGCTGACCGTCGATCAGAAGTCCGGAGGTGGTTGGGCGAGCTGATCAGCGCGTTTCCGCGGGCTCGGTACGTCGTGACGACCCGGCCGGCAGCGGTCGAACGCGACTGGCTGGCTGCTGAGGATTTCACCGAGGTCTCGCTGCAGCCGATGACTCCGCGCGACGTTCGGACATTCGTTGAACGCTGGCATTCCGCGATGCCAAACGACGACGCCCTCGTTGCCCGACGTGACGATCTGATCGCAGCCATCGGCACACGGTCCGCGCTGCGGCGCCTGGCCGAGACCCCGTTGCTGTGCGCGTTGCTCTGCGCCCTACATCACACGCGCAACGGACACTTACCGCACAACCGGATGGAGCTGTACGACGTCGCGTTGCGCATGCTGCTGGACCGCCGTGATGTCGAACGGCGAGTTCCATCCGACGTCCGGCTGTCCCTGACCGAAAAGCTTGTGTTATTGCGTCACCTCGCCTACTGGATGGTTCGTAATGGCTTCACTGACGTCCCTGCGGAAGCCGCCGAGGCCCGGCTTGCGGTGAAGCTGTCGTCGATGGGACAGGTCGACGCGACGCCGTACCAGGTCTTCCGCCACTTACTCGACCGCGGCGGCGTACTGCGCGAACCGGTGCCTGGCCGAATCGACTTCGTGCACCGATCGTTCGGCGACTACCTTGCAGCGGAAGCAGCAGTCGAAGAGGACGACATCGGGGTGTTGGAACGGAACGCGCACCGAGACGACTGGCGCGACGTGGTGGTCATGGCAGCGGGGCACGCCCGCCCTGAGCAACGGACGACGCTGATCGAGCGACTCCTGGTCCCGGACTCGAGCCCGGATAATGACATGGACTCAGAGACGCTCAAACGCTCCCTGGTGGCACTCGCTTGCCTAGAGACTTCCCCGGAGTTGCGCCCCGACCTGCGTGCAGCGATCAAACTCCGGACGTCGTCTCTGGTCCCGCCCGAGACGTTCGAGGTCGCTGAGCGATTGGCTGCGGCGGGCGAGTTTGTGCTGGACCTTCTCGCCGGGCCGGTCCCGGCAGACCTTGAGTCTGCCGCAGCCACCGTGCGCGCGGCCGCTCTCATCGGCGGTCCGGCTGCCTTGGAGCTTTTGACGGGCTATAGCGGGCAGGTCGAACCCATTGTGGTGGAAGAACTCGTGAAGGCGCGCGAGAGGTTCGACCCCGCCGAATTCGCCGAGCGCGTGCTCGCCGACTGCGTCCTTCCGAACGGCTGCCTGTCGGTGTCTCACCTCGCGATGCTTGCAGGCCTGGAACATCTGCGTTTCCTTGACACGCTCATCGTTGACTTCGCCGACGCCCGAGGTTCACTCGACTTCGTGCGACGCCTACCTCAGTTACGCGACCTGCGGGTGGCGGGCTTTGAGGGGTTCGACCTCTCTGAGCTGAGCGACACCCCGCTGACACACGTTGCCCTGCTCCAAGATGTTCGGCTGAACAAGCACACGTCCCACACATCAGACCTTTCGCCCGAAATGTTTGGGCCGTCTTCAGTTGACGTGTCGCCGCTCAGACGAGTTCCTCGGCTCGCACGCCTGACTGCCGAGGTCGAGACGCATGGCTGGTCGCACTTGAGCGATCTCCGAGACCTTAGGCGCCTGCAGCTCAGCCATGTAAAGCGATCCGATCAGCTGACCGAGTTGACCGCATTAGGGGAACGCTTGCGAGCGCTCGAGCTTCACCGGGTAATCGATTTGCGCGATCTCTCCATTTTGTCCTTTTTGGAGGTCCCTGAGGCCCTGCAGTTCGACTGCTGCGACGAACTCCGCAATATCTCGCAGCTCACCCAATGGTCGGACACGCTGACCAGCCTGCGGATGCATCGATGTCCGGTTGAGGACTGGACGCCGCTCGCCCGACTGACCCGTTTGCAAAAGCTGCGTCTCGACTCGACCGCGCCGATAGATTTCAGTTTGTTGTCAGAGCTGCGCTCGTTGCGGACCCTCTGGCTCGGTGGCCGGGGACAGGTCGACCTCGCTCCGCTAGCACGCCGGGCGAAACTTACGGTGTGGGTTGGAAGGGACACTAAGTTGTTCGGCGAAGACCAGTTGGGCCCGGACTGCAAGGTCAAGCGGTTCTGAATCGAACGCCAGCGAAGCTGTGACCGCGTCCGACTCGCCGAAGGAAGGAAACAGCCGGCCGCGCAACACACCTGCACGAAGCACCCGATCGCGGCTTGGTGTCGCATGTGAACGACAGGCACTGTTAAGCGGGTGGAATCACGTGAGTTTCGAGTGCGCTTGCCACTCGACGTGTCGCCCGCTCGGTACGCGGCGATTGTGCACGCAGTCGCCGGAGTCCTAGATGCCGCCGGTGTTGTCGCCACAGCGTCGATCGTCGTGGATCATGTGGCTTGCGACACGGAACTGAACGCTGGCTTTGACCGGTTCAGCGCCGCGTATCCCTGGAGCGACCGCTGACCGGGCTCGGGAAGCGCACCGCCTCAACTCCACGCGCCAGCGAACGGCCGTCGTCTCCCGGGACCCGCAAAGCGTGACCGTGAGTACCTCGATGCTCAGCACGGCGCAGCGGTCGATCAGTGAGATGGGCCCCGCCCCCGCAGGCGACATGTGTTACCCAGACTGGAGGCCGAAGTGGCACACGGCATTCGAGATGGCACCTAACGTCCCCCGATGGGGCGTTGACCAGCGTGGATCCGGCAGAGCTGGGCCGAACGGGTTACCGTCGAGGCAGCGCGATGGTGATTCGGGATGGAGGCTGAGCATGGCTGGGCGTGCTGCTTCGTCCCGTGTCCCGGAGTGGGTTGAGCCGATGCTGGCCAAGGCCGACGGCGGCCGGCTCCAGCAGGGCGCGGAGTGGGCGTATGAGTACAAGCTGGACGGCTACCGGGCCTGCATGCAGATCGCCGCGGACGGCACCACGGTGCTCACCAGCCGTAACGGCATCGACTTCACCCACGAGTTCGCCGACCTCGCCGGCGTCCTCGCCCCCGCGCTCGACGGCCGCCCGGCGGTGCTGGACGGGGAGATCGTCACCTACAACCAGGACGGTCAGATCGACTTCGGGCTGCTGCAGGAACGCCGCGGCCGCTACCAGACCCACCGTGCCTCGCACCGCCGCAACGAGCCGTTCGACGACGCCCCGATCCGGTTCCTCGCCTTCGACCTGCTCCAACTCGGCAAGGATTCGCTGCTGCGCGAGCCCTACGAGCAGCGCCGCGCGCAGCTGACAGCGCTGCCGATGCCGGACCCGTACCGGGTCTCGGTGGTGCGTGGCTTCACTTTCACGGAGCTGGGCGCCGACCGCCGTACCCCGCAGGACCTGCTCGATCATGTCGCCGCGACCGGGCACGAGGGCCTGGTCGCGAAGCTGCTCACGTCGCCCTACCTGCCGGGCAAACGCCCGGCCTACTGGCTTAAGCACGCCCTGATCCAGACCACCGAGGTCATCATCTGCGGGTGGCGGCCCGGGCAGAGCCGGCTATCCGGCTCCCTCGGCGGACTACTCCTGGGCGGACACGACCCGGACACCGGGGACCTGGTCTATATCGGTGATGTTGGCACCGGCTTCAGTGAAGCCTCCCGAGCGCAGCTGCTCACCCGCTTGGAGGCCCTCGAGCAGCGCCGCCACCCGTTCGTGGTGACCCCGCCGCGCGAAGACACCGCCCGTGCCCACTGGGTACAGCCCGACCTCGTCGGCGAGGTGGTCTTCCGACAGTTCACCCGCGGAGCCGGCCGGCTGCGCCACACCGCCTGGCGTGGCCTGCGTGAAGACCGCAAACCCGCCGACGTCCTCGCCCCACGCGCCCGCGAACGCATCGACGCTGAAACCGCCCCGGTGACGGGGAAGCGGCCGGCACCGCGCGCGGACGAGTCCGGCCTGGCCGCCACCCCACCGGCACCACTGGGGCCGAAGGTCACCGTGCAGGCCGGGAACCGGCGCCTCACCCTGTCCAATCTGGACAAGCAGCTGTATCCGTCGGGCTTCACCAAGGGCGAGGTCGTCCACTACTACTCCCACGTCGCTGAGGTTCTGCTGCCGCACCTCGCCGACCGCCCGGTCACGTTCATCCGGTTCCCCGACGGCGTCGGTGAGGGCAAGCAGCAGTTCTTCGAGAAGAACGTGCCCAATGGCGCCCCGGACTGGCTGCCCACCGTGGCGCTGCCGAGCACCGGCTCCCGCTCCGGCCGCGGCGACGGCACGATCACCTACGCGCTGCTGGAGGAGTTGCCGGCGCTGGTGTGGGCGGCGAACATGGCTGCGCTCGAGCTGCACGTCCCGCAGTGGAAGATCGACCCCGCCGGCGGGCGGTTACCACCGGACCGGCTGGTGTTTGACCTCGACCCAGGGCCGGGGACCTCGATCGTGGACTGCTGCCGAGTTGCCGAGCGGCTCCGCGACGTCCTCGTCGCCGACGGGCTCACCGCGTACGCGAAAACCTCCGGTGCCAAGGGAATGCAGCTGTACTGCGGCATCGACATCGACGATCCGGCGGCGCCGTCGGCCTACGCCAAGAGGCTGGCACAGCAGCTGGCCCGCGAAACACCCGAGTCGGTGACGGCAGTGATGGCGAAGGCTCAGCGCACGGGCCGGGTGTTCATCGACTGGTCCCAGAACAACCCGGCCAAGACCACCATCGCCCCCTACTCCCTGCGCGGCCGCGACCAACCCACTGCCTCGACACCGATCACCTGGACCGAAGTCGAGAACTGCTCACACGTCGCCCAGCTCACCTTCACTGCCGATGACGTCCTCGATCGCGTCCAACAGCTCGGCGACCTGCTCGCCGAGCTCGACGAGACCAGCGCTCCGCTGCCCGCGCGGTGACGTAGTTCGGCGCGGTTGGCTTGCAACGACGGTGCGGCTCGGCGGCAGACGGGGGGCGTTCTGCCGCCGAGCCAAACTGCCCGTGATCGGGACGGTCGGGGGCGTGCCGGACCGATCACCTCAGCATCAGACCAGAGGACCGGACCAGGACGAAATGACGCTCCAGAAATGAAATCACCGAGATGGGTGACGCGCCGATGTGTCGGTGCCCAGCGTGGCGAGGCCGGCGAAACTGCCGAGCAGCCCGGACGCCGAACGGCTCATTGTCGCCGACCGGGTTACAGAATCAGCTGCCGGTGCCTTATCCGATGCCTTGTCAGCTGGATCGGCGTGATTCGCTCGACGCAGTCAGAGTCACTCGCTGTCGACGGTAGGCATGGGTCGGCGCGCGTGGTCTGCGGCCAACGGCTTCGGTAGCTGCGGAAACGTCCTGCGACGCACTTCGTTTTCGTCGTATCCTGCGGATCTATGCCGACCAAGGGGAGGGCACCGCAATGTCGTACCAGCCGCGTCCTCGGCACCCACCGGCTGCATCTGCGGCCGGGGGACCCGGCCGTTGGCCGGGTGCTGTCGGCGCTGGAATCGTCGCGCCGTATCCAGGTGGTGGCCCGGTGCCACCGCGGCGGCGACGCACCGCGCTCTGGATTTCGCTGGTCGCGGCGGGGTTGTTCGTGGCCGTGGTGCTGGTGACCGGCTTCTTGGCGCCGGGCTTCCTCGTGCGTCACGATCGGTCGCCCGACTCTGCGGCGGCGAGCTCGCAGGTCACGTCCACCGGCGAGCCGAAGACGTCGAGGACACCGTTCTCGCGGAGCGACCCGGCGCAGCTGCGGGCCGCTCGGCAGGTGGCCGAGGAGTTCCTGCGTCGTCTCAATGCCAACGTGATCGACGGTTCGGCGGGCGCGAAAGCCATGGGATGCCCGGGTTCGGAGTCCTTGCTGGGCGGCACGCTGCTCGCCGTAGAGCCGCCCACGCAGCTTGCGATTCCGACGCAGGGCGAAGTGCGCTTCCGCGACCCTGTGATAGAAGTCGACGTCGCCGGTGTGACGGACCAGCACGCCGTGACAGGCTATGTCCGGCTGCAACCCTGGCAGGACCACCAACCGTGTGTCCGTATCTTGGTCATCCGGTGGTAGCCGACGCTCCAGCCGGCGAATCGCCCTGCCGCGGGTCGAGCAGACCCAGGAGCTCCAGCCGGGCGGTGATGCCGTTGAGGTTGCGGCCGAACTCGGCCACCAGTTCGGCCACGGTCGCCCCTTCCCTGCGCCGCTGGGCCAGTCGCTGTTCTTCGTCAGGTGTCCAGCGCTTGTGTGAGTTCGGGTGGACCCGGCGCAGGTCCTCGACCGTGTACGCCGGTGGTTGCTTCGGCTCAGGGCGGTGCTCGCCGGCGAGGTCGGCAGGGAACGGCGCCAGTCCCAGCTTGTACAGCCGCCAACGGATCGCGGCCTCCGTCCGGCCTGTCCGGGCCTGGATCTGAGCCGGTGTCCGACCGGCTTGATCCATTGCCGTCAGCTCGGCGTCATCCTCGGCGCTCCAGGCGCCCGCCTTCTCCGCTGGCGGCGGAAGCTCGGGATTGGCGGCCATCTCCTGCAGGCGGGTCAGCATCGTGACGCAGTCACCGAGTGCGCGGTGCTGACCGTCGAGCCGATGCCGCCGGTAGCCCGCCCCCTCAAGCGCAGGTTCGCCGACCCACTCGGCGTGTCGAGCCATCGCGTCTTCCCAACGGGCGGGCACCCAGTCGGTGGTGGCGGCCGTGCTCCAGCTGGGCAGCAGCCGGTTGGCCTCGGCGGTGAGGAGGCCGCGGTCGAAGGCTGCCTTCCAGCACACGATCCGCTTGCCCGACAGCAGCTGTACCAGTTCCTCGTGCAGCTCGGCGAACGCTGGCACGTCCGGATCTGACAGCATCTCGGGGATAATGCCGTGCTTGGCGGCCGCTTCAGCCGCGATCGGCTCGCCTTCGGGATTCACCAGGGTTTCCAGTAGCACCTCCCCGGTGGCGGCCACGACCGCGACTTCCAGCAGGCGGCCGTCGAAGTCGGTGGACTCGGTGTCCAGCAGCACGGTCTTCGGGTCGTCGAGCACCTCCTGGGCCCACAGCGCGGCCCGGTGCCGATCCACCGCGCGCCGATCGAAGTCCTCGACAAACTCTTCGTCGCGTTTGCGGGCATCGAACAACTCGACCAGGACGTAGCCATCCGGCCGCTGAGGATCGCCGGCGCGACGGCCGGCGACGCGCAGCTGCTGGTTTGTCATCAGGTGCGGGGGCACCTCATCGCGTCGGTATACCGGCACGTCGGGCATCAATGGTCTCCTCCAATAGCACGGCCGGGCTGACCCTTCGTATACACCGCACCACCGACAGTTCTGGAGACCGGTAGCGGTTCGGAGATGGAGCGCTGCCGGACTCAACCGCCGTGAACAGGCGTGGCGGGCTGCCGACCATGCTCATGACGACTTAAGGTGGCGGGCACGAAGAGCCGTTGGTGTCGGGCGCTCGATGTCGCCAATGCGCCCTCGGTCCGAAGCAGCGGGGTTCGCCGGCCAGGCCGTAACAGGTGCACACCACTACACATCGTGAACCGGAGTAGTCCCGATGACTCAGCACACCACGACCCGGTACTGGGTCTCCCGTACCGTCGAAGGCCTTGATGACGAGGCGGAGCGTGGCGAGGTCACTCTGTACGGCCCCGGGCCCGGCCAGAGCGGCCCGATCTCCGCTGTCGTCACCGGCGGAGGCTTCCGACCCGACGGGCTGACGGCCGCGGAGAGTGTGGTCTTTCTCGGCGGCATTCCCGAGGCGCCCAACACCGAGGAGGGCGTGGTGGCCTCAAGCATGCCCGGCAAGCCCGGCGAGATCACCACTACGCGGGTGTTTGTCCGCGCCGAGAATGTGCCCGACCAGCCGAAGTGACGGATCTGCAGCTCTACTTCGCACGCGGGCTGACGGCACCTCGGGGAAATTGAACCCTGCCGGATGACCCGGCCGTAGCAGCCCACGGTCATCGGCGGGCGGGGTCAGGCTCCGGACCTCGGCAAAGAGATCTCTGCTGGTCACCCGGTGGTTAGTGAGGTGTGTCGCCCGCGCTCGGTGCGGCTGGTGTCGGTTCGGCCCCTCCCGATACGTGCTCGGGCTCTGGCGCTCGTCGCCGACGCCCTGCCGTCTGTCCTGCAGCCGGATGACCTCGGAGTGCTCGACCTGCACGCCTGCCGACCACGACATGGGAAGTGCCGTCAGGTCCGCCCACTAACCGTTTGGGGCGCGTGTCGTCAGCAGGGCGAAGGTCGAAACGGCGACGATGGGTCATTCGAGTTGAAGGGGAGCTGCATGCCGACCGAGGATGAGGAGCGGGCGTGGCTGGCCCGCATCGAGAGGATGTTCCCGACGATCGAGGCGTGGTTCAAGCGCACCGGCGAGGTGCCGCCGATGCCGGCGCCGGGCAGCAGCTTGGCCCGAGACGATCAGGTTTACGGACGCCTGCCGCCGTCACACCTGGCCTACGGCGGCATCGTCACCGCTGCTGAGCACCTCGAGCTGTTCCGGGTCGGACTGACGGCCAGCAGGATCCTCTACCCGTCGTCGTACTTCACGCTGTTGCGCAGCGCGCTGATGGGCTCCACCCAGGCCCTATGGGTGCTCAAACCCCGGCTGCGGGCCGAGCGGATCGCGCACGCGCTGCAGCTCGTGCGCGACGACCTCCGGCAGAGCATGAACCTGCTCTTGGTCGACACGCCCGCTGAACTCGGTCTCGACGACGACCTCGACACCGCACGAGCGGGCCTGAATCGACGCCTGGTGGAGCTGCAAGCCGCAGCTGCGGCGGCCGGGCTCGACCCAGACAAGGTGCCCGGGTGGCGCATCAACATGACCGAGATGATCAAGACGGTGAGTGAGCTCGTGCATGCTGATCACCGCGGTGACGCCGACACCCGGCACGGGGCCTCACTGCTGTGGCGGCTGCAAAGCGGCCATGCGCACGCCACACCCTCGGCCCGGGTACGGCAGATCCGGGCCGAGCAGGTTCAGCAGCATCCCGATGGCACGCTGACCGGAGCGGCTACCGCGAGCTTCGCCGAGGTCGGCTCGGCCTCCGCGGCTGCGGTGCTGTTCCTCAACGAGGCGTGGCGGCTGTACGAGCTGCGTTGCACTGCACCGTGACGAAGGCGAAGCAGCCGGCCAGCGAGCCAGGAAACGCCACCTAGGCCGACACCGACGCGGAGTCTGCGTGAGCGACCTTCGCCCGCGGCCACCGCGTACTTCCCCCTTGCAAGTCGCCTGCACCGTCGACGCGAGGATCCAGCTCGGCGGCGGGTCAGCACGGGCCCGGTTGTGACCGCGTCGACCGCCGCCGGGCGGTTCCCGCACTACAGTCAGGCGCGTCAAGGTAGGGCTGAGTTGCCGGGCCACGAGAGTTTCCTTCATTCGAGATCCGGCCCGCTGACCTGCGGGAAGTCTCAATCGCTCACGGGCGGGAGAGTCAACTTGGGTTGACGACTGGTCGGGGACACAGCAGGGGAGTGTCCAGCATCCGGCTAGTAGCGGTGCCGGCGCGAGGAAGTGAAGCGAGTACGGACCGCTCGTTGAGAATGGGAGCGGTATGTGCTTGCCCAGCGCGATGATGATCACGGAACCGGATCACGGTCAGGGCTGATCCCCGTTAACTGTATAACGTCCTATGCGGCGCCGGACGGTGTACGCCGGGTCCACGGCTGGCCTGAGTGAAGTATGCGCACCTGGCTACGACCCGGTCAGGCCTCCTCCCCGAGCGCGCCGCAGGGAGGAGGCCCTCTGAAAGACGAGGCGACCGACTCGCACTGGCCGGTCAACGGGGATCCTGGCCAGTCCGGCTCGGCCAGCTTTGGCGGCGCCAGTTCACTGGACATGCACGAGATGCTGATCGCGGGATACGAACGGGAGCCGATCACCTGCGCGACCAAGTTCGAGCGCGGACGCGCCGATTCATTGGAGACCACCGCAACGAGTCCCGGATGCGGCTGATGGCCCACGGCGTCACCGGACACGATCTTGCCGAGAAGTACCCGACTCGATGGCCGACGTGATCCTGTCCTGGGGCACGCCCGATGCCGGCACGCAAACGTGGGGAGGAGGCCCCGATGGCCCTATGGCGGCCGCCGTGGGGGAGTGCGGCCAGGACCGGGATCACCCCGTGGCGACCGGGGAGGGTTGGTCGGCTGTCTGGCAGCGATCGTGGTCTGTGGAAGCGGGATCGCCGGCATCGGCAGCAGCCCTCTTAGTTGTATAACGCCCTATACGGCGGGCGATATAGGAGCCACCATTGCGATGGTTTCCTTAGAATTCGAAAAACAGCACATAAGGAGGCAGTCCGGGTGACCAGTCAGTCTGTTTCGACCGCCTCACCGCACTTGTAGTGCGCGCCGTTCAGCGGCGTGTCCACCGCGAACCGCTGGACGAGGTTCAGGAACTCCCGGCGGCAGTCGCCCAGGGTCAGGCGGAGGTGGATGTTTGGCCCCGGATGCGGCTGTAGTCCCGACGCGGGATGTCGATGCCTTCGACGCTGCCGGGCAGCGTCAGTGAGCCGCCTGCCTTGGGGGAGAAGGTAGCCCACCCCGCGATCTGGCGGGCTGGGTTGGCGGGCAACTAGAACTGTTCGTCCAACTGCACCTCTGCTATCGCTGCCTCTCCGAGCAGAGCTGCCCGAGCGCGCCCTTGTAGCCGCCCGGTGCGGGCGACAACGTGCGGGTCTGGACGAGCTCAAGTCGCCGCTCGGCGCAAAGAAATGGTGCTTGCTTCGGCCTACCCACGCGATGCCGGAACCCAGTTACTTCGCGCGTGGGACCAGTCCGGAAGCCGCCACCGCCAGGCTCTCCGCCCCGTCGACCCTTCGTGCTCACGGACCCGGCTCGATGTGGAGTCCCGTCAGGTCGGCGACCGGTGCTCGTTCACCAACTCGGCGCCAACGCATACCCGCTAGGTCGGTGAACGTGATCTCCAGCTGGCTTGCCGACGCCTTGAACAGCAGTTGCAGAGCCGGCGCCACGTCCTCGTCGTCGCCAAGCTCGTACTCGGGTTGCCACGGCTTACCGGGCAAGAGCGTCCGCTTGGGACCGTTCTTCGCGCGGAGATGTAGCCGCTCGCCGGTCTCGAGCCAGTTGGCTGCGACCACTTGGACATCGGTCACCGGGTCGGGTCCGAAGTTCTCGATTTTGATCGTGGGACGTGGGTTCTCCGCCTTCTGTGGCAGGTTGTTCACCCCGACGTGGGAGGTGTCGGAGTAGACCCATGAGCCACTCACAAAATAAGCGTGCACCCGCTGGCGCTCGGCTTCCCGCCGGCTTTCCCGGCCGACTTCGTCCCGAGCGATCCGCAGCGCGGCCCACGCTGCGTAGAACGCACCGAGCCCGCCGACCCACTGGCCGAGTCCTGCCCAGTCGTCGGGGCCGAGCCATGCGCGCGTGCCGATCAAGACGAGCACCGCGCCAGCAGCGCCGGCCAGGAGGTACCACGGGCGGGGACCGGTGAACAGCCGCTTTAGGCGGAGACGCGTGATCGCCCAGTTGACGGCCGCGGTTCCTCGCGGCAGGTCGGGTTCAGGCACTGGCCAGTCTCCTCTCTTCCTTCTCGCCGGGGCGCCCCGGCGAGAAGGAAGATTACGGACGGCCGCGGCATCATCGGGCTGGCCGGGTGTTACCGACCGTGACACCCGTCCCTGCGGAGTATGCAGGTGCGGTCCAGGCTGGGACCCAGGGAATGTCGTCGTCTTCGGTGGCGTCGGGACGTGGCTGGGGCAGTGGGCGGCCGTCGGCGAGCAGGTCGAGACGGGTCACCTCAGCGTAGGTGTAGCGGTTCGCCGCGCGTGTCAGGTGCGGGCACACCGCGTCGGCGACCGCGAGGCAGCGCGGGTGCAACGCAGTGTCGGAGACCACCCTGTCGCCGTCGAGGACGACCAGGGCTCTGGTGGGCAGCGGTTCGCCGCAGACCTGACACAGCCAGGCGTCCTGGGCCAGGGCTTGGCGGGCGCCGTCCAGCAGCCGCCACCACGGCGTCCCGTTCGACACCGGCGTCACCCACGGGTGCGGGCGGCCCTCGACAAGCGGCCGCGGCCAACCCGGCCCTGGGGCGGGGCGGTCGTCGCCGCGGCGGACGCGAGCTCGTTGCGCCCGCCAGAGCGCCACCGGAGACCCGGCGGCGAAACACTGCGGGTTCGTGCAGACGAGCTGGTCGTGCAGTTCGGGGTCGTGCTTCAGATCGCCGCGGCAGTCCCGGCACCGGAACGTCGCGGGCGAGGTCGGGGCCTGCGTGGCGGCGGAGCGGCTTGTTGCCGCGCCCGTGGACCCCGACGTTCGGGTGGTGTCGTCCGGCGAGCGGCTGGTCGAGACCGAGCCAGCAGGGGCGAGACCGGCGATGTCGTATTCGTCGTCGTTGGCGAGGTCGCAGCCGACGAGGTCGACGCGTTCGTGGCGGGGGACGGCGTAGATCAGGGTCGGGGAGCTGGCGGTGGTGTAGTGCGGGCACACGGCGGCGGTCAGGCGCGCGCACTTGAGCGAGCAGACGGCGCCGCCGTACATCTCGACCATCGTGCTGGTCTGGTTCGCCGGCGCCAGGACGTACACGACCTCCGTCCGTGGTCCGCCGCAGACCTGGCAAAGATCATCCCGGCGCATGCGGACGGCGCGATGGCCGTCGAACTTCCACGGATCCCAGCCGCCCCGGCGTTCACCGTCACTCGAAGTCGCGGCGAGCCACGGTTGCGGGCGTGACTGCGGCCGCTGGGGGAGCGGGGTTCCGGCGTTGTCGAGGTCGGCCGTGCACTGCATGCGTGGTCTCGGCCATCGCCCCGTCCCCGCATCGTCCACTGCTGCGCCTGCTCTGTCGTGCTGGCCTGGGTGGACTGTCACGACCGTTTCATGCCCTTCACCCTGGATGATCAGCCGACGGCTCCGCGCCGGCGTGCAGGGTAGCCGGTCCGTCCCAGCGGTCGCGGATGATGGTGGCTAGTTCGTCGAGATGCGTTCGGGCGTTCGCCGCGGCCTGAGGGTCGGCGGTCTCGAAGAGCCGATCGAGTTGGAGGAGTGTCGCGTGTGCCTGGCTGGCGGCTTGCTGTGGGGGCGCCGGCTCGGGAGCCCTCGTCCACTCCTCGCCCCACAGCGGGGACCCGGCCTGGCTGATGGCCGAGCGGAAGATCAGCTCCTCCACGTGGTCCGCGGTCAGGGCGAGTTGCGTCGCCCATGACGTCAGCAGCGCGACGTATCGGTCGTAGGTGGATGGCCGCCAGTCGTCGATGTTCAGGGGCGTATGTGCGTGGGTGATCAGCCAGCGGCGGACGACGGCGTCGAGGATCGGAGTGGCGTGCTGGGAGGATTCGGCGGCGGTGACGAACCGCAGGTACTTGGTGCCGAAGGCCACGCCCAGGTACCGCAGTCGGTTGTCGGCGAGGTTGCGGAACGCTGCGGGTCCGCCGTCGTCTTGGGCGATGCAGGCGACCTCGGCCAGTCGTTCGGCGGCGCGGGTGTTGTCGGTCAGCACGCGTGCGGTTCGCCAGGGGCCGTAGCCGACTGGTCCGTAGCCCCAGATCATCGCGACCAGGAAGGCTTGTTCAGCGCCCTCTGCGGTCCTGGCGTGCGCTGCGTGGCGGGTGGCTTCGGCTCGGTCGATTCGCTCGGGTAGGGCGCTGAGGAACGCGTGATGCTGCGGGAAGTACCGCAGCCACGACGGACGGGACCAGCTCGATGGCGGCTGCGGCGGTTCACCGCGTTCCCGCCATCGCTGAACGGCAGCTGTCAACGCGTCTGGAGCTGCCGTTTCTGGAAAGTCGTTCACGCGTCCCCCGTTGATTACAGTCGTCAAGTCGTGGTTTGGCCAGTACTGCCAGTTGCGTGCGCGGCCGGGTAATGGCGTCCCGGGTGGTCAGCGACGCCGCGAGCGCGGCGTCGATCTCGTCCTCCTCGCAGCGGAGCCGGGCGGGTGTCCAGGTCCCACGTCGCCGCGTAGTGCGCGGACAGGGCGGCCATCAGGTCGCCGAAGATGGCCACGATCGTGACCTGCCACTCGTGCACCCGCCCGGCGGTGTCGGCCCTGTTCTTGAACACGTGGCAGAGCACGGTCCCGGTGATGGTTCCGGCCATGACGGTGATCACGGTTTCCACATGCGGCGCTCCCGGGGATCTTCAGGCCGAGGTCGGGGGACGGGGCGCTGCCGGGACGGGTGGCCACCGGACCGACCGTCATCGCGCGGCTCCGGGCCGGCGCGCTGCGTCGAGGATCTTCTGCAGGTCGGAGATGTCGAAGAGGTGGGTGCTGAAGGCGCCGTCGCCTTCGCGGGCTTTCCGTTCAACCACAACGGCTTGGTAGCCCAGCAGCATGCGCCGGTAGACCGGCAGGACCGGCATGTGGGAGTTGCCGCCTTCGTGTTCGTCGTCGAAGTGGTAGGCCAGCCTGGACCACCGGCCGCTCTTGATCAGGTGCTCGGCGAGACCGGCCAGGCGCGACTCGTGTGCGTCATTGTGGTCAAACCCCCGGAATCGCAGCGTGCACTCCGCGCCCTCGCCCAGCTCGCCCAGAGCCTGGTCGCCGAGCCGGTCCAGCGCGGCTTCGATCGCGAAGAACATGTCCAGGATCTCCATGGTCAGCGCACCGTCCGCCGGGGTGAGCTCGTCGCTGATGGCGATGAACTCGCGGTGGTACTCGGTGGTGAACCCCTCCTGGAGAACCTCGATGCGCTTCTGGTGATGCTCGACCTCGTCGGTGTCGCCGGCGTTGGCACCGAGTCGCTTGAGGATCTCGTGCTGCAGGACCAGCACCTGTCGGTCGAGCATGCTCAAGCTCTTCGGTGCGCTCGTCGTCGCCGCGACCGTCGTGCGGCCGAGAAGACCGTCGATCGCGCCGCGCAGCAGAGCGCTCACGTTCGTGCCGCGACCCTGAGCGAGAAGTTCGAGCTCATCACGCGTCTCGTCATCCACGCGCAAGTTCAGCGTTGCCACCACACACCTCGTACTCTGTCAGACTGGCCGTATTACGGCATTACGTTTTGACGAGCGTAGCACGTATTGAATACTGTCCTGTCTCGCTGCATCTGGTGCCTGCGTCCGTTCGCGACCTGCGTGGACTCAGTTCGGTTGAGACGACCTCGGGCGGGTTGGTCTCACTGAATGTGGTTCCCTCGGCGGCGTCCAGAGCGGCTTGCCACGTGGTGACCGCGTCGTGCCGGTGTCCCCGCCGGACGTGGAAAGCGCCCAGGTTCCAGGCCAGGTGCCAGACGGTGTGGTGGTAGCCGATGGCGGCGGTGCGCTGGGTGGCCAGCAGGGTGGCGTGCTCGGCGTCCAGCCAGGCCAGTGCCGCGTCGGTGTCGGGCAGCGGGTGCGGGTGCACGCCGCACGCGGGCAGCTCGGGCCCGGCTTCCTGAAACGCGGTCGTGGACCTTAACCCGAAGCTCAGCGGTCCTCGTGCTTGTCCAGCATGATTCGCCCGGCTTCACGATCTGCCTGCTCACGACTGCGGCGGTAACCACATACGAGGCATGTGCCCGCGACGATGCCGGCGCCAAAATCGTCTACACCGCCGTCGGGAATCAAGGCTTCCCGGTCGCAGACTGGGCAGTCCTGGAGGGCCTCTCCAACGTCGCCCGGTGCTGGCGCATACCAGCCCGCCGCCTCGATCCGACGAGCGATCTCGTCCTCGTCGAGCAGGCTGAGGTATTCCTGTGCGATACCGGTGCGGATGCTGTCTGCCTCGGAATCGCCGCGTTGGTGGGCGTCGATCTGCTCGTCGAGCAGTCCGCGCAGGCGAGGGTGTTCGTCCAAGGCGAACAGCGCGTCGAGATGACGTTGTTCCAGCTCGCCGCGGCTCTCGTTGCCGTGCCTGATCGCATTGGCGATGTCGATCGCCTCCAACAAGTTCGCGGTCTCAATTCTCACGACCGCATGATCATGTGCACGCGGCGCAAACGGCTCGCGCTCTACCTCACTGGCCGGCCGGTGCTGCTCCGGCGGAACGGTGAGGTGCTGTGTCACCGTGAGCGTCACGGACTCTGCTACCTCACCGGCTGCGTCCCATTCCGCGGAGATAGCGTCCACACGCACCTGCGGTGGGACGAGCTCAGCGTTGGCCGGAGTCGTCTCCTGGCTGCGAGCCTTCGCCCCGAGTAGCTCCAGCATGGAGCGAGCGAACTTGACCCTGGGCTTGCCAGGCTTGTTCGGCTTCTGCGCGACGAACTCCTCGCCGCGCCATCCCGATCCCACGACAATGGCCAGGCCGTTGCTGAGCGCGGCGTCGAACAAGGACTCGGCACCGACCGCGTTCGGGTCTGATCGCAGCGCGAACGCGCAGCGGGCATACACGCGGGCGCGGCCGGCGAACAACGTCACATCAGAGGAGTCGGTGGAGTGCACGCCGAACAGTATCTGAGTCTGCGCGGCGCCGACACGCCGCGGACGAACAACGAGACCAGCGTGGTGGACGACGTCGGGGTTCCGGTGAGGTCGGGTGCGGCCGCGGTGGTCGACGAGCACGGCAGCCACGATGCGCAGCCGGGGGTAGCAGGTGAGCAAGTCCGTCGCGACCTCGGCGAGGTCCAAGTCCTCGACCAACCCCGGGTCGGCCGAACAGCGCGATCAGCTGGATCTCCCGTTCGCTCCGAGTGCTTCCGGCGCGGAGGACGAACTCGACCGCGCCGGAACGGTGGGCGAGCATGAGTCGTTCCAGGTCGCCGAAGCGGGGCGAGCGCGTCGGCGACCGTCGCACGCACCGCCGGCCATCGGTCCAACCTATGGTGCAGGTCAAAGAAGAGGAGATCGGGTGAATTCAGCGCACGATGATCTAAGTGGAGCGTCTGTCCCAGAACTGCTGGCCAGGTATGCCGCGATCCTGCAGGAACTACAGGATCGCCGGGTCGTGCGGACCCGCAACGCACCCCTGGGCGACTACGCCGAATACCTCGCTGTCCAGGTTTACGGCGGGACGCTGGCCACGAACTCGGTCAAGTCCTACGACCTGCTCGCCGCCGATGGTCGTCGAGTCCAGGTGAAGGCTCGGACCGTCGCGCCGGACACCCGAGCGAGCGCCGTGTTCTCAGTCTTTCGCTCCTTCGACTTCGACATCGCCGTGCTGATCACCTTCGACAGCGCCACTTACGCGCTGCGCCAAGCCCGTGAGGTTCCCGCCGTCGACCTGAAATCGGCCGGCCGGCATTCCGCCCACGTCAACGGGCGCTTGATCAAAATTACCGCCGGTCTTCAGCTCGGCGCCGACGTCACGCCGCGGTTCCGAACCGTCGTGTCGCGGTAGCCGCCGAACAGTAAGCGACCTCAGGCGCGAGGATGTCGTTGGCGCAGCCCGCCGCACTCGGCAACGTGGGCGCCCTCCACCGCGGTCATCACCAGGTGCCGGCTAGCAAGGACGACGTGTGTGTACCGAGCGGTGGAGGGCGGGGCCCGCTGGCGTAGATGAGAGCGTCATTGTGGCGACCCGCGATTTGAGGCGTCTGATCTAGGGTTGTCACGTCACCGCCAGGCGAAGGGGAGGGGCCGTTGACCGTTGAGGGACCCGCGTGGAGCTCTCCAGGGTTGCGCGTCGGGGTCGGCCGATACCCGCTGGCCGTCGAACAGCCGGTCATGTCGAAGGCCGCCAGGCTGGTGCCCGGGGTTACGACGGTGACGCCACACGCGCGGTACTTCGCCGTCCACGGTCTGGTCGCCGCCGAAGCCCGTGCGCAAGGCCTGGACCGGGAAAGAACCCAGGACCTGGTGCGCCGGGCCGAGGTGGCCCTCGCGGCCGTGTCCTTCGTGCACCACGGCGGCCACGACAGCACGATCGGCCGAGCGCACGGCACCGACGCGCTGATCTCCTGGCTCAAAAGCGGGATGGTGCCGTTGGCGGAGGCGTCCCGGGCCGGCAGAGGTGGTTACGTCGGGTCTGCATGGGGATTCTCCGCGGCCTACTTCGGATCAGAGCTGACCATCGGGGTGCTCGCACCCGACCGCGCGCCTGGCCCGGCCTGTGAGGAGCCGCTGCTACGCCGGTCCCTCGGCGAACTGCTCGAGCTGGCGCGGCGCGAGCAGCTGCAGGCCGACGACCTCGCCGGACATCATGACCTGTGCATCTGCGCGGGTGCCGGCACCGAGGACGGCGACTGGCTCGCCGGCCTGCTGTGCGGGACGGACACCCGGGCTCCAGACACCGAAGCGACCCAGCGACGTCGCGCGACGATCCAGCTGGTTGCCCGGATCATCGACACTCACAAGATTGGGACCGTCACCGGCGACGTCGGCAACATCTTGGCGTTCGGAAGCTTCCTGACCGAAGATCAGATCACCGCCCGCAGTCCCGTGGCCGGCGAATGGCGTGGCCTGGTCCTGCGCAACCACACAGTGTCGGCGTGGCGACGGCTGTGGGCGTGGCTGGTGAACGGGGTCTCCGAACTGACCCACGTCGACGACATGGTCGCCGCATTGGCCGACCAGCTCCCGGTGGGCACCGTGGAGAGTTTCCTGGCCACTCTTCCGCCGACGATGTCGGCCGCCGGCGAACCCACGAACGCCGAAGTGCTGCTCGGCGCCGGTTCCGACGGACCACAGCAGGACTTGGCCATCCTGGCGGCCGGCGCCGCCAGGACCCGTGAGCTGACCGGCCCGGCGCTGCAGGTCTTCGCAGGACGTCCCGATCAGGAGCTGACGCCCAGCTGGTTCTCGGCACTGCTGCACGCGCAACGTTCGTCGCCGATGGCGGACTTCGCATGCCGGCTGGTCCAGCTGTTGGTTGCCCGCAGCGAACGCGTCGCGTTCATGAAAACCCGGCGGAACGCGGACGGCACGCTCTGGTTCCCGGGCCGGCTGCGCTCACTCGATGGTGGCTGGCTCTACCGAACGGGAAAAGAGCGGCGCGGCAGCGTCAACCTGAGGCTGGACCGGCTCGGCAACGTCCTCGTCGGCGCCGGCGTGCTCGCCGCGGGGCCGGAGGGGCTGAGCGTGACCGAGAAGGGACGGGCTCTCCTTGGCTGACCGCGAGCCGCCGGAGGGTGCGGCGTCGCCGCTGACCTGGCTGCTGAAAGAGGAAGCGGCCGGGGACGGGCAGCTCGACCACGCCGTGTTCCTCAGCTACTCCCTCGATCTTGCCTTCTTCGAGTCCGTCGCGCTGGGACTCGCACGCAGCCTGGGCGCGCGCGTGACCGTGGTCGGCGACGCCCGCGTCAGCGCGCCCGACCCACGAGCAATTCGGCAGGCCGGCCGCTCCTACCTGGCAGGGCTGGCGGTCATGCCGGGCGCCTTCCATCCGAAGATCGTGATCCTCACCGGCCAGCGGCGTTGCCTGGTCGCGATCGGCTCGGGCAACACCACTCTGGCGGGCTGGCAAAACAACAAGGAACTGTGGACGGTCTTCCGCGGCACCGCCGACGAGGCGCCCGCCGCTGTGCACACCATGGCCGCCTGGTTGCGTGCCCTGCCGGTGCACGTACGGTTCTCGCGCGGGGTCGCCGAGGCGCTGCGCGCAGCGGCCGGGCAGCTCGAGTCTTTCCCAGCGACGGATGAGGGCACGCTGGTACTGGACAACCTGCAACGGCCGCTGCTCGAGAAGCTGCCAGTAGGACCAGTCGACGAGCTGCGCGTGTCGGCGCCCTTCCACGATCCCGGCGCGACGGCGCT
Source organism: Amycolatopsis sp. NPDC051758 (assembly GCF_044453095.1). Lineage (NCBI taxonomy): Bacteria > Bacillati > Actinomycetota > Actinomycetes > Pseudonocardiales > Pseudonocardiaceae > Amycolatopsis > Amycolatopsis sp. NPDC051758. Next base: position 276,898 of record NZ_JBITCJ010000010.1, on the reverse strand, counting down.
GAGGGCGCTGGTCGATCGGCTGCAACCGCAGCGGCTGACCGTGGCGCTCCAGCCCGGCCGGACCATGGTGGACGGGCCCGCTCTCGCCCGTCTCCTCGAGTACACCGACGGCGAGCTGATCTCAGACCCAGAGCCGCGATACCGGCACGGGAAACTCATCGAGTGGCGCATCGGCGCGACGCTCTGGGCGGTCACGGGCAGCGCGAACGTGTCCTCCGCCGCGCTGCGCGGAACGCCGCGTACCGGCGGCAACTGCGAGCTGGCCGTCCTCAGCACCGTTGCCGAGTCGTTGCTGCCCCGGGGGCGGAACGTGCCGGCCGGGGAGGCCGCGAGCGAACGGATCCGGCTGTCGGAGCAGGCGCGCTCGGTGTCTCTGCTGGGCGCGACGCTGGTGGAGAACGGGTTGCTGGTCGAGTTCGCAACAACCGTGCCGGGGGAGGGCTGGGTCGAATACTCCGAGGTCCACGAGCCGCCAGAGACGTGGCGGCGCCTTGGCGTCGTGCCGCCAGGAACGATCGAGATGCACCTGCCCGGCCGATACATCGCGGGCAGCCGGGTCCGCCTCGTCTGCGGTTGGGACCCGGCGACTGCGGTCACGAGCCAAATCGTGCTGGTAGCCGATCTGGCCGGCGCGGCCAGCCCGGCCGCTGCCGCGGGTTCGCGCCCTCAGGTCACCGTCGAGGCTCTCCTCGGGGACTCCGTGCTCGCCACCCGGTTCCTGGCCGACCTGGCGACCTTGCGCGCGGCGCTGTCGCGGCAGAACACGCCCGCTGCCGCTGCGACGCCTGCGGGCACCGGCGAGACGGCGTGGGAGGTGGAGCTGCGCAGCGGCGCGGACCTGCTGGGCTTGCCGCTGATCCGCTTCGCGCTCGGACGCCCGCAGCGGGCGAGCCCGCCGCAGCGGGAGTGGACCGAACAGCTGGACGTTGACGAAAGCCACAGTGGCCTGGACGAGGACTCCGCAGAGGAGGACGTGGCCGACGATGCCGGCGCCGACCAGGCGACGCAGGCTCTGCGCGCGCAGCAACTGGCGAAGCTGCGCCGGTGGGCTGTCCAGCTCGCCGCCCAAGCCGACGGGGTGGCGACCCTCGACCGGCTCCTGCCGGCACGGCTGCTGCTGAGCAGCATCGGGCTGGGAGCGTGGGATCCCGACGACGACGGCTGGTACGAGCTGGTGGCCGCGGTCCTCGAGGCTCTCGGCCGCCAGGACACACCACCGCGGGAGGCAGAAGCTGCCCTGGGCAGCATCGCCGCCGTCGGCCTGGCCCTCATGCGGACGCGCACACCGCGCTACGACCGCGGCTCCGGGGCCGCCCTGGCCTACCGGCGCGCGGTCCGGGCGGTCGAGCACTTACTGCCCGCCGCCGAACCGGACCTGATCGGCGAATACACCCAGGGACTCGCCGCGCGCTTCGGCAGCGCGGTCGAGGTCGAAGCAGTGTGGATGCTGGCCTCGGAGCTCGTCCAGAACGATCCGATCGCGGACGCGATCCACGCCCTCGAGGAGCAGGGCAAGCAGGTGCACGCGGATCACCCAGCGGTGCTGCACGTGAACGGCGAAGCCCGCAGCCCGGCGTTCGCCGCATTGGAGGCGGTCGCGGCCGCGCAGGACACCACGCTGGGGGCGTGGGCGGGAACCGGCTCCGGCCGATGGACGCTGCTGCTGTGGCGGAATCCTGATCTCTACCGTGTCGACGCGACCGCCAAAGGGGTCTTGTGGCGGCACTACCGCTGCAACCGACGCATCACCCCACGCGCGCTACTGCAGGCACACGAGTTCGACTTGGCCGACCGGGTCCGGCGACCAGCGATGCTCCGGCCGATCCCCGAAGCCATCGAACTCATGCGGAGCCTGGGCCTTGACCCGGCACGGGGTATCTCCTGCCCACATGGCGACGGCACCTGAACGCTGCGCGGAGGCCCACGCCGGAGGGGCTAATTGGTGCCGACCGCGCCGGGGTCGCGGCGCGGTCGGCACCGGCGAACGCCAACGCGCCGAGTTCAGGCTGCTGGTGCGAATGGGCCGGTCGGCACGATTCCGACGACGGATGCCGCTTCCAGGTGCGCCTGCCAGCGTCTGGCACGTTGACGACTCAATCCACCAGTTCCAGCCGCAGCTGCAGGCGACACCCTCGATCGGCGAGCACCGCGCGCCTGGAATGTACTCGTAGTAGTCGTCGTGTGCGGCTTATCGTCCTGCTGCTCGTCGCCGTGCTCGCCTTGTTCACCGGAGAACCGGGCCTCGAAATTTGACAAAGAGTGGACACAAGCAGGATACGACTAGCCGGGCGACGAGCTCGAGACGAAGACCGGTCCGGACGGATACACGGATCGACCGCCCCGACGCGCAGGACGACCTTGTCGCCTACCTGGACGCCACCTCGCGGTCGGAGGACGGACGGTCAGTGATCCCGTCATGGGGGCGCCTGATGCCAGCGCGCAAACGTTAGGGGAGGGGACACGATTGTCCTATGGCGGCCGCCGTGGGGGAGTGAGGCCAGGACCGGATCACCCCGTAGCATCCGGGGCTGGTCGACTGCCTGGCAGCGATCACGGTCCATAGAGACCGGATCGCTGTTATCGACAGCAGCTACCTTCAAATTGTATAACGCCCTATACGACGTGCGATAAGAAAGCCACACTTACGGTGGGTTCTATAAAGATCCAAACCCAGCACCGAAACGCGCAAATGACAGGCACTCCGCGGCCACGAAAAGCGGACGCCCTACATCGATCCCGCCGACAGGCCTATGGCTTCCACTTCAAGACGGGCCCGGTCGTCGAGGGGGGAGGGAACGACCGGGCCCGTGCCCGCAACATACCCAGGCCAGTGCGGGAACCTACTGACCAAACGGGACTTCGGTGAAGACGGGCGCGGACGACGTCGGTCGCGTGCTCGCCCCGAGCAACTGTGACCTGCGGAAAGTCTCAATCGCTCACGGGCGGGAGAGTCAACTTGGGTTGACGGTTGGTTGGGGATACAAGCAGGGGAGTGTCCAGCATCCGGCTCCTAGCGGCGCCGGTGCGAGGCAGTGAAGCGAGTACGGATCGCTCGTTGTCTCAAACGGTCCCGTGCTCCTTTACTCCCGGCGCGACCAGTGGCGGTCTCGCGCTGGCGTGCAGGATAGTCGTTTCGCTGCAATGGGCGTGGACGACGTCGGCCAGATGTTCCGGTACAGGTCGACGTGGTGACGCACCGCCCGGTGCCGACCGGCGTCGCCGTTCACTCGATCGGAGTGTTGGCCCTGTCCGCGGGCCCGCGGCCGGTAGGGTTTCGGGTCGGTGTCGATGAGAGGGGCAACGTGCTGCGTGCGGTAGCCGACCGGTACGTGATTCTTCCTCAACCAGGGCGCGCGGGCGGTGCCGCCACTGTGGTCAAGGCGACCGATCACGTGACAGGCAAGCAGGTGGCGGTGAAGTTGATCCCGCGCACCGACACCGACCGAACCCATCGGGTGTTCTTCCGCCGTGAGGTCGATGCCCTGCGACGCCTGAACCATCCGAACATCGTTTCGCTGCTGGACCACGGCGAGGACGATGGCGAGAACGCCTTTTACCTCGTGTTTCCCTGGTTGGAGCAGGGCCTGCTCGACGTTCTTCCCGCAGCCGAGGACATCGGGTGGGACGACTTCGCCGACCAGTGGGCGCTGCCCCTGGCCGACGCGCTGGCCTACGCCCACGAGCAGGATGTCGTGCACCGCGACGTCAAGCCGGCCAACATCCTCGTGGGCGAGGAAGGCCAGCCCATGCTCGCCGACTTCGGCATCAGCAAGATCCGCAGCAGGATGGTCACCGAGGCGACCGTCGCGGAATTCGCTTCCCGCCCTTACGCGCCGCCCGAGCTGGACGAGATGACCAGCGCCACTCGCGATACCTGGGGCCTGGCGACCACCATCCTGCGCTGCCTGAGCACCGGCCCGTTCGAGGACTACCCGCACATCGCCACCGCGCTCGCGGAGATCAACGTGCCCCGCGAGATCGAGGTACTGCTGCGCCGCTGCACCAGCCGCAACCGGGAGAACAGGCTCGCCAATGCCGTCGTCCTGCGCGGCGAGCTCCGCGAGATCCGCAACCGGCGCAACCGCAAGTGGATCAAACAGCGCGCGGTCCAGCTGACGATCCAGGATAAGGCCGCCCGCCGGCTCGCCACGCCGCCGTTCGACCAGGACGCCGAGGCGATCGAAGCCGCCCTGCGCGCCGAATTCGCGCACGGCAGCCACCTCGCGCGCGTCGTCGACTCCGCTTCGGGCACCCGGCTGTCCGACACGTTCGATCTGGTCGGAGAGCAGTGTCGGCTGCGGCTGGCGATCGCGCCCGGCGGCGGTCCGTCCTTCATCGTGACGAAGCTGATCACCTCGGACGAGAACGCGCTGCACTGGGTCCGCCGTCACGGCTGGCCCGTCGCCGACGAAGTCGTCTGGACCGCGAGCCGCCAACCGCCGGCCGAGGCCCGAAGGGCGATGGAGAGCGTTCTGGCCGCGCTCGACGACCACTACATCGCCGTCGAGGAGGCCGAGCAGCGCCGCGACGAGAATCGCGTCTTCGACGTATGGCTCGACCTGCTCGACGCGAAAGACGACCTGGAGGACGCCCGTTCCGGCCCGCTGCGTTTCCGATCCGCCATGGTGGACGGCAAGCGGGTCCGCTTCAGCCTGGAGGCGGAGCCGGAGTCGGAGATCGTCGGGCAGGAACGCTTGTGGCGGTCCCGCAGCTCCGGCGAGCGCGCGATCGGGTCGGGTGTCGTCGTGGCGCAGGAAGGCAAGACCGTCATCCTCGCCTATCCGCAGCGCCCGTCCGGCGTTCCCCGCACCGGGGACCTTGTGCTGGACACCCGCGCGAGCCGGGCGGCCTTGCGTCGGCAGCGTGAGGCCGTGCTCAACGTGCGCTCCGGGATCGCGGTGCGGCCGCGGCTGCGTGAGCTGCTGGTGGACCCTCGCCGGATCGCCGCGCCGGCAGCGATCCTCGAGCCGGCCTGGTTCAACGAAGACCTGGACGAGGATAAGCGCACCGCCGTGACCCGGGCCCTGGCCAGCCCGGACTTCTTCCTGCTCGAAGGGCCGCCGGGCACCGGCAAGACCAGGTTCATCACCGAGCTGGTGCGCCAGGAGCTGCGCGCCAACCCGCAGGCGCGGATTCTGCTGGTGAGCCAGACCCATGTGGCCGTCGACAACGCCCTGGTCAGGCTGGCCGATGCCGGGCTGGAGGACCTCGTCCGCCTCGGCAAGGCCGGGGACGAGCGGATCGCCCAGCAGGCCCAGCGGCACCTGCTGGATCATCGGATGCCGTTGTGGGTCGCCGAGATCCGCGCCAACGCCGAGCAGCACCTGGCGCGGCTGGCCGCGGACGCGTCAGTCGAGCTGACCGACGTCCAGGGGGCGGGGGCGCTGCTGGAACTTCTCGCCGCGCTCGACGACCTGGCCTCCGCCCAGGCGAAGCTCGCCAACCTCACCGGCACCCGCAACCACCCGGGTGCCGCGGTCTCGCCTGGGGCCGAGGACAACGATGCCGTGTCCGACGCCGACACCCTGCGCGAGCAGGTCGAGCGGCACACCGCCCGGATCGACGGGTTGCGCGGGCGCGCCGGCTCTCTGCTCGGACCGGACCGACTCGACAGCGTGCTGCCTCCCGATACAGCCCTGACCGCTGCCGCGGTACGCACCGCCGTCGACGCACTGACCGCGTCGACCCCGGGGCTCGGGCAGCTGGCCGACATTCTCACGCTGCAAGGTGAATGGTTCCAGCGGATCGAGTCCAGCCGGGATCTGGAAGGTGTGCTCCTGCAGCAGGCCCGCGTGGTCGCGGGGACCTGCATCGGGTTCCTGGCCCACCCCGCCGTCCGGGAGCTGCAGTTTGATCTCTGCATCCTCGATGAAGCGTCGAAGGCCACGGCCACGGAAACCCTGGTGCCGCTGGCCCGCTCGACGCGGTGGGTGCTCGTCGGCGACCCCAAGCAGCTCCCGCCGATGCACGAAGAGGTCCTCGACCACGAGAACATCATGCGCCGCCACGAGCTGGAGCGCTCCGATGTCGAACGCACCCTGTTCCTGGACCTGCTGGGCAGCTCCCCGGCGGCGAACCGGCATCAGCTTACCCACCAGTACCGCATGCACCCCGGCATCGGTGAACTGATCTCGGACTGTTTCTACGATGGCGCGCTGCGCTCGGCGGCGAAGCCGGAACTGGCTGGCTGGGACCAGCTGTATAAGCCGGTCACCTGGCTGGACACCACCCACTCCGCGCTGCGCCGGGAGGACCGCCGCGGAACCAGCCTCGTCAACCAGTACGAGACTCAAGTGATCAAGGGTGCCCTGACGGAGCTGAAGGCCGCGCTGGAGAACGGCAGCGTGCGCCCCGAGGATTCCCAGCCGCTGCGGGTTCTTGTGCTGACTGCGTACCGCAAGCAGAAGGACGAGCTTCAGCGTGCGGTCGCCGGTCTCGGCTCGGCTCAGCTGGCCATCGAGGTGAACACCGTCGACGCGGTTCAGGGCCGCGAAGCGGACGTGACCTTCTTCTCGATCGTGCGCAGCAACGACCGCGGCGACCTCGGCTTCCTCGGGCAGCGGCACTGGCGCCGTATCAACGTCGCGCTGTCGCGCTCCCGGTTCGGGCTGGTCATCGTCGGCGACGCGACGTTCTGTCAGAATGCGCCCGGTCCGCTGCGGAAGGTCCTGACTCACCTGCGCAAGCACACTGACACCTGCCGGATCGGAGCGGCCCGAGCATGACCGACGCCACCGTCATCGCGGCACGCCTGCACAGCGAGCTGCATCCGGGCTACCAGCTGGTCACCGCGCTGGACGCCGTGGTCCCGTTCTCCTGGCTCACCCTCGAGGTGCTGGCCCAGCGACGCAAACCGCTGCCCGTGGTCGACGAGTTCGTGTTGCGGTTGTGCCAGCAGGGCGTGGACACGATCGGCGGGGTCGCCGGCGCACTGGGCATCGACGACGAGGCCGTGCGGTCCGCCGTCGCTCGCCGACTCTCCGACGAGCACCTGGACTACCGGCCCGATCTGCGTCTTGAGCACCGCGGCGGACGCCGCATCAGCCTGACCCGTGCCGGTACCGTGGCCGTCACGGACCTGCAGACCACCTCGCCGCAGCGGATCGATCACCTCCAAGCGTTCGACCGGCTGCTCTGGGAGCCGGCATCCCGCAAGAAGTCGGAACTTCTCACCCGGGCCGAGGCCCGCGCCCGCGAGCTCCTGCTGCTTCCTGCCGCTCGAACACGTGATGTGACCACCGACGAGGTCAGCCCACGCGCAATCAACCGCCTCCTCGTTCCCGCCGATCAAGGACCCGTTCGCGGGGCTTCCGGTAAGCCGGGTAGCAGCGAGCTGGTCGAAGTGCTGGCCGTCGACGCGGTGACCCGCCAGTACCTGCACTACCTGCCCGTCGTGGTCTTGGTGTTCGCCGCAGTCGGTTTCGACGACGTTCGGCTCACGGTCGTGATCGACGACATGGTCAGCGGCCCCCACGACCAGGCTCTGGCCGAAGCCGGTGGCGCGAGCAGCTTGAAGATCAGCGTCGAGCCGTCGCTGGGCGACCCGCCGCTTCCGCCGCACCTGCTGGCGGAGCGCGCTCCCCACGACACGGTGCGCGCCCTTCAGCGACGTGCCGATACGCCGCCGGCGCTCGAGCCCGGCACCGTGGTGTCCGACGACGACAGCGCCAGGGCCCGCGCCGAACTGGCCGCGCTTACCGTGCGCTGCGTACCTCCGTTCGAGCACCCTGAACTGCTCACCGCAGCCCTGACCGGTGCGCGCCGACGTTTCCTGTTGGTGACGTCGCTCCTGCGTGCCGCGGTCGTCACCGACGGCCTGATCGCCCAGCTGGAAGTCATGCTTCGCCGCCGTGACCTGATCGCCCGGATCGCCTACGGACTCGGCCACCCCGACGGCGACCACGACCCCGAAGCGCTGCGCCGCCTCCAGCAGCTGGCCGACGCCCACGACAACTTCACACTGGCGCGCGTTGACGAAGCCCTTCCGCACGATCTCATCTTCGACGACACCTGGATCAGCACCAACTTCGACTGGCTGTCCCACCACGGCGGCCCGCGCCGGGTGTACCGCCGAGAAGAAGGAACCCTGATTCGCTCGGCCGCGGCGGTCAGCGATCGTCATGACAGCTGCGCCGCCGTCATCGACTCGGCGACGACCAGCTAGCTTCGGACCCTGCACTCGCCTGAGCTGGCAGCCGTCATGTCGAAGCTGAGCGGCCGCAGCGCAGGGTGCGCGGCGGCCGCCGAACAGCGCCGCCAAGCCGGCACAAGCCGGACGCGCTTCGTGAGAAGCCGCTGACCGATGGCCAGTACCCCCCGCGGCGAAGTGACGTCCCTTCATTGTCGGAGGCATTGAGCCGTCGACGCGCCGGGCGCGTAGCGCCGAAGGCATGAGCGACCGAAGGCGCGACCGGCCCGGTCTGCGGCTGCCGGCTGCCCGGCATTGCCGATGTTCGCCCGCGTCCGATGTGGCAGTAGGTACCCGGCGACCTGGGCATCCGCCGCCGCACGGGAAGATGAGGGCATGACGGCTTCCGGTCTGGAACGCGCACGGCAGGCTTTGCGTGGGGGCGCCCCCGAGGCCCTGCTCGGGGAGCGGGAATGCGCCTGGCTCGACGTGAAGGAGGGCATCTACCGCCTGGACCAGCCCAAGGGGGCCGACGAGCTGGCCAAGGACGTCGCGGCGTTCGCAAATACCCCGCACGGCGGCCTGCTGGTGGTCGGATTCGCCGCCCGAAAGGAACACGGCGAAGAGATCGTCGAGGCTCTGAAGCCGGTTCCCCGCAAGCTGGTCAACCTCGATCAGCATCGCCAGGTCATCGCCGCCCGTGTGCTGCCCGCCCTGCGCGAGGTCACAGTCGAGTGGATCGACCGCGGTAACGACACCGGCGTCCTTGTGATCGACATTCCGGCCCAGCCGCGCTCAAGCCAGCTGTTCGCGATTCCGGCTCCGACGGACACCGCCGAGGTGAGCAAGATCGCCGTCGCTGTCCCGGTCCGAGATGGCGACGGCACCCGTTGGCTGCGGCCGCACGAAATCCGGCACCTCATCGGCCTCGGTTACGCCAACTCCGGCGACGGGGAGGACAAGCTGGCCGCCGTACTCGCGGCCATCCAGGCCCCGCACGCCGAGCAGCCGAAGTACACGGTCGGCGGCACCGACCCCCGCTGGAGCGGCATGCTCCGGCAGGCCGTCAGGGACCTCGCCGAACAGGGTATGACGCTGGGCGATCCCGTCTCCGATGCCGACCCGATCGGCCCCGGCGTGGCGCAGCACTTCCGTGAGCCGGGGCAGCAGGCCGGCTGGGTGCTGTGCGCCCAGAGCCGGTACCGGCCCGTCGCGGTGGCGGAGGAGATCTGGCAGGCGCTGCGTGAGCACGGAAGCGGCGCTCCGGACGGCGACGCACTCGGTGCGCTCGGGTTCCCGCCAGGAAATCCGACAATCGTGCGCGTCGTGGATCAAGACGCCAAGACGGTGCAACTCTCCGGCGGTCGCTGGGGCCGCGGCCGGCTACTGCGGTGGCCTGACCCGGCTGGCCGCGATTGGCGGTGGGAACCTCAGCCGGCGCCCAGCACGATGACGTCGGCAGCGACGCGTTCCTGGACGGGCTCGCTGAAACCGCCGCAGCTGCGGGCGCGTGTGCTGGGGATCCTGCCCTTCGCTGACGCCGACCAGGCGAAGCTCTCTCCGGGCGCGCTGGACACGACGCTTCCGCTGATGCCGTCTGGTGCGATGGGGACGTTCACCACGATGCTGTCGGCTCGCCGCGGCAGGCAACTGTCCGTGAGCGAGTGGGTCCCGGGCACCCACGGCAACGCCAGCGACCGGCTCAACCAGGTCAGCTCGATCACCGCCCCGGACGGGGAGCCCGCGTTGTCAGCCGAGGTGATGATGACGGTGTCACCCGCGTTGCACAGTTCTGCGGTCATCACCTGCGCCGAGGTCCGCGTCGAGAACTTCGACGCCTGGGCAAGGGCGCTGAAGGATCCGGTGACTGATCTGCGTTGGTCGGTGGACGAGCTGGTGAAGTTCTTCGGGGCGGCCTGGGTCACCGCGGCCGAGTTGCTGCCACACCTGGTCGACGCCGGTGGGCACGGTCTGATGCCGCGAAGCTTCTGGGCGGAGGTCCCGCGGATGGAGCTGTCGATCACCGCTGAGTCGCCGCACCACCACGAGCCTGGTCGACAGCCGCTGCTATCCGACGTCCTCAACCTGGATCCTTTGGGGCACAGTGATCGCCGTGACCAGCTGACCGAGCTGTTCGTCTCGGTCCCCTCGGCGCCGGGGCTGCACCCGGACGCACGGCGTCACCTGATCCGCTCGGTGTTGGTGGAGATGGCCCACAGCTACGGCTTCATGCAGGTCCAGGAGGAAACCTTTCAACCGGCGACGTAGAGGGTGATGTTGGCTCGGCTGCTGCAAGCGGTCCATGAGCCCGGCAGCCAACTCCAGTCGGGCTCAGATGGGCACTCGATGCCCGACGTCGTCCTTGTCTGGTCGACCTCGGCCGGCACGCATGCGAGACCGCGGCGGTCACACGGCTGATGGCCGGACCCTCCGCCTGATCAGCCCGCAATCCACCGCGCACTCGAACTGTCACGCGACATGTAAGGGCCCGTCGGATTCCAAGTTCGGCCGTAGTGCTGGCGCGCACGGCGCATCCTCGCCGCGCAGCACGCCGTGGAACTCGACCAGGGCAGGTCCGCCGACGCGGCGGCGGCCGGGCCAGCGGCGCACGCTCGCGCGCAAGGGCGCTGCACGCCGGGCCTGCGGGGACCGGCCCGGTAGACTTGAAAAGCTAGCGATCCCCGCGGCCGCGGGGCTGAGGACCGGACGCACGACGCTCCGGTACCCCAGCTCGCCCACGGAGGAACTGGATGCACACCGACACCGTCAACAGTCCGATCAGCGCCGCGGCACGCCGAATCTGCCGCGACGTCAACAAAAACGTCCACGCCATCACCCGTTACTACGACGCGGACGGCGGATACCTCCGCGGCCACGAGACGGGGATGTACTACACCGACCCCGCCGACCGGCCTGCGGACGCCGCTGTGCAAGCACCAGGGCGCCGCGACACCGCGGATCGGATGACCGAGCGCGAAGCCCAGGACCTCCTGGACGCGCACGCCTTGACCGGCCAGTACGCCGGTCAAGATCACGAAGCGTTCCTCCGCGACGTCGAATTCGCGCGCAGCTGCGCCCAGGAACGAGCTGACTTCGATGCCTGACCCCGGAACGACCCGAATCGCAGGCGCGACCCATTTTTGCGACAGAGGCGAGGTCCCTCGCGCAGTGCGCGAGGGACCATGAAGCCCTCGCCGAGATGGTTCGGAGCGCCCGCGGCCGGTTCCCCGAACTCGCTGCCGTAGGTCGGATCGTGCTGGTTGGGGGAGAGGCCGCCGGCGGACACCCTGCTCGTTGACTCCGCCCCGGGATTCGTGGCCAGCGCCGGCGCGAGTGCCGTCAGGCCGCTACCCGTCGACCGTTTGGGGGCGCGTGTCGTCAGCAGGGCGAGGGACGAAGCGACGACGATGGGACGACTACGAGGAAGGGGATCCGCCCGTCAGCAGCAAGCCGCGCTGAACCACCTTGTCGGTCAATGAGGGCGGCCTGTCGCGGCCGGTGAACGGACCTGCTGGCTGGGTTGAGCAGGTCGCGCCTCCGCTTGTCGTAGTGTTTCAAGTGTGCGGGGCGCTCCTCAACGGCTGTTGAGGAGCGGGGTAGGAAGGAGCTCGATCAGTCGATGGGCGGCGTTGACCCTCGCGGAGCGATTGCGTCGGCTGGAGGTGCCCGTGCGGCTAGCGGGTTGGCGTTCCAGGCGGAGGTGTTCGCCTTGTGGGCAGCCCGCGCGGTGGCGGAGATCGAGCCTGGGTTGGGGTTGGATCCGTCGGCACGGGTCGAAGCCGTTGGCTGTGAGACAGGTTTCCCGGTCGATGATGTCGGGATTGCCGTATCCGGTGGCGGATTCATCCTGGTGCAGGCGAAGGGCGGCTTACGCCGGCTCGACTCCCGGGCCGAGGACCTTCGCAAGGCCGTTGACCAGCTGATCAAAGCGATGACGTCCGGACTGCACACAGCTGATGGTGTCCGGCCTGTCGACCCTTCGCGCGACCGTCTGGTGATCGCAACCAACCAGCGCGGCAGCGCAGCGTTCGGCGCGCTCGGGACGGTGTGCGCGCGGCTTCGAGATCATCCACAGTCGTTGCCGCTGGATGACGCTGCGAAGACTGTCGAGGAGCGCCAGGCATTCGCGACCTTCCGCTGTGTGATCGAGTCAGCCTGGGCGGCGGCGACGGGGTCCGCGCCGACGGAGGACGAACTTCGGCAGCTTCTTCGGGTCCTGGAGGTCCAGCGCCTCGACTTCGACGCGGACGCGGGCGTGCACCGTGTGCGCGGTGTGAGCCTGCTCGAGCGCACCCGGGCCGCAAAGTCGTTCTCGGACTTGGTCGGGATCGGCCTCGAGGTCGCTCGGGAGCGTTCGTGGCGGCAGCGGCAAGCACTTGCGGCTGCACTTGGCGTATCGGCGAGTGCTGGCAAGAGTCGTGCCGTGGAGGCGTGGCGCCACGCCGCGCGCAAGGGCCACGGTCGGCGGGTGGCTCGCCTGACACCGCTCGTGGACCCAGCGCGCCGGGACGCGGTGCTGGCCTGGATGGCTGCGCTGGACGATCCGGTCGTCGATGTCCCGGCCGGCACGGTTCGGGTTCTGGTCGCGCGCCTCGGCGCCGGAAAGTCCGAACTGGCCGCTCGGTGGTGGGAGCAAGGTCTGCAGGCCGCCGCCGACGACCCTGACACTGACATCCCGTTGTTCTTCACCCCTCGCCACATCGCGACAAGCCTGGAACAGGCGGTCGTCGCCGAACTCGGGGGAGAGCCGGCCAAGTGCCGGGTGGTTCTCGACGACCTCGACAGCCTGCCAGCTCAGGAAGCGGGTCGGCTTCTGGTCGAGGCGCGTGAGCTCGTCCAGGTGTGGCCCAACGTCAGCGTGCTGGCAACGGCCCGCCCGGGGATCGTCGTACCGGCGGAGGAGAAGATCGACGTCGCCCCCTGGCCGGTCGGGCGTGGAGCGGATCTCGCGGAAGTGGCGATCGGCGATCACATTCCCCCGCATCTGTGGACCACCGAGACCGCAGACCTTCTGACGAGTCCGCTCACCGCACTGGCCCTCGCAGCTCGCGTTGACACTGGTCGCGACACGAAGGTGTCACGGGTCCAACTGCTGTCTGACCTCGCCCCCACGGTGATCAAGTCGCATCACATTGACGTGTCCGACGAAACCTGGCAAGACCTGGCGCGGCTCGCCGTCGCGCTCCTTGAGCAGCCGCTGACGGCGACCGCTGACTTGTTCCAGCCGCTGCCGCGCCTGCGTCGCCTCGTCGCTACCGATCTTGTCGTCCTGGACGACGGCACGTTGGTCTTTGCGCTTCCCGTCCTCGAGCAGTACTTCGGAGCCGAGGCGATCAGGTCGAAACGGGTGAGTCTCGAGGCCGTAGCTGCAGCCGGATCCTTCCCACGTTGGCGGTATGCGCTCGCCTTTGCCCTATCGAGCTCCGCCGCCCCGAAGCAAGAAGCGTTGCTGATCGAACTGGCGCGGATCAACCCAGCTGCGGCGTTCTGGGTCCTCGACGAGATCGCCGAGACCGAAGCACACGACACACTGGATGGTCCCTCCGATGAAGTGATCGCAGAGTTGATCCAGCGCCGCGACGCCAGCGGCGCCACGACCAGTCCCGACCTGACCGTCCGCGCCGGTCTGTGGCTCCGGGAGGCAGAACAGGCGCTGCTGACCGGGCTCGGACCGCTCGCCGAGTCGTTGGTTCGTCACCGCGATGGGAATCTGGTCCAATGGGGCGTCTGGCTGCAGGACGGCTACCTCACGCTCGCCCGCGCACGAGACACCGCCCCGCCGCCGGCCGTCGTCAAGCTGACCGAGATCCACCCGAGCCTCGCGCATTGGCACCGCTGGAAACAGTTTCCGTTTCCCACCAAAGACTTCGGGCGCTGGCTCCTTGCTCAAGACGAGCTGCAAGAACAGCTGCAGTCCGCGATCCGGCGACGGACCCTGCCGGTACCGCGCACGTCATGGCTGGCGCGTGAGCGCACCTACTTTCTGGCGTCCTTTGTTCAGGACTCAGCCTCCTCGCGGCGTCGCCCCATCCGCCTCGCCGAGCTCCGCGACACTGTCGCCGACCGGATGGAAACAGTGAACACATCCGTGCGGGCGACATGGCAGGGACCCGGTGGCCCCGTCGACTCCGACGACATCCGCTGGCTATCCGCCCAACTCACCCTGGAAGACGGCGACACCCTTCAGCCGCCCTGGCCCACCGGTGATCAACCCCGCACTGGCAGGTGGGCATGGCAGGCGTACTCGCCCGAGCTGACGCTAACCCTGGCTACGGCCATTGTGCGCGAAGCCCTGGTCGGTTACCGCCAGCTCGTTGAGCTCAACTTTCCCGCCTTCGGCCATGCGATGGGCCTGTACAGCATGCTGCCCCTGCGCGTCGAAGGACTCGTCGGCAGGTTCGCCGACGACAGCGTCAGCTGCGTCGAGATGCTTCTCAAGCTCCATCCCGACCCGAAGCAACATGACCGCGACGCTCCGGCCGTCGACTTGCGTATCGTCACCGACGATCATGACCGAACCTTCTGGGATTTCGGCCAAAACTACCGGCGCTCTCCTCGGACCACTTTCGGCCAGAATCCCCTTCAAGACATCCAGCTGCCACTGCACGTCAACTCTCCGGCAACCAGCCTGGCTTATAGATGGCTGGCCCAAGATCTCGCCGCGATCGGATGGCTCAAAAACAGCCACCGACTCGTCGGTTAACACCCCTGGCGGGAATCACCCGGTGCAGTTCGGCCCGGACGGCGGCGTTCACCGGCGCCGACCAGGGCGGGCAGCTGGCGGCGGTCGACCGGTCCTGCGGCGGGCTCGCGTCACTCGGGGGACCAGGACGCGGCCAGGCAGTCTTGGAGGCGCGCGTGCCTGAACTGGTAACTGGGCCCGGCGACGCGGAGCACGTCCCGGTCGCAGGCGTCGTCGAGGAAGCTCATCATCCGCAACGGTCCCACGCCCGCGAGGCGCAACTGGCAAAAGGTGAGTCCCGCGGCCCAGGTCTTGGAGGAGACGACCCCGAACACCAGCCCGTAGGGGATTCCGCCCTCCATGGCCGCGGTGATGGCCTCGACCGGCGTCCCGTGATCGGGGGAGGCCAGGATGTTAGCCAATCCGATCGCCAGGCCGAAGGCGAGCCCGAGCGTGAGCCCGAAGACCATCCGGTATCGGCGTTCACGCTGCCAGCAGGCCGGGGGAGGCAGCGGGCTGCGCAGGTCGACCGACGGACGGGCGAGGGCGTGGAAGAACCAGCTCACCAAGCCGGCGCCCGCGCCTGAGAGCAGGCCGGAGACCAGTCCGTAGACGTACCCGAACACCAGGGACAACATCAGCCCGAAGATCATCCCGACCGCCGCGAAGAAAAGCATCGTCTTCCTGAGCGTGGCGGGGGCGACGACCTCCGGCCAGCGGAATGTCGCCCACTGGCGGGGCAGGCCGCCGCCGGGGCCGTACACCAGCCCGAGGAAGACCGCCGAGACCGCCGCGTAAAACACGACTTTGGCGTTGAGGGCGCCCGAGACGAGGAAGCTGAGCCCGACGCCGAGGGTGAGGAACACGGTGAGGGCGGTGGCGGCCACCCGGAACCAGGCCGGTTGCCACCGCCGGATCAGCCACCACGCGAGATCCCGGGTGTGCTGCTCGCCCATCCGCGCGGCGATGTGGCCGAGCCAGTGGCGCGCCTGGGCAGCGGTGTACGGCGGCGCGGCCTGGCCAGGTCGGTGCGCGTATGCCGTGGTGAGAACCCGTTGCAGCAAATAGTCTTCGACGGCCTCGCGGCTCGGGAACCCGCCGTCGGGCAGAAGACGGGAAATGTCATCGCCCGGCGGGAAGGTGTCCCGGACCAGGCTGAGCATCAACGGGGTGTCGAGCGCCTGCGTGACCGGGTCATCGGGGTGCCGGCGCAGGTGATCCACCAGCCGCCGCCACCCGGGAGGGGGCGGATCGACGCGGCAGCGCTCGAGGTACGCGGCGGCCTGGCCGGGGGTGACCGGCCGCAGCTCGAGCGTGGCCGCTCCGGCGAGGTGACCGCCCACGGCGACGGCATCGGCCAGTTCCCGACTGCGGCAGAGCAAGACCAGCCGGGCATCGGCCTGCTCGTCCAATGCGCGCAGCGCCACCGGCCGCAGCCGTTCCGGCAGGTCGTCCAGCCCGTCCAGCAGAAGGGCGAGCCGGCCCGTTTCGACGAGTTGCCGCGCGGTTCCCCGGCCGTACTCGGTGGCCGCCAGGAACGGGTACTCCAGTTCCAGCCGCCTTGCCGCCCACGCGTTCAGCCGCTGACGGGACGGATCCCAGCCGGCGAGGGTGAGCAGGACGGGGACGGGCACGCTCCGCCGCTGGGCCGGGTCGGCGAGATCCGCCCGGTGCCCGAGCACATCGAGCGCCAGCATGATCGCTGCGCTGGACTTGCCCGCCCCGGCCGCACCGAGCAGGATGAGCCGGCCGGAGCCGATCCCTCCGAAGACACCCAGCAGATCCGGCAGACCGCCGTCGTCGAGCTGCCAGGGGCCTACCGGAGCCAGGCCGGGCACCGAAACCAGCCTCGACGCGGGCGACCTCACGGCGTCCGTCAGCAGACCGCCGACGCCCTTCTCCGACCACGACCAGCGAACCGGGATCCGGCTCGGGTGCAACAACCGGCGTTCGGCTGCGCCGCGCTCCCAGCGCAGTCGCGCGGCAGCTGCCACGGTCTCGGCAGCCGCATCGAGATCCACCGCCGGAGCGTCCGAGCGCCTGCGGAGCAGCCAGGTTCCTACGCCTGCCGCCGGCACCAGCACGGCCGAGACCGCCTGGATCACCGCACTGGTGAGTCCCCGGTCGTGCGTGCTGAAGAGCAGCCAGAACGTGCTCGCGGCGGCGCCGAGCACGACCACCAGCCCAGCTCTGACCACCAGTCGCTGGTACCTGACGTGAGACATGGAATCGGCCCTCGACCCATCCGGCGGTGATGTATCACGGTGCACAGGAACCGTGATACCGACGCGGTGTCGCAGTTTTGTCGCACCACCGGCAGCCTCGGCCGTGTCACGCTGGGTACCGAGGCCGGAACCGGGCGGAGGTGTGGCGGTGGATGACGACACCGAGTGGGTCGGACGATAGCGGGGCCGAGACCCGGCACGTCCGCGCCGCCGCCCGCTATCTCAGCGAGCTGCTGATTTCGTACCCGCCGTACCGCAAGCGCTGGGAGCGGCACGCCGAGACCGTTCAGCACCGCGGTTCCGGCGTCCACCAGAGGGCGGTCTGCCACGTGATCAGCGACCACCTCTGGCGCGCCGGCCTGAAGGAGACATCGTCGCGGGGGCTGAAGGACACGGTGAGCCGCGCGCTCACCGGCAAGCTGCTGTCCGCGCGCACGCTGCAATGGTTCATCGGCGCGTTCGACATGGACGACGTGCACGCCGCCGAGCTGCTCGCCCTGCGGTCGGGCGGCGACCCCGGCCGCCTGTCGGTCATCCGGCCAGCGGACATCACCACCGAACACCCCGTGCCCCGGCAGCGCTATCGGACGATCTCGTTGTACGAGCACCACGTCGTCGGCGCCGACGGGCTCCCCGTCCACCACCGCACGCTGCACGTCGTCCGGGCCATCGACGAGCTGCGCTGCTACTGCTACCGGTTCGATACGGATGCCGCGTCCGTCGAGGTCGTCCGCGGCGGCACGGCCGGGCCGCTCTACCGCACCGGGGATGACGGCATCTACGCCGTCGACATCACGTTTCACGAGCCGCTGCCGCCCGGCAAGACCGCTTCCTTCGAATACCGCACCGTGCTGGCTTACCGCCACCGGCCTCCACCGGAGTTCCGGCGCGCGGCCGTCAACCCCATCGCCAACGTCACCCTCGACGTCCACTTCGACCCTGCGCTGCTGCCTGCGAAGATCTGGTGGGCCGAATGGGACTCCCTCCGCAGCCGTCGGCCGGTGTACGAGGAACCCATCGCGCTGAGTGCGGACGGGTCGGTGCACCGCCACGTCGACAACCTGCAAGGCATCGTCGGCTACCACTGGGAGTTCCCCGCCACGCGGCACAGGGCGTGACCCGGCCGGCCCCGCCGCTATGCGGCGGCCGATCAGCGACGCCGAGTCCGCCACCAGCGCCGAGGGCGTGCTCTCGAAGACGACCGTCCCGCCGTCGGAACCCGCCTCGGGTTCGTCGCTGGAGGCTGGATTCTCCCGCTGGAGGAAGACGTGGAGGCGCAGGCGCTGCGCGATCACGGCTGGTCGATCTCGACGATAGCCCGTCATCTCGGACGTGATCGCAAGACGATCCGCAGCTACCTGACCGGTGAGCGATCGCCGGGCCCGGCAGGGCCGGACCCGTTGGAGCGGTTCGCCGCCTACTGCCGCGCCAGGCTCGCCGACGACCCGCATCTGCTGGACGAGGTCACCACGAGGTCACCGACCTGGTCTACCAGCGGCTACTCGACCTTCACCCGCGCGCTGCGCGGTTATGAGCTGCGCCCGCTCTGCGAGCCATGTCAGGTCGTCCGCGGCCGCGCCGCCTCGATCATCGAGCAGCCGCCGTGTGAGGAATCCCAGGTCGACTGGCTAGTACTGCTCGACCGGCCCGCGTCCTGGGGCGTGGGCCAGCAGGCGCATCTGCTGGTGGGCGCGCTGGGGCAACCGAGCCCCTGGCGCGACCCGCTCGCCATGCTGGGGCCTCGCCTCGGCCGTGACAGCGGTAGCTGCCTGGTAGGCAGCGTCGCGGTTCAGGTGTGGTCGAGGTTGTCGAGTTGGTGTTGGACGCGCTCGGCGTCGGCGTCGCGGCCTTGGTCCCGGTACAGCTCCAGCGCCTCTCGCCACACTCGGCGGGCCTGGCTGTGTTGTCCAAGGGCGACGAGGGGGCGCCCAACGCGATCGAGAGTGTCCGCGACCTCGTAGGCATCGCCAAGAGTTCGGAACAACGCGACAGCCTGGTGGTAGTGGTCAATGGCCTGCCGGTGGTCGCCGGTGCGGTAGGCGATGAACCCGAGGCTGTCCAGGGTGCCCGCCTCGCCACCGGGGTTGCAATGGTGTCGGTTCAAGGCTAGGGCAGCGAGGCAGTGGTCGCGGGCAGTATCGAAGTCGCCCAGACGCGCAGCTAGCCAGCCCACTTCGTTAAGCACAATCGCTTCTCGCGCCGGCTGGTCAACGGCACGGTAGAGATCGAGGGCTCGCAGGGAGTGGTCCAGCGCCCGACGGTCATCCCCACGCCGTCCCCAGGCGAGCGCGAGCGCCTCGCAGGTGTGTGCTTGTTCGGCGGTGTCGTGGTGGCGCACGGCCAGGTCGAAGGCCCGGTTCAGGTGTCCGATGGCCTCTTCGTGCTGGCCCAGCCGGGAGCAGGCGCGGCCCAGGATCCGGTAGGTGCGGACGCGGGTGATCGGGTCGGGCAGGTAGGCGGCGGCGATCAACGCCGCCCGCCACGAGGCGAGTGCGTCGCGCAGGTGCCCGCGCCGGAGGTGGAAGGTGTGCAGTGTCCAGGCGAGGTGCCAGACGAGTTGATGTCGGCCGACGGCGGCCGCAATTCGCTGCGTGTCCAAGAGAGTTGCGTGCTCGGCCTCCAGCCACGCCATCGCAGCCGCGGCGTCGGGCAGCGGGAGCGGATGGACGCCGGACGCGAGAGGGGCGGGGAGGACGAGCGGTCGTTGGGGGTTCAGCAGGCGGTCGGCGGCGTGGGCGGTGTGCAGGTGGAAGTCCCCCGCCCGCACCAAGGCCGCTTCCCGCACCTGCTCGGGCAGGGTGGAGTGGGCGGTGTCTGTGGCGTAGGCGCGGATCAGGTCGTGCATGGCGTACCGGCTACCGGGCCGTCGTTCCAGCAGGGAAGCGTTTTCCAGCCCGTTCAGCGTCCTGCGGGCGAGGTCGGCGGGCAGGCCGGTGAGGGCGGCGGTGGCGGGTGGGGTGGTGTCGGGACCGGGGGCGATGCCCAGCAGCGCGAACACGGTGCGCTGGGTGTCAGTGAGGTAGCGCAGGGACCAGGACAGCACGGTGGGCAGGCTGGCGGCCGGGTCGGTGTCGTGGTCAAGCGCCTCCAGCCCGAGATCACGCAGTTCGGCGGCGGCCTCCGCCAGCGCGGCGCCGGGGCGGGAACCGGCGGTGCGCACGATGATCGTCAGCGCCAGAGGGTGGCCTCCGCACAGCCCGATCAGGTCGTCCACTGCCTCGGGTTCGGCGGCGACGCGATCGGCGCCCAGGCGGGCGGCCAGCAGGCCGCGGGCCTCCTCGGGGGACAGGACGTCCAGGGGCAGGTGGCGGGCGCCGTATCGATCGATCAGCGAGTCCAGGCGGTGGCGGCCGGTGATAAGCACGGTGCAGGACGGCGAGCCGGGAAGCAGGGGTGCGACCTGGTCGGCGGTGGCGGCGTTGTCGAGCACGATGAGCATCCGCCGTCCGGCGACCAGGCTGCGGTAGAGGTTGGCCTGGGCGTCGAGGTCGGTGGGGATGCGGTTTGCCTCGACGCCCAGGGTGTCGAGGAACCCGCGCACCGCCGCCGCCGGCTGCACGGGTTCGTCGGAGGGGCTGAAGCCGTGCAGGTCGACGAACAGCTGCCCGTCGGGAAACCACTCCAAGTGCCGGTATGCCCAGGCCAGGGCGAGCCAGGTCTTGCCGATGCCCCCGGCGCCGCCGATCGCCGAGACCAGCACCGTCGTCCCCGCATGTGCCGGACCGGTGGTGGGGGCTGCGGTGGCCGGTTCCTGCGTGTCGGTGCTTGGTCCCTGCGGTGCGGCGGCGTGGGTCAGGGCGCGGTCCAGGCGGGCCAGTTCCGCGGTCCGGTCGGCGACCGTGCGCGCGGCGAGCCGGCGCGGCTGGGTGTGCCCGTGGTCCGCGTCGGCTAGCGGGGGTTGTGCGGTTGCTGCGCAGGAGGTGGTGGTGTGCCGATGGTGAGGTGGTCGCCGGTGGCAGCGCCGATGGTGATGCCGGGTCCGGAGCCGTGCACGTCGCCGGCGATGTGCACGCCGCGCGGTCCGGGACCGTCGTACCGAGCGTGTGTTCCGGGGCCGGTGGCAGGGCCGGTCGCCGCATGGCCGGCCGACGCGTTCTCCGGTGCCGGGGTGTCCGGCGGGCGTGGGGTGGGGTCGGCCGGGTAGGGGTGGTCGGGCAGGGCGATCCAGGCGCGGTCGTGGAAGGACTTCACCGTCACCTCGACGGGCCGGAACGTGGCCGGGTCCAGGGTGGTGGAGTTGCGTACGACCTCGTCGAAGACCAGCCCGGACACGATCATGGCCAGCACGCCCGGTGAACCGGTCAGTGCCTCGCGGACCGGGGCTGCGTCCAGCAGCCGGAACGCCGCAACCATCGAGGGCGAGGTCGCGCCATAGTCGTCGAAGGCGACCTCCCCGGCGTGCACCGCCAGCCGCAGCCGGGCGCGCGCGGCGGCGGGGCTCGTGCTGTTGTGACCACGTATTGCCCGCACCAGCGCCTCGGGTAGCACCTCCAGCAACGGCGCCTTCGGGTAGTCCGGCGGGACCAGTACCACCACGCCGTCCCCGGCGTCTCCGTGCCAGCACGCCTGCATCGGTACCCCGGCTGCCGCCAGTGCCTCGGTGACCACCGCGTACATCCCGGTCCGGGTGCTGAGCTGGTGGGGCAGCGTCCGGGTCGGAGCGCTGTAGCCCTCCACGTCGACCACAACGATCGTCCGGTGAACCGCGTGCCGATCCGTACCCGCCATGCAAACCCCCCGAGGGCAGAACCGCGTGGTGCGCCGATGAACTACCGTTCTACCGACCGGTGCGGACGTGTTCAGCGTCTTTTGACGCACTGTTCGCTCGTTCGGCCGTACGAGTCCACCGGACCGGGCGACACGCCGCCACTACGGCCTACCCGCTCGCAGCGCGCTCCACCACATGGATTGCCGCGCTCGGGATCACGCAACTGGGGTGCTGCGCGCTCGGTACGGCACACATGTTCCGCTTGGCAAACCGTCCCTGTGAGCCATGTCGTGCGGCAAGATTGCGCGGATGCGCCGAACGCTATGGGCCGCCGCCGGGCTGAGCACCCTCGCGACCGGGGTGACGCTGTGGTTGTTGACCCGTACCAACCTCGCTGACGGCCCGGACGTGGCCAACGTCCTCGCCCTGCCGGTGGGGATGCTCGGACTGGGCGTGTCCGTGTGGGCGCTACGGCCGCGGCCGCGCTACGACGACCCAGCGTTCCTGCACGCCGCCGCGACCCGGCTGCTCGACGCGGTCACCAACGCCGAGGCCCGCACCCTGGCCAGGCTCCTCGGCGACGACGGCGACCCTCGCCCCGCCGACCTGGCCTTTCTCCAGCCCCGGTTCCGCCCGTGGCGCGGGGACGGCGGCGCTGAGTCGGGCTCGTTGGCCGCCATTGCCGCCTACTACCGCTCGCTCAACCGCGGCAGGCTGGTGGCCATCGGGGAGCCGGGGTCAGGCAAAACCGTGGCCGCCCTGCGGCTGCTGCTCGACCTGGCGGCCGAGGCGCCGGGACGCTTCCGAGTGCCGGTCCGGCTGACGCTCGTCACCTACGACGCGGAGCAGATCACCCGGGCCACGCTCGACGCCTGGATCGCGACGTGGCTAACGCGCACCTACAGCGTCAAGGCTGAAGCAGCGGCCCGGCTGGTGGCGAACGGCTGGATCCTCCCCGTGCTCGACGGGCTCGACGAGATGCCGGCCCGACGCGCGAAACAGGTCGTACGGGTGCTCAACGAGCCGATGGGCCCGACGGGCGACCCAGTAGTGCTGACCTGCCGCACCGCTGACTACTCGACGGCGCTGCAGGACGCGACCGTCATCGAACTGGAACCGTTGACCGTGGACCAGATCGCCGCGTGGCTGGCCCACCGGTTCCCGGGAACGGTGGAACCCAGGTGGACGCCGGTGATCGCGACGATGCGCAAGCACCCCGGCGGGCGGTTGGCCAAGGCGCTCGCCTCGCCCCTGCGGCTCTACCTCGCGGTGACGGTCTACGCCGACGCGGCCTCCGCGCCGCGCGAGCTGATCGGCCTCAAGCCCGACCAACTGGAGCACCACCTCATGGCGGGCCTCGTCGCAGCCATGCTGGCGCACACGCCGCTTCCCCGGGGCGTGAGGGGGGACGAGGCCGCGGTCACGAGGTGGCTTCGCACGGTGGCGGCGGTCGACGTCATCGACGTGACCGCGTTGTGGTCCGTGCTGGGCCTGCGTAGGAGCGCGATCGGCTGGGGCGTCGGCTGCGCCTTGGGTCTGCTGGCCGCGACGCCATTCATCTGGCTCGCCGAGGCGGGGCTGCAACAGGGCGACAAACTGGGCGAAAGCAGGGGAGTGACATTTGCGGTCATCGGCGCCGGGGCATTCGTGGTCGTCGCCGCGGTCACCCGGATCGTACCGCCCGCTGCCCCGGGATTGTGGTCCCTGCGGTACTTGCTGCGCCGGGGCCCGCTCGCGGTCGGCGCGACGATCGGCGCCATGGTCGCCACGATCGTCATCCTCTTGCAGGAGACCGCCTTGTTGTCCGCGCTGCCCGCGCTAGCCCTGAGCGCGATGGTGGCGGTGAGCTCGTCGAGCCGCGAGGTCTGCATCCGGCCGAGCGATCCGCTGCGCTGGGCCAAGGCCCGCGCGGCGGCGCAGATAATGGCCTCGGTCGTCGCGATAGGTTCCGTGGCCGCCTCGTACACATCTGAAAACCCCAGCAACCTGGTGGGCGAGATCTTCGGTGTCATATTCCTTGCGGCGGACTTAGGGCTGCCGATCGGGTTCGCCCTCGCCCTCATCCGCTCGCCGATCGCCCGCTACCGCGCCGTGGTCGCGGTCGGCCGCTGGGGGAACCGGCTCCCGCTGCGCGCGGCGCGATTCCTGGACTGGGCGCATGAGGTCGGGCTGCTTCGCATGGCGGGCACCGCGGCTGAGTTCCGCCACGAGCGCCTGCGCGCCCATTTCCGCGAGACGTGACCGCGGCAAGCGGGGGCCGAGCGCTGATGCGCGCCCCGGGCTTCCGCCGCACCCGCTACCGCTGCACCGACGTCGCGGCCGCCACCCTCGAGGCCGCGACCGTCCCGCACGGGCTGCTGGAACTGGCGCAGCTGTTCGACGACCCATTGGCCAGCCTGCCGGTCATCTTCCACCTGCTGTGGTCCTCGGAGCTGGAGGCGACCTTGTCGATGCTGCTACACGAGAGCGCGATCGTCACGGTCCCGTTGCCCGGGCAGGCGGCCCATGGTGAGCCAGTGCCGACCGCGCGCTTCACCCGGGCGGCCTGGTCCAGTTCAACGACGTTGTCTGGACGGTCTCCGCGTTCGGCAGCGCGATCGAGCTTACCGACGACTCCACGCGCACCGAGCTGGTCCTGCTCGCCGCGCGCTGCTGACCTCGCCGGTATTGGTCGCCTACGAGGACCTGCTTACCGATCCGGGGTTTCAGGACGATCTGGTCCGCACCTACCGGGCGTTTCTCGCCCAGCGCCGCGCGATCCGCCCGGCCGAGGAGTACCGCTCGCTGACGGAGGAGGAGTGGAGGGAGTTCCAGCAGCACTTCCAGACCCGAAAGCTTGAGCTCGGCACGTGAGGCCGCCCGTACGGTACCCCGTGCCAGCACGAGCACGCCTGCATCCGCCTCGTAGGTCAGGTCAAGCCCACACGAACGAGTCGATCAGATGCGCGCCGACTTCGGTGGCCGATCCCCAGGCACCACCGGGTCGGCACTGAAGCGCTTCTCGACCGCGGTCGCGGGACACCGGGTTCAGCGGAATGAGGTTCGGCGGCATCACCGTGTTCGGCAAGCGCAGTCCAGTAGGCACGTCCGCCACGCTGTCCAGTCCTATTGCCGGCGCGCCAAGGCCGATCCGCAGACATCCGGGTGCAACGATGCCGGTCACGGAGAGTTAGGGTCTCGTACGTGCCAGATGGACAACAGAGACCAAGCCAACTAAGAGCACGAATGTAGCCAAGAAGTACGCGAAGACGGCAACCAAAACACCGTCCACGTCTGGGAACTGGTTGTACGTAGCGAACGCCAGCGAGAACGTCATTATCAACCCAAATCCCCATTCGGAAAGGCGCTCAATAGCCTTCTCTCGATCAATCTTGCTCATGGTGGGCGCACTAGCGCGGGTTAGATATAGATAGCTCGCGGACCCGGCAATCACCTGGATGACAACTGTTCCCCATGAGTAGAGATCTGCGTACTTCACTTCAGGAGTCGACTTAACGATGTCATTAATGGCGTTCGAAATGAAAAACGCGACCGCAGGAACTATTACGACCGCGATCAACCGTCGCAAATTCTTGGCTACGGAGATCATATCCAAGTCGGGGATGCTCGATGCTCCGTTTACTGCGTCTATAGTTAATGCCACCGAATAGAATAGCAGTACTGCTGATATGACAAACACTACGCCGGCAAGATTCTCCAGGACCGCTAGCCGTGTTCGGGATGCGGTGATCCCGGTTATAACAGCATAGTTGAAGCTCGTAAGGATCAGGCCAAGCAGTGTGGCGACGAGGACTCGCGCAGATGAGGAGAAGTCGGCGGGCCCCGTCGACCCTGGGATGGTAAGGCGGGCCGTCAGCAACAAGATCAACGCGGTAAATGCGAAGCCAGCCAGGACTCCAGCACACTGCGAGTACAACCCTGCCGCAGGAACTATATTGAATGTCGGGTCTGTCCTGTCCATTGCCACCTTCTCCTGGAAAAGTTCTGGCGTGTCGGCGCTCGGCGATTTCTGAGCCCCGGCGAGTCTGCCGCTCACGACCAGCAGCACGACCTGCACCTGATGGCGACGAGCGTGATGAATCAGATGATCAGCTCCACCGGCAGGCCCCGGCCGCAACGAGCGAGCGCACATGGCCACCGGGTCGTCACCGGTGTCCGCTGACTCGGTCGGCCAGGACGGCGTCCGTACCGGCGTCGGCGAACGACAGGATGTCGTCTGGCCCGCCGATCCCGGACACGGCGACCTTGACGACGTTCATCGGCACCAGCAAAGCCGTGAGGGAGAAAGCCCAGCTCCGGCGGAACCCGGCGGTGGCTGTCCGGACGGCGTGCTCGACGGTGGGCGAGGCCAGTCGGTGCCGAGCACCAGTCCCGAACCGGGCGGTGCCTGCTCGAACGTCTCCTTGACGGCCTGGACTACGACGGCGCGCTGATCCTCGATCAGGCCGCGGAACTCGTGCCCGTAGAGTTCCAGCAACTTCTCGGCGACCCGGACCGCACGTTCCTCCAGGTGCCGGCGGGCCTTCCGGCGAGCCATGCCTTCTACCGCTCGCCCGCCCAGGACCACGGTGACCGCGCCAGCCATGTCGCCGGTGAGCTTGTTCCCAGTCACAGCCTCGCTAGCGCTTTTGACGACGACCTCGCCGAGCTTGACCGCGATCGCTCCGAGCACGCTCACGCAGAAATCCCTTCCGGCCGTGGTCGGGGACAGTATCGCGACGGACCGCGCAGCTGTAACAAGCCGGCGGGAAGAAGTGCCCCAGATACCCGTTCGGCTCAGCAGCGGGCAGTGACCGCGGCTCGCCGGCGTCAGTGGTGATCAGTACACAGCGCCCGGTTGCGTGAGTCTCCACAACTGGCGGTGCCATCGCGGTCGGCGGTGGCGTGGCTGGAGCCTGGTCGCGCTACTGGTCATGACCGACCCACCCGAGTCCGGGCCCTGAACCGCTGACGGCCGGTGCCAGTCGTCGCCGAACGTGTCACCGGCGCCGCATGAACTTGCTGCATCGCAGGCAGGCCGCCATCGCCGAGATGACGGCAAGGAACAGCACGATCATCAGCGCCCACCCGGATGTGAGGCCGCCGGTCCCGGCCAGCACGCCCGTCACACCGACAGCGAGAACGGGAAGCATGGCGAGTTCGAGCCATGTGAGTCTTTCTGCGACATCCGGCTGCTGCTGATCACGGGCTACGCCAGTCGCGACGTAACCGCCGTTCCCCGCGGCCTCGTCGTCGACCGCCGCCGAGGCCACGGGCTCGCCGTTCGCATCGGACAGAGCCGCGGCTGTACCGATGCCCGCGACATCGTCCGGCTCGGCTTGAGCGGGTAAATGGTGGCGCTTCACGTCCAGCTCGTGCCACTGCTCAAGGATCCGCACCACCTGGTCGTTGGGCGCGGAGCAGGCTTCGAGCAGGGCGCGGACGTCCCGCGGGTCGCGCGGTAGTGTCGGCTTCTCCGGGTTGGTGAGCCGGTAGAGCTGACTGCGGGGGATCCCGGCCTGCTGGGCCAGGTACTTCCACGGCGGGCTGGCGGCCTTGGCTGCAAGCCGCAACACGGCGTTGAGCTCGGCGACCGAGGCGATCTGCAACCGCTCGTCCGGGAGCCGCCGCGGCTCGGGGGCCGTGCCGGTCGGGGCGCCAGACGGGGACGCCGTTCGCCGTAGCCGGGCGCGCGGTGTCGGGTTCCGGCGCCGTGCGTGGGACGGTGAGGTGCCCGGCGCGGTTGCCCCGCCAGCCTGGCACGGCCGCGGCCAAGGTGACGAGACCAAGCACGCCGCCGACAATGACGACGAGAGCGGGCGGCGCGTCCGGCAGGTTGATCCCGGCGACGCCGACGACATAGGTGAGGCCCAGCACGACGCAGAGGATGTAACCGGTGATGTAGACGGGGGTCATGGTCCTCCTGGATCTCGAACCGGCTTCCAGGCTGAGCCGAACGGCCCCGCCGACCACGACGCGGACCCACCGAGCGCTCACCGTTCCACCGACGAGCCAGTGCGGGAGGATTCCCGGGCTAACGTAGCCTGGTGGAGCTGACGAACGGCGAGTTCGCCGACTTCGAGGGCGGGAAGATTCCGGCGTCCCGGATTCGGGAGCTGATGGTGCGGGCGGACGATCTCGACCCGCGCGGCCTGCGCGTCCGCAACGCGCGCATCGAGGGGCAGCTCGACCTCTGCGACGTCTCCGCGAAGCGGCCGCTCGCGCTGCAGGACTGCACCACGGACGCGCCGGTCCTACTCGACCGCGCCCGGCTGTCCGCGCTCGATCTCACCGGCCTGGTGGCGCCCGCGGTGAGCGGGCCGTGGCTGCGGCTGGAGCACTACCTGTACCTCGGCCGCGCCCGGCTCGACGGAGGCAGCGACGACTACGCGCTCGACCTCGCCGAGGCGACCGTCGGTGGCCACGTGAGCCTGCGGGGCGCGCACTTCCGCAGCGAGACCGAGTACGCCGTGCACGCGCCCCGGCTGCGCACCGGGAGCGAGGTGTACCTGACCGACGTGGTCGCGGTCGGCACCGTCCGCCTCGAAGGCGCGTACATCGGCGGCAACCTCTACTGCGGGGGATCTTTCTTCGGCGGGAGCGACATTGCCCTGCTCGCCGTCGACATGCAGGTCGACGGCAGTGTCTTCCTGTCGCGCGGTTTCCGGGCCAGTGCCGAGACGTACACGGCGGTGCGGATGCGAGGATCACGCATCGGCGGGCAGCTCGTGCTGCGTGACGGCGTGGCGAGCGGGCCGGTCGCGCTGGACGTGAAGCAGAGCCGGGTCGGCATGGAGGTGTTCTTCCCGATGGGGTTCGCCGACGGTGAGGTGGACCTCGACGGTCTTACTTACACCGGCCTGCCCCGCGACGCCGGCCTCGACGACTGGCTAGACCTGCTGGCGCACAAGACTCCCCGGTACGCGACGCAGCCCTACGCCCAGTTGGCTGCCGCGCACCAAGCGGCCGGGCACGAACGGGATGTGCGGCGGATTCGCATCGCGCAGCAACGGGATCTCCAGCGCCGCGGACAGCTCACGCGCTGGGGCCGCCTGTGGCACCGGGTCACCGGCGCCACGGTGGGGTACGGATACCGCCCCGCGACTGCGCTGCTGTGGCTGCTCGGCACGCTGGCGCTGTCGATCGCACTGATCACCGGGCTGGCCGGCCCGGTGGGCGCCGTGCGGTGTTCCATCGTCGAACAGGTCGGGTACGCCCTGAACGCGGTCGCGCCGCTGGCGAAACTCGACGGGCAGCAACGGTGCCAGGTCGCCACGACCACCGGCGTCGGCCAGGTCGTCGTCGTGACGACCTGGATCCTGCAACTGCTCGCGTGGGCGTTCGCCACGTTGTTCGTCGCCGGTTTCACCGGGCTCGTGCGGAAGAACCCTTGACCACGTCGATGACCGCCCGGTAGCCCGGCGGGTTCCTAGGCGCCAGTACCTCGCCGTCGAGGACCGCACGACCGGCGTCGCCGAGCTGGCTTTCGGAGGGCCGGGCCGTGGTCGGGCCACACTCAATTGGGCGGTTTCCGCGCTCACTACGTCACCATGTGCAATTCTGGTCGTACTTTGGGTAGTTGACGGACTGGTGCGGCACCCTCGACCACGGAGCGGAATCATGATCGTAACCATCTTGTCGCGTGCCGCGAAGATCGCTGCCTGCGCGCTGATGCTGACCGCGGTCGCGCCGTCGGCGGCGGCGCCACGACTCAAGCCTGGGACTGCCCGGTGAACCGGGTGTGTGGCTGGGAGGTCTGGGAGGCCGAGGGGCTGAAGACGATCGAGACGCCGGCGCTGGCGCCGGGGCAGTGCCGCAACTTGCCCTTCACCCGCACGGCGGCCAACCGAACTGGCACCGCCCACATCTTGTGGGGAGGCCGCAACTGCACCGGCCGCGAGTATCCGCTGCTGGTCGGCGCCTACGCCTCAGCAGCGGCAGGAGCCTTGAGCATCAGCACCTACTGACCTGTCAGACCCGGGAGGCCCGTACCGACTGAGGCCGGGCGCCCAGCAAGCTGGAAAGCGCGGAGTCACACGATCGACCACTTCTCGGTCCGCATCAGCGCGTCCAGATGCGTTGGGGCGAGGCCGAGTTCCTGAAGGGCTGTCGCGACGGCGAGCGTGTGGCCGAGTCGCGTCAGCGCGGTGAGCTGGTCGGTGGTCTGTGGTGTGTTGCCGTGGGCGAGGTTGTTGCGTGCCTTGCCCATGAGCTGCCAGATGTCGATCGGATCGTTCACGATGCCGTGCAGAAGCGGTGGAATCGGCTGTACCGCTGCGGTGATGTGGTGCTGAAGATCGTTGGGGAGATCGGCGGCGAGCTGCCGGAATCGTTCGTGGAGCTCGTAGGAGCCGAAGTAGTTTCCCCATCGGCGCAACCAGGCCCGGTCGTCCTCGGAGACACCCTCGGCCTTCTTCAGTCGTTTGAAAAGGGCGTCCTTTTCTTTGTCGAATTCCTTTTTGTTCAGGGGCCCGGAACCGTGCTTGGCTGTGTGGAAGCCTTCCAGTGCGGCGATCAGCGCTACGAAGTGCGACGTCACGGGCAGCGGATTGCGGAATACCGACCTCAGGTAGTCGACGAAGACGGGCTGGTCGTTCGCCAGGGCGGTCCAGCGGGTGAGCAGGTCGGGCAGTGTCGCTCCGCTGGGGCCACATCGGAACAACGCGGGGAGCGCGTCGGGCTTCGGTAGGTCCGCGTCGTAGCGTTCCTGGGTGATCTCGCGCCCCAGCAGCTGATACTCGCCGTTGTCGTCGCCGACGGCGGCCCAGGTGACGGCCTGCGGTTGGGTGGTGGCGAGGCTGGTGAGTTCGGCCAGCGGTCGGGCGTAGTCGCGCAGCCAGGCGGGTGCCGGGCGGGCCGTCCCGGTGACGGTCACGATCGGCGAGGTACGGACCCGCAGTTCATACGGTGACGGAGCGTTAATCGTCGCGACGAAGTCGAGCGTGATCGTGTCGCCCTCCGCGGTTGTCCAAGTCTGCGTCGGGGCGGTCCACGTTCCGCTGAACTCCGTGCCTTTGGCCAGGGTGCGGGGAATCCTCGGCTTCAGGGGTGCTACTCCGGCAAGTTCGGTCAGTCCGCCGACCTGGAACCGGAATTTCGGGAACAGCAGATCAGTGTTTGCTCTCAGTCCGGGTCCTCGCAGGGCGAGATCGGCGCCGACGAGTGTGTGCTCCGGCAGTACGGGGGTGACCTGCGCGTTGAGCAGTGCCACGTCGTGACCGTTGCGCAGGAGGCCGCGCAGGGTCCCGTACTGGCGCGGGGTGGTGCTGATCCAGAAGCCCTCCTCGCTGTCGACGTCGCTGCCGGCGGAGGTTTCCATCGGAAGCCCGAAGGCGGTGCCGGATACGCGCCGTGCGGTCGGGAAGTCGAGATGCCCGTGGATTTCGTCGCCGTTGGCGAGCTGCCAGGTGATCGCGGATCCGGTGGTCTCGATCGGTGTGGTCTCTGGCGACGACGGCGATGAGACGCTCGGAGCGGACGCAGCGTGTGCGTGCGCCGCCGCGGCGGCGAGCCGCCGGCGCACGATCGTGCCCAGTGTCGCGAAGCGATCGGTGAAGGCCATGAAAGTCCACGTCTCCAAGGGAATTGCTTGACCGGGGTCGGTCGGCTGAACTGACGAAGCAGGGGCGCACGGTGGGCGGGCAGGGTGTGGATCCCGGACGGGAGTTCGGCGACGCGATCAGTCAGGGGGCCGGTCAGGCGGCGGTGAGCAGGTCGTCGAGCAGGGCGGCGGTGTAGGAGAGCGACGTGTTGAGGGATTCGTCGGTGTGGACGTAGATCCGGGATGGTACGCACGTCAGCGTGATCCAAGAAATCCTGTACCGCCGCCAGAGTCTTGATGAGCAGGGTGGCCAGGGTGGTGCGCCAGGTGTGGTCCGACTTGCACTTTTCAGCCACAGCACAGTCGGTTTCCGCACGCTGTAGAGCTCGCCCAGCTCGGGCGAGCTCACCGCGCGGACAGCGTCGGTGGGGGAGACCTCGCCGAGCCCGGCTGGGACGATGGCAACGTCGGCGTGCCGCTCGACGGCGCTCATCCGTCAGCCTGTGTCTTCTGGAGATCGGCGGCGGTGTCGAGGAGCCACTGCCGTTCGCCCTGCAGGAGTACCGCGATGCCGTAGGAGATGATGCGGCGGGTCTCCTCGCGGTAGATCTTGCCGTTGTCGTCGACCTCGGAGACCTGGTCGACGATCGCGTAGGACTCCATGTTGCCGGTCACCACCGCGTGCGGGACGGTCACGGCGCGCGGGCTGGACAGCAGGCTGCCGCTGAGTCCCTGCGGCGCCGGGCAGCTCATCTCCAGGGCCAGGTACGTGCGGTTCTCCCGGTCGGTGTAGTTGAAGAAGCGCTGCATGTGGCCCCGGATAGTCCGGCCGACCGGCTCCGCGCCGGCGTCGGCGGGATAGCCGAAGCATGCGAAGTCTCCGCCGTCCTCGATCCCGGTGGCCGGTGCGGTGAACACCTGGGTGTGCAGCATGCCGGTGTGCTCGGGATCGATCTCCTTGGTTGGTTCGGTGTGCAGCAGAGCGAGGTCGGAGGTCGGGTGATAGGCGCGGCCGGTGACCAGCCGCGGCCCGCCGATGCCGACCCCGGAGGCGACCAGCAGGTGGCGGTCCTCCGGCACGCAGTGCGCGGCGGTGAGAAACGTATGCGGGCTCAGGAACGCGCCGCAGGAGCCGGTGAACGCGGGCGGCTGCGGGGGGTCGAGAGCGTAGATCGCGCCCGCGGCGAACCGGTGCAAGAACTCCACCACGCGCTCAGCCTCCTTCCTGGTCCGGCGCACGCCGTGACCACGTGGTAGTCCCGACGTGCTTCCCGTCGCAAGATAGCGCCACAGCAGCCGCCCGGCGCGGCGCCGGGCGCTGAGCAGGGTGCTCGCGTCGTCGACGAGCACGGCGATCCGGGCCGAAAGCTGCTCGGGCGCGCGGGTGTGGTCACGCACGACGAGCGGCAGCCCGACGCTGCCACGGTCCTCTGCAGAAGCTCGGCGCCCGCAACCGCGTCGAGGCGATCGGGAAGGCCAGCGAAGCCGGGCTGCTGTGACATCCTCGGCCGGGTGACGCCGCCGACCTGCCGCGGCTGGCCGCCGAAGCCGGGCTCACGGTGCTCGCCCTCACCGACCACGACACCTTCGCCGGCTTGGCCGCGGCCACCTCAGCCACTTCCGAGGTCGAAATCGTCCCCGGCATCGAGATCTCCTGCCGGCTCGACGACGCTGAGGTGCACCTGCTCGACCTCTTCGTCGATCCGCTGCTCTCCCGGCACGACAGCACCGCGGAACTGTCGCCACCATGACCCCCGAGATGCAGACGTTCGAGGTCCTGTCACCCGAGCCAGCGAACAGCGGGTCCTGCGGATCGCGGTGGGCAACCCGAGTCTACGAGTGCTGTTCTCGCACATGGGCAAGATGGTCTACGTCGACAAGCTGGGCGTGAGCAACCTGGGCGAGCTGTTCAACGGCAGGCGCGCGCCCACCTATGACACGGTGGACTTCGCCGTGCGCGGCCTGCTCGACTTCGGGGCCGTCCACAACCGGTTCCGCGGCAAGGTTCCGGCCGATCGGCCGGTGTGGGCCCCGACGACGCCGTGGATGGAGGCGTGGCAGCGGGCGGAGTAAACCGCGTCCGCCCGGACCTCGCGCGCCGCACCGGCAGCAACAACGTCTTCCTGATGTCCGAGGACCAGGACTTCAGCCCCGCCACCAGTATGTTCGCCGCGATGAACCCGCCAGCGGCCGCCGCGCTGCTGACCGGCAAGTCCGCCGTCGACGCCGAAGGCGCCATCACCGCGGCCGACGTCGACCTGCTCAAGAACGCCGTGGGCGGCGACGCGACCGTGGTCGCGATGAGCGCGGACCGGCGACGACCACCGAATATGGCCGGTCCGGCTCGCTGATCGACCGGCCGGACCCGTGGAGCCTGGCTTCCCGCCGGTCACTTCGGCTGACGGGCGGCCACGGAGTAGGTGGCGAGGATCCGGTCACCGGTCAGCCGGTGGAACGCCAGCTGCTGTGCAATGGCCTGCTCCTCGTGCCACAGGTTCTGGCCCTGCGCCAAGGCCGTGGCGAACGCGACGATCGCGGTCTTGAACTCTGTCAGCTTGGCCGGGGTGATGACCCGCATCTGCGGAACCGCGATCGCCCGCGCGTCGTAGATGTCGACTGGGTGGACCATGACCGGCACCGCGGTGACCGCGCCGTAGGTGTCGGTGTTCCACTGCACTCCACCGCGCAGCTGGTCGGCATCCTTCTTGGAGATGCCGGTGCAGGTCAATTCCACGCCGGTCTTCAGCTCGATCACCGCGTTGCTGGTCGGGGAGAGCGTCCACAGGTTGTCCGGGCCGGTGTTGTACAGCCGTTCCGGACGAATGCTGCCGAACCCCAAGTGCAGTCCGAGCTTCGCCCAGGCGGCTTCAGCCTGGTCGGTGCGCTCCTCGTCCCACACGATCTCATCAAGCACCGCGCGCAACCCCGAGTACGAGCGCGGTGCGGTGCGGTGCGGTGCTACAGGATCACCAGGTCATCGGGAAGACGTCGCCGTAGACCACGGTGCCGTCGCCGGCCATCGTGGGCGCGGGCTGGGTGAGGACGTCGGCTTCGGCGTGGGCCCCGGATCGCAAGCACCCGGTGACGGGGTCGTGCACGAACGCGTCCGGCGCGTCGAGGTCGAAGGCCTCGCGCAGCGGCTGGCAGACCGGCTCCGGAGCGGGAGGTCGGGGCCCGACCTCTCAAAGTCGCCTTCGCTGGCTTCCACGCCGGACATCCGGTGCAACTCGACCAGGCCGGTGAACGGCGCCAGGCGACTTCGGTTTCGCACGCTCGCGTCGCCTCTACGAGTATGTCCGTTCTGCTCCGCTGTCTACGCGGTGACCTCGAGCCCGCGAGCTTTTGATGTCGCTACCGGTGAGATCATCAGTTCTCTGCGCCGTCGGCATCGGGCCGCAAAGTTCAACAAGCTCCTCGCCGAGGTCGGCAAGCAAGTCAATTCACGCCCACCGGTTCCTCCTGGAACAATTAGGTTGAGCGGCGGCTCGGTTTCCTTGCTGATCAGCATAGTCAAGCGCGGCTTCCACGAGCACGTCCAGAACCTCGAAGCTGACATCCGCTCATGAACGCAGGGTGCCGAAACGTACTTCGCCACTCATGTCCCGCTGACACCCGGAAAGACGAACGCAGGGCCGAGTGAGCGTCATCGAACGGCTATCTGCTCGCAGGCCCGAACACGCACCAGGATGGGCAGCGCGTAGCATTCACCGGTCGACAGTGTCGCCGTTCGCCTGGGGGCCGGAATGGAATTATCGATCAGCACGGCAGAAGACCAGCTCGCGCTCGAGAGCTTTCACCGCTGGCTCCGTGACGATGTCGATATCGCCCGCGCGGCAGCGATCAGCCGGGTGAGCACGCCAGACGATGGGCACATGGGAGCGGTGGAGGTCATCTGCATGACCCTGTCCACCTCGACCGGCCTGGCGAACCTCGCGATCGCCTACGCGAACTGGCGCAAAGCGCGGAAAGACCCGCCCACGTTGACGTTCACCGTCACCGGCCCACTGACCGAGGAACTACGCAAAACACTCGAGATACTCAACCACCCGGAGGAAGAGACCGACCTGCGGTGACCGACCTGCCTGCCCCCGTCGCCTCGCGGGCCGTGCTCTTCGGCGTGTCCGAGTACTCGAGTCAATCGCAGTTGCCCGCTGTCGCCAACAACGTCCGCGAATTGCGCCAGCTCTTCACCAACACCGACTTCTGGGGTCTTCCGGAGGAGCACTGCACGGCACTCCTCAACCCGGAGTCCACCGAGCAGGTGTTGGACGCCGTTCACACCGCGGCGGCCGCGGCGTCCGACGCGCTGGTGTTCTACTTCGCAGGCCACGGGCTGCTCGACGACCGAGGCGATCTTCACTTCGCGATGCCGACGGCCCACCAGGACCGGCTGTATCGGGCGGTGCGTTACGACGATGTGCGGCGCGAGATCTTCGGCGCGACGCACGTGCCGGCCAAGGTCGTCATCCTGGACTGCTGTTTCAGCGGACGCGCCATGCTGGGCGGCATGGGCGGATCAGACGATCTTGCCGACCGGACCCAGATCGACGGGACGTATCTCATGACCGCGAGCGCTGAGACGAAGCCGGCGCTCGCCCCTCGGGGTCAAGAATTCACCGCCTTCACCGGCGCGCTGCTTGACCACATGAAACGGGGAATCCCTGGCGGCCCCAACGTCCTCGACATGGAAACGTTGTTCCACCACGTGCGCACGGACCTGCAGGCCAGGCACCTGCCCGTGCCGCAGCAGCGGATCCGCAACGACGGCCGGTCGATCGCCCTGGTCCGCAACCGGCACGGCGCCTCGGGAGAGCCGGCCGCCGCGCCCCCCCCCCCGCCGGCCCCCCCCCCCCCCCCCCCCCCAGCGTTCGACCACCAGCGGCCGGGGCCCCCCCACACCCGTGTCGCGCCCACAGTCGACCCCCCAACGGCCGGGTGCC
>NZ_JBITCJ010000010.1:0-240685 GCF_044453095.1 Amycolatopsis sp. NPDC051758 | reverse complement strand
CCCCGGGGCCGCCGCCGCCCCGGCTCCCCCCCCCCCCGGGGGCCCCCCCCCCCGGCGCCCCCCCCCCCCCCCGCCCGGGGCGCCCGCCCCCCCCCCCCCCCCCCGGGCGCCCCCCGCCGCGGCCTCGTCCACCCGCAGAGTTCGACAACATGCGGCGGTGGCCGCCGAACACGCTTGTCGCGCACACTGTCGACCTCCGATCGGCCGGTTCCGGTGCCCTGGCGGACCAGTTGCTGGCCGCCTCGGCGACGTGGCGTGCCGATCAGGAGGTCGCGGCCATCATCGACGTGCTCAGCCACCAGGAGCGGATCGACGACCTGCGGACGGTTCGCACTGCCGTCCTGACAAGAACAGCGGTCCAGGTCTTGCGAATCGTCGACGCGTTGCGTGACACCGGCCAAGACCACCAGGCGGGCGAACTGCTGCGTGCCGCCGCTGCCACCGAGCCCGCGGACATCGCCGTGCTCGCGCGCCAGTTGCAGGACAATCGACGAAACGATGACCTTGTCGTGCTGCTGGACAACGCTCTGGCGGCTGCGCAGCAGCAGTCGCTCGCACGCCTTGTCAACGAACTGTGGGGAGCCGGTCTCCGTCGAGCGGTCGACGAGCTGGTGGACCGGGCGGCGCGCACGCTGCCCGGTCCCGCTGTCGCCGAACTGGCCGACGAACTTCGCGCGGTGGGCCGGGAGAAGACCGCTTTCGGCCTCTACCTCCTCGTGCCCGACGCAGTCGCCACCACGCGGCCGGCCGTGGCCGCCGCCCAGGTGTTCAAGGCTATGGTCAAAACGGGGGACAAGCGCAACGTCCACCCGATCGCCACTGCCCTGATCGAGACGGTCGGCGGAGCCGACCGTGC
Source organism: Amycolatopsis sp. NPDC051758 (assembly GCF_044453095.1). Taxonomy (NCBI): domain Bacteria; kingdom Bacillati; phylum Actinomycetota; class Actinomycetes; order Pseudonocardiales; family Pseudonocardiaceae; genus Amycolatopsis; species Amycolatopsis sp. NPDC051758. The sequence continues at coordinate 239,829 of NZ_JBITCJ010000010.1, read as the reverse complement.
GATCGAGGTGGCCCAGGCGTTCTGGAAGGTCAACTGCCCCGACCATGCGATGAGAGCGCTGAAGCGAGCCGCCGCGACCATGACCGACACCGAAGTATTGACCTTCGCGGCGGACTTGCGTGTACTCCACCGCGACGAAGCCGCCTACCACCTCTGCCTGCACCACACGATCGGCCGCCCCGGCTCGGTGATCAAAATGGTCACCGCACTCCGCGAAGCGGGACGACCCGTGGACGCCGCGAACCTGCTGGAAGAGGCCACCCACCAGATCCCCATTCCCGCAGACCGCACGGCGATGGCCGCCCCCGCAGATCTGGAGAGCATGCTGACTCTGGTCACTGAGCTGCACGCACTGCGCCGAAACGACGCGGCTTACAACCTATGCGCACGGACAGCGGTCGAGCGTCCCGAATGGACTATCAGGATCGTGATGGTGCTCCGCGAGCAGAATCGGCCGGAGGAGGCAGAAAAGTTGCTGAAGGAGGTGACGCTGCGAGCCACCGTTGCCGCGGTGGCCATCCTGATCCGCGAGTGCGCGCCCAGCGACCAGAAGAACATGCAAGCCGACGCACTGCGGCGCACGCCGGGTGACGTGGCCGCGCTACTGGATGCTCTGCAGTTCACGGCTCCGGCCCTCGCGACACGGCTCACCGAGCTAGCGGTGAAAACGATGACGACACACCCAGCTCTGGTACCGCTGCTCCTCCAGCGATGCGACCCGCCGCTGCGCGCGAAGATCATGTCTTGGGCCACCGAGACCACAGACGGCCGAACCGCCATGGCAACACTGGACGAGAACGGACTGCGGGCCTACCACGACGTTCTCCTCAGCGAAGCGCCCGGCGACCACGTCATAGCGGCTCACGTCGCGTCCCTGCACGACCTCGGGCGCAAGACCGTCATCGCGGCCTTGCTGACCAGGACCTTGGAGAACCGGGACCGGAGAGGGGCGATGCGGTTCGTCGAGGCCATCCGCAAATTGCGTCATCAAGGGGCCCTCGACGCCATGGCCGACTGGATACGAGCCAGGGCCTCCAGTCAGCCCAATGCCAGGTACACACTGCTCAGACTGGGACTCCGCGAGTACGCCATGCCCCACTGACCAGCACCCCGTGCCAGTGCGGACGGCACGGACCGACTGCCTTCCCAGTCGCCGGTATGGGCGGATATCTGTTTGCTGGCGGACTTTGCCGAACTCGGCGGTTAGAGCGAGACGTGCGTCGAAGACGCTGGGGCACGGCGGGCACGTCGTGCAAGCATCTGTGGTGGGGTCGCGCGACCTTGTTGACGGCGTCGGTGAGACTCTAGAAAGTGTGGAATCGGTCGACGATCGATAACCTGATCACGAGAACCACCATCGCGTCCCGCCCAGATACGGGACGGCCACCGCGCTGACACGTGACTCCAGCGTGCCGGAGCTCGCTACTCTTCTTGCCTTCGTGCCGGGGGCTGCCTACGCCGCTGTGCGAGCGCTCTGCCGGATGTGGTCAGGGATGGAATGCCACCACCGGGCGGCGGCACGGACGCTGTGGGGCACGCGGGCGTCGGACGCCACCTCCGCCAGCAGGACCAGGTCATCCGCCATCCCCAACGCGTAGACGAGGCGGTCGAGAACCGAGATCTCGCTGGTCAGCCCGTCCGCCAGACCGCGGAGCGCAACGTCGATGGCGGCACGCCAGAAGGCACGGCTGCTGGTGCCCGCGATGTGGCCCAGCGCGGAGGCTGCGGTGTCACGGACCGGGCCGGGGAGTGCGCGGGAAACCAGGAGCGACTCCACGACCCGGCGTTCGCCGGGACCGCCGAGGACCCGGAGGGCTTCCAGAAGGGAGGCGATTGTCGCCGCGTCCGGGCGGTCGTGCCGCAGCATCGTTGCGAGCTCCCGCGCCACCGGAGCCCGGAACGGGGTGCTGTAGAGAGTGAACAGGGCATACAGCCGCTCGTCGAACACTGCAGCGTTGAGGGCCTCGTCCACGAGAGCCAGCAGCAGAGTTCCGCCGTCGTACGGAAGGCCGACGCGGGCGGAAGCCACAATCCGGGCCACGGTCCTCCGTGCGTCGTCGTCCAAGCCGAGGCAGCGCACAGCGGCTGTCCACGTCCTGCGTCCGAACCTGCCCCGGACGTGCGCCGGCAGTAGGTGCGCGACGCTGGAGGCGAGGCGGTGGGACCGGCCGCCGGACAGGAGATCGGCGATGACCCGGCCGACCTCGGCCATCTCAGCGGGCCCGAAGTGCCGGTCCCGGACCTTGCGGACGCAGGCGAGCAGTGCGCCAGCGAACGCGCGGTCGGTGCGGGGATGCCGCAGGTGCCGCACCACGTGGGCGGTGGCCTCCCGGCTGACCGCCGAGTCGAAGACCGACACCGAGCCGACCATGCTCTGCACACCCGTGTCGTCGGCGGCGTTCGCTGCCGTCGCCACCGCCGCCGGGCCTCCCAGAGGATGCGCCATGAGCCGCTGGTAGGCCTCGGCCCTCAGCATCCAACTGACCCCGTCGGACACAGCCATCTCCACGAGCAGGCGTTCCGCCAGCGCAGCCCACGTCGACTTCGGGCTGAGCACGGTATGCGGACGCCGGCACAGCAGTTCCGTCACCACGTCCCAGTCGGCACCGGAGAGGATGTCGCCGCGTACCGCCGAGTCGACCCGGACATCGATCTCCCGGGACAGCTCCTCTTGGTCGACGCCGGGGCGTTCCAGTACTGGTTCCGGGCGGACTTTTCCGGAAAATCGCATGATGGTATCCGCAACCGCCACCATTCCTGACGGTGTTGTACCCAAGAGCTTCTCGTAAGCACAAACGACAGGTTGAGGAAACCGCGAAAGACCGTTCTCCCACCGCGAAAGAGTGCTTGCTGAAACCGCGGTACCAAGCTGCGGCTCCAAGCTCTCGGCAAATTCCCGGAGTTTGGAGCCACTTCCTCCGAGCATCCTGTTGGCCTGCAGTACCCAGCCCACTCGGACGCGCGCCCGAGATGCATCGTCCACCAGACCTGTCTAGCACACGTCGATGTCACGTGGACGGGACAATTCCGGGACAAAACAGTGTTCGTTTCAGCTGATGGGGAGGTGTGCAACAGGATGCTGCCGCACCCGGATTCCGCCCTAGTCTCAAACCGTCCGAAACCTCGGAACAAGGAGACTCAGAAATGTTCGCAAAGACCCAGGCGGCGGCCATCATCCTGGCGCTGGCCGCCGTTCCCGCCGCAGCTGCCACGCCGGCCACGGCCGCGACGTCAAGTGTTCTCGCATGTTCTTTCGCCACCTACGCGCCCGACCGCCAGGGCAGCAACGTGGTCGGCTGGGGTGAGAAGTGGGGGTGCGGGGCGGGCACCCAGTGGCAGATCACCCTCCAGCGCCACCGAAGTGCGTGGTGGCAGAACGAGGCCGTGAACTACCACACCGGCGACAACTGGGTCAGCGTCGGGGCGGGCTGCGCGTCCGGCACCTGGACCTACCGGACGATCCTGGAGTCCAGCGCGGGGCGCACGATCAGCGCCAACAAGACCATCACCTGCTGAACACGAGGCAGGCAAGGAGCGTGCTGTCCGAAGTTGGTGACACTCGGGTCGAGGGGTAGCCGTACCGGTACTCCCGGGCTGATGCTGGTCCGCAAGGCCGTCATCGCGGGCCCTGGAGTCAGCCGCCCACGACCGGATCGAGCGGGCGTTCGGCTCGGAGGGCCGACGGGCGGTAGCTGGGGGCATGTCCGGTAGCCGTCACCGGGATACGGTGACGGCTACCGGACTGGCGAGCGCCCGGATTACAGCGAGAACGAGCCTTCGGCCCTCCAGTTCCACTCGTTGATCCCAGGCTCGAACAGATAGACGTAACCGCTGACTTGGGTTGTCCCCGGTGCGTAGACCATCATCGAGTAGCTCGACCCGTATCCGGGGTCCCATTCGCTGTTCCAGCCGCCCAGCGACGACTCGATGTACTTGGTGGTGTTCCCGCCGTAGGGGTTGCCGGTCACCCGGATCCAGTTCGAGCTGCACGACCAGGAGTAGAAAATCTGGATCGACGCGACCTGCTGGCCGGTGGTGCGGTCGAGGATCGGGCGCGTGGCGATCTGTGAGGCATTGACGTTGCAAGCCGGCGGCGTGGTGGGGTCACGTCCGTCGTAGTAATTGCTGCCGCCGCTGGTTCCTTCGGCGTGAGCGAAGGTGACTGTCGACGTCATAGCGGTCAGCACCGCGACAAGAATCGTGGCGACGCGGCGTCGGCGCCCCCGACTCTGGATCGAGTTTCTCAAGGTGTACTCCTTTTCGTGACCCTGGCGCATTGGCTGTCGCGAAGATCTGGGTCAACACCGAGCTTGAGGTGTCCGTGCGTCGGCCGTCATGACGGCCGTTCGGTGGTCATGGCTTCGTCACTGCAGCTGTGACAGCCTTTTTGCCGTCGTGACGGTCTCGGTGTGACCGTTTACATTCGAGGGTGAGGCGGAAGAGGTACCGGGTGGGTGGCGGACGGACCGGCGGGGGCGATGCCAGCCGCGCGACGGACCTTGTGCTGTTCCGGTGCGCAGCGATCGCGCGTGCGGGAACGGGAGTCGCCGGGGCATTCGCCGGCGCACTCGACGCGGACCGGGCGCCGGCGGCGGGACTGGCCGTCTTCGCCGTGGTGGTGAACCTGATCTGGTCATCGTTGTTCGTTTGGCGCGCCGTGCGCGGTACCCTCACGGCCGGGCTGATGGCCGCTGACCTGGCCGAGGTCGTGGGTTTGTGCCTGTTACACGGCCAACTGGTATCCGCGGAAGCTCTGCCGACCGGCGTTTCGTGGATCGCTGTACTCGTCGGGTCACGCGTGATTTACGGCCATATCGGCGTGAGGCCTGCCGCCGGCATCGCCGGCGGCCTAGCAGTTATCGGTGCCTACGTCACTGGCCAGCTGTTAGCGGCCGTACCCGGGGCGGGTCTCGTGCAGGCCACGATCTACCTCTTGCAGAACGTGTGCGGCCTGGTGCTACTAGCGTTGCTGCGGCGGGTCGGGCGGGACGCCGACGCGGAGCTGGCCGAGTTCCACCTCAGCCGCACCCGGGCCCGCGTCGAGCGGCTCCGCCGGGCTGACGAGCGCGAAGCCGACCGGCGGCTGCACGACACGGTGCTCGCCACGCTGACGATGGTCGGTTCCGGTGCCATCACGACGTCCTCGCAGCGGCTACGCGCCCAGGCCCGCTCGGACCTGAGGGTGGTGTCCTCGCTGCGTGCCTCCGGCGGCTCAAGCGACGGGCTGGTGCGCCTCGACCACCTTTTACGCGATGTCCCCGCCCGCGCGGACTGGGCGGCCGGGGTGCGACTGCACCTCACCGACTGCCAGGTGCCCAACGAGGTCGCCGATACGATCGCTTGGGCCGCGCTCGCAGCCCTGGTCAACGCGCGCCGCCACGCCGGAGTCGACCACGCGTCGCTGGCGCTGACCCAGACAGCCGGCGAGGTCGAGGTCACCGTCGCCGACACCGGCCGGGGCTTCGACCAGTCCGCGGTGCCCGCGCACAAATACGGGCTGCGCGAAGGAGTTCTGGGGAGACTTGCCGCAATCGGGGGCAGCGCCGTGGTCGACTCCGCACCCGGCCACGGGACAGTGGTGACGCTCAGGTGGCGGCCCGGTGGCTGACGACTCGAGCTCGAGCCTCGCTGCCCGCTACCAGCGCGGGACGATCATCGCGACGGTGTGCATGACGGGGCTGTGGCACGGCGGCTTCGATACCACCGTGGTGCTGTTGAAGTGGTCGGAGTTCAGGTGGGTCTGGGCCTCACCGGCGATGTGGGCGCTGTTCACCGCGATGATCGTGGCCGCCGCAGTCCAGTTGCTGCGTGAGGGGCGGCTGCGCAGGCCGTGGGTGACCGTGGTGCTGACCCTCACCATCAGCGTGGTCGTCGTGGTCAACGCGGGCGGCCAGGCCGTCGACTTCCAGAACTGGGCGTTCGGCGCGGTCGGATGGCTGGGAGTGCTCGCCAGCTGGGGCCGCTCGGCGCTGCCGCTGGCCGTGGTGCTGGTGGGCAACGGCGCCGCGTCCGTGATCGCCATGTTCCTGCTTGCCGAGCCGGACCTGCAGGACGTCGCGTTCGTCTCGACGAGCCTGGTCGGCTCGGCGGCGCTGCAGGTCGCACTTGCCTACGGCGTGCGAACGCAGGGACGGATTGTAGACCGCGCGGTCGAAGCGGCCGCGGCGCGGGCGGAAACAGAGGCGCGGCATGCTGCAGCCGAGCAGGCGCACGCCGCGCGCACCCGGCGCCACGAGTTCCTCCAGCGCACCGCGGCGGCGGCGCTGGCGGGTCTTGCTGACGGCGGCAGCGACCCCGCCGACCCGGCCGTGCAACGCCGGTGCGCGATCGAGGCGGCCCGGCTCCGCCGGCTCTTCCTGGAGTCCGACGAGGTGCCAGACCCGCTGCTGCACGAAGTCCGCGCGTGCCTCGACGTGGCCGAGGCACGAGGTGTCCCGGTGCGGATGAGCGTGTCCGGCGAGGTGCCACCCGTGCCCGTGCACGTGCGGCGAGACCTTCTCGAACCGGTGATCGAGGTGCTGAGCTCGGCGCGGACCCGGGCGAGGGTCACGGTCTCCGGTGGCGCGGGGGAAGTCCAGGTGAGCGTGCTCGCCGACGTCGGCGCTCCGCCGTCGGTGCTGCCGGACAGCCAAGTCAGGGTCGAGTGGCAACGAGAGGGGGAGACGCTGTGGGTGCAAGCCAGCTGGACGGGCGAATCACCGTCGCCATCATCGAGGACCACGACGTCGTGATCGACGGGGTCCGGTCATGGGTTGACCGCGACCCGGAACAGCGAGTCCGGGTCGTGGCCAGCGGGGCGGACCTCGACAAGGTCCTCGCAGGACCCGGCGGCGACGCTGATGTCCTGCTGGTGGACCTGAACCTGCGCGGCACACTCATCGTCGACCGGATCGCCGACCTCACCGGCGCGGGACGCCGTGTGGTGGTGTTCTCTGCACACTCCGAGTCCGAGAACGTGCTCGCGGTCCTCGACGCCGGCGCGGAATTCCTCGAGAAGGACGAAAGCCGCGAGCACTGCGTGGAGACGATCGTGGCAGTCGCGGCTGACCGCCCCTACGTCACCCCTTCCAGCGCAGGCGCGATGATCGCCGACGACCGGCCGGCGCGCCCAGCACTGTCCCGCCAGGAGCTCGCCGCGCTCCGGCTTTGGTTCCAGGGAATGTCGAAGGCGTCGGTCGGGCTGCGGATGGGGATCAGCGAAGCCACCGTCAAGCAATACATCGACCGGGCCAGAGCCAAGTACGCCGCGGTCGGCCGCCGTGCGACAACAAAGGATGCGCTGCTCGCGCGCGCCATCCAAGACGGCCTCATCCGCGCCGAGGAGATCGGCGAATACCGTTCGCTGGCCAGCGGCCCCGAGAGCTGACAATGCCGCCCGGGCACGTTTCTCGCCGGACTCCGGGGTGTGACGGGCACGAGGCCGCTACTCGGTGCTGTCCAACTCAGACACGGGGGTTCTTGACCCCCGAGCGGCTGTCATGACCACTGGTGCCGGGAGCCTTACCTTCGGATCGAGCCCACGCGGAATCCGGGCGACCCACCCCGTCAGAAGGCCCTGCCGTGAAAAGACGATGGCTGTGCTGTGCCCTGAGCGCGCTCCTCCTGCCGTCACTCCTCCCCGCCGTAGCGGAAGGCAGCCCCGCTCCACCGACACCGCGGCCAGCGGCGGCTCCCGAGTCCCCACTGCCCGACGCCGTTCCGGCCGCCGACCGTGAGCGAGTCCTCGGAGCCCAGTGGCGCACGTCCGGGGACCGGTCGTGGACCGCCATCGGGGACGCGTCGGGCTTCCACATCCTCACCGCCGAGGCCGCGTCCGGGTACCGCTGGCACGTACTGGCCACCCTGTCCGAAGACGGGGCCGACACCGACCAGTGGATCGGGAACGCCTGCGCCACCGCGTCCCGTCGCACGGTCGCTGTCACCTACGCACCGCGGTCGTTCACCAACCACGCCGACCTGTTCGGACGCGGCGCCTTCACAGCGCTGGTCAGCCTCGACACGGGCGAGGTGACCAAGCTGCCCCTCCTCGGCTCCCTGGCTTACTACAGCCCGGGGTGCGGCACGGGCGAGCAGGTGATCTTCACCCAGGGGGCCGAGGCCATGACCCGGCTGATGCCGGTGGACGCGGCGACGCGCACCCCGCAAAAGCCGGTGGTGCTGCCCGGGCAGGTCACCTCGGCGGTGCCGACCGCACGCGGGGTGGTCGCCGCCGAGGCGGGCCGTGTCGTGAAGATCGCCACGGACGGCACCCGCACCACCGTCGCGAAGACCTCCGGAGTCCCGTTCGAACTGCACCCGGACGCCGATGGCGGCGTGGTGTTCCTCGACCACCGGGACGCAGACGCGCAGGTCAAGCGCGCCGAACCGGCCGGCGGTGTCCGGGTGCTGGCAGAGGGCCCGCTGGAGGGGGTGGGACTGGGCGCCGACGGCGACGTCGTGCACATCACCGGTGCCGCCCGCACCCGACCGGGAGTGCTGCCGCGCTCGGTGCGGAAGCTGGACACCGCCAAGGACGCCCGGATCTCGGGCGCCCTCGTCCTGACCGGGGTCGCCAGCCGGACGCCCCGGGACGCAGATCCCGCAAGCCCACACCGCACCGTCCGGATCACCGGCAGCGACGCCGGCACCGGACAGCCCGTCGGATTCGACGTGCCAACCGAGGCGAGCCCGGACCCGCAGCCGTCACCTGTCCTGCGCGCTGGCTCGGCACGGGCGGCCGCTGCCGGCTCGGCGAACGACCCGGTCGAGGACGAGCGCACCTGCTCAGTGCCGCGTAACGACCCCCGGAACCAAGCCATGCAGCCGAAACCGCGCCAGGTCGAGTGGGCGGTCGACCAGGCAGTGACCGGTTCGCTCACCGTGGCGCGCCCAGCGGGCTGGAAAAACCTCGGCATGCCTGCCTACACCCCGCAGGGCTACTTCCCCCCGATTCCGCTCGCCGGCGGCGGCCAAGTCCCCGCCCAGATCTACCTCGGCGTCCTGGCGCAGGAGTCGAACCTGTGGCAGGCACCCGGCTCCGTGGTCCCAGGTGTCACCGGCAACCCGCTGATCGGCAACTTCTACGGCTTGGACCTCTACGACGGCGACGCGGCCAACGACTGGGCCGTCGACTGGGACGCTGCCGACTGCGGCTACGGCGTCGCCCAGGTGACTGACGGCATGCGCCGCACCGCACCCGGCGCCGGCCCGACGCCGCAGCAGCGGGCCGTGGCGCTGGACTTCGCCGCGAACGTGGCGGCCGGGCTGCGGATCCTGCAGGACAAGTGGAACCAGACCAGGTCGGCCGGGCTCGTCGTGAACAACGGTGACCCGGCGAAGCTGGAGAACTGGTTCTACGCGGTGTGGGCCTACAACTCCGGCTTCCACCCGCAGGCCGAAGCCGCGGCCAACGGCGGCGCGTGGGGAGTGGGCTGGTCCAACAACCCCGTGAACCCCGACTACCCGGCCAACCGCAGCGCGTTCCTGGAAGTCTCCTACGCCGACGCCGCGCACCCGCAGGACTGGCCCTACCCCGAGAAGGTGCTGGGTTGGGCCGGCCACCCGGTCGAGGTCCTCGAATCCCCTGGCACCTTGGTGGCAGGCTACCGCGCAGCGTGGTGGAACGGGGACGAGACGACCGGGCCGCTGAACCGCAGCCGGGCAAAGCCACCGGTCGCGCTGTTCTGCGACAGCAGCAACTCCTGCCACCCCGGCCAGGTCGTCGGCCCGGCCGGGCCGTGCGCGCACGTCGACGCGTCAGGGTCGTTCGACTACCGCTGCTGGTACCACCAGCCGGCCACCTGGAAGGCCGACTGCGCCTACAGTTGCGGCAACGAGCTGATCCGCTTCCCGGAGGGCTACGCCTACCAGGACGACGGGACCGCCTACCCGCCGGCTTGCGGGCTCGCAGGGCTACCCCCGGGCGCCCTGGTCGTCGACGACCAGCCCGACTCGGTTCCCTCGATACGGCCGGGCTGCGGCCACGCGTTCACCGGCCAGGGCACCTTCGGATTCGACTTCGGCGCCGACGCGACCGGCCATTTCCCGTCCAAAGTAGACCTTCATCAGCTCGGCGCCGGGTTCGGCGGGCACTTCTACTACGCGCACACTCGCACCGCGGACGTCCGGCAGAATTCGATGCGCGTCACCGGGACGTGGACGCTGAACCGGACGGTGTCGGGGTGGCTGCGGGTGCTGGTGCATCTGCCCGACCACGGGGCACAGACACAGCGGGCGCAGTACGAAGTGGACCTGGGCAACGGTGTCCGGTCCCGGGTGGTGGCGCAGCGTCGGATGAGCAACTCCTGGGTCTCCCTGGGCTCGTTCCCCTTCGCGGGCACGCCGAAGGTCCGGCTTTCCAGCGTGGTCGACGACGACGACCAACCCGTCGGCTTCGAGGACGTCGCCTACGACGCTGTTGCGTTCCAGCCCCTGCCCGGCAAACCGCGAAACATCGTGGTGTCACTCGGCGACTCGTACTCCTCGGGAGAGGGAGCCTCAAGCGACGGGGGAGGGGACTACTACCCCGAATCGGACAGCAACGGCGACGACCCCTTCACCTTCAACCGCTGCCACCGCTCGACGCAGGCATGGTCACGAAAGGCCACCCTGACCGACTCGACAACTCCGATCGGTACCCGCGCGGACTCCTGGGATCCGGCGGTAGACCACCACCTCATTGCCTGCTCCGGAGCGCAGACCGAGAACCTGCTGCCCCGGCACACCGCACTCGGGCCGACGTTCCCCCGGAATGCCTTCGGTAAGAGCGGCAGCGGACAGGCCGGCGAAGTGTCCCAGCTGGACAAGGGATTCCTCGACGCGGACACCACGTTGGTGACGCTGAGCATCGGCGGCAACGACGCACGGTTCGGTGCCATCATCCAACTTTGCGTCAGCAACCCCTCCTGCTACGAGCACACCTTGGACGGCGACAGCCGTCCGCTGCAGGACAGCGAGCCCGACCTGATCGACAACGCAGTGCGGTCGTCCGTCCTGACGGTGCTCCGGGAGGTCCGTGCCAAGGCGCCGAACGCTCAGATCGTGCTCATGGGCTATCCCAGGCTACTGAGCGGAGTCTGCGTCTTCGGCGTGCAAGGCGACGAGAAGGACTGGCTGAACAGTGCCGCCGACCAGCTCAACACCGTCCTCGGCCAGGTTGCCGCGGCCGCCGGTCCCGGCGTCCGGTACTCCGACCCACGTGACGAGTTCGACGGCAAGGGCGTGTGCGGTTCCCCGGAGTCCGTGCGCGGCATCGTGGCCGGCTGGAACCGCACACCCGGTGAGGAGACCGGCGTCATGCCGTCCCAGCAGTCGTTCCACCCGAACATCGCAGGCCAAGCGCTCTACGCGGTCGCGCTCAACAGCACGCTCCGCGAGCTCGGTCTCTGAAAAACGAACAACACTAAGGAGAACGCCATGTCCTGGAAGACCAAGGCAGCCACCGGTGTCGCTGCCGTCCTGCTCACCGCCGCCTCGGCGGTCCCGGCGAGCGCCACCCAGACCGTGACCTGCTACGGCGACTACTGCTCGGGTCTCGACCCCCAATCGAGCGGGTGCGCCAACGATGCCTACACCGTGGCCACCGGCTACGTCTACGGCACCTACGGCGACAGCTACGTCGACATCCGCTGGTCGCCCACCTGCAAGACGAACTGGGCGCGCGCGAACTTCGTCACCTCGAACATCCGGGCCGTCCAGCAAACCGGATACACCCAGGGCTACAGCGCGAACAACGGAGTCAACTCCTGGTCCCGGATGATCTACTCCCCGGTCCTGTGCGTGAAAGCCGCCATCTGGGGCAGCTGGGGCCTGACCGAAACTACCTGCGTCTGACGCGAGGATGTGGAACTGACATGGAGACGCACCGCTGAACGAAGGTCAGCCGCTCCCCGGCCGCGACTTCCCGTGGTGGCCGAGGAGCGGCGTCATTTCTGTCTACGGCGAACACACCGGCGCCATTTCCGTCGACCACCACGAGATCGGCCGGCACATCTCTTAGAGGTCAGTTCAAAATGAGTCGGCGTGTTGCCTTTGCGTGGACATCAACACTTTCCAGAATCTTGGTATGCGTGAGGAGGTTCTGACCGACCAGCTATGGGAGCGGCTCGACCCGCTGCTTCCGGTGCACCCACGTCGCTTCCGCTACCCAGGCCGCAAGCGCGCCGACTACCAAGCGCGAAGCCCAGGATCCCCTGGACGCGCACGCCACGACCGGCCAGTATCACGAAGCGTTCCTCCGCGACGTCGAATTCGCGCGCAGCTACGCCCGGGATCGAGCTGGCTTAGATGCCTGACCCGGAACGATCCGAATCGCAGGCGCGGCCCATGCACGCGACATAGGCGAGGTGCCTCTCGCCGTGCGCCGAGACCATCAAGCTCCCGCCGAGCTGGTGCGGAGCACCCGCAGCTGAGCTCTTGATCTCAGAAATGGCGACGGATCTGCCTACGCAGGAAGGCGAACCGCGGTGCCGTGGTCGTCAGATGGGTGTAGACGTCGGCGGGCGCGTTGGCCTCGACGAGCAAATTGAGGACGAACAGCCAATAGGCCGCATCTGACATCTCGTAAAGCTCGGCAGCGCTCTGGTGCAGCGGCACCGGGTCGCCGTGGCCGATGTTGTTGCGAAGGGCCACCATGCGCTTGGCCCAGCGCTCGACCGCGTCGCCGTCTCCCACCAGCGACTCGAACGACGCCTCGGCGTTGCCGGCGAGCCGTTTCAGGCGTTTTCGCAGGTGGATGTCATCACCGTGTTGCTGCTTGTCGAGACCTTCAAGAGCCGCGATCCGGGTGAAGAACGAGTCCTGCACGGTCGGTGCCGCGTCGTAGATCGGCCGGATGATTTGGCGGGTGAGGGCGCGGTGATTGCGCACCGCTTCGAGGAGACGCCGCAGCCCGTCCCCGCCGCCCAACTGGCCGTACGTGAACGCCGTTCGGTCGCTGATCAACTGCTTGCGGTTCGGGTTCGCCTGGGCGCGCCACTGCTTGTGCAGTCCAACAGCCACCCGCCGAGACTCGCCCCGCATGAGCAGGCCGGGGTGGCTGAACGTGACGTCCTCGAACGCCACAACCCGGTCCGCCGCGATCGTGACCACGTCCAGCAGGTCGAATGCATGCTCCAAGGCTGCATCCAGATCGACAGGTGTGTCGAACTCGAACTGCGGCGTCGTGGTGTTCTGGAGCTGGAGCAGCCCCACCCCGGTCGAGAGGGCGAGCCTGTGGATCAGGTTGAGCCGGGCGCCGCTGCCCAGATCGATGTGCTCGCTGTGTTCCTTGACGAGTGGGATTTTGCCCGTCGCCAGCTGCTCGGGCTTGAAGTTCAGCGCGGGCACGCCGTCCAGCATCCAGAGCATCAGGTCGCTGATCTGGGTGATCAGCCGGTCCGTTTCAACCGCCTCACCGCTCTCGTAGTGCGCCTTGTTCAGCAGCGTGCCCACCGCGAACCGCTGGCGCCGCTGGAAGAGGTTCAGGAACTCCAGGCGGCAGTCGTCCAGGGTCAGGCCGCCGTGGATGCTTTCGCCCAGGATGCGACTGTAGTCCGGACGCGGGCTGTCGAGGTTGTCGATGCCTTCGAAGCTGTCGAGCAGCGTCAGCGAGCCCCCTGCTGTGGGGGAGAAGGTCACCCACCCCGCGATCTTGCGGTCTGGTTTGGCGGGCAACCAGAACTGTCCGTCCAACTGCACCTCTGCTATCGCTGCCTCTCCGATCAGGCCGTGCCGAGCAGAACCGGCAAGCTTAACGCTGCCCGGGTGCCCCCTCGCCGCCGCCCGGTGCGGACGACAACACACGTGTTGCCGCTCGCCACGCTCAGTCGACCCGGAACGGCCGACGCACCGTCGTGGTCGTCTTGGTGATGGCGCCGACCACGGTGTCGTTGGGCGGGTCCCAGTGGGCCCATCGCTCCAGCCAGGTGATGCCGTCCTCCGGGTAGGCCGAGGGGCCGAAGGCGAGGTCGAGGATGAGCACCCGCGGCGCGGCCGCAGCGGGCAGCAGCTGCTCCTGGCCGTCCGGCAGATCGGTCATCCCGGCATCGTAGCTAGCGGCAGCAGACCGAGACCGTGCAACGCCGCCTTCAGGTCCGGGTAGCTGCAGAACTCGCCCGGTCCGGCCGCGGCCTCGCACTTGGCGACGAAATCGACGAACAACGGCCCACGCGCGGCGCCGAGATGCGCGGTCGAGTGCAGCAGCTGCTCGCGCAGTACCCCGTCGATGCCGTGCGCCCGCCACACCGCGAACAGGTTGACGAGGCTGCTGCGGTCGACCCAGACGACGTCCTGCCCAAGCAAGTGCCGGGCGGGGTTCTCGACCGCGGGCCGGTCGAACAGCGTCAGCACCGACAGCTCGAACTCGTCGTCGGCAAACGCCCGCTCGAACCGGGCGACCGTCTCGGCCTGGTCGCCGCCGGCGGTGGTGAGCACGCACAGCTTTGGTCTGCTGGCCGGGCGCGCGAGCGCGGTGGCGTAGGCGAAAACCGGGCCGGGCACCCAGGGGTCGCGGGCACGGTTCAAGCCCATCGAGGTGGCGAGAATAGTCGGCTGATCGGCGGTCATGGCTGTCCGTGCTGCCGCAGCAGCACCAGCGGGATGCGGCCCCGACCGTGGTGGTCCGGGCCGCACGGCGACACAGCGTGGACGATGTCACCATTCATGCGGGTGCCGGTTCCGTTCGGCAGGTTCGTCGACCTCTGCGTGGCGGCTTTTGTGCAGGGTCCTGATGTGCAGCCGCCCGGCTCGCGCCCCCAGATCAAGCGTCGAGGTGGCCCGGAGTGCCGTGAACAGCGCGAAGATCCCGCCCAAGACCTTGATCGCCTCTGCACCGGACAGGCCGCCCGCCAGGTAGCCGATACCGCACGCGACGACGGCCAGCAGGCCTACACCAAGATCAAGCCAGAGCCGGAGCGCACGCACCGCGCCCTCGGCCCGGTACCAGGGCCAGAGCACACACACCGCGACCGCGGCCCGGTAGTGGACGAGCGCCCGCCGAGGAAACGGGCGGGTGCGGGCTCGCTGAGCTTTCGGTCGGGGCACAGGTCGGGGCGCTCGGACGAGCGGCTCATCGGCGAGGATGGCCTCAAGGTTCGCTGCCCGTCGGCGGCGTTCCTCGTCGGTGGGCATGCACTCGCTGCGGTGAAGGCGGCCGAGCCGACGGTCCAGCTCCGCTTCGGAGATCGCGGCTCGGCCGGCCCGGCGGGCGCGGAAGACTGCGGCCGCTGCGCCGAGCAGCCCGCAGACCACGATCACGGCCAGCGTCATCATGGCGTCCTCACCTCCGGTCGCGTGTCGCTCGGGGCGGGCCGCTGCCCGCGCGCGAGCAGCGCGTGATCCACCCAGTGGCCGATGAGGGTCATGATGGCGGCGAGCGTGCTGAACAGCAGGACGACGTTGGCGGTCACCGTCACGGTGTGCTTCAAGTACTCGCTCACGTTGACGTGCCTCCTTCCCAAGCGGTGTCTTCACGTGGCTTCCGGCGACGGTCGGGCTGGCTCCGACCCATAGCCCGGCGCAGCGCTTTGCGAGCGCGGGACAGC
Source organism: Amycolatopsis sp. NPDC051758 (assembly GCF_044453095.1). Taxonomy (NCBI): domain Bacteria; kingdom Bacillati; phylum Actinomycetota; class Actinomycetes; order Pseudonocardiales; family Pseudonocardiaceae; genus Amycolatopsis; species Amycolatopsis sp. NPDC051758. The sequence continues at coordinate 224,329 of NZ_JBITCJ010000010.1, read as the reverse complement.
TCCTGGGTCACGGATTCCTCGGTGATGCCGAAGACGTGCGCGATCTCCGCGTGGCTGAGGCCCTCCACGTCCAGGATCAAGAGCTGGCGCCGCCGGCGCGGGAGCTTCTGGACTGCCTCGCTGGTGTCCAGCAGCTCGATCCGGGACTCGAGGCTCGTCTCCCGCGGCCGCGCATCCGCCGAGCGGAGGTGTTTCTGCCGGGTGATGGCCCGGCGCACCATCGAGACGTACTTGTTCCGCGTGATCGTGTAGACCGTCTCCACGCGCTTCTCCGCCGCGACGGAGTCCCACTGCCTGAACATCTCCTGCATCGCCTCGGCCGCGGCATCCTCCGCATCGTGATAGCTGCGGCCCCACGTGCGCGCGAACCGGCTCACCGCCGCGAAGTGCTCGTGGTAGAACGCCGTGAACTCCGCCTTGCGCCGCGACGCGGAGTCCGGGCAGCCGCGGCTCAACGTGGCCGCGAACCGGCTCACCGACGCGATGTGCCCGTAGTAGAACGCCGTGAACTCCGCCTCGGGCGGCGACGCGGCGTCCGGACAGGTACGGCTCAACGTGGCTGCGAACCGGCTCACCGACGCGATGTGCCCGTAGTAGAACGCCGCAGACTCCGCCTCAGGTGGCGAGGCGGAGTCCAGGCATGACTGCTCGTCGGTCACTGCGGGTCGTCGGCCCGCCGGTCGGGGATCCACGCGGACCAGCCGCTCTGGTCGACCTCGATCGACCCGCCCGTGCGGACGAGCCGGTCGAGCGCCGAGGTGATCGTCGCCCGGCGGGACCTCTCCCGCATCACGTCCCCTACGACCGACTGGCCGCGCTCCGGCGTGGTGGACGCTTCGCCGTTCTCGTTCATCCTCAACAGCACCCTTCAGTGAAGAACGCCGCGCCCGGCGCTGCTGCGTTCATGGAGAAGTCGTCCGAGGCCCCCACACCTTGATTAGTGACCTGGGTCACTTCCTGGCAGTGGGTGGCGGGGACGCCGGTGGCGGACGGGAATCGGGCGGCGGCCCGGTGCTGCTGCGGGCGGTCGACGAGGGTCCGGCCGGCGCCGCGGTGGGCGTAGAGCAGTTCGTCCAGCTTCGCCGACGTGGTGTGGTCGGCGGCGACCGCGGCGAAGGCCACGCTGACCGCGGTCGGGCCGGTCTTGGAGATCTCGCGGACCGTCGCGACGAGGGTCTCGAAGCCGGTGGGCGTGCTGGTGTCGTCGGTGACGATCTCGTCGGCCAGGCTCCGGGGGAAGTCCCGGCGCAGCCGCGCCTCCATCGTCGCCTCCAGCTGCGCGAGCGGCGCGTCGACGGGCAGGGTCCCAGGTCACGGTGTCGACGCGCTGGGCGTTGTCCGGCGGGGCCGGGTTCGCCGCACCGTCAGCCTGCTCATGGGGCTGACAAAATTCGTGATCGACGACGGCAAGTAGCAGTCACTCTGCCCGGGTTCTTCCGCTCCTTCCGCCGGTCACTTCGGCAGGCGCGCTGCCACAGAGTAGGCGGGGATGATCCGGTCGCCGGTGAGTCTCTGATAAGCCAGTTGCTGAGCGACGGCCTGCTCTTCGCGCCACAGGTTCTGTCCTTGCGTCAGGGCGGTGGCGAACGCGATGATCGCGGTCTTGAACTCCTCGAGCTTGGTCGGGGTGATCACCCGCATCTGCGGAACCGGGATCGCCCGCGCGTCGTACACGTCGACCGGGTGGACCATGACCGGCACCGCTGTGACGCCGCCGTAGGTGTCGGTGTTCCACTGCAGGCCGCCGCGTAGCTGGTCGGCGTCCTTCTTCGCGATGCCGGTGCAAGTAAGCTCCACGCCGGTCTTCAGCTCGATCACCGCGTTGCTGGTCGGGGTGAGGGTCCACAGGTTGTCCGGGCCGGTGTTGTAGAGCCGTTCCGGGCGGGTGCTGCCGAATCCCAGGTGCAGCCCGAGCTTCTCCCAGGCGGCCTCGGCCTGGTCGGTGAGCTCCTCGTCCCACACGATCTCGTCAAGCACGGCGCGCACGCCAAGCACGAGCGCGGTGCTGTCGGCGTAGGTGGCGCCCAGGAACTCCGCGGCCGCGCGAGCCTGCACCGCGGCAGGGCGGGATGGGCGGAGGTCGACGTTGACGGTGGGGCGCAGCACCATCGGGTTCTCCCGGATCGCGGCGCCGAGCTGCTGCTGGGCGATGTCCGGGTTGGTGAAGTGCAGGTAGCCGGCCTTCTGCTCGCGGACCCAGCCGCGCAGCGCCTGGTCGGTGAGGCCGTTGATCGCGGTTTGCAACCGGTCCGCGGCCTGGGAGGTCTGACCTGCAACCGCGAGGTCGAACGCTTCGCGGGCCGCGACTGCTTCGGGCCGGACGGCGCCGATGTTGCGGTAGCGCACCGAGGCGAGCGCGAACCGGCTGCGCTGCACCCACTCGGGGTGGCGGTCCAGGCAGACCGACAGCGCGCTGCGGATCCCGTCGAGTCCTTGACCGTAGAGCTGGATGGCGACGTCGCGGCTGAGTACCAGCTGCGCGCGGGTGGCGGGGGAGAACAGCTCCAGCGACGTACTGTCGTGCACCGCCATGGCCAGCCCGGCGCCGAGCAGCAGCACCGCGCAGTGGTCACCGACGTCGCGGACACCGCGGCCCATACCCTGCTCGATGCGCTGGGCGTCGCGGGCCCGGCGGGTGGGGCTGTCGACGAGCGCGGCGGCTTCGCGGCGGTCGGCGGCCGACATCGGCCGGGGGATGCCGTCGATGACCAGCATCTCGCACGCGGTGCCGGGCAGGTCGATGCCGTCGTACTTGTTGACCAGGACCACCAGGCCGACGTGCCCGGCGCGCAGTTCGGCGACGCCGGCTTCGAGGTCGCCGACGTAGTGGACGCGGTCGGCCAGGCCCCGCCACCGGGCGGCCTGTGCGCCGCTGGGTACGAGCACCACGACGTTGACCGGCCGGGTTTCCGGGATGCCGTCGCCGTCGCGGTCGCCGAGGGAGAACTGCTTGGCCAGCTGCCGGATGGCATCGTCGGTGAGGTTCGGGTTGAGCTGGACCGGCGCGAGAACCAGCCGGTCGCCGAGATCGGCTGCGCTGCCAGGGGTGACGACGTGCTCGAGGTTCTTCGGGTCAGCCTTGAGGTTGGTGACCAGCACGCTGTCGTCGGACAGGGTCGCGGTGAGATAGACCCGGCGGCGGGCGCCGACGAACGAGGGGATCTTGTCGATCGGCGGGCACGGCGGCTGGATCTCGATGCCGCGGCTGCTGAACATCACGGTGCACAGCTGCAGGCAGTCGGCGATCAGCGGCCAGGCGAACTTGAACGCCTCGTCCCGCGCGGCCGCGAACGGCTGCAGAATGCTCCAGACCTGGTCCTGCTTGCTCGCCCACGCCCAGAACGGCACCGGCACCGCGGCGCTGACGTCGCTTTCGCTGATGTCGGCGACCGCCTTGCGGTTCTGCTGCACCAGGTCGTTGACGAACAGGTTCCACAACGGCGCGTACGCCGCGTGGTCGATCGGGATGGTGAGCCGGAACTGCCCCTCGGTGGTGGCGAGCGCGGCGTGTGCGTCGTCGACGACCACGACGCCGAGGTCGAGCGGGGTATGCCGGCCGCCGACGACGCCGAAGACGGACTGGCCGTTGATCAGCTTCTGGAACGTGGTGACGAGGGTGGCGCGTGCGGCCAGGAAGTTCGGGTCGTCGTGTCGCTCGGCGGTCGGCAGGCCCAGCCGCTGCGCCTCCTCGCGCACCCGCGCCGCGAGGTAGGTGTCGGGGGCGAGGTAGACGGCTTTCCCGACGCCTTCGTTGAGGGTGCTCTGCGCGATCAACAGGCCGACCACCGTCTTGCCGCCGCCGGTGTTCTGCTTGATCACCACGTCGCGGACGTCCTTGCGCGCGAACCAGCCCTCCAGCACCTCGCCTTGCTCCTGGCGCAGGTAGGAGTAGGAGAACGGCTTGTTCGGCAGGGCTGCGAAGATGTCCCGCGGTTGCACCAGTAGCTGCGGGCTCGACGAGCCGATCCGGTTCCAGTCCAACGACACGAGAGCGGTCCTTTCGCCTGGGCGAGGCGATGACTTTACCGGGCGTTGGGTGCGCTCTGGCGGGCTGTGCCTGCTGTTACCTGACCAGCGTCTGGCACTTGACCAGGGAAAACGATCTCCGTGCTGGCCGAGGCGAACGCGTTCTTCCCGGCGTGGGGTCACAGGCCCCAGCTTCAGCGGGGCCTCGGCAGCGCAAGAGGTCGCACCTAACGTGTACGACCGCGGTGGACCAGCTCGCCCGGACTGACGTCGGCAGGCTCATCTCCCGGCGAGCGAGCCGTGGGTGCCGCCCGAGGTCGTGACCGAGAAGGAGACCACCGAGCCAACGCGGGCCGAGGGGCGAGAGCTTCTCGCCGAGGTGCGCGTCGCGACGCCAGCCGACGCGTTCAGCGTTATTCAGCTCCTCGTCGGGCTTCCTGCAGTCGCGGGGCGGGATCCGGCCGGTCGATTCCCGCGAGAGCCTCGGCGACGTCGGTGTGCCAGCCGCGGAGCTGCCCGAGGAACCCGACCAGCCTGCGGCTCCTGCTGTTCGGCAGGACGGGGAACAGGATCATCGCGGGCACGAGCGCGACCGTGACGACGACGATCGGGATGACGACAAGGCGCGGATCAGGACCGCGGTCCATCCGGGGGCGGTCACCGGAGCTGACCTACTTCGAGCGGACTGCCCGTCGGCCCTGACCGGCACCGGCGCCTGGCCTTTCGGTCAACCCGCGAACTCACTGCCGCAGAGGGCGGACTCGAGCGGAGTCGATCAGGCGGCGTCGTTGAAGATCTTCCGCTGGATTTCCAGGTAGCGACGCAGGTCGACGACGGGAGCGTCTGCCGAGGTCGAGGTCGGGGTCGGCTCCGGTGGCTCGTCCAGTTCGAACGAGTTCGCCTGGGCCAGCTGCCGCGTGTAGTCGATGACGACCTGGACGAGGGTTTCGGACTGTTCCGCGGAGAAGTCGACGGTGATGTTGCTGTTCTCGGAGTACGCCTTGACCGCTTCGAGATCGGCGATGAGGCGTTCGATGATCTCAGCGTCGAGGTTCTGGTCGCGGACGCCTTCGAGGTAGGCGCGCAGCGAGTCGTTGTAGTTCGTGACGCACTCCGGCAGTGCCCGCCTTCGCTTGCGCACGACCGGAACGACGGCGGCGACCGTCCCGGCGACCGCCAGCGTCGCGAGCCCCGCAACGACGACCGGCTTCTTCTTGAGCATCGAGGCTGCCGCGCCGACCGCGCCCTGCTGGTGCAGCTTGGAGGCAGAGGCCTCCTTGAGGTGGGTCACGATGTGTCCAGCGCGGTTGCGCACAACGCCGCCACAGAGGCGCAGATCGCCCTTGAGCAGGCCCGCCGCGATGTCTGCCGGCATCTCGAAGTCAATCTGAACGGTCATTCGTGGTCCTCAGCTGAGCTCGTGAAGGGCTACTGCGCCACACAGTAGTGCCGACTATCGACTTCACGGGCGTCCCGACCACCGGAGATGAAAAGGGAGCCGCGATGCGTGGGCGGCGGGTGCTCGAGCCGCCGGCTTGGGAGGCGGTCGTCGCGCTGACCCGCAGTGCGTCACGGGGCCCGCCCATGGGGTGATCGCTGATCGCTGCGGGCATGAGCGACGAGGGCGAACTCGTGGATGCCCGGGACCTGCTGCTGGACCAGCGGCTCCGGTCACCCGGGCGCGCTGATCGCACCGAGGTGATGACGCGGATGGCAGGGCTGCGGACCCGTCACGCGGACTGCCTGTGGGCGATTGAGCGCACCGCCGACGCCGAGCAGCAGCTGCGCGAGCACGCCCGCAAGCTGGCGCGGGCGATCGTCGTCATCGCAGACGAGCTGGGCAGCCCGTGTGGCGACATCGCCGGCGGGATCGTCCTGCTCCCGACCAGCAGCGTGGTGACCACCCGGATCGTGACGCCGGCGCAGGTGCCCGGCTGCGGCCAGGAGCACCAGCCAGCGTGGCGTACCGCCGCGGTCGCCGAAGCGGCGCGGGCCCGCATGCACGACCCGAGCGCGTGGCGGCCGTCCTGGGTGGCGTCAGTTCCCGATACCCGGACCGACGAAGGATTCCGGCTGCTCACGTTCGACGTTCGGCGCGGTCGGCGGCCCGGCCGTGGCCACGCGCGACCACTTCGCCGCACACCCGTGGGCGCCGGGTGAGACCGGCTGCACGTGCTCGCCGCGCCGCCGGAGGTCATCCGCCGCCGGATCCACGGCGCCTACCAAGAGATCCTGGCCAACCAGTGGGGCTGCGCCGCGATCCCCGCGGACTGGCTGCACCTCACCCTGTGCGGCGCCGCGACCGGCGTCAACGCCGACGACCAGGAGCACGCGGCGGAGCAGCTGACCGCGCGGCTGCGCGAGGGCGCCGGCGACAAGCTGCTGCAGGGCATCGAGCTGGTGCTGGGCCCGGCCACCGTCAACGCCGACGGTGTCCAGCTCGACATCAACAGCCTCGGCCCGACCGGCCCGGAGGTGTTCGAGGCCTGCGACGAGCCCCTGGGGTAGCTGGTCAACCTGGTCCGCGCGCTCGCGCGCGCCGACGCGATCGGCCGGCACTGGCGGCCGCACCTCGCGTTCGCCTACCCCCGGGCCGATCGCGGGATCCTCGACGCCACCGGCATCAATCACGTCCGCCGGCGCTGGGCCTGGCAGCTGGACGTCCTGCACGTCGCCGCGGTCACCCAGCACCCCACCGACGGCTGCTACCAGTGGGACATCCTCGACACCATCGCGCTCCCCGGGGCGCCGTAGCTCTCGCCGGGGAGTAGTCCTGACAGCCCTGGAGTGCTCACCGTCGGCAGCGTCGGGGGAAGATGAGCGCGTGACTGAACAACCCGACGACCTCGGCGCGGCGTCCGTCCCGGAACTGCTGGGGCGGTACGCCGCGATCCTGGCCGAGCTGCGCGACCGCGGCGTCGTGCGGACCCGCAACGCGCCCCTGGGCGACTATGCCGAGTACCTCGCCGAGAAGGTCTATCGCGGGACGCTGGAACCGAACTCGGTCAAGTCCTACGACCTGATCGACGCCGACGGCCGCCGGATCCAGGTGAAGGCCCGCACCGTCGGGCCGGACACCGGCGCGGGTGCGGTGTTCTCGGTCTTCCGGTCCTTCGACTTCGACATCGCCGTGCTGATCACCTTCGACAGCGCTACCTACGCGCTGCGCGAGGCCCGTGAGGTTCCGGTGGCCGAGCTCGAAACGGCCGGCCGGCACTCCGCCCACGTCAACGGGCGCCTGATCAGGATCACCGCCGGCCTCCGGCTCGGCGTGGACGTCACGGCCCGGTTCCGCGCCGTCGCCTCGATGTAGCCGGCGGGTGTCGTGCGGGGTCAGCTCTGCGCTGGAGCGTGCACGAGGACAAACCGGCGATCTGCGCGGTCCCACCAGAACGCGGGGATCCGCTCCCACAACGCCGGCAGCCGCCACTGCGGCGCCAGCTCCGGGGCGACACCGTCGAGGCCGGGAGTGCCATCCATGTCGATCAGGTAGCTGGTCGGCTCGAGCACCTGCCGCCACGGTGCCCACGTCGGCTCTCCGATGAGTACGGCATTGACGATGCCGGCGGTGATCTGCAGCCCGGTGAAGCCGGGAGGGACGGGGACACGCCATTCCCGCTCGTGCGGCCAGTCGCTGGTGTAGCCCTCGAACCGCACGGCCCAGTTCCGCCGCTCCGCCGTCAGGGTCCGGTGTTGGGCTTCGCGGGTGTACCAGACCGGGCCGCCTTCGGCCTGGTAGACCCATTCGCGGGTGAACAGCAGCGCCCACGGCGGGAACGCCTGGTCGTGGAGCAGCCAGTGCAGGTGCTCGACGGGGCTCCCGGAGAAGCACACCATCCGGTTCGCCGCGCCGAAGGGCGGCGAACCGCGCGCAGCCTGCCTTCCCACAGGATGTTCGCCAGCCGGCCCGGCGCCGAGGTCACGACGGCATTGTCGGGGTCCTGACGACGCCGCGACCCCAACGGCCACTGGGACGCCCTGTTCCGCCCATTGGCCAGCGAATCGGGGCGTGTCGCCCGGTCGGGTGGACTCGCAGGGCCGAACGAGCGACCAGTGGTCACATGACGCGGAACCCGCGCCGCCGGCCGATAGAACTGTGGCTCATCGGCGCAGCACGCGGTTCTGCCTTCGGGGGGTCGGCATGGCGGGTACGGGTCGGCACGCGGTTCACCGCACGATGGTCCTGGTCGACGTGGAGGGCTACAGCGCCGCCAGCCGGACGCTGCCGCACCAGCTCGATACCCGGGCTGGGATGTACGCGGTGGTCACCGAGGCGCTGGCGGCGGCCGGGGTGCCGTTGCAGGCGTGCTGGCACGGAGACGCCGGGGACGGTGTGGTGGTGCTGGTCCCGCCGGAGTACCCGAAGGCACCGTTGCTCGAGGTGCTGCCCGAGGCGTTGGTGCGGGCAATACGTGGTCACAACAGCACGAGCCCTACCGCCGCGCGCGCCCGGCTGCGGCTGGCAGTGCACGCCGGGGAGGTCGCCTTCGACGAACACGGCGCGACCTCGCCCACGATGGTCGCGGCGTTCCGGCTGCTGGATGCAGCCCCGGTCCGCGACGCCCTGACCGGTTCACCGGGCGTGCTGGCCATGATCGTGTCCGGGCTGGTCTTCGACGAGGTCGTACGCAACTCCACCACCCTGGACCCGGCCACGTTCCGGCCCGTCGAGGTGACGGTGAAGTCCTTCCACGACCGCGCCTGGATCGCCCTGCCCGACCACCCCTACCCGGCCGACCCCACCGTCCTCACCCAACGCCCACCGGACACCCCGGCACCGGAGACCGCGCCGACCGGCCCTGCGACCGTCCCCGACACACACGCGCGGTGCGACGGTCCCGGACCGCGCGGGGTGCACATCGCCGGCGACGTGCACGGCTCCGGATCCGGCATCACCATCGGCGCGGCCACCGGCGATCACCTGTCCATCGGCTCATCACCGCCTTCGGCGCAGCAGCCGCGCAACCCTCGCTAGCCGACGCGGACCACGGGCACACCGCGTCGGCGCCCGACCCGCCCCACCCTGACACCACCCCGGACGCCGGCCCCGCGGTAACCACGAGCATCCACGGTGACCTCGTCGCCACCGATCACGGTGCCGCCGTCGGTGTGGTGCACGGCAACCTGACCCTGCACCCGCCACCACCACGACCCGCGCCGGCCATCCCGCGGCAGCTGCCCGCCGCGCCGGGACTGTTCACCGGCCGGACCGCGGAACTGGCCCGCCTGGACCGCGCCCTGACCCACACCGCCGCACCGCAGGAACCAGGCACCGACCCGGCACATGCGGGGACGACGGTGCTGGTCTCGGCGATCGGCGGCGCCGGGGGCATCGGCAAGACCTGGCTCGCCCTGGCCTGGGCACACCGGCATCTGGAGCGGTTTCCCGACGGGCAGCTGTTCGTCGACCTGCACGGCTTCAGCCCCACCGGCGACCTGATGGACCCGGCGGTGGCGGTGCGCGGGTTCCTCGACGCCTTGGGCGTCGAGGCGAACCGCATCCCTGCCGACCTCGACGCCCAGGCCGCGCTCTATCGCAGCCTGGTGGCCGGGCGGCGGATGCTCATCGTGCTGGACAACGCCGCCACCAGCGACCAGATCGCACCGCTGCTGCCCGGCTCGCCGTCCTGCACGGTGCTGGTCACCGGCCGGCACCGGCTGGACTCGCTGATCGACCGGCACGGTGCCCGCCACCTGCCCTTGGACGTCCTGTCCCCCGAGGAGGCCCGCGGCCTGCTGGCCGCCCGCCTGGGCGCCGGCCGCGTCGCCGCCGAACCCGAGGCGGTGGACGAGCTGATCGGGCTGTGCGGCGGACATCCGCTGGCGTTGTCGATCATCGCGCGCACCGCCGGCAGCCGCCCCGGCACTGCGTTGGCCGAGGCCGCCGCCGAACTGCGGGACCTCGGTCTGGAGGCGCTTGACCACGACACCGACCCGGCCGCCAGCCTGCCCACGGTGCTGTCCTGGTCCCTACGCCGGCTCACCGACACCCAGCGCACCGTGTTCGCGTTGCTGGGCATCGCTCCCGGTCCCGACACCACCCCGCCCGCCACCGCCGCCCTCACCGGCCTGCCCGACCGCCTCGCCCGCCGGGCGCTGAACGGGCTGGAGAACGCCTCCCTGCTGGAACGGCGGCCGGGCGGCCGCTACGCCATGCACGACCTGATCCGCCGCTACGCCAAGGACACCGCCCACACCACCCTGCCCGGGCACGTGCGGGAAGCGGCCCTGACCCGGGCAGGGGACTTCCATCTGCACACCGCCCACGCCGCCGACCGCCTCCTCAACCCCCACCGCGAGCTCCTGTCGCCCGAGCCGCCCGCGCCCGGCGTGCACCCGCACCCGCTGCCCGACACCGACACGGCACTGGCCTGGCTGGACGCCGAACACGCCACCCTGCTGGCCACCCAGCGCACCGCCGCCACCTTCGGCCACCACCACACCGTCTGGCACCTGGCCTGGAACCTGCACGCCTTCCACCAGCGGCGGGGACATCGGCACGACGAGATCGCCACGTGGCAGGCCGCACTGCACGCCGCCGACCACCTGCCCGACCCCGCCACCCGCGGCCGCACCCACCGGTTCCTTGGCCATGCCTGCTCCTTTTTGGGCCTGCACAAGCAGGCCACCGCCCACCTGGAGCGGGCCCTGGACCTGGCCCTGCGCCACCACGACTCCACCGAACAGGCCCACACCCACCGGGTGCTCGCGTACGCCTGGGAACAGCGGGGGGACGACCGGCAGGCCCTGGAGCACGCCCACTACGCCCTCGACCTCTACTGCGCACTCGACCACCCGGTGCGGGAAGCCGACACGCTCAACGTGGTGGGCTGGTATGCCGCGCGCCTGGGCCGGTTCGACACCGCCCGCGAGCACTGCCAGGCCGCCCTCACCCTGCACCAACACCACCACGATCCCGGCGGCGAGGCGGCCACCCGGGACAGCCTGGGCTACATCGCCCACCACACCGGCGACCACCACCAGGCCCTCGACCATTACCACCACGCCCTCACCCTGCGCCACACCCTCGGCGACACCTACGCGGTCGCGGACACCCTCGACGGCGTGGGCCATCCCCACGCCGCCCTCGGTCAGCATGAGCAGGCCCGCACGGTGTGGCGGGAAGCGCTGCAGCTGTACCGGGACCAAGGCCGCGACGCCGACGCCGAGCGCGTCCAACGCCAACTCGACGACCTCGACCACACCTGAACCACGCCGCTGCCTACCAGGCAGTTACCAGATAACGGACCATTATCCGGCAAGATGTTCCCCTGCGGCGGGCGGCGACCTGCGGCGGCCGCCCGGCAGGCGATTCGCGACTCGTGCACGTTATCCGGTAGGTCGGGGATCGCCGGGTGGTCCATGGCGACGACGGTGACGAAGCCGGCCACCCGGCAGCGCGTAACGACAGCCAGAGGCGGGCCGACCGTGCGCGCGGCGATCGACGCCATTCTCGACAGCCCGAAGGTGCAGACGAGTCCCAACGATCCGGGATCCTCGACGTCACCGCTCGGGAACTGACCGGGGCGGGGTGGGTCAGGCCGTGGGCGCGGGGCCGAGCGATGACTCGAGCGTGGTGAAGACCCGGCCGTCAGCGAGTTGGAACTCGATGTCGTCGGGCCCGCGTACGGCGATCACCGTTGCCGGCGTGCCTTCGGGTAGGTCGAGGACGGGTTCATCGTCCAAGAACACGACCTGATCGCCAATCTTCATGCCGGTCATGATGCCAACCTGGAGGATTCCGCAAACGCGTTCATCCGCGGCCGCATCGACGAACGAACCGATGGGACTGGGCCGGGCAATTGTCGGCTCGGACGGCTTCCACAGGAAGCACGTTTAGTGAGACCAGCGCGCCCGCAGCGGTCTCAACCAAACTGAGTCCACGCAGGTCGTGAGAAGAAGCAGGCATCATGTGCAACGAGACCGGACAGCCGGATGTCCTGTCTCGCGGACCTGTTGCGAGGGAGCCGGAGTTGATGGCGCGTCGCGCGCTGCCTGATGCGGCACTCACGAAGCTGATGCCGGAGGTCTGCCGGGATCGCGTCCCTCATTGGTGAAGGATGAGAGCACGGTTTCGAGGGCGGGGTCGCAGACGAGCGGGACGGGGAGGTGCGGATGTGGCGGTGACCGCGTGATGCAGCTGCTGAAGGTCGAGGACCGCGTGCTGTTCGACGGCGTCGAGCACCAGGTGGTTGCGCTCGCCGGAACCTGGGTGCGGCTGGCCGCCGCGGACGGCACGCCGAGCGTGGTGTTGCTGGGCCACCTGCTCGCGCCGCCGGGGTTCGCGATCCTCGGCGCGGCCGCACGCCGCCGCTGGGCGGGCACCTGCTCGACGACGTGCCCGCCGAGGTCGGCGCGCGGGCCCGAGAGGGAACACCACGTCGTCGAGGTCAAGTCCGGACTGCCGCCCGGCGCAGCGCCGGGAACCGCACCGCGCTCGGAGTTCGATCCGGCGCTGCGGACCGTCCGGCAGCGGGAAGCGGCCAAGGCCGTCGAGCTGAACGCGGCGGGCACGACGACGAGAGCGCTCGAGGGCTTGCTCATCGTCCGAAGCTGACATTCGGACCGCAAGTCACGCACACTGGATCGGCCCGCTCGTCAACGTCGGTGAACAGGGGGAATCATGACCTGGTGGGCAGCAGTGCTGGGCTTCGCCGGCGCTCTCGCTGGCAGCTGGGGCGGCCAGCTCATCGCCTCACGACGCGAAGACCGCCGCTGGCAACGCGAGCGTGAACGGGAAGACCTTCGCCACGAGCGCGAGATGGAAAAGCTGCGGCTGCAACACGACCGCGACGTCGACCTCGCCTGGCGCTCCGAACGCCACGCCGCCTACACGCGGCTGTTCACCGTGATGCTCGCGTTGGAGCCCAAGTTCCACGCACCGACCGAGGATCCGGCCGTGGTCGACGATACCGCTGAGCAGAAGGACTTCCATCGCATCCACCACGATCTCCACGACGTCTACACGCTGGTCATGATCGGCAGCAGCACCGAGGTCGACATCGCCGGACGACAGCTGATCGGCGTCTGCAAGGATCTCGCCGTTTGGTACTCGCCCGGGCTCCGTCCCACGGACGGCGAAAAGCCCGACTATAAAGGCTTTGTCCGAGCTTTCAACGCTGCCTTCGAGGCCCTGATCGATGCCTGCCGCCAAGAGCTCCGACTTGGTTCTCAAGCTCGATCAGCAGACTTCGCCGACCATCCCGAATCCGCAAACTAGGTTCTGCGCCGGACCAAGCAGGTACTGGCTGCCTACGAGGACGTGCTTACCGATCCGGCGAGGCTCGCGGCGACCGACACGGAGATGGAGGCCTTCGCCGCAGCCGAGAAAGCGCTGCGAGACGAGATCGCCGCGCTGAGACGGGGAGAGCTGCGGCTGGCGGAGTGGAGGCTGCTGATCGCCGTCAGCGCCGGGTTCTCCGCCGGCGTCCCGTACCTGGCCGCGCTCTACCGCCATCTGGGCAGCACCACCCTCACCTGCTCCTGGGAAGACCACGCCCGGCGGGGGGCTGGAGGTCTTCGACCTCCGCATTCCACCGTTCGACGCAGAGAACGATCGCGGTTGACGCCGGGCGACGGCGTAGGTTTACCAGCATGTCTGTCACCGCCGCGACCGGCCCGGAGCCCCGCGACATCGTCGCCGTGGTCGGTCAGCACGTGACACTGATGCCGCACACCGGGGACCGGCTGCGCGGGGTCTGCCCGTTCTGTGGATCCGCGGTCCCAGCCTTCATCGTCCGTCCGGCGCACGGCACCTTCCATTGCCTCAGGTGCGGCCAGGGCGGCAATGCAACCCACTTCGCCGCTGCGATCGATCGCTGACGATCTGCGCCTACGGCAGTCCATAGGCCGGCTTCTACATCGGCTCGAAGACGATCGTGAGCGCGCAGTCGTTCTCATCGGCCGGGGCGTAGACGTCGTAGGTCACCGCGCGGATGATCATCGTGCGTTCGCGCGGCCCGCACCACTCAGCGGCCGCCGCGAACACGGCCCGGCCGGTCGGGCCCGGTGAACTCGATCGCCTCGGTGCCGCCATACGGCGTGCGCGCCGAGGCTGTCGCCGTGCCCATGTTCGTTGTGCTCATCGCAGCAGCTTCGCAAACCGACGATCGACACGATCGGGCGATCACCGGCTGCCGGACGGCAGCGAGGGACCCTAGGTGCTCTGCTCGATGACTCCCGAGGCGGCCAACGACGTGCTGACCGTCTCAGGCAGTCAAGGACCAAGCTGTTCTACTCGGGCACGTCGGCGCGCGGCCAACCGCGCGCAGACGCGGCCCGGACGAGGTCACGGGCCTGTTCGAGCAGCTGAATGCATGCCGTCCACTCCTCGTCGCCCCGCCACGGAATGTCGGCCGCGGCAGCAAGAGCGTGCAGGGCTGCGTGGGCATCTCGAGCAGCCGGTCCAGCTGCCGCGGTGGCAGGGATAGTGCCGAGGGCATAGCGGCGTCCGCGGAGGGCGTCCGCGGTGAAGTCAAGCATGAGCGAATCCAGGACGTCGGCCGCGGCGCCGGCGAAGCGGCCACCATCGCTGACGGCGACCGCGCACCGCAGCGCGGTCGCGACCGCATGCAGCGCGCGTCGTTCCGGTATGTACGGATCGGGGTAGTCGGAATCGCTGCCCATGAGGTACCAGTCTTCATCGTCCTGCGCGGCCCGGAAGGCCTGTTCCAGCGCACGACGGCGGCTAGCTGACAACCCTGCAGGCGGATTCCTCCTCGCCTCCTCAGCGGCCGTGGTGAGGCGGGCCAGCCGCTCGGCCTCCGGGTCTGGGGTCAGGCGCGCGGCGAGGCAGGCGGCGACGGTGAGTGCCTCGTCGTTGTGGGGGAGGGTGGCCAGCAGCGCCGCGAGTGCGTTCTGCGGGCCGGGCGGCAACGCGGCCAGACGCGCGGTGATGTCGGCGGCGTCGACATGGCGGGCGGCGGCGGTGAAGGGAACGTCCGGGTGCGCGGCCTGGTAGGCGCGGATGCGGGCTTTACGGTCGGCGTGCTGGGTCATCGCGGGTTTCCTTCAGCGCGCGGTCCCACGCACCGCGCGGCGAGAAGCCGGTGACGGTGTGGTCTTCGATGGTGTGGCTGCGGGATCCGCTGGGGACCTTGACCGGGTGTTCGGGGACGGCGTGGGCGTCGATCCGATCCGGCGAGGCTCGCAACTGCCAGGCTCGCAAGACTACCCGAGCGTCCCGGGTTCTCGGCGCAGGCCACACCCTGCCGGCTCGGACACGCCGCGCCCACGCCGAGTGCTCCGGTGAAGTCGGCGCCGGGCTTAGGGTCGCCGACGGCGGAGCCGCGCAGGCACGAAGTGCGCGGGCGCCATGACCAAGGGGACGGGTGTGGCGAAGGACGTCGACGACTCGGGCGCGCCGACGGTCCGGACCCCGGAGCAGGAAGCCGGCCGGATCGCGGAAGCGTTCGACTTCTACGACCGTGGCAAGCACTGGGAAGTCGCCGGGGACCGGCTCGCCGAGGACTCCCCGTACGGCACCGCGCGCGTCAGCCGGGTCGTGCCGGCCCGGGTGCTGCACGTGATCGGCGCCAGCGAGATGGCCGAGCAGTTGCGCCACCTCTACGGCTCCGGCGCGGTGACCGGGTGGACGCTGCAGCCGATGCCCGAGACCCGGACCCCGCTGCACACCGTCAAGCAGGCCATCTTGCAGGCCGCCGACGGCCTCGGCCGGGGCTACACGCAGCTCACCCGCGGCGGCTTCGCCTGCACCGAAGAGGTCCAGGCCTGCCCCGACACGGCCATGCTCGGGGTCACCAACATCGGCCCCGGCACACTCGAGGTCATCCGCGCCGTCCTGCCTTACACCGGGCCCGACCCGGCCGAGGTCGCCGCCGAGCAAGCCGATGCCGACGGCGGAACCACCGAGGTGCCGCACGCGGCGCGAGTGGCCGCGCTGTTCAGCGCGGTGACGCGGGCCCGCTACCCGCGGCTGGTCGAGCAGCTGGCCGCTTCCCGGATGCCCGACGCCGCACTGGCCAAGGTCGCCGACGCGCTCAGCAGCGAGCCGCTCCCGCCGGTGGACCCGATGGTGGACCTGCTGCTGGACACGGCCGGACTGCGCCACGCCTTGGAGATCTACCGGGCCACCCACACGGCCGAGAAGCAGTAGCAGCGGGGTCTCACCGTCCGTTGTGCCTCTGGCGGGTGCTGCCGACGTTCGAGTGGAACGGCCGGCACCGTCGGCGCGGCACGCTGGCCAGGACGGGCGCGACGCGCTCTACTCCAAGCTGGTCGCATGGGGAGGAGCCGGTCGATGGGGCAGCCGTCGGGATGGTCGGAGCAGGGTCTGCCCTGCTACAGCTCGGGCACGGCGCCGTCGTTCTTGTGGACGGAGCTCCAGCGCAAACTCGGCAGCGCGTAGCTGTACGGCGGAAGACCGCTGAGCCGGTGCGACTCGGTGGCAGGATGTGGCGACGACGGACAAGCGCGCGGCGGGCAGCTACGTCGTCGCAGTGCCGTATCAGACCGTGTGGGCCGCGGTCGCCGGCGTGATCGACGCGCTCGGCGTCGACACCGCGTCCGGGTTCAAGGTGCGTTCCGGCGAGCACCTGGCCGTGGTGCTCGCCTCGGCGTTCCTCGGCGGGCCCCCGATCGCGACCGACAAGGACGGCGGGCCGGACATGGTGTTCGACCTCGGTGTCCTGCCCGCGGAGTGGCGGCCGGCGCTGACCGGGCGGGCTGACGCACGGTTCGCCGACGTCGAGGTCAAGTCGTTGCGCGGACCGGTCAGGGCATTCGACGCCGCCATCGACGAGGACCTGGCTCACGGCCAGGAGCCGCGCAAGCGGACCATGGTCACACGGATCGTGTCGGCGAACGACATCGTCGCCGGCCCCGGCCAGGACATGCTCGGCGACGCCGCCGAGCAGCTGCAGCGCAAGTCTTCGCCGGACCGCGCGCGCATCTCCATGCTGATCGCCCACCAGCTGGATCACCTGCACGCCGAAGTCCTCGACGTCGTCATCGCGCACCACCTCGAGCCGCTGACCGATCTGCCGGGCAGCGTCGATGCGGTCTGGATGCTGTTCGCTCCGACCCATCTGGTCGTCTGGTCCGTGGTCGAGAACCGCTGGACCAACTTGCTCTTCAAGGCCGCGGACACGCCCGGACAACCTCCGCCACCTGGGGCCGAGGACGGGCTGGAATTCCTGGTCGCCGTGGACGAAGAGTTCCGCCGGCTCATCGGCGACGACTCACCTTCGCCCTACGCGTTCAAGCTGATCGCCGGCTCGGCGCAGGAGCACACCAGCCGAGGGGGCTACAGGGCTACGCCGTGATCGTGTCGATCCGATCGCGAGTTCGGGAGCGGGGCGCCTGCAGTCGGCCAAGGCGCTGGGCGTCATCCGGCTGCGAGGTCAGGGCCCCTGGTGGCGAACTCCTCGCGCACGGCAGCGAACGGGGCCGGATCGGCGAAGGCGAGCGCCGTTGCCATCTGCAGCATCGCCGTGTGGGCCCGGGACTGGATGACGGCATCGGTCATCGCGCGGGAGTGCGTCGGTGTCCCGGTGTCCATGACCTGCATGTACGGGTGGATCGCGGGCAGGACGAGTGAGACGTTGCCGATGTCGGAGGATCCGGTGCCGCCGCGCAGCACGGGTTGTTCGACGGTGACACCCTGGCGGCGGAGGTGGTGGGCGACCCGGTCGGCGATGGTGTGGTTGTTCTTGCGCTCGCGGTCGACGAGGCCGGCGGTGACGGTGACCGTGGTGCCGGTCGCGGCCGCGGCGGCGTGGGCGACGGCGGTGACACGCTCACGCAGGACGTCGAGCTCGGGTGTGGTGGCGGCGCGGACGGTGAACTCGGCGCGGGTGTAGTCGGGGATGACGTTGGCGGCCTGGCCGCCGTCGGCGATGATGCCGTGCATCCGGCTGGTCTCCGGGACGAACTGGCGTAGTGCGTCGACGCCGGTGAAGAACTGGATGACCGCGGCGAGCGCGGATCGGCCGTCCTGCGGGCTTCCCGCTGCGTGGGCGGCGACCCCGTGCCACTCCAGCGTCAGGGACACCGACGCGGTGGCGTGCCGGATCGGCCAGGTGCGGTCGGAGGGGTGGAACATCAGCGCGGCGTCGACGTCGGCGAACACTCCCGCCTCCAGCAGCAGCACCTTGCCGCCGGCGCCTTCCTCGCCAGGCGTCCCGATGCACGCGACCTTGCCGGGCAACTCGGGCGCGGCCCGCCGCAGCGCCGTCGCGGCGCCGACGGCGCCCGCGGCGATCAGGTTGTGGCCGCAGCCGTGCCCGATGCCGGGCAGCGTCGTACTCGGCCAGGTAAGCGATTATCGGGGACGCGTCGCCGGCGTCGGCGCGGAACGAGGTCTCCAGGCCGCCGTAGGGCTGGGTCACGGCGAAGTTGTCGTCGAGGAACGCCGTCAACCGCCGGACGGCGTGGTGTTCCTGCATAGCTAGTTCGGGGTGGGCGTGCAGATCTCGGCTGAGGTCGACGAGCGCGTCGGACATCTGCGCGACTTCGGCGTCGATGCGCTGGTGTACCTCGGTCGGGGCGCCGGCCATCGAGGTGTCCTCCCTTGCAGTAGGGGTAGCGAACGGCGTGTCCCCGGCGAGCCGAGGCGTCCCTCTCCTTCCTACGCCCCCGTCGAGCGGCGGGATGTCGGCTTTACCTGGCGGCGAAGGCTCGTAGGGTTGGACCTTCTGCTCGCACCTGGGCAGAACTGGAAGGGGTTGAGCGTGGCTGTCGATCTGGAAACGCTGGTCGCGCAGGTCTGGAGTCCGGATGTGCGGCCGCTCGCCGAGGAGGCATGGCGCTGCTACAACGCCGGCGCGATCCGCGCGAGCATCGCGGCGACCTGGTCGGCGGTGACCGCGGACATCATCGTGAAGCTGATCCGCCTGGCCGACGAAGGAGACAAGGGCGCCCAGGCGTTCCGCCAGCAGGTCACCGACGCGCAGGACAAGGGCCTCACGCCCGAGGGCGTGCGCGCGATGCAGGCGATCGAGGCCTCGCTGGTCGACAAGGCGGTGGACTTCGAGCTGATCGACACCATCGGCAAGCGCGAGTTGGACCGCATCCGCGAGGACCGCCACCTCTGCTCGCACCCCTCGCTGCGGATGGAGGGCGAGGTCTACAACCCTCGCCCCGAGGCCGCCCGCGGGCACTTGGCCATCGCGCTGTCCACCCTGCTGGTCCACCCGCCCACGCAGGCCGCAAGCTGGTGGAGGAGTTCAAGAACTTCATCTGCGACCCGCTGTTCGCCTCCTCCGCAGCGCACATTCGTGCCGCCTTCCACGACCGCGTCCGGGTCGCCACCCGCAGGAGCATCATCAAGATCGCCGCGCTGGCGGCGATGCTCGAGCTCGACCCGGACGGCCGGATGCCGGCGGACGCGCACGCCGACCGGATGGCGTTCGCGCTGCGCGCCTTCGCCGAAGTGAACCGCGGCGCCGTCCGTGACGCTGTGGGCGAGACGCGCGAGCGGTTCCAGGTGCTCGACGGTGCGGTCCAGCTGCGGACCTTGGTCCGCATGGCCGACGACGACTACTTCTGGCTCTCGGTCGACCCGGTGCTGGCGACACGATTCCAAGCCCTGCTGAACACACCGATCTCGGTGGGGCAGTGGGACCCGTTGCCGCCGGAGGTGGCGTCGTGGCTGGCGCTGGTCGGCAGCAGCTATGCCCGCGGCCGGCTGCCCGGCTTGGAAGTCCGCTTCGACCACCTCAGCGACACGCATCGTGAGCAGGTCATCGCCGCGCGGCCGAGCGAGTTTTTCGTGCCGAAGGTGATCGACATGCTGCGGACGGCGGGCGGCTGGCGCACCGGCGAACGCATCGGGCGGTTGCTGGTGCAGCACGCCGGGTTCCTCTCGCTCGACACGCTAGCGGAGGCGCTCACGGCCTGGTACGACAACAACCAGTGCCGGGAGGCTGGGGACATGCCTGGTCTGGCCGTGCAGCTCGTGCATGCGACCGCGCACCTGGGCGCCGCTCGCGGACCGGTGTTCACCGACTTCGTCGCCAAGTGCGAGAACGACGCCGGGGTGGGTGAGTACTACAGCTACCCGGACCTGAAGTTGACGCTGCACAACCTCGGTCTTCTGCCGCCGATGGCTACGATGCCGGGATGACTCATCAGCCGTCCAGCCGAGAACTGGGGTCCGGTGCGACCCCGCCGCGCGCGCTCGTCGCCGCGGTGTGGCTGCCGTTGGCGGTCGGCTGAGCGTGGCGAACGGCAAGTCCAGGCCAGGTGACCAGACCACGAGGCTGCTGTTCGGCAGCGCCAGCCGGTGCGCGTTCCCGAACTGCCCGGAGCGGCTGGTGCAGCGGTACGACAAACTCATGACGGTAACCGTCGAGATCGCGCACATCCGCTCGGAGAAGCCGCGGGGACCTCGGCATGTGCCTGGGTACGAGCCAGTTCACGAGTTCGAGAACCTGCTGTTGCTGTGCCTCAAGCACCACAAGATGGTCGACGACAATCCCGACGTCTTCCCCATCGAGTTGCTGGAGGAGTGGAAGGAGATCCAGGTCGGGCAGACGGGCACCACCTTGGACGAGGACGTCGTGGCCGCGTTGCTCCAGCAGGTCTCCACCCTGAGCGAGACGATCACCGCGCTGACCGGGCCGACGCCCGCACGGACCGCGACGGTGCAGCTGCTTGCCGGGCGCGGCGGTAACCGCGAAGCGGCGATGATGCCGCTGGATGTGTACCGGCGGGTCACCTTCGAGGACGTCCCCTCGATCGTCTACCTCGGTGTGGAGATCCGCGACCACGGCCTGCTGCGGGTACGGCAGGCTGGCCTCGAGTTCGACTTCGGCGGAGCGAGCGCGGAGACGACGGCGGTCTACCTGCTGCCGTCGGAGATCTTCAGCCGCAACGACCAGCACGAGGTGCGGCTGGTCGACCAGGACCGGCTGCGGTCCAGCATGCTCAAGCTCGGCCAGGCCACGGCCCGGTTGCCGCTGCGGTTCCGCGGATTCGTGCAGCTCGACGACGGCCGCCAGGTCAGCGGGCCGTGGACGCCGATGCTGGAGCTGCCGATCTGGCGCGACGAGATCACCGAGGACGACCTGCGGCGCCTGATGCGGCGCCCATCGGAGTCCTGACCAGCGGCGATCCGGCGCAGCCGGGTGTCACACCGCAGTCGGCAGGTGCCAGTTCCAGGCGCCGAGTGCGGAGCCATCCGGCTGTCCGCGCGTACAAGCGTCGCTTTCGGGCGTAGAAGCATCATCGACCACGTTCGCCCTAGTCGGCGACTGCCTGGCCGCTCACTTCCTGCACGCGAGTGATGCCCGCTGGCCGACGCCCGGACCGCCTGGCGCCAAGCCGGCGTGGACGGGAACCCTCCGACCTGTTTCCGCCCGCACGACAGGCCGAGTGAGCTGACCGGCCACTCGAGTCCGAGTCGTGGGCACTCACGAATCCGCCGACGACGCTGGCTCTTCGCGTGCCACGAGGACCTCCCCATGATCAAATGCAGGACATGCGGACGCTGCACCACCTGACCGAACTGGGCGACGAGGGCCTGGCCCGGTTACGCGGGCTGCTGCTTGTACGTCTGGTGCAAGCCGGACGCGGCCGCGGCAACGACGGCTTGCTGCACCTGTTCCTGCTGCCGTCCGAGCCGCTGGGGACCCGGTTCGTGCTCTACGAGACCGCGCAGGCCTTCGACGGCGACGTGCCACCGCCGAAGGCGACCGCCGCGGCCACCAGGGCGCTGCGGGCCGCCGGTGGCGATCCGCGTCAGCTGCCCGGCGGTGACCGCCGTTGGGCCGAGGTCGACCCACAGGCCCGCGCGCTGTACCTGGGCAGCGGCTGGCGCGTCGCCAGCCCCAACCCCCGCGTGCAGACCACCACGATCGCCCGGCTCGTGGACACCACCGCCCTCTACCTGACCGTCGGCGTCGACGGGGAACCGCTGATCGCCCAGGTCAGCAAGCCCTACCTGCTCGGCGACGTGAAACAGCGGTCGGACACCGTCACCGCCGCCGGCGAGGTCCCCTTCCAGCTGATCGACACCCTCGTCCAGCTCCTGCGCTGACCGCCGCAGGATCGAGGGCATGACCGGCTGGCCGATCTCCCCAGCGCTGCGCCGACGTCACCATCGGCTGCGCCATGTCCGCGCTGGCCGACACTCAGCTGGTCCGGCCCCTCGGGTAGGCGAATTTCGAGGTAGCCTCCGAACCGCACGCCGAGTTTTGGCTGTTCAGCACATCCGTTTCGGCGTACCGAAGTTCGTGTCCCTTGTGCTTCACGCCGTCACTGTGTAAAAAGCGGAGCGGGCCCCGAAGGTCGTGCCCTCACCTTGATCTTTGAAGGTGAGGAAGGTGCGCGATGCCGGAGTGGCTCATCGCGGTGGCGGCCGGCTATGTGTTGCTGCTGATCTCGTTCGTCGTCGTGGTCGCAGTGCTCGATCGCAACCATCGCCGTGGCGATCGCGCTGTCCGTGTCCTGCGGATGCTGCTGATCGGCGCCACCCCGGGCGTCGCCGGCGCGCTGCTAAAGCTGCACCAGGCCGGCCTGCTGTGAGTTGAGCTGCGGGTTCTCGAGCGCGACCTGGACATCGACGACCCGCGAGGCGACGCCTACGAACACGCCGGCCGCGCGAGCCCTGGCCTGGCACCTGCGCACTGCGTAGAAGAAGAACCCGGCCCTTACACCGTGTTCGCCGAGGACGCCCTCGCCGCCTGCAGCTCCGTGGGACGACGGCCGGTCCTCGGCAGCTGGTGCGAGAACTCTCACCCGCCCGCGCCACCGCGCACCCCGCAGAGCACCCGCACCGCGAGACCAAACGCCCTGAACACCAGCCCCTGGCCGGTGCCGGACCGCAAATTGCTGGCGCGCGACCATGGTCCTGGCTGCCGAAGAACCAGCCGGCCCCCGGCGGCCAGGCGGGCAACAACCTCACGGAGGTCGCCGACCTTGGTGCGGGCTACCGGTCGCGCCAGTCAGCTGCGGGTTGTCGGCTCGTGGTGCAGCGTTTCGACGGTGCCGTGGGGTGAGCCGAGTGCGCGTTCGGCGACGGTGGCGGTGACAGTCTCTGCAGGTGCGCTGTCCGGAGTGATGGTGACGAAGTGGTCGCCGGCGTCGCTTCGGGAGGCGTGGAGAGATACGTGACGGCCGTCGGGCAGGCCGTCGACGACGAGGACCCAGACGCTGGCAGCGGCGCGGTCGCGCATCATGCGACAGCGCAGGTCCAGGGCGCCGCCGGGTGCGCAGCCGAGGCGCTCGACCACGGCCAGGCTGTTAGCCGCCATTCCCAGCCGGATCAGCCGCCCGGCGATGGCGATTTCGGAGGTCGACACCGCGGTGACCAGCTCGGCCAGCGGGCGGCGGTCTCGCCAGCCCTGGGTCAGGATCTCGTCTCGCGTGGGGTTCCATGTGCGGGCGGTGTTGTGGTCGAGGTTGGCTTCGGCATCGAAGTCCGGGTCGGTCGCCAGCAGGTGCCGCAGTTTGAGGTCGGCGTCGGCTCGCTGCACGGTGGTCTGGAGTTCGGGCGGGAGCATTTTCTTGCAGCGGGCTTGGATCGCGCCGGTCGTGCGCTGCAAGGTTTCGGCCAGGTCGTCGAGGGGGACACCGTTGCGGAGCCCGTCGAGCAGCGTCGCGCTGTCCTGGGGCGACCAGGCCGCTCCTGAGCGATGCGGGGCCGATTCGGCCTGGCTGTTCTGGCTATCTGTACTCACCTGTTCACGCTAGCGAGCTGGCGGCGGTGTTCAACCGCTGCACGTCGATCAGCTGACCCGACGCTTGGCGCTGACGGTGCCCGGCGAGCCGGGCCCTGGGTGTCGCGCGGGATTGATGACGCGGGTGGCAGCTTCCGGCCTGCAACGCGCACGGCAGGTTCTTCCGCGGGGTGACGCCGAGGCGCTGCTACGCGGTTGGAGGCGCAGCGATGTGCGCGAGCAGCAAGGCGGCCTGTTGCAGAGTTCTGCAACAGGCGGGTTCGGGCTACTCAGCACGCTGGGCGTACAACGCCGAGCCTCACCGGGACGGTCGCTGGATAGTTTGGCGTCTCGGCCTTGGCGATCGGCGCGCGCTTACTCGCCACGCTGCTGGATGGGTCCGATTGAAGTCGTCGGCGAAGCGGCGGAGAGCTTCCTTGGCGGCGCGGTCGTCAGGTGGTTGGCCGGTGCTGCGTTCGGCCCAGTAGATGAGGGCGTTGACGGTCTGCCGGATAGTGTCTGGTCGGTATCGCGGGTAGCCAGCGGGATCCGGAGCATCGGGGGAGTCGTCCCAGCGGTTGATCTGGTCGTGGACGTACTCGACGAGCTTGGAGGTCGTGATCGCATCAGTCCCGTGCTGGTAGCCGCGGGTACGGCACCAGTGCTGGTAGTGCCCGAGCCGGGCGCGGTAGCACGCCAATGTCTTGGTGGAGTACTCGCGCACGATCGACGGGCGCAGATCGACGTCGGGGCGCGGGGCCGCCTTCGGGTCGGCGGAGGCTACGAACCTGGGCACATTCTCAGGGTGCCATCAACCGCGCGCGAAGGGCACGCGCCATGGCATCACCGAGCATTGGTGGCGGCTGCGTGGGCCGAGCTTCCCGAAACCACAAAATGTGGGTGATACCCCCGGGTATCACCCACATCGTCTACAGGACGAGCGCGTCGGAGGTTGACGCTTCTGGCCTACACTCCGACGGCCATCGGTCGGTTCCCGCAGCTCGGACTGTCTGACGACCGCTCGACTGTAACGCTCTGTGGTGGCACCTTGCCAAGCCATGTGACGAAACTACTCTACGCCACCGGCCTGATCGGCCACACTTGCACGGTCACGCAATTCCCCTTTGGACAGTTTCAATGGCGACAAATAGCCCTAGAAATGCAACCATTTGGCATCACGCTATTACCAGAGTTTTGCGACGTGAATACTGATTTAATCAGATCACAGGAAGACGCTAGGGCATTTGGTCGACCCAGCAGGCAGAGGTGGCCGCATGGGGCACTCGTCTGTCCACAGTGGAATTTCTGGGCCGTTTCTGGGCCGTATGGCGATCGGTCGTAACCGGTACGCACCGGCTCTGACCAGCCCAAACATCCGAAACGGCAGGAGGGGTGCCGCACGGCCCAGATCGGGCCCCACGGCACCCCTGGCACACTTCTCGAACGGTGACGCGTCGGCGTCAGCGGAACCGGTTCGCCCACCAGGTCTGGCCGGCCTCGGGCAGGGTGGTGATCGGGTCGTAGTAGGGGTAGCGCCGCTGGAGCGCCTCGCCGCGATCCTCGGCGTCGGCCTTGTCTACGCTGGTCAGGTAGTTCTTGGTCCAGTAGGAGATCCCCAGCTCGCGGTCGTAGTCGGCCAGCTGGTGCACCCACCGCTTCCCGACGTAAGGCACGTCGCACACGATGCGAGGAGTCGCGTAGCCCGGCAGGTAGCCCATGATCGAGTGCTGCAGCTCCTGCGCCTCGTGCACCGACACCCGCCAGTGCTCCGCGTTCGGGATCATGTCGCACATATAAAAGTAGTACGGCAGGATGTTCGCCTCGCCCTGCAGCGCGAAGCACAGGTCCAGCAGCTGGGCCGGCGTCGCGTTGACGCCGCGCATCAGCACGCCCTGGTTGCGGACGTCGCGGACACCCACGTTCAGCGCCGTCTGGGCCGCCTCCGCCACCAGCGGGGTCACCGACTGGGCGTGGTTGACGTGGGTGTGGATCGCCAGGTTGACCCCGCGGCGCTGGGCGGTGACGGCGACACGCTCGAGGCCTTCGACAACCTTCGGCTGGATCCAGTGCTGGGGCAGCGCGGCCAGCGCCTTGGTCGCCAGCCGGATGTCGCGGACGGTCTCGATGTCCATCAGGCGCATCAGGAACGACTCGAGCTGCGGCCACGGCACGTTGGCGACGTCGCCGCCGGAGACCACCACGTCACGGACGCCCGGGGTCTTCTTCAGGTACGCGATCATCGCGTCCTGGCGGTCGACCGGCTTGAGCGTCAGCTTGTGCTTCTCGACCTGCTCGGTCGAGTTGCCGACGAGGTCCATCCGGGTGCAGTGGCCGCAGTACTGCGGGCAGGTCGAGATCATCTCGGCCAGCACCTTGGTCGGGTAGCGGTGGGTCAGGCCCTCCACGACCCACATCTCGGCCTCGTGCAGCGAGTCGCGCTCCGAGTGGGGGTGGCTCGCCCAGACCGGGTCGCGGTCGCTGCGCACCGGGAGCATGTAGCGGCGGATCGGGTCGGCGTAGAAGGCCTCGGTCACCTTCGCCGGGTCGGTGCCCGCCGTCGGCGCCATCGTGTTGATCATCTGCGGCGGCAGCAGCATCGACATGGTCGCCATTTCGCGCTGGTCGGCGGCTAGGTCGTCGTAGAACCGCTCCTCCAGCAGGTCGCCCATCAGTGCGCGCAGCTGCTTGGCGTTGCGGATGCAGTGCACCCGCTGCCACTGGGCGTCACGCCACTCGGCCTCGGTCACGTCCTGCCAGCCCGGGAAGCGGCGCCAGTCGGGTTCCACCAGCTCGGCGCGAGCGTATTCATAGGGCTGGTCGAAGGCGGCGGCTGGCGTCACAGGTTCCTGGGTCGCAGTCACTTGTACTCCTAGTCGTCGGAAACGCGTTAAAATATCCTGTCATAACGTTCTCACAGAGTAAATCGTCCTGCCTGCTGGCCTGTCTTCACCCACGTGCCGAGGCCCCTGACCCCCGGAGCAGACTCAGGGGCGTGACGGACGAACACACGACGCTCCTGCTCGGCGGGCGCATCTACACCCCCGCCGGCCCGGACGCCACGGCGATGGCGGTCACCGGCGGCACCGTGGTCTGGACGGGGCAGGACGCCCCGGCCCGCGCGCTGCACCCCGGCGCCAAGATCGTCGACCTCGACGGCGCGTTCGTGGCCCCGGCCTTCGTCGACGCGCACGTCCACGCCACCGCCACCGGCCTGCACCTGACCGGCCTCGACCTCACCGGCGTCCACGACCGCGCCGAGCTCCTGGCCCGCGTCCGCGACGCCGTCGTCCCCGGGCAGGTCCTGCTCGCCCACGGCTGGGACGAAAGCGGCTGGACCGACTCCCGGCTGCCCAGCCGCGCCGAGCTCGACGCCGCCGCCGCCGGCGCGCCGGTCTACCTCAGCCGGGTCGACGTCCACTCCGCGCTGGTCTCCACCGCGCTGGTCGAGCTGGCCCCGGCCGCCCGCGCCGCCGACGGCTGGTCGCCCGACGGCCCGCTGACCCGCGCCGCCCACCACGCCGTCCGCGCGGCCGTGCGCGCCGCGATCACCCCGGACCAGCGCGATCGCGCCCAGCGGGCCTTCCTCGCCGAAGCCGCGAAGCAAGGCATCGTGAGCGTGCACGAATGCGCCGGCCCCGACATCTCCGGGCGCGACGACCTCGCCGCCCTCCTCGCCCTCGCCGGACCGGACCAGCCCGAAGTCGTCGGCTACTGGGGTGAACTCGGCGCCGTCGAGACCGCCCGCGACCTCGGCGTGCGCGGCCTGGCGGGCGACCTGTTCGTCGACGGCGCGCTCGGCTCGCACACCGCGGCACTGAGCGAGCCCTACGCCGACCACGCCGGCTCGGGCACGCGCTACCTCGACGCCCACCGCATCGGCGAGCACCTGGCCGCCTGCACCGAAGCCGGGCTGCAGGCCGGCTTCCACGTCATCGGCGACGCCGCGGTCGCGGAGGTGGTCGAAGGCTTCCGCCTGGCCGAGAAGGAGGTCGGGCACCGCGCGCTGGCCGCCCGCCACCACCGGCTGGAACACCTCGAGATGGTCACCGCCGAGCAGGCGAAGCTCCTGGCCGGCTGGGGTGTGGTCGCCTCGATGCAGCCGCTGTTCGACGCCGCGTGGGGCGGCACGGACGGCATGTACGCCGAACGGCTCGGCGTGGACCGCGCGGCCGGGCTCAACCCGTTCTCGGTCCTGGCCGCCGAAGGTGTGCTGCTGGCCTTCGGGTCCGACGCGCCGGTGACGCCGCTGGACCCGTGGGCGAGCGTCCGCGCGGCCGCCTACCACCGGACGCCGGGGGCGGGCCTGTCACCGCGGGCGTCGTTCACCGCCCACACCCGGGCCGGGCACCGCGCCGCCGGGGTCAACGACGGCATCACCGGGAGCCTGGCCCCGGGCGCACCGGCGCACTACGCGATCTGGGACGCGACCGACCTGGTCGTGGCGACCCCGGACACCCGCGTGCAGCGCTGGTCCACCGATCCGCGCGCGGGCGTGCCGCCGTTGCCGCGGCTGGAGCCGGACGCCGTCCTGCCGCGGTGCCTGCGCACGGTGCGCGCGGGTGAGGTCCTCCACAACGCCATCACCTAGAGTTGTCAAGCGTGGCAGTCACCGTGGCGGACCCCGAACCGGGCGCCCCGCACCAACCCGCCCGAACCCGGCGCTTCCCGCGTGCCTGGCTGCTGCGGCTCGCCGCGGCACTGGTGTCCGGGTTCGCCTTTTACCTGAGCTTCGCGCCACGCCCGCTGTGGTGGCTGGCCCCGCTCGCCTTCGCCGGGTTCGCGTTCGTGCTGCGCGGCCGCACCTTCCGGGGCGCGTTCGGCTACGGCTTCGCGTTCGGGTTCGTGTTCTTCCTGCCGCTGCTGACCTGGCTGCTGGACTTCCTGGGCCCGGACTTCGGGCCGTGGCCGTGGCTCGGCCTGTCCTTCGCGCTGGCGCTCTACCACGGCCTGGCCGGCGGGCTCATCACGCTGGTGGCCCGGCTGCCGCTGGCGCCGCTGTGGGGCGCGCTGATCTTCATCGCGCTGGAGACCCCGCGCGCGTGGTTCCCCTTCGGCGGCTTCCCCTGGGGCCGCGTCGCGTTCAGCCAGCCGGAAGGGGCGTTCCTGCCGCTCGCCTCGATCGGCGGCGCACCGCTGGTCGGCCTCGCCGTCGTCGTCAGCGGGTTCTGCCTGGCCGCGTTCGCCGCCCGGCTCTGGGACGGCCGTGACGCGTTCACGTCGGCCCTGCGCGCCCGCCGGACCGTCCTGGCCGCCGCCGGCACGCTGCTGCCCGTCGTCGCCGGGCTGGCGCTGTGGCCGGCGATCGGGACCGGCGCGCAGGACGGCGAGCGCACCGTCGCCACCGTCCAGGGCAACGCCCCCGACATCGGGCTGGCGCTGCAGGGTGAGCGGGACGTGCTGCGCCGCAACACCATCGCCGAGAGCGAGCGCCTGCTGGACGCGATCCGCGCCGGGAAGGTGGCCAAACCGGACCTGGTGCTGTGGCCGGAGAGCGCCACCACCGTCACCGGTCCCGACCCCCAGGTCGACCAGCTCGTGGCGAACTTCGGCGTGCCCGCGCTGATCGGCGCGCTCTACGTGCTGCCCGATCGGCACATCCAGAACTCCGTCATCGCCTGGGACCCGAACACCGGGCCCGGGCAGCGGTACGCGAAGCAGCAGCTGGTGCCCTTCGGCGAGTACGTGCCCGCCCGCGACCTCGCCGCGCTCGTCACGCCGTTCATCGACCAGGAGACCGTCGACATGGTCCCCGGCGACGGCGCGAACCAGACACTGGCGGTCGCGGGCACGAACGTCGGGGTGTTCGTCTGCTACGAGGCCGCGTTCGACTACCCGGGCCGCGACGCCGTGCGCGACGGGGCCGAGCTGCTCGTCGTGCCGACCAACAACGCCTGGTACGGCGAGAGCGAGATGAGCGTGCAGCAGCTGGCGATGTCGCGGCTGCGGGCGGTCGAGCACAGCCGGGCGGTGGTGGTGTCCGCCGTCTCAGGAGTGAGCGCGATCGTCGCCCCCGACGGAACGGTTACCAGCTCAACGGGCCTTTTCACCGCGGATTCCCTGGTCGGGCGCGTCCCGCTGCGGACGCAGACTACGCTGTCGGATCGACTCGGTGCATGGACGGAGTACGGGCTGCTGGCACTGGCGATCGCCGGGGTGGCCGGCGGGCTCGTGCTCCGTTTTCGCACCCGGCGCACCAGCGCCGGCACGGCAGCAGGGGAGACGGCGGACTGACCGCCGGGGATATCGGAGGAGCACGGATGTCGCAGGCGCCGCGGGGGGCCGGGGAAATCGAGCCGGTGCTGGTGGTGATCCCGACCTACAACGAGCGGGAGAACCTCGGCCCGATCCTGGATCGCCTGCACAAGGCACTTCCGGACGTGGACGTGCTCGTGGTGGACGACGGCAGCCCGGACGGCACCGGCGAGCTCGCCGACGAGCGCGCCGCCGCGAACGCCCGCGTCCACGTCATGCATCGGACCGAGAAGGCGGGGCTGGGCGCGGCCTACATCGCCGGGTTCCGCTGGGGCCTGGCGCGCGGGTACAACACGATCGTCGAGATGGACGCGGACGGCTCGCACGCGCCCGAGGACCTGCCGCGGCTGCTGGACGCGGTCGGTGACGCCGACCTGGCCATCGGGTCGCGGTACGTGCCGGGCGGCAGCGTGGTGAACTGGCCGCTGAAGCGCCAGGTGCTCTCGCGCGGCGCCAACGTCTACTCGCAGATCGCGCTGGGCATGCGCACCCGCGACATCACGGCCGGTTTCCGCGCCTACCGGCGCCCGGTGCTGGAGAAGCTGGCGCTGGACGAGGTCAACTCGCACGGCTACTGCTTCCAGATCGACCTGACGATCCGCACGGCCGAAGCCGGGTTCGAGATCGTCGAGGTGCCGATCACCTTCACCGAGCGCGAGATCGGCGAGTCGAAGATGGACGGCTCGATCATCCGCGAGGCGTTCCTGCGGGTGGCGAAGTGGGGCGCCGAGCGCCGCTGGCAGCAGATCCGGCGGCTGGTCAAGCGCGGCTGAGCCGGGCGGTCACGATCCAGGTCCGGGCGCCCAGAAGCACACCGTCCGGGGTTTCGTGCGCCGCGAAGGCGGCACGCAGCCGGTTCGCGGCCTCGCCGGCGGGCCCCAGCTCCTGGACGTCTTTGAGGCCGAGGGCGAATTCGCACGCCGTTGCGGCGTCGGGCCCGTAGCAGACGGGTTCGCGCAGCTCGGTGAACTCGACGTCGGCGAAGCCCGCGGTCCGCAGCAGGGCATCGGTGTGGGTTCGGTCGCCGAGGGAGAAGTGCGGCCCGGCGGGTGGCGGGGTGGTGCCGGGGGCGACGGCGTCGTGCAGCACCGAATACCACTCGTTGCGGGCTCGTTCCTGCCACACGAGCAGCACCAGGCGGCCGCCGGGCCGCAGCGCGCGGGCGAGGTTGGCGAACGCCGCGGGCGGGTCGGCGAAGAACATCGCCCCGAACCGGGACAGCACGACGTCGAACGAGCCGGCGGGGAACTCGTGGGTCTGCACGTCGGCGACCTCGAAGCTCGCTCCGCCGAGTTCCCGGGCTTTGGTGATCGCCTGCGCCGAGACGTCGACGCCCAGCGCCGTCGCGCCCGCCTGGGCGGCTTCGCGGGTGGACTCGCCGGTGCCGCAGCCGACGTCGAGGACGTCTTCACCCGGCTGGACGGCGGCCGCGGCGCGGAACCGCTCGTTGTGCGGTCGTACCTCGGCGTCGAACAGGGCCGCGAACCGGACCCGGTGCTCACTCACGTCGTCTTCTCCCGTTCTCGGCCATCATGGGGCCGATGACGACCATCGTGGCCTTCCACGCCCACGCCGACGACCCCGTGCTGCTCAGCGGCGGCACCCTGGCCCGCGCGGCGGCCGACGGGCACCGGGTGGTGGTCGTCGTGGCCACCGACGGCATGGACGCCGAGTGTCCCTCACCGCGCTGGCGTGAGCTGCAGGCGAGCGCGGCCGTCCTCGGCGTGCGCCGCGTTGTGCACCTGGGCTACGCCGACAGCGGGCACGGCCCGGAGCTGTATCCCGATCCGCCCGGCCGGCAGCGCTTCGCCCGCGCGGACACCGAGGAAGCCGCACACCGGCTCGCGGCCCTGCTGCACGAGGAGCGGGCCGACCTCCTGCTCGGCTACGACGCCAACGGCGGTTACGGGCACCGCGACCACGTCAAGGTGCACGAAGTCGCCCGGCGGGCGGCGCGGCTGACCGGGACGCGGCTGCTGGAGGCCACGATGCCGCGTGACGTCGCGGTGCGGTTCGTCCGGGTGGTCCGGGCGCTGCGGATCCCGTTCCAGTACGACGTCGAGGCGCTCGGCCACGCCTACAGCTCGGCGTCGGCGGTCACCCACCGCTTCGACGTGCGGCGGTTCGCCGGCCGGAAACAGGCGGCGCTCGCCGCGCACGTGTCCGACGTCCGCGGCGCCGGGCGGCTCGCGGCGGTGCTGCGGCTGCTGGTGTGGCTGCCGGCGCCGCTGTTCGGGGTGGTGGCCGGACGCGAGTGGTACGTCGAGGTCAAGCCCGCAGGATCGGCACGCCCTGATCTGCAACTTTCTGCACGTTCTGGTCGTCGGCGTCGGTGATGACGCCCGCGATGTCCGCGAAGGGCAGTACGGCGAACCGGGAAGCGGTGCCGAGCTTCTCGGCGCTGGCCAGGACGTAGGTGTCCGCGGCGCGCCGGGCGAGGGTGCGCTTCATCGCGGCTTCGTCGGCGTCGCCGGTGGTGAGGCCGGCTTCGGGGTGCACGCCGGTGACACCGAGCAGGAAGACGTCGGCGTGGATCGCCTGGGCGGCTTCGGCCGCGGCCGCGCCGCAGGTGACCGCGGAGTGCCGGAACAGGCGCCCGCCCAGGAGGAACACCTCGATGCCGTGGTGGTCCAGCAGCGCGACGGCGATCGTCGGGCTGTGGGTGACGACGGTCGCCTCGAGGTCGCGGGGCAGGGCTTTCGTGACGGCCAGCGTGGTGGTGCCGCCGTCGAGGATGACGGTCGAGCCGGGCCGGACCAGGCCGGCGGCGACCGCGGCCACCCGGTCCTTGCCGCCGACGGCGATCGACGTCCGGCTGGTGTAGTCGGCGACAGCGGGGGAGACGGGCAGCGCACCGCCGTAGACACGCTGGCAGAGCCCGGCCGCGGCCAGGTCCCGCAGATCACGGCGGATGCTGTCGTCGGAGACGCCGAGCTCGGCCGCGACGTCCTTCGCCAGCACCTTGCCCTCGGTTGTCAGCCGGGTGAGCAGCAGTTCACGGCGTTCCCCGACCAACATGCACGGTCCTCCTTGTTTCTGCCGAGTCCTGCACATTATGGTCGTGGCATGAGCTCTTCGACAAGCGCCCTCGGCCTGGACCGCAACCCGCGGGTCCGGATCACCGACGTGGAGGTGCTGGCTTCGGCCTGGCACGTCCTGCGCCGCACGACGTTCGAGTACCAGCACAGCGACGGCCACTGGACGACGGAGCAGCGCGAGACCTACGACCGCGGCAACGGCGCCACCGTCCTGCTCTACGACCTCGCCCGCGAGACGGTGCTGCTGACCCGCCAGTTCCGCTACCCGGTCTACGTCAACGATCACCCGGACGGCATGTTCCTCGAGACCGCGGCGGGCCTGCTGGACGCCGACGACGCGGAGACGGCGATCCGCCGCGAGGCGCAGGAGGAGACGGGCGTCCGCATCGGCGAGCTGCAGCTCGTCTTCGACGTCTACACGAGCCCGGGCTCGGTCACCGAGCGCCTCTTCTGTTACGCGGCGCCGTACGACCCCTCGGCCCGCGGCACGGGCGGCGGGCTCGCGGAGGAAGGGGAGTACATCGAGGTGGTCGAGCTGCCGTTCCGCGAGGCGCTGGTGATGGTGCGCGACGGCCGGATCGCCGACGCGAAGACGATCATGCTCCTGCAGTGGGCGGCCCTGGAGGGCCCGTTCAGCAACGCGGCGAGGCAGTAGGTACCCAGACGGTCGGGTCGCGTACCTGGACGGTCGGCTCGCGTACCCAGGCGGTCGGTTACCTGTCCGACTCTCCAGGCACGCGAACCGACTCCCTGGGTACGCGAGCCGACCCTCGGGGCATACGAAAGGCCCCCGCGGGGGGAGGTCGCGGGGGCCTTTCCGTTGTGGTGGGAGCGGTTGGCTACGAGCCGAGCTCCCGGGGTCAAGCGGACCGGGAGGTCCGCCGCCCCTTCAGCTCGGCGAGACGTTCGTTCAACAGGTCCTCGAGCTCCGGAATGGTGCGCCGCTCGAGCAGCATGTCCCAGTGGGTCCGCGGCGGCTTGACCTTCTTTTGCTCGGGCTGTCCGCCATCGACGATCTCGGACTCGCTGCCGTGCAGCCGGCATTCCCACACCGTCGGGATCTCGGCGTCGTCGGAGAACGGCACCTCGAACTCGTGGTTCTTGGGGCAGGCGTACCGCACGGTGCGGCGTGGTGCGAGGTCGTGGTTGCGGTCGGTCTCGTAGCTGACCGCTCCCAGCCGGCTTCCACGAAGAACACGGTCGGCCATGATGGGTCCTTTCAGTCAGCTCCGGGTGGAGCCAGGGTGTTGCTCACCCTATGCAACGACTCGAGGGCCCCGAGGATTCCCGGGATGCCATGTCGTTGCTCACGATGAGCTGCGTCACCCGCCGGCATCAGCTTCCTCTAGTAGGAGGCGTTTCGCGCTCCGGCGTGACGTCAATACGGCCTTCTTAGTGCTGATATCCCCCGGATGGGCTACTGACGTGCAGGTCAGGTCAACCGTAACTGACCGTGATGAGCAGTAACCGGCCCCAGGTCACCCGCCCGATAGTGGCGGCGACACAATACCTGATAACGCACAGTAGCAGATTCGCCCTCAAAACGCGCTGAAGCTGAAGTTTCAACTACGGATTGTTCGGTATCTGCGACCACGACGGTATCGCCCTCACGCACAACCTCGCCATCGAGCACCCGCGCGTTGAACCGTCCGGACAGCCCGCACCAGCACAGCACCTCGACCTGGACCGGCTGCAGCTCGTCCGCCAGTTCGAACAGACGAGCGGCCCCGGGGAACAACCGGCTCCGGAAGTCCGTCGCGATCCCGAAGCAGTACACGTCGATCTCGACCTCGTCGGCCAGCTCCGCCAGCTGGTCGACCTGCGCGGGGGAGAGGAACTGCGCCTCGTCCACCACGACGTAGTCCACGTGCTGGCCCCGCGCCCACTTCTGCCGGACCAGGTCCCGCACGTCGGTGTCCTCGCCGACCTCCACCGCCTGCCGGGTCAGCCCGATCCGGCTCGAGATCTGCGGCGCGCCCGAGCGGTCGTGGCGCACCAGCACCAGGCCCCGCCGGCCCTGCCGCGCGTGGTTGTGGTCGATCTGCAGGGCCAGCGTCGACTTCCCGCAGTCCATCGGCCCGTAACAGAACTTCAGCCTGCCCACCGGGGGCGTCCCGCGGCGCGAACCGGCCGCGGGAACCGACGACAGCGCGTCGGTGGGATCGGAGCCGGCGGCTCGGTCGTTCAGCGAGGTCACGACGCCCGACCCTATCGGTGTCTGGACAGTCGTTCAGGGCCGCCCGGCCCAACCGGCCACCGCACACCGCGTGACAACCGATCGTGCCTCGTCACAGCACTTCCGGCGGGGTGTTGCCCGCCGCGACGATCGCGCGCCGCACCGGCACCAGCCACACCAGCACCAGCCCGGCCGCGAAGAAGACCACCAGCGCGATGATGGCCAGCCGGAACGACCCCGTCGCCTGCCCGACCCCGGCGAACAGCAGCGGCCCCAGCCACGACGTCCCGCGCTCACCCACGACGTAGAGCGAGTAGTACTGCGCGTCCTTGCCCGCCGGGATCATCTGGCTGAACAACGACCGCGACAGCGCGTTCGTCCCGCCCAGCACCAGCCCGATCCCGACCGCCACCACGAGGAACTGCACCAGCTGCTTCGGCTGCACGAAGTACGCCCCGGCCAGCACCACCACCCACAGCACCAGGCTGCCCAGAATCGTCCGCTTCGCCCCGATCCGCCGCGCCACCAGCCCGTGCAGCGTGCCACCCAGGTAGGCGACGAACTGGATCACCAGGATCGTCATGATCAGGACCTCGTTGCCGAAGCCCAGCTCGTCCTTGCCGTACTGCGCCGACACCGTGACCACGGTGTTGATCCCGTCGGTGAAGACCAGGTAGCTGCCCAGGAAGGCCAACGTCAGCGGATACGCCTTAGCCGCCACGATCGTCTGCCGCAGCTCCGCGAAACCCGAACGCAGCACCGACCGCCCCGGAACGACGTCGACCGGCGTGTGGTTGCGGGGGAGCGCCCGCACCGCCGGGATGGTGAACAGCGCCCACCACAGCCCCGAGGTCAGGAAGCAGATCTGCACCGCCGTGTCCTTGCTGACCCCGAAGGTGTCGTGACCGAGGTAGAGCCCCAGCTGCAACACCAGCGCGAGCCCACCGCCCAGGTACCCGAACGCCCACCCCTTCGCCGAGATGTCGTCCCGCTCGTCCGGCCCGCCGATGTCGACCAGGAACGAGTAGTAGACGACCAGCGAGCCGCCGTAACCGATGTTCGCGATGATGAACAGCACCACGCCCAGCTGCCAGTCCGAGCCGGCGAAGAAGAACATCGCCGCCGAGGCCGCCGCACCCAGGAACGCGAACCCGCCCAGGATCCGCCGCTTGTTGTGGCTCCGGTCGGCCACCGCGCCCGCGATCGGCAGCACCAGCACCTGCACGACCGTCGCCACCGACAGCAGGTAGCCCCACACCGAACCGGCCGGGAAGTGCAGCCCGAACAACGTCACGTCACAGTTCTGGAGCGTGTCGGTCTTACCGGCCGCGTCGACACACGGACGGTCCCCGTTAAGGGTGAAGTTCGTCTTCGCGTCCGCCGCCGCGATCGTGCTCATCGAGAGCGCGCCGAACACCGTCGTCGTCGACGAATAGAACGGCGAATTCGCCCAGTCGTAGAAATACCAGCCCCACCGCTCGCGCTTGGTCGAGCGCGTCCCGGCCAGCGTCATCCACGGCTCCTCATGCTCAAGAACGTCCAGGTCAGCGCGGAGACTACTGGGAGGTAGCGGCACCGCTCACAGCACCGTGCAAAACCGTGTCCGGTTTGTCGCTTCGGGCTCATCCGCCACTTCAGTGGCGAGCACGGTCCGCCGTCCCCGGCGTGTCGCCGAGTCCGGTGAACAGTGTTTCGTGTGAGACTCACGAGAGAAGTGTGTCTCTTGTGGTCAAAGGGGCACGCTCTTACTGTGCTCGCATGATCCACAACCGGAGACGCACCGTCGCGAGACTTCTGCTCCTCGCCTTCGCCGCTTTGGGTCTCCAGCTGACCGCCCCCGCCGTCGCCTCCGCGGACCCCGCGACCACGGCCTGGGCCAAGCTCCGCATGTGCGAGTCGAGCGGCCGCTACGCCACCAACACCGGCAACGGCTACTACGGCGCCTACCAGTTCGACCTCCCCACCTGGCGCAGCGTCGGCGGCACCGGCCGCCCCGACCAGGCCGCACCCCACGAACAGGACTACCGCGCCCTCTACCTCTACCGCATGCGCGGCTGGCAACCCTGGCAGTGCGCCGGCATGCTCAAGCTCTCCGGCGACGCCGACGCCCGCAGCAAGCGCATCCCCACCTACGCCGAATCCGCCTACATCGGCGGCGGACCGGCCCCCGCACCCACCCCGCCACCCCCGAGCGGCAAACCGCCGTGGCCCGGCGTCGTCTACGCCTACGGCGACTGCGCCACCCCGCTCAAGGCCTTCCAGCTCCGCATGAACGCCTTCGGCTACGGCTTCACCGGCACCGGCTGCTACTACGACAAGACCCGCACCGCCGTGCTCGACCTCCAGCGCGCCAACGGCATCAAGGACAGCGGCCTGCTCGGCCCCAAGACCTGGGAAGCCGCCTGGAGCGGCAACCCACCCCGCTGACGCCGGCCGGTCAGGCCTGCTGCCACGTGCCCCGCTCGATCAGCACCTCACGCAGCAGGTCCGGCCGGTCCGTCACGATCCCGTGCACCCCCAGGTCCAGCAGCATCCGCATCTCCGCCGGATCGTCGATCGTCCAGGTGTGCACCTCGATCCCGGACCGCCCCGCGATCGACACGAACGCCTTGTCCACCACCCGCAACGCACCCTGCCGCACCGGCACCTGCGCCATCACCCCCGCCACCAGCCGCCGCAACGGCAGGATCGGCAGCTTCCCGCGCGCCCACAGCGCCAGCACCGACCGCGGCCCGACCGCCGTCACCAGCTTCGGCCCCGCCAGCTTCCGCAACCGCGCCAGCCGCGCGTCCGAAAAGGACGCCGCCGCCACCCGGTCGTGTGCCCCCGTCCGCTCCAGCACGTCGACGAACGGTCCCACCGCCTGATCGGCCTTCACGTCGATGTTGAACCGCGCCTCCGGCAGCTCCTCCAGCACGTCCTCCAGCCGCGACAGCGGCGCCTTCCCCCCGACCTTGACGTTCTTCAGCTGCTCCCACGTCTGCGAAGCGATCAGCCCCGACCCGTCCGTCGTCCGGTCCAGGCGGGCGTCGTGGTGCACCACCACCACACCGTCCGCCGTCGCGTGCACGTCCGTCTCCAGGTACCGGTACCCCTCCGCACACGCCCGCCGGAACGCCGGCAGCGAATTCTCCAGCCCGGCCAGCTCGTCCAGGTGCCACCCACGGTGGGCGAAGGCACGGGGGAGCGGATCGGCGAGATACGGAAAAGACGAGCCCATGCTCCAAGTGTGCACGCCCGGCATGGCCCCGGCATGAGCAAGCGATGGCCAGCTAGGGTCTCCGGGGTGAGGGAAGCCGCCGAACTAGCCCAGCCCGCCCCGACGACCCCCGTCGAGTTCACCCCGGGCCGCCGCGGCGCGCCCAAGCACTGCGGCTGGTGCGGACGACGCCTCCCCGAAGGCGGCAACGTCGGCCGCCGCCGGCGCTACTGCGGCCAGTCCTGCCGCCAGCGCGCCTACGAACGCCGCACGGCCCTGCAGCGTAGCGGCCTTCCCGAAGACGCCGTTGTGCTCTCCGACGGTGAAGTCGCGGCCCTGCAGGACCGGCTGTTCCAGCTCCGCTGCGCCGCCGAAGACATCGTCACCGCGGCCGACGACGGCGCCGACGCGGGGGAGCTGCGCGGCCTCGCCGCGGAAATCGCCCGCGCCGCCAAGGACCTCGAACAACTCCGCTGACCGTGACCGAAGTCGCAGCCGAAGGTCGGGCCGCGAGCCCTCAGCCCAACCCGTCCAACGCCCGGTAAGTCCGGTTGCTCGCCGCGGCCGCCCGCTGCTCCCGGCCCGTCGCCTCGATGTAGTTCTGACTCGTCGCCAAACTCGCGTGCCCCAGCAACGCCATGATCTCCGACGCCGTCGCCCCGTCCTCCGCCAGCCGCGTCGCGAACGTGTGCCGCAACGCGTGCAGGTTCGCCCCCACCGGCACCCGGTCGTGCAACCCCGCACCCCGGTAACACGACTTCACCAGGTATTCCAGCGCACCCCGCCCGATCGGCTCACCCGCCCGATCCAGCAGCAACGGCGAACCAGGGGAGAAGCGCACACTCGGGAACCGCACCCGGCACGACTCCCGGTACCGCTCGATCAGCTCCGCCAGCACCGGCTGCACCGGAATCGACCGATCCCGGCTGCCCTTCCCCTTCACGTGCAACCGCAGCTCACCCGCGCGCCCCACCAGCGACCGCGACGTCAGCGCCCGCATCTCCGCCGCCCGCAACCCCGCCACCAGCCCCAGCGCGATCACCAGCACGTCCCGCTCCGGCCACGGATCCCGCGCCCGCCGGGAACCCGCGGCCGCCGCCGACAGCAGCTGCTCCGGGGTTTCCTCACCCCGCAACGGCTTCGGCGTCAACATCGGCGTCCGCGGCCGCGCCACCGCACCCATCGGGTTGCCCGCCAGCAACCCGTCCGCCACGCAGAACGTCAGGAACTGGTTCCACGTCGACCAGGCCCGCAGCACCGAGCTCTTCGCGTGGCCGTCCGCGAACGCCCCGAACACCGACCTCAAGGCCGGCCCAGTCAGGTGGGCGACCTCCAGGTCTTCGGCAGGGCGGCCCAGCTCCGAAACCAGGAGAGTGGTGATGCCGGCGAGATCCCGGCGGTAGGCGTCGGTGGTGTGCGGCGAGTCCTTGCGCGGCCGGCGGGCGGCGAAGAAGGCTTGCTGGGCCTCGGAAACCTTCATGTGGATCTTGTACCGCACACCACCGACAGTTTCCGCGGCAGGGCTGGATCCCATTTCATGCATAATGGCAATTATGCATGAAATGTCGGGATTGGCCGGAGTCCGCTCCTGGGGGATCCATGCTCGTGCCGGATGGCGTTATCAGCCTCTTGGCGGCCGTTTGAACGTGCGACAGGGCATCGCACACACGTTCGACCTGCGGATCGAGCCGGGCGGCCGGCTCACCTGAGGGGTCATGGAGGTTGACCGACTCAGGTCGCGTCAGCTCGTCCTGAGGCAAAGATTGCCCAGTCTAGTTTCGTCACCGTGACGTTTTAGGGTCGGGTGGCAGGACATCCATCTGCAGCTCCAGGGGATGTTCTTCTGGCCTCCTGGAGCTCCGGAGTCGTCTCGGCCCTGTGTCCTGGCGCCCTTGTGCGTCGACGCTCGCTTCCGTCCGGGACGCTTTCCCAGGAGAAGCCGTTCTGACGAACTCCGCCCCGCAGGCTCCGGAATCCGCCCCTCTCGGCCCTCGGCCCAGCTGGTCACCAAGTGCCGATAATGTACATTATGTCAAGTAAGGTCAGTGCCAGTCGCTGATGGCCACGTCTCGCGGGTCCGGCGCGCCCTCCCCGGTCTCCAGGAGCTGTTTGAGGCTCATCAGGAAGATGGCCCACTTGGTGCTGCAGTGGTGCATGAACTCGCCCGCTTCGCGCCAGTCTTCGTGCTTGAACAGGACGATCGTGTAGTCGCCGCGCTGTTCGATGTCCCAGCGGATCGTCGTGCCGACCCACTCCGGTGGTCCGTCGACGACCTCCCAGCGGACGAGCCGGCCCGGGTCGAGTTCGGTGACCTTCATGTCGAACCCGCCGGCGGTGAACCGGAACGCGATGACGCCGCCGAGTTCGGTGTCCCCGACCGTCTTCTGGGCCCACCACGCGGACAGGCCGTCGAGGGTGGTGATCGCCTCGTAGACCTTTTCCGGAGTGGACTTCTCGATGCCGATGCGGTGCAGGATGTCCATTTTCTTCCCTCTCTACAGGTTCTTCTGGATGGTTTCGGCGATGCGCTTGATGCGGCGGAGCCGGGCGTCCCAGGCGGCGCCGACGTCGGCGAGCTGGGCGACGGCGCGGGCCAGCTGGGTTTCGTCGACGCGGTACTGCTTCTCGCGGCCGGCGGGTGTTGCGTGCACGAGGCCGACGCGGTCGAGGACGGTGAGGTGTTTCGCGACGGCCTGGCGGGTCACCGGGAGGTGCTCGCTCAGGCTGGTCGCGGTGCCGCTGCCCTCGTTCAGGAGGAGGTCGAGCATCCGGCGGCGGGTGGGGTCGCCGATCGCCGACCAGAGGTCGTCGTCCACGGCGGTGCTCACGAGGCGGCTTCGACCTTGGCGGCGTACGCGGGCAGACGGGGCAGGAACTGGTCCCAGCCGCTGACGTGGTCGGCGTACTCGGCGGCGATCTTGGCTTCGTCCCAGCCGCGCTCGCGGAAGCCGGTTTCGGTCATCCGGAGCCGGGTGCCGGTGGCGGTCGGCTCGAGTTCGAAGACGACGAGGAAGGAGTTGCCCGGTGCGGCGGTCTCCCCTTCGGCGTGGGTCCAGCGGAAGGAGAAGAGTTTCGGGGGTACGGCGTCGACGACGGTGAACCGGACCCAGTGGCCGCCGAAGCCGATGCGGCCTTCTCCCCCGGCTTCGACCGGGTATTCGGCCTCGTCGGGCCACCATTCGCGGAGGTGCTCGGGGCTGCTGACGACGTCGAAGACGACTTCGGGGGTGGCGTCGATGTGGATCTCGCGGTCGAGGGTTCCGTGTTCCATGCCGGCTCCTTGTGCAACGTTTGGTTGCGTGTCACGTTAGCGGCGCCGGCGGCGATGCGCAACCATCGGTTGCATGAAGGTCCTTCTGGACCCAGGCGACGTCCCGCCACGCGCCGTGTTTCCAGCCGACCTTCCGGTAGACGCCCGCCAGCTCGAATCCGAGTGCGCGGTGCAGGCCGGCACTGGCGTCGTTGGGGAGCGTCATACCGGCGAAGGCGCGGCAGAAGCCGTGGTCCCGCAGTCGTTCGAAGAGCGTCTCGTACAGTGCGCGGCCGGCGCCGGTGCGGCGGCGGCCGTGTTCGAGGTAGATGCTCGTTTCGCACGACCACTGGTAGGCGGCGCGCTCGGCGAAGGGGTGCGCGTAGGCGAACCCGGCGACGTGGCCGTCGTCTTCGAGGACGAACCACGCGTGGGCGTCGGTGATCCGGTGGGCCATCTCGGCGGTGTCGGGTGGTTCGGTTTCGAAGGAGATGACGGTGTCGGTGACGTAGGGCGCGTAGACGGCGGCGCAGGCGGCTGCGTCTTCGGGAGTGGCTTCTCTGATTGACATGGCTCATATGGTAGCCAGAAGTGGTCGTATAGTATCAACTCATGATCGATCCCCTGACTGCCCGCCTGGCCGCCACCGTGCACACGGCACGGACGTCGCAAGGCCTTTCGGCGGCCGCGTTGGCCGAGACCTCCGGGGTGTCGCGCGCGATGATCGGCAAGATCGAGCGGGGTGACGTGCAGCCGACGGCCGCGTTGCTGGCGAAGCTCTCGGCCGCGCTGGGCCTGACGCTTTCGGAGTTGATCGCGCGGGCGGAGGGTG
Source organism: Amycolatopsis sp. NPDC051758 (assembly GCF_044453095.1). Taxonomy (NCBI): domain Bacteria; kingdom Bacillati; phylum Actinomycetota; class Actinomycetes; order Pseudonocardiales; family Pseudonocardiaceae; genus Amycolatopsis; species Amycolatopsis sp. NPDC051758. The sequence goes on along the minus strand of NZ_JBITCJ010000010.1, from coordinate 181,997 downwards.
ACGAGCGGCGGCTGGTGCGCGCGGCGGAGCAGCCGGTGTGGGTGGATCCGGACACCGGGTACCGGCGACGGGCCGTCTCCCCCGCGGCCGGCCGGCCGCTTGAGCTGGTGGAGATCGAGTTGCCCGCGGGTGCGAAGGTGCCGTTGCTCGCGAGCGCGTTCCTGCACCAGCAGATCTGGGTGCTCGAGGGTCGGCTGCGGTTTCGGGAGGGGGCCGAGGTGCACAACCTGGACACCGGGGACTGCCTGCAGCTGGGGACGGCGGCGGACCGGGTGTTCGAGAACCCGGGGTCCCTCCCCTGCCGGTACCTGCTGGCGCTGGTGCCGCGCGCTACCTGACCAGGTGATCCGGGGTGCCGTCGCGGCCTGGGCCCGCTAGCTTCGCGCGGTGCGCCGTCTGCGGAGGATCTGGTACCAGTGTGCGGAGTTCCTGCTCGTGCTGCTGGGGTTGGGGTGGCTGGTCGCGCCCGACACCGGGCTGGACGTGGTGTTCCTGCTGGCGTGGGACGCGGTCGCGGTGACGGTGATCGTGACGCGGTGGTTGCGGATCCGCCGGTACCGGCTGGTGGGCGACACCGAGCCGACGTGGTTGCACAGCCTGCTGGGGCGCCGGTCGAGTTTTGCGGCGACGCTGGTGGTGAGCGTGGTCGGGATGTCGGCGGGCGGGTTGATCCTGGTGGCGAACGCGATCGCCGAGGAGGACGACGAGACGGCGTTCGTGCTGCAGATCTGTGCGGTGCCGGCGGTGCTGGCGGCGTGGATCCTGCTGCACTTCGGGTACGCGGACCGGTACGCGCACCTGCACCACCGGGCCGCTCCGGGGCCGGGGTTGCGGTTCCCGGCGACGGAGCGGCCCAACCTGCTGGATTTTGCGTACTTCGCCTTCACCGTGGGGACTTCGTTCGCGACGTCCGATGTGGAGGTTCAGGCGCGGCCGATCCGGTACACGGTGCTGACGCACAGCGTGCTGTCGTTCGTCTACAACACGGCGATCCTGGGGATCGCGGTGGGTGTGATCACCGGGAAGTAGCGAAGGCGTCGACGCCGGTGAGTTCGGCCGAGAGCGTCCAGAGGCGGGCGGCCTGCTCGGGGTCGATGGCGTAGTCGCGGACGCCGACGCGGAGTCCGACGTCGGTGACGCCGTCGCCGTCGGGGGCGGGTTCGGCGACCTCGCAGTCCTCGAGGTAGACCCCGCCGAGGCCGTCGAGCCGGGGTGAGGTGGCGGCCCAGACCTGGGTGGCGGCGCCGGCTTCGGGGGTCTTGAAGTAGCCGCTGGGGTTGCCGTTCTCGTCGACCCAACCCTGTGCCACGCGCTCTTCCTGCGGGATGTGGCGGGCGAGGTGGGTCAGGATCGAGCCGGGGTGCAGGGCGAAGGCGCGCACGCCGCGGTCCTGGCCGAGCCGGTCGAGCTGGACGGCGAACAGGACGTTGGCGGTCTTGGCCTGACCGTAGGCGAGCCACTTGTCGTAGCCGGTCTCGAAGTGGGGGTCGTCCCAGCGGATCGGTGAGAAGTGGTGGCCGCGCGAGGACACCGAGACGATGCGGGCGCCGTCGGCGATCGCCGGCCACAGCCGGTTGACCAGGGCGAAGTGGCCGAGGTGGTTGGTGGCGAACTGGGCTTCCCAGCCGGGCCCGACGCGGGTTTCGGGGGCGGCCATGATGCCGGCGCTGGTGATGACGATGTCGAGCCGGCGGCCGGTGGCCAGGAAGCGGTCGGCGAACGCGTGGACGCTGGTCAGGTCGCCGAGGTCGAGTTCGTCGAGCTCGACGTTCTTGATGCCGTTGAGGGCTTCCTCGGCGGTGGCGCGGCGGCGGGCCGGGACGACGACGTGGGCGCCGGCGTTCACCAGGGCGCGGGTGGTCTCCAGGCCGAGGCCGGAGTAGCCGCCGGTCACGAGGGCGAGCTTGCCGGTCAGGTTGATGCCGTCGAGGACCTCCGCCGCGGTGCTCGTGGCGCCGTAGCCGGAGCCGATCCGGTGCTGGGGTGTGGTCATGCCTTCGACCGTAGGAGCTGGAGTGCGCTCCAGTGCAACCCCGCGGGAGGATGGCCGCGTGGAGCGGGTGCTGGTGCTGGGGTGCGGCGGGTCCGGGAAGTCGGTGTTCGCGCGACGGCTCGGCGCGGTGGCCGGGTTGCCCGTCGTGGAGCTGGACGCGGTGTTCTGGCAGCCGGGCCCGGCGGGGTTGTCGCGGGCGGACTGGGTGGCGCGGCAACGGGAGCTGGTCGCCGGTCCGAAGTGGATCCTCGACGGTGACCTCGGGCCCTACGACGTCCTCAAGGTGCGGCTGGGGGTGGCGGACACGGTGGTGCTGCTGAACCTGTCGCCCCTGCGATGTGTGTGGCGGGCGCTTCGGCGTGGCCGCGAGCGGTGGGACTTCTGGTGGTGGGTGCTGACCTACCGCCGTCGGCACCTGCCCGCGCTGCGCCGGGTGCTCGCGGTGTCCGATGTGGACGTCGTGGAGCTGCGCTCACCGCGTGCGGTCGAGACGTTCCTCAGCCGCGCAGGCTGAGTGACGCGAGTGCGTGCTCGATCCAGGCGGTGAGGAAGCGGTCCGGGGCGAGGTCGCCGGGGGTGTGTCCGATGAGGACGTCCAGGATCGGGTAGTAGGTGAGGGACGCGACCAGCACGGCCGCGGTGGCTTCGGGGTCGGTGACGTCCGCGCGGCCCTGGTCCCGCAGGGTGGTGATCCACTCGGTGCCGCGCCGGTAGACCGTGGCGACAACGCCCTGCCACATGGCTTCGAACAGCTCCGGGAAGCCGGTGAACTCGCGGATCATCAGCCGGACGAGGTCGCGGTCGGCGGCCAGGAACGCCCAGACGACGCCGGCGAGCACGTGCAGGGCCTCGCGCGGGTCGTCGGGGAGCTCCGCGTCGGCGGTTTCGGACGTGCGGGCGGCGAGGCGTTCGAGGTTGTCGTGCACCGCGGCCTCGAGGAGCGCGGCCTTGGACGGGAAGTGCTTGTAGAGCGCGCCGGAGCCGGGGTGGAGACCGCAGGCGGTCTGGATGTCGGCGACCGAGGTGGCGTCGTAGCCGCGGGTGGCGAAGAGGCGGACGGCCTCGTCGAGGATGCGGCGTCGGGTGACGCCGGGGGTTGTTCGAGCCATAGTGAGAAACTACTCTCTTTCTATGGTGGAAGTGACCGTGGAAGAGACCGTGTTGTGCACCCCGGAGGCCTTTCTCGCGCTGGTCATGGATCCGCGGCGGTACGCGGAGATCGACCGCAAGCTGGGCCGGATCGACTGGGTCCGCCGCGAGGGGGACGTCACGGAGTTCCGGTTCCGGTCGGCGCTGCCGGGGCTGGGCCCGGGGCCGAAGATCGTGTCCCGGATGACGCTGACGCCGGGCGAGCGGGTCGACGTCCGGTTGCCGGACCGGCCGGAGAACCGGCTCGCGCGCCGGGTGTCGACCTTCGAGGCGTGCTTCTCGTGTGTGCCGGTGGACGGCGGGATCCGGGTGACGCGCCGGATCGTGTTCGGGTTCGCCGCTCCCCTGCGCCCGCTGCTGGAGCCGCTCGTGCGACGGAAGCTGCGAGCCGACGTCGAGGCCGAGGTGCGGGGCGCGAAGCGGCTCCTGGAGCGTTGACTGAAGTAATGAATCGGTGGTTCACTTCTTGACGTGCCCTACCGCCGCACCCCGAAGGTGCAGGAACGCCTGGACGCCCAGCGCGAGACGATCGTCGCCGCGGCGACACGACAGCTGGCCGAACACGGGTACGGCGGCTGTTCCGTCGCCGCGGTCGCCGAGCGCGCCGGGGTTGCGGTCGGCAGCGTCTACCAGCACTTCCCCACCAAGGCCGACCTGGTCGTGCACGTGTTCCGGCAGGTCGTGACGCGGGAGGTCGAGGCGGTCCGGGCGGCGTCCGCGCAGCCGGGTGCGCCCGCCGAACGGGTCCTGGCGGTGTTCGAGACCTTCGCCCAGCGCGCGCTCAAGGCGCCGCGGCAGGCGTACGCGCTGCTCGCCGAGCCGGTCGACGCGCTGATCGACGCCGAGCGCCTGGAGTTCCGCCGGGCGTTCACCGAGGTGGTCGCCGAGCACGTCGCCGCCGGGGTGCGGACCGGCGCGCTGCCGCCGCAGGACGGCCGGCTGACCGCCGCCGCGCTGGTGGGCGCCGCCGCCGAGGTCTTGATCGGCCCGTTGACCAGCGGGAACGCCGGTGACGTCGCCGAGCTTCGCACGTTTGTCGTCCGCGCTCTAGGAGGTTCCGATGCCCGCCACGCATGAGGTCACCAACCAGGTTCCGCCGCTGGCGGGCCACGACGTCGGGGCCGACCCGGCGTTGCTGGAGGGACTCGAGCGGGCGAACGCGGGCTGGGCCGCCGACGAGGTGCACAACCTGGGCCGGCTGGCCGGCAGCGAACAAGCCCAGGAATGGGGCCGGCTGGTCAACGAGAACGAGCCGGTGCTGCGCACGCACGACCGGTACGGGAACCGCATCGACGAGGTCGAGTTCCACCCGCACTGGCACGACCTGATGGACGTCGCGGTGTCACACGGGCTGCACGGCACGGCCTGGCAGGACCCGCGCGAAGGCGCGCACGCGGCCCGCGCGGCGAAGTTCTACGTGTGGGGCCAGGTCGAGGCCGGGCACAGCTGCCCGATTTCCATGACCTACGCGGCGATCCCGGCACTGCGGGCCAACCCGGAGCTGGCCGCGCGGTACGAGCCGCTGCTGGCGGCGACCGAGTACGACTTCGGGCTGCGCGAGCCGAGCACCAAGCGCGGGCTGATCGCGGGCATGTCGATGACCGAGAAGCAGGGCGGCTCCGACGTCCGGGCGAACACCACGACGGCGGTGCCGAGCGCCGACGGCAGTTACACCCTGGTCGGGCACAAGTGGTTCACCTCGGCGCCGATGTCGGACATGTTCCTGACCCTGGCCCAGGCGCCCGGCGGGCTGTCGTGCTTCCTGCTCCCCCGGGTGCTGCCGGACGGCTCGCGCAACCCGATCCGGCTGCAGCGGCTGAAGGACAAGCTGGGCAACCGGTCGAACGCGTCGTCGGAGATCGAGTACGACAACGCCGTGGGCTGGCTCGTCGGTGAGGAGGGCCGCGGGGTCCGCACGATCATCGAGATGGTCAACAACACCCGGCTCGACTGCACCCTGGGCAGTGCCTCGGGGATGCGGCTGGGCGCGGTGCGGGCGGTCCACCACGCGACCCACCGGCACGCCTTCGGCAAGGCGCTGGTCGACCAGCCGCTGATGGCGAACGTCCTGGCGGACCTGGTGCTGGAGTCCGAGGCGGCGACCACGGTGGCGATGCGGCTGGCCGCGGCCGGCGACCGGCGCGGCGACGAGCAGGAACAGGCGTTCCGGCGGCTCGGGCTGGCGGTGTCGAAGTACTGGGTGTGCAAGCGGGCGCCGATGCACGCGGCCGAGGCCCTGGAATGCTTCGGCGGCAACGGTTACGTCGAGGAATCGGGCATGCCGCGGCTCTACCGCGAGGCGCCGCTCTCGTCGATCTGGGAGGGCTCGGGCAACGTCGCCGCGCTGGACGCGTTGCGCGCCATGGGGAAGCAGCCGGAGTCGGTCGCGGCCTTCTTCGCCGAGGTCGAGCAGGCCGCCGGTGGTGACGCCCGGCTCGACGACGCCGTCGACCGCGTCCGCAAGGAGCTGACCGACCTCGAGGGCATCGAGTACCGGGCGCGACGGCTGGTCGAGGCGATGGCGCTGGTGCTGCAGGGCTCGCTGCTGGTGCGTCACGGCCACCCGGCGGTGGCGGACGCGTTCTGCGCGTCCCGCTTCGGCGGCGACTGGGGCATCGCGTTCGGGACCCTGCCGGCCGGGGTGGACACGGCCGCGATCATCAACCGCGCCTCGGTCGGCTAGCGGCCGAGGGCGTCCAGTGCCCCGGCGACCGCCGCGGCCTTGAGGTCCTCGACCGGGGCGTCGGGGAACTGCATGCAGACGTCCTGCAGGCCGCCGAGGGCGAGGATCGCGCGGGCCTGGTGTTCGAGCGTGGGCTCGGGGCCGCAGATCAGCTCGGTGAGCCGGGTGCGCCAGCCGAGTGCCTTGTCGATGAGCCCGAGGTCGGCCAGCGTCGGCATCTCGCTCAGCAGCATGATCACGTCCGCGCGGTGGCGGTAGTTGAAGTCGAAGAAGCCCTCGATCAGCTCCCGGACCGGCGCGTCGCCGCGGGCCTCCTGGGCGAGGAGGAAGTTCTCGCCGTCGTCGAGCATCGGCTGCACGATGCTGCGCACCAGGTCGTCGCGTGACGGGAAGTGGTAGTAGAGCGCGGGTTTGGTGATGCCGAGGCGGTCGGCGATGTCCTGCAGGCTGGTGCGCTGGACGCCCTGGCTGGTGAACAGGTCGCGGGCGACGTCCTGGATGCGCTGTTTGGTGTCGGAGGGTTTCGGCACCGGCCCAGCATAACTGACTTAACGATAGGTAAGGAGCCGTGGTACAACTTACCTACCGTTAAGTCAGGGAGGTACTCATGCGGATTCTCGTCTCCGGCGCCAGCATCGCGGGTCCGGTGCTGGCCTATTGGCTCACCCGGCACGGCTTCGACGTCACCGTCGTCGAGCGCGCGCCCGCGCTGCGCAAGACCGGCGGCCACGCGGTCGACCTGTTCCGCCCAGCCATGGACATCACCGAACGGATGGGCGTGCTGCCCCGCGTCGAAGCCCGCAAGACCGGCACGACCCGGATGACGCTGCACCGCGAAGGCGCCCGGCGGCCGGTGCGGATCGACCTGTCCAAGATCTACCGCGCCACCTCCGACCGGCACGTCGAGATCATGCGCGACGACCTCAGCGAGATCTACTACGACGCCGGCCGCGACGACGTCGAGTACCTCTTCGGCGACTCGATCACCGCCATCTCCCCCGACGGCGAAGTCACCTTCGAACACGCCGCACAGCGCAGGTTCGACGTCGTCGTCGGCGCCGACGGACTGCACTCGAACGTCCGCCGCCTGGTGTTCGGAGAGGAAGCCGGGCTCACCAAGTTCATCGGGGCCTACCTCGCCGTGCTGTCCCTGCCCGGCACCCACGGCCTCGGCGACGGCGAGACCGACCTGCACCTGGGCCCCGGCCGCACCGCGGGGATCTACAGCGCCCGGCACCTGGACGAGGCCCGCGCGGTGTTCCTGTTCCGCCGCGACGAGCAGCTCGACTACCACCACCGGGACGTCGCGCGGCAGAAGGAACTGCTGCGCGAGGCGTTCGCCGGAATGCACCCGCAGGTCGAGGGCTGGCTGGCCGGCCTGGACGGCGCGGGCCCGTTCTACTTCGACTCGATCACCCAGCTGCAGCTGGAAACCTGGTCACGCGGGCGCATCACGCTCGTCGGCGACGCCGGGTATTGCCCGGGCCCCGCGGTCGGTGGCAGCACCAGCCTCGCGGTCCTCGGCGCGTACGTCCTGGCGGGCGAGCTGGCCGCGGCCGGCGGCGACCACGAGCGCGCCTTCGCCGCCTACGAACGGGAAATGGGCGAGCTGGTGCGCAAGAGCCGGGCGTTCGCGGCCGGCGCCGCGCGGAGCCTGATCCCCGCCTCGCGTGCCGGGGTCTGGGCGCTGGCCCGCGGCGGCCAGCTCGTCACGGCGCTGCCGGCCCGGCTGACCACGGCGCTCGCAAAGCTGAACACCGGCGGTGTCCGGATGCACGACACGATGACGGTCAAGGACTACGCCGTCACGCCCGTGGGCTGAGCCCGTCGGTGAGGACGCCGACCATCCGCTGGTTGAACTCGAGGTCCTCACCCCGCACCGGCTGGCAGAGCAGGGCCACAGCGTGCAGGAGATCCTTCGCGCCGACGTCGTCGCGGATCTCCCCCGCCTCGGCCGCCGCCTCGAGCAGGGCACTCAGGACCGGTTCCATCTGCTGCATGAAGTAGCCGGGCAGGGCGTCGAACGCCGGGTCACCCGAGTGCAGGGCCGTGGCGAAGCCCCGCTTGGTGCCGACGAACGCGGTGTAGCGGCGCAACCACCTCCGCAGCGCTTCGCCCGGCTCGTGGTCGGCGCTCAGCGCCGGCCCCGCCTGCGCCACGACGTCGATCTCCCGCTGCAGCACCGCCGCGACCAGGTCCGCGCGCTGCGGGAAGTGCCGGTACAGCGTGCCGACGCCGACGCCGGCCAGGTCGGTGATCTCCTTCGCCGGCGCGTCCACGCCTGAGGTGGCGAACACGCTCTTCGCCGCTTCGAGCAGCGCGTCGACGTTGCGCTGAGCGTCGGCACGCCGGCGGCGCGGCGGGGTGCTCTCGGTCATGGTGCTCCTCGGGGGTGGCTAAGCGGAAAGGCTTTCCGTATAGTTTGTGGAAAGCCTTTCCGCTTATGGCGAGGATACCCCGAGGAGCCCCCATGCAGTATCGCACCCTGGGCCGGACCGGCATCAAGGTCAGCCCCTACGCGCTCGGCACCCTGATGTTCGCCACGACCATGGGCAACGCGCCCGAAGACTCGGCCCGCATCATCCACAAGGCACTCGACGCCGGCATCAACTTCGTCGACACCGCCGACGCCTACGGCGACTCCGAGGAGATCGTCGGCAAAGCCCTCGAAGGCCGCCGCGACGACGTTGTGCTCGCCACCAAGTTCGGCCGCCCCACCGGGCAGGACCCCAACCACCAGGGCGCCTCACGACGCTGGATCGTCACCGCCGTGGAGAACTCGCTGCGCCGCCTGCGCACCGACCACATCGACCTCTACCAGCTGCACCGGCCCGACCCCGGCACCACCATCGACGAGACCCTCGCCGCCCTGGACGACCTGCTCCGCAGCGGCAAGGTCCGCGCGATCGGCGCGTCCCAGACTCCCGCGTCCGACATCGTCGAAGCCCAATGGGTCGCTTCGCGGCGCGGCCTCACCGCGTTCCACACCGAGCAGCTCGCCTACTCGCTGCTCAACCGCGGCATCGAACGCGAGATCCTGCCCACCATCCAGCGGTTCGACATGGGCACGCTCGTCTGGGGACCGCTCGGCCAGGGCCTGCTCACCGGCCGCGTGCGCCGCGGCGAGCCGAACGACCTGCGCCGCGCCGGCCTGGTCCGCCACCTCACCGACGAACGCCGCCTCGACGTCGTCGAACAGCTGATCCCGCTCGCCGAAGAGGCCGGGCTGCCGATGACGCACCTCGCCATGGCGTTCACCATCACCCACCCCGGCGTCACCAGCGCCCTCCTCGGCGCCCGCACGATGCAGCACCTCGACGACCTGCTCGCCGGCCTCGACGTCACCCTCACCGACGAGGTCCTCGACCGCATCGACGAGATCGTGCCGCCCGGCACCGACGTCGGCACGCTCGACCAGGCGTTCCAGCCTCCGGCGGTGGAGCAGCCGGTGCTGCGGCGGCGTCCCGCCGGGGAGCGCGCCGCCGCCTAGCCGCGGTGGTGGTGGTCGGCCGCATCCTGGTCGCGGCCCGGGCGGCCGTCGATGAACTCACGGAGGATGTCGGCGTGGCCGGCGTGCTGAGTGGTCTCGGCGACCACCCGTACGAGCAGCGACGGGACCGGCGGCGGGCGCCTACGCAGTCGCCGAGGGAACCGAACTCGACCCGGCGACGTGTTCGACCAGCCCCAGCACATTGGTCGCCATCGGTGTCATCGGCCGGCGGATGGCAGTGCCGGCCACCGAGAAACCCCGGGACAGCGGGGCGCCGACGTGCGCGCACCAGCAGAGCCGGGCGGGCGCGCGGGAGACCCGCGCGCCCGCACCCCCAGTGGGCTCGGCGGAACCCCGCCGTCATCGCACAGGAGACAACGAGTACCGCGCTGGATACCGGGAATCCCGGCGATTTTCAGCCCGGCAACAGCCCCGGGTCGGTCTCCGGCGGACCCGCGGGCCACCACTCGCCGTCCTCGAGCCGGTACGGGTGCCAGCGGCCCTGGCGGTCCAGCCGCAGCTGCGTCTCGCCGGCCGTGCAGTGGTTGCGGTTGAACACCGGCTCGTCCTCGGTGACGTCGGCGAGCGCGGCCCGGGCGGCCGCGAGGGCCGCTTTCGGTGGCGACCACGGTGCTTCGAGGACGTCCAGACCGGCGCTCCCGCCGAACGTCCACGCCGCGACCGCCCGCCGGAAGTTCGCTCCCTCGCCCAGCCGCTCGGCCGCCGCGGGGAACTCCGCCGCCAGCCGGACCGCGTCGTGACGCCGTCCTGGCCACGGCTCTCCCGCCAGCAGCGCCCGCGCCTGACCCGACGCGTTCGCCGTCAACAGCGCAAAAGCCTCGGCCGGCACACCGGGCGCGGCCGGGATCGACGGCGCCCCCGACGGCTGGAACGCGGCCAGGTCGGGCAGCTCCCCCGGCGTCCGGTCCGCCGCCACGGCGGCGAAGTCCTCCCGCGGCGCGGTCCGGCTCTCCAGCTCCTCCCGGATCTCGCGCTCACCCAAACCCCGCATCAGCAACAGCACGAACGGGTCCGTGTCCAGCAGCCACGACGCCTGGAACGACAGCGCCGCCGCGTGTTTGCAGGGCAGCTCCCAGCCCGGGCAGTCGCACTCCGGGTCGAGGTCGCCGATCACGGGCAGCAGGTGGACGCCGGCGTCGTCGGCCGCCTCCACCAGGTCGTGCGGCATGTCCCGGTCCAGCAGCGCCGCCAGGTGCCCGGCCCGCGACGCGACCCGGTCGAGGAACCGTGTCCAGTCCCCCTCCGACAGCTCGGCCAGCCGCAGCTCCGTCCGGTACGGGCCGCCGTCGACGTCATCGACCACCGCCGCGATCCGGCCCGGGCTCACCGTGATCGGCCCGACCAGCCCGGCCGCGGCGTACCGGCGGCCCGCCTTGAGCTGGCGCAGGTCCAGCGCGGTGTCCTCCATCGCGCTCACCCACGCCCGGCCCCACCACGACGTCGCGAACTTCCCCCGCGCCCCGGTGGCCCCGAACGCGGGGAAGCCGCGCACTCGCTCGTCGTTCATCCGCGGCTCCTCAGCTCGACGAGCTCCGCGAGCTCGGTGTCCGACAGTTCGGTCAGCGCGGCCTCGCCGCCGGCCAGCACCGCGTCGGCCAGTGCCCGCTTCTCCCGCAGCATCACCGCGATCCGGTCCTCGACCGTGCCTTCGGTGACGAGCCGGTGCACCTGGACCGGCCGGGTCTGCCCGATCCGGTAGGCGCGGTCGGTCGCCTGGTCTTCGACGGCCGGGTTCCACCAGCGGTCGAAGTGCACGACGTGGTCGGCGCGCGTCAGGTTCAGCCCGGTGCCGGCCGCCTTGAGCGACAACAGGAACACCGGGACCGCACCGTCCTGGAACCGGGCGACCAGCTCCTCGCGGCGGGCCACCGGCGTGCCGCCGTGCAGCAGCTGGGTGCCGATCCCGCGGTCGGCGAGGTGCTTCTCCAGCAGCCGCGCCATGGCGACGTACTGGGTGAACACCAGCACCGCGCCACCCTCGGCGAGGATCGTCTCGAGCAGCTCGTCCAGCAGCTCCAGCTTCCCCGACCGGCCGCCGGGCTCCTTGAGGTACTGCGCCGGGTGGTTGCAGATCTGCTTCAACGCCGTCAGCAGCTTCACGATCCGGCCGCGGCGCGCGATGCCGTCGCTCGCGGCGATGTCGGCCATCATCTCCCGCACGACCGCCTCGTACAGCGCCGCCTGTTCCGGGCTGAGCGCCACCGGCCGGTCGGTCTCGGTCTTCGCCGGCAGCTCCGGCGCGATCCCGGGGTCGGACTTGCGGCGCCGCAACAGGAACGGCCGCAGCAACCGCGCCAGCCGTCCCGCGGCCCCGGGGTCGCCCGCCTCGATCGGCCTCGCCCAGCGCGCCCGGAACTCCGTCAGCGACCCGAGCAGGCCCGGCGCCGTCCAGTCGAGGATCGCCCACAGCTCCGAGAGCGTGTTCTCCACCGGCGTGCCGGTCAGCGCCACCCGCGCGGCCGCGGGCACCAGCCGCAACGCCTTCGCCGTGCCCGACCGGTGGTTCTTGACGTGCTGGGCCTCGTCCGCGACCAGCAATCCCCACTGCGTCGAGGCCAGGGGCGCGGGATCGGTGCGCAGCGTGCCGTAGGTGGTCAGGACGAAGCCGTCCGCGCCGTCGAGGGACCGGGCGGCGCCGTGGAACCGCCGCACCGGCACCCCGGGGGCGAACCGGCGGATCTCGCGTTCCCAGTTGCCCAGCAGCGAAGCCGGGCAGACGACCAAGGTCGGTCCGGCTTCCAGCGGCGTCCGGTGCAGGTGCAGCGCGATCAGCGTGACCGTCTTGCCCAGGCCCATGTCGTCGGCGAGACAGCCGCCGAGGCCGAGCCCGGTGACCGTGGCCAGCCACTGCAGCCCGCGCAGCTGGTAGTCCCGCAGCGACGCCGCCAGCCCGGCGGGCGGCGCCTGCGGCTCCGGGGGTTCGGACAGCCGTTCCCGCAGCCGCGCCAGCCAGCCGTCGGTGACCACTTCGACCGGCTCGCCGTCGACCTCGGTGGTCCCGGACAGCACGGCGCCCAGCGCGTCGACCGGGGTGAGCGGCTTCAACGTCCGCTCCCGGGCCTTCGCCGCCAGCGCCGGGTCGACCAGCACCCAGCGGTCCCGCAGCCGCACCACCGGGCGGCGGGCCTCGGCGAGCGCGTCCAGCTCCGCCTCGGTCAGCACCTCACCACCCAGGGCGAGCTGCCAGTCGAACGCCAGCGCCCGCCCGCCGCCGAAGAACGACGGCAGGTCACCGGGTGCGTCCCCGGCCCGCACCACGGCCCGGGCGGTCAGGGCTCCCGCCAGCTCGGCCGGCCAGTGCACGTCGATCCCGGCTGCCGCCAGCCGCGGGGCCGCGGCCGCGACCAGCTCGGTCACCTCGTCCCCGCCCAGCACCAGCTCGTCCGGCACGGCCGAGGTCAGCAACGGGCCCAGCGCCGGCCACACCTGCGCACCCCGCCGCAACGCCAGCACGACGTCGATGCGCGCCCGCGGCCCGAACCGGCCGGTCGCCCACAGCTGCGCCGCGTCGGCGACCTGGCCCGGATCGGCGAGGCTGTGCACCTGCACGACGGCGTGGTAGCGGCCGGCGTCGAACCCGTCGGGCGCCTCGATCCGCAGGGACACCCGGATGCCCGAGTCGAGCCCGGCGGCCAGTTCGTCGGCCCAGTCGCGGACGGCCTCGGCGCGTTGCGGGGCGACCGCGGCGAACAACCGCGTCCCGGCCGCCTTCGCCGCGGCGGGCGTCCGGGGCAGCGTGTCCGCGACGGCGTCGAGGAAGGCTCGCAGCAGCGGCCCCGGCGCCCGGTCGTCGGCGGGCATCGCGGCCGCGAGATCCCGCAGCCACGCGGCTTCCGCCGGTTCGAGCGGCCCGACGCGCCAGGCGTCGTGCCCGGCCTCGGTGACCCCCGGCAGCAGCCGTCCCGCCGCGACCAGCTGCAGCGCGGCCTTCGCCGCGGTCGCCCAGAACAGCACGGACGGATCCGCATCCGTCGTGGTGAGCAGTTCCTGCAGACCGTCCGTGATGGACAGTGTCCGGTCCTCGAGCACCAGGTGTCCCGCTCGTGGCGGTTCCCCCGGCAAGAAGTCGGCGTTCAGTTCCCCAGCCTCCCGTATCGGCGCACGGACAACGGCACGAACACCCCGAGCAGCACCAGCGGCCACACCACCGCCATCAGCACCGGGTGCGCACTCACCCAGGACGTCCCCGCCGCCCCCGGGTTGCCGAACAGCACCCGCGCCGCCGTCACCGTGGAGGACAACGGGTTCCACTCCGCCACGGTTCCCAGCCAGGCCGGCATCGTCGACGTCGCCACGAACGCGCTGGAGAGGAACCCGAACGGGAACTCCAGCGTCTGCGCCAGCGTCACCATCGACGGGTCCGACGTCAGCAGGCCCAGGTAGATCCCGGCCCACACCAGCGCCGTCCGCAGCAGGAGCAGCAGCAGGAACGCGGCCACGGTCTCACCGAGGCCGCCGTGCGGCCGCCACCCGACGGCGAACCCGCAGCCGAGCAGCACCGCCAGCGCGAGCACCGCGTTGACCAGGTCCGCGGCCACGCGCCCGGTGAGCACCGCCGACGGCGCCATCGGCAGCGACCGGAACCGGTCGGTGACGCCCTTCGCGGCGTCGTCCAGCACCGCGATCATCGTTCCCGACAGCCCGAACGCCATCGTCATGGCGAACATCCCCGGCATCAGGAACTCGCGGTAGGAGCCGCCGCCCGGCACGCTCATCCCGCCGCCGAGCAGGTAGGCGAAGATCAGCACCATCAGGATCGGGAAGGCCACCACGGTGGCCAGCCGGGCCGGGCGCCGCGCCAGGTGCGCGAGGTAGCGCTGGGTCAGCGTCCAGCTGTCCGTGATCGCCCAGGTCATCGCGCCACCCCCGTCAGCTCCAGGAACACTTCGTCGAGCGTCGGGTGCCGAAGAGCCACGTCGGCGAACGCCAAATCGGTCGCCGCCAGCGCACGCACCACCTCGGTCAGCATCGCCGGCTCCGCCGGCGCGCTCACCCGCAGCTCCTCGGTCACCGGCTCGGCGCCGGTGACCCGGGCCAGCAGCGCCGCGGCCGCGCCGGTGACGTCCGGATCGGTCACCACCAGCTCGATCCGGGTCGCCCCGAGCGAGCCCTTCAGCTCGGCCGGGGTGCCTTCGGCGATCACGCGCCCGTGTTCCACCAGGGAGATCCGGTCGGCGAGGCGGTCGGCCTCTTCCAGGTACTGGGTGGTGAGCAGCACCGTCGTGCCGTCGGCGACCAGGGACCGCACCGCCTTCCACACCTCGATGCGGCTGCGCGGGTCCAGCCCGGTCGTCGGCTCGTCGAGGAACAGCACCTGCGGGGCCGCGAGCAGCGACGCGGCCAGGTCGAGGCGACGCCGCATCCCACCGGAGTAGGCGGACACCGGCTTCGACCCGGTGTCCGCCAGTCCGAAACGCTGCAGGAGGTCGTCTGCGCGGCGGGTGGCCTCGCGCCGGCCCAGGTGGTGCAGCCGCCCGAACAGCACCAGGTTCTGGCGCCCGGACAGCAGTTCGTCGACCGCGGCCTGCTGGCCGACCAGCCCGATCGCCGAACGGACCTTCGCCGGTTCGGTGGCGACGTCGAACCCGGCCACGCGCGCGACGCCGTCGTCGTGCCGCAGCAGGGTGCTCAAGACACGGACGGCCGTGGTCTTGCCCGCGCCGTTGGGTCCCAGCAGGCCGTGCAGCGAGCCCGCCGGGACCGAGAGGTCGAATCCATCGAGGGCGTACGCGGCGCCGTAGCGCTTGCGGAGTCCCTCGGCCTGGATCTGCAGAGTCATCTTCCCCCTTAACTCTGTACTGTGTACGAAGAAAGGTTAGCACAACTCTGTACAGCGTACGAGAATCTGGTGGGCAGAATGAGCGGCGTGAGCACCGAGGATGGCAGCTGCAGCGACCCACGACGGGGGATCGAGCTGCTCTGGGGCGTTTCCGCACCCCCGCGACGCGGCCCGAAGCCCAAGCTGACCACGGCCGACGTCGTCCGCGCGGCGATCACGCTGGCCGACGCCGACAGCCTGGACGCCGTCACCATCCGCGGGGTCGCCGAGCACCTCGGGGTCTCCCCCATGTCGCTCTACACCTACGTGCCCGGCCACGCCGAGCTGCTGGACCTGATGATCGACCACGCCCACGGGGAACTGCCCGTCCCCGCACCCGGCCTCGGCTGGCGCGCCGCGCTGACCGCGATCGCCGAAGAGCTGTGGGCGCTGTTCCACCGCCATCCCTGGCTGCTGCAGGCCGCCACCAGCCGGTCGGCACTGGGACCGCACAGCTTCGCCAAGTACGAGCACGAACTGCGCGCGGTCGACGGCATCGGGCTGGAAGACGTCGAGATGGACGCCGCGGTCACCGTGGTCACCGGCCTGGTCCGGGTCACCGCGCGCAGCTCGCTCGACGCCGCCCGCCTGGTCCGCACGAGTGGCCTGACCGACGCGCAGTGGTGGGAGCGCGCCGCGCCGGTGCTGGCCGGCATCCCGGCCGCCGACGCGGCGAACTACCCCCTCGCGTCCCGGGTCGGGCAGGCCGCGGGCGAGGCGCACAACGCCGCCGAGAATCCGGCCTACACCTTCCGCTTCGGCCTCGCGCGCGTCCTCGACGGCATCGAAGCTCTCGTGTCAGAGCGTCAGCGGTAGCGCGGCCGGGCGCCACGTCCCACCGTCGGGCGCGCGCGGCACGTCGTCGACGGCCAGCGCGAGGTCCGGGAAGCGGGTGAACAGCGCCGACAACGCCACCTCGGTCTGCACCCGCGCGATCGACGCACCCAGGCAGAAGTGCGGGCCGTGCGAGAACCCCAGCTGCGCCGGCCCTTCACGCCTCACGTCGAGCCGGTCGGCGTCGGTGAACACCCGCGGGTCGCGGTCAGCGGCCACCATCGCCGCGGTCACCCGCTCACCCCGGCGGATCAGCTGTCCGTCGATCTCGACGTCCTCCCGCGCGAACCGTGGTGTGGTCAGCAGCTGCGGGCTGCAGAAACGCATCAGCTCCTCGACCGCGCCCGGCCACCGCCCCGGCTCGGCCCGCAGCGCCGCGAGCTGGTCCGGGTGCCGCAACAGGGCTTCGACCGCGTTGGCGATCAGGTTCACCGGTGTCTGCCCGGCCAGCACCAGGTGCCAGACCAGGGTGACCAGCTCGGTGTCGGTGAGCCGGTCGTCGTCCTGCGCCCGGACGAGGTCCCCGATCAGGTCGTCACGGGGTTCGGCGCGGTTGCGGGCGACGACCTCTTTCGCGCCGGTGATGATCGCCGGGATCGCCGCGGCGAAGTCCTGCCCCATCCCACCTGCGACGGCGGCGCCGTACTCGCGCCAGCGCGGCCGGTCCGCGTCCGGAATGCCCACCAGTTCACAGATGACGTCCATCGGCAGTGGTCGCGCGAAGTGCGGCACGAGGTCGACAACGCCGTCTTCCGCGTGGGACGGCAGTTCGTCGAGCAGCCGTTCGGTGATCGCCGTCAGCCGTGGCCGCAGCTGCGCGGCGCGCTTCGGGGTGAAGGCCGGGGCCACCAGCCGGCGCAGGCGCAGGTGCTCGGGCCCGTCCTGCTCGGCCATCGTCCGCATGTACTCCAGGCAGTGGTCGGGGATGCCCGGCGGCCGCATGAAGCTGCCGGCGGTGACCTCGAACCGCGGGTCGCCCAGCATCGCGCGGGCCTCGCTGTAGCGGGTCAGCGCCCAGAACGGGCCGAAGCCGGGGATCACCAGCTTGGCCAGCGCGCCCGCTTCCCGGGCCTGGTCGTAGGCGGTGAACGGGTCGGTGAGGACCTTGAGGTCGGTCAGGTCGATCTCGGGGATCATCGGCAACTCCAGATGTTCACATCAGATGTTCTTATCATCTCAGTGGTCACGGTATCTTGATCCGCGACACCGCGGCAAGGGAGGACGATGGTCAGGCTCAGCAGGGCGGAGACCCAGGAACGCAACCGCGCGAAGGTGCTCGCCGCCGCCCGGGACGAGTTCGCCCGCCGCGGCTTCCGCGAAGCCAAGGTCGACGTCATCGCCGAACGCGCCGAGCTGACCCGCGGCGCGGTCTACTCCAACTTCCCCGGCAAACGGGCCCTCTACTTCGCCGTCCTGGCCGACCTCGCCGAACACGCACCCCGGCCCGCGACCCCGCCCCCGGACCCCAGCGCGTCCGACGTGCTGGCCGCGTTCGCCCGCGCCTGGGTCGCCCGACTCCCCCTGGCCACCGACAGCGACAGCGACGACGCCCGCCTCGCCCGCGACCTGCTGCCCGAGATCCTCGCCGACGACCACACCCGGCGGCCGTTCGCGCAGCTCATGCGGGTCAACGCGATCCTGCTCGGGCTCGCCCTGGAACGCCGCCGCCCGGGACGGCGCCTGGTCCGCGTCGCCGAAGCCGCGCTGACCACCCTGCACGGCGCCAGTCAGCTCGCCGCCGCCGCGCCGGGGTTCGGCGAGCCCTTCCACGTCGTCACCGCGTGCGCCGCCCTGCTCGACCTGGGCCTGAGCGACGACTGGCCGGCCGCCCCGCCGATCACCAGCCAGGCCCGGCCCGCCGACGAACCGTGGAGCCCGCCGCCGGCGACCGACCTGCTGACCGGCGAGACCGTGCGCCTCGGCGACGGCGTCGCGACGATCCTCGGCCTGCACCGCGCGTCCGCCTTCGAAGAAGCCGTCCGCACCGGCGCCGACGTCACGGTTGTGCTCGTCACCAGCGACCCCGGCGAGCTCGCCCCGCTGACCCGGCTCGCCGTCGCCGACCTGCGCGGCTGCCTCGACCAGGCGATCTCCCCGCCCACCCGGCCCCGGCTGCGGATTATCTGCGACGCCACCGGCGAGCTCGCCGCGGCCGCCGGGGTCACCGCGGTCAGCGACGCCACCGAGACCGCCGTCCGGGTCGACGGCGGCCGGATCGTCGTGCGCGCCGAAGGCTTCGGCGCCTGCCACGCGGCGGCGACCGGGTAGGGGTCGATCCCGGCGCCCGCCGTTCGTCGACGGGGTGACCGGTAACGTGGGGAGGTACGGGTGGCAGACGTCGAGACCGCGGTCGCCGAGGCGTTCCGCGAGGAGTGGGGCCAGGTCGTGGCCACGCTCATCCGGATCACCGGCGACTGGGACCTCGCCGAGGAGTGCGCTCAGGAGGCCTTCGCCCTGGCCCTGCGCACCTGGCCCCGCGACGGCGTGCCACGGCGGCCCGGCGCGTGGCTCACCACCGCCGCCCGCAACCGCGCCACCGACCGGCTCCGCCGCGACGCCCTCGGCGCCGCCAAGCTCCGGGAGGCCGGCCGCATGCACGTCCCCGACGACCCCGACACCGACAACGACAGCGGTGTCACCGACGATCGGCTGCGGCTGATCTTCACCTGCTGCCACCCGGCGCTGGCCACCGAAGCCCAGGTCGCGCTCGCCCTGCGCACGCTGGCCGGGCTGTCCACCGCCGAGATCGCCCGCGCCTTCCTCGTGCCCGAAGCGACCATGTCGCAACGGCTGGTGCGGGTGAAGCGCAAGATCCGCAACGCCGGCATCCCCTACCGCGTCCCGCCCGCGCACCTGCTGCCCGAACGGACCGCCGCCGTCCTCGGCGTGCTGTACCTGACGTTCAACGAGGGCTATTCCGCCAGCGCCGGGCCCGACCTGTTGCGTCCCGACCTCGCCGCCGAAGCCGTCCGGCTCGCCCGCGTCCTGGCCCACCTGATGCCCGACGAACCCGAGGCGCTCGGCCTGCTCGCGCTGATGCTGCTCCAGCACGCCCGCCGCGCCACCCGCGTCGGCGCCGGCGGCGAGCTCGTCCCGCTGGAAGAACAGGACCGAACCCGTTGGGACACCGCGGAAATCACCGAAGGCACCCAGCTGCTGGAGACGGCGTTGCGTCGCCGCCAACCCGGGCCCTACCAGATCCAGGCCGCCATCGCCGCCTGCCACGCCACCGCCGCGACGCCTGCCGAAACCGACTGGGCCCAGATCGCCGGGCTCTACCGCGAACTGCGCAGGTTCGTCCCCAGCGAGGTCGTCGAGCTCAACCGGGCCGTCGCGGTCGCCATGGCCGACGGGCCACTGGCCGGCCTCACGCTGCTCGACGAGCTGACCCTCGACGGTTACCACCTGCTGCCGGCCACCCGCGCCGACCTCCTGCGCCGCCTCGGCCGCCACACCGAAGCCGCCGACTGGTACACCCGGGCCCGGAACCTGGCCCCCACCGAAGCCGAGCGCGCCTACCTCACCCGGAGAATTTCCGAAGCGCTGTCTGTTCCGGCCGGCCCCGTTCGTCGGGAAGGCAAATCCCGACCTCCGGAGGAGACACCATGACCACCCTCGCCGTGCCCGGCGCCACCCTCACCTACGACGTCACCGGCAGCGGACCGGTCCTGCTGCTGGTTCCCGGCGGCCCCGCCGACGCCACGATGTTCGCCCCGATCCGGCCGCTGCTGGCCGAGGACCACACCGTCGTCACCTACGACCCTCGCGGCATCTCTCGCAGCTCGCTGGACGGCGAACCCGGGGCCGACACCATCCGCGAGCACGCCGACGACGTCCGGCGCCTGCTCGACGCGGTCGGCGCCGGCCCCGCCGACGTCTTCGCCAGCAGCGGCGGCGCCATCACGCTGCTCGAGCACGTCGTGCGCCACCCCGGCCGGGTCCGCACGGTCGTCCTGCACGAACCGCCGGTCACGCGGTACCTCGGCCCGAAGGTGCTCGACGGCCCGGACATCCCGGCGATCTACCGCGAGCACGGCCTCGGCGCCGCGATCGCCGCCTTCATGGAGATGGCCGGCTTCGACATCGCCCCGCCCGCCGACCCGACACCCGAAGAGCTGGCCCAGATGAAGGTGATGGAAGGCAACTTCGCCTACTTCTTCGGCCACCTCATGGCGGCCATCGGCAGTTACGACCCGGACCTCGACGCCCTCCGCGCGGTGCCGACGCGGCTGGTCGTCGGGGTCGGCGAGAAGGCCGCCGGGCTGCCCGCCCACGAAGCCGGCCTCGGCCTGGCCGCCGACCTCGGCGTCCCCGCCGAACCGTTCCCGGGAGACCACGGCGGGTTCCAGGCCGAACCCGCCGCCTTCGCCGCGCGCCTGCGCGAAGTTCTGGAAGGACGCTGACATGCAGTACCTGCTGATGATCGCCGGCGACGAAACCGCCGAGGAACACCAGTACGACGGGTGCGACGGCTGGGGTGAAGACCTGGCCCGCCGCGGCAAGATCCTCGGCGGTGGAGGCCTGCGCCCGCCGTCGGAAGCCACGACGATCCGGGTCCGCGACGGCGAGGTCCTGCTCACCGACGGGCCGTTCACCGAGGCCAAGGAACAGGTCGGCGGTTACGTCGTCCTCGACTGCGAAGACCTCGACGAAGCCCTCGAGATCGCCGCCAAGCACCCGGCCGCGACCTACGGCAGCATCGAGGTCCGCCCGATGCTCACCCCGGAGGAGCCCGCCTGATGCCGTCCACAGTGGACCGCCCCGCCCAGCGTTACGTCGCCGAGCGCGCCACCGTCGGGATCGAGGAGTTCCCGCGCATCGCCGACCGCCTGCCACCGCTGATCGGAAGCTTGGCCGGACACGGGATCGTGCCCGCCGGGGCGCCGTTCTTCCGCTACCGCGTGCTGCACCCCGGCCTGCGGTTCACCGTCGAAGCCGGCGTCCCGATCGAGGGCGGGTTCACCCCGGACGAACCCGCCTTCCTCGGTGAGATCCCCGCCGGGAAGTACGTGCTCGAGACCTACGTCGGCGCGCCCGGCGGCCTCGCCTCCGCGACCGAGGCCGTGCTGACCTGGGGTGCCCGCGAAGGCGTCACCTGGGACGTCACCGAAGGCCCCGACGGCGAAGAGTGGGGTGGCCGCATGGAAGTCCTGCGCACCAACCCCCTCGAACAGCCCGACCCTTCGCAGTGGGTCACCGACCTGCTGTTCCGCCTCGCGGACTGATCAGCCGCGCCCGGTGAGCACGGCGGCGACCAGGCAGCCGAACCCCGCCGTGCTCACCAGCGCGCGCAGCACGTTCCAGCGCACCCACACCGTCTCGAACGCCGCCCGCACCGCCGCGTAGTCGTCACCGCCGCTCTCCAGCGCGTTGTTGAGCGGGATGTTCACCACCCCGGTGATCACGATCATCACCAGCAGGCACACGAACCCGGCGATCACCCACGGCAGCGACCGCGACCCGAGGTGGAGGAACACCGCCACCCCCGCCAGCAGCGGCGCGCCCAGGAACGTCAGCATGAAGACCGGGTTCACGATCGCGACGTTGATGCCGCGCATCGCCTCCACGAACGTCTTGTCGTCGCCCCGCGCGAGACCCGGCATCACCGAGCAGGCGTAGGCGTAGAACAACCCCGCGATCAACCCGGCCGCGATTAGCGCGGCCACCAGCACCACACCCGAAAAAGTCGTCATCGAGCTCTCCTTCCCCTTCACCGCGCCCAGACCCCGGTGGCGGCCGCGTCCCGCGCGAACTCGGCAAAATCCGTCGCCGGCCGGCCCAGCACCCGCGCCACGTCGTGCGTCACCGACTCGTTGCGGCCGTCGAGCACGCGGGCGAACAACTCCGTGAGCGCCCCCACCTCTTCCGCCGGCACCCCGTAGCCGACGGCCGCGGCCGCATACTCCTCGGCGGAAACCGGAACATAGCGGACATCCCGCCCGGATGCGGCCGAAATGTCGGCCGCGGCGTCGGCGAAGCTCAGCAGCCGCGGCCCGGTCAGCTCGTACAGCTCACCCGTGTGCCCGGGTTCGGTCAGCACCTTCACCGCGACGTCGGCGATGTCGCGGACGTCGACGAACGGCTCCGTCACCGTGCCCGCGGGCAGCACGATCTCCCCGCCGCGGACGGCGTCGAGGAGGAAGTGCTCACTGAAGTTCTGCGCGAACCAGCTGCACCGCAGGACCGTCCAGCCGGTGCCGGCGTCGGCCACGATCCGCTCGCACGCCTCGGCTTCCGCCTCGCCGCGGCCGGACAGCAGCACCAGGTGCCGCACGCCGTGGGCCACGGCCAGTTCGGAGAAGGCCTGGACGTCGGCGGCCGCCTCGGGCACCACCAGGTCGGGGTAGTAGGTCAGGTAAACCGCGTCGACGCCTTTCAGCGCCGGCGCCCAGGTCTCGCGGTCGGTCCAGTCGAACGGCGGCGCCCCGCGCCGCGACGTGCTCCGCACCGGCAGGCCGCGCTCCCGCAGCCGGTCCGCCACGCGGCGCCCGGTCTTGCCGGTGCCGCCCACCACCAGGAAGTTTGTTGTCATGGCAGTGAGTCAACCGCCTGGCGGTGAGACTCTCCATAGTTCAAAGCCTCGATGACATGTTCCAGCGTCTACACTCAGACGCATGGACCCGCTAGCCGCACTCCTGGACGGCCCCCGCGCCCACAGCGCGTTCCTGCTCCGCTCGGTGCTGACCCCGCCGTGGTCGCTGCGCATCGAGGACCGGGCGCCGCTGACGGTCGTCTCCGTCGTGCGGGGCGAAGCGTGGATCGTGCCCGACGCCGGTGAAGCCGTCCTGATGAGCGAAGGTGACGTCGCGATCGCCCGCGGCCCGGACCCGTACCTCGTCGCCGACCACCCGGAGACACCACCGCAGGCGATCATCCTGCCCGGCCAAGAGTGCCGCACCCCCGACGGCGGACACCTCACCGACTACGCCGACCTCGGCGTCCGGACCTGGGGCCACGGCACCGACGGCCCGGTTGTGCTGCTCACCGGCACCTACGGCATGGAAGGCGAGCTCAGCAAACGGCTCCTCGCCGCGCTGCCGGTGTTGATCGTGCTGCGCGCGGCCGACTGGCCGACCCCGCTCGTCGCGCTGCTCGCCGGCGAGATCGGCAAGGACGTGCCGGGGCAGGAAGCCGTCCTCGACCGGCTGCTCGACCTGCTGCTGATCGCCGCGCTGCGGACCTGGTTCGACCGGCCCGACACCAGCGCGCCGGCCTGGTACCGCGCCCACGACGACCCGGTGGTCGGCCAGGCGCTGCGGCTGCTGCAGCACCAGCCCGCCGAACCGTGGACGGTCGCCAAGCTCGCCGCCAACACCGGCGTCTCCCGGGCCGCGCTGGCCCGGCGGTTCGCGACCACCGTCGGCGAGACGCCGATGGCCTACCTCGCCGGGTGGCGGCTCGCGCTCGCCGCAGACCTGCTGCGCCAGCAACGGGATTCGACGATCGGCGCGGTCGCCCACCAGGTCGGCTACGGCAGCGCCTTTGCCCTCAGCGCGGCGTTCAAGCGCGAGTTCGGGGTCAGCCCGCAGCAGTACCGCTCGGCGTGAGGGCCGTCAGCGCCTGACCGGTGGCGCCGTCGAAGGGCACCGAACTGTGCTCGTGGACGATCTTCCAGCCGTTCTCGTCCCGCCGGAACCCGACGGTGGAGCGCACCCACATCGAGACCTCGGTGCCGTCGGTCATGGTGCCGTGCACGTGGAAGAGGTAGTGCGCGAAGCCGGCGTCACCGTCGGCGACCACCTCGAGGTCGCTGATCCGCAGGTCGATCGGGGACCGGTAGGCGCTGAACCACGTTTCGAGCCGCGTTCGCTCGACGTCGGCGCCTCGATCGGCCAGCGGACCGAGTGCGTCGAACAGCGTCACGTCCCCGGCGTACTGCGCAACCAGCGTCTCGACGTCCTTCGCGGCCACGGCCGCAACCCGGGCCTCGACGAGCGCCGTGAGCTCGGCGGTCACTTCAGGGCCTCGCCGAGCCGGTCGAGCCAGTCACCCGTGCCCTGCTCACGCCACGCCGGCTCCTCGGCGCCGTCCAGGAAGGTGTCCTGCTCGGTCAGGACCAGCCGGGTGCCGTCACCTTCGCCGACCAGCTCCACCGTGGTGACCGAGACCGTGGCGAGCACCTTTCCGCCGCTGAGCGTCGAGGAGTAGACGATCCGCTGCTCCGGCACGATGTCGTGGTAGGTCGAGACGACCGACAACGCCGTGCCGTCCGGGCCCGTGGCGTCGACGGTCTCGCGGCCGCCGACGCGGAAGTCCAGCTCGTGGCTCCCGTCGGGGACGAACCACCGGGTTTTGGCGGACTGGTCAGCCCAGGCGGCGAACACTCGCGCCGGCGGGACGGGGTAGGTGCGTTCCAGGGTGAAGGTGCTGTGCGTGACGGTCATGACGTGCTCCCTTCGGAGGTTCCGGGCCCGGCCAGGAAGTCGCCCAGCCGGTCGAGCCTGCTCTCCCACGTGGTGCGCTGGCGACCCAGCCAGTGCTCGCCGGTGCGCAGCAGCTCCGGTTCGATCCGGCAGGTGCGGACGCGGCCGGTCTTCTCCGACCGCACGATCCCGGCGGTCTCGAGCACCTGGAGGTGCTGCACCACCGCGGCGAGCGACATGGTCAGCGGCTCGGCCAGCTCACTGACCGACGCCGGACCGCGTACCAGCCGCTCCACCAGCGCCCGCCGGGTGCGGTCACCCAAGGCGCGGAACACCAGGTCCAGCGACTCCTCATGGTTAAGCATGTACTTAAGTTACGTCCGTGCCGGCACGATAGTCAAGTAACTACTTAAGCATTGCCTGGACGTCGTCCGGGAGTTCGAGTTCCGGGATCTCGCGCAGCACGGTGAGGGTTCTGGTCAACGCGCGCTCGGTGGCATCGGCGCGGGTGGTGCATGCGCGGAGTTCGGCGCCGAGGTTCGTGGTCGTCTCGTGCATCGACCGGACGGTCTGCTCGTGGGCCGCCTGCGCTTCGGCCAGCCGCTGGTCGAACCCGGCGCGCAGGGCGTCGGCGTCGACTCGCGCTCGTTCCAGGGCGGCTTGCTGTGCGGCCTGATGAGCCGCTGTCGCCTTGGTCAGTTCCTCGTGTGCCGCGTCCAGTCGACCGGTGGCGGCCTCGGCGCGGGCTTCAGCCGTCTCCGCGCGAGATGCGGCGGCCTGACTGCGTCCCCGTTCTTCCTCGAGTGCGGCGCGGACGGCCGCAAGTTCGGCGGTCAAGGTGGCGATCGCCGACGCGCGCTCGCCGGCCAGAGTTGCGGTCGCCTCGGCCTTTTCGGAGACTCGCGTCAGCTCGTCACGGACGGCAGCCAGCTGACCTTCGACACGCTGCCGCTCGTGGAGCGCCTCCCGCTGGGCGCCACGAGCGGCGTCCCGCTCCCGGACGGCCGCGGTCTTCTCCTTCTCCGCGGCGGCCGCGTTCGTGACGGCCTCCTCGGCGGTTTCGCGGGCTTGTGTTGCTTCGGCTTCGGCGAGCCCACGCTGGCGGCGGTGGTCGTCCGTCTCGGCCAGCGCCGCGTCCCGTTCGGTGAGTGCGGTGGCGGTGGTCGCTTCGAGCTGATGGCGCAGCGTCGTGAGCGTCTCGACGAGGCCTTGCGCCGGTTCGAGGACGCGGTCGACCTGGTCGGCAAGGGCTGTGACGGCGGTGTCGTCGAGCGCGGTGTCGCTCTCCCGCAGCGACTCGGCGTCCGACAGCACCGCTTCGGCGTCACGGCAGCTCAAGTTGCGGCGGCCCCAGGTCTTCCCGTCCTGGCAGAACCGCGCCCGGCTCCCCCGCCCCACCGCGGGTGGCAACGGCGCCCCACAGCGCCGGTACTCACAAATCCGAGCCTGACCAGCATCTTCCGTCATGATCAGAAGCCTACCAAAGCTTCTGATCAAAACTAGAAGCAGCTGTTCAAAATGAGAAGAGAACGCTTAACGTGCTTGAGTTTGGATAAGGTCACATATCCGAACTCAGAACACGGTGAAGAGTCCCTGGTGGGAAACGGGCAGATTTGAGCCCTCGAAAAACTAGGACCCCCCTGATTGTCAACCCTGGGTTGACGCGGTGGCCCGCTTCCGCTCCAGCAGAGTTCGCTCAGCGGCGTTCTGAGTCAGTTTGATGGCCGTCGTGTAAGCCGCGACCGCTTCCCCGTTCCTGCCGACGCGCTCCAGGAGGTCCGCGCGGATCGCGTGGTACAGCGGGAACCGGGCGAGATCGAGATCCTCGACCACGGCCAGCGCTTCAGCCGGACCGTCGACCTCGGCGACAGCGACCGCCCGGTTCAGCGCCACCACCGGCGTCGGCGAGACGGCCAGGAGCTGGTTGTAGAGCGCCTTGACCTGCGACCAGTCGGTGGGCGCGTCGGTGTGGACGGCCTGGATCGCCGCCTGGATCTGGTACGGGCCCGGCTGGTTGCGGCGCAGGCAGCCGCGGACGATCTCCTGGCCCTCGGTGATCAGCTCCGCGTCCCAGCCGGCGCGGTCCTGGTCCGCGAGCAGCACGAGGTCACCGTCGGCGGTGGTGCGGGTGGCGCGCCGCGCGTCGATGAGCAGCATCAGCGCGAGCAGGCCCCGGACCTCCGGCTCGTCGGGCATCAGATCGGCCAAGACGCGGGTGAGGCGGATCGCCTCGCGGCAGAGGTCCTCCCGGACCAGTTCGGCGCCGGCGGTGGCCGTGTACCCCTCGTTGAAGACCAGGTACAGCACGCCGAGCACCGCCGACAGCCGGGCGGGCAGATCGGCGTCCCGCGGGACCCGGTACGGGATGCCGGCGTCACGGATCTTGTTCTTCGCGCGGACGATCCGCTGGGCCATCGTCGGGTCGGCGACCAGGAACGCGGCCGCGATCTCCGCGGTGGTCAGGCCACCGAGCAGCCGCAGCGTCAGCGCGACCTGGCTGGCACGGGCCAGCGCCGGGTGGCAGCAGGTGAAGATCAGCCGGAGCCGTTCGTCGGGCACGGCGCCCTCCTCGATGGGCTCGGCATCGGCGTGCATCAGGGCGGCTTGGGCGTGTTTGTCGGCCCGCGCGGCCTCGCGGCGCAGCCGGTCGATGGCGCGGTTGCGGGCGGTGGTGATGATCCAGCCCGCCGGGCTCGGCGGGATCCCCGCGGACGGCCAACGCCGGACTGCTTCGGCAAACGCGTCCTGGACGGCTTCCTCGGCGACGTCGATGTTCCCGAAGACTCGCACCAGGACCGACACCGCGCGGCCGTACTCGGCGGCGAAGATGCGGTCGATGCTCATCCGCTGAACGGCCGCACCTCGACCGGCAGCGGAGCGACAGCGTCGGCGAGGCGGCTGCCCCAGGCGAGGGCAGCGTCGAGGTCGGGGGCGGTGATGATCGTGAACCCGCCGAGGTGCTCCCGGCCCTCGGCGAAGGGGCCGTCAGTGACCAGCGTGTCCCCGTCGCCGGCCCGCAGCACGGTCGCGGTGGACGGCGGGTGCAGGCCCCCGGCGAACACCCAGGCGCCGGCCGCCTTGAGGTCGGAATTCAGGGCGTCGAGCTTCTTCATCACGCCGTCGAGCACCTCGGGCGCCGGGGCCGGGCCGTCGGGCTGGTAGATGCTGAGCAGGTACTGCTTCACGTCGTCTCCTTCGCCGGTCGGTGCGTTCACCGCTGACACGAACGGCGCCCGGCCGGATCGACAGCGTCCCGGACGAATCATCCACTAACCTCGGCGCGTGCCCGACCTGGAACCGGTGACCGACACGGTCCTGACCGCCGCGAGCCCGCAGGACCGGCTCGCGCTGCTGGACGAAGCAGCGGCCCGGCACGTCGAGGGGCAACGGCCGCCGAACACGCTCAAGGCCTATGCCCAGGACTGGCAGGTGTGGCAGGACTACACCGCCGAAGCCGGGATCCCGCCGTTGTCGGCGTCGATCGGCGCGCTGACCGGGTTCGTGGTGTGGCTGGAGCGCGGGCGGACGCTGCGTCCGGACGAACGCGCGGTGCCCGAGGTGCCGGAGCGGGCCGCTCCGGCGGCGCCGTCGACGATCGAACGGCGGCTGACCGGGGCGCTCGCCGGACTGCGGCACCACAAGGTCGTCGTCGACCCCGAAGCGAGCCGCGCCGCCTGGCGGGCACTCAAGGGGTATCGGCAGCGGCTCGCCCGGGAAGGGATCCAGCGCGGCCGCGGCAAGGCCACCATGGTCACCCTCACCGACTTGCGGGCGATGTCGCGCGCCTGTCCCGACACGCTGGCCGGCACCCGCGACCGGGCGATGCTGCTGATCGGGTTCCCCATCGCCGCGCGCTGCTCGGATCTGGCGAACCTACTGGTCACCGACGTCGAACCGGTGGCCGACCGGGGGCTGTCGGTGACCGTGCGGCACGGCAAGAGCACCGGTGACATGGTCGTCCCGCGCCGCGAGAACCCCGACACCGATCCGGTGCGGGCGTGGCACGCGTGGCGTTCCGGCGCCGGACTCACCGAGGGGCCCGCGTTCCGCCGGGTCGACCGGCACGGCAACGTCGGCGAGCCCGCGCTGAGCACGACCGGCGTCAACCAGATCCTCACCCGGGCCGGCGTCCGGGCGGGCCTGCCCTATCCGGTGACCGGGCACTCCCTGCGGTCCGGGTTCGCCACCGAGGCACGCCGGGCCGGCGCCGACGATCTCGCCATCGCCGACCAGGGCCGCTGGGTGCGCGGCAGCCGCGCGCTCTACGAGTACATCCGCCGGGTCGACCAGTGGAACGACAACGCCGCGGGTGTGCTCGACCTCTGAGCTTCATCGGGTGAGCCGGGCTCGGGTGGCGCCGACAACTTCGCCGTCGAGGCGGGCCAGCCAGCTGCCGCAGACGCAGCGGACGTAGTCGAGGCGGTGGGTGGCGGGCTGGGCCGCGGTCGCGGGCAGTTCGGCGAGTGGCCAGCCACAACGGGGGCAACGGGTGGATTCCATGCCCCTGATCGTGCTGTAATGGCTTTGTGCACTTCAACCCTTACGGCGGCCCGGCCGCACTCGTGGCTGCCGACCTGGTGAACGCCGGGTCAGCGAGCGAGCTGCTCGACGGGATGGTCCGCAACGGCATGTCCATCCCGGCCTTGAGCGACGACGAGGCAGCGCGGATCGCCGCGTGGGCACACCGGCTGCGGCCGGTGTTCGCCGCCGAACCGGCGGAGCGCCCCGACCTGGTCAACGGGCTGCTCGTCGAGGCGGCGTGCCGGCCCTACATCACGACCCACGACGGCAAGCCGCCCCACCTGCACTACTCGGCCGAAGACGCCGGGCCGGTCGGCCGCGTCCGTGCCTACACCGCGGGTGGGCTCGCGCACCTCGTCTGCGAAGCCCCGGACCGCCTCGGCATCTGCAGCCGCGAAGGCTGCGGAACGGCGTACGTCGACACCTCCCGCAACGGCCGCCGCCGGTTCTGCTCGACCCGGTGCGCAACGCGTGTCCACGTCGCCGAGCACCGGGCCCGGCAGCTGACCGCCTAGGCGAAGACCTCCGCCAGCACCGTCTCCCAGGCGCGCTCGTCCGCCTCGACGTCGACGTCGGCGAAGTGGTGACGCCCGACGCCGATCGGCCAGCCGAAGGCGTTGCGGCCGTAGAACCGGATGAGCGCGTCCCCGGTCCGGACACCGAGGAACTCCGGAGTCGCGTAGTCCACGACACCTTCGGCGCCGCGCACGGTCACGCGGTCCCCGACCTGGACGTTTTCCGGCACCCCGAGCGCATTCTTCAGCTTCGTGAAGCCGTCGGGCTCCGCGGACGTCGCCGGGGCTTCGGTCATCGCGTAGGTGGCGGTGCGGCCGGCGAAGTGCGTGAGGTACTCGCCGAGCGAGTGGTAGTAGAACGCGGTGTGGCGGCGGCAGGCGTCGTAGTTGGTGTCCCAGTCCTCGAGGAAGACACCACGGTGCACGAACTTCAGGTGCGTGGTGGCACCCCGGCGTTCGAAGGTGTAGTCGAGCTGGTTGAACCAGGTTTTGTGCTCGCAGCGGGTGGTGAAGTGCTCTCCCGGCTGCCACGCGGTGACCTCGCCGCCGTAGAAGGTCAGCCCGGTTTCCTTGCCGCCGACCCACGGCTCGTAGGAGATGGGCCACGACCAGCTCCCGGCGTCCACGGTGATCGCCCGCCAGCAGGCTTCCGGCGTGGCGGCCAGCGTGCCCTCGAACCCGACTTCGAATTCCTTGGTCATGGCTGTTCAGCTCCTTCGGTGTGTCACGGCCTCTGCAAGGGCGTCCACCGGGGAGAGCTGGATTCGACAAATGCACCGGAAGTTTTCTTCGCCCGCCAGCCGAGGGCCGTCGGAGTGGGCTCGCCGCCCTCGGCGAACCGCTCAAAGGCCAGGCCTGCGTCGAGAACGGCGTGCAGGAGGTCGGGCAGCGGCAGGTGGGCGGCGCCGACCTTGTCCCGCAGTCCCTGGTCGGTCCAGGACGCCGTGGTCCAGCCGGGCTCCCGGTACCCGGGCCGGATCACGACGGCGTGCTCGTCGGAGCGATCGGCGAACCCGCCGCAGAAGCACGGGTGCACACCGACGTGCACGAACACCCCGCCCGGCGCGAGGATCCGCGCCGCTTCGCGGAGCACGGCCGGGTAGGCGGGCATGTCGGTGTGGACCATGATCGCCACGACCGCGGCCAGGGACCCGGTGGCGACGGGAAGCGCCCCGGCATCACCTTGCGCGACCGGCAGCCGTCCTGTCGCGTGGTGCAGCATTCCGGCGGAGACGTCGACGCCGAGCGGGGACCAGCCGAGCTCGCGGATCGTCCCCGCGTGGACGCCGGTGCCGCAGCCCAGCTCGAGGCACGGCCCGGAGCCGGGGCCGAGGAGCTCCCGCAGCGCGGGTCCGAGGGCCAGGGGGTCTTCGCGCTGCGTGGCGAGGAAGGTCGTCTCGTACCAGTCGGCGATCGCGTCGTAGGCCGTCATGCCTCCCGTGTACCGGGCAGGTGCGCGGCGTGGCCACGGATTCCGCGGCCGGCGGAACGTCAGAGCAAGCCGAGCACCGCGGGCCCGACTCTTCGTATGCGATGTCCAGCAGCGGCGTGGTCGTGATGGCCAAGGGCGGTGATCCTTCCAGCTGACGCTTGCTTAGACTGCAGACATGAGCAAGCGCTTAGTGGTCATGGGGGACTCGTTCACCGAAGGCGTCGGGGACGACGATCCGGCCGCCCCGAACGGGGTGCGTGGCTGGGCCGACCGCGTCGCCGAGCAGCTCGCCGCGCGCGAGCCGGGTTTCCGCTACGCCAACCTCGCCATCCGCGGCAAGCTGCTGCCGCAGGTGCTGGGCGAACAGCTCGAGCCGGGGCTCGCCCTGGACCCGGACCTCGTCTCCCTCTACGCCGGCGGCAACGACCTCATGCGGCCCAAGGTCGACATCGACACGATGCTCGTCGACTACGAAGCCGCCGTCGCCCGGATCCGGGCGACCGGCGCCCGCCTGATCCTGTTCACCGGCGTCGACGGTGTCGAGGACCCGCTGTTCCGCGCCATCCGGGGCCGGGTGGCGATCTACAACGAGCTCGTGCGCGGCATCGCGGCCCGCCACGACGCCTTGCTGGTGGACCTGTGGTCGATGCGGCAGCTGTGCGACCGCCGGTTCTGGGCGCCGGACCGCCTGCACCTCAACGCGCTCGGGCACACCGAGGTCGCCATCGAGGTGCTGCGGGTCCTCGGCGTCGAACACCCGTTGCTCAGCCCGGAACTGGCGCCGCGCGCGGTGTTGAGCCCGGCCGCGCGCCGCAGCCAGAACCTGCAGTGGGCGCGGGAGCACGCGCTGCCGTGGGTGCGGCGGCGGGTGAAGGGCGAGTCCTCCGGGGACACGCTGACCGCGAAGCGCCCGACGCTGGAGCCGATGGGCTCAGCGCCGCTCCCCCGATGACGGGCGCAGGCCGTCGAAAAGGATCGCCACCGCCCGGTCGCGCAGCCGCGCGTCCGGGCCGGCGTACTCGGCGGCCTTCGCAACCCCGATGATCACGGTGATCAGCTCGCCGGCCACGAGGTCCTCGCGAACTGCCCCCGCCTGCTGCGCTCGTGACAGCAGCACGCCGAGGGATTCGACCAGCCGGGCGCCGATGTCGGACTTCGAAACCGGCACCGTGACGCCGGCGGCGGTGAGGGCTTCGAAGTAGGCGTTCTTCGCGCCGGACATCTCGATCCAGCTGGTCAGGAACGCGAAGAACGCGCCGCCCGGGTCCGCGGAGTCGGCCGCGACGACGGCTTCGGCTTCGTCGACGAACCGGCGCAGCCGGGCGACGAGCACCGCTTCGAGCAGGGCTTCCTTCGTCGGGAAGTGCCGGAACACGGTGCCGATGCCGACACCGGCGGCGCGGGCGACCTCTTCGGTCGGCGCCCCGGTGCCCTTGGCGGTGAACACGCTCTCGGCCGCCTCCAGCACGCGCGCCCGGTTGCGCCGGGCGTCGGCGCGCAGCGGCTTCGAGTCGGCGGGATCAGCGGCGGGGCTCACCAGTCGATCGTAACGGGGCTTCGTCGGGCAGCGTGTCCAGCAACCGGGCCAGCGCCTTCGGCACGTGGGAGCGCCAGCCGCCGCCCATGATCCGGCGCGAGACCCGCTGGAACTCATCGTCCGGGTCGAACCCCTCGTGGCTGAGGAAGAGCCGGGTGCCGGTGCCTTCGGGCTCGAGCCGCCAGGTGACCGTCCACTGCGGACCCCAGCGGATGCTCAGCTTGCGCTCGGGCTCGACCTCGAGGACCTCACACGCCACCGGGCCGCCGGCGAACCCGGCCGCGGGCACCGGCTCGGCCAGGAGCTCGAACCGGTGTCCCACCACGGGTTTGATGTCGTTTGGCATGTTGATCCAGCGTTCGAGCAGGTCCGGTTCGGTCAGCGCGCGCCACACCTTGCGGGCCGGGTGGGCGAGGAACTGGTCGACGTGGATCGCGGTCGGATCGTCGTCGGTCACAGCCCGTCCTCCTCGTCCAGCAGGTCACGAAGGTTCGCGAGCTTGCTCCGCCAGAAGCGCTCGTACGGCGTGAGCCAGTCCGCGACTTCTTCGAGCGGAGCCGCGTCCAGCCGGTAGACGCGGTTGCGGCCCTGACGCTGCTCGTTGACCAGGCCCGCCTCACGAAGCACCCGAAGGTGTTCCGAGAGGCTGGGCCGGGCCATCTCGAACCGCTCGGCGATCGCACCGGCGGCCATCGGGCCGTCCAGCAGCAGCCGCAGGACCTCACGCCGCGCCGGGCTGGCGAGGGCGGCGAAGACGTCGTCGTTGACCGGCATCAGCTCGGCACGTTGCCGAAGTCCGACGGCTCGAGCAAGCCGAGGGTGTGGCCGTCGAGGTCCTTGAAGGACGTCGCGCGCCCCCACGGCCGCTCCTCCGGGTCGGCGACCTCGACACCGGCGGCCCGCAGTGCGGCGACGTCGGTGTCGAGGTCGGTGGTCTGCAGCTGGAAGTGCCGCGGGCCCGGCTCGATCCCGGTGACCTGCTGGTCGGTCAGCACCACCCCGGTCTGCGCACCCTTCGGCGCGACCATCACGAACCGCCCGCCCTCCGGCGTGCGGCGGTCGACGAGTGCTTCGAAGCCGAGCTTGCCGACGTAGAAGTCCCGTGCGCGGGCGTGGTCGGTGACGGGCAGGGTCAGGAACTGCAAGTGGGTGATCGTCATGCCGGCGACATTACGTAGGACATCTCCTACATGTCAACCGGGCTGCCGAACCACCGCTCCAGCGCCACCCGCAGGGTTTTGCGCTCCCCCTCGTCGGGATCATCCGAATCGGATGCCCAGGCGACGTATCCGTCGGGACGCACGAGCATCGCGGTGGCCGGAGCCGACGCCTTCCCGGTGACAACGTCGACGCGGTCGGCCCAGCCCTTCGCCTCGTCACCGAGGGATGCGCCCGCGGTGAAGTCCAGCAGGAGCGGCCGGGCGCTCCTCGTCAACTCGGCGAGCCGGGTGCCGTCGGCCAGCTCGAGGTCCGGGGCCCACCGGCCGTCGAGCGGGTGGTCGGTGCCCGGCTCGTACCGGACGTCGGCGCCGGACATGAGGTCCGCGATGTGCTGCACCGTGCTCGGCTGCCGGAGCAGCTCGCCGAACAGCTCGCGCAGCGCCGTCACCTCGCCGCCCGGCGCGATCAGCGCGGACTGGGCCTGGGTGTGCATCACGACGCGCTCGGCGACCGGGCGGCGTTCGCCCTCGTAGGTGTCGAGCAGGCCGGCGGGAACCCGGCCGTGCACCACGGCGGCGAGCTTCCAGCCGAGGCCGACCGCGTCCTGCAAGCCGAGGTTGAGCCCGGGCCCGCCGATCGCGGAGTGGACGTGCGCCGCGTCCCCGACCAGGAGCACCCGGCCGTCGCGGAAGCGGTCGGCGAGCCGGGTGTTGCGGCCCCGCAGCCGTCGCAGCAGGTGCGGACCGTCACCCTCCGGCGGGCCGATGGGCAGGTCGGCACCGAGGACACGGCGGATGCTGGCGCGCTGTTCGTCGAGCGTCATCGGGCGCTCGTCGTCACCTTCCTCGCCGGTCCACTCCATCGTGGTGACGAGCGTCCGCCCGGGGAACGGCGCGAAGACGAAAAGGCCGGTTTCGGTGCGGTAGTGGAAGAACGGCGGGATGACGCCGTGCCCGGGCACCTGCAAACCGCCGGACGCGGGGTCGACGAGCTCCGCGGGCACGGTGGCGTTCGCGGTGTGGGAGAGGGTGCGGTCTTCGGTGACACCGGGGAAGCCGATGCCGGCGAGCTTGCGTGTGACGCTCTTGCCGCCGTCCGCGCCGACGAGGTAGCGCGTCGTGAGCCCGTAGGTGCCGTCGGGGCCGGCAACGTCGATCGTGACCGCTTCGGCGTCCTGGGTCAGGCCGGTCAGCTCGTGACCGCGGCGGATCTCGACACCCAGTTCGGCAGCCCGCTCGACGAGCATCGCCTCGATCTGCCGCTGCGGCACACCCAGGATGTTGAGCGAGTTGTGCTCGGCGAGGGTGAGGTCGAGGCGCATCGCCCCGAAGACGAACGCGGGCGCGGCCGGCCCGATCGGCCCGGCCAGCCGCTCGTGCAGGCCGCGGCGGTCGAGCAGGCGGACGACCTGGCCGACAAGCCCGTTGGCGCGGTTCTCGGTGGTCGGCTCGGGCAACCGTTCCAGGACCAGCGGGCGGATGCCGGCCAGGGCGAGCTCGCAGGCGAGCATGAGCCCGTTCGGGCCGGCTCCGGCGATGACGACGTCTTCCATGGCGGAAACTCCTTGCGGTGGAAGGAAAAGGGCATGACGAACCAGCCCGGCGGGTGCCGGGCGCCCCAGGTGTCCAAAAAGGTCAGTGCGGTTCGGGCAGACCGGCGGCGAGCCGGCCGAACACGTCCCGCAGGAGCTCGTCCATCGGCGGTTGCGGCTCGGCGCGGAGCCACTCCCGTGTGACGACGTTCAGCGCGGCGCCGACCACACCGGCGACGAGCCAGGCATAGAGGTCGTCGGCGCCGGTGCGTTCGGCGACGACGTGAGCGATCTCGGCTTCGGCCGCCGCGCCGGCCTTCTGGAACTCGCCCTGCAGTGCGGGTTCCGCGACCATCAGCCGGAGTCCTTCGGCCCACGAATGGTCCGCCGGCCGCCCTTCGGTCACCGGCTCACCGAGGGCGAACCCGGCCAGCGTGGCTCCCGTGATGGCTTCCCAGATCGGCTCGCCGGCCGGGCGCTCGCGCAGCGCCGCGGCGATCGCGCGGGCCCGGTCGTGGTGGCGGGCGACGATGGCTTCGCCCTTGGTGCCGAAGTAGTTGCTGAACGTCCGGGTGGACACCCCGGCCTCGGCGGCGATGTCTTCGACCCGGACGTTGTCGTAACCGCGTTCGACGGTCAGCCGGATCGCCGCCCAGCTCAGCGCGATCCGCGTCTGCTGCTTCTTGCGCTCCCGGAGCCCGGCGCCGTCGGTGTCCATGACTCCAAGGTAGCAAAACTTGCAGACTCTGCAAAGTTACCGAATCTGCAGTTTTGTGGCGCGGTATACTCGTTTCGTGGCGCAACGAAACGAACGGGCCGAACTGGCCCGCGCGGTGATGGAACTGCTCGACCAGGGCCACCGGGGGATCTCGCGGCACCTGGACCTGACGAGGATGCGGATCCTCGGCACAGTCGCCGCCCAGGGACCGCTCCGGCCGGGCACGATCGCCGCCGGGCTCGGGCTCACCGCGTCGGCCACCAGCCGGCACCTGACCGCACTCGAACGGGCGGGCCGGATCGCCGTCGAACCGGACCCGGCCGACCAGCGCACCTTCCTGGCGCGAGTGACGGAGACCGGGCAGGCCGAGCTGGACTCGGCCGTCGAGGCCGGATCGGCGGCGTTCGCGGAGGTTGTCGCCGACTGGCCGGACGAGGACATCGTGACCGCGCGACGACTGATCACCCGCCTGACCGAGGCGTGGGCCGGCCGCGGTGAACCACCGGCACCCCGGCCCGAGCCGGGATGGCGCCGGGCGCGCCGGACGGAGGAGGAGTAGATGACAGTGACTTCGACGGACCGCCGGGTTCCGGCGGCGGTGCAGGTGGCCCGGCTGCTGTTGGTGCTCATCGCGCTCAGCCACCTCGTGGTGCCGATCGTCATGGCGGCCGGCGAGGGCGCGCTGCGGGACCTGATCGCGACCCAGCACCCCGCATTCGGTGCTGCCGAGGTGGCGCGTTCCGCGGACATCGCCGTGGTCTCCGGCGCGGTGTTCCACGGTGTGCTGCTGCTCGTCTGCTTGCTGCTGGCGGCGAAGCTGGCCGGGGCGCGGCCGTGGACCCGCCGGCTGACGACGGTCTCCCAGCTGCTGTCGGTGGTGTTCAGCGTCTTCTCGTGGTCGTCGTCCCCGATGTTCCACGCCGTCATCCCGGTGGTCGGCATTCTCCAGGTCGCGGTGGTCGCCTTGCTCTGGGTGCCGGGACCGGCTCGGCGGTTCTTCACGCGTTAGCCACGATCACGGTCATCGATCGCCGAATTCGTCGACGGGCGTCACACTGTTGTGTGACATCAGTCACCGGAGGTGTTGCGAGATGGTCCTGGGAGACAACGGCATCACTCACAAGGTGGAGCCGGACAGCAAGACGGGGCAAGTGCAGGTACGGCGTGCGGCGCTGGCGAGTGCGGTCGGCACGACCATCGAGTGGTACGACTTCTTCCTCTACAACACTGCGGCGGCCTTGGTCTTCCCGCACCTGTTCTTCCCCGCGTCGAGCGCGTACGCGGGAGCGATGCAGTCGTTCGCGACCTACGCGGTCGGGTTCGCGGCCCGCCCGGTGGGCGCCGCGATCTTCGGGCACTGGGGTGACCGGATCGGCCGGAAGGCGACGCTGATCGTCACGCTGCTGCTGATGGGCATCTCCTCCGGCATCGTCGGGATGCTGCCCGGGACGGCGTCGATCGGGTTCGCGGCACCGCTGATCCTGGTGCTGCTGCGGCTGGTCCAGGGCATCGCCATCGGCGGTGAGTGGAGCGGGTCGGTGTTGCTCGCGATGGAGTGGGGCGATCAGAAGAAACGCGGGCTGCTCGGGAGTTCTGCGCAGATCGGCGTGCCGGTCGGGCTGGTGCTGGGCACCGGTGGGATGACGCTGCTGTCGGCCGTCCTCTCCCCCGCGGCGTTCGACTCCTGGGGCTGGCGGCTGCCGTTCCTGGCGAGCCTGATCCTGGTCGCGGTCGGGCTGGTGATCCGGCTGAAGATCCTCGAGACGCCGATGTTCGCCCGGCTCGTCGCGAACAAGGAGACCGCGCGGACGCCGGTGCTCGACGCGATCCGCCACCACTGGCGCGAGATCCTGCTCTCGGCCGGGGTGCGCTTCAGCGAGCAGATGCCGTTCTACCTGTTCACCAGCTACGTGCTGATCTACGTCGTGGCGCGGCACGAGTTCAGCAAGACGTTCGTGCTCAACGCCGTGCTGGTCGGCGCCGCGCTGGAACTGCTGATGATCCCGTTCTTCTCCCACCTGTCGGATCGATACGGGCGCAAGAAGGTGTACCTGTCCGGGGTTGTCCTCACCGGACTGATCGCGTTCCCCTACTTCGCGATCCTGACCAGCGGCGGGCACGCGCTGGTGTTCGTGATCGTCGTGGTGTCGTTCGTCCCGCACGCGCTGCAGTACGGCCCGCAGGCCGCGCTGATCGGCGAGAGCTTCCCGACACACCTGCGCTACGGCGGCGCGGGACTGGGTTACCAGCTGGCGTCGGTGTTCGCGGGCGGGCCGGCGCCGCTGCTGGCGACGTGGCTGCTGCACCAGACCGGGACGCCGTATTCGATCTCGGGGTACATCGTGCTGTCGGCGGTGGTTTCGGTGCTGTGCGTGATCTGGCTGAAGGACCGCTCGAAGGTGGACATCGACGACGCGAGCGTCTACCGCCGCGCCTGACGTCCGGGCTCCGACGGGGCTCCACTGTTGGCCACCCGCCAGCGCCCCAAGGCCGCCTTCGGTGCGCGAGACGCAACCAAGGCGGCCTTGGGTGCGCGAGACGCAACCAATGTGGCCTTGGGGCGGTCCCCTGAACGCCGTGAAGGCCTCCTTACCGGCCATAAGAGCCGGTAAGGAGGCCTTCAAAGACCAAACGTCAGCGGCGCGGGCCGCCCTGGGGGCCGCCGAACGGGGGCTGCTGCGGGAACGGTCCGCTGCCCGGGTTCTGCTGCGGCCCGCCGAACTGGCCCGGCGGCGGGGTCTGCGGCGGCGGGCCCTGGTACTGCTGGCCGCCCGGGGGCGGACCGGCGGGCGGCTGCTGCGGGTTCTGCGGCTGGGGCAGCCCGCTCTGCGGCGTCGACGGCTGCTGCGGCGCGGGCGCCACCTCGGTGCCGCGGTCTTCGTCCGCTTCGGGCTCCGGTGCGGGCTGCTGCGTCGGACGCGGGATCTGCGGCCGCGCCGGCGGCGTGCCGGTCGCCACGCCGAGCGCCGGAACCTCCTGGCGTGCCACCGCTTCCGCAGCGGCGACGGCCTCGGCGACCTTCGGGTCGCTCTTGGTCTCGAACCAGCTGGCGACCTCTTCGTCCTCGAGGTCGGGCTTGGCCGGGACGTCGTCCTCCTTCGGCGGCTCGTAGCGGAAGACGCCGTCGTCGCCGGGGGCGCCGAGCGCGCGGGCGAAGCCTTCGAGGGCCTTGCCGTAGTCGCTCGGGATCATCCAGACCTTGTTCGCGTCGCCCTGCGCCATCTGCGGGAGCGTCTGCAGGTACTGGTAGGCCAGCACCTCCGGCGTCGGGCGGCCGGCCTTGATCGCGGCGAACACCTTCTCGATCGCCTTCGCCTGGCCCTGCGCCTGCAGGTACCGCGCGGCCCGCTCACCCTGGGCCCGCAGGATCCGGGACTGCCGCTCGGCTTCGGCGGCGAGGATGGTGGCCTGGCGGGCACCTTCCGCGGAGAGGATCTGGCTCTGCTTCTGGCCTTCCGCGGTCTTGATCGCGGATTCCCGCTGCCCTTCGGCGGTGAGGATCATGGCGCGCTTCTCACGGTCGGCGCGCATCTGCTTCTCCATCGAGTCCTGGATGGAGGGCGGCGGGTCGATCGCCTTCAGCTCGACGCGGCCGACGCGGATGCCCCAGCGGCCGGTGGCCTCGTCGAGCACCCCGCGCAGCTGGGTGTTGATGGAGTCGCGCGAGGTCAGCGTCTGCTCCAGGCTCATGCCACCGACCACGTTGCGGAGCGTGGTGGTGGTCAGCTGCTCGACACCGACGATGTAGTTCGAGATCTCGTACACCGCGGCGCGCGAGTCGGTGACCTGGAAGTACACAACGGTGTCGATCGACACCGTCAGGTTGTCCTCGGTGATCACCGGCTGCGGCGGGAACGAGACGACCTGCTCGCGCAGGTCGATCCGGGCGCGCACCTTGTCCAGGAACGGCACGAGGATGTTCAGGCCGGGCGAGGCGACCGTGCGGAACCGGCCCAGTCGCTCGATCACGGCCGACTGCGCCTGCGGCACGACCATGACCGCCTTGGCGATCGTGATGATCACCAGCAAGGCCAATGCGATGACCAGGCCGATCACAAATCCGGTCAAGAGATCTTCCCCTTACCTAGTACCATTCTTGTGCGGTTGACGGTGTTCCGGGCGCCGCGGGCGGGCTGACCGCGAGCTTGAGCTCCTTGGCGGTGATGCCCCAGCGGCCGGTGGTGTCGTGCAGGACCGTCCACACTGTACGGTGCAGGTCCCCCGGTGCGGTGACGGCGCGCTCGGCCGTCGTCAGCCCGGCTTCCTGCCGCAACGCGGTGCGGGTGAGCTGCTCGATCGCGAGTGCCGGGTTCGCGGTTTCGTAGGTCGCCAGCCGCGCGTCCGTGACGGCGAAAATGACCTCGAAGCCGATGTGGACTTCCTTCCCGTCGCCGGTTTCGACGGCGCGGGGCGGCGCGGACAGGATCTGCTCGCCGAGGTCGACGCGGGCGCGGACCCGGTCGGCGAACGGGAGCACGAAATGCCGGCCGGGGCCGAGCACGGCGCGGAACCGCCCGCCGCGTTCGATCACCGCGGCCCGGCCCTCGGGGACGGTGACGAGGCCGAGGCTCACGGCTCGGCCGACACGACGGCGGTGGCGCCGGAGATCTCGACGACGGTGACGGACGTCCCGGGCGCGATCGGCTCGTGCGCCTCGGAGAGGCTGCGCGCCGACCAGACGTCGCCGGCCAGCTTCACCTGGCCGGCCTCGAAGTCCACTGTGGACACGACGACGGCGCGGGCGCCGATCAGCGCGTCGATCCCGGTCCGGTGGGCGGAGCCGGAGAGCAGCTTCCGCTTCAACGCGGGTCTCACCAGCATGAGCATGCCGACGGAGGCGACGGCGAACACGGCGACGTCGATGAAGAGGTTGCCGGTGAGCACCTCGGCGCCGGCGCCGAACAGCGCGCCGATGCCCAGCATGATCAGCAC
The DNA here is from genome assembly GCF_044453095.1 of Amycolatopsis sp. NPDC051758. Lineage (NCBI taxonomy): Bacteria > Bacillati > Actinomycetota > Actinomycetes > Pseudonocardiales > Pseudonocardiaceae > Amycolatopsis > Amycolatopsis sp. NPDC051758. Next base: position 141,299 of record NZ_JBITCJ010000010.1, on the reverse strand, counting down.
GAAGTCGCCGGAAACGACCTCGGCGATCACCAGGGCGATGCCGACGATCAACCAGATCAGTGCCCAAGACATGGCTTCATGCTCTCAGATCGCGCCGGTTCGCACCGGCGCAGCTACTCGACGTGACCTACGCGTGACCTTGGACAATTCGGACATTCAGCCCTCTTCCGTCGGCTCGGTGACGAAGTCGATGAGCCGTTCCACGGCCCCGATGAGCGGGGTCTCGAGGTCGCGGAAACTGCTCACCCCGCTCAGGACACGTTGCCAGCCTTCGAAAGGTTGCCCCCAGCCGAGCGCGTCGCAGATCCCCTGCTTCCACTCGGTGCCCCGCGGGATCTTCGGCCACGCCTTGATGCCGACCGCCTCGGGCCGCACGGCTTCCCAGACGTCGATGTACGGGTGCCCGGTGACCAGCACGTTCTCGTCGCGGACGGCGCTGACGAGCCGCGACTCCTTGCTACCGGGGACGAGGTGGTCGACCAGTACGCCGAGGCGACGGCCGGGTCCGGTGCCGAACTCGGCGATCCGGTCGGAAAGCACGTCGACGCCGTCCAGCGGCTCCACGACGACACCTTCGACCCGCAGGTCGTGGCCCCAGACGCGTTCGACCAGTTCGGCGTCGTGCTTGCCCTCGACCCAGATCCGCGAGTCGCGCGCGACGCGGGCCTGCAGGCCCTGCACCTTGACCGAGCCGGACGCCGAGACCTGCTTGACCGGCGCTTTCACGGTCTTCACCGGGACGAGCGTGACGGGCTTGCCTTCCAGCAGGAACCCGGCGGGTTCGAGCGGGAACACGCGGTGGCGGCCCTTGGCGTCCTCGAGCACGACGTTCCCGTACTCGATCTTCACCACCGCACCGCAGTAGCCGCTGGCCGGGTCTTCGACCACCAGGCCGGGCTCGGCGGGGACTTCCGGCACCTTCTTGCGGCGCGGGCCGGCGAGCACGTCGTCATAGGAGTGGGAGCGCACGACCCGGCACGCTAGTGGCCGGAAAGCCCCGGACGGGTCATGCCACGCCGGTCAGCGGGCCAACTCCAGGACCGCGTCGGTGAACGGCGACCGCTCGCCGCGGCGCAACGGCGACAATGCGACCAGCGGGGCCATTGCGACGCACCAGGCGCGGACGCGCTCGGCGTCGAAGCCCGCCACGTGCGGGGCGAGCGCGGCGAGGCCGTCGTCGATCGTGCCGCCCCTGGCCACGGGGACGAACATCCAGTCGATCGCGTCGAGCGAAGGGTCGCCGAGGCCGGGCCGCGGGTCGATGGCGACGGCGCCGCGGCCGGGTCCGGCGTCGAGGACGTTCGCGGGGTGCAGGTCGCCGTGGATCAGCGTGACCGGCCCGCTGGTGGCGAGTGCGAGCGCGCGCTCACGCCCCTTCTCCAGGACCTCGGCGCTCAGGTGCGCGGCGGCCGGGGATTCGCGGCGGCGGCGTTCGGAGAGGGTGAAGATGAACTCGATGCCCTCGGCCAGCCGCCGGAACTGCTCGATCGGTTCGACGGAGTGCAGTTGGTCGAGCATCTCGCCGATCTGCGCCCACGGGACGTCGCCGTCGAGCTGGGTGCCCGGGACGAGCCCTTCCAGGAGGATGGCGTTGGTGTCGAGGTCGGCGTCGAGCACCTGGACGACGCGGGAGCAGCCGGCCCAGGCGCGCAGCCCGGTGACCTCGAGCCGGGCCACCTCGGGGTCCGGGGTCAGCTTGAGGACACGCAGGTCGCCGCGGGGGCCGGTGCACAGCAGGGTGCGGCCGGTGTTGCCGGGCCGGGCTTCGCGGACCTCAAGACCCCACTTCGCCGTGAGCCGGGCGACGAGGTCCGGGAGGGTGTCGCACCAGGGTTCGGCCAGCTCCGCGCCGAAGCGGTCGACGAGCCGCGCGCGGGCCGCGTCGTCGATCAGAACAGGGGCCACGGGATGGCGCGCCAGTCGTCGCCGGGCTCCGGGAAGATGCCTTCGGCCAGCAGCAGGTCGGTGCGTTCGGCCAGGGCGCGGATCTCGAACTTCGTGATGTGCTCGGCGAGCGTCTTGCCGAGGCCGCCGTCGATCTCCGAGCGCAGCTTGCGCAGCTTCTCGACGGTGTCCGGCGGGACCGGTTCGCCGATCCAGCCCCACAGGACGGTCCGCAGCTTCGGGTCGGTGTGCAGGCAGATGCCGTGGTCGACGCCGTAGACGCGGCCGTCGAGGCCGGGCAGCAGGTGCCCGCCCTTGCGGTCGGTGTTGTTGACGACGATGTCGAGCACCGCGAGGTCGCGCAGCCCGGGGTGGTCGGCGTGGGCCAGCACCGCGGGTTCGCCGAGCCGGTCGTGGGCGTGCAGCACGACGCGCCAGCCGTCGGGCAGGTCTTCGGGGGCGCGGACCTCGACGAGATCGTCCTCGGTGGTCTCGACCCACAGCTGGACCATGCCGGGGCCGAAGGGCCCGTCACGCAGCACGGTCGGCGGGATGGCGCCGATGCCGGCGGCGTCGGCGATGATCGCGGTCGCGACCTCACGCCCGGCGAGTGTGCCGTCGGGGAAGTCCCAGAGCGGCCGCTCCCCCGACACCGGCTTGTAGACGACGCGGCCGGTGACGCCGTCGAGCTCGATGGCGCAGAAGAGCGTGACGTTCGAGGCGTCGACGAGCCGCCCTTCAACGTCGATGCGGCCGTGGGTGACGAGCTCGCGCGACGCCGGGTCGGCCGGGTCCGGCTGTTCCGCCGGCGTGTCGGCCATGGTCAGTCTTCGTCCGCGTCGGTTTCGCGCCGGTAGCCGTTCTGCCGGGGGCAGATGTGCCCGGTCGGGTCGAGCGGCTCCCCGCACAGCGGGCAGGGCTTGCGGCCGGCGTTGACAACGCGGTCGGTTCGCTCGGCGAAGGCGCGGGCGGCGGCCGGGGTGAGGAAGACGCGGACGGCGTCCGGGCCCTCCTCGGTGTCGTCGAGCACGACCGTCTCGTCGACCTCGCCCTCGGTGATGGCGAGCAGCTCGATGACGACGGCGCTGCTGTCGGCGTCCCAGCCCAGGCCCATGGTGCCGACCCGGAACTCCTCCTCGACCGGGACGGTGAGGGGGTCGACGTCGAGGAGGTCGTCCGGGGCGTCGTCAGGGACGTCGGCGCCGAAGCGGCTGGCGACTTCCTCGAGCAATGAGCCGAGGCGCTCCGCGAGGACGACGACCTGCTGCTTTTCGATGGCGACGCTGATGGTGCGCACGTCCTCGGAGGCCTGGAGGTAGAACGTGCGATCGCCGGGCTCGCCGACGGTGCCGGTGACGAACCGATCCGGCTGGCGGAAGACGTGGATTACGCGAGACATAGCACTGTCGACCCTAGGCCACCGGCGCATGATCGGCATCCGCCGCCCCACCCTTCGCGGGCCGCTAGCCTCTGGGGGTGTCTCGGATCTCCCCGTACGGAACCTGGTCTTCGCCCATCACCGCCGCCGAGGTGGCCGCCGCCGGCGGCGGCCCGCAGTGGCTCGACGTCGTCGGGGACGAGGTGTGGTGGGCCGAGGCGAGGCCCGGTGAGCAGGGGCGGGTCGCCCTGGTGCGGGCGGTGCCCGGCGGGACCGAGGACGTCCTGCCGGCGCCGTGGAACGTCCGCAACCGGCTGCACGAGTACGGCGGGCGGCCGTGGACGGTCGTGGGTGGTGTGGTGGTTTTCACGCATTGGGCCGACCAGCGGGTTTACGCGCTGAGCGAAACGGGTGTGGCGCCGCTGACACCGGAGCCCGCCGAGGCCCAAGGCGTCCGCTACGGCGACCTCCGGGCGGGGCGGCCGGGTGAAGTGTGGGCGGTGCGCGAGCGCAGTGTCGGGCCGCGCCCGACCGACGTCGAACGGGAACTGGTGGCGATCACCCTGGATGGCGGCGAGCGGGTGCTGGCCGCGAGCCACCGCTTCCTGACCGTGCCGAAGCTGTCGCCGGACGGGCGGCACGCCGCGTGGTTCGGCTGGGACCACCCGGCGATGCCCTGGGACGGCACCGAGCTGTGTGTGGCGCCCGTCGCCGCGGACGGGTCGTTCGGGCCGCACCGGGTGCTGGCCGGCGGCGCGGACGTGTCGGTGTGCCAGGTGGAGTGGGAGACGTCGTCGGCGCTGCTGGCGCTGCTCGACCCGGACGGCTGGTGGAACCTGCACCGGGTCGGGCTGGACGGGTCGGTGGTGAACGTCGCGCCGGTGGAGCGGGAGCTGGGCGGGCCGCTGTGGAAGGCGGGGTCGCGGTGGTTCGTCCCGTTGGGCGGCGGGCGGCACGCGGTGCTGGTGTCGGGGCGGCTGGCGATCCTCGACGAGGCTGACGGCTCGGTGACGCAGGTGGCCGAGGAGCTGACGGCCTGGTCGAGCACCGGGCTCGCGGCGCACGACGGCGGTGTGGTCGGGATTGCGGCCGGTCCGGTCCGCGAAGCCGCGGTGGTGCACTTCGCCGGTGGGGTGCTCGAAGACCTGACGCCGCAGCCGGAGCTGCCGGGCGCGTTCCTGCCGGTGCCGCAGGAGCGGGTGTTCACCACGATGGACGGTGAGGCGGTGCCGGTGGTGCTGTACCCGCCGGCGAACCCGGAGTTCGAGGCGCCCGAGGGTGCGCGGCCGCCGCTGCTGGTGCACGTCCACGGTGGGCCGACCGGGCAGCACCACGCGACGCTGGACCTGGAGATCGCGTACTTCACCAGCCGCGGCATCGCCGTGGCCGCGGTGAACTACGGCGGGTCGACCGGGTTCGGGCGGGCCTACCGCGAGCGGCTGCGCGAGCAGTGGGGTGTGGTGGACGTCGCCGACTGCGTCGCGGTGGCCGAGGCGTTGGTGGCGGCCGGGCTGGCCGACGGTGACCGGCTGGCGATCCGCGGTGGCAGCGCGGGCGGGTTCACCGCGGCGGCGTCGCTGACGACGACGAAGACCTACCGGGCGGGGACGGTGATGTACCCGGTGCTGGACCTGGCCGGGTGGACCGGCACCGAGGGTGACACGCACGACTTCGAGTCGCGTTACCTGGACGGGCTGGTCGGTCCGCTGCCGGCGGCGCGGCAGCGGTACGTGGAGCGCTCGCCGCTGGCCAACGCGGGGACGCTGGCCGGGCCGGTGCTGTTCCAGCAGGGGTTGGAGGACCGGATCTGCCCGCCGGAGCAGGCGGACCGGTTCGTGGCCGGGCTGGCCGGGCGGGGCATCCCGTATGCCTACCAGCGGTTTGCCGGGGAGCAGCACGGGTTCCGGCAGGCCGCGACGATCATCGCGGCCTTGGAGGCGGAGCTGTCGTTCTACGGCCAGGTGCTCGGGTTCGAGACGCCGGGAGTGGCCCGGCTGGAGCTGTCCCGGTGAGGCCGCCACGGCTGCGGGCCGGCGACACGCTGGCGGTGGTCGCGCCGGCCGGCCCGGTCCCGGCAGACCTGCTGGAGAAGGCGTTGCCGGTGCTGCGCGGTTGGGGCGTCGAAGTGCGCGTCGGGCCGTGTGTGACGGCCGAGCCGGGGGTGCCGCCGTATCTGTCCGGTTCGGACGCCGCGCGGGCGGCGGAGTTCACCGAGGCGTGGCTGGACCCCGGGGTGCGGTGCGTGCTGGCCGCGCGGGGCGGTTACGGCGTGCAGCGGATGCTGGACCTGGTCGACTGGGCGGCGTTGCGAGAGGCGGGCCCGAAGGTGCTGGCCGGGTCATCGGACATCACGGCGCTGCACCGGGCGGTGGACGTCCACTTGGGACTGTCCAGTTTGTTCTCGCCGATGCCGGCGAGCGTGCTGTTCGACGACTTCGCGGTGGAGCACCTGCGGCGGGCGTTGTTCGAGCCGGAGCGGAACCTGGTGGTGCGCGGCGGTTCGGCGCTGGTGCCGGGCCGGGCTTCGGGGACGGTGCTCGGCGGGAACCTGTCACTGCTGGCAGCCGGGCTCGGCACGCCGGAGCAGGGTTCGGCCCGCGACGCGGTGGTGCTGCTGGAGGACGTCACGGAGAGCGTGTACCGGCTGGACCGGATGCTGACGCAGCTGGTGCGCAGCGGCTGGTTCACCGGCGTCCGCGGAATCGTGCTGGGTTCGTGGGCGGCGTGCGGCGACCCGGCACAGGTCCGGGCGCTCGTCCTGGACCGCCTGGGCCCGCTCGGGGTGCCGATGCTGGAGGAGTTCGGGTTCGGGCACGTGGCGTCGTCGCCGACCCTGCCGCTGGGTGTGCCGGTGACCCTGGACGCTGACCTCGGGACGCTGACCTTCGACTCCCCCGCGCTCACATGAAGCTCTCGAGTGTCGAGGCCCGCGCCCGGTTTTCGGCGGCGCGGGTCGCACGGCTGGCGACGGTGTCTTCGGCCGGGGTGCCGCACCTGGTGCCGGTGACGTTCGCGGTGCGGGGTGACGAGGTGGTGTTCGCGGTGGACCACAAGCCGAAGTCTTCGGTGGCGTTGCGGCGGCTGCGGAACATCGCGGAGAACCCGGCGGTGTGTTTCCTGGCGGACGGGTACGCCGAGGACTGGTCGCAGTTGTGGTGGGCCCGGGCGGACGGGTCGGCGCGGGTGGTGTCTTCCCGGGACGAGCCGATCTCGTGGCTGGTGGAGAAGTACGAGCAGTACCGCGAGCGGCCGCCGGAGCACGCGGTGGTGTCAACGACGGTGCACACCTGGAGCGGCTGGACCGGTGGTTGATTCGATTGGACCGGCGGTTGATTAGATGGCTCCGGACGGCGCCGGGCTGGTTGGCTGAGGATGGGCTGCACAGCGCTGCCGGTGACCGTCTACCACCGGCAGCTGTGAGTGTGCGCGGCCGCCGTGCCTGAGCCAAGGTTGATCACATGACGACGCAGTGGGAGTACAAGGTCCAGACCTACAAGCTCGGGTGGAAGGGCTTCAAGTACGACCAGGTCGAACAGGACCTCACCGAACACGGCCGAGAAGGCTGGGAGGCGTTCTCCACCCTCGCCCCGAGCTTCGGGCAGGGGCAGGCGATGGAGATCGCCGTGCTGTTGAAGCGCCCGGCTGCCGGCTGAGGTCAGTCGCGGAGGAACTTCTCCGGGCGGCGCCAGGCGTCGATCAAGCCGAGCGGGTCCGGGCGCAGCAGCGAAGCCGCCGCGTACAGGCTGGCCACCACCACCAGCGCGATGAACCACCAGTCGTACAGCGCCTGCTCGCCCGTCGGGTAGTAGACCAGCGTCACGAACACCGACACCGCCACCACCAGCGCCTGGTGCCGCGGCTGCCACTTGAACGCCGACAGCAGGACAAAACCCCAGGTCAGGTACCACGGCAGGGTCGGCGGCATGAGGATCGCGACCGCGAGCAGGGAGATCCCGGCGCGGTAGACGGCTTCGGTGCCGCCGTTGCGGGCGAGCCACCACTGGCGGATGCCGAAACCGATGAGCAGGAGCATGCCGGCCGCGCGGGCGACCGTGACGAACGGGGACACCTGGACGTCCACGATCAGGTGGACCAGGTTGTAGAACACCTCGCCGATGCCGGTGGGGATGTTCAGCCAGTTCGCGATGAGCTGCGGGGCCTTGAGCCCGGACCACCAGCCGAGGTTGAGCGACCCCAGCGAGATCCAGGTGCCGGCGACGAACACCGGGAGGAACAGCCCGACCGACGCCGCACCCGCGCGCAGGAAGTTGCGGACCTTCGACTCGCCTTCGAGGTGGTTGGCCCAGATCCACACCATGAACGGCAACGCGATCGCCGCGGTCGGCTTGATGAGCATGCCGATCGTCACCAGCACGACCGCGATGACGTGCTTGCGTTCCAGGACGGCGAGGACGCCGATGGTCAGGAACGCGAGCATCATCAGGTCGTTGTGCGGGCCGCCGAAGAGGTGGATGACCATCATCGGGCTGGCCACCGCGAGCCACAGCGCGACCGGGAGCTTGCCGCCGAGGTGCTTGACCAGCCGCGGCAGCGCCCACAGCGTGCCGGCCAGGCCGGCGAGCAACACGACGCGCATCAGGATGACGCCGAGGATCATGTTGTCGCCGCTGACCGAGACGACGCCCTTGGAGATCAGCAGGAACAGCGGCCCGTACGGGGCGGGCGTGGTCTGCCAGAGCGGGTGGACGTTCTGCACCACGTTCGGCAGCACGTCGAGCTCGGCGGGGCCGTTGGCGTACGGGTCGAGCCCGTAGAGCAGCTGGGCGCCCTGGCCGAGGTAGGAGAAGACGTCGCGGGTGAACAGCGGCGGCGAGATGAGCAGCGGCGCCATCCAGCAGCCGGCCGCGACCAGGATCGGGCGGCTGCCGATGCGGCCGGCCAGCACGTAGCGGCCGAGCCGGACCCACGCCCACACGACGAGGCCGAAGCCGGTGTAGAGGACGGCGTTGGCGAGCATGCGCCCGTGGCCGTAGCGGATCCACGAGAGCGGGCCGTGGCCGAGCACGGGGTCCTTGATCAGGATGCCGCCCGCGCCGAAGGCGGCGAGCATGAGCAGGGTGCTCCCGACCGTGCCCATCGCGATCGTGCGGTACGGGAAGCGCGAGGGCATGAGAAGCCGCTCGGCCAGTCCGGCCGAGGACGTCTGTGCGGGGTCGGTGGTGGTCGCCATTTCCGTTCGGAGGTTACACACTGCGCTCGAGTGCGGTTCCCGCAGTGTCAGGTTTCGACGGTGCGGCGCTGGGCGGTGCCGCCGGGCAGGGCGGCCAGCAGGGACTTCGTGTACTCGTGCTGCGGGTCGAGCAGGACCTGTTCCACTGTCCCGGTTTCGACGAGCTCACCGCGGTACATCACGGCGACGCGGTCGGCGATGTTCCAGGCCAGCCCCAGGTCGTGGGTGATCACCAGGGCCGCCAGGCCGAGCTCGCGGCGCAGCCGCAGCAGCAGCCCGAGGATCTCGCCGCGGACGGACGCGTCGAGGGAGGCGACCGGCTCGTCGGCCACCACCACCGACGGTTCGAGCGCCAATGCGCCGGCGATGACGACGCGCTGGCGCTGCCCGCCGGAGAGCTGGTGCGGGAGCCGGTCGGCGTACTTCTCCGCGGGCCGCAGCTCCGCGGCCTCCAGCGCCCGGTGGACGACGGCGCGTTCGTCGGCCAGCTTGTGGATCCGGGGCCCTTCGGCGACGGCCTCGTAGACGGTGTGGGCCGGGTTGAGCGCGCTGGTCGGGTCCTGCAGCACCAGCTGGACCTGCCGGCGGTAGGCCTTGAGGCCGGCGCCGCCGTGCGGGACCGGTTTCCCGGCGTAGCGGACCACGCCGGAGTCGGGTTTCTGCAGGCCGAGCAGCGTCCGGGCGAGCGTCGTCTTGCCGGAGCCGGACTGGCCGACCAGGGCGACGATCTCGTCGCGGGCGATCGCGAGGTCGACCCCGGCGACGGCGTTGATGCGCTTGCCGGTGCGGTCGCGGAACGACACGCGCAGGTTCTCCGCGGCCAGCAGCGGCTCCCCCACCACTCTTTCCGACGGTTCGGGCGGCAGCGGGGTGCTGGTGGCCGGGGCGAAGCGCGACACCGGGTCGCCGACCGTCGGGAACGCCGCCGCGAGCGCCCGGGTGTGCTCGTGCTTCGGTGCGGCCATCACCTCGGCGCTGGGGCCTTCTTCGACGATCTGCCCGTCGTACATCACGGCGATGCGCTTGCATGTCGCCGCCAGCACCGAAAGGTCGTGGCTGATCATGATCAGGCCGATGTCCTGCTCGGCGACCAGCCGGGACAGCAGGTCGAGGACCTGGGCCTGGACGATGACGTCGAGGGCGGTGGTCGGCTCGTCGGCGATGATCAACCGGGGCGAGCAGGCCAGGGCCATGGCGATCATGACGCGCTGCTTCTGCCCGCCGGAGAGCTCGTGGGGGTAGGCGCCGGCGCGGCCCGGGGGCAGGTCGACCTGGGTGAGCAGCTCGGCGACGCGGGCGTCGACCGCGGCATCGGTGAGCGCCTTGCCGCCTTCGGGCGGGTGCAGCCGCAGCGGCTCGGCGATCTGGTCGCCGATCTTGCGGACCGGGTTGAGCGCGTGCATGGCGCCCTGGAACACCACGGACGCCTCGGCCCAGCGGACCGCGCGCAGCCGGCCCCACTTCATGGCGGTGACGTCTTCGCCGTCGAGGAGGATCTCGCCGGTGATCTTCGCGGTGCGCGGCAGCAGCCGCAGCACGCTCATCGCGACGGTGGACTTGCCGGAACCCGATTCGCCGGCGACGCCGAGGGTGCCGCCGGGGTCGAGGGTGAGGTCGACGCCGCGCACGGCGGGCACCTCCTGCTCGCCGACCGCGTAGGTGACGTTGAGGTCCTTGAGCTGCAGCAGCGGGGTGGTCACTTCTTCAACCTCGGGTTGAGCACGGTCTCCAGGCCCCGGCCGACCAGGGTGAAGAAGAGGACGACGAGGACGATCGCGATGCCGGGCGGGAGCACGTTCCACCACGCGCCGCGGCTGATGGCGCCGTTGTTGAGCGCGCTTTCCAGCACCAGGCCCCAGGTGACCGAGTTGGGGTCGCCGACGCCGAGGAACGACAGCGTGGCGTCGGCGATGACGGCGTTGCCGACGACGAGGGTGGTGTTGGCCAGCACGAGCGGCATCACGCCGGGCAGGACGTGCTTGCCGATGACGTGCAGGTGGCCGCCGCCGAGGGCGCGGGACCGCTCGATGTAGGGGCGGCTCTCGATGGTGAGCGTCTGCGCCCGGACCAGCCGCGCGGTGCTGGGCCAGGCGGTCAGCCCGATCGCGACGATGATCGTGCCGACGCCCTTGGGCAGCACCGCCGAGAGCGCGATCGCGAGGATCAGCGACGGCAGGACCAGGAAGAAGTCGGTGAACCGCAGCAGTGTCGCCGACACCCAGCCGCCGAAGTGCGCGGCGGTGATGCCGATGACGGTGCCGATGACGACCGACAGCAGCGCCGCGGAGAACCCGACGAGCAGGGAGACCCGGCTGCCCCAGATCGTCATGAGCAGCACCGACCGGCCGAAGTTGTCGGTGCCGAGCCAGAACTCGCCGGTCGGCGGGGCCAGCGGCTCGCCGGTCGCCTTGGTGACGTCGAGGCCGCTCTCGTCGCTGATCAGCGGCAGGAGCAGCGCGACGACGACGGTGGCGCCGAGCAGGATCAGCCCGATGAGCGCGGCCCGCTGGCCGGCGAACTCGCGCCAGGTCCGGGCGATCGACGCGCGCCGCCGGCTCCACGCGATCTGCCGCGGTGTCTCGGCGGTGGTCATGACGTTCGCACCCTCGGGTCGAGCACGCGGTAGAGCAGCTCCGCGAGCAGGTTCATCAGCACCACGGCGCTGGCCAGCACGGTGAACACGCCCTGGAGCACCGGCAGGTCGGGGCCGTGCAGCGCGTCGTAGGTCAGCTGCCCGAGCCCGGGCCAGCTGAACACGGCTTCGACGGTGACCGCGCCGGCGACGACCGAGCCGATCTGCATGAACACCAGGGTGGTGGTCGGCAGCAGCGCGTTGGGGACGGCGTGGCGCTTGCGGACGAGGTCGTCGCGCAGGCCCTTGGCGCGGGCGGTGGTGAGGTAGTCGGCGTTCATCTCCCCCAGCAGCGACGACCGCATGATCAGCATGTACTGGGCGTAGAACACCGCCAGCAGCGTCACGCACGGCAGCACCAGGTGGTGCAGGACGTCGATCGTCTGGGAGAGGACGTCGGGCGCGGCGTCCGGGGAGTGCATGCCGCGGCTGGGGAACAGGCCGTTGGTCGCCACGAGCAGCATCAGGCCGAGCCAGAACTGCGGGACCGACCACAGGGTCAGCGCGATCCCGGTCTGGGTGCGGTCGAAGAGGCTGTCGCGGCGCCACGCGGCGCGGATGCCCAGCCACAGGCCGATGAGCACGGCGAGCACGGTGGCGCTGCCGACGAGCAGGATGGTGGGCCAGAGCCGCTCGCCGATCATGTCCGCGACCGGGCGGCCGTTGTTGAGCAGCCGGGACTCGCCGAGGTCGCCGTGCAGCAGGCCCCAGAAGTACTGGCCGAACTGGACGAACACGGGCTTGTCGACGCCCATCTGCTCGCGCAGCTCGGCGATCTGCTGGGGGCTGGTGACGCGGTCGCGGGTCATCGCCGCGACCGGGTCGCCGGGCAGCATCCGGAAGAGGAAGAAGAACAGCACGACCACCAGCACGATGCTGATGAGCGCTTCGAGGAGCTTCTTGAGGACGAACCGGGCGGTGCCGGTCCCGCCGCGGTGCTCGTCGGGGTCGACGAGCACCGCGGCCTGGTCGGGCATGGTCATCTGCTGCTACTCGCGGTCTTCCGAGGTCTTGCCGCGGCGGCTGAACGCGATGCCGCCGCCGACGAGGACCACCACGACGACCGCGCCGATGACGATCCACAGCACGGTGTTGCCGGACCCGGAGTCCGCCGCGGCTTCGGTGCCGGCCGGGGTGGCGCCGTAGACGCCCCAGTAGCCGGTCTGCTCGAGGATCGCGCCCTTGGGCTGCGGCTGGGTGCTGAAGCCGGAGAACTTGTCGGAGCGGTAGGCCTCGAGCGCGTTCTGGTAGTCGAGCACGATCGTCGGGAACTGGCTGTAGAGCCGGGCCTGGGCCTGCTTGACGTAGTCGGCGCGCTTCGCGTCGTCGGTCTCGGTCAGCTGCTTCTTGTACAGGTCGTCGTAGGCGGCGTCGCAGAAGAACGTGTCGGTGCTGCCGCCCTTGCCGTCGGCGCTGGGCCGCGCGGCGCAGGTGTGCAGTGAGAGCGCGTAGTCCGGGTCGGGGTTGGTGCCGTAGCCGCCGATGGCGAGGTCGTACTTGCCGGTGGCGGTGCGGTCGGACAGCTCGTCGTCGGAGACCAGGTCCTGCTTGACGGTGATGCCGATGTCCTTGAGCCAGCCGGCGACGAACTGGGCGACACCCTGGTCGTAACTGCGGTTGGAGTGCCCGGTCAGGCGCAGTTCCAGCTTCGCGCCGCCGGGAGCGGTGCGGACGCCGTCGGGGCCCTTCTTGTAACCGGCCTGCTCGAGCGTGGCGTTCGCGGCGGCGAGGTCGAACTTCACCTTTTCGGTGTCGCTCGGGTCCCAGTGGTAGGCGCTGTAGACCGGCGGCACGATGCCGCCGCCGACCTGGCCGAGGCCCTTGAGCACCTTGTCCACCAAGGACTGGGTGTCGACGGCCTGGGTGATCGCCTTGCGTACGGTGATGTCCTTGAGGACCGGGTTGCCGTCACCGATGGGGTTGTTCGAGCTGTCGGTGACGCCGAAGTTGAACGCGAGCTCGTCGTAGCGGCGGCCGGGGGCGGCGTTGGTGGTGATGCCGTCCTGGCCCTGCAGCGCGGCGAACTGGTTCGGGTTGAGCCGGTTGATGACGTCGACTTCGCCCTGCTTGAGGGCGTTGACCGCGGCCTCGGTGTCCTTGAACTGCAGCAGCTGCAGTTCGTCGACCTTCGGCGCGCCGCGCCAGTAGTCCTTGTTGGCCTTGAGCTTGACGTACTCGTTCTGCTTGTACTCGGTGAGCTGGTAGGGCCCGTCGGAGACGCCGACGACGGACAGGTCGTCGGTCTTGGGGTCCTTGAGGTCCGTGAGCCCTTCCCAGATGTGCTGGGGCACGATCGGGACGTCGAGCAGGTTCATGTTGACCTGCACGGTCTTGGTCTTGATGACGAGGGTGGTGTCGTCGGGCGCGGTGACCGTCTCGAAGTTGCCGACGTAGTTGCCGTTCGCGGTGCGGGCGTTCTCGTCGGTGAGCATGCGGTTGAAGGTGAACGCCGCGTCCTTGGCGGTCACCGGCTGCCCGTCGCTCCACTTGACGCCACTGCGGATCTTGAACGTCCACGTCAGCTTGTCGGGTGACGGCGTCCAGGACTCGGCGAGGGCGGGCGAGGCCTCGGCCTTCTCCGCATTGGGGACGGTCAGGAACTCGTAGACGAAGCGGCCGACCTGGGTGGAGGCGGCGAGCACGGCGGTGAACGGGTTCAGGTGGTCGATGCCGGTGGTCAGCGCGACCCGCAGCACCTTGCCCTGCTGGGCCTGGGCGGGGACCGCGAGCGGGATCGCCGCCAGCGTCGCGGCCGCGACGACCGCGCCCACGCGGCCGAACCGCCCGATTCTGCGTTGGAAATGCACCAAAAACCACCCCATCGTTCTCGCTGTGAGCCTCCCCAAGGACGAGAAGTAACCACATACCCGGACAACCGCGCAATATGTTGCCACCTCGGCAGGTGTCCGATCGTTATCGATCGGCTTTGGTGACACTCCGTGATCGGGGATCCGTCCGCGCGGCCGCGGTCGGCTGGCTAGAGTGCCCCGCATGCGCATCATGATCTCGGCGGACATGGAGGGCGCCACCGGCGTCACCTGGACCGACGACGTCGTGCCCGGTTCGCCGCAGTGGGACCGCTTCCGGCGGCTGTTCACCGGTGACGTCAACGCGGTGCTGGCCGGGCTGTTCGACGCCGGGGCCAGTGACGTGCTGGTCAACGAAGCGCATTCGTCGCAGCGGAACCTGCTGCTGGAGGACCTCGACCCGCGGGCACGGATGCTGACCGGGCGGCACAAGCCGTTGTCGATGATGCAGGGTGTCGACTCCGGTGTGGACGGTGTGGTGTTCCTCGGGTACCACGCGGGCGCCGGGTTCGACGGTGTCCTTTCCCACACCTACCTGGAGAACCAGATCACCGGGGTGTGGCTGGACGACGTCCCGGCGAGCGAGGGGCGGCTGAACGCGGCGATGGCCGCGGAGTACGGCGTCCCCGTCCTGCTCGTTTCGGGTGACGACAAAACGTGTGACGACGCCCGCGACTACGCACCGGAGGCGGAGCTCGTCCAGGTGAAGGAGTGCGTCAGCCGGTACGCGGCGATCTGCCTGCCGCCCGCGCGCACCGCGGAGCTGCTGACCGGCGCGGCGGCCGACTCGATGGCCCAGGCCGGCCGCGAGGAACGCCGGGTCGGGGCGCACCGGATCGAGGTGGAGTTCGACGCGAGCCACCTGGCCCAGGCGACGGCGGTGATCCCGACGGTGGAGCAGATCGGGACGCGCCGTGTCGGGTTCGACGCGGTGAACATGACCGAGGCGATGAAGGCGTTCAAGGTCGTGACGGCCATCGCGGCGGGGGCGGTGCAGGGCATCTATGGCTGACGTCGTCGAGCTGTGCGCGGACCTGATCCGGTTCGACACCACCAACCGCGGCGGGAACGACGCCGAGCCCGAGCGCCCGGCCGCGGAGTACGTGGCGGCGTTCCTGGACGGCCTGGGCATCCCGTCGAAGATCCTCGAAGCCGCGCCCGGCCGCGCGAGTGTGATCGCCCGCGTGCCCGGCACCGATCCGTCGCTGCCCGCGCTGCTGGTGCAGGGCCACCTCGACGTCGTGCCGGCCGACGCCGCGGACTGGTCGGTGCCGCCGTTCTCCGGCGAAGTCCGCGACGGTTACCTCTGGGGCCGCGGCGCGACCGACATGAAGGACTTCGTGGCGATGGTGCTCACCGCCCTCGCCGGCGGGGTGCGGCCCCGGCGTGACCTGGTGCTGGCGTTCGTCGCCGACGAGGAGGACCGCGGCGAGTGGGGCGCACACTGGCTGGTCGCCGAGCACCCGGAGCTGTTCGAGGGCTGCGCGGCGGCGATCAGCGAGTCGGGCGGTTACACCTACCACGTCCCGGCGGCGGACGGCCGCGACGTGCACCTGTACCCGGTCGGGACGGCCGAGCGCGGGACGGCGCACCTGCGGCTCACCGCGCGGGGCCGGGCCGGGCACGGATCGCGCCCCAACGACGAGAACGCCGTCACCCGGTTGGTGGGCGCGCTGCACCGGATCGCGGCGCACCGCTGGCCGGTTTCGTTGACGCCGACCGTGCAGGCGTTCCTGGAGCGGACCGGCGCGGCGCTGGGTGTCCCGGTCGATCTGTCCGATGTAGACGGCACGGTGGCCGCGCTGGGCCCGGCGGGCTCGCTGGTGGTGCCGACGGTCCGCAACAGCACCACCCCGACGATGCTCGACGCCGGGTACAAGGTGAACGTGATCCCGTCGACGGCGACCGCGCAGGTCGACGTGCGGGTGCTGCCGGGCACCGAAGAGGAGCTGTTCGCCACGCTCGACACGCTGCTCGGCGAAGACGTGACGCGGGAGTTCGTCGCGCACCAGCCGCCGGTGCAGGCGCCGGTGGACTCGCCGTGGTTCGACACGATGGCCGGCGCGCTGCGGGCGGAGGACCCCGAAGCCGTGGTGGTGCCGTACTGCCTGGGCGGCGGCACGGACGCGAAGGCGTTCGCCCAGCTGGGGATCGACTGTTACGGGTTCGCGCCGCTGTGGCTGCCGAAGGGCTTCCCGTACCGCGCGATGGCGCACGGGGTGGACGAGCGGGTGCCGGTGGAGGGCCTGCGCTTCGGCACCCGCGTGCTGTCCCGGTTCCTCGAGAACTGTTAAGGCAGCACGACCAGTTTCCCCGAGGCCCGGTTGTGCTCCATGTGGTCGTGGGCGGCGACGATGTCGTCCAGGCCGAAGACCCGGTCGACGTGGGGCCGGTGGACGCCGGCCTCCACTTCGTCGACGACCCGTTGCAGCGCGCCCGCGTTTCCCTTGAGGGTGTCGCTGTGGAAGGCCGTCAGCTTGGTGCCGGACGGGATCTTCGCGATCGGTTCGAAGTCCGGGATGATCCAGCCGCTGAGCGAGCCCGCCACGCACACCGTCCCGCCGCGGCGGACCAGGCGCAGCGAGTCGACCGCGGTGTTCGCGCCGACCAGGTCCAGCACGTGGTCCGGGCCTCCGGGCCAGAGCGAGTGCACCTTCGCCGCCAGTGACCCGCCGTCGTCGAGGAGGACGTGGCCGGCGCCGGCCGCGGTCAAGGCTTCGGCCTTGTCCGGCCGCCGGGTCGTCGCGGCGGTCTTGATCCCGCGGCCGGCCGCGATCGACGCCGCGGCCAGGCCCACCGACGAGGTTCCGCCGCGGATCAGCAACCGCTCACCCGGCGCGACGCCCAGCGTGTCGAGCGAGCCCTGCGCGGTCAGGTACGTCTCGGGCAGCGCCGCCAGCGTCTCCCAGGGCAGCGTGGTGGTGAGCGGCATCAGCAGCGTGTTCGGCAGCAACGCGTACTCCGCATAACCGCCGTCGAACTCCCGGCCCATCTCCCCCATCACCGCCGCGACGGTCGTCCCTTCCGGCACCCGGGGATCGGTCGAGGCCGCCACGACTCCGACACATTCGATCCCGAGCACCCGCGGGAAGGTCACCGTGGGGGAATGTCCTTGCCGCGTCCGCAGTTCCGACCGGTTCAGGCCCGCGCCCCGCACCCGCACCAGGCTCCAGCCGGGCCGGACCGCCGGGACCGGCAGCTCCCGGATCTCCAGCACTTCCGGGCCACCGGCCCGGACACAGACCGCCGCTCGCATCGTCTCGCTCATGCGTCCACTGTCACCGGGCCGCGGGGCGGCCGACCACCGGTAGAATGCCAGCTTATGCCCATCGGCCGCCAAGCTGTCCCGACGTCGCGGCTGTGGCCCTCCGGCGGGGTGCACCTGTGGCCGTCGGGCGGGACGAGCCCGCTGCATACCCACTCCCGCGGGCACCTGGTTTACGCGGCCCGCGGGATCCTGTCCGTGCACACCGAGCGGGGGACGTCGATCGTGCCCGCCAACCGGGTGGCGTGGACGCCGGCCGGGTTCGCCCACCACCACCGCGCACACGGCCACACCGACATGCGGATCGTGTTCCTACCGGCGTCACTGACCCGGCTCGTGCCGGACCACCCGGCCGTCTTCACCGCGTCCGGCCTGGCCCGCGAGATCCTGCTCGCCCTGACCGCCCCGGGCGACCAGGACCGCGCCGCGAGCGCCCGCCTTCGCCGCGTCCTGGTCGACCAGCTCCAGGAGGCCCGCGAGCAGCCGCTGCACCTGCCGGACCCGCGCGACGACCGGCTGCGGGCCGTCGCGCGAGTGCTCTACGAGCAGCCCGGGGACACCACGCCGCTGGCCGAGCTCGGGCGCGCGACCGGAGCGAGTGCGCGCACGCTCAGCCGGCTGTTCCACGACGAGCTCGGCATGACCTTCTACGAGTGGCGCACCCAGCTGCGCATCTACCACGCGCTGGTGCTGCTGGCCGACGGCCACGACACGACCCACGTCGCCCATGCCTGCGGGTGGGCGAACCCCAGTCACTTCATCGCGGCGTTCTCCGCGGTCATGGGCACCACGCCCGGCCGCCACCGGACCGGCGTCAGCGGGTGAAGGTGGCCCAGTAGCGGGAGCCGTCGCGAATCGTCTCCAGGGACACCAGCCGGACGCCGTCCTGGGCGACGGACTCGATCTCCGCGCGGCTGAACGGCCAGGGCGGGCCCGGCTCGGGAGCCACGTTCTCCTCCGCGACCTCGCTCACCACCGCGGTGCCGCCCGGGGCCAGGAACCCGGCCAGCGACGCGATCGCGGCGGCCCGGAAGTCGCGGGGCATCGCCTGGATGTTGATGATCTCCACGACCAGGTCGAACGCGTGGTGCCACTCCCCCGGCGGTTTCAGCAGGTCCGCCACCACGTAGTCCACTGTGGACTCGGGGAACCGGGTCCTGGCGGCCTCGACGGCGGTCGGGGCGACGTCGAACGCCGTCACCGCCCAGCCCGCCGAGGACAGCAGCTCGGCGTCGTCGCCGAGGGCGCTGCCGACGACCAGTGCGCGACGGCCTTCACCGGGACGCACCCAGGCGGCCAGGTCGGCGTTCGGCACGTTGCGCGTCCAGGGCACCTTGGCCTCGCCTCGCGCGGCGGCGGTGTAGAGCTGCTCGAACCAGCCGGTCGGGTTGCCTTCGGCGAGCGAGGCGCGGGCGAGGACACGGTCAGCGGGGTCCGGCGTTGTCATGATCCCGACCATAGCGAGGGCGCCGGACCCGCGAGACGGTTTACCGCGCGACGGGTCCGGGGAGGGCGTACAGCCCGTTGCCGGCCCAGTCGACGACGTCGTGCGGCGGTGTGACCGGCGGCGCGGGACGGAAGTTCGCGGCGTCGTCGACGCTGCCGGCGCCGCGGTAGACCGCGCGTTGCGGGTACGGGAACACCGGACGTGTGCGGGTGACGTTCCCGGTGGTGTCGCGGCCGGTCGCGGTGACCTGGGCCGGCGCCGTGCCGCGTTCGACCCAGGCGACCACCTCACGCAGCGGGTCGAACGTGGTGAGCGTGGTGCCGCCGCCGCAGTGGTAGAGCGCCGGGACCATGAACAGCCGCGCCCAGTCCTGGGTGCGGGCGAGGCCGCCGGAGCGCTCGGTGAGCCGCTGGTAGTAGTCGAGCGTGCCGGTCGGCGGGATGGCCTGGTCGGCCCAGCCGTGCCAGAGCACCAGCTTGCCGCCGCGCCGCTGGAACGCCGTCAGGTCGGGGCTCATCGCGTTGAGGCGGGCCCCGACCGGGGTGAGCCGGTCGAACCCGGCCCGGGTGAAGGCGAAGGTGTCGACCGTGGCCGCCGGCGCGCCGATCGGGTAGCCGAGGTGGCGCAGGTAGTTGTCGGCTTCGGTGCGCGCCAGGCCGGGCCCGCCCGAGCCGATGACCCAGCTCGCCCATTCCAGTTCCGAGCCCGGCTGCTCGCCGCCGGGGTAGAGCAGGGTGCCGTCGGTGTCGGCGGGCGGTGAGTAGAGCTTGCGGGTGGCGGTGACCTGGGCCGGGGTGAGGCACGCCGGGGTGTCGGGTCCGGCGCAGGTGAGCGTGCCCGGGTCGAAGTGGCAGGCGCGGGGGTCGTCGAGCTGGCCGTCGGTGAGCCCGTCGAGGCCGTCGCAGGCGGCGAGGACGGCATTGTGCAGGGCGGGCAGTTTCGCGGTGGTGAGGATCGGGCGGCCGTCGGCGGCGGTGTTCACCCGCGCGAGCCAGGCGAGGAACCCCATCAGCGAGCTCCAGGCGCCTCCGGGGGCGCCGGCGACGATGCCGTCGAAGTCGGCCGGGTAGCGCTGGGCCAGCAGCAGGCCCTCGCGGCCGCCGTCGGAGCAGCCGGTGAAGTAGGACTTCGCCGGCGGGGAGCCGTAGAAGGCCTGGATGATCGCCTTGGAGGCGCGTGAGACGACGTGCGGGGCACGGAACTCGAAGTCGTTGCGGGCGGCTTGGTCGTTTGCGCCCCAGCTGCCGTCGTCGATGATCCCGGGGGTGCGCCCGACGTGGCCGTCGTCGGTGGCCGCGACCGCGACGTCGCCGCCGTGGGGCAGGCCGCAGTCGGCGAAGGCGGGCGGGGTGAGCAGGCCGCAGAAGCTGCCGCAGCCGTACTGCAGGTAGCGCCCGGCGTAGGTCTTGGTGGGCAGCCGCAGGTCGAAGCGGACGGCGGGTTCGACGTAGCCCCGCACACCGCAGTACTCCGGGTCGGCGCCGGTGGCGGGGACGACCGCGGCCGAGGTGACGTGCGTGGTGGCGCCCGGGAGGGCGATCTCGCGGACCAGGCCGGCGCAGGTGGTGACCGGCCGGACGGCGGTGGCCGTGGCGGCGGTGACGATCGCCGGGGCGGACCCGGCGGTGGCGAGGCTCAGGGTGACGGCGAGGAAGATCCGGACTGTTCTCATCGGGCCCCTTCCCCTTGGTTGTCCAGTTCTGGCCAGGTTTGCCGACCGGTCTTGACATCGATGTCACCCGCGCGTTTCGCTTCCTGGGCGCCGCCGGTCCCCCCGTCCGTCGGTCCCCAGTTCACCCTCCAGAGCTTGGAGCAACGATGCCCCGAAGCGCCAGACCGCCGGTTGCGCTCCTGGTGACCGCCGCCGTGGTCGCCGCCGGCCTGGTCGCCCTCCCCGCGGCCTCGTCCGCCGCCGAAGAAGCCTTGCCGGCCGATTTCGCCTCCTCGTTCGAGGCCGGTGACCCCCAGCCGACCTGGACCGACACCGTCGACACCGACGCGGCGGGCAAGCCGCGGGCGTCGGGCATCAACGGCGCGAACGGCACCGCCATCCCGGGCGACATCCGCGGCAAGGTCACCGAAACCAGCGCAAGCAGCGAGAACACCGACGGCGGTGAAGTCGTGGCGAACCTCGTCGACGGCACGCCCGACACGAAGTGGCTCTCCTGGGACCCGACGGCGTGGGCGCAGGTGAACCTGTCGGAGGCCACCTCGATCACGCACTACGCGATCACCTCGGCCAACGACTTCGACAACCGCGATCCGAAGGACTGGACGCTGCAGGGCTCGAACGACGCCCTCGGCTGGACCGACCTGGACAAGCAGACCGACCAGGCGTTCAGCGCCCGGTTCCAGCAGAAGGACTACAAGCTGGCCGCGCCGAGCGCGGCGTTCAAGTTCTACCGGCTGAACATCACCCGCAACAACGGCGGGGACATCCTGCAGGTCTCGGAGCTGCTGCTGGCCAACGACGACCCGGCGCCGCCGCCGTTGCCGAACATGCGCAGCTTCACCGACTCCGGCCCGACCAGCGGTTACACGAACAAGAACCGCGTCGGCTACACCGGGCTCAAGGCGTTCCGCTACTCCGGCACGCAGACCGCGGACGGGCACGGCTGGTCCTACAACAAGGTCTTCGACGTCGACGTCCCGGTGGTCGCCTCGACCGAGCTGTCGTACAAGGTGCAGCCGCAGTTCATCACCGGCGACCTGAAGTACCAGAGCACGAACGTCGCGGTCGACCTGGTGTTCACCGACGGCACCCGGCTGCGCGACCTCGGCGCGACCGACCAGTACGGCTTCCCGCTGACGCCCGAAGGCCAGGGCGCGAGCAAGGTGCTCTACACCAACCAGTGGAACCTGGTGCGCTCGGCGATCGGCACGGTGGCCAAGGGCAAGACGATCGACCGGATCCTGGTCGGCTACGACAACCCGGACGGCCCCGGCTCGCTGCAGGGCTGGCTGGACGACGTGAAGGTCTCGGCCACGCCGACCCCGCCGTCGAGCACCCGCCCGACCGACAACGTGCTCACCACCCGCGGCACGATGGCCAACAGCACCTTCTCCCGGGGCAACAACTTCCCGGCGACCGCGGTGCCGCACGGCTTCAACTTCTGGACTCCGGTGACCGACGCCGGGTCCGACAGCTGGCTGTACAACTACAGCACGCAGAACAACGCGCGGAACCTCCCGCAGCTGCAGGCGTTCAGCGTCAGCCACGAGCCCAGCCCGTGGATGGGTGACCGGCAGAGCTTCCAGGTGATGCCGTCCGCGGCCGCCGGGGTGCCCGACGCCAACCGCGACGCCCGGGCGCTGGAGTTCAAGCACAGTGACGAGACGGCGCGGGCGCACTACTACGGCGTCCAGTTCCAGAACGGGATCAAGACCGAGATCGCGCCGACCGACCACGCGGCGGTCATGCGGTTCTCCTTCCCGGGTGCGGACTCCAGCCTGATCTTCGACAACGTCAACAACTCCGGCGGGCTCACCCTCGACACCGCGACGGGCACCCTGTCCGGCTTCACCGACGCCAAGAGCGGCCTGTCGGCGGGCGCGGGCCGGCTGTTCGTCTACGCGACGTTCGACAAGCCGGTCACCGCGGGCGGCAAGCTCACCGGGCAGGGGCGTGACAACGTCACCGGTTACCTGCGGTTCGCCGCGGGCGCCGACAAGACGGTGAACATGCGGATCGCGACGTCGCTGATCAGCGTGGACCAGGCCAAGAAGAACCTGGCCCAGGAGATCGCGCCGGCCGCGACCTTCGACACCGTCCGCGACGCCGCGCAGCGGGTCTGGGACGACCAGCTGAAGGTGATCGAGGTCGAGGGCGCGTCGAAGGACCAGATCACGACGCTCTACTCGAACCTCTACCGGCTGTTCCTGTACCCGAACTCGGCGTTCGAGAACACCGGCACCACCGAGAAGCCGGCCTACAAGTACGCGAGCTTCGTCTCGCCGAAGGCCGGGGCGGACACCCCGACCCAGACCGGGTCGAAGATCGTCGACGGCCAGACCTACGTCAACAACGGGTTCTGGGACACCTACCGCACGACGTGGCCGGCGTACTCGCTGCTGACCCCGGACATGGCCGGGAAGATGGTCGACGGGTTCGTCCAGCAGTACCGCGACGGCGGCTGGATCTCCCGGTGGTCCTCGCCGGGGTACGCGGACCTGATGACGGGCACCAGCGCCGACGTCGCGTTCGCCGACGCCTACCTCAAGGGCGTGAAGAACTTCGACGTCAAGTCGTTCTACGACGCGGCGCTGAAGGACGCGACGGTGACACCGCCGAACAACGCGGTCGGCCGCAAGGGTGTCGACCAGGGGATGTTCCTCGGGTACGCGCCGAACAGCGCCGACCACGGCTTCTCGTGGTCGATCGAGGGGTACGTCAACGACTTCGGCATCGCGAACCTGTCGAAGAAGCTCTACGACGAAGCTCCCGCGAGCGACCCGCGCAAGCAGGAGTACCGGTCGAACTACGAGTACTTCACCAGCCGGGCCCAGCAGTACGTGAACCTGTTCGACCCGAGTGTCGGGTTCTTCCAGGGCCGTGACGCCGCCGGCAAGTTCAGCCGCTCCCCGCAGGACTACGACCCGCGGGTGTGGGGCATCGACTACACCGAGACCGACGGCTGGGGCATGGCGTTCTCCGTGCCGCAGGACGGTCAGGGCCTGGCCAACCTCTACGGCGGCAAGGCGGGCCTGGCGAAGAAGCTGGACGCGTTCTTCGCCGACCAGGAGACCGCGAACTTCCCGGGCTCCTACGGTGGCGTGATCCACGAGATGCGGGAGGCGCGGGACGTGCGGATGGGCCAGCTCGGCCACTCCAACCAGGCCTCGCACCACACGCTCTACATGTACGACTACGCCGGTCAGCCGGCGAAGACACAGGCGAAGGTCCGCGAGGCGCTCTCCCGGCTCTACACCGGCAGCGAGATCGGGCAGGGTTACGCGGGCGACGAGGACAACGGCGAGCAGTCGGCCTGGTGGACCTTCAGCGCGCTGGGCTTCTACCCGCTGCAGATGGGCAGCCCGAACTACGCGATCGGGTCGCCGCTGTTCAAGAAGGCGACGATCCACCTGGCCGGCGGCAAGGACCTGGAGATCAACGCGCCGAAGAACAGCGCGAAGAACGTCTACGTCCAGGGCGTGAAGGTCAACGGCAAGGCGTACAGCTCCACGTCGCTGTCGCAGGACCTCATCGCCAAGGGCGGGACGATCGACTTCGACATGGGCCCCAACCCGTCGAAGTGGGGCACCGGCCCGAACGACGCCCCGCAGTCGATCACCCAGGGTGACGCGGTCCCGGCGCCGCTGCACGACGAGACCGGCGCCGGCAAGGGCACGCTGTCCACTTCGGACGGCTCGGACGCGGGTGCGCTGCTGGACAACACGTCCCGCACGCAGGCCGCCGTCACCGGTGCCGTGCAGTACCAGCTGAACAACACCGACGAGGCCGTCACGAACTACACGCTGACGTCCCAGACCGGTGCGGGTGACCCGAAGAGCTGGACGCTGAAGGGCTCCTACGACGGCAAGACGTGGGCGGTGGCCGACCAGCAGACGAACCAGGCGTTCAGCTGGCGGCAGCAGACCCGCGCGTTCAAGGTGGCCAACCCGGCGCACTTCGCCTACTACAAGCTCGAGGTCACCGCGACCAGCACCGGCGCCCCGGCGCAGCTGGCCGAGCTCGAGCTGCTGGGCAAGCCGGACGCCGCCTGCACGCAGACGGTCACCGGTGACCACAAGGGGCCGCTGTCGGTCTCGAGCGGGACGGTGTGCCTGCAGGACGCGACGGTGTCCGGCCCGGTCACCGTGGGCAAGGGCGCGAGCCTGATCGTGCGCGGCGGCCAGATCAAGGGCCCGCTCGCCGCGACCGGCGCCGCCCAGGTGGTGCTCAACCGCACGAAGGTGGGCGGCCCGGTGGCGATCACCGGGGCGACCGGTCCGGTGTCGATCGAGCTGACCGACGTCGGCGGCCCGGTCGCGCTGACCGCCAACCACGGGCCGGTGCTCACCTCGAGCACGATCGGCGGCCCGCTGGCGTGTGCGGCGAACTCGCCCGCCCCGACGGACTACGACCTGCCGAACACCGTCCGCGGCCCCGCCGCCGGGCAGTGCGCGAAGATCTAGTCCCGCAGTACTGATCGGCACAGCAGGTCCGTGAAGGCCTCCCCACCGGCGGTGGGGAGGCCTTCACGCGTTCGGGGAGCCGCGTCACGCCTGCGGTGGATGCCGGGGCGCGGGCGCCCGCGCGAGGATCGGGGACCATGCAGCTCCTGCCGCCGTACCCCGCCCGGTGCAGTCCCGACGTCGACGCCGCCCGTGCCCACAGCGCGGCCTGGGCCCGCGAGGTGGGCCTGCTCGGCTCGGGTGATCCCCGGGCGGAGATCTGGGACGCGCAGGACCTCGCCGACTTCGACTTCGGGCTGTTCACCGCGCGGGTGCACCCGGACGCCCGCGGTGCCCGGCTCGACCTGGTCGCCTGCTGGTACACGTGGAGCTGGTACCTCGACGACTTCGTCATGGAGCGGTTCAAGCGGCCCCGGGACCTGCCGGGCGCGCGGCGGTTCCTCGCCCGCCTCGGGCAGATGCGCACCCCCGGCACCCGCCCGCCGGAGAACCCGGCGGAGCGGGGCCTGGCGGACCTGTGGCGGCGCACCCGGGCGGAGGCGTCGTGGTGCGACCGGCTGGCCGCGCAGGTGCCGAACCTCTTCGACGACGCGCTGTGGGAGGTCGCGAACCTGGCGACGGGCCGGGTGCCCGAGCCGGTCGACTACCTGGCCATGCGGCGCCGGGCGGGTGGCGCGCTGTGGGCGGCGCAGCTCAACGAGCTGGTGCTCGGCATCGAGATCCCGGCGGAGATCCGCGGGACGAGCCCGGTGCAGCGGCTCGGCGAGGCGTTCGCCGACGTGGTCGACCTGCACAACGACCTGGTGTCCTACCGGCGCGAGACCGAGTACGAACAGGACGTCTCCAACGGCGTGGTGGTCACCGCGGCCTTCCTGGGCACCGGCCTGCACGACGCGATGCGACGGACCCGCGAGCTGCTCGAAGCCCGGCTCGAGCTCTTCGAACGGCTGGCGAGCATCGAGGTGCCGGAGCTGCTCACCGCCCGCCAGGCCGATCCGGACACCGCCGCGGCGGTCGCGCGGCACGTGCAGGGCCTGCGGGACTGGCTGGCCGGGGACTACCAGTGGCACCGGGAGACCGCCCGCTACCGCGAGGACTCGTGGCTGCGCAAGGGCGTCCGGCTGCCGGCGGGCCCGACCGGGCTCGGCACCGCCGCGGCCCAGCCGTGGCCGAGCTGACCAGGTCCCGCGAACTACGCCGTTCGGCCGATACGGTGGGCGCATGCCCGACGCCGTGTTCTTCTCCTCCTTCGAAACCGGTGACCCGCAGCCGGCGGACCCGGCCTTGCGGGTCGACAGCGGACCGGACCGCTCCCCCACGGCCAAGACCGGCGTCGGCTTCACCGGGGCCCGCGCCCTGCGTTACGACGCGCGGCCCCGCAGTGTCCTGTTCGAACTCGACACACCCGTCGGCGACCGCACCGAGCTGTCCTATGTGGTCTTCCCGCAGTCGGACGGCGAGATCCCGGCCTACCACGCCACCCGGGTCAGCCTCGACGTCGAGTTCGCCGACGGCACCACGGCCGGTTTCGCCCCCGTGGACGACAAGACGCTGTGGGTGGACCAGTGGAACCTCGTCCGCCGTCCGCTCGGGGCGTTCGCCGGGCGGCGGATCAGCCGGATCGTGCTGCGCACCGCCTCGCCGGAGGGGGAGATCACCGGGTGGATCGACGACGTCCGCGTCGCCGAGCGGCCCGAGCCGCCGCGGGAGCCGGTCGACTTCGTCCGCACCACCCGCGGCTCGCACTCCAGCGCCGACTACTCCCGCGGCAACAACTTCCCGGCCACCGCGGTGCCGCACGGGTTCAACTTCTGGACCCCGGTCACCGACGCCGGCGTCACGAACTGGATCTACTCCTACCACCGCCACAACAACGCCGAGAACCGCCCGGCGCTGCAGGCCCTCGCGCTGAGCCACCAGCCGAGCCCGTGGATGGGCGACCGGCACACCTTCCACATCATGCCCGGCACCGGCCCGGTCCAGCCCGACCGCCGCAAGCGCGCGCTGGCCTTCTCCCACGACGAGGAGACGGACTCACCGCACCACTACGGCGTCCGGTTCACCAACGGCATGACCGTCGACCTCGCCCCGACGTCCCACGCGGCGATCCTGCGGTTCACCTTCCCCGACAAGCACGGCTGGCTGCTGTTCGACAACGCCGGCCGGCGCGGCGGCCTCCGGCTGAACGCCGACACCGGGGTGGTCACCGGCCACACGTGGGTCCGCAGCCGCCTGTCGGCCGGCGCGCGCCGCATGTTCGTCTACGCCGAGACCGGCGCCCCGGCCACGCGCGGCACGAAGTACCGCCGGCCCTGGCGGCGCACCGCGGGGTACCTCGAGTTCGACGGCCCCGACATGACGCTGCGGATCGCGACGTCACTGATCAGCCTTGTGCAGGCGAAGCGCAACCTCGAGCTGGAGATCCCGGCGGGGACGACGTTCGAGGAGGTCCGCTCGCAGGCGCGTGAACTGTGGCAGGAGCAGCTCGGCCGCGTCGAGGTCGAAGGCGCCACCGAAGACCAGCTCACCACGCTCTACTCCAACCTCTACCGGCTGTTCCTCTACCCGAACGTCGCGCACGAGAACACGCCGAAGGGCATCCGCCACGCCAGCCCGGTCGTGCGCCGGCGGTGGCCGAGCACCCGCCGGCGCACCGGCGCGAAGGTCGTCGACGGCGAGATGTTCGTCAACAACGGCTTCTGGGACACCTACCGCACCACCTGGCCCGCGTACGCGCTGCTCACCCCGGCGCACTGCGGCCGGATGATCGACGGCTTCGTCCAGCAGTACCGCGAAGGCGGCTGGATCTCCCGGTGGTCCTCGCCGGGGTACGCCGACCTGATGACCGGCACCAGCTCCGACGTCGCGTTCGCCGACGCCTACCTCAAGGGCGTCCGCAACTTCGACGTCGAGGCCGCCTACGACGCCGGGCTGAAGAACGCCACCGTCACCTCGCCGCACCGCTCGGTCGGCCGCAAGGGGCTCGACGAGTCGATCTTCCTCGGGTACACCCCGACGTCCGTCCACGAGGGACTGTCCTGGGCGCTGGAGGGCTGTATCAACGACTTCGGCCTCGCCAACCTGTCCGAGGCGCTGTCCCGGGAAAGCGACGGGCCGCGGGCCCGGATGTACGCCGACTACGCGGCCTACTTCCGGGAGCGCGCGAAGCACTACGTCCACCATTTCGACCCGAAGATCGGCTTCTTCCAGGGCCGCAAGCGCGACGGCAGCCGCAAGTTCGCCCCCGAGGGGTACGACCCGGCCGCGTGGGGCGGCGACTTCGTCGAGACCAACGCCTGGAACACCGCCTTCACCGCCCCGCACGACGGCCCCGGCCTGGCGGCGCTGCACGGCGGCAACGAAGGCCTCGAAGCCAAGCTCGACACCTTCTTCGCCACCCCGGAGACCGGGCAGCGGCCCGGGGCGTACGGCGGGCTCATCCACGAGATGACCGAAGCCCGCGACGTCCGGATGGGCCAGTACGGCCACTCCAACCAGCCGTCGCACCACATCCCGTACATCTACAACCTCGCCGGCGCGCCCGCGAAGGCCCAGCGGGTCGTGCGCGAGGTGCTCAGCCGGCTCTACCTCGGCAGCGAGCTCGGCCAGGGTTACCCCGGCGACGAAGACAACGGCGAGATGTCCGCCTGGTACGTCTTCAGCGCCCTCGGCTTCTACCCCCTGGCCGTCGGCAGCCCGCGTTACGCGATCGGCTCACCGCTGTTCGAGAAGGCGATCGTGCACCTCGGCGACGGCAAGAAGCTCGTCGTCCACGCGCCCGGCAACACCGACAAGACCGTCTACGTCCGCGGCCTCACCGTCGACGGTGAGCCGCACGACGCCACGACGATCTCCCACGCGACCCTCGCCGGCGGCGCCGAACTCGTCTTCGACCTCACCACCGAGCCCGCGGACTGGGGCACCCCACCCCCGCCGGCCGAGCACCCGGACCCGATCACCGACCTGACCGGCACCGCCACCAGCTCCGACGGCACCGGCGTCGACAAGCTCTTCGACAACACCACCGGTACCCAGGTCACCTTCCGCAACGCCACCCCGGCGATCGAGTTCACCGTCACCGGCGATCCCCGCGAAGTCACGATGTACACACTCACCTCCGGCGCCCGCGGCGGCGACCCGAGCGCGTGGGTCCTCGAAGGCTCAGACGACGGCGAAGCGTGGACCACCCTCGACGAACGCACCGGCGAGCTGTTCCGCTGGCGCCGCCAGACCCGCCCGTTCGTCCTGGCCGGCCCGGCCGCCCACACCCGCTACCGGCTGCGGATCACCGCCACCCGCGGCCGCCGCACCACCCTCGCCCAGTGGGAGCTGCTCGCCCGATGAACCACTTCCGCACCGCCGCCCTCGACCGGCTCGCGGCCGCCGACCCCGGCCTGGTCCGGCTGCGGCTGGCCGGCTCCGCCGTGCTGGGCATCATCCTGGCCGTCGGCGCGCTGCTGCCCGCGCACCTGCCGCTCACGGTGATGCTGGTCGGCGCCATCGCCGCGATGATGACGGCCTTCACCGTCAACGACCCCACCCCGGGCAGCCAGGCCGTGACGCTCGTGCTGGCGTTCCTCGTCGGCGCCGCGTCGATCACCGTGGCCAGCCTCGGCTCGGCCATGCCGCCGCTCGACAGCATCGTGTTCGTGCTGCTGATCTTCGTCGCCGTCTACGCCCAGCGCTTCGGCGCCCGCGGCACCGCACTCGGCTCGATCGGCTTCTTCCTGTTCTTCTTCCCGATGTTCCTGCAGGCCCACCTCGCGCAGGTCCCGCAGCTGCTGATGGCGCTCGCCGTGGGGGTGCTCGCCAACGCCGTCGTCCGCTTCGTCCTGCTGCGGCACAACGCCGAGGCCGAGTTCCTCCGGGTCCGCCGCGCCTTCCGCGCCCGGCTCGCCGCCGTCGTCCGCGCCACCGAGGCGCACCTCGCGGTGGGCGGCAGCGAACGCACCCGCAAGCAGCTCCGCTCGGCGACCAGCCGCCTCCACGAGTGCGTCCTGCTCATCGAAGACGCCGCCCCCGACGTGGTCGACGCCCGCGCCGCCGACCGACTGCGCCGCCGCGCCATCGAGGTCGAGCTCGCCGTCCAGTGGCTGGTCATCACCGTCCAGCGCACCTGCTCCGACGAGCTCACCACCGAGGTCCGCGACGACCTCATCGCCCGGCTGGCCCGCTTCCGCGCCCTCATGGAACGCGACCCGCGCGAGCTGCCGCTGATCAGCCAGACCGGCGAGTACAGCCGCATGCTCGTCGAAGGCAGCCGCATCGACGAACACGCGGCCCCCGGCGACGGCGTCCGCAAGGCACTGGCCGAACTCGCCCTGGCCGACGACCGCGCCCAGCGCGCCGCCGCGCCCGAGTCCACTCCGGACTCCCTCGAGGACGCGGAAGAGGACGAGCCGACACCGAAGTTCGCCTACGACAACCAGACCCGCAGCGCCATCCAGGCCGTCGTCGGCGGGGGACTCGCCGTGGTCGGTGGTGAGCTCGTCTCCCACCAGCGCTGGTACTGGGCCGTGCTCACGGTGTTCGTCGTGTTCATCGGCGCCTCCAGCGCCGGCGCCACCTTCGTCAAGGGCGTCCGCCGCCTCGGCGGCACCCTGATCGGCATCGTCGGCGGGGTGGTGCTCGCGTTCCTGGTCACCGGCAGCATCCCGGCGACGCTCGCGCTGATCCTGGTCTGCGTGTTCGGGATGGTCTACACCGCGCGGGTGTCCCAGGTGGTGATGGCGTTCTTCATCACCAGCATGCTCGGCCTGCTCTACAGCCTGCTCGGCACGTTCAGCCTCGAAGTCCTCTGGATCCGCGTCGCCGAAACCGCCGTCGGCGCCGCCGCGGGCATCCTCGCCGCCGTGGTCATCGTCCCGGTCCGCACCCGCTCGGTGATGCTCGACAACATCGGCGAAGTCCTCGACGAACTGGCGGAGTTCCTCGAGCACACCTGCGGCCTGCTCGCCGGGGAGGAGAACGTCAACATCATCGAACTCTCGCGCGACCTCGACCGCGCCGTCGACCAGGTCCGCACCACCATCGAACCGCTCACCCACCCGGTCAACCTCCGCAGCGCCCGCCGCGACTACGGCTGGCACGTGCTCACCACCCTGGAGACCATCGCCTTCCGGGCCCGCCACGTCGCCGCCCGCGCCCAGCCCGGACAGCTCGCCGGCCCCGACACCGACCGGCTCCGCCAGTTCACCGGCCGGCTGCTGGCCAACATCGACGTCCTGCGCAAAACCCTCGAAGCACCGGGTGGCCCCACCCCCGGCACCCTCGTGCGCGACGACGGCACCCCGGTCTCCGACCGCGTCGAACAGGCCGAAACCCGCGCCGTCCTCTCCAGCCTCAGCCACCTCGACGAGGCCCTCGTCTCCCTCGGCCGCGTCTTCGGCCTCCAGGCGACCGACCCCCGGGCCCCGGCGAAGACCTGACCACCCCGGGGTGGCGCGCTGCCGAGCCGCGCCACCCCGGTTTCACCGGCTCCCGGTCACGGACAGGACAACCACGCGAAGTGGTACGTCGTCGTGATGCTGCCGTCGGTCGAGTCCATCGTCACGTAGCTCGTCGTCTTCTTCGGATCCGACGTCCCCGCGGCGGCCCGCAATTCCGTGTTGACGTTCAGATTGCGTTCCTCGCCACACGGCTTGAACACGATCGCACCGACCTCGGTCGAATCGGTGAAATGCCAGTCGTCCTCGAACGGCCCGGTCAGCGGGTGCTGCATGAACGCCGTCGGCGAATTTCCCTGGAAATAGTAGTTCGCGCGTTCCAGGCCGGTCGCGCCCCGTTCCAGGTGCGCGAATCCCCGGTAGTCGGCCTGCGCGATTCCGTAGGTGAACCCCTGCGGCACGTGCACCCGCAGGCCGATCTGGCAGTTCTTCCTGGCGTCCAACGGACCGGCACCCACCCCGACCAGCGCCGTGTAGGCACTGTAGGTCACGGTGAACGCCGTGTTGTCCTGCGAAACCGCCACCGCCGACGTGCCGGCCGGGCAGCCGGTGCCATTGGCGTTCACGACGTCGATGACGATTTTGTCGGGCGGCGGAGGAGTGTTCCACGAATGCGGGGTGACCACAGAGGACAGCGCCATTACGGCAGCAACGACCGCAGACAGCATCGGAATCCTTCCCAATACCTGCGAATTGGGGACGGGGGCGCGACCATGGTAGCGAAAGGATCATGGAAGCAAACCCCGCTGAACGGAGTAACACGGCGTAGTCGTCCCGCCACGCGACACCGCTCACATTCCGACAAATCCAGTGGTTCCCATTCACCGGAGCACGAACAATTCTTCCGGAAAACGATTTCGCACCCCCGGACCCCCCGATTTCCGCGACGATCACCCCCGCGTCGTCCGGTCAGTCCAGTAAGGCCGCGGCCCGCCCCAGCGTCGAGATCCCGGCCACCGGCCACGGACCCGCCGTGATCACGACCGCGTGGTCGATCCCCCAGCCGGCGAATTCGGCGCACCGCCGCGCGAACGACTCCGCGGACTCACCCGGCGACAACCGCGTGCTGATCGTCTTCTCGATCTCCCCGTACGGCCGCCCGACCTCCGCGCAGTGACGCTCGAGCACCGACAGCTTGTGGCGGACCGTCTTGCCGCCGTCCGGGATGTCGAACACGTTGCACGCGTCGGCGTAACGGGCGACGAGCCGCAGCGTCTTGCGCTCCCCCGCACCACCGATCAGCACCCGCGGCCGCCGCACCGGCAACGGGATCCCGATCGGACGGTCGAGGCGGTAGTGCGCCCCTTCGAACGGCGACTCGTCCCCCGCCCACATCCGCAGCGCCAGCCGGATGGTCTCCTCCATCCGCTCGAACCGCTCACCCACCGGCGGGAACGGCAGGCCCATCGCCCGCGCCTCACCGTCGTGGTGCCCGGTGCCGATCCCGAACCGCGCCCGCCCACCGGACAGCACGTCCAGCGTCGTGACGGCCTTGATCAGCAACGCCGGCGGCCGGAACGTCACCGCCGACACCATCGTCCCCAGCGCGATCCGGCTGGTCCGGGCGGCGAGGAACCCCAGCGTCGTGTAGGCCTCGAGCATGGCCGAGTCCGGCGTGCTGTGCGGGTCGGCCTGCAGCAGGTGGTCGGCGACCCACAGGGTGTCCAGGCCGGCGTCCTCGGCCGCCTCGGCGACGGCCACGAGCTCCCCGGTCAGCTTGTCCGGCCACGAGAAGTCCGTGACCCCGATGCTCAGCTTCATCACTACCCCCTCGTCAGCAGTTCCATGTTGTGGCCGTCGGGATCCTCGAAGTAGACCCCGCGGCCGCCGTTCAGGCCGTTGACCTCGCCGGCCCGCTCGTGAAACGGGTCCGCCCAGTACGGGACGCCACCCGCTTCGAGCCGCGCCATCGCGGCGTCGAAGTCGTCGTCGCCGACCAAGAACGCGTAGTGCTGACTGGTGACTGCCTCGACGTGCAGGTAGTCCAGCGTCACGCCGTTGCCCAGCCGGACCGGCACGAACGGCCCGGACACCGGGTCCGTCGTCAAGCCGAGGATCCCGGCCAGGAACTCCGCCGACTTCTCCCGGTCGGTGACGCACACGATCGTGTGGTTCAGCTCCACGCTCATCGCTCGTCCCCTCCCGGAGCGGGCGCGAACGGCGGCGGGCCACCGATCGGGCTCAGGTGGATGCCGGCCAGCCGCCAGCGGCCGTCGTCGCGGACCAGCACGTGTGTGGCGCGGAACCGGCCGTTCACCGGGTTCCCCTGGTGCTTCGCGACCTGGTCGTGCACGCCGATCGCGATCGCGGTGCCGCCGAAGTCGCGGACCTCGACCTCGGCCCAGTCCAGCTTCTCGGTGACCAGCCCGCCGCCGCCGTAGCGCGCCAGCCACTGGTCGGTGTCCAGGACAAAACCCAGTGGCCCGACCAGGCGGAAACCGTCGGCGACCAGGCCGGCCAGCACTCGGTGTCCCCGCGCTCTTCGGCCGCGGCCCAGACCCGGCCGAACTCGCGGACCTGCTCTTCGGTGCTCATCGTGCTCCCCTTCCGTTCTCCGTTCGATGAGCAAAACGTTAGATGTCTAACCGTTAGATGTCAAACGCTTAGATCTCTCGGCATCTGCGGTACGGTTCCCCTCGTGCCACCACCAGTCACCGCCCCCATCGGCGTCGTCCTCGCCCGCACCGCCAAAACCGCCGGCCGCGCCTTCGACCAGGCCCTCGCCGCCGCAGGCGGCTCCCAACCCATCTGGCAGATCCTCATCTCCCTCAAAACCCGGCCCGCCGCCAACCAGCGCGAACTCGCCGACACCGTCGGCATCCAAGGCGCCACCCTCACCCACCACCTCAACGGCATGGAGACCACCGGCCTCGTCACCCGCCGCCGCGACCCCGACAACCGCCGCGTCCACCTCGTCGAACTCACCGAAGCCGGCGAAAAGCTCTTCCACCAGCTCGCCACCGCCGCCATCGCCCACGACCAGCGCATGCGAAAAGGCCTGTCCGACGCGGAAACCGCCCAGCTCGCCGACCTCCTGCACCGGCTCGCCGCCAACGTCACCGACAACCAGCCCGGAACCTGATCGATCCAGCGAGAGTGACTGGACGCACCCGACCGGCAACCACGAGGAGAGATAGGCTCCAGGCACTAGCCAAAGTCGTCTCAAGCTGGAGAACCGTAATGACCCAAGCCCCTGTCAACGTGACCGTCACCGGCGCCGCCGGCCAGATCGGCTACGCGCTGCTGTTCCGCATCGCGTCCGGTCAGCTGCTCGGCCAGGACGTCCCGGTGAAGCTGCGGCTCCTCGAGATCCCGCAGGCGGTCAAGGCGGCCGAGGGCACCGCCATGGAGCTCGACGACGGCGCCTTCCCGCTCCTGGCCGGCACCGACATCTTCGACGACCCCAAGCAGGCCTTCGAAGGCACCAACATCGCCCTCCTCGTCGGCGCCCGCCCCCGCAGCAAGGGCATGGAGCGCGGCGACCTCCTCGAGGCCAACGGCGGCATCTTCAAGCCCCAGGGCGAAGCCATCAACGCCGGCGCCGCCTCCGACGTCAAGGTCCTCGTCGTCGGCAACCCCGCCAACACCAACGCCCTCATCGCCCAGTCGCACGCCCCCGACGTGCCGGCCGACCGCTTCACCGCGATGACCCGCCTCGACCACAACCGCGCGCTCGCCCAGCTCGCCAAGAAGCTCGGCGTCTCCGTCACCGACATCAAGAAGCTCGCCATCTGGGGCAACCACTCCGCCACCCAGTACCCGTCGATCCAGCACGCCGAAGTCGCCGGCAAGTCCGTCGACGTCGACCAGGCCTGGCTCGAGAGCGACTTCATCCCGACCGTCGCCAAGCGCGGCGCGGCGATCATCGAAGCCCGCGGCCTCTCCTCGGCCGCCTCCGCCGCCTCCGCCGCCATCGACCACGTGTACACCTGGGTCAACGGCACCGCCGCCGGCGACTGGACCTCCGCCGCCGTCGTCTCCGACGGCTCCTACGGCGTCCCCGAGGGCATCATCTCCTCGTTCCCGGTCACCGCCGAGAACGGCGAGTACAAGATCGTCCAGGGCCTCGAGATCGACGACTTCTCCCGCGCCCGCATCGACGCCTCCGTCGCCGAGCTCGTCGAGGAACGCGACACCGTGCAGAAGCTCGGCCTCATCTGAGCCTGCGCACACCACCAGGGCCGCCGTTCCCCGGAACGGCGGCCCTTCGCGCGTGATCGCCCGCAGCGAACCCCGCACGCCCACAGCGAAACTCCCACCCGGCACGAGATCCACGGCCCTACCGTCGGCCCCATGACCGCTCTCGCCGTACCCGACATGCAAGCACCCGGCCAGTCACTCACCGACTCGGTCTTCGAACAGCTCCTGCGCGACCGCATCGTCTTCCTCGGCTCCGAGGTCACCGACGACGTCGCCAACCGGATCATCGCCCAGCTCCTCCTCCTGGCCGCCGACGACCCGGACAAGGACATCACCTTTTACCTCAACTCACCCGGTGGCTCCGTCACCGCGGGCATGGCCATCTACGACACCATGCAGCTCGTCAAACCCGACGTCTCGACCTGGGGCCTCGGCTTCGTCGCCTCCATGGGCCAGTTCCTGCTTTCCTCCGGCACCCCCGGAAAGCGCTACCTGCTGCCCAACACCCGGATCGTCATGCACCAGCCGTCGGCCGGGATCGGCGGCGCCGCCACCGACATCGCCATCCAGGCGGAAGTGT
This sequence comes from Amycolatopsis sp. NPDC051758, assembly GCF_044453095.1. NCBI lineage: Bacteria > Bacillati > Actinomycetota > Actinomycetes > Pseudonocardiales > Pseudonocardiaceae > Amycolatopsis > Amycolatopsis sp. NPDC051758. The sequence continues at coordinate 105,394 of NZ_JBITCJ010000010.1, read as the reverse complement.
TCGGAAAGATGAAACGCCGCATCGCGGAAATCACCGCCCGCCAAACCGGCCAGACCGTCGAACGGATCACCACCGACGCCGACCGGGACCGCTGGTTCGACGCCGAAGAAGCGCTCGCATACGGCTTCGTCGACCACATCGTCGCCGGCTGACGCCCGGATGGGGCTCCCGGCGACCGGGAGCCCCATCCTCGACACTCAGCAGTGGCTGGCCAGCCGCATGCTGTTGATCCGGTCGAACAGCCGGCCGTCGAACGACCCCGCGTCGAACCACCAGGTCCAGGTGTTCTTCACGGTGCCCCGCACGAACTTGGGGTCACCCCCGTGCGTGACCGGGCCCAGCACGAACCCGGAACTGTCCACGATGGTCGGCCACATCAGCCACGCGTCATTGCTGTCGCTGCTGACGATCACCGCCTCGAACGACGCGCTGCCGTTGCGGTTCAGGGTCCACTTCGCCTGGTCCATCGTGCAGTCGCCGGCCGTGATGCGGCCCCAGCTGAACCAGCAGGAACCCGCCCCGGTACAGGTGGCCTGCGCCGTCTGCGTGCCGGCCGACGCCGGCACGACGAAGACGCTGCCCAGCGCGGCGGCGAACATCGTCAGGACGATCGCCACCCGACGTAGTTTGAACTTCATGTGTTCCTCCCCGGAAGTCGCCGGAAAACCCGGCTCACCGAAGCTAGCTCTCCGGTGACCGCGGCCGGAGTCACTTAGGTGCGACCACAAGGGAAGTCAAAACTGCCCAGCCCCGAAGCAGAATTGAATGATCGAGGGGTATCTCCCTCGTCGTTTGCGGGTTTTATCGGAAGCAGAGCTACTGCGGGACCGATTTTCTCGAAATCGGTCCCGCAGTATAGGGCGTTATACACTTGAAGAGAGGTCAGACTCCGTTGAGGCCTCGGCGCTTGAGGAGCGGCTCGATCTCCGGGTCGCGGCCGCGGAAGGCCCGGAAGGCGTCCATCGGGTCGATGGATCCTCCCCGGCCCAGGAGGGTGCGGCGGAAGTGGTCGCCGTTCTCGCGGGTCAGTCCCCCGCTCTCCCGGAACCACTGGACGGTGTCCGCGTCGAGGACCTCGCTCCAGATGTAGGAGTAGTACCCGGCGCTGTAGCCACCGCTGAAGACGTGCGCGAAGTACGTCGTGCGGTAGCGCGGCGGGATCGCGTCGACCGCGACACCGGCCTTCACCAGCGCGTCCGTCTCGAACCGCTGCACCTCCGCCACGCGGTCGTCGGCGCCGAGGGCGTGCCAGGCCTGGTCGAGCAGGGACGCCGCCAGGTACTCGGTGGTGGAGAAGCCTTCGCCGTACTGCTGGGCGGCGAGGAGCTTTTCGACCTGCTCGGCGGGCAGTGCCTCGCCGGTCTCGTGGTGCTTGGCGTAGTTGGCCAGCACCTCCGGCCACAGCATCCACATCTCGTTGACCTGGGACGGGTATTCGACGAAGTCGCGGGGCACGTTGGTGCCGGAGAACGTCGGGTAGCGGACGGACGAGACCAGCGCGTGGAGGGCGTGGCCGAACTCGTGGAACGCGGTGACGACCTCGTCGAAGGTGAGCAGGGTCGGCTCCCCCGCCGGCGGCTTGCCGACGTTGAGCACGTTCACCACGACCGTCTTGCGGCCGAGCAGCTCGGACTGGTCGACGAAGGTGTTCATCCAGGCGCCGCCGCGCTTGGCGTCGCGGGTGTACAGGTCGAGCAGGTACAGGCCGAGCGGGGTGCCGTCGGCGTCGAAGACCTCGAAGGTCCGGACCTCCGGGTGGTACTTCGGGAGGTCGTGCTGTTCGGTGATGGTGAGGCCGTAGAGCTTGGTGGCGGCGAAGAACACGCCGTCGAGGTAGACGCGGTCGGCCTCGAAGTAGGGGCGCAGCGCCTCGGTGTCGACGTCGAAGCGTTCACGCCGGACCTGCGCGGCGTAGTACGGCCAGTCCGACGGCCGCAGTGACGCGCCCGGCACGTCGGCTTCGAGCAGCTTCTGAAGCTCGGCGGCTTCGGTGCGGGCGTTCGCGACGGCCGCGGGCGCCAAGCGCTCGAGGAGGCCGGCGGCGGCTTCGGCGGTCTTCGCCGTCTCGTCCGCGATGACGTACGCCGCGTGGTTCGGGTAGCCGAGCAGCACGGCGCGTTCCGCCCGCAGGCGCACGATCTCCGCGACGACGCCGTTGTTGTCGAACTCGTTGCCGCGGTTGCCGCGGGCCATCGACGCGGTGTGGATCCGCTCGCGGACGTCGCGGTCGCGCAGCGTCTCCAGCGGCGAGGCCTGGCTGGTCGGCAGCGTCAGGGTGAGCACGTACTTGCCGGACTCACCCCGGGCCGACGCCGCCTCGGCCGCGGTGGCGATCGCGCCGTCGCCGAACCCGGCCAGCTCGGCGCGATCGGCGATCACGACGGCCAGCTCGTTGGTTTCCTTGAGCAGGTTCTGCTGGAACTTGGTCTGCAGCGTGGACAGCTGTTCGTTCAGCTCGCGGAGGCGGGCCTGCTCGGCCTCGCCGAGCCCGGCGCCGGCGCGGCTGAAGTCCGTGTGCTGCCGCTCCAGCAGCCGCAGCGACTCTTCGTCGAGGCCGAGCTCACCACGACGGGTGTGCAGGTCGTCGATGCGGGCGTACAGCTTCGGGTTCAGGTGGATCGCGTCGTGGTGGGCAGCCAGCTTGGGCGCGAACTCGGCCTGGATGGCCTGGATCTCGTCGGTGCTGTTGGAGCCGGACAGGTTGTAGAACACGCTCGCCACGCGCCCCAGCAGCTCGCCGGAGCGTTCGAGGGCCACGATCGTGTTCTCGAACGTCGGCTCGGCGTCCTGCGCCGCGATCTGCTCGATCTCCGCCGAGTGCTCGGCCAGTCCCGCTTCGAGCGCGGGCCGGTAGTGCTCGTCCGCGATCCGGTCGAAGGGCGGCAGGGCGTAGGGCAGTTCGCTGGGTGCGGCGAACGGGTTGTCCGGCGAAATCATCGGGGCAGGCTCCTGGTCGGGGAAAACACTCGGTCCCGCCACCCTACGGGCTCCCCCGGTGCCGATGTCAGCGCTTTCCGGAGGTGGCCAAGCTCACCGGCCGGTGGTACCGCCGACCACAGCGTCGCTGCTCCCGGCGTCCTTCGCGGCCTTTTTGCCCCGTCTCGGGGGCTTCGGCGCCGGCGGCACGATGCCGCGCAGATCGCCGCTGTGGTCGTTGACCCGCAGCACGAACGGCCGCGTCTCGGTGTAGCGCACGACCGAGACCGACGCCGGGTCGACGACGATCCGCTGGAACGCGTCGAGGTGCTGGCCGAGGGCGTCGGCGAGGATGGACTTGATCACGTCACCGTGGCTGCACAGCAGCCAGACGGCGTGGTCGCCGTGCTCGGCGGCGATCCGCCGGTCGTGCGCGCGGACGGCGGCCACCGAGCGTGCCTGCATCTGCGCGAGGCCTTCCCCGCCGGGGAACACCGCGGCCGAGGCGTGCGCCTGCACGACCCGCCAGAGCGGCTCCTTCGCGAGGTGCTTGAGCTCCTTGCCGGTCCAGTCCCCGTAGTCCACTTCGGACAGCCCGGGCTCGACGAGCTTGTCCAGCCCGCGCGCGGCGGCCAGCGGGCCGACCGTCTGCTTGCAGCGCAGCATGGGCGACACCACGAGCTCCGCCAGCGGAACGCCGTCGAGCCGCTCGACGAGCTTCTCCGCCTGGCCACGGCCGGTGTCGTCGAGGTTGACCTTCGGGGAACGCCCGGCCAGGACGCCGGAGCCGTTGGCCGTCGACTTGCCGTGCCGCAGCAGAATGACCGTACTCACGAGCACCACCCTACGTGGGGACCGATCATGCGGTCCCCACGTAGGGGGATCAGTGGCTGACCGGTCCCGAGTTGGGGTCCAGGACGCCGGTGAAGATCAGCACGAACAGCAGCACGCCGAGCACGAGCCGGTAGATCACGAACGGCACGAAGCTGCGCTTCTTGATGTAGGCCATCAGCCAGGCGATCACCGCGTAGCCGACACCGAAGGCGACGAGCGTGGCCAGGATCGTCGGGCCCCACTGAGCCGGCACGTCGCCCGACCCGATGTCCTTGAGCTTGTACACCCCCGACCCGAACACCGCGGGTAGCGCCAGCAGGAACGAGTACTCCGCGGCTTCCGCGCGGGTGTAGCCGAGCAGCAGGCCCGCGCTGGTCGTGCCGCCCGAGCGGGACACCCCCGGGATCAGCGCGAGCGCCTGGGCGAAACCGAACCCGAGGCCGTGCGGCACCGTCAGGTGGTCCAGCGTGCGCTCCTGCTTCCCGATCCGGTCGGCGAGCAGCAGGATCAGGCCGAACACGATGAGCACGGTGGCGGTGATCCGCAGGTCGCGGAACGCGCTGTCGATCTGGTCCTGCAGCAGCAGGCCGAGCACGACGATCGGCAGCGAGCCGATGATGATCAGCCAGCCCAGCCGGGCGTCCGGGTCGCGCCGCCAGTCCGGCTTGTACAGCGAGAAGAACCAGGCCTGCAGGATCCGCCCGATCTTCTTGCCGAAGTAGATGATCACCGCCAGCTCGGTGCCGATCTGGGTGACCGCGGTGAACGCCGCGCCCGGGTCGTCCCAGCCGACGAGCGCCGCGACGATCCGCAGGTGCGCGCTCGAGGAGATCGGGAGGAACTCGGTCAGGCCCTGGACCAGGCCCAGGACCAGTGCTTCGAACCAGCCCACGTCAGGCCACCCCCGCCGTCTCGAGCGCTTCGACGGCGGTGGTCAGCGCGGCGGCCGGGTCCGGGGTGAACGGCGACACCGACAGGGTCGTCACGCCGGCCTCGGCGAATTGGGTCATCTTCTCCGCGATCCGTTCCTTCGGGCCCAGCAGCGACGTCGCGTCGAGGAACTCCAGCGGCACCGCCGCCATCGCCCCCGCCCGGTCGCCGGCCAGGTACTTGTCCTGCACTTCGGCCGCCTCGGCTTCGAAGCCCATCCGGCAGGCCAGCTGGTTGTAGAAGTTCTTCTCCCGGCTTCCCATGCCGCCGAGGTAGAGCGCCGCGTAGCCGCGGACGGCGTCCGCGCAGGTCTTCCAGTCGTCCCCGGGGACGAGCGGCACGGTCGGGACGACGTCGAAACCTTCCATCGACCGCCCGGCGGCCTCCGCGCCGGCGCGGATCAGCGCCAACTGCTCCCCCGCGTGCGCCGGCGAGAAGAACACCGGCAGCCAGCCGTCGGCGAGCTCGCCGGTCAGCTCCAGGTTCTTCGGCCCGATCGCGGCCAGGTAGAGCGGGATGTGCTTGCGGGCCGGGCGGACGGTCAGCCGCAGCGCCTTGCCCGGGCCGTCCGGCAGCGGCAGCGTGAAGTGCTCACCTTCGTGGGCGAGCCGTTCCCGGCGCAGCGCCTTGCGGACGATCTGGGTGTACTCACGGGTGCGGCCCAGCGGCGAGGTGAAGCGCACGCCGTGCCAGCCCTCCGACACCTGCGGACCGGACACGCCGAGCCCGAGCCGGAACCGGCCGCCCGAGAGCGTGTCGAGGGTCGCGGCGGTCATCGCGGTCATCGCCGGGGTCCGGGCCGGGATCTGCAGCACCGCGGCGCCGACGTCGATCCGCGACGTCTGCGCCGCGATCCACGAGAGCACCGTCACCGCGTCCGAGCCGTAGGCCTCCGCGGCCCACACGACGGCGTAGCCGAGGTCGTCCGCCTGTTTCGCCAGGGCCAGGTTCGCGGGGTCGTTCCCCGCTCCCCAGTAGCCGAGATTGAGTCCGAGTCGCACGGGGCCGAACCCTAACGGGGGCCCTTGAGGGCGACACGACTCACCTTGGTCAGGTTCACCCAGGGCCGCCCACTAGGCTCGGCGGTCGTGGAAAAGCGACTGCTCGGCCGGTCGGGACTGCGCGTCTCGCGGATGGCGCTCGGCACCCTGTCCTGGGGTGGCGACACCGACGCGGAGGAGGCGGCCAGCCAGCTGGTCGCCTTCATCGATGCCGGGGGCACCCTGGTGGACACGGCCGACATCTACTGCGAGGGCGAGAGCGAGCGGGTGCTCGGCTCCCTCCTGGGTGACCTCGTGCCCCGCGAAGACGTCGTCGTCGCGACCAAGGCGGTCGCCCGCCGCACCGACGGCCCGTTCGGCGGCGGCGCCTCCCGCGGCGCGCTCCTCACCGCCCTCGACGGCTCGCTCAAGCGGCTCGGCACCGACCACATCGACCTCTGGCAGCTGCACGCCTGGGACGGCTGCGTGCCGCTCGCCGAGACGCTCGCCGCCCTCGAGTACGCCGTGACCAGCGGCAAGGTCCGCTACGTCGGCGTCTCGAACTACTCGGGCTGGCAGCTGGCGACCGCGGCCACGACCGCCGCCGCGGCCGCGCCGATCGTCTCCACGCAGATGGAGTACTCCCTGCTGGAACGCGGGGTGGACCGCGAGGTCGTGCCCGCCGCCGAACACCACGGGATCGGGCTGCTGCCCTGGGCGCCGCTCGGCCGCGGGGTGCTGACCGGCAAGTACCGCACCGGCACCCCGGCCGACTCGCGCGGCGCGTCGTCCGGGATGCTCGCCGGCTACGTCGAGCACCACCGCACCGACCGGGCCGCCCGGATCGTGCAGGCCGTCGCGACCGCCGCCGACGGGCTCGGCACGTCGCCGCTCGCCGTCGCGCTGGCCTGGGTCCGCGACCGGCCGGGTGTGGTCGCCCCGATCGTCGGCGCACGGGACACCGGCCAGCTCACCGGTTCGTTGACGGCGGAGGAGATCACCCTCCCGCCCGCCATCCGCTCCGCGCTCGACGACGTCAGCTCGATCCAGGTCGGCTACCCCGAGCGCTGGCCGCACTGACGGTGCCGATCAAGGAGCGGGTAGGTGTCTGTTGGGTGACACGCACGTGACGGCAAGGGAATCGTGGAGGATGCTGGTGAGGACCGCCCGTCGAGGGACACCTGGAGGCAGCAACGTGCGTCGGTTCGCCGCCGTGTCGTGGATCGTGATCCCGCTCGCCGGTGTCCTGGTGCTCTCGGGCTGCTCGTCGGCCAAGCCGGACAGCGGCGACGACCTGCAGATCGTCGCGAACCCGACGGCCGCGCGCCCGGCGGTCTCCCCCGCCGTCACCGTCAAGCCGGCCGGCCAGGTCCTGCCGGGCCCGGCCGTGTCCGCGGTGGCCGTCGAGGGCTCCACCCTCGTTGTTGCGCTTTCCGGCTCCCCCGCGTTGCAGCTCTACGACCTGAACGCGCTCGCGTCCCCGCCGGTGAATATGCCGTTATACGGCAAGGCGGAGCGGCTGACCGTGGCGCCGGGGCGGGTGGAGATCGCGGAGCCGGCTCAGGGTGTGGTGCAGCAGCTGACGTTGCCGGACCGGAAGCTCACCGAGACGAAGACCGGCGGGCAGCCGGCGTCGAGCATCGCCTACGGCGCCGATCGGCTGGTCGCGATGGGGGCGGCGAAGGAGATCCAGGTGCTGCCCGCGGCGGGTCCGGCGCGGACGATCGGCGGGCAGCTCTACAGCGCCGACGACGTGCTGGCCGCCGGGGACGGCGTCGTGGTGCTGGACCGGCTGCGCACGGCCGTGTTCTCGGTGGACGTCGCCGGCGGGAAGATCAACGAGGGTCTGCGTGCCGGTGACGGCGCCGCCAACGCCGTTGCGGACTCCTACGGCCGGGTGCTGGTGACGGACGCGCGGGCGGGCGCGCTGATCGCGTTCTCGGCGTCGCCGCTGATCATGCGGCAGCGCTACCCGGTGGCCGGCGGCGCGTATGGGATCGCTTACGACGCGAAGCGGAGTCTGGCCTGGGTGACGCTCACGGAACGCAACGAAGTGGTCGGGTTCGACGTCCGCGGGGGCGAGCCCGTGGAGAAGTACCGGTTCCCCACCGTGCGCCAGCCGGACTCGGTCGGGGTGGACGACCAGAGCGGCCGGGTGATCGTCGGCTCGGCCGCCGGAGAAGGGACCCAGGTGATCCAGCCATGACGACGGTCAGCGAGGCGGTGGTCGAAGGGGATTGGGAGTACCGCCGCCTGCACCTCCCCCCGGGGATTTCCCGGCGTGCGGCGGCGATCCAGCTCTCCATCCACGCGGAGTTCGCGGGCTGGGAACTGCGGAACGTCCGGCTCTACGCCGACGGCACCCGCCGGGTCTGGCTGCGCCGCAAGAAGACGGCGGAGAGCTTGTCCGGCGGCCTGCCGACCTAGCCACGCGGCCCGGGTCGGGTCGTCCCAGGTTTCGGCCGAGTCGAACGACAGCTCGGCCGTGGTCATCGTGGCGCGCGACGGCGTGTTCACGGCCCAGATCTGCGCGAAAAGGCGCGGTCGAGCCCGACGTCCGTGAAGCGGCCGCCGGACCCACCACCCGACGAAGCCGTCCCAGAACCCGCCCCGCTGCTAGCCGAACACCCGGTTCAGCCAGCCGTTCCAGGTCTTCTCCTCGGTCTCGGCGTCCGCGCCGGGTGTGAAGACGTGGTGCGAAGCGACCATCGGGCCGTGGAAGCCCTTGAGGAACCGGATCATGGCGTCGGCCGTGCGGATCCCGGCGGTCTGGCTGTTGACCGCGTAGACGACGCCCTCCTGCGGCTCCCGGCCGTCCAGCTCCAGCCGCACCCGGTCACCCTCGGCGGGCCGGGCGGAAAGCCCGAGTGCCGCGCCGAGCTCGGCCCAGGCGATGTCCCAGTCCCCCACCGGCGGGCCGAACGCCGTCACCGGCACCGCGGTGCGCCCGGCGAAGTGCGTGACGTACTCGACCAGTGTGCGGAAGAACATCGCGCCGCCGGCGACCATCGCCTCGAACTCGTCCTCCCAGTCGTCGCCGGGCAGGAAGCCACTCGTGACGCACCGGATCACCGAACTGCCGCCTTCGCGGCCCTCGATGAGGAACTCGTAAGCGACCCGGCGACCGTCCGGCGCGGGATCACTGCCGTAGACGAGCTTCTCGAGCGGGTCCCACTCCCGGATCCCGTACTCGGGCTGGAACCCGCCGAAGGCGCCGCGGATCACGCCGCCGGTGCCGCCTTCGACCTCGTTGCGGCCCATGAACCACGAGTTGATGCCCGGGCCGGTGGCGATCGCGTCCCACAGCTCTTCCGGTGTCGCGTCCACCTCGGCGGTGTCGGTCTGCTCGAACTCGTGGCCCATGTCAGGACTCCTCCGGGACGCTCGGGTGCACGGCGACGACCACGCGGTGGTTGCGGCCCTTCTCGGCCGTCTCGTCGTGGTACTTCCCGACCAGCGTGGTGACCGCGGTCGCCAGTTCCTCGGCGAACGCGGCCCGGTCGGCCGCCGAAGCGAAGCGCACCTCGCCGTCGAGCGCGAAGGTCGCGACGCGCTGCTTCGCCTTCGCTGCGCCGGTGATGAGCAGGCCGACGTCACGCACCAGCCGGCCGGCGACCGCGAGCAGCCAGCGCGCCGAGAGCCGGTCCGGCGACTGGGCCGGGTCCGGCTGCACCGCGGCCAGCGCGGCGGGCGAGATGACGTACGACGCCGCCGTCGCCTGCATCATCCGCTCGGTGACGTTGCCCTTGCGCCGCTCCTCGACCAGCTCCACCAGGCCATGCGTCTCGAGGGTCCGCAGGTGGTAGTTGACCTTCTGGCGCGGGAGGTCGACCCGGGCCGCCAGCATCGTCGCCGACGCCGGCTGCGCCAGTTCGGCCAGCAGCCGGGCCCGGATCGGGTCCAGCGACACCTCGGCCGCTGCCGCGTCCTCGATCACCGCCACGGGAAACATGGGCCCAGCATCCAGCCGAACAGAGAAGTTGTCAAGAACTCTCGCCTTGTCGGTGACTACTGTTGACCAGCGCGACGACCCGCGGCAGCACCTGCGCCGCGGCTTCCAGCGGGACGACGTGGCCCACCCCGGGCAGCACAACGGCGGTCCCGCCCTCCAGCCCGCCGGCCCACTGCTCGACGTCGGACGCGCGGACGATCCGGTCGCGCTCCCCCACGATCGCCGTCACCGGCAGGCCACTTACCTGCGCCAAGGCCGCGTCGCGCGCGTAGGCGTCCATGGCGGGGCGGAACAGCGAGACGGTGTGCGGCCAGTTGCCGCGGATCATCTTCACGGTCAGCTCGACCAGGTCGGGGTCCGGGTCGTCGCCGAAGAGCCACCACCGCAGGCCGGCGCTGACCGCCCGGCTGGTGTGCTCGCGCACCACGCCGAACACCTTCGAGCCGAGCACCGCCTCCAGGTCCCGGGCCAGTTTGCCCAGCGCGTTCGGCCAGGCCGCCGAGACCTCGGTGGCCAGCGTGCCCGACGACGTCGCCAGCAGCACCAGCCCCGACACGCGCTCGCGGAACAGCTCCGGGTGCCGCTGGGACAGCGACATGATCGCGAGCCCGCCCATGTCGTGCCCCACCAGCACCACCCGCCCGGCCGGGACCTCGCGCTCCAGCAGCTCGGCGAGGTCGTCACCGAGCTGCGCCATGGTCGCGGTGCCGCGCCGCGCCCGCCCGGATCCGCCGTGGCCGCGCTGGTCGTAGGTCAGCACCGCCACCGGCCCGTCGGCCGCGTCCGGCACCAGCGGCGCGATCCGGCCCCAGCTTCGCTGGTCGAGCGCGTACCCGTGGACGAACACCACGGTCACCGGCGCGGCCGGGTCGCCCCTGCGGATCACCTGCAGGGGCGTGCCGTCGGCGAGCGCGAACTGCGTCATCAGGACGTGCGCAGGAACCGGTCCAGCACGCGGGTGCCGAACTTCAGCGCCTCGACCGGGACACGCTCGTCGACGCCGTGGAACAGCGCCGAGAAGTCGAGGTCGGCGGGCAGCTTGAGCGGCGCGAAGCCGAAGTTGCGGATGCCGAGGTCCTGGAAGGACTTCGCGTCGGTGCCGCCGGACAGCATGTACGGCAGCGTCTTCGCACCCGGGTCTTCGGCCAGGACGGCCGCGGTCATGGCGTCGACGAGCGCGCCGTCGAAGGTCGTCTCGACCGGCGGGAGCTCCATCCACTCCTTCTCGATGTCCGGGCCGAGCAACTCGTCGAGCTCGCGGTCGAACGCCTCCAGCCGGCCGGGCAGGATGCGGCAGTCCACCGCGGCTTCGGCGACCGACGGGATGACGTTCGACTTGTAGCCGGCGGTGAGCATGGTCGGGTTGGCGGTGTCGCGCAGGGTCGCGCCGATCATCCGGGAGATGTTGCCCAGCTTGGCGACCGAGCCTTCGAGGTCGTCTTCGGGGAAGTCCCAGCCGGTGATCTCGGTGACGCCGGCGAGGAACTCCTTCACCGAGTCGGTGAGCACCAGCGGGAAGCGGTGGTTGCCGAGCTTCGCGACGGCCTCGGCCAGCTTGGTGACGGCGTTGTCGCGGTGGATCATCGAGCCGTGCCCGGCGGTGCCGCGCACCCGCAGCTTCATCCAGCGGATGCCCTTCTCCGCCGTCTCGATCAGGTAGGCGCGGACGTCGTCCTTGAGCGTGATCGAGAAGCCGCCGACCTCGCTGATCGCCTCGGTGACCCCTTCGAACAGCTCCGGCCGGTGCTCCACCAGCCACTGGGCGCCGAACTTGCCGCCCGCCTCTTCGTCGGCGAGAAAGGCGAAGACCAGGTCGCGCGGCGGGACGACGTTGTTCATCTTGTAGTGCCGGGCCAGCGCGAGCGCCATCCCGCACATGTCCTTCATGTCGACCGCGCCGCGGCCCCAGACGTAGTCGTCCTGGACCGCGCCGGAGAAGGGGTGGACCGACCACTCGGACGGGTCAGCAGGAACGGCGTCGAGGTGGCCGTGGATCAGCAGGCCGCCCCGGGACCGGTCGGCGCCTTCGAGCCGCACGATGACGTTGTGCCGGTTCTTCCCGCCCGACTCGACGTAGGTGATCTCGTAGCCGGCGTCGGTCAGCTTCTCCGCGACGTACTCGGCCGCCGCCCGCTCGCCGACCAGCGTGTCGGGGTCACCGGTGTTGGTCGTGTCGATGCGGATGAGCTCGCTGGTCAGCGTGACGGCTTCGGCCGCGGCGGCTTCGATCAGGTTCGGTTCGGTCACCGGCCATTCCTATCACCCGGATGGCCGGGTGCGCTGGCTGCGAGATCACCTCGGGAACGGAACGCGTCACCTTGATCGCTGGTTGTGACGAACCGCCTACACCCGCGACTCTTCGCGTGACCGCACGGCACTGCTCCGGTAAGGCTCCCACGGTGAAAAGTGCACGTCGGACCGCAGCTGCGACCAGGCCGGCCCGCCGCCCACTGGTCACCCTGCGGACGGAACCTCCGCCGGGCGAGGTGCCAGCCGGTTCGCCGGTCGGAAAGCTCGGCTTCGACGCCACCTTCTGCCGGCCGCGGATCCTGTACTTCGCCTACTTCGAAGCGAGCTTCCGAGGTACTGCGACGTCTGGCAGCTGGGCATGCGCCGGCGCGCCCGGTGACGCCGCCCGACTGACTCATCAGTCAAGTCGGCATCGCAACTCCCCTCAACCACAACGTTCTGCTCTCGGACATTGCGATTATCGCAACGTGGGGTTACCGTCTCCTGGCATGGACGAAACCGCCGAGCTGCGGGACCGGGTCCGCGGCCTGGTCAAGGCCGTGCCGGGGGCCCAGCGGGAGTTCGCCGCCGCGATCGGGCTCGACGAGACGAAGCTGTCCAAGGCGCTGAACGGCACCCGCCGGTTCTCGCCGCACGAACTGGTCCGCGTCGCCGAGCACTGCGGCGTCACGGTCAACTGGCTGCTCAACGGCAGCGACGACGCGGTCACCGTCACGGCGGTGCCCGCGCCGGCCGCCCGCCTGGTGAGCGACGACCCCGACCACCTCGCCCAGTCCGAGCCGCGCCGCCGCATCCTGGAGACGGCCTGGGCGCTGATCGCCGAACGCGGCTACCACAAGGTGCGCATCGCCGACATCGCCAAGGCGTGCGGGACGAGCACCGCCACCATCCACTACCACTTCCCGAGCAAGACCGAGGTCCTCAACGAAGCGTTGCGGCGCAACGTGAAGCTCGCGTTCGACCGGCAGGTCGCCGAACTGCACTCCATCGAGGACGCACACGAGCGGCTGCACCGCCTGGTCGAGCTGCAGCTCCCGACCGACGGCGTCCTGCGCGCCGAGTGGTCGGTGTGGCTGCAGGTGTGGAACGAGGTCGCGCTCGACCCGTCGTTCCGGTCGCTGTACCACGACTCGATCGGCCGCTGGGAACGCACGATCGCCATGACCATCCGCTCCGGCCGCGAGCAGGGTGTGTTCTCGGTGGCCGATCCGGACGCCGCGACCACCCGGCTGACCGCGCTGATCGACGGCCTCGGCATCCAGGTGCTGACCGGCCGCCCGGGCAGCACGGCCGAGAGCATGCGAGAACACCTGCACGACTTCATCGAAAGCTCGATAGTCAAAGGAGCCTGATGAACCACGAGGTCATCGTCACCTGCGCCCTCACCGGCGCCGGGGACACCGTCGGCCGGAGCCCGCACGTGCCCGTCACGCCCGCGCAGATCGCCGCGAGTGCCGTCGAGGCCGCGAACGCCGGGGCCGCCGTTGTGCACATCCACGTCCGGGACCCCGAAACCGGGTCACCGTCGCGGGACGTTGCGCTCTACCGCGAAGTCGTCCGGCTGGTGAAAGAGTCCGGTGTGGACGTCGTGGTCAACCTGACCGCGGGCATGGGCGGCGACCTGGTGATCGACCAGGAGGACCCGCTCAAGCCGGTCGACGGCACCGACCTGGTGAACGCGATGGACCGGCTGCCGCACGTCGAAGAGCTGCTGCCGGACATCTGCACCCTCGACTGCGGCTCCCTGAACTTCGGCGAGGGCAGCCAGCTCTACGTGTCCACACCCGACATGCTTCGCGCCGGCGCGAAGCGGATCCAGGAGCTGGGTGTCAAGCCGGAGCTGGAGATCTTCGACACCGGGCACCTCTGGTTCGCGGCCAAGATGGTCGAAGAGGGCCTGATCGACGCTCCCCCGCTGTTCCAGCTCTGCATGGGCATCCCCTACGGCGCGCCCGTCGACCCCGGCCTGCTGCAGGCCATGGTGCGGCTCCTCCCCGACGGCGCGCAGTGGGCGTCGTTCGCCATCGGGCGGGACCAGATGCCGTGGGTGGCGCAGTCGGTGCTGCTCGGCGGGCACGTCCGGGTCGGCCTGGAGGACAACCTCTACCTGACCAAGGGGGTCAAGGCGACCAACGGCCAGCTCGTGGAGCGCGCCGTCGGGATCGTGCAGGACCTGGGCGCCACCGTGGTAAGCGCTTCCCGGGCCCGCGAGATCCTCGGCCTGAAGGAGCGTGTCCGTGCCTGAGACGGTCGCGTGTGTCGGCGCCGGCGTGATCGGCGGCGGCTGGGTCGCGCACTTCCTCGCCCAGGGTTTCCGGGTCTGCGCCTGGGACCCGGCTCCGGACGCCGAGGCGAAGCTGCAACGGCTGGTCGACGCCGCCTGGCCCGCGCTCACGTCGCTCGGCTTGGCCGATGGCGCGAGCCGGGACAACCTCGTCGTCACGGCCACCCTCGCCGAAGCCGTCGCCGACGCGACCTTCGTCCAGGAGAGCGCCCCCGAGGACCTCCCGCTCAAGCGGAAGCTCCTGGCGGAGATCGACGCGGTCACCCCGGCGGGGATCGTCATCGCGTCCTCGACGTCCGGCTACGGCATGACGGAAATGCAGGCCGACGCCGTGACCCCGGAACGCCTGGTCGTCGGGCATCCCTTCAACCCGCCCTACCTGATCCCGCTGGTCGAGGTCGTCGGCGGCGAACGCACCGAAGCGTGGGCGGTCGAGCGGGCCGCGGAGTTCTACCGGCGGGTCGGCAAGACCGTGATCACCATGGACCGCGAGGTCCCGGGCTTCATCGCCAACCGGCTGCAGGAAGCGCTGTGGCGCGAGGCCTTGCACATGGTGGACAACGGCGAAGCCACCGTCGAGCAGATCGACACCGCCATCACCGCCGGGCCGGGCCTGCGCTGGCCCGTCCAGGGCCCCATGCTCACCTTCCACCTCGCCGGTGGTGAGGGCGGCATGGCGCACATGCTGGACCACTTCGGCCCGTCGCTGAAGGCGCCGTGGACCCGCCTCGAAGCCCCCGAGCTGACGCCGGATCTGCGTGACGCGGTCGTGGAGGGCTGTGAGGACGAGGCCGGGGAACGCACGATCGCCGACCTGATCGCCGAACGCGACCGGGCGATCATCGCCGTCCAGCGGGCCGTCGAGGAGGCGCGTGGTGGCTGAACCGACCTACCACGACCGCGTCCGTCCGGAGTGGATCGACTACAACGGCCACCTGTCCGAGCCTTACTACGTCCTGGTCTTCGGCGACGCGACAACACACCTGATGGACACCGTCGGCCTCGGCCCGGAGCGCAGCGGGTCCTCGCTGTACACCGTCGAAGCCCACGTCCGGTACCTGCGCGAAGTCGGGCCGGACGCCGAACTGGAGGTCACCACGTCGGTGGTCGGCCTCGGGGCGAAGAAGGTCCGCCTCTGCCACGAGCTGCGGGTCGCGGGTGACCTCGTCGCCACCGAGGAGATCCTGGCGATCCACGTCACGGACTCGAGAGCTTCGCCGCTTCCCGACGACGTCGCGGAGCGGCTGCGCGAACACCTCAGCCCGGTCCCGGACTACGCGGGGCGCGCCATCGCCTGACCCGAACACCCGCTCCCACCGGAAGTCCCCACCATGGAAGAGCGATGTAGGCCATTAACCCGACGAAGGTTCCTCGGCGTCACCGGCGTCGCGCTGCTGGCCGCCGGGTGCGGCGCGACGTACGCCGCACCGGTGCCGACCGGGCCGCCCCGGTCCGGCGGCACCCTGCGGGTCGGCGTCACCGGCGGCGGCGCGTCCGACACCCTCGACCCGCACACCCCGGCGACCAACCCGGACATCGCGCGGGTGATCAACCTGTACGAGCCGCTGCTCAACCGCGACCACGACTACCAGCTCCAGTTCCTGGTCGCGCAGTCGCTGACATCGTCCCCCGACGCCCGGACGTGGACGGCGGTGCTGCGCGACGGGGTCAAGTTCCACGACGGCCGCCCGGTGACGCCGGCCGACGTCGCCGCGACCTTCAAGCGGATCATGGACCCGAAGGACCCCAAGAGCGGCGCGGCCGGGCTGACCATGCTGGCCGAGGTGGCGCCGAGCGGCGGCCGGGCCGTCGAGTTCCGGCTGAACTCGCCGAATGCCGGGTTCGACGACCTGCTCGGCCAGTACTCGCTCGGCATCGTCCCGGCGGACTTCGACGTCAAGCGCCCGATCGGGACCGGCCCGTTCAAGGCCGGCTCGTTCACCGTCGGGCAGCAGAGCACGTTCACCCGCAACGAGCACTACTGGCGGCCCGGGCAGCCCTACCTCGACGAGCTGGTGCTGATCAACTTCGCCGACGACGACGCCCGCATCAACGCGCTGCTCTCGTCCCAGGTGGACGCCATCGACCAGGTGCCGGTGGCCCTGGTCGACGTGCTGCGCAGCGATCCGCGGATCGAGGTGCTCACCGCCGAGACGGGCACCTGGCTGCCGTTCACCATGCGCGTCGACCGGCCGCCGTTCGACGACGTCCGGGTGCGCCAGGCCATGCGGCTGGTCGTCGACCGGGAGCAGATGATCAACCAGGTCCTCAGTGGACAGGGCAGGCTCGGCAACGACCTCTACGCGCCCTTCGACCCGGCCTACGCGAAGGAACTCCCCCAGCGCAAGCAGGACGTCGAAAAGGCGCGGCAGCTCCTCGCCGCGGCCGGGCACTCCACTTTGGACGTCGAACTGGTCACCGCGCCGATCCAGGCGGGCGCGGTGGAGGCGGCGCAGGTGTTCCAGCAGCAGGCCAAGGCCGCCGGCATCAACGTCCGCATCCGCAAGCTGGACACCACGACGTTCTACGGCGAGAACTACCTGTCGTGGGACTTCGCGCAGGACTTCTGGTACACCCGCAACTACCTCCCCCAGGTCGCCTCGGGCACACTGCCGAAGGCGCCGTACAACGAGACCCACTGGCAGGACCCGGAGTTCGTCGACCTGGTCACCCGGGCCGGGTCCACAGTGGACCCGGCCGCACGCACGGACCTGCTGAAACAGGCGCAGAAGATCGAGTACGAGCGGGGCGGGCTGATCGTCTGGGGTTTTGTCAACCAGGTCGACGCGCACCAGAAGTACGTCGCCGGGCTGGTCCCCGACCGCACCGGGATCTCGCTGAGCGGTTACCAGTTCCGCAACGCCTGGCTCTCCCGCGACGAAGGAGGCGTGAGATGACCCGGCTGATCCTGCGCCGCCTGCTCGTCAGCGTCCTCGTGCTCTGGGTGGTGTCCCTGCTGGTCTTCGTCGCGACGCTGCTGCTGCCGGGTGATCCCGCGCGAGCGATCCTCGGCCAGCAGGCCACCCCGGAGCGGGTCGCCGCGCTGCAGCACCAGCTGCACCTCGACCTGCCGGTGTGGCAGCGCTACCTCGACTGGCTCGGTGGCCTGTTCACCGGCGACCTCGGCACCTCGACGTCCACCCAGGGCCCGGTGACGGCGTTGCTGGGCGACCGGATCTCGGCGTCACTCGTGCTGCTGGTCGTCGCCGCGGTGCTGGCCACCCCGATCGGGCTCGGCCTCGGCACGTGGAGCTCGATCCGCCGCGACCGCGCCGCCGACCAGGTGGTCTCCGGGATCAGCCTGGTGATCGCCGCGCTGCCGGAGTTCGTCATCGGCGTCGCGCTGGTCGTGCTGCTCTCGACGACGGTGTTCAAGATCTTCCCGTCGGTGACGATCACCGCGCCCGGCGAGGCGGTGTGGGACGAGCCCGCCCAGCTCGTGCTGCCGGTGCTGACCCTCGTACTGGTCGTGACGCCCTACATCACCCGGATGATGCGGGCGACGATGAACGAGGTCCTCGACAGCGGGTACGTCGAGATGGCCCGGCTCAAGGGTGTGCGCGAACGGACCGTGCTGGTCCGGCACGCGCTGCCGCACGCGATCGGCCCGGTCGCCCAGGTGGTCGCGCTGCAGCTGGCGTGGCTCGCCGGCGGGGTCGTGGTCGTCGAGTTCCTGTTCCGCTACCCCGGGATCGGCCAGGCGCTGATCGACGCGGTCGGCAAGCGGGACGTCGCCGTCGTCCAGGCGATCACCCTGCTCATCGCCGCGGTGTACATCGTGGTGAACCTGCTCGCGGACGTCGTCGGCATCCTCGCCAACCCGAAACTACGCACGGAGGCAGGCCGATGACCGCCGTCGAACTCCCCGGGACCTTCACCGAAGCCGCGCCGCCGGCTCGCTCCGGCGGGCTCTTCCGGACCGCGTGGGGATTCCCGCAGGCCAAGATCGGCACCGGGCTCACTCTCGTCGTGGTGCTCATCGCCCTGCTCGGCCCGTGGCTGGGGCCGGTGCTCACCGGGCACACCACCACGGACTTCGCCGGTAAGCCGTTCAAGCCCGACGGGGTCGCCGGCACCGACGGCCTCGGCCGCGACGTGCTCACCCGGTTCCTCGCCGGCGGGACGACGTTGCTGCTCTACGCCGTGCTGGCCACCGTGCTCGGGATCGTGCTGGGCGCGTTGCTCGGCATGGTCGCCGGCTACGGCGGCGGGCGGCTCGACAGCCTGCTGATGCGCGGCAACGACGTCCTGCTGTCCTTCCCCCAGCTGGTGATCGCGCTGCTCGCGATCGCGGTGATCGGGCCGGAAGGCTGGCTGCTGGTGCTGGTCATCGGGCTGACCCACGCCCCGCGCACGGCCCGGGTCGCCCGGCAGGCGACGGTCGCCGTGCGCGGCCAGGACTACATCCGCGCGGCCGAGATGTACGCCGTGCCGCGGTCGCGGATCCTGCTGCGGGAGATCCTGCCGAACATCACCGGGCCGCTCATGGTGGAGATCGGGCTGCGGCTGACCTACTCGATCGGGTACATCGCGTCGCTGTCGTTCCTCGGCCTGGGCATCCAGCCGCCGTCGGCCGACTGGGGCCTGATGATCAACGAGAACCGGATCGCGCTCGTCGTCCAGCCCTGGGGTGTGCTGCTGCCGGTGCTGGCGATCGCCGCGCTCACCGTGGGGACCAACCTGGTGGCCGACGCGCTGGCCTCGGCCGCCGCCGGCCGGAAGCGGGAGGCTCGCGCATGAACGCCGCTCTCGAGGTCACCGGGCTCGCCGTCCGCACCACGGCCGGGGTGCCCGTTTTGGACGACGTCTCCTTCGCCGTGGCTCCCGGCGAGGTCCTGGCCTTGGTCGGCGAGTCCGGCTCCGGCAAGACCACCGCCGGGCTGGCCGCGCTCGGCCACTTCCGGCGCGGGCTCGCGGTGTCGGGCGGCCGGATCACCGTGCGCTCGCGCGGCGAGGACGCCGTCGACGTCCTCGCGCTCGACGCTGCGGCGCGACGGAAGCTGCGCGGCAGCACGGTCGCCTACATTCCGCAGGACCCGGCGTTGTCGCTGAACCCGGCGCTGCGGATCGGGCTGCAGATCGCCGAGGTCCTGGAGACCCACGGCTTCGCGGGCCCGGTCGAGGACCGCGTCACCGAGGTCCTGGCCGAGGTCGGGCTGCCGGCGGACCCGGCGTACCGGCGCCGCTACCCGCACCAGCTCTCCGGCGGGCAGCAGCAGCGTGTCGGCATCGCGATGGCGTTCGCGTGCCGCCCGGCCGTGGTGGTGCTCGACGAGCCGACCACCGGGCTCGACGTCGTCACGCAGGCCCTGGTGCTGAAGACCGTGCGGGCGCTGACCGCCGGACACGGGGTCGCCGCCCTGTACATCACCCACGACCTCGCGGTGGTCGCCGAGATCGCCGACCGCGTCGCGGTGATGTACCACGGGAGCATCGTCGAGTGCGGCCCCGCTGCGTCGGTGCTGCGGACTCCGTCGCACGCCTACACGCGACGGCTGCTGGACGCCGTGCCCGATCCGGACGCGGTGGCCGCGCCTCCCCCGGCGGCCGAGCCCGTGCTCGCGACGAAGGGCGTGTCCGTCTCCTACGGACAGCACGTGGTGCTGCGCGGGGTCGACGTCTCGGTCGCGCGGGGCGAGTGCCTGCTGCTGCTCGGCGAATCCGGGTCCGGCAAGACGACGCTGTCGCAGTGCATCGCGGGGTTGACCAGCTACTACTCCGGGACGGTTTCCCTGGCGGGCACCAGCCTGGCGGCGTCCACGCGGCAGCGGTCCGACGAGCAGCGGCGCCGGATCCAGTACGTGTTCCAGAGCCCGTTCTCCTCGCTCAACCCGCGCAAGACGGTGGCGCAGTCGATCGAAGTGCCGTTGACGCGGCTGACGTCGATGTCGCGGGCGGAGCGCCGAGAGCGTGTTGCCGAGATGCTCGACCGGGTCCGGCTCGGGCGGGCGCTGGCCGACCGGCTGCCCGAGCAGCTCAGCGGCGGCGAGCGGCAGCGGGCCGCCATCGCCCGTGCCCTGGTGACAACGCCGGACGTGCTGGTGTGCGACGAGGTGACGTCCGCATTGGACGTTTCGGTGCAGGCCACGATCGTCGAGCTGCTCGGGGAGCTGCGTCGTGAGCTCGGGATGGCGATGCTGTTCGTGACGCACAACATCGCGCTGGCCGGCGAGGTCGCGGACCGGATCGCCGTGCTGCAGGGCGGTGCGATCGTCGAGGAAGGCTCGGTGCGGAGCGTGCTGGACGCGCCGTCGCACGCCTACACGCGGGAGCTGCTGGCCGCGACCCCGCGCCTGTGAAGGGCCCTCATGTGAACGGCACGGTGGCGCCGGGTTTCGAGCCGGTGCGGGACGCGTTCGCCACCGTGCTGGCCAAGACGTCCGGGGGCGCGGCGTTCAGCGTGGTGCGCCGGGGCGAAGTCCTCGTCGAGCTGTGGGGCGGGCCGGGCTGGACGCGGGACACGCTGGTGGTGCTGTTCTCCGGCACCAAGGGTGTGGTGGCCTCCGTGATGGCGCTGCTGACGGCGCGCGGGTTACTCGATCCTTCGGAGCGCGTCACGACGTACTGGCCGGAGTTCCGTGCCGAGGCTCGGGTGTCCCACGTGCTGTCCCACACGGTGGGGCTGCCCTACGTCGAGGCGGACGTGTCCTTTCTGGACAACCGGGCGAACGCCGCCGCCCTGGCGGCCCAGCAGCCACTGTGGACACCCGGATCCCGGGTCGCCTACCACGCGACGACCTACGGGTACCTCTGCACCGAGCTGATCCGCCGGGTGACGGGACAGAACGCGGGCGCGGTCGTGGGTGCCCTGCTGGGCGGCTTCGACGTCCACCTCGGCACCCCCGCGGCCGAGGACCACCGCGTCGCGCGGCTGACCCGGTCACCGGACTACCGGATCAGCACGTTCCTGCACGACCCCGCGCGGCGGAAGATCGTGGAGCGGATGTACCGCGGGCTCCTGGAGCCCGACACGATCAACTCGGCCGAGTACCGCCGGGCGGAGCTCGCGGCGGGCGGCGCGACCGGCACGGCCGCGGCGATGGCCCGGCTGTACGACCGGATCTGCGCGGGCCTGGTGCCCGCGCCGGTCCTCTCGGCGGCGACCCGCGAATGGTCATCGGGCACGGACGTGCTCAACGACCGCCCGGTCCGCTTCGGCCTCGGCTACGAGCTGGCGGACGGCATCGGCACCTACGGCCCGGCCCCGGTCGCGTTCGGCCACTCCGGCGCGGGTGGCGGGCGGCACGGCGCCTGGCCGGAGGAGGGTCTGGGGTTCTCGTTCACGACGAGCGAGCTGCAGTCCGAGGACACGGACGAACGCGGATCCCTGCTCCTGACAACACTGGCGGACTGCCTCTGACACACCCGGCCCGAGCGCCCCGATGTGGCCTTGGTTGCGTCAGACGCACCGAAGGCCGCCTTGGGGCGCTCGGGGTCAGGCGACCGGCGCGATCGTCTCCCCCGCCACCGGCGGACAGTTCAACAGCCGGTGCAGCGACGGCTCGCCCGTGCCCGGGTCGACCAGAGACGCCAGCAGCCGGACCGCCGCGCGGCCCAAAGCCCGTCGTGGCACTTCGAACCCGCTGATCTCCGGGCCCGCGGTCCCACCCGGCGGCCGGCCCAGCACCGCCAGCGAGACGTCACCGGGCACCGAAACCCCTGCCGCGCGGAGGGCTCGCTGCGTCGCCTCGAACACCGCGCCCGTGTCGGTTTCCTCGACCACCAGCGCCGTCACGCCGTCGTCGAGCCAGTTGCGGATCGTCGTCGCGCCGAGGTCGGCGCCGTCGGTGCGGACCACCAGGCCCGGCAGGTTGAGCCCGGCGTCGGCGGCCGCGGCGCGCACGCCGCGTTCGCGGTCGCCCGACGACGGGGCGTCGTCCGGCTCGCGCAGGTAGCGGAGGCGCCGGTGGCCCGCGCGTGCCAGCCGGGTGATCACCTCGGCCGAGGCGGCCACGTAGTCCGCGCCCACGTGCGGGATCCGGCCGCCCAGCTCGGTGCGGCGTCCGATGTGGACGATCGGGAACCCGCTCGCGAGCAGGTCGCCGATCGCGTCCACCGGCACGTGCCGGCCGAGGAACAGGCAGCCGTCCGCGAGGCGGGTGCGGCGGATCCGGCCGGGCACCGCGCTGGACGCGGTGAACATGATCAGGTCCTTGCCGAGCGCGGCCGCCTCGGCTTCGACACCGGCGAGGATCGGGTAGTAGGAGTCGGCGACGTCCATCGGGAACGCCGGGGTGAAGGTGTAGACGCCGAGAAGGTTGTTGCGCGATGACGCCAGCCGTTTCGCCACCGGGTCGGGCACGTACCCCAGCCGTTCGGCGGCTTCCAGCACCCGCAGGCGCGTCCGCTCCGACAGCCGGACGCCGGTGCGGTTCCCGCCCAGCACCACCGAGACCGTCGCCTGCGAAACCCCGGCGACCCGCGCGATGTCGGCCTGCCGGGGCATCCGCCGCACCCTGCCCATCGGGTACCTCGCTCGGGTCGCCGGGGTCAGCTGATCCGATTCAGCGTGCAAGCCCTCCCCAGGGGCGTCAACTGTTTTGCCCGAAACTCCAGCAATCCTGTCCCGACCGAACTAATACGTATTACTCCCTTGACCTGGCCGCCGGGATCGTGGCACCGTCGCCGCACACTTCACCGACGAAGGAGCCGCCATGAACCTCACCCGCCGCGGCCTGCTGGCCGGCGCCGCCGCGCTCGGCGCGGGCGCGCTCCTGCCCGTGACGGCCGCCGGCGCGGCCCCCGCCGGCTTCCCGGACTACCGGTACCAGCGGCTCGCCCTCGTCAAGAGCAAGCTCGAGTACAACCCGACCGGCGAGCTGATCTTCCCGTGCGTCCGGGGCACCGCGGGCCGCATTCCGAACGCGCTCGGCGCGTACTACCTCTACTACGCGCCGCACGACGCGCCGGGCGGGATCTGCCTGGCCTACGCGAACTCCCTCGACCAGGAGTTCACCGAGTACGCGGGCAACCCGATCATCAAGAACTCCTGGCCGGGCGAGTACTCGGTCAGCCACGTCTCGTCGCCGCACGCCCTGTGGAACGACGACGCCAAGCGCATCTACCTGTACTTCCACGGCGAGAACACCGTCACCCGGCTCGCCAGCTCCGCCGACGGCATCCACTTCACCTACGAGAAGGAGGTCCTGTCCACCCGGCTGCAGCCCGCGGGCACCACCGAAACGTCCTACGCCCGGGTGTTCCGCCAGGACCTGCCGGCGAAGAACGCGCGTTATGTCATGGTCTTCATGCTCAACAACACCACCAACCACCGCGACATCGGCTGGGGCTGGTCACCCGACGCGCTCGACTGGACGTTCTCGCAGACGCCACTGGTCCGCCACACCGACGTCGGCGCGTCCGACATCGGCGGCCCGCACCTGCTGTACCGCAACAACAGCACGTACGTCGTCTACAACACCGACATCGGCCACGGCGGCAGCCTGATGATCACCGAGGTCGGCAACGACTTCTCGAAGCGCAACCACCTCGGCGTGTTCCACGCGCCGCTCGCGGGCGCCCCGGACAGCGGCCGGTGCGCGGCCCCGAGCTTCGGCACCTACCAGGGCCGCGAGTACATGATCTACGAGGCGGGCGCGCGGCTGGCCGGCAACATCGCCATCGCCCGCGCGGTCTGAGCACCGGGCCGCCGGGTACGCCGTCACTCCCCCAGCAGCCGGCGTGCCCGGGCCAGCACCGGCTTGTCCACCATCTGCCCGTCCACAGTGGACGCCGACTCCCCCGCCGTGACAACCCGGCGGGCCCAGTCCAGTTCGGCCTCGGACGGCGCGAAGCCGGCCTTGACGAACCCGACCTGGCGCGGGTGGACGCACAGCTTGCCGCCGAACCCCAGCCTGCGCGCATACCGGACGTCGGCTTCGAGCCGTTCGTCGGTGCGCAGGTCGGTGGTGACGCCGTCCACCGGCGGGGCGAGCCCGGCCGCCGCCGAGACGATCACCAGCCGCGAGCGCGCGTAGGCGAACGGCTCGGGATCCTCGGGCGCTACACCGAGTTCCGCCGCCAGGTCGACACTGCCGAACGCCAGCCGCGTCACCGACGGGACGGCCGCCAGCTCCCCCGCGCTCTCGACGCCGCGCGCGGTCTCGACGAGGGCCACCACCTCCCGAAACCCTGCCAGCACGTCAGGTGTCTCGGCCTTCGGCACCATGACGGGCACATCTCGCGCGGCCACCAGGGCGGCGTCGGCCTCGAACCACGGGGTGCCCGGCGCGTTGATCCGGACCATCGCCGGGTTACCACTGGCCAGCCAGGCGTCGACCTCGGCGCGCGCGGCGTCCTTGTGCGCCGGGGCGACGGCGTCTTCGAGGTCCACGATCACCACGTCGGCGCCGCTGGCCACCGCTTTGCCGAAGCGATCGGGCCGGTCGCCGGGGACGAACAGGAACGCGGTCACCCCGGTCAGCGTAATGCTCTGGAGGTATCACAGCGAGCGGAAAGGGTCTTGGACGCGGAACCCTCGGCGGCCGAGAGTCGGAAGGGAACCACCACGACCACGAAAGGTGCACGATGAAGGTCTTCCTCACCGGCGGCTCCGGGTACGTCGGCCGCCCGACGGTCCGGGCGCTCATCCGGCAGGGACACGAGGTGAGCGCGCTGGCCCGCAGTGACGCTTCCGCACGGACGCTCACCGAGCTGGGCGCCCGGCCGGTGCCGGGCGGGCTCACGGACACGGACGTCCTGCGCGAAGCTGCCGCCGAGGCCGACGGCGTCATCCACCTCGGCCAGCACTACGGCGACAACACCGCGGACGTCGACCGCGCCGCCGCGGACGCACTGCAGGCGGGCATCGGCGACCGCGGGCCGTACGTGCACACCGGCGGCGTCTGGGTGTACGGCGACACCGCCGGTGTGGTCGACGAGGACGCGCCGCAGAACCCGCCGGCGATCACGGCGTGGCGCCGGGCCAACGAAGAGCGCGTCCTGGCGCACGGCGGGAACCCCGTGCTGGTGATGCCCGGCATCGTCTACGGCCTCGGCGGCGGGCTCGTCGAGACGTTCTTCGCCGCGCCGGGCCGTCGAACGGGCGCGGTGCCGCTGATCGGCGACGGCTCGAACCACTGGGCACTCGTGCACGCCGAAGACATTGCCGAGCTGTACGTGCTCGCGCTCCAGGCGCCCGCGAAGTCGGTGTACGCCGGCGTCAGCGGCCAGAACCTTCCGCTCGCCGACGTCGTCGGTGCCCTCACCGGTGCTTCGGGCCGCGTCGCGCAGCTGTCGCTCGCCGAGGCCGTCGACCGGATGGGACCGATCGCGGAGGCGTTCGCGCTGGACCAGCAGCTGACGCCGGTCCGGGCACAGCGCGAACTCGGGTGGGAGCCCCGGCACCTCGACGCGCTGAGGGAACTGCGGGAGTAAGGGATCGCGGGGCGGGGAGTGCGTGTTCACCCGATGCCGGCCCGGTTCCCTCAGGACGATCGTGGGTTTCCTCGGACGACGGAAAGAGGAACCTGCCATGCGAGGCGACTGGATTCACGACTGGGTGCTGGTCGAGATGGCGTACCGGGCCGGCCCGCGTCCGGTGGTGCGCACGCCCCGCCCGGCGTCGCGCCCCTGGTCGACGCTGTGGACCGGGCTGTTCACGGCGCATCGTGCCGAGGTGCGGCACGAAAGCCCGGCGGTGGGCGGCTGATTCGCCGGCGCGGGGACACAATTTCCGGGTTGCTCTCTCCGGACCAACGAGCGGGCGGCAAAAGGGGGTTGTGAAGCTGATCAGCCTCCCTACCATTAAAACACGGGAACGATCTTCGAGGTGAGTGGTCGCACTCGACAACTGGGGGTTCCATGAGATTCGTCAGCGTGTTCCGAACGGCGGCCGTGATCGCGGCCGCCGTGCTTTTGTCCCCGCTACTGTCCGCACCTGCGGCGCAAGGCGCAACCACGACGGCCTGCAGTTCCGGGTACTCGTACGGGATGCTCACCCTTTCCTATCCCAGTTCCACCGTGAATCTAGGCACGAACTGCAGCAATTTTGCCGACGCGGGCAGTCCCTATACCTTCACGATCGATCTTCTCGACGTCGTGACCCACCAATTGCCGTTCGACAACTACTACGCACATGTCACCGCGACCTGTAAGGCGTACTCGTACCCGGACGGGTCCTTGGTGGCGACCGGGTGCAGCTACGTGATTCCCCGGTGATCAGGCGGTGCCGACCAGACCGGCCAGCGCCCGCTCGAGGTGCTCCCGCATCTCCGCCTCGGCGGCCGCGGGATCACCCGACGCGATGGCTTCGAGCAGACGCCGGTGTTCGGCCGCCAGCTCCGCCGGGTCCGGGTACGCCCCGCGCAGCCGCGCCAGACACAGCTGCATCTCCTCCTGCAGCGGCGGGTAGATCCGGCTCAACCGGGCACTGCCCGCCGCGTCGACCAGCACGAGGTGGAACGCCGTGTGCGCCTCGACGCGTTCGCTCCAGCCCGCCTTCGCCGGCAGTTCCGCCAGGACGGCCAGCGCCGCCGAAGCCGCGGCCAGCGACCGTCGCTGCCCGATGATCAGCCGCGTCGCGGTGATCTCCAGCGGCAGGCGGACGGTGAACAGGTCCTGCACGTCGGCGTCGCTGAGCACCGGCACCCGCAGCGACCGGCCCTCGGCCCGCTCCACGAGATGCCGGGCGACCAGCTCCTGCAACGCCGATCGCACGGTCGGACGGGCCACGCCGAACGTGGTCGCCAGCCCCTGTTCCGTCAGCGGCGACCCCGGCGGCAGCTCGCCGCTGAGGATCCGGCGGCGCACCTCCGCCACCAGCGCGTCCCGGGTGTTCATGGTCTGGAGCATCAGCCGGCGTGCACCCGTTCGACCGTCGCGACCAGGTCGTCGAGGCCGGGCAGCACCGCGTCGGCCACGGCGGGGTCGCGCGGGTCGGCGTGGCGGTTGATCCACACCCGCGGCAGGCCGAGCGCCTGCGCCGGCACCATGTCGTGGAAGTGGCTCTGGGCCACGTGCACCCAGTTCTCCCGGGTCGCACCGAACGACGAAGCGAACCGTTCGAAGTGGGCGAGCCCGGGCTTGTACCCGCCGACGTCTTCGGCGGTCACGATCGCGTCGATCGGCACCTCGAGCCGGCGCTGGGTCTCGCCGATGAGGTCGCGGTCGCAGTTGGTCAGCAGCGCGAGCCGCCAGCCCGCCTCGCGCAGCGCGGCCAGCGCCGGGCGGGTGTCCGGGAAGACCGGCCAGTACGGCAGCCCGGTCGCGAGCACCGACGCGTCATCGGGCACCAGCGCCAGCCCGGCCTCGGCCGCGGTCCGCCGCAGGGACTCCGCGAGCACCTCCCGGTAGCGCCGCACCGGCACCTCGGCCTGCACCTGCGGTTCGATCCGGTTGTAGACCTCGAGCAGCTCGGCGCCCCGGCCGGGGAACAGCAGCTCGATCCCGGTCGTGATGCCGTGGCGCCAGTCCACCAGCGTGCCGAAGCAGTCGAACGTCGCCCACCGAGTCATGCGGTCAGTCTGATATCCGGTTATACCGAATTCAAGGCCATGATCTCGGCGAACTCGAAAACGAGCCGCGACCGCCGGCTCGCGACCCAGGCCAGGCAGACCTCGTTCGGCGGCAGGTCCTCCACCGGCACGTGCGCGACGTCGGGGCGGGTGTAGTACGCCGAGGTGGACAGCGGGATCACCGCGATCCCCTCCCCCGTGGCCACGTGTTCGAGCTTCTCCTCGACGCTCCGGAACTCACGCCGGGGCCGCGTGGGCCCGTCGCGGAGCTCGTCCGCCACATCCCGCCACTCCGGCACCGCGTCCGGGTTGTTCAGCACGTGCTCGCCGGCGAGGTCGGCAACCCGGACCGACTCCTTGCCGGCGAGCCGGTGGTCTGTCCGCAGGACGGCGACCCGCGGCTCCCGGAACAGCGGCCGCACGCTCAGCCCTCGCCGATCGATCGGCAGCCGGACCACGCTGACGTCGGCGCGGCCGTCGTGGAGCACGTCGGTCTGGTCTTCCCACGTGGTGCGGAGCAGCTCCACGGTGACGCCGGGATGCTGCGCCGTCAGCTCGCGGACCGCGTCGGTGACCGTGATGCCCGGCATGAACGCCACGGTGAACGTCGACGTCCCGCGCGCGGCCGTCGCGACCCGGCGTCGCAGGGCTTCGGCGGCAGCGAGCAACGGCCGGGCGTCCTCCAGCAGCTGGCGGCCCGCGTCGGTCAGCGACGTGGATCGTTTGTCCCGCTGGAACAACTGGGCGTGCAGCTCGCCTTCGAGAGCGCGGATCTGCCGCGACAGGACGGGCTGCGCGATGTGCAGCCGCACGGCGGCGCGCCCGAAGTGCAGCTCCTCCGCCACCGCGACGAAGTAACGCAGCTTGCGCAGGTCGACGTCCACCGGTCCCACGGTATTACGCGTGCGCGGTCAGGAACCGCACCAGATGCGGGTTCACCGCTTCGGCGTGGGTGTAGCTGAGGAAGTGGGCGCCGTCCTCGACGACGACCAGGGGTTCGGCCGCGGGCAGCGTGCTCGCCAGCTCCTCGGCGCGCTCGACCGGGTAGGCGAGGTCCGCCGAGCCGTGCAGCACCAGGGCCGGGCACGAGATCTCGCCGACCCGCGAAAGCACGCTGTCGCGATCCACGAGCGCGCCCATGGTCAGCTTCAGCTGGTCCGGCGCCACGGTCGCCCAGCGCTCCTTCCACTCGTCCACCGGGAAGGGGCCGAAGCAGATCTGTGCAACACCGTCGAGCACCTCGGGCGGGGCGCCCCCGCCGACCCACGCGTCCAGCACCGCCCGGTAGCCGGCCGCGACGGCGGGGTCCTCCGCGGCCGCCGACGTCCCGAGCACCGCGACCGCCGTCACCCGCTCCGGCGCCAGCAGCGCCATCCGCAGTGCGACGAACCCGCCCTGGCTCGTCCCGACGACCGCCGCGCGTGAGACGCCCAGCTCGTCGAGCACCCCCAGGACGTCCCGGGCGACGTCCCAGTAGTCGAACGGCTCCGAAGCGGGGGTGCCGCCGTGACCGCGTTCGTCGACGGTGATGCACCGGAAGCCGTCGAACGCGGCCAGCTGCGGGGCGAACATCCGGCCGTCCATCAGGAAGCTGTGCAGCAGCACGACCACCGGCCCGGCGCCGCCGTGGTCGGTGTGGGCGGGGAGCGTCATCGATCCTCCGAACGGGCAGCTCAGCCGGCGAACCGGCCCACGGCGACGAACACCGCCAGCACCAGCAGCACGACGTTCATCGGGAGCGCCTTGGTCTCCTTCCGGCGTCCGTGCACGATGATCGCACCGATCTGGATCACCGCCAGTCCGGCCGCGGCCAGCGGGGTCAGCACCGGCGCGATATCGAGTGCCCACGGCAGGATCAGGCCGATCGCGGCGAGGATCTCGACCCCGCCGATCGCCTTCACCGCCGGCCCGGAGAAGTCCGCCGTCCACCCCATGTTGGGGTTCTCCAGCAGCTTCTCCCGCGGCGTGGCGAGCTTCATCCCACCGGCGAAGACGTACAACGCGGCTTGAAAGCCCGCAGCGATCCACAGGGCGATGTTCACGGTCACTCCCGGTCCGGAAAAGGTGATTGAACACTACGTCTTTTTCCGGAGGGTAGACCTCAACTTGGTGCGATCGTGATGGACCCGCCCGGCCGCAGGGTGATCGGCCGCTTCCAGGCGCCGGCCCGCACCTCGGTCCGGGTCCCGCCGACACTGCGGATCACCGCGCGGGTGACCTTCCCGTCGCGCCAGGACAGATCGACCTCGAACCCGCCCCGCGCGCCGATCCCGGTGACCCGGCCCGACCGCGCCCACGCCGACGGCAGGGCGGGCAGCAGCTCCAGCACACCCGGCCGCGAATAGACGAGCATCTCGACCATCGCGGCGGGCGCACCGAGGTTCGCGTCGATCTGGAAGATCGTGTAACTGCCCTGGCTGTACATGTCGAAGAAGTTCGGCGCGGTGCCGTTGCCGTTGGCCACCGACGGCCGCATGACCGTGAGCAGCAGCTGGTAGGCCTTGTCGGCGTCCTTCAGCCGGGCCCAGCACGCCGAGCGCCACGCGCACGCCCAGCCGAAGCTGTCCATCCCGCGTGCGATGAGCAGCTCGCGCACGCCGCTCAGCAGTTCGGGCGGTGAGGTGTCGGCGGTGATGCGGTCGCCGGGGAAGAAGCCGATCAGCGGGGACAGGTGCCGGTGCGTGGTCTCGCCGAGGTTGTCCGGCGACATCCACTCCTCGAGCCAGCCGGTCGACGGGCTCACCTTCGGCAGGTACAGCTTCTTCTGCAGCCCGGCGATCCGGTCGCCGTACGCGCGGTCCCGGCCGAGCACCGTGACGGCTTCGCGGTAGTGCTCGAACAGGTCCCAGACGATCTCCTGGGAGTAGGTGTTCCCGAGGGTGTCCTGCGGGCCGTGCTCGGGTGACCAGTCGTGGTCGTCGACGAGCACCTCACGGCCGTCGACAGTCATCGGGACCAGCCGCGACTCCCAGAACTCGCTGGCCCCCTTGAGCAACGGGTAGATCCGCGCGAGGTAGGCCTTGTCCTGGGTGAACGCGTAGTGGTCCCAGAGCGAGTTGCACAGCCACGCGTTGCCGCCGGGGTGCCACCACCAGCCGGAGCCGCCGTAGATGTTGGTCGAGAATGCGATCGCCCAGCCGCCGATCTTCCCGCTGGTGTTGCGGAAGCGGTTCCTCGGGTCGTTGAACAGCCGTTTCGTGCTGTCCGTCCACACGGGAAGCTGCGCGAGGCAGTAGCCGGCCAGGGCAGTGAAGCTCCCGGGCAGCGCCGCCCGGTCCGCCAGCCAGTAGTTCATCTGGAGGTTGATGTCGGTGTGGTAGTCGCTCATCCAGTCGGGCGTGTTGTTGTTCTGCCACAGCCCTTGCAGGCCCATCGGCAGGCCGGTGCGCGAGCCGGTGATCGTCAGGTACCGCCCGAACTGCAGGTAGCTCGCCTCCAGCTCCGGGTCCGGCGTGGCCGGGTCGTCGTGCCGGGCCACCAGCCGCGACCACGAGTCCAGCGCCCGCTTCGCCGGCGGGGACTGTCCCAGGTCGACGGTCATCCGGTCGTACTGCCGCCGGTAGTCGGCGACGTGCGTGGCCAGCAGCGGCCCTGCCCCGGCACGCAGGGCCTTCGACGCCTTCTGCTTCGCGAGCGCCAACGGGTCGAGGGACGCGTCGAGGAACTTCCGGGCCGCGTCGGGCACGTAGTTCGTGCCCCCGCTCAGCACCACGACGATCTCGCGGCACCCGTCGAACGCGACGGTGTTCCCCTGCTGCCGCACCGATCCCCCGTGCCCGGCCGCCGCGGCCGTGCACGCGTACTTCAGCCCGTTCGCGAAGGTCGCCGCGAAGGCCGGGCCGGCCAGGGTCTCCGCCCGGGTCGGCTCCAGGGTGACCGTGCCGGTCATCGGACCACCACTCAGCCGGACGACCACCACGTCGTCGGGGTGACTGGCGTAGATCTCCCGCCGGTAGCGCGTGCCCTGGTGGGTGTAGGTCACGGTCACCAGGCCGTTGCTCAGGTCGAGCGTGCGGCGGTAGTCCGTCACCCCGGTGTGCGCGGGCACGGAGATCCGCGCCTTCGCCAGCAGGCCGAGGGTGCCGAACTTCTCGCGCTCGTAGGGGAACTGGCCGTCGTCCTCCAGGACGTCGTTGGCCCCGCCGGTCCACAGTGACGCGTCGGCCAGGTAGAGGAAATCGGCGGCCGGGTCACCACCGACGAGCGCACCGATCCGACCATTGCCGATCGGCAGGCCCTGTTCGATGATCTTGTCCTCGGCCGCGGGCGCCGGGTACCACAGCGTCGTCGCCCGGTCGGCGGGAACCAGGTCCTCGCCGGCCGGACGGACGACATCTGCGCTTGCGGTGAAAGGACGAACGCCGCTGAAGGCAAGCCCGGCGCCGGCCGCGCCGCTCAGCTTGAGGAAGGTGCGACGGGAAGGTTTCGACATGTCGGATCCGTTCGGCGTTGAAGGCGGGGACCGGCGAGCAACCCGCCAAACATATGACCTATCCGGATCCGAGGTCAAGAATCTTCGTAATTAATCCGATTACATACGACGTGTCCTCAGCAGTTGTGCGGTGCCGGCTTGCCGGCCAGCCGGTCGTGGACGTAGGCCAGCGCGCCCGGCGCGCCCTGGACCGCGACCGTCACGTGACCGCCGATCGGGATCCGGTTGTACTGCATCGTCACGCCCTCCGCGCAGTACTTCCGCACCAGCGCGTCCACCGGCGGCGTGAGCGCGAGCTCGTCGAAGACACCCTGGTAGAAGTAGGTCGGCGAGCCCGGCTTCCGGGTGCCCATGACGTTCCGGGCGATCACTTCGCGGACGGCCGGCACGTCCAGCAGCTGCGGCACGGTGGTGTAGTCCGCCATCCGCCGGAACGCCTGCGTGACGCTGAACTGGCTGATGCACTGCTCCCCGACGTCGGCGAAGGCCCGCTTGCCGCGGTCGTTCAGCAGCGTGTCCGTGTTGATCTCGGGGTACGCGCGGCTCAGCCCGACGGCGGCGCCGATGTAGATCCCCGACAGCGGCCCGCCGTCGATCCGGCGCGCGACGTACTCGATGTCGGCCGGCACCCCGCCGGCGGCGACCCCGGCGAACTTCAGCTCCGGCGCGTACGACGGCTGGACCTCGTTCGCCCACTGGCTGGCGAGCGCGCCACCCGAGTAGCCCATCAACGCCGTCGGCGTCGACGGCCCGGAAAGCCCGGCGGGCGCGAACGACTGGGCCGCGCGGATGCCGTCGATGACGCCGTGCGCGGTGTTCAGCCCGGCGGTCCACTCCGAGTCCGGGCCTTCGTAGTCGGCGGTCACGACGGTGTGGCCGGCCGCGAGCAGCGGCACCATCAGCGCCAGCTCTTCGGCGGGCAACGCCGTCCCGGTCGCCAGGACGTACGAAGGCGCGCAGTCGAGGCTGAGCCCGTCCTGCGCGGTCTGGTACGAGACCAGCGTGCGCGGCCCGGGCGGCGGCGACACCGGTTGCATGACCGTGGCGACGTCGGCGATCGCGGCGCCGCGGGTGTCCGAGGAGCGGTACTTGACCTGCCACGCGCGGATCGGCAGCGGCAGGGTGAGCGCCCGGATCGTGATCGGGCGCGAGTCGAGGATCGTGCCCGGCGCGACGTCCGGGAACGGCGACGGCTGGGCGTAGAAGGGATCGGCGGCGGGGTGGGGCGGCAGTTCCGCGGCCGGGGCGGCGGGAGCCGCGGCGGTCAGGGCAGCCGCGGCCAGTACGGCGGCGGCCGCGGCGACGAGGGTTCGGCGTGTGTCGGCGTTGACAGTGAGCACGGGACCTCCTGGTTCGATACCGACCGGTATCGAGTGAAGGGATTACCACGTGACGCCGATCACGGTCAACGAATCCCTCCCACGCGGGCGAGGTTGTACCGTTGCGCCCCATGACCGGCTCCCCGCGCCGCCGCCCGAGCCGCGCCGAGACCCGGCGGCGGATCATCACCGCCGCCACCACGGTGTTCGCGCGCGAGGGCATCGCCGCGACGTCGCTCAACGACGTCGCCGCCGAAGCCGGGCTCACCAAGGGTGCGGTCTACTCGAACTTCACCGGCCGCGACGACCTGGTGCTGACGATCATGGAAGAGCACATCGTCGAGCGGATGGACCGCGCGACCCGGGTGTTCGCCGAGCTGGCCGACCTCGACGAGGCGACCGCCGAGGCCGGGACGCGGCTGCTCGAAGGGATCGACTCGGACGCCACCTGGCACCGGCTGCTGCTCGAGTACTGGGGTCTGGCGATGCGCAACCCCGCCGTCCACACCGGACTGGCCGAGCGCCGCGCCCGGCTGCGCGAGGCCGTCACCACGGCGATCACCAAGGCCGCCGCCCTGCACGGCGTCGACCTGCCGCTGGCGCCCGAGCACCTCGCGGTCGTGGTGCTGGCGCTGTCCAACGGCCTCGCGGTGGAGCGCGGCGTCGACCCGGACGCGGTCCCGCCGACACTCTTCGGCGACGTGCTCAAGCTGCTGGTGACGCCTAACGCCGCCGGTAGCGCAGCACGCCCGCGTCCGCCTGCTCGCCCAGGTACCGCGCAAAGGTGATCTGGCCGTCGAGGTGGTCCGGTGCCAGGTGCCCGCCGCCGGCGTAGGCCTGGAACGTCGCCCCCGGCACCCGGAGCGAGACGATCTTCCGGCGCCGGCCGCTCGCCTCCGCGACCGCCTGCGCCAGCTCGGCCGCCGCGAGGATCTCGGGACCACCGAAGTCGGCCACCCGGCCGGCCGGGTCACCCACCGCGAGGTCCGCGAGGCGTTCGGCGACGTCCCGGACGTCCACCGGCTGGAACGAAAGCCGCGGCACGGGCAGCACCGGCAGCCGGGACGCGCCGGCGAACAACGTCCGGATCAGCGCGTGGAACTGCGTCGCCCGCTGGATCGTGTACGGCAGGCCGGAGGCGGCGACCAGCTCTTCGGTTTCGAGCTTGCTCCGGTAGTAGCCGAGCGGGACGCGGTCGACACCGACGATCGAGACGTAGACCAGGTGCGGGCCACCCGCCCACCGGGCCGCCTCGATCAGGGTCTTCGCGAGCGCCGTCTCGTGCCGGAAGTCGGTGGCGCAGTGCACGACCACGTCCACCCCGGCCACCGCGGAGTCGATGCCGCGGCCAGTCCGCAGGTCACCCGGGACGACGCCGGGCGCGGACCGGCGGCTCAGCACGCGGACGTCCTCCCCCGCCGTGCGCAGCCGTTCGACGACCACCCTGCCGAGCTGTCCGGTGCCGCCGGTGACCAGGATCCGCACGAGCCCACCTCCGCTTCACGCCGTCAAGGCCACCTTACGGGCGACAGACGCCCGTAAGGTGGCCTTGACGGCACTATTCGATCAGGTGCGGC
This sequence comes from Amycolatopsis sp. NPDC051758, assembly GCF_044453095.1. Taxonomy (NCBI): domain Bacteria; kingdom Bacillati; phylum Actinomycetota; class Actinomycetes; order Pseudonocardiales; family Pseudonocardiaceae; genus Amycolatopsis; species Amycolatopsis sp. NPDC051758. The sequence goes on along the minus strand of NZ_JBITCJ010000010.1, from coordinate 70,466 downwards.
TCAGTTGCGGACGATGGTGAACGTGCTTGTCGTGTTCCGGATGTCCTGGGCGTTGTTGCTCAGGGTGAGCCCGGTGAACGTCGCCGAGCCGACAGCCGGGCCCTGACCCGGTTCCGGCAGCTCGTTGACCCAGATGCCCATGCCGGACTTCGCGTCGAACGCGTCACCGCTGCGCTGGGCCCCGCTGATGTTCACGTTGGTGAACACGGTGTCCTGCACGGAGTTCTGCGGCTGGCCGCCGACGTAGTTCGTCTGGAACATGATCCCGCTGTAGGTCGGGCTCTGGATGTCCACGTCGGACACCCGGATCCCGCGGAACTCCTTGGAGGCGGAGAACATCCAGATCGCCGGGAACGTCTGCTGGCCCCAGAAGTGGCCGCCCGCCCGGACGAGCGAGGCGTTCTGGACCGTCGTCGGCTGCGGCCCGAACCCGAGGAACGGGTAGCCGAAGTCGAGCGAGCTGATCGTGATCGCCGAGTACGTCAGCGTGTCCGCGATGTAGAGGTTGCGGAAGGTGTTGTTGTACCCGCCGTACACCGCCAGCCCGGCCGCGCGCCACGGGGTGAGCGCGGTCAGGTTCTCGAACACGTTGTCGTACTGGTTGCCCTGGTTGATGTCCGTGGCGGCGAACAGCGCGAAGCTGTCGTCACCGGTGGACCGGGCTTCGTCGTTGACGACGTGGTTCCCGGTGCTCCCGTTGGTGAGGTTGATCCCGTCGGCGTAGGTGTCGCGGATCCGGGAGTTCTTGATCGTCGTGTTGTCCACGTTGGTGCCCCACACCATGACCACCTGGTGCTCCACCCAGATGTTGTCGATCGTGAGGTTGGCGACGTTGGCCAGGTTGAACACCTTGCCGGGGCCGTCGATGCGGGAGGTGTAGTTCCCGAACACCGCGAACCCGCTGACCGTCGACCCGTTGGCAGTCGACTGGACGTCGAAGCCGATGTCGGTGTTCTCCTGCCCGGCGGGCGCGGAGAACTTCGTGAACCACGGCCCGGCGCCGATCAGCGTGATCGCCTTGCCGTAGACGTTGACCTTGCTCGACAGCGAGTAGTTCCCGGCCGGCAGGTAGACGCCGGTGAGGGTGGTGTCCTGCCGGACCTTGTCCAGGGCGGCCTGGACGTCCTGCTGCGTGAATCCGGCCGGGACGGCGAAGTGCGCCGGGTCCGGGTTCGCCTGCGCGGTGGCCTGCTCGAAGTTCACGAAGTCGATCGCGTAGTTCGTGCTGTTCGCCGCGTCCTTCTGCAGCTTGATCTTGCTTCCCGCCGGCACGGTCGTGCCGAGCAGCGCGCTGGCCTCGTCGTAGATGTGGCGCGGCCCGGCGCCCGGCGAGTTGCCCGGGCCGGTTTCGGCGCCGTAGAGCCACGCGTAGTGCGAGGTCAGGTCGATCGCCTTGAGGAAGGTGCCGTTGACGTAGACGTTGATCGTCGAGTTGATCCCGCCACCACCCGCGGAGTCCGGGATGGAGAAGCGCGTGACCAGGGTGTTCGTCGCCGCGCGCGTCGTGAACTCCACCGAAGCGCCGGTCGAGTTCAGCGTGACGGCCTTGCGTCCGGACGCCTCACCGGCGAGGTCGCCGATGGTGCGGTTCGGGCCGACCACGGCCGCGCCGCCGGCGAGGACACCGTCTTCGGCTTCGTACATGTCGTAGGGCATGTTGGCGCCCTGGCCGACGAACAGCGACTGCGTGCTGGTGTTGTTGGCCTGCTTCACCGGCAGCTCGTTGGCGTCGTTCGCGACGACCGTCTTCACGGTGTACTTGCCGTTGGCCGCGGTCCAGGTGCCGACGTTCACCGGCGACGCCGTGGCCCCGGCCGCGATGGCGCCCGAGTACGAGCCGGTCAGCGTCTTCACGACCGTGCCGTTCGTGTCGGTGATCGTCACGGTCACACCGTGGGCTCCCGACGCGGACGCGATGGTGCCCTGGTTGCGCAGGGTCACGCTGAAGTTCACCGTGTTGCCCGCCGACGGGGTGTTCGGCGACCACCCGGTCGCGGCGACGAGGTCGGAGCTCTGCACCGGGCTGACGACGAGCGCCGTCGAACCGGTGTAGGAGTTGTTGGCCTCGTTCTGTTCGATGACGGCGTTGGCCTCGTCGACCTTCGCGGTCAGCTGGTAACTGCCCGCGTTCTGGGTGCCGATGTTCGCCGGCACCGTCGCCGACGCCCCGGCGGCCAGCGCGCCGACCGCGGCGGTGCCGACCTTCGTGGTGCCGAGGTAGAGGTTCACGTTGGTCGCGCCGGAAGCGGCGGTCCCGGCGTTGCGAACGGTCGCCGACGCGGTGATCGTGTCGGTCTCCACCGGGTTCTGCGGTGCCCAGGACACCCCGGAGATCGTCAGGTCGGGGTTCGGCGCGGGGACGCCGAAGACCTGGAACTCCGCGGCCTGCCCGCCGCCGGCGCCGGAGTTCGCGGTGACCCGCAGGCGAACGTCGGCCGCGCGGCCGCTCAGCGGGATGGTGACGGTGTTGCCGCTGCTCGGGTTGAAGCTGTAGGTCTGCGCGGCGGACAACGTGGTGAACGCGCTCGAAGCCTGGTCACGGCCTTCGACCGCGATGGTCTGGGTGCGCGGGCCCCACGAGGCGTCGGGGTTGAGCTTGACGACGACCTGGTCGAGATCGGCGTTGGAGCCGAGCGCGACGGTCAGCAGGTTCGGGTACGTCCCGCCGCCGCCTTCCCAGTACGTGCTGGTCGAGTTGTCGTTGGCGTTGGCCGCGACGAAGGTGAACTCCGTCGACGACGCCGTGATCGGCTTGCCCGGTGCCAGGTTCGTACCGGCCTGGGTCCCGTTGCGGGTCACGGTGTTGCTGTTCCCCGACTGGTTGCCCGCGGCGTCCTTGGCGCGGACGTAGTAGGAGACCGTCGTGCCGTCGGGCTGGTTGTCGGTGTAGGCCAGGACCGTGCCCCCGACACTGCCGCGCAGCTGGTTGTTCGCGTAGACGTCGTAGCCGGCGACGCCAGTGTTGTCGGTCGACGCCGACCAGGTGAGCCGGAGCTGGCCGCTCGCGGGCTGGGTGTAGGAGAGGTTGCCGGGCGCGGACGGCGGCTGCGTGTCCCCGCCGGCCGGGCCGTGCACCTCGAACTCCGACAGCTGCGCGGCGGGCCAGCCGGTGTTCGCCGTGACGTTCAGGCGGACGTAGCGGGTGCTGCCGGTGACGGTGATCGTCACGGTGTTGGCCGTGGCCGGGTCGAACCGGTAACCGGCCGACGCGACGAGGGTGCTGAAGCTCGTGCCGTTAGTGCTGCCCTGCACGGTGAGCGTCTCGGTGCGCGCTTCCCAGCCGGCCGGCAGCTTGAGCACCACCTGCGCGAGGTTCGTGGTGGCCCCGAGGTCGGCCTGGATCCATTGCGGGAACTGGTTGTTCGTGCTTTCCCAGTAGGTCGCCTGGTTGCCGTCGCCGACGTTCGAGGCGGGGTACTCGGCGAGCTGGCTGCCGGCGGTGTAGGTCGCCGACGCGGCCTGAGCCGCGGGCTGGACCGCTTCGACGGCGGTGGGGACGGCGATCGCGGCCGGGGCGCCGCTCGCCGCGACGGCGGGTGCCGCCAGGAGCAGGGACAGGGCGGCGTAGGTCGCCGCGCGCGACAGGAGTCGCTTCGTTCTCATTGAGGTTCCTCTGATCCGGGGAAGCGGGAGAAGCGGGGAGCGAGGACCGGCCCGCGGGACGCGGGCACGGCGGAGACCGGGGCACGGGCGGGCACGACCGGCCGGGCCGGAGGCGCGCGCGGGCAGGGCGGAGCAACCGTCATGGACACCTCGGCGTTGAGGAGCTGGGCGGGATCTTCCTGACTACTGCCGCAATTTCTCGCGCTGTTGTCAGGTTCTTGCACTGATTCGTTCAAGAGTTACAGTGACCGGCGTCTCAAGTCAACGCCCAAACGCCGGAAGGCCTCCTCGCGCGGGGCGAGGAGGCCTTCCGAGGGCAGCGCGGACTCAGTGCACGGCGCCGAGGCGGATCGCGTGGGTGCCGGGGGCGTTGACCGGCTCGCCGCAGTGCGCGCAGACGCTGACCGGACACAGCTCCTCGCCGCAGGCGTGGCGCCACAGCGTGGGCGGTTCGCCCTGGTGGACGTATTGGTCACCCCAGGCCATCAGGCCGAGCAGGATCGGCTGCAGCGCGCGGCCGGCTTCGGTCGGGTAGTACTCGTGACGCGGCGGGTGGGCCTCGTACTGGACCTTTTCGAGCACCCCCGCGTCGACGAGCTTGCGCAGCCGCGCGGCCAGGATGTCGCGGCTGGCGCCGGTGTTCTCGGCGATCTGGTTGAACCGCCGCTCCCCCAGCATGATCTCGCGCAGGGCGAGCAGGCTCCACCGCTCGCCGACCACCTCGAGAGCCTCGGCGACCGAGCACTCACGACCACGCCGGACCATGCCACCTCCCACGGGTTGAAAATCCAACCTAGCACGTCAGTCGCGTGTGACCTGGCGAACAGGTGAGTTGTGGAATCCAACTCACAGGGCGTATACCGAAGGCATCCCCGATCTGCGAGGAGGCAGACGCCATGACGGACGCGGTGATCGTCGACGCGGTACGGACCCCCATCGGCAAGGGCAAGCCGACCGGCCGCCTGGCCGGGGTGCACCCGGTCGACCTGCACGCCCACGCCCTGCGCTCGCTCGTCGAACGCACCGGCGTCGACCCGGCCCGGATCGACGACGTGATCAGCGGCGCGGTCGGGCAGATCGGCGAGCAGAGCATGAACACCGCCCGCTGGGCCGCACTCGCCGCCGGCCTGCCGGAGTCGGTGCCCGCGGTGACCGTCGACCGCCAGTGCGGCAGCAGCCAGCAGGCCGTCCACTTCGCCGCGCAGGGGGTCATCGCCGGCGCCTACGACGTCGTGATCGCCTCCGGGGTCGAGTCGATGAGCCGGGTGCCGATGGGCAGCCAGGTCGCCGGCCGGGACCCGTTCGGGACGCAGGTCGCCGCCCGCTACCCGGACGGCCTGGTCCCGCAGGGCATCAGCGCGGAGCTCATCGCCGCCAAGTGGGGCTTCAGCCGGGCCCAGCTGGACGCGTTCTCCGCCGAAAGCCACCAGCGGGCCGCAACGGCGTGGGCCGACGGGAAGTTCGCCGGCGAGGTCGCGCCGCTCAAGGCGCCGGGCCCCGACGGAGTGCTCGCCGACGTCACGACCGACGAGACCGTCCGGCCGGGCACCACGCCGGAGATCCTCGCCGGGCTCAAGCCCGCGTTCCGCGCCGACGTCTGGGAACAGCGGTTCCCCGAGCTCGGCTGGCACGTCACCGCGGGCAACTCCTCACCGATCAACGACGGTGCCGCCGCGTTGATGATCACCAGCAGCGAGACGGCGAAGGCGCTCGGGTTGCGGCCGCGCGCCCGGATCCACAGCTTCGCCGTGGTCGGCGACGACCCGCTGTACATGCTGACCGGCGTCATCCCGGCCACCCGCAAGGTCCTCGACCGGGCCGGGCTGAGCGTGGCGGACATCGACGCCTTCGAGGTCAACGAAGCGTTCGCCAGCGTGGTGCTCGCCTGGCAGGCCGAGATCGGCGCCGACCTGGCGAAGGTCAACGTCAACGGCGGCGCGATCGCCCTCGGCCACCCGCTGGGCGGCAGTGGCGCACGCCTGGCGACGACGCTGCTGTCGGTGCTGGAGCAGACCGGCGGCCGCTACGGTCTGCAGACGATGTGCGAGGCGGGCGGCCTGGCCAACGCGACGATCGTCGAGCGCCTCGACTGACGGCGCCCGCGGGGCCGGGCCAGGTATCGCCGCAACCGGACGACCGCCTGGCCCGGCCCGTCCGGGCCCACCGGGAACACCTCGTCGAAGCCGAGCGCCAGGAGTTCCGCCCGCGAGCCGGTGAAGCGGCCGCCGATCACGACGGGCAGGCCGTGCAGCGCCGGGTCGGCGCGCACCCGCCGGAGCACGGGCCCGCCCTCGGTGCCGAGCGCGGCCGAGAGCACCAGGCAGCCGGGGCGTTCCCGTCGGCAGGCCCCGACGACCAAATCGACCGGCGGCAGTGCGCCCAGGTTGACCACGTCGTGGCCTTCGCGTTCGAGGACCACCTGCAACGCGACCAGGCTCCACGCGGCCGGATCCAGCCCGGTCAGCACGATCTTCATGCCGACCAGAGCCACGAGCGGCCACGGAAATACGTCAGTCGTCTTCGGGTGGTTCCTCAACACCGTCGCGGTCGGCCCACTCCAGCAGCGGGTCGAGGGAGAACACCGCGTTGTCGATTCCGGCGTGGAGGTCGCCGAGCTCCGCGAAGCGGGCCGGGACGGTGGCGATGGTGAAGTCGCCCGGCTCGACGTCGTCGATCTCGTCCCAGCGGATCGGCGTCGAGACCGTGCCTTCCGGGTTGCCACGGACCGAATACGCACTCGCGATCGTGTGGTCGCGGGCGTTCTGGTTGTAGTCGACGAAGAGCGTGCGCGGGTCGCGGTCCTTGCGCCACCAGGTGGTCGTGACGTCGTCCGGTGCCCGGCGTTCGACCTCGCGCGCGAAGGCCAGCGCCGCCCGGCGGACGTCGGAGAAGCCCCAGCGGGGTTCGATCCGGACGTAGACGTGCAGGCCGCGGCCGCCGGAGGTCTTCGGCCAGCCGACGGCGCCGAGCTCGTCGAGGACCTCGTGCGCGACGTGCGCGACCCGGCGGACGCGGTCGAACCCGCAGTCGGGCATCGGGTCCAGGTCGATGCGCCACTCGTCCGGCTTCTCGGTGTCGGCCCGCCGCGAGTTCCACGGGTGGAACTCCACAGTGGACATCTGCACCGCCCACACGACGTGCGCGAGCTCGGTCACGCACAGCTCGTAGGCGTGCCGCCCGTACCGCGGGAAGTCGACGCGCACGGTCTCCAGCCACGGCGGCGCGCCGTTCGGGACGCGCTTCTGGTGCACCTTCTCCCCCGCCACGCCGGACGGGAAGCGGTGCAGCATGCAGGGCCGCTCGCGCAGCGCGTTGACGATGCCGTCGCCCACCGAAAGGTAGTAGTTGACCAGGTCGAGCTTCGTCTCGCCGCGAGCCGGGAAGTACACCCGGTCCGGGTTCGAGATCCGTACCGCGTGCGGCCCGACCTCCAGCTCCACCGCCGCCGACTTCTGCGCCATACGCAGACGCTAGCCCAAAACCGGCGTTAGGTTGAGATCATGAGTCTCCCACCGGACGGTCACGTGCACACCGAATGGTCCTGGGACACCGTCACCGGGTCGATGGCGGGCTCGTGCGAACGGGCACTGGAGCTGGGCCTGCCGTCCGTGGCCTTCACCGAGCACGCGGACCTCACCCCGTGGCTGATGCCGGAGCCGATTCGCCCGCTGCTGCCGGACCACTTCCGGGTGCGGCTGCGTCCGGACGGTGTCCTCGAGCCGCCGGACCTCGACGTCGAGGGGTACCTCGCGGCGGTGGCCGAGTGCCGCGACCGGTTCCCGGACCTGCGGATCCTGTCCGGAGTGGAGCTGAGCGAGCCGCACTGGCACCGCACCCGCGCCGACGCCCTCCTCGCCGCCCACGCCTTCGATCGGGTGCTGGGCTCGGTGCATTCGCTGCCCGGCGACCACGGCCACCACCACGAGCTGACCGTGGTGTCCGGCCGGCCGCCGGGCGAGATCCTGCGCGCGTACCTGACCGAGGTCCTGGGGCTGGTGGAGTCGACGGCCGAGTTCGCCGTGCTCGCGCACATCGACTACGCGCTGCGGTCGTGGCCGGCCGAAGGTCCGCCGTTCGTGGTGGCGGACTTCGAGGCGGAGTTCCGCACGGTGCTGCGTGCCCTGGCCACGAGCGGACGCGCGCTCGAGGTCAACACGAAGGTGCCGCTGCCCGGCGAGGTGGTGCGGTGGTGGTTCGAGCTGGGCGGCGAGGCGGTCGCGTTCGGCAGTGACGCCCACGAGCCGGGACTGGTCGGCCACGGCTTCGCGGCGGCCGCGACCCTGGTCGAGTCGTGCGGCTTCCGCCCGGGCCGCACCCCGCACGACTTCTGGCGCCGCTAAGCCAGGGCGTGCCGGCCGTACGAACGGGACTCCACGCTCTGGTCCAGCAGCCGGGCCGCGACGCGGCCGATCGCGGCGTCCAGTTCGGCGCGGTTGCCGGTGCCCCAGTCCCCGAGCCGTGAAGCCAGCCAGTCGTGCCAGGCGCGGACCACCTTGCCGAATTCCTCGTGCCCGAGCGCCGTCAGTACCCAGCGGCCGCCGGCGTACCGCAGGTGCCCGGTCAGCTCCAGCCGGTTGAACGCCGGTTCGAGCACGGGCGCCGGCACGGAGAAGTACTCCCCGATGGCCTTGAGCGTCGACGGCTCACCGCGGCGTTCCCGCAGGTGGACCTGCAGCAGGCACCAGATCCCGCCTTCGTCGAGGTCACTGCCGGCACGCTCGACGATCGCCGGGGCGACCTTCCGGCGCTCGCGGAAGAACAGCGTCGCGACCGCGCGCTCCAGCTCGCGGTCGTCGGTGCGGGCTTCCGGCATCGCGAAGCCGTCGCCGAGATCCGGCGCCGCGGCGCGGGCGGTGTCCCGCAGCGGGACCTCCTTGAGGAAGAACGCCAGCACAAAAGCGACCAGCCCGCCCGGGGCCGCGGCGAGGAACACCACGTGCAGCGAGTCGCTGTAGGCCTGGATCACCGGCGCGGACACCGACTCCGGCAGGGCGTGCAAAGCGCTCGGGATCTGCGTCACCCGTGGATCGACACCGGGGGGCAGCGGATGGGCGGCCACCGCCGCGGCCAGGTTCGGCGCCAGCTGGTTGGCGTACACCGTGCCGAAGATGGCCGCGCCGAACGAGCTGCCGATCGACCGCAGGAACGTCACGCCCGAGGTCGCGACACCGAGGTCGGCGTAGTCGACGGTGTTCTGCACGGCGATGGTCAGCACCTGCATGCCGAGCCCGATGCCCAGGCCCAGCACGGCCATGTACGCCGACGCCTCCCAGAACCCGGTGTCGGTGTCGAGCCGCGAGAGCAGGTACAGCCCGATCGTCATGCCCGCGGCGCCGGCCAGCGGGAAGATCTTGTACCGGCCCGTCTTGCTGACCGCGTTGCCCGCGGCGATCGAGGCGACCAGCAGCGCCAGCACCATCGGCAGCAGCCGGACCCCGGACGTCGTCGCCGAAGTGCCCTGGACGTACTGCATGTACGTCGGCAGGTAGGACAGCGCGCCGAGCATCGCGAAGCCGACGACGAAGCTCATGATCCCGCCGACGGTGAACACCGGGTTCCGGAACAGCCGCATCGGCAGCATCGGTTCCTCGGCCCTCAGCTCCACGAAGACGAACGCGCCGAGCAGCACCACCGACCCGACGGCCATCCCGATGATCGTCGGCGAGCCCCACGCGTACTGCGTGCCGCCCCAGCTCGTCACCAGGGTGAGCCCGGTCGCGGCGAGGCCGATGAGCAGGATGCCGGCGTAGTCGATCACCGGCTTGACCGCGGCGCGCACGCTCGGCATCGCCGCCGACGCGACGATCAGCACCACGACGACGAGCGGGATGTTGACGTAGAACGCCCAGCGCCACGACAGGTGGTCGACGAAGAAGCCGCCCAGCATCGGGCCGGCCACCGTCACCACGCCGAACACCGAGCCGAGCACACCCTGGTACTTGCCGCGTTCGCGCAGCGGGACGACGTCGGCGATCAGCGCGGTCGAGGTGACCATCAGCCCGCCGCCGCCCAGGCCCTGCACCGCGCGCCAGACGATCAGCCAGACCATGCTGTCGGCGAACCCGGCGCAGAACGAGCCGATGCCGAACACGACCACCGACAGCTGGAACATCAGCTTGCGGCCGAACAGGTCGCCGAGCTTGCCGACGACGACGGTCATGATCGTCTCGGCCAGCAGGTAGGACGTGACCACCCAGGACAGGTGCCCGGCGCCGCCGAGGTCGCCGAGGTCGCCGACGATGGTGGGCAGCGCGGTGCCGACGATGGTCTGGTCCAGCGCGGCCAGCAGCATCCCCAGCAGCACCGCGCCGAACACGGCGTTGACCCGCCCCTTGCTCAACGGTGCGGGTCCCGGCTCGTGGGCGATCTCGGCGGTGGCCGTCATCCGCACCCTCCTCGCTCGGCCTCCGAGGCTAGTGCGCGCCGTCCATTGTGGATAGCCACCCGTTCCGGTGGTCCTTGCCGGTCAAAGGGTCCAGCGGTCCGGTGGCGGCGACTCGAGGACGAGCTCGCCGTCGACGGCCGCGGCGATCTCTTCGGGCGTCCAGACCTCCTGGTGCAGGACCGGCCGGATGATCGCGGGCTGGCGGACGGCGTGCAGGTGCCCGTCCGCCAGCCGCAGCACCTGCCCGGTGACGCCGGCGGAGAGGTCGCTGAGGAGGTAGGTGACGAGCGGCGCCACCCGCTCCGGCGGGTACGCGTCCGGGTTCCCGTTCGGGTCGGCGGCCATCAGCCGCGTCCAGGCGATCGGGCTGACGGCGTTGACACGCACCCCGTGCCGCGCCAGGTCGGCCGCCCACGAGTACGTCATGGACGCGACCGCGCCTTTCGACGCCGAGTAGGCGGCCGCGCCACGCTGGCCGATCATCGATCCGGACGTCACGTTGACGATGACACCGGCGCCCTGGGCGACCATCACCTTCGCGGCCGCCGTACCGCAGTGGAACGGGCCGAGGACGTTCGTCTCGACCAGCGCGCGGGTCCGCTCGGCGTCGTCGTCCTCCCACGGCCGCGCGTGGTAGCCGATCGCGGCGTTGTTCACGAGGCCGTCGAGCTGGCCGAACCGGTTGCGGCACAACGTGATCAGGCCACGGGCGTAGTCCGCGTCGGCCACCGAGCCGACGCTCACCACCGCCATGCCACCCTCGGCTTCGATCGCCGCCACGGTGTTGTGGGCCGGTTCCGCGTCGACGTCGTTGACCACCACCGCGGCACCCGACTCCGCGGCGTGCCGCGCGAAGGCCCGCCCCGGTCCGCGTCCGGCGCCGGTGATGACCACGGCCCGGTCGTCCAGGATTCCCATGCTCCCCAGTGTGGCCCGGCCGTGGTCCGGACCGCACCACTCACACCGCCCGGGCCAGCCTGACCTCGAACGGCCGGAACCCCTGCGCGTGGTAGAACGCCAGCCCGCCCTCGTTGTGCGCGTACGCCTGCACGGCCAGCTCGTTCGCCCCGCGTTCCCCGGCCCAGGCCACGAACGCGGACACGAGCGCTTCCCCCACGCCTTCGCGGCGCCGCTCGGCCGCGACCCGCATGCTTTCCAGCACCGCCCGCACCGCGTCGGGGCGGAGGGAACTGACCGGCAGCAGCCGGCCGATCAGGTGGCCCGCCACCGCGCCGTCCGCGCGGGCCAGCAGGCAGAGGGCGTTCTTGTCCTCGACGAGGTCTTGGTAGTAGGCCGCACCCTCACGGGCCGGCCAGCCGAGATCCATGCGCGGGTCGTGGCGACCGGCGTCCTCGGCGAACAACGCTTCGGCGGACTTCACGAGTTCCGGGACTTCTTCGGTGACATCGACGGAAACAGTCATACCGACGACCGTAACTCGGTGTTTTTTCAGAGTAAATAACAATCTTCAAGGCTGCAAATGGGCCAGGCTTTCGAGCGCGAGCTGTTCCAATTTCCCTGCGGCCGCGGCACTTCCGCCCGCCGCGTGAAACGAAGCTGCCACCCGTTCGGCCGCCCGCCGGTACGACGGTTCCGTCAGGATCTCCTCGACGGCCGCCGCGATGCGGGCCGCGTCCGCGCGGCCGAAGCGCAGGCGGATCCCCGCCCCCGCCGCCACCACCTGGGCCGCCACGATCGGCTGGTCGTCCCGGATCGGGGCGACCACCAGCGGCAACCCGTGCCACAGCGTCTCGCAGACGGTGTTGTGCCCCGCGTGGCAGAGCACCGCGTCCACCCGCGGCAGCAGGGCCAGCTGCGGCACCCGCGGGCGCACCAGGACGTTCGGCGGCACCGGGCCGAGGACCTCGCCTGGATCGACGAGCACGGCTCGCGCGGGCAGCCCGTCGAACGCCGCTGCCGCCGCGGCGAGGAACCCCGCTCCCGCCGAGGTGTTCGCCGTGCCGAGCGACACGAGCACCGTCGGCCGGAGCGGGTCGAGCCACGCCCACGGGAAGTCCGAAGTGGACGGACGCGCGGCGAGCGACGGCCCGACCAGCCGCACGTTCGGCGGCAGCGCGGCCGCGCCGAGCAGCTCACGAGTGGTGAAGGCGAGCACACCGTGCGGGGAGAACCTCGGGTCCGCGGCACCCCGGCCGTCCGCGATCCGGGAACGCAGCCCGTCGAGCAGCGAGCCGACCCATTCGGCGACCTTCGGCATCCCGGCGAGGGGGTCGACCAGCTCGGCCGACGTCGTCGCCGAGGTGACCCACGGCAGGCCGCGTGCCTCGGCCAGCAGCCCGCCGGCCAGCGCCTGCTGGTCGGCGACGATCACGTGGGGCTCGAACGCGTCGATCGCCGCGGCCACCCCGGGCGCCATCGCGTCCGCGAGCGGGACGAGGAAGTCCTGCCAGAGGAACCGGAGCGCGGCCGGTCCCTTGAGGTCCGCCGGGCGCGAAGGCGCGTCGGGCGGCAGGGCGCAGGAGAACACCAGCGCGTCCGGGCCGGCCAGCTGCCACAGCAGCTCGTCGTGCCCGGCCCAGGCGACCTCGTGCCCGCGCGCGGTGAGCTCGGCCGCCACCCCGGCGGCCGGGTTGACGTGCCCGACCAGCGGCGGGACGACGAACAGGAACCGCGCCACTACCGCACCCGGGCCGGGGCGCGGGAGGTGTCCCGGACCCACTCGAAGATCAGCTCGATCGTCTCGGCGGTCCGCTCCACGAGCACCGAGTGCCCCTGGTCGGGCAGCACGACACACCGGCAGCGCGCCAGGTGCTCCTCGAAGTGCGGCACCTGCGCGGCGAGCCCCGAGTCACCGCCGAAGATCGCGAACACCGGGCAGCGCACCGCCGAGAGGTCGGCCGCGATCGTCGCGCTGCGCGGGATGTCCTCGGCGATGGTCGTCGTCTGCAGGATCCGGTTCGCCGCCTTCGACAGCCGGGCGGTGTGCGCGCCGTGGTTGTCCTCGATCCAGCCGATCACCTCGTCGATGGCCAGCCGGGTCTTCGCGTCGGCGAGGCCGTCGGCCATGTGCTGCGTCCACTCGGCCGTCGGCGGCTCACCTTCGATCACGACGACGCTCGCCACCCGGTCGGGCCGGGCGGCGGCCAGCCCGAAGGCCACCGACGCGCCGAACGAGTTCCCGACGACGTGCACCGGCCGCGTGACCCCGCTCGCGTCGAGGACCGCGACGAGGTCGTCGACGAACTCCTCCAGGTGGTAACCGGACTCCGGACGTGTCGTACGGCCGTGCCCGCGCAGGTCGTACATCAGCACGTCGAGCCCGCGTTCGGCGAAGGCGGGGCCGAGGGTGAAGTAGTAACTGGCGAGGCTGTCGGTGAGCAGGCCGTGGACACACACGACGACCGGCGCGTCACCGTCGAGCGGCACGTCCGGGGCGAGCCGCTGGACGTGCACGTCGAGCGCGCCCGCCCGGATCTTGCTCATGCCGTCGCCCGCAGCGAGGCGACGGTGTACCGGACGAGCTCGCCGACGGTCAGCGCGATGATCTCGTCCAGGTCGCGCTCGGCGATGAAGGTCGCGAAGTTGACCCGCTCGCCGTAGTGCTCGCGCAGCTGCCCGGACAGCGCCACCAGGTCGACGCTCTCCAGCTCGAGGTCGTCGTGGAAGGTGGTGTCCATGGTGATCTCCGCGTCCTCGAGGCCGTATTCCTCGAGCAGCTCCCGCAGCATCCCGGCCAGCTGCGCGAGGACGGTCGCCTCGTCCGTGGCGGTGGTCTTGATGCTCATTCCGCGGTCTCCTTCGTCTCTTCGGTCCAGGCGACGACGTACCGGCGCGGCGGCGCGCCGGGCGGGTTCTCGATGTCGGCACAGCACACGCGGTGGTCGCGCCCGGCGGCGCGGACGGTGAGCTCACCCTCGGTCGCCGCGACGACCTCGAAGTCGCGAGGCTCACCACGCAGCCCGGTGCCGAGCAGTTTCGCGACGGCTTCCTTCGCGGTCCAGAAGCGGGCGAACCAGCGTTCCGGGTCGCCGGGCAGGCTCGCGAACAGGGTCTGCTCCCCTGCGCCGAGTGCTGCGTCCACAGTGGACGCCGTGCGCGGCGCCACCTCTTCGACGTCGATGCCGCACGGCCCGAACCGGGCGATCGCCACCCCGGCTTCGGCCTTGTGCGCAACCGAAATCGTCAGCTCCGGCAGCTCACGGCCATAGGCGCCGGTCGCGTGCGGACGGCCGGCGTCGTCGTTGCCGATGCGCAGCTCGGCCGGGAACATCTCGGGTTCACCACGGGCCCAGAGGAACTGGCGGACCGCGTCCTTGGCCGCGATCCGGCCGAGCAGCCATTGCCGCCGTCCACGCGGTGGCCGGCTGTCGTAGGCGTCGCGTTCGGATCCGGCGAGGTAGTTGCGCATGATCAGCTCGCGGGTGGCCAGGTCCGGCCACTGCTCGCGCACCAGCGCCCACCCGCCCGGCTGCTCCTTCGACAGCGTCGAGCGCTCCGGCGTCCGGTCGGCCTGGCGGATGTCGCGGGTACTGTCGAACCGCCGGTCGCGCCAGCCGGTGAACTCGGCCCAGACCTGTCCCCGGTGGACGAGCTGCATGTCGGCGTCGAGGAACTCCTCGGTCAGCCCGGTGATCCGGACCAGGCACTCCAGCCGCTCCCCCGGCGCCGGGTGCGGGCCGTGGAACCGGATCTCGCGCATGCCGACCGGGAAGACCGTGGTGCGTTCCGGGAACCGCGCCATGATCCAGTAACCGAGCACCTGGCCGACGTTGTCGAGCAGTGCACCGGGCGCGGCCGGCGTGGTCAGCACGGCTCGCATGTGGTGTTCGCCGACGGCGGTCAGTTCGGTGACTCCCTGGAAGCGCGGGCCGTGGAACATCCAGCGGTCGTGGTACAGCTCGGCCGCGGTGGTCTCGGGGACTTGTTCGGCCGCTGTCGGGAAGCGCCACGGCGCGGGTGCGTCCGCGGGATAGTCCGGGGCGAGCTCGACAACGGCCTGCGAGTAGCCGTCCAGAGCTGCGAGCACGCGGTCGGCGCCCTGCGGCTCGACCCGCACCGGCACACTGACCGCCGGGACCGCCGCAATCCACTGCGTCAGCCGGACGTCGTGCACGGCGACGGCGCGGCGGCCGGGCGCGGTCTGCTCGGCGAAGCCCATGAGGTGGTCGATCACCGTGGTGGCCGGCACCACCGGCCAGCGGTCCCCCGGGTCGGCCTGCGGCGGCTGCTTGAAGAAGCAGTGGTCGAGCAGGTAGGGCATGGTCTCGACCGAGACGTCCAAAGTGGTCCGCAACGCGCTGGGCGGCGGCAGCCGGCGAGGCCGGGTTCGGCCACTGAGCACAGTGGACGCGAGGTCCGCGGTGTCCGCCAGCAGTGCGGCGAACTCCTCGGCCAGCGGGCCCTTCCCGGCCAGGGTGGAGTCCTTGGCCAGGCGCGCGCCGACCCGGGCGCGGGTCTGCTCGTCGAGCGAGATCAGCCGGCCACCGAGGTCCAGCTTGACGGCTTTGCGCGCGGTCGCGCGGCCGTCCTCGCCGGCGCCGGGCAGGCGGGTGAAGTCGATGTCGAGGCCGTCGGCCCAGAGCGCGGTCGCGACCCGGCGGAGCTGCGCGAGGCCGGGGCGGTGCGCGGAGTGCGCCGCCACGACGAGGTGGTCCTCCCCGTGCAGCGTGTCGCCGACCAGTGAGCCGAGCTGGCCCGCGCCGACCTGGACGAACGCCCGGAACCCGGCGGTGTGCAGGGCCCGCACGAGCGGGCGGAACCGGACCGGTTCCAGCAGGTGCCGCACGAACAGCTCGCGGACCTCCGCTTCGGCGGCCGGGTATTCCGAGACCGTGGTCGCCGACCAGAGCGGCCGGGTCGGCGGGTGCAGGGTGAAGCGCGCCGCCGCCTCGTGGATCGGTGCCAGGTACGGGCGCAGCATCGGGGTGTGGAAGCCGGAGCGGAACGGCAGCACCTGCGCCACGATCCCCCCGGTCCGGAACCGCGCCACCAGCGTGTCGACCGCCGCCACCGGCCCGCAGATCATGGCCTGGTTGGGCGAGTTGTCGTGGGAGAGCACCACGTCCGTGCGCCCGGCCAGCTCCTCGAGCACCCGCGGCGCGGGCGCCCCGACCGCGGCGAAGGCGAGCCCGGGGACCACGAGGGTGTCGGGGTCGAACCCGGCGAGGAAGGCGTCGACCTCGTGGCCGGCGTACACCCCGGCCGCAGCCATCGCCGTCCATTCACCCAGGCTGTGCCCGGCGAAGGCGTCCGGCTCGACACCCAGCCGGCCGAGCGCGCCGTGCAGCAGCCGGCCCAGCTCGAACACCGCGGCGCCCTGGCGGCCGACGTCACCCACTTCCGCGTCCGTGTGTGCCCACGGCAGCCCGAAGTGCCGGGCGACGTCACCGCAGTTCAAGGTCAGCTCCGACTCGAGGCCGGGGAACACGAAGGCGAGCTTTCCGCCGCCCGGCCCGAGCAGCGGACGGTCGGCGAACCAGATGTCGTTGCGCCCCCGCCAGGACCGGCCCCGGGCGACGGCCTTCCGGGCCAGCGCCAGCCGCTTCTCCGTCGGGTCGACCACGCCCAGCCGGACCGGGCCGTCGCCGGTCACCCGAGGTCCGGGCCGGTCGAGCAGGTCACGCAGTTCGTCGACCGACCGCGCGGCGAGCCGCAGCACCCGTTCGGGCTCCCGCACCACCACGGCCGGGGCCGCGCGGTCCGGCGCCTGTTCGAGCACGACGTGGGCGTTGATCCCGCCGAACCCGAAGGCGTTGACCCCGGCGCGGCGCACCGCCGCGTCCCAAGGCAGCGCGGTGTCCAAAGTGGAGAAACGGGTCTTCTCCAGCGCGGGGTGCGGGTCGTCGCAGTGCAGGGTGGGCAGCAGGACGCCGTGGTGGACGGCCAGGGCCGCCTTGACCAGGCCGGCGATCCCGGCCGCGGGCATCGTGTGGCCGATCATCGACTTGACCGAGCCGAGCACCGCGGTGCCCGCCGTCCCGAAGACCTCCTGCAGGGTGGCGAGCTCGGCCGCGTCCCCGGCCGGGGTCGCGGTGCCGTGCGCCTCCAGCAGGCCCAGCGAGTCCGGCGCGGCCGGGTCCAGGTTCGCCGCCGCCCACGCCTGGCGCACCGCCCGGACCTGGCCGCCCGAGTCCGGGTTGGCCAGGCTCGCGGTCCGCCCGTCGGAGGCGACACCGGTGCCGGTGATCACCGCGTAGACGCGGTCGCCGTCCCGCTCGGCGTCGGCGAGGCGCTTGAGCACCACCACGCCGGTGCCCTCGCCGATCAGCACCCCGTCGGCGTCGCGGTGGAACGGGCGGATGCGCTCGGACGGTGACAGCGCGCCGAGCTGGGTGAACACGCTCCAGAAGGTGATGTCGTGGCAGTGGTGCACACCACCGGCGAGCACGACGTCGCAGCGGCCGGTGGCGAGCTCCCGCACGGCGTGGTCGACGGCGATCAGCGAGGACGCGCAGGCGGCGTCCACCGTGTACGCCGGGCCGCGCAGGTCGAGCCGGTTGGCCAGCCGTGACGCGGCCAGGTTGGGCACCAGGCCGATCGCGGATTCCGGCGCCTCCGGCCCGAGCTGGTCGGTGAACGCCTCCCGGACCGCGTCGAGCCGCTTTTCGTCGAGGTCCGGAAGCAGCTCGCCGAGGGTGCGGACGAGCTGGCTCGCGGTGCGGACACGCTGGTCGAGCCGCACCAGCCCCGGTGTCAGGTAACCGCCGCGGCCGAGGATGACGCCGACCTTCGCGCGGTCGGCGGGCAGCCGGTCGGGCCCGCCCGCGTCCGCGACGGCCTGCGCCGCGACCCGCAGCGCGATCAGCTGGTCGGGCTCGGTGGCGGGGATGGAGTTCGGCATGATCCCGAACCCGGTGACGTCCACTTCGGCCAGTTCGTCGACGAACCCGCCGCGCCGGCAGTAGAGCCGGTCGGCGCGGCGCTGCTCTCCGGGTGCGTAGTGCGCGACGTCCCACTTCTCCGGCGGCACGTCGGTGATCGCGTCGACACCGCCGGCGAGGTTGCGCCAGTAGGCCGCCAGGTCCGGGGCGCCGGGCAGCAGCACCGACATCCCGACGATCGCCACGGGGTCCGGCATCGGGTCACCAGCCCGACGCGGTGTGGACGACGGCGGCGGTGTCCGGGCGGCCCCAGGCCAGCTCGCGCAGCAGGCCGAGGGTGCCTTCCTCCGGGTCGATCAGCGCGATGCCGCGGCGGGCGTAGTCGCGCATGAGCTCCGGGGTCACCATGCCGTCGTGGTCGCCGGTCGGCGCCCACGGTCCCCAGTGGACGGTCACCGCGCGCCCGGCGGGCCACCGGCGGCCGAGGGTCTCGAGGGCGTCGTTGGCGGCGGCGTAGTCCGACTGGCCGCGGTTGCCGAGCGTCGCGGCGATGCTGCCGAAGAGGACCACGAACTTCGGCTCGTCCGGCAGGTCGGCGGTCGCTTCGAGCAGCGTCCGGGCGCCCTCGACCTTCGTGCCGTAGACGCGGGCGAACGACTCCGGCGTCTTGTTGGCGACGAGCTTGTCTTCGATGACACCGGCCGCGTAGACGATGCCGTCGAGCCGGCCGTGCTCGGCGTGGATCTCCTTGACCGCGCGGTGCACGGCCTCGGCGTCGAGCATGTCGACGGACTGGTAACGCACCGGGCTGCCGAGGGTTTCGAGCTTGCGGAGGGTTCGGCGGACTTCGCGTTCACTCTCGATCCGCCGGACGGTCTTCTCGATCTCGGCCGGGCTCTTCAGCCCGCTCGCGATCAGGGCGGCCCGCAGTTCCTTGGCGTCCTTCGCGTGCGGGTACTCGTCTTCGCTTTGCGGCACCGGCGTCCGGCCCAGCAGCTCGACCCGGCAGCGGGTGGCAGCGGCCAGGGTCGCGGCGAACCGGGCGGTGATGCCCTTGGCGCCGCCGACGAGCAGGACGACCGAGTCGCGGTCCAGCCCGATCGCGGCCGCTTCGGCCACGCCGTCACCCGCCGGTCCCGCGCCGCTGCTGCCGAGGAGGCCGAGTCCTTCCTCGGCGGGTTTCAAGCCGCGCCGGATCTCTCCGTCCCTGATCACCACGGGCTCACGGTCCACCGTGGACAGTTCGGCGACGAGCCCCGCCGCGTCGGCTCCTTCGACGACCCGCGCGACGGTGTCCGGGTACTCACGGGCGACACTGCGGTAGAACCCGCGCAGGCCCTCGGCCGGGCCGGCGGTGATCACCCAGCGGGGTTGCCGAGCCAGCGCGGCCCGGTAAGCCGGGAAGGCTTCGGGGAGGACCGGGGTGGCGCCGGGGAGGTGCAGGTAGCCGTCGAAGCCGGGTTGGACGACGTCACCGATTTCGGCTTCGGCCCCGTGCGCGGCCAGTTCGGTACGGACGGCTTCGGCGTCGGGTCCGCTCCCCAGCACCAGGAAGCGCTGGCCGGCGATGTCCGGCCGCTGGGCGGGCGCGAGTTCGACCTCGGTCAGGACGTAGCGCTTCGGCGCGATGATCAGCGGCTCCGGTCCGGCCCGCTCCACCGTCGGTGTCGGACTCCCGGTGCCCAGCAGCTCGGCGATCCCGGCGGCGGTCCGAGCCTTGGCCAGTTCCTCGACGTCCCCGGCACCCAGGCGGATCGTCAGCTCACCGGCGATCTCGGCCCGCTTGATCGAGTCGATGCTCAAGTCGGCCTCCAGATCCAGGTCCGGCTCGATCATCTCCACCGGATAACCGGTCTGCTCCCCGATCACCGCCACGATCGTCTCCAGCACCGACCGCCCCAATGTGGCCTTCGGTGCGTCAGACGCACCCAAGGCGGCCTTCGGTGCGTCTGACGCAACCAAGGCCGCCTTGGGGCGCTGGTCACCGATCAGCTCCGCGATCGCCGCCGCGGTGCGTGCCTTGGCGAACTCCTCGACGTCACCACTCGCGAGCCCGAGGACGCTCGCCAGCTCACCGGCGATCTCGGCCCGCTTGATCGAGTCGATGCTCAAGTCGGCTTCCAGATCCAGGTCCGGTTCGATCATCTCCACCGGATAGCCGGTCCGCTCCCCGATCACCGCCACGATCGTCTCCAAGACCGAGCGCCCCAAGGCGGCCTTCGGTGCATCAGACGCACCCAAGGCGGCCTTCGGTGCGTTTGACGCAACCAAGGCCACATTGGGGCGTTCGGGGACAGCGGCGACCGGGATCGGGGCCTCGCTGCCGAGGAAGCCGAGGAGGACGTCACGCTGAGCCGCGATCATCTCCCGGCTCGTGCGGAGGAAGTCGGCCACCATCGCCTCCGACGTGACGGCCTCGGCCGGCGTTGTGGCCAGTACCGACGGGAGCCGCTCGGCCGGGCGCAGGGCACCGGCGGGAATAGTGCCGTCCGCGGTGCGGAGGAGGTGACCGTCGACCGTCCAACCGGGACGCTTCGGCCGCGGGGCCGTCGCCGCGTCGACGGCGTCGCGGCCGCGGAACAGCCAGCCCGTCTCGACGGGCACCCCGGCCACCGCCAGCTGCGCGAGCGCGCTGAGGAAACCCGGCAGGCCGCGACGGCCCGGCTGCTCGAACCCGACCGTCCGGTGCGGCCGGTCGCCGAGGATCGCGCCGACCTGCCTGGCGAGCACCGCGCCCGGCCCGGCCTCGACGAACACCCGCGCGCCGGCCGCGTACATCGCCTCGACCTGCTCGACGAACCGCACCGGTGAACCGATCTGGGCGGCCAGCTCACCACGGATCTCGTCCGGGTCCGCCGGGTACGGCCCGGCGGTCCGGTTGCCGTACACCGGGACGGCGGGCGGCACAACGCCGATCGCTTCCAGAGTGCGTCCGAAGGCCGAACCGGCCGAAGCCACCAGCGGGCTGTGGAACGCGCACGCGACCGAAATCCGCTTGGCCCCGAGCCCGGCCGCGCGCAGCTCGGCAACCGCGGCTTCGACGTCGGCGGTGGGCCCGGAGATCACCGTTTGCTTCGGCGAGTTGTGGTTGGCCAGGACGACCGCGGACCCGCTGAGGACCGCACTCACGTCCGCGGCGGACGCCGAGACTGCGGCCATCGCACCCGGGTCCCCGGCCGGCACCGCGTCGAGGATCGCCCCGGCCCGAGCGTGGCTCGCGTGCAACAGCGCTTCGGGAGTGAGGGCGCCCGCCGCGGCCAGCGCCGTCAGCTCGCCGTAGCTGTGCCCGCCGGTCATCGCGGGCCGCACGCCGGCGCGGGTCAGCAGCCGGAACGCGGCCAGCCCGGCGAGGCCGAGCGCGGGCTGCGCGACGCGGGTGTCGGTGACGCGCCGGGCCAGCGCCTCCCGCGCCTCCTCCCCGAACGCGGCCGGCCCGAACACCACGTCCGCCGTCACCGGGTCCAGGCGCAGGAACCGCTGCAGCTCGGGGAAGGCGACGAACAGCTCCGCGAACATGCCCGGCCGCTGGCTGCCCTGGCCGGGGAATAACACCGCGACGTCGCCGGCCGCGGTGTCATCCGCGCGGTACAAGCCCGGCACATCCTGTCCGGACAGGGCCTGCCGCAGCAGTCCGGTCAGCTCGTCCACAGTGGACGCGACAATCGCCAGCCGGACCGGCCCGCCTGTCTCGGCGCGCCGGGACGCACTCAGCGCGAGGTCCCGCAGCCGCCACGGCTGTTGCCCCGCCGGGACGTCCGACGCCAGCGAAAGCAAGTCGCGAACCGCCGTGTCCGACGTGAAGAGGAACAGCTCGGCCGGCCATTCGTCGGCCGTCTGTGCCGGCGGGACACTGTCGTGCGCGCCGAGCACCACGTGGAAGTTGGTGCCACCGAAGCCGAACGCGCTGACGCCGGCGATCCGTTCCGCGGCCGGCGCGGCCCACGGCTGCGCGGCGGTCTGGAACACGAACGGGCTGGTCGAGACGTCCCACGCCGGGTTCGGCGACGACAGGTGCAGCGTCGGCGGTTTGACGCCGGTGTGCAGCGCCATCGCCGTCTTGATCAGCCCGGCCAGGCCCGCGGCGCACTTGGTGTGCCCGATCTGGGACTTCACCGACCCGATCGTGCAGCCGCCCGGCTCGGCGCCGGCCTCGGTGAAGACCTTCGTCAGCGTGCCCAGCTCGGTCCGGTCGCCCACCACGGTGCCGGTGCCGTGCGCCTCGACCAGCCCCACCTGCGCGGGTGACACGCCGGCGTTGCGGTAGGCGCGGGTCAGCGCGGTGTGCTGGCCCTCCGGTCGCGGCGCGGTGAGGCCGAGCGCGCGGCCGTCGGAAGCCGCGCCGACCCCCTTGATCACGGCGTACACGCGGTCACCGTCGCGTTCGGCGTCGGCGAGCCGCTTCAGCGCAACACAAGCGACACCCTCACCGAGGGCGATGCCGTCGGCGGCGCTGTCGAACGTCGCCGACCGCCCGGTCGGCGAGAGGGCGTGCGCCGAGGCGAACAGCAGGTAGTCGTTGATGCCGTTGTGCAGGTCCGCCCCGCCGCAGAGGACGAGATCGCTGGTGCCGGCGGTCAGCTCCTTGCAGGCGACGTCGACCGCGGTCAGCGACGACGCGCACGCGGCGTCGACGGTGTAGTTGGCGCCGCCCAGGTCGAGCCGGTTGGCGATCCGGCCCGCGATGACGTTCGCGAGCACACCGGGGAAGGAGTCCTCGGTGATCTTCGGCAGCCGCTCGTCCAGCGCCGGCGGCAGTTCGCCCACATAGGACGGCAGCACCGAGCGCAGGGTCATCGCGTTGGACAGGTCGCTGCCCGCCTCGGCGCCGAACACGACCGACGTTCGGGCGCGGTCGAAAGCGCGGTCGGCGTAGCCCGCGTCGGCCAGTGCGCGGTGCGCCGCTTCGAGGGCCAGCAGCTGCACCGGTTCGATGCTGGCCAGCGAGGATGGCGGAATGCCGTAGCGAAGCGGGTCGAAGCCGATCTCGGGCAGGAACCCGCCCCAGCGTGACGGCGTCTTCTCACCCTGGCCGTCGGGGTCGTAGTAGAGCGAAGTGTCCCAGCGCTCCGGCGGGACCTCGGTGACCGCGTCGGCGCCGGCCAGGACGTTCGCCCAGAACGCGGCCAGGTCCGGGGCCTGCGGGAACATGCAGGCCATCCCGACGATCGCGACGTCGAGCGGTTCGGGCGCGGGCGGTTCCGGCGTCACGACGCCGAACGCGGCGGCCCGTTCGCGCAGGAACGCGTTCGCGCCTTCCCCGACGGCGGTGTGCAGGTCCGCGATGGTGGTGACGGCCGAGCGCAGCACGGCGACTTCGCCCGCCATGAACATGCCTTCGGCCAGCTGCCGGTCCTCCGCGACGTCGTGCAGTTCGGCCCCGACACGCTCGATGCCCTTGCTGGCCAGCCGAAGCCGTCCGACGTTGAGGTGTTCCAGCTGTTCCCAGGCGTCGCGGCTCGGGACACCCTGTTCGGCGAGGCCGGCCTTGATCACCGCATACTCCTCGGTGAACGGGCTGCGGACACACCGGGTGGCGTGCCCGGGCGCGGTCTCCAGGAGGTCGGTGTGCTCGGCGCCGAGCAGCTCCCGCTGGAACAACGGGAGGACGGCGCCCGCCTCGACGGCTTCGCGGGTGAACAGGTACGCCGTGCCCATGAGCACGCCGACCGCGGCGCCCCGCACGGCGACCGGGGCGGCGAGGGCGGCCACCATCGCGGCCGACCGCTCGTCGTGGATGCCGCCGGCGAACAGCAGCTGCAGGTCCGTGGCCGCGTCCGGAGTGGACGTGAGGAAGTCGGCGAGCACGCCGAGCTGGGCCTCCCACAACGGGAAGCTCGTCCGCGGCCCGACGTGGCCACCGCATTCCGAGCCTTCGAAGACGAACTTGCGCGCGCCGGCCTCGAGGAACTGTTTCAGCAACCCGGGTGAGGGCACGTGGAGGAAGGTCGAGATCCCGGCGTCCTCCAAGGCCGCCGCCTGGGCCGGGCGGCCACCCGCGATGATCGCGTGGGTGGGCCGCAGTTCGCGGATCACTGCGAGCTGCGCGGCCTTGACGTCTTCGGCGGCGAAGCCGAGCACGCCGACACCCCAAGGTGCGTCGCCGACGGCTTCGCGCGTCTTCTCCAGAACGTCGCGGGTCTGGTCCGGGCCGGACAGGGCCAGCGCGATGAACGGCAGCGCGCCACCCGCGGCGACCGCGGCGGCGAAGGCGGGCTGGTCACTGACGCGGGTCATCGGTCCCTGCGCGACGGGCAGCGCCGTGCCGAGCGCGCGGCTGCCCGCGCTGCCCGGGCCGAGCACCGGGGTTTCGGTGCGCAGCGCGTCGCCGAGGGCGTCGGCCAGGCCGCGCACCGACGCGGTCACCGTGCCCCAGCGGGTGCGGAACCGAGTGGCCAAGAAAACGTCCTGCCCGGCTTCGATCGGCTCGGCGCCGCGGCGCGCCAGCACGCGGACGCCGTCGACGACGGTCGTTTCCGAGCCGTCGAGACCGGTGAAGCCGGCGGTGAGCGCCGACGGCAGTTCGGCCTCCGGCAGCAGCGCCAGCTGGGTGTCCACGACCACCCCGGCGGCCCCGCCGGCGATCGCGGCCGCCGCAGTGTGCGGCCCGATCCCGCCCGCGGCCCAGACCGGCACGCCGAGCGCGTCGTCGAGCAGGGCCTGCAGCAGCACGAACGTGCTCAGTTCACCCGTCCGGCCGCCGCATTCGTGACCGCGGGCGATCAGTCCGTGGGCGCCGCCGGCGACCGCTCGCACGGCCGCGTCCCGGCTGGTGACCTCGGCCAGCACCTGCCGGCCGGGAAAGTCCCGCGCCGCGCACGGGGAGTCTTCCGTCAGCAGGACGGTGGTGACGGCGTCGGGCAGGTCCGCGGGCGGGTGCGTGAGCCGGACCCCGAACGCCGGGATGCCCCATTCTCTCAGCAGCGTGAGCTCTTCGGCGGCGGCGGCTTCCGGGCCGGTCAGGTCGAGCACACCGAGCCCGCCCCCGCGAACGGCGGCCGCGACCCCGCGCGCCGACGGCCACCGCAACGGCGACACGGCGACGACCGGCGCGGCCGGCACGCAGTCGTCTTTCGAGACACGCATGGGAACTCCCGCTATGCACGAAAGGGTGATGGAGTAACGGGGTGTACTTAAGCGGGTTCACCCGGTTCCGTCAACAACCCACCACGATTTCGTCGGAGTCGTTCAGAAAATGCGGGACAGACCAGCGCGCGGACGCAAGAATTTAACGTGTACGTCATGTACCACCGGATGGGAGCAGTGTCGGGATTACTCTTGAACAGTGATCAACTGGCCGCCCGGACCGCCCGGCACCTGCGGTCCGCCTGCCACACACCACCAGATGGGGCAAGCCTTCTCACCCGGTGGACGCAGTGCCGCTGCCCACACCGGACCACGCCGACCGGCGGGTCCTTCGTTTCCCGGAAGCCGCCGGGAAGTGTCGTGCCGGTAAAACGGACGACACCGAACGGCTTTTCTCCCGACCCGGCGGTAAATGATTTTTCCCATTGTGCGGCGACTACTCACCTGACAATTTTACCGACAGCCGAAAGTAGGGTCCCGGAATCGGCCTCACCGGACCACCCGGCCCCGCGGGTCCACTGTGGATTCCGCCGGCGACCGGGTTTCGCGTGCTCACACGATCCACAACGACCGATTCCGTACCACCTCCGAGCACGGACCGCCATCCGGCACCACGAGCGACTGCGGGTATTCACCCGGGCACCAGCGGTATCTCCGGCCACCGGGATGAGTCGTCCCCGGTCAAAATCTCCCGCGCAGGTGACAAATTTTCCCGAACCGAAGCTGAAACCGTTTCGCATACCTGCCGGTAACATTAGACATCTCGTCTACACTTGGACGTGTTGTCCAATCGTGGAGGTGATCGTGGAGTACTGGTACACCGACGAGCGTTCGGGGACGCGGTACCCCGGCGACCCGCGGCGCTGGCGCGGCGACGACGGCGCCCCGCTGACCGTCGCCCCGCTGACCGGCCTCGGTCCCGGCGACGTCGACACCGGCGTCCGCTCACTCTGGCGGTACCGGGCGGCCCTGCCCGGCGACCTGCGCCCGGTCTCGCTCGGCGAGGGGTGCACTCCCCTGGTCCCGCAGGTCTGGGGTGACACCGAAGTCCGGTTCAAGCTCGAGTGGTTCAGCCCGACCGGCAGCTTCAAGGACCGCGGGTCGAGCGTCATGGTCTCGGCGCTGGCCGGCGCCGGGGTGCCGGCGCTCCTGGAGGACAGCTCCGGCAACGGCGGCTCGTCGGTCGCCGCCTACAGCGCCGCCGCCGGGATCACCGCGACCGTGCTGGCGCCGGAGGGGACGTCACCGGCGAAGGTCCTGCAGACCCGCGCGTACGGCGCGACCGTCGAACTGGTGCCCGGCACGCGCGACGACACCGCCGCCGAAGCCGTCCGCCGCTCGGCGGGCACGACCTACGCCAGCCACAACTGGCACCCCTTCTTCCTGCAGGGCACCAAGACCCTCGCCTACGAGCTGTGGGAGGACCTCGGCTTCCGCGCGCCGGACGCCGTCGTCACGGTGGCCGGCGCGGGCAGCATCGTCCTGGGCTGCGACCTCGGGTTCGGTGAGCTGCTGGCCGCGGGGTCGATCACCCGGCGGCCACGCCTGCTCGTCGCGCAGCCGCGGAACTGCTCCCCCCTCGACGCCGCCTTCCACGACCGGCAACCGCCCGCGTTCGCCCCCACCGTCGCCGAAGGCACCGCCATCCGAAACCCGGTCCGGCTGCCCGAGGTGGTCGCCGCGATCCGGCGGTCGGGCGGCGACACCGCGGCCATCCCGGAGGACGCCATCGCCGCGGCCGCCCGCCGGCTCGCGTCGCTCGGCCTCTACGCCGAGCCGACCAGCGCGACCGCCGCCGCGGCGATCGACGTCTTCCGCCAGCGCGGGGCGATCCGGCCCGGCGAGACCACCGTCGTCGTGCTCACCGGGTCCGGGCTGAAGGTGCCCGACAAGCTGCGGGAGCTGATCGGATGACCGAGGACGAGCTGCTGCTGCGGGAAGCCGAGAAGATCGCCCAGGCCGTCGGCCGGATGTTCCCCGGGCTGTGCGAGGTGGTGCTGCACGACCTGCGCGACCCCGCCCACGCCGTCCGCGCGATCGAGGGCGGCCTGTCCGGACGCGCCGTCGGCGACCCGGCGACCGAGCTGGGCCTGGCCCGGATCGCCGACCCGGGGTTCCCCGACGTCCTGCAGAACTACCCGAACCGCTTCCCCGACGGCCGGCCGGCGAAGAGCACGTCGATCGGCATCCGCAACTCGGCCGGCGAGTACGTCGCGGCGCTGTGCCTCAACCTCGACGTCTCACTCCTCGGCTCGGCGGCCCGCGCCCTCACCCGGCTCTCCCGCACCGACGAGCCGGCCCCGCTGGCCGAGTCGCTGCGCGCCCGCACGGGTGACGAGCTGCGCGCACTGGTCGAGGACTACGCGACCGAGCGCGGCCACACCCCGCTGAGCCTGCCGGCGACCGCGAAGAAGGACTTGGTGCGGTCCTTGAAGGAGCGCGGGTTCCTCGAGCTGAAGAACGCGGTGCCGGCGCTGACCGATCTGCTCGGGATCTCGCGCGCCAGCGTCTACAACTACCTGCGCTGACTTCCTTCTGACGTGGGTCACCCAGTCAGTGACCCGCTGTGACGATCATGCCGTACAGTGACTGTCGCCACAGACGTGAGGGGGCTCATGCAGGGGGACAGTCGTGCGCGCACGGTGGAGTTCTGGCGTGCCGTCGAAACACTCAGTCCGGCGACCGCGCCGAAGGTGGACCGGAGCGGTGGGCTCGGCGCCGACCAGCTGATCTTCGACCTTGGCCCGCGGGATGGCACCCCGTGGTCCCCAGGTCATCCCGTCACCGCCCGCCCGCTGCCCAGGACGCTGGCTTGGCAGTTCACCGTCTACGGCGGCCTTTACGAACTGACATCGATCCGGGAGACCCTGGCTCGCGCGTTCGGCGATGACGCCACGCCCCCAGACGGGCGCAGTTCCGGTCAAGCCGCTCTGTTCGCGTTCACGGTGGACGCCAGCGGCTTCCTGGTCGAAGGTTCCGGCGCGCTCTCCGCCTGCGCATGGGCACTCGGGCGCCTGGGCAGCCATGGTCCGGACGCGGAACACTGGCTCGACGGCTTCGACGCCGAAGAAAGCGGCTTCACCGACGGCTTGGACCAGCTGGCGCCACCGTCTCGCGAACCCCGGAGCACCTCCGCAGCCCGCAAAGCGGCGCAGGCTCTGGGCGACCACGCGAAGGAGGCAGCGCGCGAAGCTGCCGGGGCTGGCGCCAAGGCGACAGGTGCGGCGGTGACCACGGCTGCCGCGACCGCGATCGGCTCGCTGGCCGGCCCGGTCGTCGGCGGCATCGCCGGTGCAGTGGCCGGAACATTCGCCGAGAAGCTCCTGAGTCCCAGGAAGAAAACGGAAGCACCAAGTGCCAGTCCCGCCGACGCCGGTCCTCGCACGCCGCGCTTCGAGCTCACTGCGGCGGCATTGCACGAGTTCACCGCGGAGCTTGCCGAGGCGCTTGGCGTCACGACCGCGCTCGACCCGCGTGGAATCCGGATCCAGTGCTCGAAGGTGCGGGTCAGAGACGCCGCCGACGCACGGGACAGCACGTTCCTCAACAGCTTCTTCTCAGACGATCTCGCCAAGATCGCGAAGTCGGTGCGAACCAGCGAAATCGGTCCTGGCCTCCAGAAGTTCATCTCCGACGCCGACTCCGTGCCGGTCCGCGACCGTGTTGACGTTCGTGCCACACCGCAGGCCGTGCTCGACGGAGTCGCGCCCGCGGAGCTGCCGCTCGGGCGGTGGCCCGGCGACCCGGTGAAGCCACTGGTGCTGAGCCAGCAGTTCGCGGTCGATCGGATCACGGCCGAACTCGGCACGGCCGGGGGTGTGTTCGCCGTCAACGGCCCGCCCGGAACCGGGAAGACCACCTTGCTCCGGGACGTGATCGCCACCGTACTGGTGCAGCGGGCGCACGCGCTCGCCGGGCTGTCGGCGCCGGCCGAAGCATTCACGGGTGAAATCCAGCGCGTGAAGATCACCGAGCGGTTCTCGGCATCCGTCCGGGGGCTGTCGCCGGTCGTGACCGGCTCGGAGATCCTCGTGGCCACGTCCGGGAACAAGGCAGCTGCCAACGTGACCGCGGAAATTCCCGGCATCGGGGCGGTCGGCAGTGCCGAAGACGCGGCGCTCGCAGTCGACTATTTTCGCGAACTGGCCACGCACGTACTCGACAAGCCGGCCTGGGGTCTCCTTGCCGCCACGCTGGGCAACCGCAAGAACTGCGGCCAGTTCGCCAAGCGGTTCTGGTGGGGCCAGGAGTCCGTACAGGCGGACGACGAGAACCCGACGCCGGACATCCCCGGGATGCAACGGATCCTCCGGAACGCCCGGGACGAGCCCGGCTCCTTCGACGACTGGCCCACCGCCGTCCGGCGCTTCCGCGACGCCGAGGCCGCGTGCACCCGCCTGGCGGCAGAGCGCGAGCAGGTGGCTCGAGCCCTGCGAAACCGCCCCGGCCTGGAGTCCGACCTGCGGACTGCCGAGGCCACCTCGACGCACCTTCGACACCAGCAGGCGCTCTTGGGAAAGCGGGTCGCCGATTCGCAGCACGGGTACACGATCGCCACGGCCGCTCTGGACCGCGCCGCGCGGATCCACCACGAGCACCGGGCGGACAGACCCGGCTTCTGGGTGTCCATCTCGACGCTGTTCCGAGCGGGCCGTGAATGGAACACCGAACACGTTCGGCTTCGTCACCAGCGTGACCACGCCGCGCAGGTGGTGGAACAGTGGTCTGCTGCGCTCCGACACCTCGCCGCGGAAGGTGCGGCCCTTGCCGCGCGACTGCAGGACATCGACGGCGGCATCGAGCGGGCCAGGTCCGCGCTCACCGCGGCCACATCATTCATCGCGACCGCGCACAGCCGCTGGCCCGGTCACGTTCCGGACCCAGCGCAGTTCGCCGACGACAACGCCTTTCAGCTCTGCGCGCCCTGGGCCGACCCGGAGTTCACCGCCGCCCGCAACCAGGTCACCCTCGAGGCGCTGAAACTGCACAAAGCATTCGTGCTGGGCGCCGGCGCCCCGATGCGCGACAACCTCACCACAGCCGAGGCAGTGCTCAGCGGAAACCCGACGCTCCGAGAGGACACACTGCTCGCGGTCTGGCAGACGCTCTTCCTCGTCGTCCCGGTCATCTCGACGACCTTCGCGTCACTTCCGCGGCTGTTCGGCCGACTCGGCCCCGAGGCGTTGGGATGGCTCTTCGTCGACGAAGCGGGGCAGGCCACGCCCCAGCAGACGGTCGGGGGCATCTGGCGGGCCAAGCGGTCTGTGCTCGTCGGGGATCCTCAGCAGCTGGAGCCGATCGTGACACTGCCCTCCACCGCGCAGGCGGCACTGCTCAAGCGTTATCGCGTGGCCGACGAGTGGCTTCCCGACGCGACGTCGGCACAGCGGGCCGCAGATCGGCTCAATAGATTCGGCACCTCCCTACCCGATCCGATCGGAGACGGGTCAACCTGGGTGGGCGCTCCGCTTCGCGTGCACCGCCGCTGTGACCGGCCGATGTTCGAAATCTCCAATCGCATCGCGTACGGCGGCGAACTCATGGTCTACGGCACCGGCGAGCGCCCTGATTATCCCGGGCACGACGAGTGGATTGACGTCCCGGCGAACCACTCCGAAAAGCACTGGGTACCGGCCGAGGGAGAAGAGCTCGGGTTGTTGCTCGACGAGCTCGCCACCCTCGGGGTCCCTCCCGGGGCCATCCGAGTGGTCAGCCCGTTCCGGGACGTGATCCGGGGCGCTCAGCGCGTGGTGCGGCGGCGGCCGGGCACTGCCATCGAGGTGGGCACGGTCCACACCGTGCAGGGACAAGAGTCCGATGTAGTCGTGCTCGTGCTGGGGAGCAACCCGGCGAGTGAAGGAGCACGGCGCTGGGCCGCTGCCAAGCCAAACCTGCTCAATGTCGCGGTCTCGAGAGCGAAGCGCCGGCTGTACGTCATCGGCGATCGGAGCCGCTGGCAGGACCAGCGATACTTCGACGTAGTGGCCGCAGCCCTGCCTGTTCGTCACGGAATCGCGGCGACATCGTCCTCAAGCCCCGAATCCGGCTGACTCAGAAGATCGACCAGCCGGTCGACGTGGTGAACCGGTCCAATGCGGACACTCCCGCCACGGAGTTTCCGCGCGCGTCCAGACCCGGGCTCCAGACGCAGACCGCGCACCGGCCCGGGACGATCGCGAGGATCCCTCCGCCGACGCCGCTCTTGCCCGGCAGGCCGACCCGGTAGGCGAACTCGCCCGCCGCGTCGTAGGTGCCGCACGTGAGCATCACGGCGTTGATCCGCTTCGCCGCGCTCAGCCCGAGCAGGCGGGTGCCGTTGTTGCGGACGCCGTGGCGGGCCAGGAACACCGCCGAGCGGGCGACGTCCGCGCAGCTCATCGCGATCGAGCACTGGCGGACGTACTGGTCGAGCACCGACGGCACCGGGTGGCGCATGTTGCCGTAGGAGGCCATGAAGTAGGCGAGGGCGCGGTTGCGGTCGGCGTGGCCCGCCTCCGACGCGGCCACCTCGGGGTCGACGGTGATGTCCGCCCGGCCGCTTTCCTCGCGGAGGAACGCGAGCAGCGCGGCCACCGCGTCGCCGTGCTGCGCGAGCTCGTCGGTCACCACCAGCGCGCCGGCGTTGATGAACGGGTTGCGCGGGATGCCGTCCTCGTGTTCCAGCTGCACCAGCGAGTTGAACGGGTCGCCGGACGGCTCGCGGCCGACCCGCGTCCAGACGCCGTCACCCCGGGACAGCACCAGCGCGAGGGTGAACACTTTGGACATGCTCTGCACGGAGAACGGCCGCTCCCAGTCGCCGACGCCGTGCACCGCACCGTCCACTTCGGCCACCGCCATGCCGAACTGCCGCGGCTCGACCCGGGCCAGGGCGGGAATGTAGTCCGCGACGGCGCCGCGGCCGACCTCGGGCGCGACGTCGTCGGCGATCCGGTCCAGCAGCGCCGCGAGATCCACGGCCGTAGCGTAGAAGGCCGTCCGACCGCTTCACGCGGCGGGCCTTGTCAAATCGAAACCGGGCGACACTAGGGGAATTCCTAGAGTGATCTCTCGCACACCTTAAGTCTTCCTTAGTGTGCTTGGTGACCTGCCGCACAACCTCTAGCGTCCCGGAACCATGGATTCCTCGCTGCTCACCGAAAAAGGTGAAAGCTACTCGAAAGCGCTGGGCAACCGCCAAGTGCAGATGATCGCCATCGGCGGCGCGATCGGCGTCGGGCTCTTCCTCGGCGCCGGCGGCAAGCTCCACCAGGTCGGCCCGTCGCTGGTCATCTCCTACGCGATCTGCGGGGTGGCCGCCTACTTCGTGATGCGGGCGCTGGGCGAGCTCGTCCTGCACGAGCCCAGCTCCGGCAGTTTTGTCACCTACGCGCGGAAGTTCATCGGCCCGTGGGCCGGCTTCGCTTCGGGGTGGATGTACTGGGTGAACTGGGCGATGACCGGGATCGCGGAGATCACCGCGGTCGCGATCTACGTCCACAAGTGGCTGCCGGACGTGCCCCAGTGGATCACCGCGCTGGTCGCGCTCGGGGTGCTGCTGGCGGTGAACATGCTGTCGGTGAAGCTGTTCGGCGAGCTCGAGTTCTGGTTCTCGGTGGTCAAGGTGCTGGCCATCGTCGTCTTCCTGGTCACCGCGCTCGGCCTGGTGTTCGCCGGCGCCGACATCGGCGGCACCCCGGCCGGCGTGCACAACCTGACCGACCACAGTGGATTCTTCCCGGCGGGCATCGGGATCGCGCTGATGACGCTGCAGGCGGTCATCTTCGCCTACTCGGCCATCGAGGTCGTCGGCATCGCGGCCGGCGAGACGAAGGACGCCCGCAAGGTGCTGCCGAAGGCGATCAACGGAGTGGTGTGGCGGATCGGCGTGTTCTACGTCGGGTCCGTGCTGATGCTGGCGATGCTGCTGCCCTGGCCGTTCTACAACGGCGACGAGAGCCCGTTCGTCACGGTGTTCTCCCGGCTGGGGATCCCGGGCATCGGTGACGTGATGAACGCGGTGGTGCTCACCGCGGCGCTGTCCAGCGTCAACTCCGGGCTCTACTCCACCGGCCGGATCCTGCGCTCGCTGGCCGACAAGGGCGAGGCGCCGTCGTTCGTCGGCCGGATGAGCAGCCGCCACGTCCCCTACGGCGGCATCATGTTCACCTCGGTCGCCTACCTGCTCGGCGTGGTGCTGAACTACCTGGTGCCGAAGGAGGCGTTCGACATCGCCATCGCGATCGCCTCGCTCGGCGTGATCACCACCTGGGCGACGCTGATCTTCTGCCAGATGCGCCTGCGCCAGGCCGCGCTGCGCGGCGAGCTGGAACGCCCGTCCTACCGGATGCCGTGGGCGCCCTACAGCGGCTGGGCGACACTGGCGTTCCTCGCCCTGGTCGTGGTGCTGATGGGCTTCTCGGACGGGGCGGAGAAGATCGCGTTCTCCTCGATCCCGGTGCTGGCGGTGGTGCTCGCGGTCGGCTGGCGGGTGATCTCGAAGCGCCGCGAACGCACCCCGCTCGGGTAGCGCGCCGGCCGCGGGCGGGCATACTCGACCTCCGAACAGGAGGTGGGCGGTGTCCTCGAGCACGGAACCCCGGCGGGTGACGATCCACGACGTCGCCCGCTCGGCCGGGGTCTCCCGGCAGACGGTGTCGCGCGCGCTGAACGACAAGGCCGAGATCGACGGCTCGACCAAGCAGCGCGTCCTCGACGCCGCCCGCGCGCTCGGGTACCGGCCCAGCCGCTTCGCCCGCGGCCTGGTCCGGCAGGACACCACCACGATCGGGCTGGTCGTGCCCGACCTGCTCAACCCGTTCTTCACCGAGGTCGCCTCCGGCGCGCTGGAGGCGGCCCGGTCCCGCGGCTGGCACGTGGTCGTCTACGACACCGCCGACGACCTCGAGCAGGAGCTCGCCACGCTCCGGGTGATCGGCGCCCAGGTCGACGCGGTGGTCGGCTACTTCAGCCGGTCCGACGAAGACCTCGACCGGCTCACCCCCGGCATCCCGGTGGTGCTGATCGGCCGCGAGCCGCGCACGCCGCGCTTCAGCGGCATCTCGATCGACGGTGAAGACGGCATCCGCGAGGCCGTCGCCCACTTCGTCTCGCGCGGGCACCGGCGGATCGGGATGCTCGACCACGACCGCCGGCCCGAGCCGAGCATCCGGCAGCTCTGGTTCCGGCGCGCGATGGCCGGGCACGGCCTCGCGGTGGAGCCCGGCTGGATCACCCGTGCCGCGCAGACCGTCGACGGCGGGGGCGCGGCCCTGGCCACGTTGCTCGCCGCCCACCCCGACGTCACCGCGGTGTTCGCCTTCAACGACGTGATCGCCATCGGCGCCCTGCGCGAGGCCCGCCGGTTCGGCCTGCGGGTGCCCGCCGACCTCGCGGTGATCGGGTTCGACGGGCTGGCGCTCGGCACCCTGGTCGAGCCGGAGCTCTCCAGCGTCGCGATCGACACCCGCGCGCTCGGCGCGCTGGCCGTCGAGCAGGCGGCCCGGCTGATGACCGGATCCACGCCCCTCGAACCCGGTGAACTGATCGTCCGCGCCGGGCTCCACCTGCGCGAATCCGCCTGATCCCTTGACACCCGGTCGCGCCGTCGAGCACACTCCCAAGCAATCCGTGAACGTTCACGGGAACGTTCACGGGCACCCGCCCGGAGGGTCCCCGATCGTGCCGCTACTCGTCGTCTTCGCCTTCGGCGCCCGCCACTTCGTCCGCAACATCGCCGCCGGTGCCCTCAAGGGCTGAGAGGACTCCATGTCGTACGTCGAAGACCCGGGCCCCGGCCACGGTTCAGTGCCCCCGCGCGCGGCTTTCCCCTCCGACGCGCCGTCGCTGGTGTTGAACGGCGCCTGGCGGTTCCGGCTGTCGCCGAGCCCGGCCGCGGCTCCTCCGGACGTCTTCGAAACCGGGTTCGACGACTCGGCGTGGGACGAGCTGGCCGTGCCGTCACTGTGGCAGCTGCACGGCCACGGCAAGCCCGCCTACACCAACGTGCACTACCCGTTCCCGGTCGACCCGCCGCACGTGCCGTCGGACAACCCGACCGGCGACCACCGGCTGCGGTTCGACCTGCCCGCTTCCTGGCCGCCGGGAGCCGCACTGCTGCGCTTCGACGGGATCGACTCGTGCGGCCGGATCTGGCTCAACGGCACGGAGCTCGGCGTCACCAAGGGCAGCCGGCTGCCGGCCGAGTTCGAGGTCGGCCCGCTGCTGAAGCCGCGGGACAACGTCCTCGTCGTCCGCGTGCACCAGTGGTCGGCCGGCAGTTACCTCGAAGACCAGGACATGTGGTGGCTGTCCGGGATCTTCCGCGCCGTGACCCTGCTCGCCCGGCCGGCCGGCGGCATCGGGGACTACTGGGTCCGCGCGGACTACGACCACACCACCGGACTGGGCACGGTCCGGGTCGAGACCGGCCCGGATGTCGTGCTGGACATCCCTTCGCTGGGCGTCGCCGGGCATCCGGCGGGCACCGCGCTGGAGCTGCCGATCGAGCCGTGGAGCGCGGAGACGCCACGGCTGTACGAAGGCACGCTGTCCACTGTGGCCGAACGGGTCCCGGTGCGGATCGGGTTCCGGACGGTGACGATCGAAGACGGTCAGCTCAAGGTCAACGGGCGGCGGTTGCTCCTGCGCGGCGTGAACCGCCACGAGCACGACCCGCTTTCCGGCCGCGTGGTGTCCCGGGAGACCGCGCTCGCCGACGTCCTGCTCATGAAGCGGCACAACGTCAACGCCGTCCGGACCAGCCACTACCCGCCGGACCCGGCGTTCCTCGAGCTGTGCGACGAGTACGGGCTGTGGGTGATCGACGAGTGCGACCTGGAAACCCACGGGTTCGGGCCGCTGGACTGGGACCGGAACCCCAGCTCCGAGCCGATGTGGACGGAGGCGTACCTCGACCGGATGCGGCGCACGGTGGAGCGTGACAAGAACCGGCCGAGCGTGATCCTCTGGTCGCTCGGCAACGAGAGCCACACCGGTGACAACCTGGCGCGGATGGCGGAGTGGGTGCGCCACCGCGATCCGACCCGGCCGGTGCACTACGAGGGCGACCACGAGTGTTCCTATGTGGACGTCCACAGTCGCATGTACGCGTCGCCCGACGACGTCGAGCGGATCGGGCGTCGCGAAGACGACAACGAGCGGCGCCGGGATCTTCCGTTTGTGCTGTGCGAGTACGCACACGCGATGGGCAATGGACCGGGCGGGCTGCTGGAGTACCGTGAGCTGTTCGAGCGGTACCCGAACTGCCAGGGCGGGTTCGTCTGGGAGTGGATCGACCACGGCCTGTCCTCTTCGGAGGGTTTTGCCTACGGTGGCGACTTCGGGGAACCGATCCACGACGGCAACTTCGTGATCGACGGCCTGGTCTTCCCGGACCGGACGCCGTCCCCGGGGCTGGTCGAATACGCGAAGATCATCGAGCCGGTCCGGATGGCGGCCGACGCGTCCAGCATCCGCGTGTCGAACCACTACGACTTCGTTTCGACCGAGCACTTGACGTTCACCTGGGTCCTCGAGGACGAAGGAATCGACGTCGCCCGAGGCACTCTCGATGTTCCCGCTGTCCTCTCCGGACAGAGCGTCTCGGTGCCGCTGCCTTCGTTGCCTCCTACCGCGAGCGAGTCGTGGCTGACGGTGTCCGCGTCGTTGACCGCGGCGACTTCGTGGGCTCCCGCGGGGCACGTTGTCGGATGGGGTCAGCTGCCGGTGTCGCCCGCGCCCGCCACCCCGGCGTTGCCGCCCCGTGGACCGGTGTTCCGCACGGCCGGGCGGCTGCTCCTCGGCGCAGGCGAGTTCGACGCGGCGACCGGCTTGCTCACCGCACTCGGCGGGCATCCGGTCCAAGGGCCGCGGCTGGACGTCTGGCGCGCGACGACGGACAACGACCGCGGATCGTCACCGGGGCCGTCCGAGGCGTCACGCTGGCTGGAGGCGGGCCTGCACCGGATGCAGCACCGGGTCATCACGGTCGACGCCGACGGTGACGAGCTGGTGGTGCGCACCCGCGTCGCCCCGCCGGCGCAGCCGTTCGGCCTGTTCGCGGACTACACGTGGACGGCGTTCGCCGACCGCCTGCGGCTCCGGGTGGCGGTGACCCCGGACGGCTTCGAGGGATCACTCCCCCGGCTCGGCGTCACGATGTCCGTTCCGGGCGAACTCGGCTCGGCCGAGTGGTTCGGCGGCGGCCCGGGCGAGGCGTACCCGGACAGCCACCAGGCGGCGCGGATCGGCCGGTTCTCGAGCAGCGTCGACGGGCTGCAGACGCCGTACGTCTTCCCGCAGGAGAACGGCAACCGGGCCGACGTCCGCTGGGCGAGTTTCACAACGCCTTCCGGCGCGGGCATCCGCGTGGCGGGCGATCCGGCGTTCGACTTCACGGCCCGGCGGTGGACCGCCGCCCAGCTGGAGGCCGCTCAGCACGCTTCGGATCTGGTGCCCGGCGATCTGATGCATCTGACCTTGGACGTCGCGCAGCACGGACTGGGATCGGCGTCGTGCGGGCCCGGGGTGTTGCCGCAGTACCGGCTCGAGGCGCAGAAGACCGCGTTCACCCTGTGGTTCCGGCCGCTGGGCGGTGGTGTCGCAAATTGAGACCCCCGGGATGCCCCGGATGCGGTGTCGTGGAGGTCCACGCCAGGACAGGAGCGTCCCCGGATGAGCCACTCCACCACGGCGCCGTCGAGCGCGCGGTTGCTGACCACGCCCGGCGCGCTGGGCCTCGGCGACCTCGTCGCGATCTTCGACGACCTCCAGTTCACCCTCAAGTGCTGCGAACGGCTGGTGGCGGAGCTCGCCCACCCACGGCCGGATCCGGTGCTCGTCGAGTCGCTGTGGGTGTCGGCGCTGAACTCGTACGCGCGCTGTTTCCGCCCCGGTGACCGCGGCATGGGGCTGACCGTCGCCGACGTCGAGGCGACGGGGGTGCCGGGCGAGGTCACCGAATGGCACGAGCTGCTCGGCCGGATCCGGGACTTCTCGCTCGACGGGCCGGTCAACCCGCGCGAGACCTACTCGGTCGGCGTCTCCCAGGCCGAGGGCGGCGAGGCCGCAGGCATCGTCATCACGTCGGCCGTGCGGCCGCTGGTGGACGACGTGACGGTCCGCCAGACCGGCCGGCTGGCCTTCGAACTGAGCCGGCTGGTCGACGAGCGGATCAAGGACCACCAGCAGAAGGTGTTCGAGGCGGCTTCGCGGATGACTCCGCAGCAGCTGACGGCGTTGCCCGCGATCGAGGTCGCCGCCGAGCCGTCTCAATAAGTCTCACAAATCGTCTCAATATTCTGCGCCAGGCAGGTGCCGGTAGATCGTGGCGCGGGAGACGCCGAGTGCGGCGGCGATGTCGGCCGGGGTGTGGCCGGCGTCGTAGAGGCGCTGGGCCGCCTCGATCGTCTCCGGGCTCATCACCGTCGGCCGGCCGCGGCGTGCCTTGACCTCGGGTTTTGCGGTGACGAACAGCCGGTCGACGCCGTCGAGGACCGCGGCGCGGAGTTCGCCCGCCGGGGCGTCGGCGAACAGCACCACCGGGTCGCTGAGCATCGCGATCGCCTGCGCCGCCCGGACCTGGCCCGCGAGGTCCGCGTCCGGGCCCGCCACCAGGGTGTTCGCCCGGAGCATGCCGTCGCGGAACCGCTCGAACACTTCGTTGGACGCGGTCAGGCCGAGGTCCCGCAGGTTCATCCGCAGCAGGTACCGGTGGCTCAGCCAGACGTCGAGGAGTCCCTCGATCGCGGCACTCCTCGAATCGGCGGCGTCTTCCGCCTTCGCCATCGCCGCCTCGACGTCGGCCAGCATCGGCTCGGCGAGCGCCGTGACGATGTCCGCCTTGCCCGGGAAGTGGTAGAGCACCGCGGTCTTGGTGACGCCGACCCGTTCGGCCAGTTCGCGCACCGAGGTGGCGTGGTAGCCGCGCGTCGAGAACTCCTCCAGCGCCGCGCGCAGGATCCGGGCGCGGGTGTCGTCCGTCATCTCGCGAGCCTAGCCGGTTGCCTGACCGATGGACAGGAGCGTAGGGTCGACACTGACCGATGGTCAGGACCGAGATGGGGGCACACCATGACCGAGCGAACCGTACTGATCTCCGGCGCCGGGGTCGCCGGGCCGACGCTGGCCTACTGGCTGGCCCGGGCGGGCTTCCGGCCCACCGTCGTCGAGCGCGCCGCCGGGCTGCGGTCGAGCGGCAGCCCGGTCGACGTCCGCGGACCGGCCGCGCGGGTCGCGGACCGGATGGGCATCACCGCGAAATTGCGCGAAGCGAGCACTGATGCCACGTCACTGAAGTTCGTGGACGACGCGGGGCGGCGGACCGGGCGGGTCCCGATGAGCGTGCTCGGGAGCGGCACCGACATCGAACTCCCCCGCACCGACCTCGCGGCGATCCTGCACGAAGCGGCGCGCGACGACGCGGAGATCGTCTTCCACGACTCGATCACCTCGCTCCAGCAGGACGGCGGCGGCGTCGACGTCACGTTCGAGCGAGGTGCACCGCGGCGGTTCGACCTCGTGATCGGCGCGGACGGCCTGCACTCGGCGGTGCGACGGCTGGCGTTCGGGCCGGAGACCGCGTTTGTCGAGCACATGGGCGTCTACATCGCGACGCTCCCCCTGACCGAGCCGCCGGCCGACCGCACCGAGCTGGTCATGTACAACTCGCCTGGCCGTGCGGTGGCGGTGCACCCGTCGCGCGGCCACGGGATCGCGGCGTTCATGTTCCGCGGCGACGCGGTGCCGGGGTTCGACTACCGGGACACCGCGCTGCACAAGCGAATGCTGGCCGAGGCTTACGAAGGCGCCGGCTGGCGCGTACCCGAGCTGCTGGAGCGTGTGCGCGAGGCCGACGACCTGTACTTCGACGCGGTGAGCCGGGTGCGGATGGACAGCTGGCACGCCGGGCGCATCGTCCTGGCCGGAGACGCGGCATCGTCCGTGTCGCTGTTCGGCGACGGTTCGACCTTGGCGATGGCGGGCGCGTACACGCTCGCGACGGAGCTGGAGCGGACTCCGGACGACGCGGCCTCGGCGTTCCGACGGTACGAGGAGACGCACCGAAAACTGGTGGAACCGAAGCAGCGCAACGTATCCACGGCGGCGGCCCTGCTGATCCCAGCCACCCGACGCGGCTTGGCGGCCCGCAACCTCGGCACGCGGCTGGTGCCGCTGGTGAGCGCCGCACGTCGACTGGTCCCGGCCCGCGCCGCCTGACCCGGACACGAGGCGCCGGCCAACGCGGCACCTCGCGCCTGCCCGCGCGGCCCGACTTGGACACGCGACCGGCCACTCCGGCCCGCCTGACCCAGCCCACCCGGGTGCAGCCGCTGGTCACCGCAGCGGGTCGCCTCGCCCCGGCTCACCTCGACCCGCGCCGCGTCCGACCTGCGCAGACGAGCGCCCCAATGTGGCGTTGGGTGCGTTGGACGCACCGAACGCCACATTGAGTGCGTCAGATGCACCCAACGCCACATTGGGGCGTTTGGGCGGGCCGGAGCAGGCGAAGGGGGCGGAGCTTGCGGAGCCCCCGCAGCCGTCGTCAAGCCCGCAGCATCGGCGGGTACAGCAGCTCCGCCTTCCCCCGCCGATACAGCTGCGCCGGGCGGCCACCGTCCCGGGTGGTCGTCCGGCCGGTCGGCTCCAGCAGCCCCTCGGCGCCCGTCACCTTCCGGTGGAAGTTTCGCGGGTCCAGCCGGGTGTCCCACACCAGCTCGTACACCCGCCGCAGCTCGGCGACCGTGAACTCCGGTGGGCAGAATGCCGTCGCCAGCGGGGAATACTCCAGTTTCGCCCGGGCCCGCTCGACGCCGTCGGCCAGGATGCGGTTGTGGTCGAACGCCAGGCGCTCGGCCGACAGCACACGCACCGGAGCCCAACGAGCCTCCGCCGCGTCCGTGCCCGCGCGAGGCGTCGGCAGGTCCGGCGCCAGCGCCAGGTACGCGACCGTCACCACCCGCATCCGCGGGTCCCGGTCCGGCGCGCCGTAGCCTGCCAGCTGTTCGATGTGGACGGTCCCCGGCGCCAGTCCCGTCTCCTCCGCCAGCTCGCGCCGCGCCGCGTCGGACAGGTCCTCGTCCGCGCGGACGAACCCGCCCGGCAGCGCCCACTCGCCCAGGTACGGCGAAACTCCCCGGCGCACCAGCAGCGCGCACAGCTCGTCCCCGGTCAGGGTGAGCACGACCAGATCCACGGTGACGGCGAACGGCGGGTGACCCATGCCACCACCCTACCCGCTAATCGTCAGCTTGACGATTAGGCCGGTCACCACATATCGTCAAGGAGACGATAAGAGGAGAGATCATGGCTGACATCAACCGCCGCTTCGGGTTCCGGCACCTGCGCGGCGCCCCCACCGTGCACATCCGCCACTTCCGCCGCGGCAAGCTCGCGCACGACGGCATCGGGCTGTCGTTCTGGTACCGGCCGCTGACCGCGGTCGTCTCGGAGGTGCCGGTCGACGACCGCGAGCTGCCGCTGCTGTTCCACGCCCGCACGGCCGACTTCCAGGACGTCACCGTCCAGCTCGCCCTCACCTTC
Organism: Amycolatopsis sp. NPDC051758; assembly: GCF_044453095.1. Lineage (NCBI taxonomy): Bacteria > Bacillati > Actinomycetota > Actinomycetes > Pseudonocardiales > Pseudonocardiaceae > Amycolatopsis > Amycolatopsis sp. NPDC051758. Next base: position 29,093 of record NZ_JBITCJ010000010.1, on the reverse strand, counting down.
CGGATCGAGGACCCGGCCCTGGCCGCGCAGCGGATCGACTTCTCCATCGACCCGGACACCGGGCGCTGGAGAAGCGATCCCCTCGGCCAGATCAGCGGGCTGCTCACCGAGAACGTCCAGCAGTACGCCGTCGAGGTCCTGACCCGCATCGACCTGGCGACCGCGCTGGTCGACGGCGTGAGCGCGGTCCGCGACCGGATCCGCGCCGGGCTGGCCGAGGAGGACACCCGCCTCGCGCAGACCGGCTCGGCCGTTGTCGACGTCCGGGTCGTCGCCATCCGGGCCGAGCCGGAGGTCGAGAAGGCGCTGCAGACGACCGCGCGCGAAAAAGTGCAGCAGGAAGCCGACCGGGCGACCTACGAGCGGCGCGCCATGGCCGTCGAACGCGAGCGCGCGATCAGCGAAAACGAGCTGCAGAGCCAGATCGAGCTGGCCCGCCGTGAGGAGCAGCTGCTCGCCCAGCGCGGCGCGAACGCTCGACGGCAGGCCGAAGAAGCCGCGGCGGCGAACCACATCGAGACCGAAGCGCAGGCGTCGCGCCAGATGCGGTTGACGCAGGTCAAGGCCGACGGCACCCGCGCGCTCGGTGAGGCGGAAGCGGCCGGCGAGGCCGCGCGGCTCGCCGCCTACCGCGATCTGCCCGAAGGTGTGCTCACCGGGCTCGCGCTCAAGGACCTGGCCGGCAACCTGCCCCAGATCGACAGCCTGGTGCTCACGCCCGACCTGCTCGCGCCGCTGCTGACCAAGCTGGGTGTGCGGTCGTGAGCCTCGCCCCGCGCATCGTGGTGGTGCACCGCCGCACCGAGCTCGACGAACTGCTCGCCCGGCACGGCACCCGTGGCCAGGCCGAGTTCTTCCTCCGCACGCGCGGCCGTGACCTCGCCGAGGTGACCGAGGCGGACGCCGCCGTGCGTGCGGCGCTCACCGCGGTTTCGGCGGCGATCCCCCTGGACTGGCGCCGCGGCGAAGTCGAACGCGGCGACCTCGACCGGTTCCTGTTCACCCCGGAGGATGTTGTGGTCGTGGTCGGCCAGGACGGCCTGATCGCCAACGTGGCCAAGTACCTCGACGGCCAGCCGGTGATCGGGATCGCGCCCGGCGCCCCCGGTGTGCTGGTGCGGCACCCGGCGGCCGCGGTGGCCGATCTGGTGCGCGCCACCGGCGACGTCGAGCACCGCACCATGGCCGAGCTCACCGCGGACGACGGACAGCAGCTCCTCGCCCTCAACGAGATCTATCTCGGCCACGCCGGCCACCAGACCGCCCGCTACCGGCTGGGGGTCGGTGGCGGGCGGCCGGAGCGCCAGGCGTCGTCGGGGATCCTGGTCGGCACCGGCACCGGTGCGACCGGCTGGTGCGGCTCGGTGTGGCAGGAACGCCGCAGCACCCTGCGCCTGCCCGCGCCCGGGGAGACGCGGCTGGTCTGGTTCGTGCGGGAGGCGTGGCCGTCACCGACAACCGGGACTTCGTGCACCGAAGGCGAACTGACGTCGGCGCCGCTCACCGTCGAGGTCGAGTCGGACCGCCTGGTCGCGTTCGGCGACGGCCTCGAAACCGACAGTGTCGCCCTCACTCGCGGCCAGACCGCGACGTTCGTCCCGGCTGCGAAGACCGTCCACTTGGTCCGGTGATCGACTGGGACACAATGCGGCAACGTTGTCACACTCACGTCGCCCGCCAGTCAGAATGACGGCCTCGCCGAAGATCGAAGTGCGAAGGTGGCCGGGATGACGTGGGTGGTGTGGGTGCTCGCCGCGGTGGTGGTCGCCGTCGCCGGGTTCGGGGTGGTCGCCGTGCCCCGGTGGCGGGACCGGGACCTGCGCCGCCGGACGGCCTGGTCGGCCGCGCGGGCCGCGATCGAGAGCGCCACCGTGAGCCGGGACGCCGCCGCGGGGCCCCAGCCCGAAGCCGAGCAACTGCTGGCCCGCGCCGAGACCATCGCCGCCGCCCACGGCGGCCCGCGCGCCGCCAAAACCGCCCACGACCACGCCGTCCGTGCCGACGAGCTTTGGCGGGCGGCAGCCCATGGCTAACCGTGTGGACCGGCTCCGGTGGATCCTGCTCACCGCGGCCGTCGCCGTCCTGGTGACCTTCCTCTTGGTGCAGAAGCAGAGCACCAACGTCAGCTACGGCCAGGCTCCCGCCGCGAAGGACCCGATCCCCGAGGGTTCGGCCGGTGAGCTGAGCGGCGCGACCGTCCCATCGGCCGAACAGCTGACGGCGATGGTCAAGGCCTCCCCCGTCGTGCGGCTGCCGGGCGCCATCGCGACCTGGGACGACCGAGCTGTCAAAGCCGCGGCCGGCGGCACCGACCTGCGGATCCTCGTGGCGCCGCCCGGGCTCCCGAAGGAGGCCCGCGACCGGGTGCACGACGTCGAAGACGCGACCGTCCGCGTGGTCGGCACCGAGGTCAGCGGCGGCATCCTGCAGGCCTCGGCCGACCGCGCGAGCGAGTGGATCCGCCAGTTCGCCACCGGCGACGTCACGGAGTCGCTGACCACGTTGATCACCCACCTGAACCACCAGCCGGAGGTGCCGGACCAGCCCGCGCTCGCGCGGCGCGACCCGACCGCCGGTGAACTGGCCGCCGCCACCGCGGAGCTCCGCAGCACCGGCCGGTTCGTCGCTCCGGGCGCGAACCTGAAGGACGCCCCCGCGACGACGGCGGCGTTCCCGGGCGCCCAGCCGCTGTACGTCGCGCTGCCGCAGCAGCCGGTGGGCCAGCCGCTGGTCCACTTCGGACCGGCGTTGGCCCAGGAATTCCCCGGCCGCCCGATCGTGGTGCTGTACGGCTCGTGGGTGGAGTACGACGGTCCGTCGGCCGCCGCGTTCGCCGACGTCGCGACGGCGAGCTTCTACGGCCAGTTCGCCGACCGGCTCAGCGAATACGCCTACCCGCAGCGCAACGTCCTGGGCGCGTGGCTCGACCGGGTCACGGCCATCCGGTACGCCGGGCTGTTCGACCGTCCCCTGCCGTACGTGCCGTTCGACCCGCTCCGGGTGGCGCTGCCCGCGCTGCCGTGGCTGTTCGCCGCCTGCGCGGTCGGGTTCCTCGCCCTTTCCACCCGCCGGGTGCTGCGGCCGGCGCGGATCACCGGGGTCGGTGTGCCCGCGCGGCTGGCCGGGCTGACCGCGCTCGCAGTGGAGGTCTCGAGCCTGACGGACGGCGCGTCGGCCGCGTCGCTCACCCGCGGGATCACGCAGCTGACGGCGGCCCGGGAAGCGTTCGACGAGAAGCTGCCGGACAAGCACGTGCACGGTCTGCTCGACGCGGCCGAGTCCGATTTGGACACGACCGCCGAGCTGCTCGGCCGCACCGACTACCGGCCGGCCGTGTTCCTGCAGGGGAGGCTCGCGTGAAACGGCTCTTCGGCAGCGCATTCGGCGTCGCGGTGCTCGGCTGCCTGGTGCTGGCGGGCTGGGCGGTGTGGTCGGCGGGGGTGTTCGACGGCCCGGTCGCCCGGCAGCTGCGGTCCTCGTCGGTGTACGTCGCACCGGGCGTATCACTCGACCAGACGGCCGCGGAGCGCGTGATCGGCAACCGGCGGCTCACCGTCGCGTTCCTGGAGCCGGGCACGGATCTGAGCGACGCGTGCGACAGCGTGTCCGGCGCGGCCGACGGGACGCTGGCGCTGATGCTGAGCCGCGACGGTGACGACTACGACAAGTACGGCTGCGCCCAGCTGCCGGGCGGCGACAACAAGAACTTCGGCAAGGCGTTCGTCGCGGAGTCGATGATCGGCAACGGCATCGACGCCTTCACCGACCGCCCGGTGGACGCGCTGAAGGTGGCGGTGGTCAACTACGACCTGCTGGTGCGCTCCGGCGCGATCCCTGACGGTGGCCGCACGGTCAGCCCGTCCCTGCCGAGGTACCTGATCGCCGCCGCCTCGGTCGCCGCGGTGCTCCTGGGCTCGGCGGCCCTGTACCTCGCCTCCCGGCGCACCGCACGGACGGCGCTGGCCCGCCAGGAACGACGTGACTCGGAAGCGGACGCGCGGACGGAGTTGTCGGCGGCCGCCGCCGTGCTGGCCCAGGAGATCATCGACCTCGACAAGCGTTACGCGCGCCGGAAGGACAAGACCAAGTTCGCCCGCGGTTACCGGAGTCTCGTGTCGGACTACACGAACCTGCTGCCGGATCTGGATCGTGAGACCCCCGAGCTGCGGGCCCGGGTCGAAAAGCTGCTGACCCGGGCCCGGAAACTGAGCACTCAGGTGCCGTAGCGGGACTTCACGATCGACGGTGTGTCGAGGTTGTGGCCGGCGTCCATGCTCTGCGCGAGCCGGAGGTACTGGCCCTCGGCCCACATCAGCGGGCCCGCGCTGCCGGTCGGCCGGCCCAGCCCGAAGCAGCCGACGTCGGCGCGGTCCCACACCTGCTCGGGAACGAAGTAGCCGTCGTTGGCCGAGTCCGCCATGGACTTGAGGTGGACCGCCGCCGACCGCCCGTTGGCCAGTTCGTACTGGCCGCGCTCCCCCGACAGCACCGGCCACAGCCGCCCGAACCGCTGGCTGCCGCCCGCGGGCCAGCCGTTGCAGGTCGCCGTGCTCTCGCCGTAGTTGTCGTGCGGGTAGCGGTGGAAGTAGACGTCGCCGTTCGGCAGGGTCACCTGCATCGCGGCGTTGCCGTCGGACGCGGCCGCCGTCGGGGCGACGGAGTTCGCGATCGTCGTGTCGTTCGCCGGGCGGATGCCGAGGCGGACCAGGTCGAGGAACCCGAAGTCGGTGACGTCGTGCTCGTAGAAGCAGCCCTCGTCAAAACAGATCGTGCCCGTGTCGTTCGGGTTGCCACTGCGGTCGAGGCGTTCGTAGTAGGTATGCCCGCCCCAGTAGCCGGACGTCGTGACGGTCCAGCCGGCCAGGGAGTTGCGCCAGGAGTCCGCTGTGGACTCCCACGACGTCGCGCTCGCGGTGTCACCGTTGGCCCGCGCGATCGCGCCGGCGGCGATCAGCCCGGCGATCTCGGCGGCCACCGACGACGGCGACTTGCCGTACTGCTCCTCCCAGCGTTCGGTGGTGTCCGGGCCGGTCGCGACGATGTGGTTCGCCGTCGTCTTGACCTTGGCGTACGTCGTGGCGTCGGTGAGGCCGGTCAGCCAGGCGAGCAGGATCGCGTCGGCGTCCTGGTCGAGCTGTTCGCAGCAGCCGAGCTGCTGGGCGCTCGCCCCGGTAACACCGGAAACCGGGCTGTACCGAGGGAAGGAGCCGGCGGGGTAGGTCGTCCCGTCGCCCGCGGTCGGGCTGCCGATCCACTGCGAGTTCCACAGGAACTGGGCCATCCGCTTGGCCTGCGCGGTGTCCCCGGCGGCCAGCAGGCCGGTCGCCTGCTGGTAGAGGTCACGGCCCCAGACGCGGTGGTAACCGTCGTTGAGCTGGTCGCCGTTGGTGAAGTTGCCCCACGGCGTCGCCAGGCCCGCGACACTCGCGCCCGGGTGCTGCTTGTCCTCGGCAGTCTTCAGTGCCATCGCCGCGACGTAGTAGGCGCGACGCCGTTGGGTGTCCCCGGAAACGCTGGCCGGCGCGGGCTTGAGGCTGCCGACGTAGGAGTTCCAGCCACTGCGGTAGTTCCCCGCGACCGTGCTGAAGCCGCTGCTCAGTGAACCGCTTGCATTGGATGTTGCCGCCGCGGCGGTGCTGCCGTAGCCGAGCGCGACGGTGAACGTCGTGTCCGAGCCGACCGGGATCTGTCCACACTGGACGACGTTGCCGGTGCCGGCGATGTTGTCGAACTGGTTGGTCAGGTTCTTGTCGGCGCGCAGGTCGACCAGGCAGTCGCTGGCCGCGCCGCTGTAGCCGTTGTCGTGTGCAGTGAAGCCGGTGGAGACGCGCAGTGCGGAGACGACGGTGGTCGATGTGCCGCCGAAGAGTGTCTCGGTGCCGCTCGCCATCAGGGCGCTGCCGTCCCACCAGGCGTTGTCGTTGGCGCCGCCGCCGGCCATCGACGGGTTGGCCAGCAGGTAGAGCCGGTAGCTGCCGCCGTCGAGGGACTGGAACCGGGTGTTCCTGACCAGCGTCGCGCGGTCCGGGTCGGTGACGTAGTCGGTGGTGATGCGGTACTTGCCGCTCTTGGCCGTGTTGGTGACGGTGTACTGGAGGGCTTTCTCGTCGGGCATCGTCACGACGTGGTTGGTGGCGTCGCGTTCCAGGTCGACGAAGCTGCTGCCGTCGGTGACGACGAACTGCATGTCCTGCATGTTCGGGACGTCGGCGCGGGGGTAGAAGACCTCGGACGTGACTCCGTCGGCGACGGTGAACCAGACCGGGCTGTTTGTGGTGGTCGAGGTGCCGAGGGCGGACTTGTTGCCGGTTGCCCAGGAGGCTCCGCTGCCGCAGCAGTCGGTTGCGGTGCCGCTTGCCAGGGCTGTGCCGGGCAGTGTGGCGGCTAGTAGGACTCCTGCTCCGGCGCAGGCCAGGACTGCTTTCCACCTGATCATCGGGACCCTCCGACGGCGTTGTCGTCAATATGTTGTGGGCGGCAACATATTGGGCCACGTTTTGGTGACAGGCAATGTCCGATCGGACTTTATCGATTCAGCCCTGCTGTGGAGGGTTCTCGCTCTCCGCCACCCCGACGCCTGATTGTGACTACGGCCGACAGCGCCGCGTCAAGGCGGGAAAGATGCCTTGACCCGGTGCCGTCGGCCGTGTTCTGGCTTCGGATCGGGGTTGCGGGGGGTCTGGGTTCCGGTGTCGTTGGGGCGGGCTTGCTACGCGTCGGCGATGCGGTCCAGCCATTCCGCCAGTAGGACACGCTCGGCCTTGGTCAGCGCCGCTACGCCGTCGAGTCCGGCGCGTAGGGCGATCGCCCGGCCTGGCAAGTCGGACTCTTCGGGCTTGGCCGCGCCGGTGAGGATTCGGCTCAACACCGTCTCGCGTGCCGTCTCCGACAACTCCGGATCGCGCTCGCCCTCGGGAGTCGCGATCAATGACAGCACCACGCCCATGCCGGTCGCGTGCACCAGGCGTGCCGCTCGTTCGGCGCTCACACGCAGGCGGCCGGCCTCGGCGACCCGCGTGATGATCGTGCGCAGCATCGCCTCGGCCTCGCGTGCGGCCGGCGAGGTTCGGCCCGGGCGGGCGTCGCCGTACATGAGCACGTAGAACTCCGGGCGGGACAGTCCGAACTCCACGTGGAGGTCCCAGCCGCGCCGGAGGTCCTCCACCGCGTCGCCGGTCGAGCCCAGCGCTCGCTTGCTCGTCAGGTACTCGTCGAACCCGTACGCTGCGACCGCGTCGAGCAGGCCGTCCTTGTCGCCGAAGAGGCGATACAGGGCGGGTGGCTGGACGCCGGCCGCCGCGCTCACCGCGCGGGTCGAGAGGCCGTCGCGGCCCTCGGCCACCAGCAGGGCCGCTGCCGCTTCGAGGATCCGCTCCCGGGTGTCCGCCGCCGTCTTCGTCACCATGGTTCCAATGATAACAAAACTTCGGTAGCACCTGTCAGAGGTGGTCGACGGCGACGCGGTGCGCGAGGCGGCGGAGCAATGGTGCCGCCTCGGCCATGCAACGCGCTGGGTCCGGCTCCAGATCCGTCAGTGCGTACGCGGCCGCGAGTCCCGCCGAAGCCAGCTCTGTAGACGACAGCTGACAGCGTCCGGACACTGCGACGCACGGGATGCCCTTCGAGGCCGCGGCCCGCGCGACGCCGGCCGGGGCTTTGCCGGAGAGCGTCTGCTGGTCGAGGGAACCCTCGCCGGTGATGACCAGCGCGGCTCCGGACAGTGCGTCGTCGAACCCGAGCAGCTCCAGCAAGAGTGTGATGCCGGGCCGCATCCGGGCGCCGAGCACGGCCATTGCGGCGAAGCCCACTCCCCCGGCGGCTCCGGCGCCCGGCCGTTCGGCGAAGTCCGGACCAGCGAGAGACGCCCAGTGCCGCAACGCCGTGTCGAGCACCTCGACGTCGTCGGGGGACGCGCCCTTCTGTGGGCCGTAGACGAACGCGGCTCCGTTCGGGCCGTGGAGCGGGTTGTCCACGTCGCTCGCCAGCTCGATGTCCACTTCGGACAAGTCCAGTGCGGACAGATCCAGCGAAGCGAGCCGGGACAGCGCCGCGCCGCCGGGTGGGAGGTCCCGCCCGGCGGTGTCCAGGAGCCGGGCGCCCAGTGCGGCGAGCATTCCGGCGCCGCCGTCGGTGCAGGCGCTGCCGCCGACGCCGAGGACGATCCGGCGGCATCCCGCGCCCACCGCGGCCGCGATCACGTCGCCGGTGCCTGCGCTGGTCGCGTCGAGCGGCGAAGGCGCGCCGGGCAGGCGGTGCAGTCCGGACGCTTCGGCCAGCTCGACCACCGCCGTCTCGCCGCGGACCGCGTAGGACGCCGTCACCGGCGCCCCGGTCGGGCCGCGCGCCGGGACGCGGATGCGGCGGAACCCGGCGGCGACGGCGGCGTCGACCGTGCCGTCGCCGCCGTCCGCCACCGGCAGGGTCTGGACGTCCAGCCCCGGGTGGGCGTCGGCGAGGCCCTGGGCCACCGCCGACGCCACCTCGGCCGCGGTCAGCGACCCCTTGAACTTGTCCGGTGCGACGAGGACCTTCACACGCTCGCCTTGTACGCCCGCCAGTCGCCGACCTCGGTGATGTCCCGCAACGCGACGTGTGAGGTGTACGGCCGCCGCAGCAGCATCGCGAACGCCGAACTGCCGTCGGCCAGCTCCACCACGCCCAGTTCGAGCTCGTGCGGTTCGGACGGCAGTACCTTGTCCCGCAGGTCGTCCAGCGAGACGTCGTACACCTCGCCGGTCACCGCCGCGCCGCCGTGCGACACCGGGTACAGCGCCGGGCACTGCTCGCCGACGGCGTAGAAGCGGTACTTCGGGGCGGTCTTCGCGCTGGTCACGAACGGCGCGCCGGCCAGCAGGTGGTGCAGGGGCTCGCCACGCATGGCGCCGCCGTTGAAGAACATCAGGGCCACGGGAACTCCTAACGGAAGAGGGCTTCGACGCCGTCGACGGCGAAGTAGACCGCGAACACCATTGCCAGCAGGGAAAGCAGCCAGCCTGCTTCGCGCCACTTGCCACGGCCGATCTTGATCAGCACAAACGCGATCAGGCCGGCGCCGACGCCGTTGGTGATCGAGTAGGTGAACGGGATCAGCGCGGCGGTCAGGAACACCGGGATCGTGTAGTCCGGGTCGTTCCAGGGGATGTTCCGGCACTGCGCGACCATCATGCCGCCGATGACCACCAGCGCGGGTGCGGCGGCCTGCGCCGGGACGACCCCGGCCAACGGCGTGAACAGCAGCGTCCCGGCGAACAGCAGTCCGGTGACGACGCTCGCCAAGCCCGTCCGGGCACCTTCGCCGACACCGGCCGCGGACTCCAGGAACACCGTGTTCGGCGACGAGCCGGTGACCCCGCCCGCGATCGCACCCGCGCCGTCGACCAGCAGGATCCGGCCCATCCGGGGCACCTTGCCGTTCTTCGACAGCCCGGCCTCGTCCGAGACGCTGGTGATCGTGCCCATGGCGTCGAAGAACCCGGACAGCACCAGCGTGAACAGGAACACCGTGGCCGCGAGTGCGCCCGCCGAGGCGAACCCGCCGAAGAGGTCGATGTGGCCGAAGAGCCCGAAGTCCGGTGCCGCAACGACGTGGTCGGGCAGGGCCGGGGCGGTGAGGCCCCAGCCGCCGACCCCGAACCCCTCGTGCAGCACGACGGCGAACACCGTCGCCACGCCGATGCTGATCAGCACCGCGCCCGGGACCTTGCGGGCCATCAGCACGATCATCAGCAGCAGCCCGAAGCAGAACACGACGATCGGCCAGCCGTGCAGGTGGCCGCTCGCCCCGAGGCGCACCGGGACCGTGGTCTGCGCCGCGTCCGGCATCCGGGTCACGAACCCGGCGCTGACCAGCCCGACCAGGGCGATGTAGAGCCCGATCCCCACCGTGATCGCCATCTTGAGCGGCCGCGGGATGGCGTTCATGATCCGCTCGCGGACGCCGCTGACGGCCATCAGCACGATGCAGACGCCTTCCAGCACGACCAGGCCGAACGCCTGCGCCCAGGTCATCGAGGGCGCCATTTGGAACGCGACGATCCCGTTGATGCCGAGGCCGGCGGCCAGCGCGAGGGGCGCGTTGCCGACGACGCCCATGAGGATGGTCATCACCGCGGCGGCGAGCGCGGTCGCCGTGGTCACCTGCGCGGCCGACAGCCGGGCGCCGGTGATGTCGGCGGAGGCGCCGAGGATGAGCGGGTTGAGCAGCACGATGTAGGCCATCGCGACGAACGTCGTGACGCCGCCGCGGACCTCGCGGCCGACCGTGCTCTGCCGCGCCCGCAGCTCGAACAGCCTGTCGAGCAGGGATCGGCGGTGCGGTGGTTCGGGTACTTCGTCGAGTTCGGGCTCGTGGATCTCTACCTGGGTCATGCGTCCTGCCCTTGCCGGTGGGTGTGCTCGGCCAGGCCAAGGCACAGCGCCGTGCCTGGGCGAGCGGGACGTTCGTTTGGGGTTTGCTCCGGTCAGCTGGCCTTGTGGGTCAGTAAGCGGTGAGGTCAGTAGTCGGTGCGGTCGCTCTTGTCGAGCCAGGCCGCGAACGGCGCGAATCCGTCCTTTGCGGACAGTCGCGTGACGGGGACCGTCCAGGTGTCGCGAGGACGGTCGAAGAGCTCGTAGAAGGCGCGGTCGTCGAAGCCGGCCTTGGCCGCGTCGTCGCGGTCGGCGGCGAAGAGGACCTTGTCGACGCGCGCCCACAGCGCCGAGGACAAGCACATCGGGCACGGCTCGCAGCTGGAGACGAGCACACAGCCGTCCAGCTTGAAGGTGCCCAGTTCCTGGCAGGCCGCGCGGATGGCGACAACTTCGGCGTGCGCGGTCGGGTCGAGGTTCGCGGTGACGCGGTTGACGCCGGTGGAGACGATCTCGCCGTCCTTCACGATCAGCGCGCCGAAGGGGCCACCGCCGTTCGCGACGTTCGTCTCCGCGATGCGGACGGCTTCGTCGAGCCATTCGGTCTCGGCGGAAATCGACGTGGTCATCTCAAACTCCTGTGATGTGCTCGGGGCGGATGGGGACGCGCGGCAGCTCGAGGCCGGTGGCCGCGCGGATGGCGTTGGCGATCGCCGGCGTGGCGGAGATCGTGGGCGGCTCGCCGACACCACGGACGCCGTAGGGCGCGTGCGGGTCGGGCCGCTCGAGGACGTCGATGTGCATCGACGGCATGTCGAGGATGGTCGGGATCAGGTAGTCGGTGAACGACGGGTTCCGCACCTTGCCGTCCTGGACCAGGATTTCCTCCATGACGGCGAGGCCGAGGCCCTGCGCCGAGCCGCCCTGGATCTGGGCGACAACGGCGTCCGGGTTCATCGCCTTGCCGACGTCCTGGGCGCAGTCGAGCTGCACCACCTTGACCAGGCCGAGGTCCACGTCGACGTCGACCACCGCGCGATGGGCGGAGAATCCGTACTGGACGTGGGCGTCACCCTGCCCGGTTTCCGGGTCGAGGGGGTAGGTCTTGCGGTGGTGGAACTCGCGGGTCTCCTCGATTGCGGTGTCGCCGAGCAGTTCGGCCACGTCCGCGACGACTTCACCGTCGGCGGCGACGATCTTGCCGCCGGTCAGGGTCGCGCCTTCGACGGCGCGTCCCAGCCGGACCGCGGCCAGGGCGTACACCGCGTCGGCGACCGCGCGGCAGGCGTTGCGGACCGCGCCGCCGGTGACGTAGGTCTGGCGTGACGCCGAGCTGGAGCCCGCGTCGCCGACGCTCGTGTCGGCCGGGTGCACGCTCACCCGCGTCAGGCCCAGTTCGGTGCGGGCGATCTGCTGCTGCAGCGTGACGAGCCCCTGGCCGACCTCGGCCGCCGCGGTGTGGACCATCGCCACCGCCTCGCCGCCGAGCACCTCCAGCCGGACGCGGGCGGTCGAATAGTCGTCGAGGCCTTCGGCGTACGAGATGTTCTTGATCGTGACGCCGTAACCGACACCGCGGACGACACCTTCGCCGTGGGTGGTGTTGGACGCGCCGCCGGGCAGGTCGCGGATGTCGCGTTCGCCGGTGGGCTCAGGTGGCAGCGGCAGGTCACGCAGGCGCTGGACCAGCTCGGCCACCGGTGCCGGGAAGTCGACCACCTGGCCGGTGACCACGGTGGACCCTTCGCTGAGCGCGTTGCGGATCCGCAGTTCGGCCGGGTCCAGGTCCAGGGCGGCCGCGAGCTTGTCCATCTGGGACTCGTAGGCGTAGGTCGGCTGCACCGCGCCCAGGCCGCGCATGGCGCCGCAGGTCGGGTTGTTGGTGTAGACGCCCCAGCCCTCGATGTGGGCGTTCGGCACGTCGTACGGGCCGACGCTGAGTGTGGTGCCGTTGCCGACCACGACCGGGGTCTTGGAGGCATACGCGCCGCCGTCGAAGTACATCTTGGCGCGAACGTAGACGATCTTTCCGTCGCGAGTCGCGCCGTGCTCGTAGTACATCTTCGCCGGGTGGCGGTGCACGTGCCCGAAGAACGACTCCAGCCGGTTGTAGCTCATCTTCACCGGGCGCCCGGTGCGCAGCGCGAGCATGCACGAGTGGATCTGCATGGACAGGTCCTCGCGGCCGCCGAACGCACCGCCGACACCGGAGAGCGTCAGCCGGACCTTCTCCAAGGGGAGCCCGAGGGCCTTCGCCGTCTGCCGCTGGTCGACGTGCAGCCACTGGGTGGCCAGGTAGAGGTCAACCCCGCCGTCTTCGGCCGGGACCGCGAGGCCGGACTCCGGGCCGAGGAACGCCTGGTCCTGCATGCCGATCTCGTAGACGCCGGACACCACGACGTCCGCGGTCGCGGCCGGGTCACCCTTGACGATCCGCTGGTGGCGGACCAGATTCCCGCCCGGGTGCAGCTTCGGCAGGGTGTTGTCGTGCGCCGCGCGCTCGGGGTCGGTGATCGGCTCGAGCACGTCGTACTCGACAACAATCTCCTTGAGCGCCTGCCGGGCGATCTCCGGGTGGTCGGCGGCGAGGATCGCGACCGGCTCACCCTGGTAGCGGACCAGGTCCGCGGCGAGCGCGGGGGTGTCCTGGTACTTGAGGCCGTAGACGTTCTCGCCGGGTACGTCCTCGTGGGTGAGCACCGCGTGCACGCCAGGCTGGGCCAACGCGCGGGAGACGTCGAGGCGGACGATCCGGGCGTGCGGGTGCGGGCTGCGCAGGGTGGCGCCCCACAGCATGTCCTCGTGCCACAGGTCCGAGGAGTAGGCGAACTCGCCGCGGACCTTGAGCGTGCCGTCCGGGCGCAGCGGGCTCTCGCCGATGCCGCCGGCGATCGTGTCCTGCAGTTCCTGCGGGGACCGGGTGGGCGCGCTCATCGGACGGCCTTCTTCGCGGCGGCGTCGCGGACGGCGTCGAGGATCTTCTCGTACCCGGTGCAGCGGCAGAGATTCCCGGCGAGGGCTTCGCGGATCTCGACGTCGCTGGGCTCGGGGACGCGCTCGATCAGGTCGTGCGCGGCGACCAGCAGGCCGGGTGTGCAGAACCCGCACTGGACGGCGCCCTGCTCGACGAACGACTCCTGCACCGGGTCGAGATCGTCGCCGGAAGCGAGCCCTTCGACCGTGACGACGTCGCGGCCCTCGGCCTGCCCGGCCGCGACCAGGCAGGCGCAGGCCGGGACGCCGTCGACGTAGACCGTGCACGAGCCGCATTCGCCCTGCTCACAGGCGTTCTTGGAGCCCGGCAGGCCGAGCCGCTCGCGCAGCACGTAGAGCAGGCTTTCGCCTTCCCAGACGTTGTCCGCCCGGCGCTGTTCGCCGTTGACGGTGACGTTCACGCGCACTTCGCGCTCCCTCCGCAGTATTCGGTCCAGGCCCAGGTCAGCGTCCGCCGCGCCATGACCCCCAGGGCATGGCGCCGGTAGGCCGCGCTGCCGCGGACGTCGTCGATCGGCGACGCGGCTCCCGCGACCAGGTCGCCGAAGCGGCGCTTCACGGAGTCGTTGAGCGCCTTCGGAGCGTCCCAGTCCAGCTCGCCGGCCAGGAACTCTTCGGCTTCGAGGGCCCGGCGGGGGGTCGGCGCGGCCGAGCCGACACCGGTGCCGACGCGCCGCTGCTCGGGGTGCAGCGCCAGCCCGAAGGCGGCGACCGCGATGACCATGGCGTTGCGGGTGCCGATCTTGCTGAACTGCTGCGGCCCGGAGGCCGGTGCCAGCAGCACGGACGTGATCAGCTCGTCAGGCTCCAGGACGTTGCGCTTGACGCCGACGTAGAAGTCCTTCGCGGCGACGATCCGGGTGCCGCGGACCGAAGCGATCTCGACCTCGGCGTCGGCGGCCAGGAGCGCCGGGTGCGAGTCGCCCGCCGGCGAAGCTGCGCCGAGATTGCCCCCTACGGAACCGCGGTTGCGGATCTGCGGGGAACCGACGGTCCGCGAAGCCATCGCGAGGCCGGGCAGCTTCGTGCCCAGCTCGGTGATGATCCGGGTGTAGGGCACGGCCGCGCCGAGCCGGATCCGGCCGCCGTCGGTGCCGTGCTCGTGCAGCTCGGCGACGCGGCCGAGGTCGAGCAGGGCAGCGGGGCGGCGGTGGTCGAAGTTGAGCTCGACCATCACGTCCGTGCCGCCGGCGATCGGGACCGCACCGGGGGTCGCGGCCTTCGCGGCGAGCGCGTCGGCCAGCGTGGCGGGTCGGAGGAATTCCACTGTGGACGTCCTTTCGGGGCTGCTTCGTGAAGAAGTACACACGCTGGGGTGTGGCCGCGACCACGGCAAAACCCCTGAAAGACGGGTGAATTTACGGCCCCGGTTTGTACTTTCCGACAACCGCTTGATCCAACGCGCGGAAAGGCCGCCGTGCGAGGTCAGGGTCTCGCACGGCGGCCGTGGTCACGCGGGGTCCTACGCGGGCTCGAACTCCTTGACGGCGTCGAGGGCGGCGCCCATGGCGGCGTTGCCCTCACGTTCGATCATGATCTCCACCAGGACCGGGCGGCTGGTGCGCTCGGCCTCCTTGCGGGCCCATTCGAGGGACGTCCGGATCTCCGCCGGCTCGTGCACGCGGGTGCCCGAGCAGCCGTAGGCCTCCATGATCTTGACGTTGTCCGTGCCGTTCGAGTCGTAGTGGATGTCGACCTCGAAGTTCATGTCGTACCCGGTCTCGGCCTGGCGGATCAGGCCGAGGTACTCGTTGTTGAGCATGATCAGCACGAACCCGACGTTGTACTGGGCGGCCACCGCCAGCTCCTCGACCAGGAACTGGAACGAGTAGTCGCCGACCACGCCGACGACTTCGGCCTCCGGACGCGCCTTCTTCACCCCGATCGCGGCCGGGATCTCCCAGCCGAGCGGGCCGGCCTGGCCGCACACCTGGTAATGACGCGGCTTGTGCGCCTTCTGGAACTGGCCCGACCAGATCTGGTAGAGCCCGATCGCGGTGACGAAGTAGGTGTCCTCACCGAAGGTTTCGTTGATCTCCTTGAAGACCCGCGGCGCCTTGATCGGCAGGGCGTCGAAGTCGTCACGCCGGGGAAGCGCTTCCTTCAGCTCCGCGATCCGGCCCACCCACTCACGACGCGGCTCCGGCGAGCGCTTCTCCAAAGCGGCCAGCAGCGCGTCGAGGAACTCGCGCGTGTCCGAGACGATCCCGAGGTCGGGACCGAACACCTTGCCCAGCTGGGTGGGTTCGATGTCGACGTGGATGAACTTCCGGTCACCCCGGTACACCGACAGCTCACCGGTGTGCCGGTCGCCGAACCGCGCGCCCAGCGCCAGCACCAGGTCAGCCTCCAGGAAGGCGGCGTTGGCCCAGCGCTGCGACGTCTGGATGCCGGCCATCCCGGCGAACAGCTCGTGGTCCTCGGGGAAGCTGCCTTTGCCCATCAGGGTGACCTGGACCGGCACGTCCAAGCGCTCGGCCGCGGCGCGCAGCTGCTCGCTCGCCTCGCCCAGGACGACCCCGCCACCGGCCAGGATCAGCGGGCGCTCCGCGGCCAGGAGCATGTCGAGGGCCCGCTCGACGCGGGCCGACGCGGGCTTCACCGCAGTCACCGGCAGCGGCGAGTCGATCGAAGAGTCCCACTCGATGTCCTGCTTCTGGACGTCGATCGGCAGGTCGATGAGCACCGGGCCGGGGCGGCCGGACCGGGCGATCCGGAACGCCTCACGGAAGATCCACGGCAGCTGCGCGGCCTCCTTGACCTGCACCGCCCACTTCGTCACCGGCTTGGCGATCTCGACGATGTCGACGGCTTGGAAGGCTTCCTGGTGCAGCTTGTTCGTCGCCGCCTGGCCGGTGATGCAGATCATCGGGATCGAGTCCGCGTGCGCGGTGTAGAGCCCGGTGATCATGTTCGTCCCGGCCGGGCCGGACGTGCCGATCGCGACGCCGACGCTCCCGTTCGTCCGCGCCCAGCCGTCGGCCATGTGCGTTGCGCCCTCTTCGTGGCGGACGATCAGGTGCTCGATCGCCCGGCCTTGTAGGGCGTTATACAGCGGGAGGATCGCGGCGCCGGGGCAGCCGAAGACGGTGTCGACGCCTTCGCTCTCCAAGACGTCGACGACCGCTTGCATGGCGGGGATCCTGGGCATGTCACACCTCCGCCGGGACGCGGCCCGACAACTGTTCGACGACCTTCAGCAAGGCCGAGTGGTCCAGGGAGCCGTGGCCCATGGCGCGGCCGGCGGCGACGAGCTGGGCGACGAGCCCGGTGAGCGGGAGCGCGACGTCGGCCTGCCGGGCGGCGGCCAGCGCGATCCCCATGTCCTTGTGGTGCAGGTCGATCCGGAACCCGGGCGCGAACTGGCGGTCGACCATGGACTTGCGCTTAAGCTCGAGGATCCGGCTGCCGGCCAGTCCCCCGGCGAGCACGTCGAGGCCCGTGGCAGCGTCCACACCGGACGCTTCCAGCAGCACGATCGCCTCGGAGACGAGGCCGTAGATGCCGCCCACGACGAGCTGGTTCGCGGCCTTCACCACCTGGCCGGCGCCGTGCGGGCCGACGTGCACGATGGTCTTGCCGACCGCGTCGAACACCGGCTTCGCGGCGTCGAAGTCGGGCGCGTCGCCGCCGACCATGATGGACAGTGACGCCTGTTCGGCGCCGGCCTGCCCGCCGGACACCGGAGCGTCGAGGACACGGATCTTCTTGTCCCGCGCGGCTTCCGCGACCGCGATCGACGTCTCGGGCCGGATGGTGCTCATGTCGATCAGCAGCGTGCCCGGTTCCGCACTCTCCAGCACGCCACCCGGGGCCAGCACGACGGCCTCGACCTGCGGGTGGTTCGGCAGCATCGTGATCACGACTGCCGCCCCGGCCACCGCGTCGGCGACGTCCGCCGCGGCACGCCCACCGGCGGCCTGCAGCTTCTCCCCCGCGGCGGTGGTGACGTCGAAGCCGCTCACGTCGTGCCCGGCCGCGACCAGGTGCGCGGCCATCGGGGCGCCCATCACGCCCAGTCCGATGAATCCCAGTTTCATGCTCGTCCCCTTCGGGTGATCGGCAGCCAGTCCAGCGAGGCGAGGGTGTCGGGTTCCGGGACGTACTCGATCCCGACGAACCCGTCGTAGCCCGCGTTCTGCAGCTTGAGGAGGTGACCGTCGAGGTCGACGGTCCCGGTGCCGGGCTGGTGGCGCCCGGGTGCGTCGGCGATCTGCACGTGCCCGATCCGGGAGATGTACGTGGTCGCCAGGGCTTCCAGGTCGTCGCCGTTGACTGCCAGGTGGTAAAGGTCGGCCAGCAGCCGCACGTTGTCGCGCCCGAGGTCGTCGAGCACGGCCACGGCGTCCGCGGCGGTCTTGAGCGGGTAGCGGTCGGCGCCGGAGAGCGGTTCGAGGACCAGCTGCGCGCCAATCTTCGCCGCGGCCTCGGCGGCCGTCGCGAGGTGCACCAGCGCCAGGTCGTCCTGCTTGGCGGGGTCCTCGCCGTCGAGCCGGTTGCCGTAGAGCGCGTTGAAGCTGCGGCAACCGGTGCGTTCGGCGATGCCGAGCGCGACGACCAGGCTGTCGGCGAACTCGGCTTCGCGGCCGATCCACGAGACCAGGCCCCGCTCCCCCGCCGCCATGTCGCCGGCGTAGAAGTTCAGCCCGCACAGCCGGACCCCGGCCTGCTCGACGCTGCGCACGAAGCCGTCGACCTCGTCCTGCGCCGGCACCGCGACCTCGAACGGCCACCAGTACTCGACATCGGTGAAGCCTGCCGCGCGCGCCGCCCCCGCCCGCTCGAGCAGCGGTACCTCCTTGAACAGGATCGACAGGTTGGCGACGTACGGCAGGGTGTGCCCCTCTTCTGGCATCGCGACCTCAAATTTCACTATCCGGAATTTTTCTTTCGCATATCGAGAATAGCTGCTGGGCGTCGCCGCGGTCAACGGTCCGCTGCCCCGATAACCTGGCGCTGCCCTCCCCGGCTGCCGAAAGGACAAGACCGTGCGCGTCGTCATCGACGGGAAGGCCATCCGGTCGGAGGCGGACCTCCACGACCAGCTGGCCGGCCCCCTCGACTTCGGGCCGTATTACGGCCGGAACCTCAACGCGCTCTGGGACCGGCTGTACCGGGACGTCGAACGGCCGGTCGAGCTGGTCTGGGCGGATGCCGCGGTCAGCGAGGAGCACCTCGGCGCGGAACTGTTCGCGACGATCGCCAAGCTGATGACGGACGTCATGGCCGGCGACGCCGAGCACCCGGCGGAGAACCGGTTCACCGTCCGCTTCGCCTGATCATTCGCCTACGACCTCCGGCGTAGCGCCTACGCCGTGAGTCGCACCGGCGGCGCGTCAAGATCGCCCTTCAGCCGGTCGATCCGGCCCTCGTCCCGGCCTACCTTCGGCCGCGACGAAGGGAGTCAGATGATCGAGGCACGTGCGGTGTCCAAGCGCTACGGCGGGCGGACCGCGGTGGACGGGGCGACGTTCACCGTCGTTCCCGGTGCGGTGACCGGGTTCCTCGGGCCCAACGGGGCCGGGAAGTCCACCACGATCCGGATGATCATGGGCCTCGACGCGCCCACGTCCGGCTCGGTGACGGTCAACGGCAAGGCGTACGCCCACCATCCGGCGCCACTGCGGGAAGTGGGCGCGCTGCTCGAAGCCAAGGCGATCCACCCGGGACGGTCGGCCTACCACCACCTGCTCGCGCTGGCGCTCACCACGGGGATTCCGCGCCGGCGCGTCGAGGAGGTGCTCGACCTGGTCGGCCTGACCGGCGTCGCGCACCAGCGGGCGGGCGGGTTCTCACTCGGCATGGGACAACGGCTCGGCATGGCCGCGGCCCTGCTCGGCGACCCGGCCACGCTGATCCTCGACGAACCGGTCAACGGCCTGGACCCGCAAGGCATCCTGTGGATCCGCACGCTGCTGCGCCGGCTCGCCGCCGAAGGGCGCACCGTGTTCGTTTCCTCGCACCTGATGAGCGAGATGGCGCTGACCGCCGACCACCTCGTGGTGATCGGGCGCGGCCGGGTCATCGCCGAGACCTCGGTGCGCGAGTTCATCAGCCGCGCCTCGGCCGACGTCGTCCGGGTCCGCACGCCTCGCGCGGCCGAACTGCGCGAGCTGCTCACCGGTCCCGGGATCGACGTCACCAGCACCGCGCCCGGGCTCCTGGAGGTGCACGGCGTCGGCAGCGCCGAGGTCGGCCTGCTCGCCTGCCGCCACCACATCCCGCTCGAGGAGCTCGCGCCCGTCGAGGCGTCGCTCGAAGAGGCGTTCATGGAGCTCACCGACGACGCGCTGGAGTACCGCGTCCACGAAACCGAAGGACACCCCGCATGACAACCGCGACCCCGGCCGGTGTCACCTTCCCGCGGGTGATGGCCTCGGAATGGGTGAAGTTCCGCTCGCTGCAGTCCACACCGATCACCGTCACCACCGCCCTCGTCGGCATGATCGGCCTCGGCTGGCTCACCTGTGCGCTCAACGCGGACCGCTGGCCGGTGATGACCGCGCAGAGCCGCGCCCGCCTCGAACCGACGGCCCTGAGCATCCAGGGTTACGTCCTGGTCCAGCTGGCGTTCGGGGTGCTGGGCGTGCTCGTGGTCTCCGGCGAGTACACCACCGGGCAGATCCGCTCGACGTTCTCCGCCGTCCCCACCCGCACACCGGTGCTCGAGGCGAAGGCGGCCGTGTTCGCGGCGGTCACGTTCGTCGTGGGCGAGGTCGCCGCGTTCGCGGCCTTCCTCGGCGGCCAGGCTTTCCT
The DNA here is from genome assembly GCF_044453095.1 of Amycolatopsis sp. NPDC051758. Lineage (NCBI taxonomy): Bacteria > Bacillati > Actinomycetota > Actinomycetes > Pseudonocardiales > Pseudonocardiaceae > Amycolatopsis > Amycolatopsis sp. NPDC051758. The sequence continues at coordinate 8,996 of NZ_JBITCJ010000010.1, read as the reverse complement.
GTCCTCCCAAGACATCGAGACGAGCCTGGCCGAACCCGGCGTCTTCCGCGCGGTCGCCGGGGCCGGGCTCTACCTGACCGGCATCGGGCTGCTCGGCATCGCGCTCGGCTGGCTGGTCCGGCACACCGCCGGCGCCATCGCGGCGCTCGTCTTCCTGGTCATGATCGTGCCGGGCCTGGCCGGTGTGCTCCCGGAGAGCTGGATCCCGCACGTCGTGCCGTACCTGCCCAGCAACGCCGGGCAGGCGCTGATCACGGTGCGGCCGTCGGCGCTCAGCCTGGCGCCCTGGACCGGTTTTGCGTGGTTCTGCGGTTACGTCGTCGTCGCGCTCGTCGTGGCCGCCGTTGTGCTGAAGCGGCGGGATGCCTGAAACCGTCCCTCCACGGCCGCCGGGAGGAGATGATGGGCGGGTGACCGACGCCTCCCTCGACCCCGGGTTCCGCTCCGCGTGGCCGGGCACCGGGCCGCTGCGCGCGTGGGCGCGGCGGCACCCGGCGCCCGCCGACCTCTTGCTGGCCTGCTCCCTGCTCGGCCTGGCGCTGGTGGTCGGCGTCCAAGGCGCGGAGCCCGGCGGGCCCTGGCTCGTCGTCATCGCGGTCCTGCTGCTCGGGGTGCTGGCCGTGCGGCGGCGGTTCCCCCTGATGGTCCTGGCCGCCACCACCGCGATCGGGGTGGCGCAGGACCTCTCCGGGCCGCAGTTCCCACCGACCACGGTCGCCGTGCTGGTCGCCGGGTACACCGTCGCCGCGCACCGCGACCGGCACCGCGTCCCGGCGGCGGTCGTGACGGTCCTCGCCCTCACCGCGGGCGGGATCAGCGGGAGCACGGGGTGGGCGATGGTCGTCGCCGGGCTGGTGTTCAGCACCGCGATCGTCACCGCGGCCTTCGCCCTCGGGGTCACCGTGCGGACCCGCCGGGCGTACTTGGCGTCCCTGCACGACCGGGCGGTGCGGGCCGAGCGGGAACGCGACCAGGAGAGCCAGATCGCGGCCGCGCGGGAACGGGCTCGCATCGCCCGCGAGATGCACGACATCATCGCGCACAACCTCTCGGTCATGATCGCGCTCGCCGACGGCGCCGCGTTCGCCGCCCGTACCGACGGCGCCCAGGCGGAGGCGGCCGCGAAGCACGTCTCGGCGACGGGACGGCAGGCGCTGGACGAAATGCACCGCCTGCTCACCGTGCTGCGGAGCAACGGCGACGACAGCCCGCGCGCGCCGCAGCCCGGTGTCGCCGCCCTCGACGAACTGGTCAACCAGGTCCGGGCGACCGGGCTGCCCGCGTCGTGGACGGTGACCGGCCGTCGGTTCCCGCTGCCGCCGACTGTCGAGCTGGCGATCTACCGCGTCGCCCAGGAGGCGCTCACCAACATCCTCAAGCACGCCGTCGCCCCGACGTCGGCGAAGCTCCACCTCACCTACGACGAGCCATCGGTGACGCTGGAGGTGCTCGACGACGGACGCCCGGCTCCGGTCCCCGTCACCAGCGGCGGGCACGGGCTCAGCGGGATGCGGGAACGGGCCGGCGTCGCCGGCGGTGACGTCGAAGCCGGACCACGGGCCGGCGGCGGCTGGCGGGTGCTGGGGACGTTCGGGGGCGGCGCGTGATCACCATCCTGCTCGTCGACGACGAACCGTTGCTGCGCCTGGGGTTCCGGCTGGTCCTGGAGTCCCAGCCGGACCTGACCGTGATCGGCGAGGCCGCCGACGGCGCCGCGGCCGTCACCCGCACCGCCGAGCTCGACCCCGACGTCGTGCTGATGGACGTGCGGATGCCCGGCGTGGACGGCATCACCGCGACCCGCGAGATCGTGCGCGGCTCGCCTCGCTCGCGGGTGCTCATCCTGACCACGTTCGACGTCGACGAATACGCCTTCCCCGGGCTGAAGGCGGGAGCCAGCGGGTTCCTGCTGAAGAACGTGCCACCCGACGACCTGCTGACGGCGATCCGCGCGGTCGCCCGCGGTGACGCCGTGGTGGCGCCGACCGTCACCCGCCGCCTGCTGGACACGGTGGCCGACCGGCTGCCCGACCCCACGCCGGACGGCGGTCCCCCGACCGCCCGCGGCCTGCACCGGCTCACCGAACGCGAACTCGAGGTGCTCGAGAAGGTGGCCGCGGGTCTGTCCAACGCGGAGATCGCGGGTGAGCTGGTGCTGTCCGAAGCCACCGTGAAGACGCACGTGGGGCGCATCCTCGGCAAGCTGGAGCTGCGCGACCGGGTCCAAGCCGTGGTCCTGGCCTACGAAACCGGCTTGGTCCGGCCGCGCTGACCTAGGCCTTCTTCTCGACGTGCTGCCAGCCGAAGCGGCCCTTGATGCACAGGTTCCCGTGGGTCACCGAGCTTTCGTGCGGTGAAGTCACCTTGACGATCTCGTTGTCCTGGACGTGCAGGGTCAGGTTGCAGCCGACACCGCAGAACGTGCACACCGTGGTCGTCTGCTTCTGCCGGTCCTCGTCCCAGGTGCCGTCCTCGCGCTTGTCGTACTCGCGCTTGAAGCTGAGCGCGCCGGTCGGGCAGACCTCGACGCAGTTGCCGCAGTACACGCAGGCGCTCTCCGGCAGTGGGTTGGAGAATTCCGTCGAGATCCGCGCGTCGAACCCACGGCCGGCCACGGTGATGGCGAACGAGTTCTGCCACTGCTCACCGCACGCGTCGACGCACTTGTAACAGAGGATGCATTTCTCGTAGTCGCGGACGTACAGCTCGTTGTCCACCAGGACCGGTTGCGCCACCGTGGCCGCGTCCGGGCCGAAGCGGTCCGGGTCCGCGCCGCTTTCCGCCATCCACTCCGCGACGTCCGGGGTGGTCGACAGGTCCGTCGCCGAGCCCAGCAGCTCGAGGACGACTTTGCGGCTGGTTCGCGTGCGCGCGGAGTCGGTGTGCACGACCATGCCCGCCTCGGCCTTGCGCGAGCACGATGGCACCAGCGTCCGCGAGCCTTCGACCTCGACCATGCAGACGCGGCAGGCGTTCGCCGGTTCCAGGGTGTCGCCGTAACACAACGTCGGAATGGCTTTCCCCGCCGCCGTGCACGCGTCGAGGATCGTCGCGCCCTCCGGTACCCGGACGGTCTCGCCGTCCACAGTGAACTCGACCAGCCGCCGCGGGATCCCGATGTCCACAATGGTCATTTCAGCGCTCCCAGTCGGTCGACCGCCGATTCGATGGCGTTCCAAGCGGTCTGGCCCAGGCCGCAGATCGACGAGTCCCGCATCACCTGGCCCACCTCCCGCAGGATCGCGAGGTCGCCTTCGCCGGTCGACAGGCGGCGGCCCGCGACGATCCGGCCCACCGCCTCCTCCTGCCGCACCGTCCCGATCCGGCACGGGACGCACTGCCCGCACGACTCGTCGCGGAAGAACGACGCGATCCGCAGCAGGAAGCCGCCGAGGTCGGCGAGGTCGTCGAGCACCAGGACCACCCCGGACCCCAGCGTCGTCTTCGCCGCCCGCGCGTCCTCCATCGTCAGCGGCAGGTCGAGCTCGTCGGGCCGGACGAACCCGCCCGCCGCGCCGCCGAGCAGGATCGCCCGCATCTCGCGGCCTTCGGGCACTCCCCCGGCCAAGGAGAGGAGTTCCCGCAGGGTCGTGCCGAACGGCACTTCGTAAACCCCGGGCCGTTCGACGTTGCCGGACAGGCAGAACAGCTTCGGCCCGGCCGAGGCCTCGGTGCCGATCGCGCGGTACGCCGCCGCGCCCTCGGTGAGGATCAGCGGCACGTTCACCAGCGTCTCGACGTTGTTGACGACGGTCGGCTTGCCGAACAGCCCCTGCTCGACCGGGAACGGCGGCTTCGTGCGGGGTTCGCCGCGGAAGCCCTCGATCGAGTTGAAGATCGCGGTCTCCTCACCGCAGATGTACGCGCCCGCACCACGCCGGATCTCGATGTCGAACGAGAATCCCTCGTGGCCCATGATGTCCACCCCGAGGAACCCGCGTTCGCGGCAGACCTCCAACGCGTTCCGCAGCAGCCGCAGGGCTCGCGGGTACTCGCCACGCAGGTAGACGTAACCCCGGCGGGCCCCGATCGCGAACGCCGCGATCGTCATCGACTCGACCAGCGCGTACGGGTCACCCTCGATCAGCACCCGGTCCTTGAACGTGCCGGGCTCGCTCTCGTCGGCGTTGCACACCAGGTAGTGGGGCCCGGCGGGCTGCGCGGCCGTGGCGGCCCACTTGCGCCCGGTCGGGAACGCGGCGCCGCCCCGGCCGAGCAACCCGGCGTCGGTGACCTCGCGGATCACCGCGGCCTCGCCCATGCGCAGGGCGTTGCGCAGCGCGGCGTACCCGCCGGTCGCCCGGTAGTCGTCCAAACTGGACGGATCCACGACGCCGACGCGATGCAGGAGCCGCAGCCCCTCCTGCTGATGGATCACCGGCGCGGTGCCGTCCGAAGCGGACGGTTCCCGCTGCGCGGCCAGCACGGCGGACGCACCGGTCGCCGGCGCGAGCAGCTCGGTGCTGGCCGGGTCGCCGGCCTGGAACGTCAGCGCCGCGGGGGCTCGTTCGCAGACGCCGAGGCACGGGCTGTGCAACCACGTGACCCCGGCGCGCGCCTTCCCCGCGGCGCCGACGTGCTCGGTGAGGACGTCGCACACGGTGTCCGAGCCCTTGAGCCGGCAGGCCAGGTCGGTGCACACGTGCACCACCCGTTCCGGCCGCTCCTCCAGGGCGAACAGCGAGTAGAAGCTCGCCACGCCGTACGCGTCGGCGGGCGGGACGTGCAGCGTCTCGCAGACGAGGTTGAGCGCGCCCTGGCTGATCCAGCCGACCCGGTCGTTGACCGCGTGCAACGCGGGCAGCAGCTGGTCACGGCCGCCACCGGCGAACCCCGCGACCGCCTCGCGCTCTTCCCGCGTGGCGACGGCGTCCAGGAACTTGAGGTCCATCGTCACACCACCGCGTCCGCGGGCAGCTTGTCGACGCGGATGGCCGATGCCTTGTACTCCGCGGTTCCCGCGATCGGGCAGGTCGCCTCGATGGTGATGATGTTGACGTCGACCTCGTCCGGGAAGTGGAAGGTCATGAACGCCAGCCCCGGCTTCAGGCCGGTGTCGAGCCGGACCGGCGCCACGATCGCGCCCCGGCGGGAGGAGATCCGGACCAGCTCGTCCGGCGCGACGCCGAGGGCGCGCGCGTCCTCCGGGCACAGGTCGAGGGTCTCACCCTGGCGCATCGGCGACGGGAACCCGCCGGACTGGACGCCGGTGTTGTACGAGTCGAGCCGCCGCCCGGTGGTGAGCCGGATCGGGAACTCCTCGGTGAGCAGGTCGACCGGCGGGCTGTGCTCGAGCACGGTGAACGGCGCCGGGCGGCCGCGCTCGGCCGGGTCCTCGGCCCACAGCCGGCCGTGCAGGAACGTCGGTTCGAGGGTGTCCTCGGAGTAGCACGGCCACTGGATGCCGCCGAGCTCTTCGAGCCGCGAGTAGGACATCCCGGCGTGCATCGGCGACAGCGAGCGCAGCTCGTCCCAGACCTCTTCGCCGCCGGTGTAGTGCCAGTCGTGGCCGAGCCGCCGGGCCAGCTCCGACAGCAGCTCGATGTCGTCGCGGGCTCCTTCCGGCGGTTCGAGGGCCTTGCGGACACGCTGCACGCGCCGTTCGGAGTTGGTGAACGTCCCGTCGCTCTCGCACCAGGCCGCCGACGCCGGCAGCACGACGTCGGCCAGCTGCGCGGTCTTGGTGAGGAAGATGTCCTGCACCACCAGGTGGTCCACATTGGACAGCCGCTTGATCGTGTGCTCGCAGTCCGCTTCGGACTGCACCGGGTTCTCGCCGATGATGTACACGCAGGTGAGGTCGCCGCGCTCCATCGCGTCGAGCATCTGCGTGAGGTTGAGGCCCTTGAACGGCGGGATCGACGAGCCCCACGCGGTGTCGAACTTCGCGCGGACGCCGGGGTCGAGGACGTCCTGGAAGCCCGGCATCCGGTCCGGGATGGCGCCCATGTCGCCGCCGCCCTGGACGTTGTTCTGCCCGCGCAGGGGGTTCAGCCCGGCGCCGTACCGGCCGACCTGCCCGGCCAGCAGCGCGAGGTTGATCAGCGACAGCACGTTGTCGGTGCCGTTGTGGTGCTCGGTGATGCCGAGCGTCCACGACATCTGCCCGCGGTCGGCGCGGGCGTAGGCGTGCGCGAGCTCCTTGATCAGCTCGGCCGGGACGCCGGTGGTCTTCTCGGCGACCTCCAGGGTCCACGGCTCGACCGACGCGGCGAACTCGGCGAAGCCCTCGGTGGCACGCTCGATGAACTTCGTGTTCGCCAGTCCGGAGTGGATGATCTCGCGGGCGATCGCGTGGGCCAGCGGGATGTCGGTGCCGACCTCGAGCTGCAGCTGCCGGTGCGCCCAGCTCCCGGTGCTGGTCCGGCGCGGGTCGACGACGAAGAGCTTCGCTCCCTTGTGGACCGCCTTGAGCACGTGGTGGAAGAAGATCGGGTGCGCCTCACGCGGGTTGCCGCCCCAGATCACGATGACGTCGGAGTCCTCGATCTCCTGGTAGGACGACGTCCCGCCGCCGCTGTCGAACACCCGCGCCAGCCCGGCGACGCTCGGCGCGTGGCAGGTGCGGTTGCACGAGTCGACGTTGTTCGTGCCGATCACCGCGCGGGTGAACTTCTGCGCGACGAAGTTCATCTCGTTGGTCGCGCGGGCGCACGAGAACATCCCGAACGCCTCGGGTCCCTTCGTTTCGAGCGTGCGGCGGATCCCGGCGGCGGCCCGGTCGAGGGCTTCCTCCCAGGTCGCCGGCCGCAGCACACCGGAGTCGCGCACCAGTGGCTGGGTGAGCCGCACGTACGGCTCGGTCTTCCTGCGCTTCACGGGCACCTCCGGTTTTCAGTGCGATCCGACGGGGACGGGTGTGCTGCTGGTGTGGTCGAGCAGGCCGATGGCGGCGTGCACGTGGCGGAGCGCCGGCGCCGGGACGCCGGTCAGCTGCGCGAGCTCGACGACCGCGCCGATGATGGCGTCGATCTCGAGGGGCTTGCCCGCTTCGAGGTCCTGCAGCATGGACGTCTTGTGGTGGCCGACCCGCCAGGCGCCGTCTATGCGCTTCTCCACCGAGACGCCCGGGTCGCTGCCCGCCGCCCGGGCGATGGCCAGCGTCTCGGTCATCATGGTGGCGACGAGAGCGCGGGTGTCGTCGTGCTCGCACATCTGCGCCATGGTCGCCCGGGTCAGCGCCGAGAGCGGGTTGAAGGCGACGTTGCCCATCAGCTTGACCCAGATGTCGTTGCGCAGGTCGGGTTCGACCGGCGCCTTGAGCCCGCCGGCGATCATCGCGGCGCTGAGCACCTTGCAGCGCGCCGAGATCTCGCCGTCCGGCTCGCCCAGGGAGAACCGGGTGCCCTCCAGGTGGCGGATCACTCCGGGTTCCTCGATCACGGTGGAGCAGTAGACGACACAGCCGATCGCGCGCCGCAGTTCGAGCGCGGCCGTCACCGAGCCGCCCGGGTCGACGGTCTCGACGCGGCGCCCTTCGAGCGGGTGTCCGGTCAGCCCGTGGAAGTACCACCAGGGAATGCCGTTCTGCGCGGCCACGATCGCGGTGTCCGGGCCGAGCAGCGGCGCGAGCAGGGGCCCGCACGAGGCGTAGGAGTTGGCCTTCAGGCCGAGGAAGACGGAGTCGACCGGGCCGACTTCGGCCGGGTCGTCCGTGACGTGCGGGTGTGCGGTGAAGTCGCCGCGCGGGCTGAGCACGCGGACGCCGTGCTCGCGCATCGCGGCGAGGTGGGCCCGGCGGGCGATCAGGTGCACCTCGGTCCCGCCGCGGTGCAACGCGGCCCCGACGTAGGCGCCGATCGCCCCGGCCCCGAGAACAGCCACCTTCATGATGTGCCTCCCACTTCGGTCCAGCACGTGATTGCATACAGTATCCTGGATCCGGAGCCAAGACCAGGGCTTCGGGGCCGCGACCGCCCGACCGGCGGAGCCGAGCCCGACAAACCGGACACAAGCGGTCACATCACTCGCAGATCGTTGATCCACATCGGGCGAAAACGCCTGGGCGGGTGAGTATCTGGGATTTTGCATACCAAAACCTGTATCCTGAGCGCAGCACGTCTTCTTCCTCTCCGTATCGAGGTGTCCCGTGAGCCAGCCCGCTTCCCCGCTCCAAGACCGCGGCCCGACCGGGCGCCGCACGGCCAAGGGCGCGCTCGGCTCGACCCCCGCCAAGCGTGTCGAACGGCCGGCCCCGCTGCGCCAGGTCGTCTACGAAGCCCTCGCCGAGCTGATCATCAACCGCACCCTCGAGCCCGGGCAGCACCTGGTCGAAGCCGACCTGGCCGAGTACCTCGGTGTCAGCCGGCAGCCGGTCCGCGAAGCCCTGCAGCGACTGCAGAGCGAAGGCTGGGTCGACCTCCGGCCCGCCCAGGGCGCCTTTGTGCACCTGCCGACCGACGAGGAGGCCGACCAGCTGCTGAGCGTCCGCAGCGTGCTGGAGACGCACTCCGCGAAGCTCGCCGCCGGCCGGGCCACCCCGGAGGACGTCAAGCGGCTCTGGGACCTGCAGAAGGTCGGTGTCAAGGCGCTGGAGACCGAAGACACCGAAGGCCTGGTGAAGGCCAACGCCGCCCTCCACGCGTTCATCACCGAGCTTTCCGGGAACGCCGTTCTCGCGGAACTGATCGGGCTGGTCGACCGGCGCGTCCGCTGGTACTACACGCCGATCGCCCGGCCCCGCGGACAGGACGCCTGGCACGAGCACGAGGAACTGATCACCGCGATCGCCATGGAGGACGCGGAGCTGGCCGAGAAGATCATGGCCAAGCACACCGAACGGACCCGCCAGGCCTACCTCGAACGTCCGGAGGCTCCCCGATCCTGATTTGGGCAGGACCGGGGAGCGGGTAACCGGATCAGCCGTCGGCCGTGGCCGATGGCCGCGGCCCCCCCGCGGGTTGGGGGCGCTGGTGGCGCGGCCGGGCCGGGGGGGGCAGGGACAGCCTCACCCCCCCGGCCCGGCGGGCGCGTCACCCCCCGAGGGCGGACGCCGC
>NZ_JBITCJ010000009.1:48197-496882 GCF_044453095.1 Amycolatopsis sp. NPDC051758 | reverse complement strand
GCGTAGGTGAGCCCGAGCCGGCGCCGTCCCCGGCTGATCGAGCCGCGGCGGCGGGGGGGGGGGGGGGGGGGGGGGGGCGGCGCCCCCCCCCCCCCCCCCCCCCCCCCCCCCACAAGTCTGGGCCTACGAAGCCGCGGCGTGCCGGTGCGCCGTGGTGGCCACGCCCAGCAGCTCCTCGATCGCCGCCACCGCCAGCACCGCCGCATTGCCTTCGCCGTAAGGGTTTCCCACCTGGGCCGGCCGCAGGTCGCCGTTCAGCAGCCGTGCCGCCGTGTCGGCGATCCGCTCGGTGTCCGTGCCGACCAGCCACGCGCAGCCGGCCGCGATCACCTCGGCCCGCTCGGTGACGTCGCGCAGCACCAGCACCGGGGTGCCGAACGTCGGCGCCTCCTCCTGGATGCCGCCGGAGTCCGTCAGCACCAGTGACGCCAGCCGCAGCGCGCGCACCAGGTCCGGGTACTCCAGCGGATCCGTGACCGTCACCCGCGGCACACCCGCCAACGCGGCCTCCACCTGAGCGCGGACCTGCGGGTTCGGGTGCGCCGGGAACAGCACCTGCACGTCCGGGTGCTCGGCGACGATCAGCTGCACCGCGGCCAGCGTCCGCGCCAGCGGCTCGCCCCAGGACTCCCGGCGGTGGGACGTGACGAGCACCAGCCGCTCGCCCGCCTCCGCGATCTCCATCTCCAGCAACGCCAGCGCCGTGTCCCGGGCCGGCAGGTCCCGCGCCGCGATCTCCAGCACCGCGTCGACGACCGTGTTGCCCGTGACGGCGATGCGTTGCCGCGCAACACCTTCCGAGCGCAACGCGGCCGCCGCGCCGAGCGTCGGCGCCAGGTGCAGCGCGGCCAGCCGCGACACCATCTGCCGCGCGCCCTCCTCCGGGAACGGCGCGGCGAGGTCGTGCGTGCGCAGCCCGGCTTCCAGGTGCACCACCGGGATGCCCAGCCAGAACGCGGCGAGCGCGCCGGCGAGCGCCGTCGTGGTGTCACCCTGGACGACGAGCGCGGCCGGGGCGTGCCGGCGCAGGACGTCGTCGAGCGCGGGCAGCAGGCCGGCCACGAGCTCCGCCTGCCCGCCGGTGACCCGCGGCGGCACGTCCAGCCACACGTCCGCGACCAGGCCGAACGGCGACAGGGCCTGCTCGACCATGCCCGCGTGCTGGCCGCTGTGGACCAGGACCGGCCGCAGGGCCGGGTGTGCGTCCAGCGCCAGTGCCAGCGGCGCGAGCTTCAGCGCTTCCGGGCGAGTCCCGGCCAGCAACATCACGTCCAACGCGCGGTACCCCTTCTCCACGAAGTCCAGTGTCCAGGAAATTTCCCTCTGCGGAGCCGGCGCATCGTCCAGTGTCCAGACTCTGCAATTTCTGTCAGAAGGCCGCCGGCGTGCGAGGGGCACACGCCGACGGCCTCCTTTCTCAGTCCCGCGCCCGGGAGAGGCGGCGGTTGCGGCGGTGGACGGCGATCAGCGCGACGGTCCCGAGCAGGACCAGCAGCACACCGACGGCCAGCCACCACCCGACGTCGGCGCCGGTGGCGGCGAGGGTGCCCACGCCACCCCCGGCCACGCCGACGCCCGCGCCCGGCATCTTGTACATCCGGGCCTCACTCAGGCCGTGCGGCGGTTGCGGAAGATGCGCGTGCCGACCGGTACCGCGATGGCCCCGAGCAGCCCGAGCCCGATCCACAGGCCGGCCCCGGAGGCCAGCGGCATCGGCGGCGCGGCCGGGCCGCAGGTCGCGGACGACACGATCACGTCACCCGAGCCGAGCGCGCCGACCACCCCGCCGAGCAGCTTCACGTGGAGGGCGTTGACCGTGAGGCTGCCGTCCTTGTTCTGGATCTGCTCGTTGAGGATGATCGTCGCGACGTTGACCAGGCCGATGGCCACCTTGACCTGGGTGTTCGGCGCCGGGTTGGCGTCGACCGCGCCGATGCTGCCGAGCTTCGCGTCGGCCAGCGTGCTGCTGCCCTTCACCCCTTCCTGGGTGGCGGTGCAGACGGCTTCGACGGTCTTGACGCCGACGTTGCCGAGCGCCGCCTTGAGCAGCGGCAGGCCGACGTCGGCGGTGGTCGCCTTCGCCGTCACCGCGCCGGAGTTGTCGTCACGCTTGGCCTCGGTGGTGATCACGCCGGCGGTCAGGATGCCGGCCGCGGTCGCACTGGCCAGGGTGTTCGTGGTCGGGCCCGTGGTGCTCGCGGCCGCGAGCGGGCCGACCTTCACCGCGGGCTGGCCGAGCAGCGTCACGTTGACGTCGACGCCGTACGCGGACCCGTCGCCGGGGGCCGCCGAAGCGGGGGCCGCGCCGGCGAGCACAACGCTCGCCACGACCGCGGCGAGCAGTCCGCCACGGCGCACGAGGGAGCTCTTCATCAACTGATCCTCCGAATTCAGTGAGGTTCCCGGGTATTTCGCAAATCGACTATCGCCAAGAGCGGCCCGAATAGCACACAAAATTTCGCGGATCACCGGATCGGGTAGTGCTCGGCGCTGTTTTCGCAGGTCGCTTTCGAGGTCACCCGGACGGCCTAGCAAGTTCGCCGTCCACCCTGCCGAATGGCCGCTTGAACCACGTTCGAAGAATCGACTCCGAGAGGAACGTCGTGGCCGTAGCGAGCGCTCCGAACTCAGGTGCCACCCGGTTGCCACTGGTCATCGCGCTGGGTGCGCTGGCCGCCGCGGGCGCGGTGATCGTGCTGGCCGAGCGGTTCTACCGCGAACTGGAGGTACACCTTGCCGGCGCGATCCTCAACGTCGTCACCTCATCGGGTGTTTATGTTGCAGGTGATCGGGAGTCCGTCTACTTTGGGTTGAGCGGTGCTGCTCCATTCGGGTTGAGAATGACTCCGGAATGCTCTTCGGCGTTTCTTTTGCTCCCTTTGCTCGTTGTGACGATGGCCATGCTCTACTTCCGGCCCGCGAATGCCCGCCGGCTGTTCTTTTCCCTCGGCATTTCCGCACTCGTCGTGGTGCTGGTGAACCAGCTGCGCATTCTCACGATCGTCGGGCTCGTGCACTGGTTCGGCACCGACGAGGGGTACTACTGGGGCCACACGCTGCTCGGCTCGATGGTCAGCGTGTTCGGCGGCGCGGTGTCACTCGTCCTGTTCGTCTGGCTCGCCACGCGGAAGAAGAACGCATGAGCGTCAAGGTCCTGCTGGCGATCACCCAGGCGTTCGCGCTCACGATGAGCGTGGCGTTCCTCGTCTACGTCGTGGTGATCGTGGTGCCGTACCTGCGCCGCAAACCGGGCCCGGTCGGTGATCCGGCGGACTTCACGTGGCACTTCTTCGTGCCGTGCCGCGACGAAGAGTCCGTCATCCGCGAGACCGTCCGCTACCTGCGCACGACGTTCCGCAAGGCGCACGTCTGGGTGGTCGACGACGACTCCGACGACCGCACCGCCCGCGTCGTCCGGATGCTGTGGCGGCGCCACGGCGGGTACGACCCGTACCTGCACCTGGTGCCGCGCGTGCGGCCCGAGGCCAGGACCGGCAAGGGGGACGCGCTCAACGCCGCCTACCGGGCGCTGAACGACTGGATGGGCCCGGAGGCGCGCCGCGACGACGTGGTGGTCGTGGTGGTCGACGCCGACGGCCGCCCGGCGCCGAACTGCCTGGAGGTCTGCGCCGCGGAGCACCTCTTCGGCGACCCGGAGATCGGCGCGGTCCAGCTGGACGTCCGGATGAGCAACGTCGAAACGCCGCCGCCGTCAGGCAACCCGGCCGGCCGGTGGTTCGGCCTCAAGCTCGCGCAGCTGCAGGACCTGGAGTTCCGGACGGCGATCGCGGCGATCCAGACGTCCCGCGGCTTCACCGGCACGATTTCGATGGGCGGCAACGGCCAGTTCACCCGGCTCACCGCACTCGACTCGATCGCGGGCGACGCCGAAGAGCCGTGGCGCGGCTCGCTACTGGAGGACTTCGAACTCGGCGTGCACCTGCTCACCGAGGGCTGGCGCACCGGCTTCACGCCGGATTCCCATGTGGCGCAGGAAGGTCTGTACAGCCTGCGGCGGTTCCTGGTGCAGCGCACGAGGTGGGGGCAGGGCACCATGCAGTGCGCGCGCTACCTGCGGCGGATCTGGGACTCGCCGCACGTCAGCACGCTCGGCGCGGCGGAGATGATGTACTACCTCGCCCAGCCGTGGCTGCAGCTGCTCGGGTCGCTGCTGTACCCGATCCCGTTCATCCTGCTGGTGGTGAGCACCGCGGGTGACCCGGCGCAGATGTGGACGTGGTTCACCGGCGGCGCCTGGATCCTGTTCGCCATCTACGGCTCGTTCGGGCTGCTGCCGTTCCTCGTCTGGGGCCCGGTCTACCAGCTGAAGTGCTTGCGCAGCAGGAACTTCCTGCGCGGGGTGGGGATGGGCTTCGCGTACGCGGCGTACATCTACACGTTCTACGTGACGTCGTGGCGCGCGCTGTTCCGGCTGATCCGCGGCCGCAACGGCTGGGCGAAAACGCGTCGCAACACCGAGCAGTCCGCCGGGGCGAAGGTCGCGCTCGACGCTTGAGCGCGACCTTCGCTTCCGGTCAGAACGCGGGCAGGAACCGGACGTCGTCCGCCTTGACGAAGGCGATCCGGTGCCCGAACTGGATCTGGACGTACTTGAGCTTGCCCTTCACCACCACGTGGTCGGCCACGTCGAACGTGGTCGCCGAGTAGTACTCCGAGCCGACCGTCCCGGCCGAGGAGTACTTCTGCCCGGCGGACAGCGTGTACGGCAGCGGCGTGATCGCCTGCACCGTCACGTTCGCCGGGTAGGCCTCGGGTTCGGGGTAGGCGCGGCCGTACACCGGAATCGTGGCGAGGCCGGGCTTCGGCGTCACGACCAGGCCGATCGCGGGCTTCGCGACGCTCGCCTGGCGCGGGTTGTGGAACCAGCCCTTCTGCCCGAGGTACCAGATCGCCGTCCAGTCGCCGCGCACCTCGGCGACGGCGTACCGCTGCCCGGTGGCGACCCGGCTGCCGACGTCGGAGACGGCCATCGTGGACGGCGAGCCGTCCGGGTGCAGGCCGACGTCCTTCAGCAGCGGCGAAGCGTCATTCGGTTCCGAGTGGAGCACAACGGCTTCGGAACCCCTTGGCGCACAAGGTGTTCCGGCGGTGTCGCAGCCGGTGAAGATCGGCTGGTTCTTCGCGAAGTCCGGGTTGATGGTGACCAGCGACGAGTTCGGCAGCCCGAACCCGCCGAGCGGCGCGCCCAGCAGGTCGAAGTAGTGCGACCAGTCCCAGTAGGGGCCCGGGTCCCAGTGCATGCCGGCGATCGTCGACGGGACGGTGCCCGGCACGTTGTCGTGGCCGATGATGTGCGCCCGGTCGAGCGGGATGTCGTACTTCCGCGCGAGGTAACCGACGAGCTTCGAGCTTGACCGGTACATCGCTTCGGTGTACCAGGTGCCCTTCGCGGCGAAGCCCTCGTGCTCGATGCCGATCGACTTCGCGTTGACGTACCAGTTGCCCGCGTGCCAGGCGACGTCCTTGGTCGGCACGTGCTGCGCGATCAGGCCGTCGTTGGAGCGGATGGTGTAGTGCCAGCTCACGTACGTCGGGTCCTGGGCGAGCTTGAGGACGCTGTCCCAGTAGCCCTCGGTGTCGTGGATGACGATGTGGTCGATCTTCTGGCTGACCGGCCGGTCGGCGAGGTCGTGGTTGCCGTAGTCGTCGTTCGGCAGCTCCTGGTAGGGCGCCGGGACCGACTCGCAGGCGACGGTCCGGGGGCACTCGACGTCCGCCGGGTTCTGCGCGCGCTGCGGGGTCTTCACGTCGGGCGACGCGGCGAGGCTGACCTGCTGGCCGTCGTCGGTCGTCCGGGCGACCCCGGTCTTGATGGTGTCGAAGACTTCGTCGGCGAAGGTCTGCGCGGCGTCTCCGGTGGACCCGCTGTACCGCGCGACGGCGTCGTACCAGCCGGACTGCCCGGCGTGGTACTTCGCGAGCAGCGCGGCCCCGCCCCGGATGTTCTGGGTGGGATCGGTGCGGAGGGTCTCGGCGTTCTGGCCGGTGAGCTGCGCGGCCTCGTCGACGGTCTCCAGCCCCTGCGGCGGCGTGGCGGGCCCGGCCTGCGGGTGCAGCGCGGGGCGGGCGTCGTCACCGCGCGGGTCCTCGGTGCCTTCGTCGTGGTGGGAAGTGGCGACGCCGGCCTCACGCACGTCGGTGAGGTGCATCGGCCCGTACCCGGCGGCGGTGCTGGGCGTCCCGCCGTTGAAGTCCCACCGGGACTCGAGGTAGGAGACGCCGAGCAGGATGTTTTCCGGGACGCCGAACTCGGCGGCGGCCGCGGCGAAGTCCCGCTGGCGTTGACTGGTGGTGTCGGCTTGGGCCGGGGTGGCCAGGCCGGTGAGGAGCGTGACGGCGGCGAGGAGCGCGGCCGCTCTCGGGAGGGAACGGGAAGGCATGGGCATAAACCCCCAGGGTTCAGGTGCCAGACGGTGAGAACCTAACCAGAAACTCACGCCGGGGGTAAGGGGCGGTGACGGCTCCTCGTCTCCGGTGCTGACTGCGGCTGCGACGAGGGGCGGGGCAGGTCCAGGGCGCTCGGTCGGGCGGTGTCCTCGCCTGGTGCGTCCGGCTCCGCAAAGCGGCCGGTCAGAGCGTCGCCGGGGGCATTCCACACGCCAGGGACCACCCTCCTTGCACGACTGGCACTCACGTGGCTAGAGTGCTAATCGCACGGCCCGACAGCCCCGGCACCCGCGACGGCGGGGGTGGTAGAGCCGTAACCACATCCTGCCAACGCTTTCGACGACCGTGGAGGTCAACCCGGTGAGCGTGAACATCAAGCCGCTCGAGGACAAGATCGTTGTCCAGACGAGCGAGGCCGAGGAGACGACCGCTTCCGGCCTCGTCATCCCCGACACCGCCAAGGAGAAGCCCCAGGAGGGCAAGGTTCTGGCCGTGGGCCCGGGCCGGATCGACGACAAGGGCAACCGCGTCCCGCTGGACGTGAACGTCGGCGACGTCGTCATCTACTCGAAGTACGGCGGCACCGAGGTCAAGTACAACGGTGAGGACTACCTGATCCTGTCCGCCCGCGACGTGCTGGCCGTCATCAACTGACGTCCGCTCGCAGCGCATGACGCCCCGGGCCCCGCAAACGCCGGGGAGCGGGGCGTTCTTGCGTTCAACGAAAGGTAAGCGGAACACGCTATGCCCAAGCAGATCAAGTTCGACGAGGACGCTCGTCGCGCGCTGGAGCGCGGGGTGAACAAGCTCGCCGACGCGGTCAAGGTCACCCTCGGCCCGCGCGGTCGCCACGTCGTGCTCGACAAGAAGTTCGGCGGACCGACCATCACCCTCGACGGCGTGACCGTCGCCCGGGAGATCGAGCTCGACGACCCGTTCGAGAACCTCGGCGCCCAGCTCGCCAAGAGCGTCGCCACCAAGACCAACGACGTCGCCGGTGACGGCACCACGACCGCGACCGTGCTCGCGCAGTCGCTGGTGAAGGTCGGCCTGCGCAACGTCGCGGCGGGCGCCAACCCGTCCTCGATCGGCCGTGGCATCGAAGCCGCCGCGGAAAAGGTCATCGAGGTCCTCAAGAGCAAGGCCACCCCGGTCAAGGGCCGCGAGAGCATCGCCCAGGTCGGCACCGTGACCTCGCGTGACGCCAACATCGGCGCCCTGCTCGGCGAAGCCGTCGAGAAGGTCGGCGAGGACGGCGTCATCACCATCGAGGAGTCGTCGACCCTGGCGACCGAGCTGGTGATCACCGAGGGTGTCCAGTTCGACAAGGGCTTCCTCTCGGCGCACTTCGCGACCAACCCGGAGGAGCAGAAGGCGATCCTCGAGGACGCCTACATCCTGCTGGTCCGCGAGAAGATCTCGTCGCTGGCGGACCTGCTGCCGGTGCTCGAGAAGGTCGTCGAGGCCAAGAAGCCGCTGCTCATCATCGCCGAGGACGTCGACGGCGAGGCGCTGTCCACCCTCGTGGTGAACTCGCTGCGCAAGACGATCACCGCCGTCGCGGTCAAGGCGCCGTTCTTCGGCGACCGCCGCAAGGCGTTCCTGGACGACCTCGCGGTCGTCACCGGGGGCGAGGTCATCTCCACCGAGATCGGCATGAAGCTGGCCGACGCGGACCTCGGCTCGCTCGGCAGTGCGCGGCGGATCGTCGTCACCAAGGACGACACCACCATCGTGGACGGCGCCGGCACCAAGGACGCCACCCAGGCGCGGATCGCCCAGATCCGCAAGGAGATCGAGAGCACCGACTCCGACTGGGACCGCGAGAAGCTGCAGGAGCGGCTCGCGAAGCTCGGCGGCGGCGTTGCGGTCATCAAGGTCGGCGCGGCCACCGAGACCGAGCTGAACGAGCGCAAGCACCGCATCGAGGACGCCGTGGCGGCGACCAAGGCGGCCGTCGAAGAGGGCATCCTGCCCGGCGGTGGCTCGGCGCTGGTGCACGCGGTCAAGGAGCTCGAGGGCTTCCTCGGCCTCGAGGGTGACGAAGCGACCGGCGTCAAGATCGTCCGTGACGCGCTGTCCGCCCCGCTGTTCTGGATCGCGACCAACGCGGGCCACGAGGGCGCGGTCATCGTCAACAAGGTGCGCGAGCAGAGCTGGGGGCAGGGCTTCAACGCCGCCACCGGCGAGCTGACCGACCTGCTGGCCGCCGGCATCGTCGACCCGGTCAAGGTGACCCGGTCCGCGGTGGCGAACGCCGCCTCGATCGCGCGTCTCGTGCTGACGACGGAGTCGTCGGTCGTCGAGAAGCCGGCCGAGGAAGAGCCCGCCGCGGCGGGCCACGGCCACTCGCACTGACGCAAGTTCCTGAACGAAGCCGGGCGGCACTCCTGCTGGAGTGCCGCCCGGTTCTTCGTCCGGAGAGCACGGAGGGCGGCACCCCACCCGGTGCCGCCCTCCGATGTTCGTGGGGCGCTCAGCCGCCGGACATGCTGAGCGCGCGCTTGTCGGACTTGATGAGGTGCTCGCGTTCGGACTCCGAGAGCCCGCCCCAGATGCCGTAGGGCTCGTGCACCGCCAGCGCGTGGCTGCGGCACATCTCCAGGACGGGGCAGCTCAGGCAGACCGCCTTCGCCCTGGCCTCCCGCCGTGCCCGCGCCGGGCCGCGCTCGCCGTCCGGGTGAAAGAAGGACGCACTGTCCATCCCCCGGCACGACCCCTCCAGCTGCCAGTCCCACATATCGGCGTTGGGGCCCGGGAGCCTGCGCGTGTCTGCCATCGTGACCCGCCTCCGTCATTCGGTCGATGCCGCTAGCTGCTCTGCTGTGGTGCCGATACTCCATTCGGTGCAACGGCGGTAACGTTAGAAGCGCGCCAATAGTTGTTCAAGCGATTCGGGTCGATTCAGCCGTTAGGCATCCCCCGGATGTGTGAGCAGGGCTTTCGCCTCCGGTTGCCGACGCCGCTGAGTGCCTGGATATTGAGGCTCGTGGGAGCTGGGTCGGGTACCGAAGAACCCACCCTGCCGGTGGCCTCGGTCGCTCGCCGGCTCGGGGTCGCGCCGTCCACCCTCCGAACCTGGGACCGCCGCTACGGCCTCGGCCCCAGCCGGCACACCGACGGCCGCCACCGCCGCTACGGCAGCTCCGACATCGGCCGGCTCGAACTGATGCAGCGGGCCCTCCTCAGCGGCGCGTCGACGGCCGAGGCCGCGCGGTACGCGCTCGAGCAGATCCCGCGCTCCGGCCCGCCCCAGCCGGAAGAGCCCGAGGAGCCTCCCGGGGCCTCGCCCGCCGACGACGGTCACGAAGTCCGCTCCCGCCTCGCCCGCCGGCTGAGCACGGCCGCCCTCGCCATGGACGTCGGCGCGGTGCAGCGCATGCTCGCCGACACGATCGCCGAGCTCGGCGTGCTCCCCGCCTGGACGGGCGTGATCGAGCCGGTGCTTTCGGCGCTCGGAGCCCGCTGGCGCGGCGCCAGCGCGGGCGCGGAGGTCGAGTACCTGCTCGCCGAGTGCGTGTTCGCGGCGCTGGTGCGCGCGACCCCGGTGCTCGACGAGCCGCGCAACACCCGTCCGGTGCTGCTGGGGTGCGTCCCGGAGGAACGGGACACGATGCCGATGTACGCGCTGGCGGCGTCGCTGGCCGGCCGGCGGATCGGGGCGCAGCTGTTCGGCGTCGCGCTGCCGGCCGAGGTGCTGGCGGTCGCGGTGCGCCGGAGCGCGCCGGCGGCGGTGGTGCTGTGGGCCAACCGGCGCGGGGTGGCGGACACGCGGCTGTTCGCCCGGGTGTCGCGGGGCAGGCAGCGGAGCCGGCTGTTCGCCTGCGGGCCGGGCTGGGATCCGGCGGGGCTGCCGGACAAGGTCGAGCTGCTGACGGATCTGCCGGGAGCGGCGGACCGCATCGAGCACGTCCTGGTCGGCGGGCGGGGCTGAGCTTTCCCCGCCGATCAGGCCGGTCGCCGTCAGCGTCATGTCGCCGGCCGCGCGCGAGATGCCGAAGTCGGTGATCTTCGCGGTGCCGGTCGCGTTGTCCACAGCCCGCGCCCGATGTGGACAACTCCGGCGCTCGGGCCGCGATCCGCCGGTCTTGTCGGGCCTCGCCGATACGCTGGAGCGGGGACGCCCCCCAGGGAAGGGCGGGGCGCGCCCGGCCCCAGTTCTTCGAAGGTCCTGATCTTGTCGGGGGTACCCGCTAGAAAGGACGGGTGCACGAACCCGCCCTCCGGGCCGCCGCGTTCGGGAGTGACCCGCTGCCCGATCCCGCCGTCACGCGTGGCTACGGCGGTCCCAGGGCGTGCCTGCTGGCCGCCGTCGTGCTCGGCGCCCAGGGCCGCTACGCCGCCGCCGCGTCCCTCCTGGACGCGCTCAGGCGGCAACCCGACCCCCTCCTCGCCTCGCTCGCCGCGAGCACCCTCGGCGCGCACCGGCGGCAGCTGGGCGGGCACCGGCAGGCCCGCGCCCTCGACGGCGAGGCCTTCGCGAAAGCGGCCGGCCTGAACAGCGATCAAGACCCGGATGGTCTGGACGCCCCGGGCGCCCGCGCCGACGCCCTTCTCGGCCTGGCCGCCGACAACCTCGCCCTCGGGCGGCTGCGAGCCGCGCGAAGGCTCGCCGAGCGGGCTGCCGCCGAGGACGCTGGGTGGCGGGCGGCGGTCCGCAGCGGGTGGGTCGGCGCCGAGATCGAGCTCGCCGCTGGTCAGGGCGCTGCCGCGGTGCCGCACGCCGAGCGCGCATTCGAAACGGCGGTCGCGCGGGGTGCGCGGCGGCACGCGGTGAAATCCGGGATTGTGCTGGCCGTCGCCCTGCGGGCGGCCGGGGCTCCCGATCACCAGAACATTTCGGACGGCCTTGTCGGAAAGGCAATGGCGACGGCCGAGGAATGCGAACTGCTTTCACTTTTGTGGCCGGCTGCCCTCGTCGCGGCCGACCTGCGCCCAGGACACGCCGAGGAGTATCGATTCAGAGTCGCGCAGGTGTTGCACGCAGTGTTACGAAGCGCAGATCCTTGCGGGAGGAGGATCGCGGGGGAATCACCATGGGTCCCGGCCCCGGGTGGTTGAGCCGTCGGAATGGGGTGTTCCGGCATCCGGGCTAAGAAGTTTCAAAAAAAGCCACCGGATCGTGTCAAGGTTCGGGCTAAAGCGTCCGATAGGGGAAGTGGAATGTCACCCGGCTGCAGGAAGGAAACCCCGTGACGACGGTCTTGATCTGCGACGACCGACGCAGTGTCCGTGAAGGGCTCACCCGAGTGATGTCCGCGGTCCCTGGGGTCAGTCGCATCGACTGCGTAGCGCACGGTGACGAGCTGCTGGCCCGGTACTCCCGTCAGCCCGTCGACGTCGTGCTGGTCGGGACGCAACGCGCGGTCCCGACAGGTGTCGAAGCCACTCGGCGGCTCGTCTCCGCGAACCCCCAGGCGAACGTCATCGTGTTCGGCGCCCCGGACGACGCGGGCAGCATCGCCGCGGCGATCGCCGGCGGCGCCCGCGGCTACCTCCGCTGGGACGCGTCCCGGCCGGAGCTGGTCGCCGCACTGGCCCACACCCTCGCGAGCACTTCGGTGCCCGCGCCCCGTCAGCCGTCCGACCCGGGCGTCCAGCTGACCGAGCGCGAGCTTCAGGTGCTCCGCGGGATGAGCCAGGGCAAGAGCAACGGCCAGATCGGCCGCGAGCTGTACCTGTCCGAGGACACGGTCAAGACCCACGCCCGGCGGCTGTTCCGCAAGCTCGGCGTGCGCGACCGCGCGCAGGCCGTGGCGCACGGCTTCCGCCGCGGCCTGGTCAGCTGACCTGCGCCACGGCACTCTCCCCGATCCTGACACGGCCGGAATACAGGTGACAGCGGGCCAGGGCGACGTTTCGCCCTGGCCCGCACCTGTGTGGTCCCCATCACATTCCGGCGCCCTCTGAGGCAGCCCCCGGGGCGGACGACCCGCCCCGGCACCGCCCCTCCGGCGGATCACGTACCCGCGGCCCCGCTCGCTCGTTGGATCGACGAACGTCGACCGCGGGTCCGCAGGACAATCCGTACTTTCGCGGCTCGAGCGGCCGCGGCGCGCCGGGAAACACCGCGCGCGCCGTCCGCTTGCCGGCCGAAGGTACGGTAGCGGTCACCGGCGCGCGGTGGAGGGCAACCACGAACCGGACTCTTTGCACGCCTACACGTAACACTGGGACTGTTGTCTGCGATGGCCAATGTGGGGGATGGACTGGATGAACCGGTCGCCGCTGCTGTCGAGGGAGATCCCCAGGCAGTCGAGCGGCTGCTGGCTGCTATCCGTCCACTGGTAGTGCGGTATTGCCGCGCTCGGGTTGGCAGGCAGGAGCGATCCTTCGCTTCGGCGGACGACGTTGCGCAGGAGGTGTGTCTCGCGGTGCTAACGGCATTGCCCTCGTACCGCGACCAAGGCCGCCCGTTTCTGGCGTTCGTCTACGGGATCGCCCAGCACAAGGTGGCCGACGCGCACCGCGCGGCGGCGCGCAACCGGGCCGAACCGGTGGCCGAGATCCCCGACGAAGTCGAAGTCGGGGTGGGCCCCGAGCAGCGGGCGCTGCAAGGTGAGCTCAACGAGCGAATGTCCCAGTTGTTGCAGGTGCTGCCGGACAAGCAGCGGGAGATCGTGGTGTTGCGCGTGGTCGTCGGCCTGTCGGCGGAGGAGACCGCTGACGCGGTCGGCTCCACGCCCGGTGCCGTCCGCGTCGCCCAGCACCGCGCCCTCGCGCGGCTGAGAAAGGTCCTGGCCGCGGAGGAGGTGATCTGAGTGACTGGTCACGAGAAGGGCTTCGACCCGGACGAGGTGTTCGGCGGTGGCTTGTCGTCGGAGGCGGAGTTCGCTGCCGACCTGTCGGCCGTGCAGGCCGACGACGCGCTGCTCGACGCGCTCGGCGGGTCCGACCCGGCGCTGGCCGACGGCTTCGGCGACCAGGAGCTCAACGCGTTGCTGGTGGCGTGGCGAAGAGACATCGACAGTGAGCCCCTGGCCGAACTTGTCGACGTCGACACCGCCGTGCGCACCGTCACCACCGCCTCGCTCGCGAAGCGGCATTCTTCGAGCGGACGCCGCCGCAGGCTGCTCGTCCCCGTCGCCGTCGCCGCCGCCGTGCTGGCGATCGCGTTCACCGGGACCGGGCTGGCCGCGCGCTCCGCGGAACCCGGCGACACCCTGTGGGGTCTCGCGAAAGTCCTCTACTCCGATCACACCCGCTCGGTCGAGGCGGCCGCGAACGCGAAGCTCGACCTCGAGAAGGCGAACCTCGCCATCGCCGGCGGCAACCTCGACGCCGCCCGCCAGGCCCTCCAGGACGCGCAGACCGCGTTGTCGCAGGTCTCCGACGAGGACAACCGCGACCAGCTGATGGAGCAGCACCGGCAGCTCGCCGCCCAGCTGCAGAACCCGGAAGCGCCGGTCCAGGGCCCGATCCAGACCGCCCAGCCGCAGGTGCCGCCCGGCGTGTCGTCGACGCAGGTGCCGCCGGCCGGCTCGGCGACGTCCATCCCGGGCAGCGGCAGCGGCACCACCAGCCTGCCGGGCAGCGGGACGCCGACCCCGACACCCCCGCCGCCGACCACCGAGACGACGCCGCCGCCGCCGCCGCCGACCACGCCGACCAGCACGGCGGCCAGCGGCAACGACCCGGGCACGAACACCGGGCGCAGCGAGTCCGCGATCGGTGAGCAGAGCGTCGGCGAAGGCCCGTAACCAGACCACGAAAAAGCCCTGGTGAGCAAACTCACCAGGGCTTTTTCGTTGTCTCAGGAGCCTCAGTAGGCGCTTTCGTTGGCCGTCACGCCGTCGGCGAAGCCTCGGCAGTAGTCCCAGCTCACGTAGTCGCCGGGGTTCGGGTCGAAGGCCGGCTCGTGCGGGCGCATCCGCCCGTCGGCCAGCAGCTGCTCCAGGCTGGCCCGCAGCAGGTGCCAGTCGTGGTAGTGCGGCTCGTCGCACTCACCGCAGTCCACGACGATCCCGCGGACCCCGCGGGGCTCGAGGAGTGCCTGGTAGACGGCCAGATCCGAGAGGTCGGCCAGCAGTTCGGTGCGTTCCTGGTCGCTGATCGGCTCGTCCAGCCGGTCTTCGTCGTCACCGAAGGCCCGGGCCGGGTCGTCCGGGTCGTCCGCGAACGGGTCCGGAGGCAATACATCATGCGCCACGGCCAGCACGGTACCGGGCGGTCCCGGCGGCTCGCCCACCGCCCGGGGCGCGGGCCGGACCCGGATATCATGAGGGGAAGGCTCCGAGTCGCCACAGCGACCCCGCTCATCCCGCGCCAGGAAGGCCCTTCACCCGCTATGACCAGCGACGGCATCACCGCCCCCGTGCCGGCCAAGTTCGCCATGCTCGGCCTGACCTTCGACGACGTGCTGCTGCTGCCGGCCGAATCGGACGTCGTGCCCAGCGCGGTGGACACCAGCACGCGGCTGACCCGGAACATCACCCTCGGCATCCCGCTGGTCTCCGCCGCGATGGACACCGTCACCGAAGCGCGGATGGCGATCGCCATGGCCCGCCAGGGCGGCATCGGCGTGCTCCAGCGCAACCTGCCGATCGACGAGCAGGCCGCCGCGGTCGAGGTGGTGAAGCGGTCCGAGGCGGGCATGGTCACCGACCCGGTCACCTGCGCGCCCGACGCCACGCTGGCCGAGGTCGACGCGCTCTGCGCGAAGTTCCGCATCTCCGGGGTCCCGGTGACCGACGCGTCCGGCGCGCTGGTGGGCATCATCACCAACCGCGACATGCGGTTCGAGGTCGACCACAGCCGCCCGGTGTCCGAGGTGATGACCAAGCCGCCGCTGGTCACCGCCCAGGTCGGCGTGTCCGCGGACGCCGCGCTCGGCCTGCTGCGCCGGCACAAGATCGAGAAGCTGCCGATCGTGGACGGCGCGGGCAAGCTGCGCGGGCTGATCACGGTCAAGGACTTCGTGAAGACCGAGCAGTACCCGAAGGCGACGAAGGACCCGGACGGCCGCCTGATCGTCGGCGCCGCGGTCGGCGTCGGCCCGGACGGCCACAAGCGCGCGATGGCGCTGGCGGACGCGGGTGTCGACGTCCTGATGGTCGACACTGCGCACGGGCACTCCCGCGCGGTCGTCGAGACGGTCTCGCTGCTGAAGAAGGAGCTCGGCGAAGCGGTCGACATCGTCGGCGGCAACGTCGCGACCCGCGCGGGCGCGCAGGCCCTGGTCGACGCGGGTGCGGACGGTGTCAAGGTCGGCGTCGGCCCGGGCTCGATCTGCACCACCCGGATCGTCGCGGGGGTCGGCGTCCCGCAGATCTCCGCGATCTTCGAGGCCGACCAGGCGTGCCGCCCGGCGGGCGTCCCGGTGATCGGCGACGGCGGCATCCAGTACTCCGGCGACATCGCGAAGGCGATCGCGTCCGGCGCGTCCACGGTGATGCTGGGCAGCCTGCTGGCCGGCACCGCCGAGTCGCCCGGCGACCTGATCCTGGTCAACGGCAAGCAGTTCAAGGTCTACCGCGGGATGGGCTCGCTCGGCGCGATGCAGTCGCGTGGCCAGGCGAAGTCGTACTCGAAGGACCGCTACGCCCAGGACGACGTGCTGAGCGAGGACAAGCTGGTCCCCGAGGGCATCGAAGGCCGGATCCCGTTCCGCGGGCCGCTGGCCAACGTCGTGCACCAGCTCGTCGGCGGCCTGCGCTCCGGCATGGGGTACGCGGGCGCGAACACGATCGCCGAGCTGCAGGACGCGCAGCTGGTACGGATCACCGCGGCGGGCCTCAAGGAGAGCCACCCGCACGACATCACGATGACCGTCGAGGCCCCGAACTACACAACGCGGTAACTCCGCCGACTACCGGAAGCAGCGGAACCCGCACCTCGGACCGGTCCGAAGTGCGGGTTTCCCGCTGTGTCACGGTGACCCACAGTGCTTACGGTAATCGGCCTATCGCCTTGCGTGGCTGTCGTGGTGTGCACTGAACGGCATGACGGTCAGCCGCTTCACGCGCGTGCTGCGCAAGGTCTTCTTCACGGCCGTCGCGCTCGTGTCCCTGTTCCTCGGCGGAGTCGTCTGCCTGATGTGCCAGGTGCTGGCCGGCCGGGACGCGCCCACCTACCGGGTAGACGGCCACGTCGTGGCCCACGAGCAGGGTGAGCTCCCGGTCGGCGGCGAGGACGCCGTCCGGCACACCGTCGCCGTGGACGCGGCCGACGGGCGCCAGTACCGGATCACCGCCGTCGGCGACGGTCTCGACCTGCCGGCCGGGCAGCCGGTTGTGCTCGACGTGTCAACGGCGGACGGCAGCATCGCCTACCTGCTGGCCGGCGGGAGCGTGGTCGACCTGCGCCCGGGTGTGGTGCGGCCGGTGCTGCTGATCGCCGCCGCCCTGCTCGCGCTGGGCGCGGTGTACTTCGGCGCCGTCCGGCTGAACGTCTATCCACCGGTGGCGACCTGGCTCGCCGTCGCGCTGGGCGCGCTGCTGTCGCCGGTCGCCGTGTTCGTGCGGGTGTGAGCCGTGGACGTCAGACCCGCGCTGTGGGCGGTCGTCGCCGGAGCCGCCCTGACCCTCGGGATGTTCTGGCTGCTCGAGTCGGTCGGTCCGGTCGAACGGGAAGAAGCCACCGTCGAGGCGACAGACCCCAAGCAATGGCCGGTGAGCGACGAGCCGGGCGCGCGTGAGAGTGAGACCAAGCACCTCGTCCTCCGCACGGCATCGGGTGAGCGCTTCGAGGCCTGGGGCAAGGACCGGCACCTCAGCCTGTCGCGGGGGACGTGGCTCCAGGTGGAGATCTCCGTCGTCGGACGAGAGGTCCAGGCCATCGAGGTCTACGGCAGGCGGACCACCGTCGACTCGGGCGGTCTCGGGGCCTTCGTGGCGGGGTTGGTCGGGTTCGGAATGCTGATGACCGCCGGCGCCGCGGCGGTCGAGACGGACCGTCCGGCCCTGGCGGGGCTGAGCGTGCTGGCCGGGCTGGCGGCCGGCGTGGCGCCGGTGTTGCTCCTCTTCTAACCCCCGTGCGCGGGTCACCCACGCGGACTAGCGACAATGGGGCACGGCAGATTGTCGTCGTCGGAGGAGGCTTACGTGCGGGACCTGGTCGAGATCGGGATGGGCCGCACCGCGCGGCGGGCGTATGACCTCGACGACGTCGAGATCGTGCCGTCGCGGCGGACCCGGTCGTCTTCGGTGGTGTCCACCTCCTGGCAGATCGACGCCTACCGCTTCGACCTGCCGCTGGTCACGCACCCGACCGACGCGATCGTCTCGCCCGGCACCGCGGTCGCCGTCGGCGAGCTGGGCGGGCTGGGTGTGCTCAACGCCGAAGGTCTCTGGGCGCGGCACGCGAACGTCGAGGACGCCATCTTCCAGCTGGTCCGCGCGGCCGAGGACCTCGAGGACCCGACCGCGGTCGGCCGGGTGCTGCAGGAGCTGCACGCCGCGCCGATCCGGCTCGACCTGCTGACCGAGGCGATCAAGACGGTCCGCGAATCCGGCGTCACGGTGGCCGCGCGCGTCAGCCCGCAGCACGCCGCCGAGCTGACCCCGGACCTGATCGCGGCCGGTGTCGAAATCCTGGTCGTGCAGGGCACGATCATCTCCGCCGAGCACGTGGTGCGCGACGCGGAACCGCTGAACCTCAAGGACTTCATCGGCCGCCTCGACGTGCCGGTGATCGCCGGCGGTGTCAGCGACTACCGCACGGCGATGCACCTCATGCGCACCGGCGCGGCCGGTGTCATCGTCGGCCACGGCTACACCCCGGGCGTGACGAGCACCGACCGCGTGCTCGGCATCGGCGTCCCGATGGCCACCGCCATCATCGACGCCGCGGCCGCCCGCCGCGACTACCTCGACGAGACGGGCGGCCGTTACGTGCACGTCCTCGCCGACGGCGGCATGACGGTCTCCGGTGACATCGCGAAGGCCATCGCGTGCGGCGCGGACGCCGTCATGCTCGGCTCCCCGCTGGCCGCCGCGTCGGACGCGCCCGGCCAGGGCCTGTACTGGACGGCGGCGGCCGCGCACCCGTCACTGCCGCGCTCGCGCGTGGCAGCCGGGCCGGACTACGCCGTCGACCTGAAGACCCTGCTGTTCGGGCCGTCGTCCGACGCGGAAGGCGTGGTGAACCTCTTCGGGGCGCTTCGCCGGGCAATGGCGAAAACGGGTTACTCGGACCTCAAGGAGTTCCAGCGGGTGGGGCTCACCGTCCGTCGGTGAGCTGCGCGAGGAACGCGCTGAAGGCCTCTTCGGAGTAGACGAGGATCGGGCGGGGCACCGGCTGTTTGGTGTCCCGCACCCCGACGGCGCCCGGCGCGGAACCGATCTCCACGCAGGCGTTCTCCTCGAAGTGGCTGTGGCTCGACTTGCGCCAACCGGTGAGCTGCTGGGGGATCATCGTGGTCCCTCCCGGAAAATCGTGTCCCGCCGGCGGATCTCGCCGACGTGGACATCGAGCACTTTGATAATTACCCACAAACGTCTTGTTGGATGCGCCAGAACGGGTGACTGGTCAGTAACTTACCTCTGGTCAGGACGCGTACCCCGGGTTACGCTCAAGGTGTGACTGCCAGTAACACCACCACCAGCGCAGGTGGCCCCGACTACGACGTCGTCGTGGTGGGGTCGGGGTTCGGCGGCAGCGTCGCGGCGCTGCGGCTCACGGAGAAGGGGTACCGGGTAGCCGTCGTCGAAGCGGGCCGAAGGTTCGCCGACGACGAGTTCGCGAAGACGTCGTGGGACCTCAAGCGGTACCTCTGGGCACCGCAGGTCGGCTGCTACGGCATCCAGCGCATCCACATGCTCAACGACGTCATGGTGCTCGCGGGCGCCGGCGTCGGCGGCGGGTCGCTCGTCTACGCGAACACGCTGTACCGGCCGCTGAAGCCGTTCTACGCGGATCAGCAGTGGTCGCACATCACCGACTGGGAGTCCGAGCTCGCGCCGCACTACGACCAGGCCAGCCGCATGCTCGGCGTGGTCACGAACCCGAGCGTCACCCCGTCCGACGTCGTGATGCGTGACGTCGCGAAGGACATGGGCGTCGCCGAGTCCTTCCACCCGACCCCCGTCGGCGTCTACTTCGGCAAGCCCGGCGCGAAGGCGGCCGACCCGTACTTCGGCGGCGCCGGCCCCGAGCGCGTCGGCTGCACCGAGTGCGGCGCCTGCATGACCGGCTGCCGCGTCGGCGCGAAGAACACGCTGGTCAAGAACTACCTCTACCTCGCGGAGCAGGACGGCGCGAAGGTCATCCCGCTGACCACGGTGACGTCCGTGCGGCCGGTCGACGGCGGTTACGAGGTCGACCTGAAGAAGACCGGGACGACGTCTCGCCGGTTCCGGACCACGATCACGGCCGAGAAGGTCGTCTTCGCCGCCGGCACCTGGGGCACGCAGAACCTGCTGCACAAGATGAAGGACACGGGCACGCTGCCCGCGCTTTCGCGGCGCCTGGGCGAGCTGACCCGGACGAACTCCGAGGCGATCATCGGCGCGGCCCGCACCGACGTCGACGAGAGCCGCAACTTCAGCCGCGGCGTCGCGATCACGTCGTCGATCCACCCGGACGAGAACACCCACATCGAGCCGGTTCGCTACGGCAAGGGCAGCAACGCGATGAGCCTGCTGCAGACCATCGCGACGGACGGCGCTTCGCCGGTGCCGCGCTGGCGGCAGGCCGTCAGCTTCATGGTCAAGCACCCGGTCCAGACGGCGAAGCTGCTCAACGGCTACCGCTGGAGCGAGCGCACGGTGATCCTGCTGGTGATGCAGAGCCTCGACAATTCGATCACGACGTACACGAAGCGCGGCCTGTTCGGCCGGCGCAAGTACACGTCGAAGCAGGGCCACGGCGAGCCGAACCCGAGCTTCATCCCGGCCGGCCACGAAGCCAACGAGCGCACGGCCGACCGCATCGGCGGCATCGCGGGCGGCACGTGGGGCGAGATCTTCGACATCCCGCTGACGGCCCACTTCATCGGCGGCGTCCCGATCGGCGCTTCCGCCGACGAAGGCGTGATCGACCCGTACCACCGGGTGTTCGGTTACCCGGGCCTGTCGGTGGTGGACGGCGCGGCGATCACGGCGAACCTGGGTGTGAACCCGTCGCTGACGATCACGGCCCAGGCGGAGCGGGCGTTCTCACTCTGGCCGAACAAGGGCGAGGCCGACCTACGGCCGGCGCAGGACGCGTCGTATGCGCGGCTCGAGCCGATCGCACCGAAGAACCCAGCGGTCCCGGCGGACGCCCCGGCGGCCCTGCGCCGGTCCTCCTGACCGTCGCCCGTGCCGCGACGGACGACACGCGTACTCGGATGGACGACACGCGTACCTGGGCGGACGACACGGCACCCTGACCCCGGTCCCGTCGTGTCGTCCCCCGGGGTACGCGTGTCGTCCGGCTGGGCACGCGTGTCATCCGGAGCGGTACGCGAGTCGTTCCTGCCGTGAGGGCGGACCTCCTAGACTCGGGGCCGTGACGGCATCCGAGAAGGCACACGCGCTGCTCGACGGGGTACGGAAGCTCGACGACGAATGGGCCCGGGCCATCGGGGGCCTCGGGGAACCCGAACTGCGCGCGCCCAGTGCGTTGCCCGGGTGGACGCGGGCGCACGTCCTGGCCCACATCGCCCGCAACGCCGATGGCCTGCGCAACCTGCTGACCTGGGCGAACACCGGTGTTGAGACGCCGATGTACCCCAGCCCCGAGGCGCGTGACGCCGACATCGAGGCGTCCGCTCAGCACGGGGCCGCCGACCTCCTCGCGGACTTCGTCTCGTCGGCCACTCGCTTCGAGAAGTACGCCGCCGGGATGCCGGACGAAGCCTGGGCGCGGGAGGCTCGCAACCGGCAGGGTGCGCTGGTCACCGGGGCCGTCGTGGCGCGGATGCGGCTGTCCGAGCTGACCATCCACCTCGCCGACCTCGACCGCGGTTACGACCTCGACCGGGCGCTCGGCCTGCTCGGCCCGCTCACCGAGGACATCGTCCAGCACGCGATCACCTCCCGGAGCGCGCACCTTCCGGCGCTGCGGCTGGTCGGCGACGGTTTCGAATGGACAATGGGCGCCGCACCGGGCGAAACGGTCAGTGGCTCCTGCGGTGCGCTGCTGGCCTGGCTCAGCGGCCGGTCCGACGGCTCCGCGCTCGACGGTGACGTCCCGCGGATCCCCGCCTGGTCCTGAACGCCACGCCGCCCGCCGCCGTGTAGATCGTGGGCCCGTCGAGGTGTTGCCGGCGGCCCGCGGACCTAGACTGGGCGTCCCCGGCAGCGAGGAGTCCGATGTGGACAACGTGAGCAGGCCGGCCCGATGACCGGGCAACCCACCGGACGGCCGCACGTCCACGACGGCATGGACCTGGGCAGACGGGCGTTCCTGCGGCTCGCGGGGGTTTCGGCGGCCGGTGCCGTCGTCGCCGCGTGCGGGCCGGACGGCCCTGCGGCGCCCGCCGCCTCGAGCGAGGCTTCGGTCCCGGAGACGTCCGCGGCGCCCATCTCCCGGCCGCCCACCGGGCCGCCGAACTGGGACGACCTGCGCACGAAGCTGGCCGGCGGCCTGCTGCGCCCGGGCGACGACGAGTACGACGCGGCCAAGCGCGGGTTCAACCCGCTCTTCGACGGCAGGAACCCGGTCGCCGTGGCGACGGCGTCGACGCCCCAGGACGTGCAGGCCTGCGTCCAGGCCACCGCCGGGCGCCTGACCCTCGCCGCGCGCAGCGGCGGCCACAGCTACGCCGGCTACTCGGCGCCCGAGGGCGGGCTGGTCGTCGACCTGTCCGCGCTGAAGAAAGTGGAGATCCAGGGCACCCAGGCCGTGATCGGCGCCGGCGCCAAGCTTGCGGACGTCTACGCCGCGCTCGGGGCGGCCGGGCGCGCGCTGCCCGCCGGGTCGTGCCCGACGGTCGGGATCGCCGGGCTGACCCTCGGCGGCGGGATCGGCGTGCTCGCCCGCAAGTACGGCCTGACCTGCGACCACCTCAGTTCCGCGCGGGTCGTCACGGCCGACGGCAAGCTGCTCACCGCGTCCGCGACGTCCGAACCCGACCTGTTCTGGGCCCTGCGCGGCGGGGGCGGCGGCAACTTCGGCATCGTCACCGAGTTCACCTTCGACACCGATCCGGCGCCGAACCTGACGGTGTTCTCGCTGCACTTCCCGGCCGGCTCCGCGGCCAACGTGCTCAACGCGTGGCAGCAGTGGATCGCCGCGATGCCGCCGGAGCTCTGGGCGAACCTGGTGCTGTCGGGCGGTTCGCCGGTGCAGTGCCGGGTCAGCGGCTGTTACGTCGGCAACGCGCCCGCGTTGAACACCTTGCTGAACAACCTGACCACGAACGCCGGCGCGCGGCCGACCCAGCGGACCGTGAAGAGCCTGGACTTCCTCGGCGCCATGAAGTTCTTCGAGGGCAGCTCGGCCCGCCAGACGTTCCTCGGGTCGTCGCGGATCATCACGACCCCGGTCGACGCGGGGAAGATCGTCGCGCTGGCCGAGGGCCGCGCCGGCACGGACCTGCTCATCGACGGCCTCGGCGGGAAGGTCGCCGAACCGGCGAAGAACGCGACGGCGTTCTGGCACCGCGACGCGCTGGCGAGCGTGCAGGTCTACACCCAGGCGACGGCGAAGACCCGGGCCAAGGCGGCCAAGTCGGTCGCCGAAGTGGTCGCCGGGCTCGCCGCGGCCGGCGCGGGCGGCGGGTACGTCAACTACATCGACCCGGGCCTGCCCGACTGGAAGGCCGCCTACTACGGCGACAACGCCAAGCGCCTGCAGGACGTCGCGAAGAAGTACGACCCCTTTAACGTCTTCCGGTTCGGGCAGAGCGTCGTCGCTTAAAGGTCGATGCCCGTGAAGACCGTGACGCGTTCCTCGGTCAGGTCGTGCATCGCCGCGAGCACCCCTTCGCGGCCGACGCCGGAGCCCTTGACGCCGCCGTAGGGCATCTGGTCCGCGCGGTACGACGGCACGTCGCCGATGATCACGCCGCCGACCTCCAGCTCCGCCGACGCGTGGAACGCCAGCTGGACGTCGGTGGTGAAGACGCCGGCCTGCAGGCCGTACGCGGATTCGTTGACCGAGCGGAAGGCCTCGTCGACACCGTCCACAACGGACACCGCGAGCACCGGCCCGAAAATCTCCTCGGACCAGGCCTTCGTGTCCGGCGGGACGTGGGTGAGCAGAGTCGGGGCGACGGTCGCGCCGTCCCGCGTGCCGCCGGTGAGCAGCTTCGCGCCCGCCTCGACGGCCTCGTCGACCCACTTGACGATCCGCTCGGCGGCGGCCTCGTCGACAACCGGGCCGACGTCGGTGTTGCGGTCGTACGGGTCGCCGGTCCGCTGCGACTGCACGGCTTCCAGCAGCTCGGGGACGAACTCGCCGGCGACGGCGGCGTCCACGATCACCCGCTGGACGGCGATGCAGGACTGTCCGGCCTGGTAGTTGCCGAAGGTCGCGATGCGGTGCGCGGCGCCTTCGGGGTCCGGCCAGTCGCGCAGCACGACCGCCGCCGCGTTGCCGCCGAGCTCCAGCACGACGTGCTTGCGCGGTGCCGCATCCTTCAGCGACCAGCCGACCGGGCCGGACCCGGTGAACGACACCACCGGCAGCCGCGGGTCGGCGACCAGCGCCTGCGTCTGTTCGTTCCCCAGCGGCAGCACGGAAAACGCGCCTTCGGGCAGGTCGGTCTCGGCCAGGATCTCGCCGAGGATCAGCGCGGACAACGGCGTTCGCGGCGCCGGCTTGACGATGATCGGCGCACCGATCGCCAGTGCTGGCGCGACCTTGTGCGCCACCAGGTTGAGCGGGAAGTTGAACGGCGCGATGCCGAGCACCGGCCCGCGCGGCACGCGGCGGGTCAGCGCCAGCCGCGCCTCGCCCGCCGGGTCGGTGTCCAGGCGCTGGACGTCGCCGCTGAAGCGGCGGGCCTCCTCGGCGGCGATGCGGAACACCGAAACCGCGCGGTTGACCTCGGCCTCGGACCACTTGAGCGGCTTGCCGTTCTCCGCCGTGATCACCTCGGCGATCTCGTCGGCGCGCGCGGCGAGCACCCGGGAGACGTGCTCGAGCGCGCCGGCGCGGACGTGCGAGGGGGTGCCGCGCAGCTCCTTCGCGACCGACACCGCGGCGGTGACCGCGCGTTCGACCTGCTCCGGCCCGGGCACGGCGACCGTGGCGACCTCGCTGCCGTCGTACGGGTGGTGCACGACGAGGGTGGTGGCGCCCTGCTCCGGGCGGCCGGCGATCCAGGCGGGGCGCGGCTCGGGGGTGATCATGTCCATGTGTACCAACGTAATCCGGGTGGGTGGCTCGCCGTGGGACCCCCACCCGGACGGGTCACGGCTTGATGAGCACCTTCAGCGCCTCGCGGCCGGCCATCGCGCGGTAGCCGTCCGGCACGCCGTCGACGTCGATCGTGCGGTCGAAGACCCGACCGGGCCGGTACTTGCCGTCGAGGACGTCCGGCAGCAGCTCGGGGATGTAGTGCCGCGCCGGGGCGACCCCGCCGGTGACGGTGACGTTGCGGCGGAACACCGACACGCCGACGGGCGCGTCTTCGTACTGCGGCAGGCCGACCCGGCTGACCGCGCCGCCCGGGCGCACGACCCCGAGGCCCATCTCGAAGGCGCCCTTCGTGCCGACGCACTCGAGGACGGCGTGCGTCCCGTGGCCGCCGGTCAGGTCACGCACCTTCTCGATGCCCTCTTCGCCACGCTCGGCGACGACGTCGGTCGCGCCGAACTCGCGGCCGAGGTCGGTGCGGACCTGGTGGCGTCCCATCAGGACGATCCGGTCGGCGCCGAGCCGCTTCGCCGCGAGGACGGCGGAAAGGCCGACGGCGCCGTCGCCGATCACGGTGACGTTCTGGCCCTCGCTCACCCGGGCTTTCACCGCGGCGTGGTGGCCGGTGGAGAAGACGTCCGACAGCGTGAGCATCGACGCGAGCAGGGCGTCGTCCTCGGTGTGGGGCAGCTTGACCAGGGTGCCGTCGGCCTGCGGCACGCGCACGGCCTCGCCCTGACCGCCGTCCACGCCCTTCGCGCCCCAGCCGCCGCCGTGCAGGCAGGACGTCTGGAGGCCCTCGCGGCAGAACTCGCAAGTGTTGTCGGACCAGACGAACGGCGCGACGGCGAGGTCACCCTTCTTGACGGTCGTGACGTCGGCGCCGGTCTCCTCGACGATCCCGAGGAACTCGTGCCCGATCCGGCGGCCGTGCTCGCTGGGCTTCATGTCGGCGTACGGCCAGAGGTCGCTGCCGCAGATGCAGGACCGCGTCACGCGCAGGATGACGTCGGTCGGCTCCACCAGCTTCGGGTCGGGGACGGTCTCCACCCGCACGTCGCCGGCGCCGTAGATGACTGTCGCTCGCATGGCAGGGCCTTCCCGTGGTGGATCGTGACAAACGTCGGGGGTGCGACGGCACCGTCGCGCCTAGATTTTCGGTCATGAGCACTCGCGCCGCAGCCCGCAACCCGTTCGGGGCACTCGCCACCGGCCAGCGGCTGCCGCTGGTCACCGTCACGGTCTTCGTGGTGACACTGGCGTGCGGCATCGCGCAGCTGGCCCACCGGCCGCTGTACGACGCGGTCGTCCGCGACGCCGCGCGCATCACCGACGGCGAGTGGTACCGCCTGGTGACGGGCATGTTCTTCCAGGACGCCTGGGCGTTCGGCCTGGTCTCGAACCTGCTCTGGCTGGCGGTGTTCGGCACGCTCGCCGAGCAGGTCTTCGGTCGCGCGAAGTGGCTGTTGCTCTACTTCGGCTGC
The DNA here is from genome assembly GCF_044453095.1 of Amycolatopsis sp. NPDC051758. Taxonomy (NCBI): domain Bacteria; kingdom Bacillati; phylum Actinomycetota; class Actinomycetes; order Pseudonocardiales; family Pseudonocardiaceae; genus Amycolatopsis; species Amycolatopsis sp. NPDC051758. The sequence continues at coordinate 470,762 of NZ_JBITCJ010000009.1, read as the reverse complement.
GGGCTCTTCGGGCAGTTCATGAGCTACGTCTGGCTCAACCCGGTGGGCGCGGGCAACTCGATGTGCGTCACCGGCCTGATCGGCGGGCTGGCGACGGTGGTCATCGTGGCTTCGCGCCGCTACGGCGTTGTGCTGCCGGCGCAGTTCCGGGTCATGGCGTTCGCGGTGCCGGTGCTGGCCGTGGTCGACACGGTCTTCCACGACAACCACGGCCTGCCGTGCCTGTTGGGTATGGCGCTCGGCTTCCTGCTGCTCCCGCCGCGCCCGTCCGCCGCTCAGTCCGGGTAACGCCCGCCGAGCCGCCGCCAGTGCTCGACCAGGTGCGGCTGCACGGGCACCGCGAGGAGCTCGGCGAGATCCGCTTCGGCCTCGCGAGCCGCTTCCTCGGCGCGTTCCCACTCCTGGTCCGCCGGCCGGGCGGCCGGGCCGGGCACCCCCACCGGCTGCCCGCGCAGCTCCGCCTGGGCCTGGGCGGCGGCGATCCGGTCGCACCGCAGCTCGTCGGCCCGGCCCAGGTCCTCGGTGTGCCGGGCGTCGAGGACGATCCCGCCGCCCGACTGCGCGCCGTAACGCACGGCGATCCGCAGGAGGTCGTTGCTGAACGCACGCGCTTCGGCGGGCAGCCAGGACAGCCGTTCCCAGTCGGGCGGCGGCTGGTCGTCGCGGTGGCAGACCGCGTATCCGGGCACGTCGCACCAGGTCAGGCGGCCTGGCGGGCGGAGTCGGTAGAGCATGCGCGGGTCCCCCTCGGCGGCGGCGGGCTCCCGGTCGGAGCCGCCCTCCATACCCGTTGAGTCGGACCGACGATGACTCGGTGTTACAAGGATCTTCGGTCACCGGCTCCGGTAAAGATCGCGCAGCACGAGGATCTCGGCGCAGTGGTGGATCATCTCCCGGTTGATGTGCAGCACCAGCGTCGCCATCGACTCCTTGGCGTACGGCCCTTCCGCCGGCCCGCACGCCCGCGCCAAACCGTCCGCGTCGAGCGACCGCACCCCGGCGATCCACCGCGCGTAGTACTCGTCGAGCAAGCCCAGCGCTTCGGCGGCCGTCCCCGGGTACGGGTAATCGTCGTAGGTCATCGCCGGGCCACCGAAGTGCGACGCGCTCCGCATGCCCAGGACGCCGACCAGGACGTGGTTGAGCCGCCACGCGATCGTCGTGACCGGCGGCGGGGTCGGCTCCGGGAAGGCGAAGTCGATGGTGAACGGGCCCGTGCCGGGTTCGTCGTCCGACTTCCTGGGCCGCACGGTCCAGCAGCCCGCGACCGGCTCCCACCGGTACTCGTCGTCGGTGAGCCCCTCGAGCTTCGGGCGTGTGTGCACGTTCCAGTGGAAGTCGAGCTGGTCGGTCAGTTCCTTCGTCCAGTTCACAGCCATGCCCCGGACCGTAGAACCCCTCGCGGACAACCGCGGTCCTGAATCGCAGCCGGGGCCGGGGCCCGGGTGACCCGGCCCACCTGGGACGATGGTGGGGAATCCCACCGCTCGCCAGGAGGTTCCCAGGTGCCCAGTCCCACCGGTCCGGTTCTCGTCGTGGACTTCGGGGCGCAGTACGCGCAGCTGATCGCCCGGCGCGTCCGCGAGGCACAGATCTACTCGGAGGTCGTGCCGCACAGCGCGTCCGTCGAGGAGATGCTCGCGAAGAACCCCGCGGCGATCATCCTCTCCGGCGGCCCCTCGAGCGTGTACGCCGAAGGCGCCCCGAGCATGGACCCGAAGCTCACCGAAGCGGGCGTGCCGATCTTCGGCATCTGCTACGGCCACCAGCTGCTCGCCAGCGCGCTCGGCGGTGTGGTCGAGCCGACCGGTGTCCGCGAGTTCGGCCGCACCGAGGTCCGCGTGACCGGTGACGGCGGGGTGCTGCACGCCGGCCTGCCCGCGCACCAGCCCGCCTGGATGAGCCACAACGACAGCGTCACCAAGGCCCCGGAGGGCTCGGTCGTCACGGCCTCCTCCGACGGCGCCGAGGTTGCCGGCTTCGAAGACGTCGAGCGGCGCTTCGCCGGCGTCCAGTACCACCCCGAGGTCGCGCACTCGCCGCACGGCCAGGAGGTGCTGCGCCGCTTCCTGCACGACATCGCCGGCATCAAGCCGCAGTGGACGACGTCGTCGATCGTCGAAGAGCAGGTCAAGCGGATCACCGAGCAGGTCGGTGACGGCCGCGCGATCTGCGGCCTCTCCGGCGGTGTCGACTCCGCCGTCGCGGCCGCGCTGGTGCAGCGCGCCATCGGGGACAGGCTGACCTGTGTGTTCGTCGACCACGGCCTGCTGCGGGCGGGGGAGCGCACCCAGGTCGAGCGCGACTTCGTCGCCGCCACCGGCGTCAACCTGGTCACCGTCGACGCGCGGGACAGGTTCCTCGACGCGCTCGCCGGCGTCACCGACCCGGAGCAGAAGCGCAAGATCATCGGCCGCGAGTTCATCCGCGTCTTCGAGCAGGCCGAGCGTGACCTCAAGGCCGAGGGTGACTACCGCTTCCTCGTCCAGGGCACGCTGTACCCGGACGTCGTCGAGTCCGGCGGCGGCGAGGGCGCGGCCAACATCAAGAGCCACCACAACGTCGGCGGCCTACCGGACGACCTGCAGTTCGAGCTGGTCGAGCCGCTGCGGCTGCTGTTCAAGGACGAGGTCCGGAAGGTCGGCACCGAGCTGGGCCTGCCCGAGACGATCGTGCAGCGCCAGCCGTTCCCCGGCCCCGGCCTGGGCATCCGCATCATCGGCGCGGTCGACGCCGAGCGCCTCGAAACTCTGCGCGCGGCCGACCTGATCGCCCGCGAGGAGCTGACGGCGGCCGGGCTGGACCGCAGCATCTGGCAGTGCCCGGTGGTGCTGCTGGCGGACGTCCGCAGTGTCGGCGTCCAGGGTGACGGCCGCACGTACGGCCACCCGATCGTCTTGCGGCCGGTGTCGTCCGAGGACGCGATGACCGCGGACTGGACACGCCTGCCGTACGAGGTCCTGGAGCGGATCTCGACCCGCATCACCAACGAGGTGGCGGAGGTCAACCGAGTGGTCCTGGACGTCACGTCCAAGCCGCCGGGCACCATCGAGTGGGAGTAAGTCCTTAGACAGGACTCGAGGCCCTGGCGTGGGATCCAGGGCCTCGAGAGTGAGTGGTGGTTGCCGGGTTATCGCCGGCGTTTGCCGAACGACGCGCCCAGGAGCATCAGCCCCACGAACACCGCGCCGCCGGCGACCACCCAGCGGAAGTCGATGTGCGGCAGCCAGCTCGCGCCGTCCGAGAGGACGTAGGCGGAGATCAGCAGCGTCGCGACCCCGACGATCAGGGTGAAGACGTCCACACCGCCGCGCTTGGCGGGCGGGCTGTCGGCCGGGTTGTCGTAGGCGTAAGGGTTCTGGTCAGTCACGCCGCACCTCCACGTTGCCCACACTGTTCGAGACGTGCAGGGTGATCTTCTGGCCGCCGACGCCGTCGGTGCCGTAGTCGGTCCCGGTCAGCGCTTCCTGGCTGATGCCGTCGGTCGAGCGGTCGAAGCACTCGGCCGAGCCGGCGCCGGTGTGGCAGTCGTAGGTCACGTCCGCCGTCTCCGGGACGGTGATCGTGGTGTCGCCGGCGCCGTTGACCACGTTGGTGGTGATCGGCAACCCGGCCGGCAGCTTGGTCAGGTCGAGGTCGATGTCACCTGCCGCGTGCTGGTAGAGCGGCTTCAGGTCGGTCACCGCGCGGGGGGTCTCGTTGAGGTCGCCGACGCCGCCGCGGACGTCGAAGTTCTGGAACGGCACGGTCGTCAGGATCATCCCGGCGATCGCCAGCGGCACCGCGAGCCCGATCAGGCCGCGCCCGCCCCGGACGAACGCGCCGGTGACCAGCCCGATCCCGACCACGCCGAGGACCAGGCCGATGATGTGCTGCGCGGAGAACCACTCGGCGCCGTTGAGGTTCGCCAGCACGCCGCCGCCGGCGGTCAGCACGGCGAGCGCGAAGGTCACCGAGCCCACCTTCGACCGGGGACGCCGGCCGTGGTGCTGCGGCGGCCCGTAGGCGGGCCGCGTGGTGGGCGGCGGCTCGTGCGCCGAGGGCGCCTCGGGCAGGTCCCAGCCGGCCGGGTCGGCGGCGAGGGGGTCCCAGCCCTGCGCCGGCGACTTCGCCTCGGCGGTCGCGGTGTCGGTCATGGTGAAGGCTCCGTTCCCGGTGGAAGCGCCGGACCGCGACCTCGTGACGACCGGCGCGGGCCGGTTCAGGTGGCCGCGGTTGCGGTGCAGCAGGTAGAGGGCGGTGGCGATGAGCGCGAAGCCGATCAGCCCGCCGCCGTCGAACCAGGTGGCGCTGAACGTCCCCCCGGCGCTGACCACGGTGAGGACCGCGAGCACCACGGCGAACGCCGGCGAAACCGACGACCGGCCGCGCCCGACGAGGCCCTCGAAGCCGGACACGTCGTCGCTCTCACCCGGCAGGAACAGCCAGGCGAGCAGGTAGAAGGTCAGGCCGAAGCCGCCGAAGATGGTCGTGACCACCAGCGCGATCCGCACCACGACGGGGTCGATGCCGTACCGGTGGCCGATCCCCGCGGCCACCCCGGCGACCTTCCGCCCGGCGTGCGGCCGCCGCGGCCGGCTGGCCCAGAAGTCCTTGACGGTCTCCTCGAAGCCGTTCAGGGCACCCGGCTTCGGTGCCCGTGTCTCACTCGCACCACTCATACCGAAAATCATGCGGGACGGCCGTCGCCGGGACATCCGGGATGGTCCCTGAGGTTTCCCGGAGGCGGGTGCCGCGGCCACTCGTCCACTGGATCAGGGGTTTCCCCGATGGAACCCCGCGCCCCTGCGTGTGACCATGGACGGCGTGCAGGACTCCCTCGACCACGTCACCACCGAACAGCAGGTGGTACCGGCCGACCAGGCCGCGCCCAAGATGTTCCGGCGCCGGTCCGGCCGGGCGATCGCCGGTGTTGCCGGTGGTCTCGCCGACCACCTCGGTGTGCCGGTCGTCTGGGTGCGGACGGCCTTCGCGCTGCTGGCCGCGCTCAACGGCGCCGGCCTGCTCGCCTACGGCCTCCTCTGGGTGTTCGTCCAGCAGCAGTCCGAAGAGCCCGCGGAAGCGCCGACGCCGAAGGAGCGCCAGCAGGCGTTCGGCCTGATCGCGCTGGGGGTCGGCCTCGCCGTCGCCAGCGGGACGCTCACCGGGTTCATCAGCGGCTGGGTCGCCGTGCCGCTCGCGATCGCCATGATCGGTGCCGCCGTCGTCTGGCGGGAGGCCGACGAGTCGCAGCGCCGCCGCTGGAAGGTCGGCGCGAAGGACGGCTTCGCGGGCGCGTTCCTCGGGGGTGGCGGCTGGTCGGCGGCGATCCGGATCGTCGCCGGTGTCGCGCTGGTGATCGCCGGTGTCGGCGTCGTCGTGCTCCGCAGCGGCAGTCTCGACCAGGTCCAGTTCGCGCTGATCGCCGTCATCGCGACCCTCATCGGGGTCGCCGTGCTGACCGTCCCGTTCTGGCTGCGGCTGGTCCGGGACCTCTCCGACGAGCGCAAGGCCCGCATCCGCACCGACGAGCGCGCCGAGATCGCCGCGCACCTGCACGACTCCGTGCTGCAGACGCTGGCGCTGATCCAGAAGCAGAGTGAGCAGCCGCGCGAGGTCGCGCGGCTGGCCCGCAGCCAGGAACGCGAGCTGCGCGGCTGGCTCTACGGCCCCAACGGGTACGGCAAGCCCGTCGAGAAGACCGAGGAAACCCAGGCCGCCGGGCAGCTGTCCGAAGCGCTCGCGACGGCGTGCGGCGAGGTCGAGGACACCTTCGCGATCTCGGTCGGCCAGGTGGTCGTCGGGGACGCCGAGCTGGACGAAGCGCTGGTCGCGCTGGTCCAGGCCGCCCGCGAGGCGATCGTCAACGCCGCCAAGCACGCCGGGGTCGAAGAGGTCAGCGTCTTCGCCGAGGTCGAGCCGACGTCGGTCACGGTGTTCGTCCGCGACCGCGGCAAGGGCTTCGACCCCGACGTCGTCCCGGAGGACCGCCACGGGCTCGCCGACTCGATCCGCGGCCGGATGACCCGGCACGGCGGCACGTGCAAGGTGCGCACCGCGCCGGGGGAGGGCACCGAAGTGCAGCTCGCCATGCCGGTGAAAGCGGGCAAGGGCGCCGCGTGAGCGGGCTATGCTCGGGGTTCAGGGCTAGCGAGGGAGAGTCGTGACGGAGAACCAGCGGGAACCGGTCAAGGTGTTCCTCGTCGACGACCACGCGCTGTTCCGCGCGGGCGTCCGCACCGAGCTCGACTCGATCACCGACGAAGTCCGCGTGGTCGGCGAGGCCGGTTCGGTCGCCGAGGCGGTCGCCGGGATCGCCCGGACGAAGCCCCAGGTCGTGCTGCTCGACGTCCACATGCCCGACGGCGGCGGCGCCGAGGTGCTGCGCCGCGTCCGCCCGGACCTGCCGGACGTCGTGTTCCTGGCGCTCTCGGTCTCCGACGCGGCCGAGGACGTCATCGCGGTCATCCGCGCCGGCGCACGCGGCTACGTGACGAAGACGATCTCGTCGAAGGAGCTGGTCCGCGCGGTCGTCCGCGTCTCGGACGGCGACGCGGTGTTCTCCCCGCGGCTGGCCGGGTTCGTGCTGGACGCGTTCGCCGACCGCCCCGGCTCGGCCCCGATCAACGACCCCGAGCTGGACCTGCTGACCCCGCGCGAGCGCGACGTCCTGCGGCTCCTGGCGCGCGGGTACGCCTACAAGGAGATCGCGTCGGAGCTGTTCATCTCGGTGAAGACGGTCGAGACGCACGTGTCGAGCGTCCTGCGGAAGACCCAGCTGTCGAACCGCTACGAGCTCTCCCGCTGGGCCTCCGACCGCCGTCTCGTCTAGACGCGCTCGTCCACCAGGGGTGCAGGGGGCGCGGTGACCGCCGCCTTCTGAAGGCGGGTCAGCGCGACCCCGCCGAGCACGACCACCATGCCCGCGATCACCCGCGCGTTCAGCTGCTCACCGAGGAACACCGCGCCCAGCAGCACCGAAACCACCGGCAGCAGATACCCGACGACCGAAGCCGCGACCGCGCCTTCGCTCGCCAGCAGCTGGTAGTTCAGGGCGAACGCGATGCCGGTCGAGCCGATGCCGAGCACCAGGATCGCCAGCAGCGGCCCGAGCTGGAAGTGCACCGGCGTGAACCCGCCCGCCGGCAGCGCCAGCACCAGGAACCCGCTGGCCACCAGCATCTGCCCGGCCGAAAGCGAATACGGCGACAGCGAAGTCCCGGACAGGTACTTGCCCTCGTAGACGAACGCGAAGCCGTAGCTCGCCGCCGCCGCGAGACAGGCCAGCGCGCCCCAGCTCAGCAGCCCCGACGCCTGCCACGGCGCGAAGATCAGCAGGATGCCGCCGAGGCCGACGAGCAGGCCCGCCAGCCGGGTCCCGGTCATCCGCGACGACGTCCCCATCATCGGCGCCGCGAGCAGCACCCACAGCGGCGTGGTCGAGTTCAGCACCCCGGTGATCCCCGAGTCGACGGTCGTCTCGCCGACCGCGAACAGCAGGAACGGCAGCGCGTTGTGGAAGAACGCCGCGACGGTCAGGTGTCCCCACAGCCGCCGGTCACGCGGGAGCCGCGCCCGCTGGATGCGGCACAGGAGCAGCAGCATGGCCGCGCCGAGCACGAGCCGTGCCAGGACCAGCTGCACCGGCGAGAACATCCCCAGCCCCAGCTTGATCCAGAAGAAGCTCGAACCCCACATCAGCGCCAGCGCGGCAATCCTGAGCAGGGTCTTCGTCTCGCCCACCAGTCCTCCTTCGATGATCGAGGCCAGCTTCGCCCCGGAAAGACGTAAGGACAAGCGAAATTAACTGCAGGAACCCTTAAGCTCAGCTGTACAATCGGGGCATGCTCGACGTCCGCCGCATGCAGGTCCTCCGCGCCGTGATCACCAGCGGGTCGATCACCGCCGCCGCCCGCAACCTGGGGTACACGCCGTCCGCGATCAGCCAGCAGCTCTCCGCGCTGGAACGCGAAGCCGGCACCGCGCTGCTCGAACGGGTCGGCCGCGGGGTCCGGGCGACCCCGGCCGGCGCCCTGCTGTCCGAGCACGCCGAGACGCTGAGCACCGAGCTCGCGAAGGCCGAGGCCGCGCTGACGGAGCTCAAGGAGGGCCGCATCGGCCGGGTCGCCATCCGCTACTTCGCGACGGCGGGCGCGTCACTGGTCCCGCCCGCCATCGCCGCGGTCCGGCGTGAGCACCCCGGCGTCCGCCTCGACCTCAAGCTCGTCGAACCCGACGACCCGATGATGGACGTCGAAGCGGGCAACGCCGACGTCGCGATCACCGTCTTCCCGCGCCGGACCCCGCCCGCGAAGGGTGTGGAGCTGGTGCACCTGCTCGACGACCCGTACCGCGCCGTGCTGCCGAAGACCCACCCGCTGGCCCGCAAGCGCGTGCTCGACCTGACGGACTTCGCCGAGGAGCCCTGGGTCGGCGTCGACGGCCTGCCGGGCATCTGCCGCGACATCCTCGACAGCGCCTGCGCGTCCGCCGGGTTCGCGCCGAACATCGTGGTCGAGTCCGAGGACTACCAGACGGCGCAGGGATTTGTCGCCGCCGGCATCGGCGTCGGCCTGATCCCGGAGCTCGGGCTCGGCGCGCAGCACCCCGGCGTGGTCGTCCGCAAGATCCGCAACCCGGAGCCGGCCCGGGCGATCCACGCCGCGATCGCGTCCCGCGCGGCGGGCCACCCGGCCGTCCGCACGCTGCTCGAGGCCATGCGCGCGGCGACCGCCAAGGTGGCCTAGACGAAGAACAGCTCCGAGACCAGGATGCCGACCAGCACCGCCGCGAGGATCGCGGCCACGGTGACCAGCGTCTTCTTCGACACCGGCAGGTTCCACGCGTCGGCCGGCGGCTGGGGGCCCGGCGCGGGCGGCGGCGCGTACTGCGCCGGCGGCGGCACCGGCTGCATCCGCTGGGTCGCCTCCGCCGGACCGTAGCCGGGCGCTCCGATCGGCAGCTGCTGCTGGAACTGCGGTCCCGACGGCGGCATCGGCGGCCCCGCGGGCGCCAGCCCGGGGTTGAAGGGCGGCGGGGGCGGGGGCGGCAGCCCGGGCGCGGTCGGCGGGATGAACGCCGTCTCGCGGCCTTCGGTGATCGCGCTCAGCGAGCGGACCGTGTCGGCCATCGTCGGCCGGGTGGTCGGGTCCGAGCGCAGCATCTTGCTCAGCGCCGCGGTCAGCACTCCCGCGTTCTGCGCCGGCCGCTCGGACGACTGCCCGTCGTCCCCGAACGGCGGCACGCCTTCGACGGAGGTGTAAAGCGTCGCGCCTAGCGAGAAGACGTCGGCGGCCGGCGTCGGCGGCAGCCCGCGCGCGACCTCAGGCGCCACGTACGCCGCGTGGGGCCCGCCGCCGCTGATGCCGATGTCGGTGAGCTTCACCCCGCCGTCGTCGGCCAGCAGCACGGTGCCCGGCTCGAGGGTGCGGTGCACGAACCCGGCCGCGTGGATCGCGGCGAGCGCGTTCCCGAGCTGGATCCCCAGCGCCGCCGCCTGGTCGGGGGTGAGCCGGCCGTGCTCGGCGAGGAACGTCGCCATGCTGCGCGACGGGATGTACTCCATCACCAGCCAGACGTCCTGGCCGTCGGGCAGCACGTCGAACACCTTGATCGCGCTCGGGTGCTCGATCCGCGCCGCGTCCTTGCCCTCCTGCATGGCGGCCGCGCGCGCCTGCTCGGCGCGGTCACCGGCGCCGACGGGCAGGTACATCCGCTTCATCGCGACGGTGCGGAACAGCCGCGTGTCGAACGCCAGCCACACGATGCCCGCGCGGCCACGGCCGATCGGCTGGTCCAGCCGGAACCGGCCGCCGACGATGGTGCCTTCAGAACTCAAAGCTGATCCTCGGTCATCCACCCTGCGCCGAACTGGTCGGCGGATCAGGTGTGGTCTCAGGCACGGAACTTGTCGTCGGAGTCGTTGTCTTCGGAGTCGTCGTCTTGGGCGTCGTAGTCTGCTCCGGCTGAGTCTGCCGCGGCGTCGTGCGCTTCGACGACGACGTGGTCTCCTCCACCGGCGGCGGCACCTCGGCCGTGGTGGTCGGCTCCTCCGTCGTCGACGGCAGCGACTCCGACGTCGCGGCGGGTGTCGGCCGGTTGCTCGACACCGGGGACGCGGGCGCCTCCGGGTTGTTCGGGCTCAGCAGCCAGACGGCCAGCGCGACCAGGCCCACCACCACAACACCGCCGATGATCGCCGGGCGCTTCCAGGCGCCGGGCCGGCCGTCGTCGTCCTCGTCGACCGGGCTGGTCTGCGGACGCCGCGGCGGAGGCGGCGGGGCCGGCTCGTCGTCGTAATCGTCGTAGTCGTCGTCCGCGTACGGGCCTTGCCCGTGCCCCGGCACCGGGACGGCGCGGGTCGCGGCCAGGCCGGGCGGCACACCGTCGGGGTAGTTCCGGTCGTCGTCGGGGTAGCGGTTGTACCCGTCGTAGTCGTCTTCCGGGTAGCCGGTGCCTTCCGGGTAGTCGTCCTCGTCGTAGTACGGCACGGCCTGGGTCGGCGCCGCGTCACCGAGCAGCGTGCCCGAGTGGCCGACGGGGACCTCGTCGAACATCTGGGTCGCGTTCGGGTCGGCGAGGGCGGCCGCGCCGAGGACACCGGCGGACGGCGCCAGCATCGTCTCTTCCGCGGGGGCGCCGAGCGGCGTTTCACCCCGGGCGACGGCGGCGAGCAGCTCTTCGCACTCCTCGGCGGTCGGCCGGTGGTTCGTGTCCGGGTGCAGGAGCACGGCCAGCACGCTCGCCAGCGGCCCGGACTGGCGCGGCGGGATGATCTGCCCGGCCGCGACCGCGTGCAGCAGGCTCAGCGTGTTCTCGGACAGCCCGAACGGCGGCTGGCCTTCGCAGGCCGCGTAGAGGGTGGACCCGAGGGAGAACACGTCGGACTCCGGACCGGGATCACCCCCGATGGCGACCTCGGGGGCCAGGTAGGCGGGGGTGCCGGCGATCATCCCGGTCTTGGTGACCGTGACGTCGTCCTTGGCCCGGGAGATGCCGAAGTCGGTGATCTTCACGGTGCCGTTGCCGGCGAGCAGGATGTTGCCCGGCTTGATGTCGCGGTGCACGATGCCGACCGCGTGCGCCTCGCGCAGCGCCGCGGCGACCTGGGCGCCGATGCGCGCCACCTCGGTCGGCGGCAGCGTGCGGCGTTCCTGCAGCACGGCGGCCAGGCTGGTGGAGTTGAGGTACTCCATGATCAGGCACGGCTGCCCGTTGTCGTCGGTGACGACGTCGAAGACGGAGATCGCGTTCGGGTGGTGCAGCCGGGCCGCGATCCGGCCCTCGCGCATCGTCCGCTGCCGGGCGTCCTCGGCGTCGTGCTCGTCCAGGTGCGAATGGAGCAGGAGCTGCTTGATGGCCACGGTGCGGCCCAGGACTTCGTCGTGCGCCTGCCAGACGGCCCCCATCGCGCCCGTGCCGATCCGGCCGACGATGCGGTATCGATCGGCGACCAGGCGACCCTCGTCGCTCACGCGACCTCCCTTTGGGCTCCGACTTCACCAGGGCGTGAGGATCGGTGCCTGGTGACGCGGCCACGCGCACGCCGCTTCGCTGGAGCGTATGCACATGTCGTGGGCTGTGTGCCGGCTTTTCCGAGACCGACGCGTGACAAGGCTAGGCGCTCACTCTGCGCACACGAATCCGGTACGGGCACTTGAACCACGGGTGAAGGTGTGATCGCCCTGGGCTACATGTACTGGGCCGAGACGAGCTCGGCTTCGGTGATCAGCCCGCCGGTGTCGGCGACCCGGAACAGCTGGGTGACGCGCACCAGGCCGCCGTCCGGCCGGCGCAGTGTCGCGACCGCGAGGATCGAGCCGTCCGGCTTGATCTGCGTGTCGGCCTCCTGGACGTCGATGGCGTCCATCGAGCTCCAGGTGCGGACCAGCTCACCGGCGGCGCCGTCGGCCAGCGACGGGCTCAGCTGGGCCAGCGCACCGGACGGGTTCCGGGCGATCGCGGCGTAGAAGTCCTTGACGGCCTGGATCTTGCGGGCCGCGCTGCGTGCGTCGGCCGCGGCGTCCGGGACCGCGTTCGCCGGGCTCGGCTCCGCCTTGGGCGAGGTGCTGCCGCCGGACGGCTCTTCGGCCGACGGCGTGCCACCGGAGGACAGCGTGCCCGGTGTGGTCGTCCCGTGCTGCTCCGGCGCGCCGCCACCGGCCTGGTGCTGCGGCACGGCGAGGCCGCCGAGCTCCGCGGCCCCGCTGAAGCCCGCCGGGGTCGACTGGCCGCCGGCGGACGCGGCGCGGTGCGCGCTGGTCAGCATCGGCGCGGCGACCACCGCGCCGGCGACGAGCGCACCCGCGGCGACGAGCCCGGCCAGCTTGGCGCGGCGGGCGAACCGGCTCTCCGGCTCACCGTCGTCGTCGGCCAGGTCCGGCTCGCGGACCGGCTCCGGCCGCGGCGGCAGGAACTTCTGCGGGTCCCGGAAAACCTGCTCGAGATAGTCGCGGTCGGCGTCGCCGACGTCGTCGAGCATCTCGGCCGGGATGACGTCCTCGACGCGGACGGCATGAGGTGTCTCACGCCGTGTGCGCTGCCGATCAAGCACGAAAGTCCTCGCTCTGGGGGTCCGGGGCGGTCACTCGGCCGTTCGGCCGGGCTCCCGTTGGTCCGGATGGCCGACTCGTGGCCGGTTCCGGATCCGCTGTCGTCAGGTAACCCTGTGCGGGCGGCCACCACCAGGCTCTGTCGCCGGAATGCCGTCGCGATACGACGAGCGGCAGCTTATGTCACCCACCCGGACCAGGCATAACCGCTCGGCGCACCGCACGTGCATCGGAACGGTCGAACCGCACGTGCAGGCTTGGTTACCGGCCGTCAGAAGCGATCTTGTCGCCGTCCCCGAAGGTCAGCGTGCGCTCTTCGATCGTCTTGGTCCCGTCCGTGTGGGTGACCTCGACGGTGTTCACCGTGACGCCGCGCTCCTGGTCGATGCTGACCTTCTTGACCTCGAAGTACGCGATGCCGGCGTACCGCTCGGAGAGCGCCTGCGGCCCCTGGTCGTGCAGGTCGCCGGTGGTCACCGACGACGCCGTGCCGGGGTCGGTGGTGACGGTGTTGAAGAACTTCTCGGAGTTGTCCCCCATGGTCTGGGCGTCCGGCGGGAAGGAGTACCACCACGGCGCCTTGGCCGGGGTTTCGCGCTGGGCGGGCGTGACCGGCGGCTTCCGCGGCGCGCCGCCCGGCGTGGTCGTGCCGGTCGGCTGCGGGCCGGTGGTGCCGGTGCCGGGTCCGGTGCTCGTGTCCGGGCCGGCGGCGGGCGGCCGGGCGGCACTGTCGACCGGGCCGCCGCCGTCGCTGGTCGTCCCGGCGGAGTTCTCCGGGTGGGCCGAGGTGTCCGGTCCCGCGGCGCCGCCGCCCTCCGAGGGGGGCGGCTCGACGGTCGGGTCGATGACGGCAGGCGCGCCCTGGTAACCGGGCCACGAACCCTGGACGGCCTGGTCCATCGGCGGTTTCCCGACCAGGAACGAGCCCGCGCACAGCAGGCCGACGACCACGGCGCCGGACGCGCCGGTGGCGAACCAGGCCGCCTTCCGCCACGTCTTCGGCGGGGTCACCGACGCCGGCACCGAGCCGATGGTGAAGCCGCCCAGCCCGTCGATGGGGGGCATGGCGTAAACGCGGACGTCGTCGTCCTCCTCGTCGGCGCCGCGCGGCTTCGGGGTGGCCAGCGAAACGCGGGTGCGCCGGGCGGCCTGCTCGGCGCGGGATTCGGGGCCCGGCGGCTCGGCCGGGCCCGGTTCCAGGCCGGCGTCGTCCAGGTCGTCGTCGAAGTCGTCGGCGGGGCCGTCGTCGAGGCCGTTGTCGAGGGGGAGGCTGCCGTGCGCGGCGGGGAACAGCGGCGGCGCGGGCCGCCGGTCGCGCGGCTGGGGCAGCGAAGGCTGGGGCAGGGCGCCGGCCGGCAGCCGCGGCGAAGACGGCTGGGGGAGCAGGAGCGAGCCGGAGACGGGCGGGTCGACCGGCGGCGCCCCGGCCGCGTGGTGCCGCGGCGGGCGGTGCTGCGGCAGGGGCGGGGTCCAGCTTTCCGCGCCACCACGCCGGTGCCGTCCGGGGTGCGCGGGCGCGCCGCCGCGGAACTCCATGCCGTTGCTCATGTGGGATCGACCACCAGGCTGTCCGGTCCTGACGCCGTCCGGCGCCGGATCAACCCGATCGGAGCACCATCCTCACGAGCGAAATCCTGTTCGGAATCCTGCGCAGATGCACGCGCATGCGAGACTGGACGCGCAGGGCCGGTGCCCCCGCGCGTCTCCCGGGCTCCGCCCGACCCAGACGCAAGGGTCCTCACGGCCTCAACCCTAGGAGCATCCGGCGTAGAAAGTCGCCCCCAAACCTGCAAGTTGCAGAGGTTTCACTCGGTCGGGCGCGACCGATCGGGCGAAAGTGACGCTGCGCGATTTCACGCAGCGCCATCAGCCCAGCTCAGCGGGGGTCAGCCGCCGGTGCGATAACGGTCACGTGTGGACTGCAGCGCCTTTGCCGCCACCGCACCGCTACCCGCCGCGACGATGATCGCGAAGATGTCCAGCGTCGGTCCCCCGGCCGTGAGCAACCAGGCGAACAGCGACGCCGCGGTGGTACCGCCGGCAACAGCCCAGCGGCTGCGGACGTACTGCGCGACCGGAGCACCGCCGGCACGTTTACCCGCTGCGTTGTTCAACAGCGCCAGATAACCCACATGGCCCAGCGCGGCCAGCACGCTCACGAGCGCGACGATGACGGCGATGAGGTTCACGAGCCAGTCCATGGACCCAGTCTGCCCTTCCCCGGGGTGCCGGTGCCTCGGGGAAGACCCCGAATTCGGCCAACCGTTACCGGCCGAGCCGCCCGCGCCCCAGGTTCAGCAGCGCCATGGCCAGCTGGCGGCCGTCGGGGCCGAGTTCGCGGTAGCGCGCGAGCACGTCCATCTCGCGGTTGTAGACGATGCGCGTGCCGCCGGCGGCCATCCGCGCGGCCCCGATCGTCTTGGACACCTCGACCCGGCGTTTCACGAGCCGCAGGATCTCCTTGTCCAGCCAGTCGATCTCCTCGCGGAGCGAGGAGATGTCGTCACCCGCGGGGGTGTCCTCGGCGGGCTGGCCGTCGGCGTTGGTCGTCTGCGCGTTCATCGGGACCTCTTCCTCGAAGCCCGGACCCGGCCCCAGGGACGGCGACAGCCCCGGGTCCGTGGACTCCGGGGCTGGCGTGATGGCGGTTCGGGCACTACGCGATCACGGGAGCCGGAGTCCGGATCCCGTAGAAAAATCGCTCTGCGTGGTGCCGCATGTGCTCAGTATGGCACAGCGGTGCGGGCGCTCCCACGGAATGAACGCACCCGCGCGTGGACGAGCAGGCTCACCGCGAGCCAGAACATCGGGAACGCCGGCCAGAAGAACCCGGCGCCCAGCACCGCCCAGCGGACGATCACCAGCACCGCCACCGCGACCACCACGGCGAGGTGGACGCGCAGTGCGGGGTGCTGCCGCAGCGCCGCCCGCGTCAGCGGGAAACCGGGCCGGGGCGGCGCCGGCCGCGGCAGGTCGGCGGTGAGGGCGGTCAGCTCGTCGGTGAACTTCGCGGCGTAGACGTGGGTGAGGCGCTCTTCGACCTCGTCGAGGGTGAGCCGGCCTTCGGAGCCGGCGGTCTGGACGGTGGTGGCGACGCGTTCGCGATCGGCGTCGGCGGCCCGGATGCGGGCGGGGCGGATGTCTTCCATGTCCGTCGATACTCCGCGCGGCGGGCCCCCGGCGCGTCGGGCGCCAGGCGACATCTCCCGCTACGCCTGGCGCGGTAGCCCACCTGCCCGGGGTAGCGTGGACAGACGATGGACACCCTCTTCGATCTCCCCGCCGAGACCCCCGCGCGCAAGCCCGCTTCCGGCGGGCAGGCCGATCTGCTCGAGGACCTCAACCCCGCCCAGCGCGAAGCCGTCACCCACGCCGGTGGCCCGCTGCTGGTGGTCGCGGGTGCCGGCTCGGGCAAGACCCGGGTGCTGACCCGCCGGATCGCCTACCTGCTCGGGCAACGCCGCGTGCACCCGGGCGAAGTCATGGCGATCACCTTCACGAACAAGGCCGCCGCCGAGATGCGCGACCGCGTCGCCGCGCTCGTCGGGCGCCGCGCCAACGCGATGTGGGTGTCCACGTTCCACTCGATGTGCGTGCGGATCCTGCGCCGGGAAGCCAAGACGCTGGACATGTCGTCGAGCTTCTCCATCTACGACTCGGACGACACCAAGCGGCTGATCACGTTGGTGGCGCGGGATCTCGACATCGACCCGAAGCGCTACCCGGCCCGCACGCTCGCCATCCACATCTCGAACCTGAAGAACGAGCTCGTCGACCCGGACGAGGCGTCGGCCAACGCGGCCAACGACCTCGAGCGCCGCGTCGCCGAGGTCTACGTCGAGTACCAGCGGCGGCTGAACCAGGCCAACGCGTTCGACTTCGACGACCTGATCATGCGCACTGTTTCGCTCCTGCAGGCGTTCCCGGCCGTCGCCGAGTACTACCGGCGGCGCTTCCGGCACGTGCTGGTCGACGAGTACCAGGACACGAACCACGCGCAGTACACGCTGGTCCGCGAGCTGGCCGGGACCGCGCCGAACGAGTCCGGCGTCGAGCCGGCCGAGCTGGTCGTCGTCGGTGACGCGGACCAGTCGATCTACGCCTTCCGCGGTGCGACGATCCGCAACATCGAGGAATTCGAGCGGGACTTCCCGAACGCGCACACCATCCTGCTGGAGCAGAACTACCGCTCCACACAGACGATCCTGTCCGCGGCCAACGCCGTCATCGAGCGGAACCCCAACCGCCGCGCGAAGCGGCTGTGGACCGACTCGGGCGACGGCGAGAAGATCGTCGGCTACGTCTCGGACAACGACCACGACGAAGCCGCGTTCGTCGCGAACGAGATCGACGCGCTGGCGGAGAAGGGCGAAGCCGACTACTCCGACGTCGCCGTCTTCTACCGCACCAACAACCAGTCCCGTGTCTTCGAAGAGATCTTCATCCGGCTCGGCCTGCCGTACAAGGTCGTCGGCGGCGTGCGGTTCTACGAGCGGCGCGAAGTCCGCGACATGATCGCTTACCTGCGCGTGCTGGCGAACCCGGAGGACACGGTCAGCCTGCGGCGCGTGCTGAACGTGCCCAAGCGCGGCATCGGCGACCGCGCGGAAGCCGTCGTGGCGACGCACGCCGAGCGTGAGCGGATCTCGTTCGCGGCCGCGCTGCGGGACGCCGTCGAAGGCAAGGTGCCGCTGCTGAACCCGCGCTCGGTCAAGGCGATCGGCGGGTTCGTCGGGATGCTCGACGAGCTCGGCGACCTGATCACCGCCGGCGCCGAGGTGCACGACGTCCTCGAAGCCGTGCTGGAGAAGACCGGCTACCGCGTCGAGCTCGAGGAGTCCGAGGACCCCCAGGACCACACGCGCGTGGAGAACCTGGACGAGCTCATCACGGTGGCCCGGGAGTTCACCGAGATCACCGCCGAGATCGTCGCGGACGAGAACGCCGAGCTGGTCGTGGACGAAGGTGTCCCGGCGCCGGGTTCGCTGCCGGCGTTCCTCGAGCGCGTGTCGCTGGTCGCGGACGCCGACTCGGTGCCCTCACCCGACGGCGGCGAGGACGGCGACGGCGGCGCGGGCGTGGTCACGCTGATGACCGTGCACACCGCGAAGGGCCTGGAGTACCCGGTGGTGTTCTGCACCGGCTGGGAGGACGGCGTCTTCCCGCACATGCGTGCTTTGGGCGACCCGACGGAACTGGCGGAGGAGCGGCGCCTCGCGTACGTCGCGATCACGCGGGCCCGCAAGCGGTTGTACGTCTCGCGCGCGATCACGCGCTCGGCGTGGGGCCAGCCGTCGATGAACCCGGCTTCGCGGTTCCTCGACGAGCTGCCGCCGGACCTCGTCGACTGGCGGCGCCTGGAGCCGTCCAACCGCGGCTTCGGTTCCTTCGGCAGCGGTTCCCGCGGCACGCCGCGCGCGGCGACCACTTGGGGGAGCCGGTCTTCGTCGACTTCTTCGTCTCCTGGCGTGAGCGCCTTCGGCAAGGGCTGGAAGGACACGGTGGCGCTGAAGCTGGACGTCGGCGACCGCGTCAGCCACGACAAGTACGGCCTGGGCACGGTGATTTCGTGCGACGGCGTCGGCCCTCGCGCCACGGCGACGATCGACTTCGGCGCGGCCGGCAAGGTCCGGCTGATGCTGATCGGCAGCGTCCCGATGGTGAAGCTCTAACACCCGTCCGAGTGAACCCGGCGGCGATCTCCCGGATCGCCGCCGGAATCGTCGTACCCCACCGGTAGAACTGACCCCGTAATCGAACACGAGTTCGACCGAGGGGGTAGTGTGGTGTGGACGCGGTGCTGTTTCACCTGTTGGCCGAAGGGGTACAAAAACACTTGCGAGGAGTCCTGGGGACCACGGTTCCGGATCGGGGTCCGGAGCCTTCGGGGGCTTCAGGAAATCCTTCGCGTGCGGGAGCGGAGGCGTGCCGGCTGGCCGCCGCCTGGCGAGCGCTGCTCAGGCAGCACGAGCTCGGCGCGGACGGGCGTTGTGTCACCTGCGGCCGGGGACGCCGCTGGACGACCAGAGCCCGGAGTGCCGCGCGTGTCCGCTCCGCGGGGGGCGCACGGGGCCGCGTCCCGTGGGGCTGGCTGCCGATGCGCCGGTCCGCGGAGCTGTGCACGGTGTGGCAGGTCGCGGTGGCTTACTTCATTCGCCGGCTGCCCGGTGGGCAGCGATAGCCGGTTCCGGGCGCTGAGGGGCTTTTGGACGGCCTTGGCGGGGTCGAGAGTGGTCTCGGGTGCCCTTGCGTGGTGGCGGCGTCCTGGGGAGCTGTCGGCGGGTTGTGATCCGGTGCCCGAGGAGCGTCGTCGGTCCTCGGCGGCGGAACACGGCGCTACGGCCGGGTTCCCGGTGCCGACGGCCGATCACGTGACCGGCGTTGTGGTGCAGCTGGGCGGAGTCGGGCCGGCAGGGTCAGATGACGATGCCGCGCTGGGCCAGCCAGGGGCGGGGGTCGATCTTCTTCGTGCCGTCCTGCCAGACCTCGAAGTGCAGGTGCGGGCCGGTGCTCTGGCCGCGGTTGCCGATCTCGGCGATCTGCTGGCCGCACTTGACCTTCTGGCCCTCCTTGACGGAGAAGCTGTTCATGTGGCCGTAGACCTGGATGGTGCCGTCGTCGAGCTGGACGCGGACCCACAGGCCGAAGCCGCTGGCCGGGCCGGCGTCGATCACGGTGCCGTCGGAGGCGGCGTAGATCGGGGTGCCGATCGAGTTGGCGATGTCGATGCCGAGGTGGCTCGTGCCCCACCGGGCGCCGAAGCCCGAGGTGAAGGTGCCGTGGGCCGGCAGGCAGGTCTTGGGGCGAGCGGCTTCTTCGGCGGCCTTCTTGGCGGCGTCGGCTTCACGCTGCTCGCGGGCCTGCGTGATCGAGGCGCTGTCGGAAAGCTTGGCGGCCTCCGCGGAGGCATCGACGGTCCGGCCGGTCGGCAGGAGCTCCGGGGCGCCCCCGGTGCCCGCACCTCCCGCGGTGAGCGATGCGCTGGCGTCCTGGCTGTTGGCCAGCGGCGTCACGGCCGCGTCGGAGTCGGTGACTGTCTTGAGGGTCGAGCCCGCAGCAGCAGCGGCAAACGCACCGGCCGCAACAGCGGCCACCACGACCCGGCCACGAAGGGCCGAAGAGGGCGGGGCGATGCGGTGCGCACCCCGGACACGAACGACCGCACCTTGCAGTGCGTCCTTCAATGCCGGGGAAGGAGCTTGGCCGCCGGGGGAGCGGTGTGAAGCCAAGACAGGGCCTTCCATCGTCGGGGAGCCGGGCCTAGGACGGCGGGCGGGGGAACCCGGTGAGCCAACCTCGGGGGTGGTTTGCTCGGTGTCCTACTTCGTGACCTGACTGTAATGGGGACCGGGGGACGATAACGAAGGGGCACCGCAGTAAGCAAGATTTGCCCCGCGCGTCGGCCGATCGGGTGGCACCGATCTCGCGCTCACCAGTAACAATTACCCAAAGTTAGAGGGGGTTTACTGCGTTTGGTGTGACTTGGCTTACAGGGTGCAGGGCCGGTGAAGGACCACCGAGGCCGTCTCGGGCCCGGAAGGCCCGGAATAAGGGTTTGCGACGTGATGTTGAAGGACCTTCGACACCTCGCGCGCAGCCTTCTGGGGCCGATTCGGCCCCTCACGGCCGCCTTCCCGCCACTCTTCGGCAGCCACTTCCCATCACGACCGTTGGCCAGGCCGTGCCCGCAGACGCTCGCGGCCTTCGGCGACTCGTGCCGTCAACGATGACCTGCCCAGCTTCCGGCACCGCCAATCGCGGCGAGGGCGCTCTCACGCGATTCGGTGATGGCCCGCCAGCCGTGCCACGGGCGCCCGTTCTGGTGTCTGGTCCCGCCAGTCGCGGAGCGGGTACGACCGATGCCGACATCGCGGTCGGCGGATGCTTCATGCCGCTCGGCGACGGGTGCCGCCGAGCCGAACCCGGCCGTGACCTGCCTCGGCGACCGATGCGGAGTTGCGTGCCGGCCGCTTGCGGCGCCAGCGGCTTGCACCGGCAGCCGCGCATCGGTCACGACCTGCCCGGCGACCATGCCGCCAGCGGCGTCACCAAGTCGCGCGCCGTCTCCTGCGCCGGTGTTCGGCATCGCCAGCCGCGCATCGGTCACGGCCTGCCCGGCGACCATGCCGCCAGCCCCGCCGACGATCTCCCGCCGCTCGACGACCGGCGTCACCAAGTCGCGCGCCACCTCCTGCGCCGGCGGTCGGCATCGTCGGCCGCGCGCCGACCACGATCCCGTCCCAGCGACCTGCGGCAGGCCGCGCCCGCCGACGATCTCCCGCCGCTCGGCGACCTCGCACCCGGATGGCGGGCCTCGGCCGCCCGGGCTTGCTAGCGTCGCGGGCAATGCCCCCACGCTCAGATTCCCCCACCGGGAGCGCCCCCGGCTCCCCGCAGCACCCCGCGGCCCCCCGTTCCACCGGCAAGCGGCAGTCCACCCACGCCTCGGCGGTCCAAGACGACTGGCCCGACACGGACACCGGCAAAAGCCCGCTCCGCGCAGCCCTGGCGCTCGCCGCCCTGGCCGCCGTCGCGCTCACCGCCGCCGCGTTCGTCCCCGTCTCGCCCGCCGCGGAGCCCGGCTTCGCGAGCTGGCCGTGGCTGGCCGTCCTCGCGCTCGCTCCCGCCGTCGCCGCGATCTGGGCCGCGGCCGCCGGGAAGTCCGGGGTCGCCGGCGGGATCGTGCTCGGCCTCGCCGCCCTGGCGCCCGGCCGGCTGGTGCTCGACCTGCAGTTCGCCGTCAACGGCCCGCTCACCATCCGGCCCGAGCTCTACCTGCCCGGCCGGTTCGTCGGCGGTTCGGCCGTGGGCGCCGGGTTCTGGCTGCTCGTCGCCGGGGACGTGCTCTCCGTGGCCGCCGGCGTTGCGGCCTGGCGGGCGAACCGGCAGGACGAGGAACCCGAGCGCCGTCGCTGGCGGCTGCTCGTGCCGCTGCTCGCCGTCACGGCCTCGGTCGGTCTCCTGACCGCTCCCGTCCTGTCCGACAACGGCTTCCTGCTCGCGCGCTCGGCCTTCGAAGGGCCCTGGCCCGCCCTCGGCGGCTACCTGCTGCTCGCCGCCGCGCTGCCGCTGGCCGCCTCGCTCGCGCTCGCCGCGCCGTCCGAACACGTCGCCCGCGGTGCGCTGCTCGGCCTGACCGCCGCCACCTTCGGGATCGCCGCGCCGCCCGTGCTCGCCGGGCTTTACCGCGAAGACCTCCACGTCACCTGGGGGCCGGTCCTCGTGCTCGTCGCGACGGCGATCACCGGCGGCCTCGCCTTCACGCGGCTCGCCGAAAAACCCGCGGAGACCGAAGCCGACCTCAAGCTGCCCGGCCTCTTCTGGTGGCGGCTCACCACCGGCCTGCTCGGCCTCCTCACCGCGCTCGCCGCCGTGATCGGCAGCTTTGCGCCGCAGGTCGCGGTCACCGCGCTGAACCCGGGCGCCGCCGCGCCGGTCAGCGCGGCCGCCGAAAGCCCCGCCCGGTGGTTCCTGCTCACCGCCGCGGTGGTGCTCGCCGTGCTCGCGCTCGGCACCCTCGTGCCGAAGACCGCCGCCGTCGCGCGGCCGGTCCTCGGGCTCGGCTGGGCCGGGATCGTGCTGGCCGGCACCGCCGTCCTCAACACCGCCCTCACCGCCACCCAGGCCGGCAACCTCGCCGGCTTCGGCGGCACCGGCGCCGCCCCGACGTTCACCTACGACCTCGGCGCCGGCGCCGGCTGGACGTTCGCCGCCCTCGTGCTCGCCGTCTTAGCCGCGCTCGCCGCCGCCGGGACCGGGGTCGTCGAACGCGAGGACGCCGGGGACGGCACCCGGCCGGCCGGCAGTGTGCTGACCCCGATCGTCGCCGGTGCGGTGCTGGCCGTCGCCGCGTTCGGGCTGCCGGTCTTCACCACGCCCGGTTACGTCGCGCCCGGGCTCTGGTCGAACTTCGACACCCCGTCGTGGGGCCTGCTCACCGCCGCCGTGGTCGTCCTCGGCGCGGCCGCCCTTGCCCTGCGCTCACGGCCGAAGCCGGCCGCCGCTCTGCTGACCGGCGCCGCCCTGCTCGCCGGCCTTCACGCCGCGGAGCTGCCGCTCGTCGGCGGCACGCTCGGCGGCGCGAGCCCGGCCACCGGCTTCTGGGTAGCGCTCGCCGCGGTGGCCGCGCTGCTCGTCGCGGCGGGCATGTCGGCCGCGGGCGGACGCCGTGCCGCGTGACCGCCTCCGGGTGCTCCTCGTCGAGTTCGCCCGCCCGGATCCCGCCGCCGTCGCGCTGGGCCGGGTCCTGCGCGACGAAGGCATGGAGGTCGTCCACGCCGGCCCGCTGGACACCGTCGAGCAGCTCGTCCGCACCGCCGAGCAGGAGGACCCGGACGCCGTCGGCGTGCTCGGCGAGACGCCGCCACCCGACCTGAAAGCCGAACTGAACGACGTTCGGGTGTTCACGGCAGCCGACTTCGGCACCCCCGAAGAAGCCGCGAAATGGTTGGCCGGTGGGCGGTCTCACACCGCCGGCGCACCGCCTGACCGCGCACGGTGACCGACTTCACCAGGTGCGGAGTCCCCGCCGTTCGCGCAGGTCGCTAACCTCGACTGGTCCGACAGCGCGGTCCGGGTTTACGCGGACCACCACAGTGGCGTGTCGTCAGGAGACTGGAGTAGTGGACCTCTACGAGTACCAGGCGAGGGATCTCTTCGCCGCCCACGGAGTACCGGTTCTGCCGGGCTCGGTGGCTAGCACCCCCGAAGAAGCCAAGGCCGCCGCGGAGCAGATCGGTAACCAGGTCGTCGTCAAGGCGCAGGTGAAGGTCGGCGGCCGCGGTAAGGCGGGCGGCGTCAAGCTGGCCCAGACGCCGGACGAGGCGAAGGAGAAGGCGGAAGCCATCCTCGGCCTCGACATCAAGGGCCACATCACGCGTCGCGTGCTGGTGGCCGAAGCCTCGGACATCTCGTCCGAGTACTACTTCTCCTTCCTGCTGGACCGGTCCAACCGGACCTTCCTGGCGATGGCGTCGTCCGAGGGCGGCATGGAGATCGAGCAGCTCGCCGTCGAGCGCCCCGAGGCGCTCGCCAAGATCCCGGTCGACTCGATCGCCGGCGTTGACAAGGCGAAGGCGCTCGAGATCCTGAAGACCGGCAACTTCCCGGCCGACATCATCGACGAGGCCGCCGACGTCGTCGTGAAGCTCTGGGAGACCTTCGTCTCCGAGGACGCCACCCTGGTCGAGGTCAACCCGCTGGTCCGCGACCCGCAGGACAAGATCATCGCCCTCGACGGCAAGGTCACCCTCGACGAGAACGCGGACTTCCGCCAGCCGGGCCACGAGGCCCTGGTGGACAAGGACGCGGAGAACCCGCTCGAGGCGAAGGCCAAGGCCAAGAACCTCAACTACGTCAAGCTCGACGGCCAGGTCGGCATCATCGGCAACGGCGCGGGCCTCGTGATGTCCACTTTGGACGTCGTGGCGTACGCGGGTGAGAAGCACGGCGGCGTGAAGCCGGCGAACTTCCTCGACATCGGCGGCGGCGCGTCGGCCGAGGTCATGGCGGCCGGGCTGGACGTCATCCTCAACGACACCGACGTGAAGAGCGTCTTCGTCAACGTCTTCGGCGGTATCACCGCCTGCGACGCGGTGGCGACCGGCATCGTCGAGGCCCTGAAGATCCTGGGCGACGAGGCCAGCAAGCCGCTGGTCGTCCGGCTGGACGGCAACAACGTCGTGGAGGGTCGCAAGATCCTGGCCGACGCGAACCACCCGCTGGTCACCGTGGTGGACACAATGGACAACGCGGCCGACAAGGCTGCCGAGCTCGCCGCGGCAGGTGCGTGAGATGTCGATCTTCCTGAACGAGAACAGCAAGGTCATCGTGCAGGGGCTCACCGGCTCCGAGGGCATGAAGCACGCGACCAAGATGCTGAAGTCCGGCACGAACATCGTGGGTGGCGTCAACGCCCGCAAGGCCGGCCAGACCGTCACCATCGAGGGCAAGGACCTCAAGGTCTTCGGCACGGTCGAAGAGGCGATCAAGGAGACCGGCGCCGACGTGTCGGTCATCTTCGTGCCGCCGAAGTTCGCGAAGGACGCGGTCGTCGAGGCGATCGACGCCGAGATCCCGCTGGCCGTCGTCATCACCGAGGGCATCCCGGTGCACGACTCGGCCTACTTCTGGGCGCACGCGGTCGCGAAGGGCGGCACGACCCGGATCATCGGGCCGAACTGCCCCGGCGTGATCAGCCCCGGCAAGTCGAACGCCGGCATCATCCCGGCCGACATCTCCGGCCCGGGCCAGATCGGCCTGGTGTCGAAGTCCGGCACGCTGACCTACCAGATGATGTACGAGCTGCGGGACATCGGCTTCTCCACCGCGGTCGGCATCGGCGGTGACCCCATCATCGGCACCACGCACATCGACGCCCTCGAGGCGTTCGAGGCGGACCCCGAGACCAAGGTCATCGTGATGATCGGCGAGATCGGCGGCGACGCCGAAGAGCGCGCCGCGGCGTACATCAAGGAAAACGTGACGAAGCCGGTCGTCGGTTACGTCGCGGGCTTCACCGCGCCCGAGGGCAAGACCATGGGCCACGCGGGCGCCATCGTGTCGGGCTCCTCCGGCACGGCCGCCGCGAAGAAGGAGGCCCTCGAGGCCGCCGGCGTCAAGGTCGGCAAGACCCCGAGCGAGACCGCCGTCCTCGCGCGTGAGCTGTACAACAACCTCGGCTGAGCACAGCGAGTAACCGCAGGTAGAGCCGGGCGCCAGACAGGTGCCCGGCTCTCTTGCGTTTCACGACGAAACCTCCCGAGGTATTCACACGTCTGATGGGCTGGCGGCCTTGGAGTGCGCTAGCGTTCTGCGCACACAAGCCGCCTCGTCTTCCCCCCGGGTGTCCCTCGTACCCCGGAGTGCCGGTCGAACCGACAGGAGTGCATCCGATGACCTTCCCCAGCGGCGGGCCCGGCTACCCCCAGCAGGGTGGCGGCCAGCAGCCCCCCGGACCGCCGCCCACCGGCGGCTTCCCGCAGCAGCAACACTCGCACCAGGCGCCGTCGGGAGCCGCGGGCCTGCCGCAGAACCTGCCGCTGCTGCTCGCCCTGGTCGTCGCGGTCTTCGGCGTCGTGCAGTACTTCCTCGGTTTCGCCGACAGCGGTGACGTGGGTTTCGGCACGACGTTCCTGCTCGGCGCCGGCCTGCTCGCCGGGCTGCACGCGCTGCCGAAGGGCCCGAAGACGCTGCCGTTCGCCGCGCTGTTCAGCGTGCTCGGCGCGCTCGACGTGCTGGACACGCTGGTCTCGCTGCAGACGACGCCGGGCATCGTCACCGTCATCCTGATCCTGGCGATCCTGCAGATGATCGTCGCGGTCGGCGCGCTGCTGATCGAGCACGACGTCATCAAGCCGCCGGCGCCGAAGCCGGCCGCCGCGCCGCAGTACGGCGCCCAGTACGGCCAGGGCCAGCAGGGTCAGCAGGGCCAGCAGCAGTACGGCCAGCCGGGGCAGCAGTTCGGGCAGCCGGGCCAGCCGGGGCACGGGCCGGGGCCGGTTTCCCAGACGGGAGAGCCGTCGGGGGCGCCGTTCTCGCAGGGCCAGTACGGCTCGCCGAACCCGCCGTCGACCACGCCGCCGCCGGGGCAGCAGGCCACGACGTACGCGCCGCAGCAGGGCTCGTTCTTCCAGCAGCCGCCGTCGGACAACCCGGGCACGCCGCCCGGCGGGTTCGGCAAGTCGAGCTGACGTAGCCGCTCCGCAACACCCGCTGTGACGCTCCGTGTCACGGCGGGTGTTTTGCATGGGGGCGTTACCCGTCCGGGTGGGTTAGCTTCCCCACGCCGGCCGGCGGCGGCGTGGCTCACCCGGACGGACCAGCGCGGATGTCAGGGTGCGGATCATGGACCTGCTCACCGACTCCCCTGAGGAGCCGGTGGGCGACCTCGAACCCGACGTCGAACTCTCCCGGGCGGCGCGGGTGCGGGTGTTGCTCGCCGCCGCCCTCGGCCCGCTGGTCACCGGTTACGCCGTCGTGACCGTGCTGATCCTGGTCACCCTGACCGCCGGCCGCACCGCCTTCTCCGGCGGCGGGGTGCTGCTGGCCGCCGGGCCCGGCTGGCTCGCCGCGCACCAGGTGCAGCTCGGCCTCGGCGGGCACCCGCTCGGCGTCCTGCCGCTGCTGCCGACGCTGGGCGCGGTCGCGCTGGCCGCGCGGACGGCGTCCGGCGCCGCCCAGCGCCTCGGCTGCCGGTCGCCCCGCCAAGCGCTGCCGGTGTTCACCACGATCACCGGCGCGCACGCGCTGTTCGGGCTGGTCATCGCGCTCTGCGCGCAGGGCTCGCCGGTGACGGTGAACCCGCTGCTCGCCTTCGCCATGCCGGGACTGCTGGCCGCGCCGGCCTCGGCCGTCGGCATCTTCCGCACGTGCGGGCTCCCCGTCGTCGTCGCCGAGCGCCTCGACCCGCTGGCACTGCGCGGGGTTCGCGCGGGTGCGGCGGCTCTCGCGGTGCTGGTGGCCTGCGGCGCCGCGGTCTTCACCATCGCGACGGCGCTGTCGTGGTCGACGGTGGCCGACATGTACGAGCCCGCGTTCGGCAGCAGCTTCGGGCTCTTCCTGCTTTCCGTGCTGTACCTGCCGAACGCCGTGACGGCCGCGCTGTCGTTCGTCACCGGGCCCGGCTTCTCGGTCGGCGACCTGAACGTCGGGATGTTCGGCTACCGCGGCGGCGCGGTGCCCGGCATCCCGCTGCTCGGCGGCCTGCCCGAGCACCACTCGGCGTGGTGGCCGGCGCTGCTGATGCTGCCCGCCGCGACCGGGGTGCTGGTCGGCTGGACGCTGCGCAAGGTCGACGCCGACCCGGCGCAGCGCATCCGCACGGTCGCGGTGGCCGGCGTGGTGGTCGCGCTGGGCTGCGTCGTGCTGGGCACGCTGGCCGGCGGACGGCTCGGTGACGGCCCGTTCGACCCGGTGAGCGTCCCGGTCGGGGTCGCCTCGGTGGTCGCCTTCTGCTGGATCGTCATCCCAGGTTCGTTCGTCGCGTTCTTCGCGGGTGAGCACGAGCCGCCCGCGCCGCCGCCCGAAGCGCTCGAAGACAACCAGGCCTTCGAAGACGCCGACGAGGTCGACGCCGAAGAAGCGGCCGAAGCCGTCGAGGAGCTCGAAGAGTCCGAAGAGGACGAAGAGCCTTCGGAGGAAGAACCCGACGAGGACGCGGAGTTCGAAGCCGAGGCCGACGCCGAACTCGGCCTCGACGAAGACGTCCCGCCCGAGGACGAAGCTGTGACCGGAGGCACCGAGACCTGCGGCGACGTCGAGCCGGGCGAGGCCGACCGTTAGGGTTGTCGTGACCTGGTGAAGCGCCGTGCGCACCGGCTGCGCACCGCCCGCGGCAAGGAGCCCGCTCTGTCTCAACGGTTGGAGCTGCCCACTCCGGTGAAGCTCGTCGTGCTCGCGTCGGGCTCCGGCACCCTCCTGCAGGCGGTGCTCGACGCCGCCGGGAAGCCCGGCTTCCCGGCCAAGGTGGTCGCCGTCGGCGCCGACCGCACCGGCATCGAGGCCCTCACCCGCGCCGAGCGGCTGAGCATCCCCGCGTTCACCGTCCGCGTCGCCGACCACCCCGACCGCGCCGCCTGGGACAAGGCGCTGACCGAGGCCGTCGCGGCGTACCAGCCCGACCTCGTCGTCTCGGCCGGGTTCATGAAGATCCTCGGTGCGCAGTTCCTCGGCCGCTTCACGGTGGTCAACACGCACCCGGCGCTGCTCCCGTCGTTCCCCGGGATGCACGCGGTCCGCGACGCGCTCGCGGCCGGGGTCAAGGTCACCGGCTCGACCGTGCACTTCGCGGACGCCGGGGTCGACACCGGGCCGATCATCGCCCAGGAGGCGGTCGTCGTGGAAAGCGACGACGACGAGAACGTCCTGCACGAACGGATCAAGGCCGTCGAACGCAGGCTGCTGGTGGAAACGATCGAGCGACTCGGCCGCGGTGGCTGCACCGTGGACGGACGAAAGGTGACATTTCGTGAGCACTGACCTGGGCCGGCGCCCGGTCCGCCGGGCGCTGATCGGCGTCTCGGACAAGGCGGGCCTCCTGGACCTCGCGACCGGCCTGCACGCGGCCGGCGTCGAGATCGTCTCCACCGGCGGCACGGCGAAGGTCATCGCCGACGCCGGGGTCCCGGTCACGCCGGTCGAAGAGGTCACGGGCTTCCCCGAGTCGCTCGACGGCCGCGTCAAGACGCTGCACCCGCGCGTGCACGCCGGCCTGCTGGCCGACCAGGGCAACCCGGACCACGTCGAGCAGCTGCGGAACCTGGACATCGCGGCGTTCGACCTGCTCGTGGTCAACTTGTACCCGTTCACGCAGACCGTCGCGTCCGGCGCGAGCCCCGAGGACTGCGTCGAGAACATCGACATCGGCGGCCCGGCGATGGTCCGCGGCGCGGCGAAGAACCACGGCAGTGTCGCGGTCGTCGTCGACCCGGCCCGCTACGGCTGGGTGCTCGAGCGCGTCGCCGACGGCGGCTTCGACCTCGCCGACCGCAAGCGCCTCGCCGCGCAGGCGTACGCGCACACGGCGTCGTACGACATCGCCGTCGCGTCGTGGTTCTCCAACGTCTACGCCCCCGATGAGGACGCTGTCGACTCCGGCTTCCCCGAGTTCTCCGGCATCAGCTGGGAGCGCGGTGAGGTGCTGCGCTACGGCGAGAACCCGCACCAGAAGGCCGCGCTGTACCAGGGGCACCGGGCCGGCCTGGCGCACGCCGAGCAGCTGCACGGCAAGGCCATGTCCTACAACAACTACGTCGACACCGACGCCGCCCGCCGCGCCGCGTTCGACTTCGCCGAGCCGGCCGTCGCGATCATCAAGCACGCCAACCCGTGCGGCATCGCGGTCGGCACGGACATCGCCGAGGCGCACCGCAAGGCGCACGCGTGCGACCCGGTTTCGGCCTACGGCGGTGTCATCGCGACGAACCGGCCGGTCAGCCGCGAGGCCGCCGAGCAGATCGCCGAGGTCTTCACCGAGGTCGTGCTGGCGCCGGACTTCGACGCCGAGGCGCTGGAGATCCTGCAGCGCAAGAAGAACATCCGGCTGCTGAAGCTCCCCGAGATCGCGCCGTCGCCGATCGAGTTCCGCCAGATCTCCGGCGGGGTGCTCGTGCAGACCGTCGACGCGATCGACGCTCCCGGCGACGACCCGGCCAACTGGCAGCTGGCCACCGGCACCCCGGCCGACGAGCAGACCCTGCGTGACCTCGAGTTCGCGTGGCGCTCGCTGCGCGCGGTCAAGTCGAACGCGATCCTGCTCGCCGCGGACGGCGCGACCGTCGGCGTCGGCATGGGCCAGGTCAACCGCGTCGACTCCTCGCGGCTGGCGGTCTCGCGCGCAGGGGACCGGGCCAAGGGCTCGGTCGGCGCGTCGGACGCGTTCTTCCCCTTCCCGGACGGCCTGGAAGTGCTGGTCGAGGCGGGCGTGCGGGCTATCGTGCAACCCGGCGGCTCGGTCCGCGACCCCGAGGTGATCGCGGCGGCGGAGAAGGCCGGCGTCACGATGTACCTGACGGGGACGCGCCACTTCGCGCACTGACCGCTTTCGGGGGCTCCGGGTGGCGGAGCCCCCGGCCCCGGGGCGAAGCCCCGGAATGTCACTGACCCGCGCTTCGAGAGGGAGGGCTCGATGCAGCAACCGCCTTACGGCCACGGTCAGCAGGGGTACCCGGGCTACCAGCAGCAGCCCGGGTACCCGCCGCAGCAGGGTCATCCGCAGCACCAGGGGTATCCGCCGCCGGGTTACCCGCCGCCCGGGTACGGCGCGCCGATGCAGCCGCCGAAGAAGAAGCGCACCGGGCTGATCCTCGGCATCGTCGGCGGAGTTGTCGTGCTGCTCGGCGCGGGCATCCCGCTGGGGATCTTCGCGAGCGACTACTTCGCGAGCACCGGCGCGGACCCGGTGTCGTCACCGGCGCCGGCCGAGTGCCAGATCCCGGCGCAGGCGCTGGAGAAGGCCGGGTTCCCCAGCTTCGCCGGCAGCAACCCGGGCGGCGCGGCGTCGTTGCCCGGCCTGAAGCAGATCGGCTGCGGCTTCAAACCGGGGCCCGACGAGAACGTCCGCGACGCCACCATGAACATCCGGGTGGTCGAGTACTCCGGCGAAGACGCCCTGCAGCAGGCGAAGAAGAACTTCATGCCGACAAAGCCGGAAGTGGCCCCGACCGACGTGCCCGGCATCGGTGACAAGGCGGCGCTGGTCCGGCTGGTCACCAAGAGCGCGTTCAGCGGCGCCGAGCTGTACGTGCTCAAGGGGAAGAACGTCTTCACGGTCGAGGTCTCCGGCTGGGACAAGGGGTTCTTCTCGAACTCCCCGATCCCGCAGCAGGAAGCCGACGACGCCGTGAAGACGGTCGGCGCCGAGATCGTCAAGAAGCTGCCGCGCTAGCTCACGCCGGCGCCGGCAGCGTCTTGCAGAGCGCGGCCGGGAACTTCGGCTCGGCCGCCCGGATGTCCGCGCAGCCGGCCGTCTTGACCTGCGCGAACGCCGTCCAGCCCGCGTCACTCCAGCGGAAGACGCTGCGGGACGGCGGCTCGGTCTGGTGCAGCAGCAGGTCGAGGACCAGCCAGTTCGGGTCGCAGGCGCGGGTGGTGCCGGCGCTTTCGGCGCCCGTCGCGGACACCGCCGCGCCGATCCACGCGGGGTCGCAGTGGTCGGCGGGCGGGGCGCAGGTGCCCTGCGGGGCGCAGTGGCCCCAGCCGGCGCCGAGCTTGTGCCAGGCGTTGCCGCCGTCGGCGTTGAGGATCACGGTCCGGTCCGCGATCGGCGCGGTCGTGGTCAGCCGCAGTTCGGCGGGCACCTTGTCCTGGCAGCCGCCGGCCGCGGGCCGCGTCGAGTAGACGACGTCGGCGCGGATGTCGGTCTTCGACTCCACGATCTGCTCGATCCGCGGCTCGCGAACGCAGCCCGGGTCCTTGCCGGGCAGTGCGACCTGCACGAACAGGCCGGTCTCACCGCCGGGCCGGATCCCGGTGACCTCGGCGCGGAACGAGCGCCACTCGGCGCCCATGGTCGTCGGCGCCGGGGCCGCGGCCTTCGCGCCGGGCACCCCGCCGCCGGAGGTGAGCACCACGGTGAGCACGGCGCCCGCCGCGACCAGCGCACCGGCGATCCACAGGACCGGCCGTTTCCGCCCTTCGGTCATCGTCATCCCCCTGGAGTCCACCGGGCAATCTAGCCGACCCCGCAGCGTCAGGCGGGCGGACCGGGGTTTTCGCGCTGTGTGACGTCCTTCTCGAGGTAAACGGCGCCGCGGATGTGGCCGTCGACGGCCGGGGCGTCGACGAGCCGGTAGCCGGCCCGCTGGTACATCGTGATGTTGCGCGTGCTGCGGGCCCCGGTGAACAGCGCGAACCGGCGCACGTCGGCGGGCGCGTGTGCTTCGGCGTGCGCGAGCAGCCGGCGGCCCAGCCCACGCCCGGCGAGATCCGGCGCGACCATCAGCCGGCCGACCTCCCAGCAGTCCCCGTCGAGCCGGGCGCGCACCGCGCCGACCAGCCGGTGCTCCTGCCGCAGCACCCACACCGACCAGGTCTTCGTCCAGTCGCGCAGGTCCTCCAGGGTTTCGTGCAGGGCCGGGATGTCGAGGGTGTTGTTGAGGACGGCCTCCTGGACCCAGCAGCAGCGCTGCAGGACCAGCAGTTCGGGGCAGTCTTCGGGCCGGACTTCGGTGAGCTCCACGCCGGACTGTTTATCGACGGGCCGGGTGCGCGGGCAACTTCATTACCTTGGCGGGGTGACCGATCTGCTTCGCAGTGCTTTCGACGCCCCGGGTTTCCGCCCGCTCCCGCCGCGAGCGCGGGCCCTGCTGGAGTCGCTGGGCGCGCCGCCGCGGCTGGCCGCGCACCTGCGGGTGGTGCACGACGTCGCCGTCACCCTGACCGGCTGGGCCCGTCCGCTGGCCGAGTTCGACGTCACGGCGGTGCTGTTCGGCGCGGCCACGCACGACATCGGGAAGATCCGGCACCCCGCGGAGCTGTCCGGGCCGGGTTCGGCGCACGAGGTCGCGGGTTACCGGCTGCTGGTGGAGCACGGCGTCGAGGAGGCTTCGGCCCGCTTCGCGCGGACGCACGGTTCTTGGGACGCTCCCGGCGTCACGCTCGAAGACCTGCTCGTCAGCCTGGCGGACAAGGTGTGGAAGGCCAAGCGGGTGCCGGATCTGGAAGAGCGGGCCGCGTCGTCCCTGGCCGCCGGCCGGCCGCTCTGGGAGGCGTTCATGTCCCTGGACGACGAGCTCGAGCGCATCGCCGCGGGCGCCGACGCGCGGCTGGCTTTCCAGGCGTCGTACCCCACTACCGGGTGACTTGACACCTCGGGTGGTTCGCGGTTGACTGGTCTTCGTCGAACAAGTGTTCGACGTGGAACCGCCGCCTTCCCCGCGGCGAACAAGCGCTGTCGGTCGCGTTCTTTGGGAGAGGCTCGACCGCCGGCCTGGTCCGTGGTGGGGAGGTGCGTGCGGTGACCGCTGTGGTGGAGCCGCCGGTGGCCCGGCTGGCGGCCCTGCCCGGGGTCAGCACGGCGAGCCGGGTGGCGGCCCAGGCCGACCAGGCGCGGGTGACGGGAAGGGTGCTCCCGGTCGCTCCGGCGCTGGCCGGGCTGCTGCCCGCCGCCGGGCTCCGCCGCGGCAGCACGGTGGCGGTCCACGGCGCGACGTCACTGGTGCTCGCCCTGCTCGCGGAGGCCACCGCCGCCGGGTCGTGGGCAGCCGTGGTCGGCATGCCGTCGCTGGGGCTGGCGGCGGCGGCCGAGTACGGCGTCGACCTCGCCCGGGTGGCGCTGGTCCCGCGTCCGGGCCCGGAGCTGCCGGCGGTCGTCGCGGCGTTGCTCGACGGCGTCGACGTGGTGGCGGTCCACTCGGAGACGGTGCAGGCAGCCGTGGCGCGGCGGCTGTCGGCCCGGGCCCGGCACCGCGGAACGGTCCTGCTGGCGTCCGGCGCCTGGCCGGGCGCGGACGTCGAGCTGTCGTGCAGCCCGTCGTCGTGGTCGGGTCCGTCCGACGGGTACGGGCACCTCCGCGAGCGCCGGGTCGTGGTGCGCGCCCGCGGCCGCGGTGCGGCGGCCCGTCCGGTCTCGGCGCAGCTCTGCCTCCCCGGCCCGTCCGGCAAGGTCACTTCCGCCGCCACCTCCACCTCCGCGGCACCGAACCTGGCCCTCCACAAGGAGGCCACAGCATGACCCCAACACCCCCACCCACCCGCACCCCGCTCACCCGCCACCCGCGCCCCGCCGAACGCGCGTGTCGTCCATCCAGGCATACGTGTCGTCCAGCTGAGTACGCGTGTCGTCCGGCCGGGTGCGTGTGTCGTCCGTTCAATCACGCGAGTCGACCCTCGGATCACGTGAGCCGACCCTCTGGGTACGCGAGCCGACCCTCTGGGTACGCGAGCCGACCCTCCAGGTACACCAGCCGACTCCTTGGGTACGCGAGCCGACCTTCCGGCGGCGCGAGTCGAACTCTCGGGTGCGCGGGCCGACGCTCCAGGTACGCGAGCCGACCCTCTGGGTACGCCAGCCGACTCTCTGGGTGCGCGAGCCGACCCTGCGGGTACGCGAGTCGACCCTCTGGGTGCGCGAGCCGACCCTGCGGGTACGCGAGTCGACCCTCTGGGTACGTGAGCCGACCCTCTGGGTACGCGTGTCGACCCTCGGATCACGCGAGTCGACCTCTCTGTCACCTCGGCCCCGCCCGCGCCCGGCTGCGGGAGGCGACATGACCGTCCCCGCCCAACGCACCACCCCCGACGGCCCCACCCGGATGCTGGTCCTGTGGTGCCCGGACTGGCCCGTGGTCGCCGCGTCGGCTGTTGGTGGGGTTCCCGTGGTCCAGCCTGCCGCCGTCTTCACCGCGAACCGGGTTGTCGCCTGCAACGCCGGGGCGCGGCGGGACGGGGTCCGGCGGGGCATGCGGCGGCGGGAGGCGCAGTCGCGCTGTCCGGACCTGGCCGTCTTCGCCGCCGATGACGGGCGGGACGCTCGGCTCTTCGAAGCCGTCGCGCGGGCGGTCGAGGCACTTGTTGTCGGGGTCGAGGTGGTGCGGCCCGGGCTTGTCGCGGTGCCCGTCGCCGGCGCCGCGGGCTACTTCGGCGGTGAGCACGTCCTCGTCGAGCGGCTCGTCGACGAGGTGTCGGCCGCGGCGGGCGTGGAGTGCCAGGTCGGCGTCGCCGAAGGGCTCTTCGCCGCGACGCTCGCCGCCCGGTGCGGTGAGTTCGTCGAACCCGGGCGCGTTGCCGACTTCCTCGCTCCGCTGCCGGTCACCGAGCTCGACCAGCCCGGCGCCGACCGCGCGGAGCTCGTCGACCTGCTGCGCCGGCTCGGGCTGAAGACGCTCGGCGCGTTCGCTGCGCTGTCGGAACGCGATGTTGTCAACCGCTTCGGCGCGGACGGCGTGCTCGCCCACCGGCTGGCGCGGGGCCGGTCCGAACGGCCGCCACTGCGCCGACGCCCACCGCCGGAACTGACGCTGACCGAGGAGTTCGACCCGGTTGTCGAGCGGGTCGACGTCGCGGCGTTCCTCGCCAAGGGCCTCGCGACGCGCTTCTGCACGGACCTCGCCGGGCACGGCCTGGCCTGCACGCGGCTCGGCATCTACGCGGTCACCGAAGAGGGTGAGCACCTCGGCCGGGTCTGGCGGTGCGCCGAACCGCTGACGCCCGCCGGCGTCGCCGACCGCGTGCGCTGGCAGTTCGAAGGCTGGCTGCGCGCGGCGCCGGGTGCGCGCCCGACGTCCGGCGTGGTGCGGCTGCGGCTGGAGCCGGA
The DNA here is from genome assembly GCF_044453095.1 of Amycolatopsis sp. NPDC051758. Taxonomy (NCBI): domain Bacteria; kingdom Bacillati; phylum Actinomycetota; class Actinomycetes; order Pseudonocardiales; family Pseudonocardiaceae; genus Amycolatopsis; species Amycolatopsis sp. NPDC051758. Next base: position 435,479 of record NZ_JBITCJ010000009.1, on the reverse strand, counting down.
GGAGATCGTCGAAGGCCGGTCGCTGCAGCTCGACCTGTGGCAGAGCGGCCGTTCGGAAGAGGACGACGAACGCGCGGCGCGGGCGTTCGTGCGGGTCCAGGGCCTGCTCGGCCCGGAGGGTGTGCTCACCCCGCTGCTCGACGGCGGCCGCGACCCCGCCGGCCGGATCCGCCTGGTGCCCTGGGGTGACCCGCGCGACCGGACGACGCCGGCGGACGCGACCTGGCCGGGACGGCTACCGGCACCGTCCCCGGCGACGGTCCTCGATCGCCCGGTGCCCGCGCAGGTTTTCGACGCCGAGGGCCGGGCGGTGGGCATCACGGCCCGCGCGCAGGTGTCGGGCACCCCACGACGGCTGAGCATCGCCGGCGGTGTGCGCCGGGAGATCGTCGGCTGGGCGGGGCCGTGGCCCCTGGCGGGCGATCGCCGGCGGCCGGGCCCGCAGCGCGCGCGGCTGCAGCTGGTGCTCGCCGGCGAGGGGGACGAGCCACCCGAGGCGGTGCTGGTGCACTGCGCGGGTACGGAAAATCCACTGTGGACGGTCGAGGGAGTGTACGACTGAGCATGGACAAGCACTACGCACGACGGATGCGAGCCTGGCTACGCGCCGACTTCGACCCCACCCGCCACCCGGCCGCCGAAGAGGAACGGCCGCCTGCCTCGGACGAGGTCAGGCCACCCCGCCGACACCCGGCGCCCAACGCCGGGCGGCCGGTTCACGAACGCGCCCCGGAGGTTCCGATGCGACGGGAGGACTCGGGCGAGGTATGGCCGATTGGTCAGCGACGTCCGGCGCCGCAGGCCGAGTTCGACGAAGCCTGGACGGTTCGCCGCGGTGAGCTGATCATCCCGGTGCCCGACGAAGCTCAACTCCCGGACGTACTCATGCCGATTCCTCGCTCCTCCCGGGAGAACGGGGTCCGCATGAGTCCGGCCGAGGAACGCAGCCGCCGGAATCACCCTTCCAACTGGCACCGCCTGCGCCGTGAAGAGGCAGCAGAACAGCGGCGCCGGGACCAGCCCGGGGGCCGGTGAATGGGCTGGAGCAACCCACCCGTCCGCTGGAAGGACCTCGCCCGCACGCTCGCCGGCGACCTCCCGCCCGGTGATCACGGTGACAGTCCCGCCTGGGGCCGGCACCGCGAGAGCTACCAGCGGCCCGAAGACCTCCCCGCGCGCGGCAGTGACGACGGCGGTGAAGCCGTCCGCGTGCCCTACGCCGAACTGCACTGCCACTCCAACTTCAGCTTTCTCGACGGCGCCAGCCACCCCGAGGAGCTGGTCGAGGAGGCCGCGAGGCTCAAGCTGGACGCCATCGCGCTCACCGATCACGACGGCATGTACGGCGTTGTGCGCTTTGCCGAGGCCGCGCGGGAACTCGGCGTCAGCACCGTCTTCGGCACCGAGCTCAGCTTCGGCCTGAACGCCCCGCAGAACGGCGTCGCCGACCCCGAAGGTGAGCACCTCCTGCTGCTCGCCCGTGGTGATCAGGGCTACCGCGCCCTGTGCCGCGCCATCACCGCCGGGCAGCTGCACGGCTTCGACAACCAGGACAAGACCAAAGCCCAGAAGGGCCGGCCGATCTACGACCTCGGTGCGGTTGCCGAGGAGGTCGCCGGGCAGTGTGTGGTGCTGACGGGCTGCCGCAAGGGCGCGGTGCGCTCCGCCCTCGTCACGCGTGGCCCGGCGGCCGCCGCGGAGGAGATCCAGCTCCTCGTCGACCGCTTCGGGCGGGACAACGTCTACGTCGAGCTGACCGACCACCGGCAGCCGCTCGACAGCACGCACAACGACCTGCTGACAAGAATCGCGGAAGAGCTGAAGCTGCCGACCGTGGCCACCACCGCCGCGCACTACGCGCGGCCCGAACGCGCCCCGCTGGCCGACGCGCTCGCCGCGATCCGCGCGCGGCGGGGGATCGACGAGCTGGAGGGCTGGCTGCCCGCCGCCGGGACGGCGTTCCTGCGCAGTGGCGCCGAAATGGACGTGCTGTTCCGGCGCTTTCCCGGTGCGGTGCGGCGAAGTGCGTTGCTGGGTATGGAATGCGCGTTCCCGCTCAAGCTGATCGCCCCGAAACTGCCGCCCTTCGACGTCCCCGAGGGCCACAACGAGACGACCTACCTGCGAGAACTCACGAAGAAAGGCGCCGAGGAGCGTTTCGGCGGCAAGGAGCACGAAGAAAAGGCGAACGAACAGATCAACCACGAACTCGCCATCATCGAGGAGCTCGGCTTCCCCGGTTATTTCCTGATCGTGTGGGACATCGTGCGGTTCTGCAACGACAACAAGATCCTCTGCCAGGGCCGCGGCTCGGCCGCAAACTCCGCCGTCTGTTACGCCCTCGGCATCACGAAGGTCGACTCGGTGGCCAACAAGCTGCTCTTCGAACGTTTCCTCGCCCCGGACCGCGACGGTTATCCCGACATCGACCTCGACATCGAGTCCGACCGCCGCGAAGAGGCCATCCAGTACGTCTTCGAAAAGCACGGCCGCCTCCGGACCGCCCAGGTTGCGAACGTGATCACCTACCGCGCGCGCTCGGCGGTCCGTGACGCCGCACGGGCGCTGGGCTATTCGCCGGGTCAGCAGGACGCCTGGAGCAAGCAGATCGACCGCTGGGGTTCCTTGCGCAGCACCGAAAAGGACCACGACCACGACATCCCGGACGACGTGGTGCAGCTCGCGTTCGCGCTCGAGGACTTCCCGCGGCACCTGGGCATCCACTCCGGCGGGATGGTCATGTGCCACGAGCCGGTGAGCCAGGTCGTGCCGGTCGAGTGGGCGCGGATGGCCGATCGCAGCGTGATCCAGTGGGAGAAGGAGGACTGCGCGGCCGCCGGGCTCGTCAAGTTCGACCTGCTCGGCCTCGGCATGCTTTCGGCGCTGCACTACATGCTCGACCTCGTCGCGGACCACAAGGACGAGAAGATCGACCTCGCGGAGCTGGACCTCACCGACCAGAACATCTACGGCATGCTCTGCCGCGCCGACGCGATCGGCGTGTTCCAGGTCGAGAGCCGCGCGCAGCTGGCCACGCTGCCGCGGCTGCGGCCCACGGAGTTCTACGACCTCGCGGTCGAGGTGGCGCTGATCCGGCCCGGCCCGATCCAGGGCGGTTCGGTGCACCCGTACATCCGCCGCAAGCAGGGGATCGAGGAGTGGGACTACGACCACCCGCTGCTGAAGAACGCGCTGCGCAAGACCAAGGGTGTGCCGCTGTTCCAGGAGCAGATGATGCAGATCGCGCTGGACGTCGCGAACTTCACCGCCGCGGAGGCCGACCAGCTGCGGCACGCGATGGGGTCGAAGCGGTCGGACCGGAAGATGAACCGGCTGCGGGAGCGGTTCCTCGAAGGCGCCGCCGCGAACGGCGTCGAGGAGGAACTCGCGGAGAAGATCTTCCTGAAGCTCAAGGCCTTTGCGAACTTCGGCTTCCCGGAGAGCCACGCGCTGAGCTTCGCGCACCTGGTGTTTTCCAGCGCCTACTTCAAGTACTACCACCCGGACGCGTTCCTGGCCGGCTTGCTGCGCGCGCAGCCGATGGGCTTCTATTCACCGCAGTCGCTGGTCGCCGACGCCCGCCGCCACGGCGTCACCGTGCACGGCCCGGACATCAACCGCAGCCTGCCCCACGCCACCCTGGAACCCTTGCCGGACAAGGGAGATCTCCACGCTGTACGCACCGGGCTGAGCACCGTCCGGATGATCGGGGAGGACCTGGCGAAACGGATCGTCGCCGAGCGAGAGGCGAACGGCGCCTTCACCGACATGGCCGACGTCGCCCGCCGGGTCCGGCTGAAGACACCACAGATCGAGGCATTGGCCACGGCCGGCGCGTTTGCCGGTTTCGGCGGCGACCGGCGGCAGGCGTTGTGGACCGCGGGCGCGGTCGCCGGGGAGCGGGCGGAGAAGCTGCCGGGCCTGACCCTCGCGCAGGCCCCGGTGCTGCCCGGGATGGACGGCCTCGACGTCGCGGCGGCGGACGTCTGGGCGACCGGGGTGTCACCCGACAGCTACCCGACCGAGTTCATCCGCGACCGCCTCGACGCGCTCGGCGTGGTGCCGGCGAGCGGGCTGGCCGACCTCGAAGACGGCGCCCGCGTGCTGATCGGCGGCGCCGTCACCCATCGCCAGCGGCCGGCGACCGCGGGCGGGGTCACCTTCCTGAACATCGAGGACGAAACGGGGATGGTCAACGTGATCTGCACGCTCGGCCTGTGGCAGCGCTACCACCGTGTGGCGCGCGCCAGCTCGGCGCTGCTGATCCGCGGAGTCGTGGAGAAGTACGACGGCGTGGTCAGCGTCCTCGCCGACCGCGTCGAGGCGCTTCCCATGCGCATCAAGGCGAAGTCCCGCGACTTCCAGTGAGTCAGGGACGACGCACGATCGTGATGATCTCGGGGCTGGTCGCCGTCACCGGGCTGCGGTCCCAGTAGCCGTACTGCTCGTCGACGGCCAACCCGGCCTCGGACACGAATGCGCCGAGCGAAGGAACATCGAGGAACCGCAGCGTGCTCCGGCTGAACTTCGGTGCGTCCCAGTCCGGGCTTTCGTACGTGGTCTTGAAGGTGACGTACCCGTTCTCGAACGGCCCGCCGTCGTTCCACGTCCGCACGGCGCCGACTTCCCGCACGTTCTGCGGGGTCCAGCGCTCCCAGCCGCGAGCCGCGGGGTTGCGGGTGTCGAACCCGAACCGGCCGCCCGGGCGCAACGCGCGCCGGATCGCCGCGAAGGCCGTCCGCAGCTCGTCGTCGGTCAGCAGCACCTGGAACGCGTGCCCGGTCATCACCGCGAAGTCGAACTCGTCTTCCCACGAAACAGTCGACAAATCGCCGAGCACCCATTCGACGTCGTCGCGCCGCCGGGCCTGGGCGAGCATGCCTTCGGCCGGGTCGAGTCCGACGAGCCGTCCCTCGTGGCCGGACTCGCGCGCCCAGTGCAGCAGCGACCCCGTGCCGCAGCCGACGTCGAGCACCGATTCCGCGGCCATGATCATCGGGAGGTAGAAGTTGTGGTCGCCACTGCTCTCCCGTGGGTTCAGGGCGTCGTACAGCGCGGCGAGCTCATGGTCGGCAAAAGCGTGGTCCGGCACGGGCGCCACCGTAGTGGGCGGCCGCGGAAAGATCACGGGGTTTTCGGCGCCAGCCCCAGCAATTCCGGGTGGCTCGCCAGCTCCTGCCAGTACGCGCCGGGGTCGGGCAGCAGCCGCCGGCGGTCCAGGTCCAGCAGGCCGGACACGCTCGAAACCTCGGCGACCAGGGTGCCGTCCGGCACGCGGAACTCCTGCACCACCCGGGAAGTCTTGCCCGTGCCCCAGTGGAACACGCAGCTGACTTCGACCTCGCCGCGCCGGAGCTCGTGGTGGAACCGCACCGTCGTCTCCAGGTTCACCGGGCCGATCCGGCGGGTGGTCAGCTCGGCCGGGTCGATCCCGGCGGCCTGCACGCACGACCAGCGCGCGTGATCGGCGTAGGCGAGGTAGGCCGGGCCGCGGACGTGCCCGTTGGTGTCGATGTCGTCAGCGCGCACCACGATGGTGACTCGGAACATGCGGCCGATCATGGCGCGGGGAAACGGCGGCCGTCTGGAACTTTTCGGCCACCCGGACGAGCGCCGCGGGGGAGGAGCCGGACAGGCGGCGGCATTCACGGCCGAGGTGGGACTGGTCGGCGTACCCGAGGTCGGCGGCAACACCGGCCAGCGACGCCTGCCCGGCCGCGAGCGTCTCCAACGAACGCAGGAACCGCTGGAACCGCCGGACGCGGTGCAGCTGCTTCGGCCCGGCGCCGACCGCGTGGACGAAGTGCCGCCGCAACGTGCGTTCGCTGATCCCCACGGCGACCTCGGACGTCCGCGTGGTCACGCCGAGAGCTTGAACGGCAGCCAGCACCCGCCGGTCCGGCGTCGCGCTCCGGCGGGCGACGAGCGTCTCGAGGATTCCGCGCTGGGCCTCGGGATCCGCGGTCGCCGCCAGGACTTCCTCGGCGCGGCGGGCGTCCGCGCCCCAGAGGTCGCTCAGCCTCGTCACGGCCGGCAGTTCCGGCATTGCCGTGCCCAGGACGGCGGCCGCGGCGCCGCACCGCAGCCGCACGCCGACACGCGAGGCCGACGCCGGCACCCACAGTCGCAGCGGCGCGCCGACGGTGACGACCACTGTGAGCGTGTCGCCGTCCCAGACCAGGTCCGCGCAGCCGTCCGGGAGCACGCGCAGCGGCCGCGCCCAGCCCGTGTGCCCGTGCCAGCCGCACGCCAGGACTCCGGTCAACGCGGCGGGCGGCGGGACTTCGCGGTACACCGACCGCGCCCCGGCGACCGCCAGCGGCCGCAGCGGAACTCCCATGCGCCCAGTATGCAGCGGTCAGGACCTGTCCTATTTCGATCTTATGGTCGTGGCCACACCGACCGAGGAGGAAACATGGTTCCCGAGGGCTACACGACGGTCACCCCGTGGATCATCGGCCACCACACCGCCGGTCTGCTCGACTTCCTGAAGCGCGCGTTCGACGCCGAGGAGCTCGGCCGGGTCGTCGGCGAGGACGGGAAGATCGGCCACGCGGAGGTCCGCATCGGCGACGCGGTCGTGATGGCGTTCGACTCGCCCGGCGACTGGGCCGCGACTCCGGCGTTCCTGCGGCTTTACGTGCCGGACAGCGAAGAAACCCAGCGACGCGCGATCGAAGCGGGAGCGAGCGAGGTGACCCGCCAGACGGTCTTGTTCTTCGGCGACCGCGTCGGGCGCGTGCGTGACCCCTTCGGCAACCTGTGGTGGATCCAGACCCGCCTGGAGAACCTGGACGAAGCCGAAATGACACGGCGCGCGCAGCTGCCCGAGTACATCGAGGCGATGAACTACGTCCAGGGTGCGAAGCTCTAGCCGCCGGCGTGTGTGGCACCCTGGGGCCGTGCTGGAGACGGGGGAGGACTACCGCGAAGCGGTGTTGTCCGGGCAGTGGTGGGAAAAACGGCAGTTCACCGGCTGCGACTTCACCGGGGCGGACCTGAGCGGGCTGCGAACCCGCGGCTGCACCTTCGACGACTGCGTGTTCAGCAAGGCCGATCTGTCCCGTTCGCGGCACGACGCGTCCGCCTTCCGCTCCTGCACCTTCGACCGCACAGTGCTCGCCGAGAGCCGCTGGACGGGGTGCTCGCTGCTCGGCACGTCGTTCGCCGACAGCGGGTTCGGCGGCATCGCGCTCACCGACTGCGACCTTTCGCTGGCGTCCCTGGCGAAGGCGCGGCTGCGCCGGCTCGGGCTGTCCGGGCTCCGGCTGCGCGAAGCCAACCTGATGGAGGCCGACCTCACCGGCGCCGACCTCCGCGGCAGTGACCTGACCGGCGCCCGCCTCCAGGGCGCGAAGTTCGACGGCGCGGACCTGCGCGGTGCGCGTCTCGACGCGAACGCGCTCGTCCAGGCCGATCTGCGGGGCGCCGAGGTCGACGTCGAGACGGCCATCGCCTTCGCCGCCGCCCACGGGCTCGTCATCCGCTAGAACGCAAAACCGGCGGCGGGCCCGAAGGCCTGCCGCCGGTCCGCGAACACCGTCAGTCGATCGGCGGTTCGCCCGGGTCGAGCTCGATCAGGTCGCCCTCGGCGACCAGTTCCTCGATCGACGCCGGCAGCAGGTACGCCGACCCGCCGCCCGGCTGGTTGAACCACGGGATCGCGACACCGGCCAGCGCCTCGAGCGGCCGCTGCACGCGGTAGACGTGGTACGGGCGGTTCACCCACTCCGGCACCAGCGAGCGCTCGGCGAACGGCGTGCCCGCCGCGTACGTCAGGTTGCCGTTCGGGCCGCCGAAGCGGTCCAGCTCGCTGCCCGCCGGCAGCTCCCGCAGCTCCTTGCCGCGGAACAGCGTCAGCGGCGGCTCACCGGCCATCGGCCCGATCGGCCACTGCTGCTGGCCACCGCCACCACCGCCGTTGACGGCCGGCCGCACCGGCTCCTCACGACGCGGCGGCGCCGGTGGCGCCGGCGGCTGGACCGGCGGAGCGGCCTGTACCGCGGGAGCCAGGACGGTCGGCGCGGACGGCGGCGGCTCACGACGCGGCGGCGCCGGGGCGACCGGCGGCGGGCCGGCCTGCTGCTGCGCCGACTGGGGCCCGGGTCCGGCCGGCACCGGGGCCGGCGGGGCGGGCTGGCGCGGCGGGGCCGGCGGCTCGTCGTCATCGAGGTCGCCGAACAGCTCGTCGGCGCTGGTGAACGCCGTCTGCTCCTGGGCGGGCACCGGCTCCGGCTTGCGGACCGGGTACGACCCGGTCGCGACCTCCGGCGACAGCGTGACCCGCTGCGGCGCCGGCTCGGGCTCAGGCTCGGGTTCCGGTTCGGGTTCCGGCGCGGGCGGCTCCTCCGGCACGTGGCCTTCCGGGTTGAGCAGCAGCTTGCCGAGCATGAACGCGGCCGCGTCCTCGGCGTCGCCGAAGACCGCCGGGTTGCTGAGCTTGCCGTCATACCAGCCGACCCGCCAGCCGTCGTCGACCTGCTCGACGCTCCAGCCGTGTTCGGCGGGCTCGCCCAGCTTGTAGCCGCTTTCCGGCACTTCGAGCTCGTCCAGCTTCTCCTGCAGCCCGGCGAGCACCGGGTGGTCCGGCGTCTCGCGGCGCAGCGCCCGGCGGCCCGATCGGGGCGGCTCGGCCGGGGCCGCGGGCTGGGGCGCCGGGGCCGGCGGCTCCGGCACCGGCAGCACGCCGGGCACCTCGGGCTGGGTGATCATGGTCGGCGGCCCGGGGTCGAACGCGGGCGGCTCCTCGTGCCGGGGCGGCTGCGGCGGCTCGAACGCGTGCGCGGGCTCGGCGTCCTCCTCGTCGTGGCGGGGCTGGAACGCGGAGTGCGCCGGCTCGTCCTCGTGCCGCGGCTCGAACCCGGCGTGCGCCGGCTCGGCGGGCTGGAAGCTCTGCGCCGGTTCGTCGTCGTGGAGGCCGGCGAAGGGCTCGCCGTCCCGCGGCGGCTCCGCCTCGTGCCCGATCGGCTGGTCGGGGACGTACTCCGCGGTCTCGTCGAGGTCGGGCACCCGGCCCGGCTCCGGCGACGAGCCGTTCGAGCCCGCGGCGTGCTCGGCCGGCTGGTCGTACTCCTCCTCGGCGTACTGGTCCTCTTCGGCGAAGCGGTCGTCGAACTCCTGGTCGTCGTAGCCGTCCTCGGGGTACTCGGCCTCTTCGACGTACTCGTGCTCCTCCGCCGGGGCTTCCGGCTCGGCGGGGGTGTGCACCGAAAGCGGGGCCTCGACCGGCGCAGGCGGCTCCTGGTGCTGCGGCGGGAGGACGGGCGGGGCCACGGCGGCCGCGCCCGGTGGCGGGCCCACCGGGGCCTGCTGCGGCGGCACCTGCTGCTGGGGCGGCGGGCCCTGCGGCGGCGGCCCCTGCGGGGGCGGCCCGGCGGGGCGCTGCTGCGGCGGCTGGTTGCCCCGGGTCAGGTACGCGGCGGCGGCCTGCAGCGTCGGCTCGTCGACCGGCGGCAGCTTGAAGCCGACCGCGCGGACGTGCTCGACCAGGTCCGGCTCCGGCGAGACGCCGTACTTGTGCAGGTAGAAGTTGACGGCGGCGGGCCAGACCCACTGGCCGTCACTGTGGAAGGCGACCGGGACGGTGGCCTCCGGCGTCGCGGCCAGCCGGTCGATGTCGTACCCGCGTTCGGGCACGACCAGCGGCGCCTGCCCCAGGTACTCCAGGAGCCGGTCCTGCTCGTCGACCTCGAGGTCGGGGCGGTTGATCACCGGGCGGCCCGCCGGGCCGACGGTGTCGAAGATCCGGGCGATCCGGAAGTGCGGCCCCGGCTGCTCCGGGCCGAGCCCGGACATCCGCCGGATCAGCCATTCGGGGACGTTGTCCTCGGTCCGCGGGAACATCCGCAGCTCGTCGGAGTAGGCCTGCGGCGGCGGCGCGAGGTTCCACACGGGTTCGTCGCGGTTGTACTCGAGGTTGTAGCTGGACGGGTGGTCGAGCTGGTAGCGCGCGTTGAACCAGGTGCCCCGGCCGTCGCGGTACATGCCCCCGCGCAGCCTGCCGAACAACGTGGCGATGTCGTGCGTGGCCAGCCACTCGTGCACCGTGCCGTCCTCGGTGACGATCTCGCCGGTCAGCTCGTGGTACCTCCCGACGGCTCGGTACTCCGCGGAGACCTTGCGCCAGTCGCGAGGGGCGGCACGGAGCAGGGCAAGTCCGATCTGCTTGACCAGGGTGTCCTGCTCGGTCGCGTTCAGCTGCGTCGTCGGTTGTGCCACGGGGACATTTTGACTGTTCGCGCGCGCGAGTGCACCCCGCATGTGGGTTTTGCCGCTCGGCCACCCGATGGCACCCGGTCTGACCTCGTGTGATGCAACGTGCGGTAGATCACAGCTTGATCGCGGCCAACGTCGCGAATGGACCGTGTGGGGGTGACGAACACTCTACGGGCTGCGACGACCCGCGCCTGGAAGCGACGCGCAGGGGCCGCTTTGCCAGAATGGGGTGCGTGACGGCGAAGATTCTCGACGGCAAGGCCACCAAGAACGCCATTTTTGCGGAGCTCGAGCCACGCGTCGCGGCGCTGGCCGCGAAGGGGGTGACGCCGGGTCTCGGCACCGTCCTGGTGGGAGACGACCCCGGGTCGCATTCATACGTGCGGATGAAGCACGCCGACAGCGGCAAGATCGGGGTCAACTCGATTCGCCGCGACCTGCCGGCCGACATCACCCAGGAGAAGCTCGAGGCCGTCGTCGACGACCTCAACGCCGACCCGGCCTGCCACGGCTACATCGTGCAGCTGCCGCTGCCGAAGCACCTGGACGCGAACCGTGTGCTCGAGCGGATCGACCCGGAGAAGGACGCCGACGGCCTCGCGCCGGTCAGCCTCGGCCGGCTCGTGCTCGGCCAGCGGGGCGCGCTGCCGTGCACGCCGTACGGGATCATCGAGCTGCTCAAGCGCCACGGCGTCGAGCTGAACGGCGCGCAGGTCACCGTCGTCGGCCGCGGCATCACCGTCGGCCGCACGCTCGGCCTGCTGCTGACCCGCCGCAGCGAGAACGCCACCGTCACCCTGTGCCACACCGGCACCCGCGACCTCGCCGCCGAGGTCCGCCGCGCCGACATCGTGATCGCCGCGGCGGGGGTGCCCGGGATCATCACGCCGGACATGGTCGCGCCGGGCGCGGCGGTGCTCGACGTCGGCGTGTCCCACGTGGACGGCAAACTCACCGGCGATGTTCACCCGGACGTGGCCGAGGTGGCCGGCTGGATCTCGCCGAATCCCGGCGGTGTCGGCCCGATGACCCGGGCGATGCTGGTGAGCAACGTCGTCGAAGCGGCGGAACGCTCGGTACAGGGCCGATGACGATGACCGAGGACCGGCGGGACGTCCACGACCGCCGGGGCCGGCCGGCGCGGTTCACCCAGCTCCCGTTCGCGGTGGTGCTGCTGGTGGTGGCCGTCGCCGTGCTGCGGATCGTCCAGTACCACTGGCGTGAGGGCGCGGCGCTGATCGGCGCCGCGCTCCTCCTCGCCGGGGTGCTGCGGGCGGTGCTGCCGACGGAGCGCGCCGGCCTGCTGGCGATCCGCGGCAAGGTCGTCGACATCGTGACGTACGCCGCCCTCGCCGTGGCCGTGCTCTACGTGGCGTTGACCATCATCGGCGGCCCGCTCAGCTCCTCTTAGGACGCCATCGCGAGTTCACGCCGTTCGGCGCGAGCTTCGCGACGGTCCAATGTGCCCGAGACGATCGCGAGCGAGAGCCCGAAGACGGCCAGGAGCGCGCCGACCCAGTTGGGGGCGACCAGGCCGAGGCCGCCGGCGATGACCAGGCCGCCGAGGTACGCCCCGATCGAGTTGGCGATGTTGAACGCCGACTGCACCGCGGCCGACACCAGCGACGGGGTGCCGCCGGCCTTCTCCATGATCCGCGCCTGCATCATCGGGCCGATCATGAACCCGGCGACGCCGACGAAGAAGATCGTGATCGCGGCGCCGACCTTGCCCTGCGCGGTGATCGTGAAGATCCCCAGCACGCAGGCCAGCGACAGCAGCGCGGCGTACAGGCCCGGCATCAGCGCGCGGTCGGCCAGGCGGCCGCCGAGCAGGTTGCCGATGGTCATGCCGACCCCGGCCAGCGACAGCAGCAGGGTGACGTTCGACGGCGAGTAGCCGGCGACGTCGGTCAGCATCGGCGTGATGTACGACAGGCAGGCGAACACGCCGCCCAGCCCGAACGTGACGATCGCCAGCGCCAGGTGCACCTGCGGCCGCTTGAACGCGCCGAGCTCGGTGCGCAGCGACGCCTCGGCGGGCTTGCCCTGGTGCGGGACGAGCTTGGCGATGGCGGCCGCGGCGACCAGGCCGATGACCGCGACGACGCCGAAGGTGGCGCGCCAGCCGACCTGTTGGCCGAGCAGCGTCCCGAGCGGCACGCCGATGACGTTCGCCAGGGTCAGCCCCAGGAACATCATCGACACGGCCTTGGCGCGCTGGCCGGGGCCGACGAGGCTGGACGCGACCACCGCGCCGGCGCCGAAGAACGCGCCGTGGGGCAGCCCGGCGAGGAACCGGAACGCGACGCCGAACTCCTGGTTGGGCGACAGCGCGAAGAGGGCGTTGCCCAGCGTGAACAGGCCCATCATGGCCAGCAGCATGGTCTTGCGCGGCAGCCGCACGGCGGCCGCGGTGAGCAGGGGGGCGCCGATGACGACGCCGAGGGCGTAACCGGAGATGAGGTAGCCGGCGGTCGGGATGTCGACGCCGAAGTCGGCGGCCGCCTGGGGCAGCACGCCCATCATGACGAACTCGGTGGTCCCGATGCCGAAAGCTCCGATGGCGAGCGCGAGCAGCGCGACGGGCACGGCACTCCTTCCAGGGTGGGTAAACGATTACTTGGCCGAACTCAGCGTTGGTTACTGGATCGGTTCAGTCAGGGGACAAAAAGGAAGACAGCCATCCGGCCCCAGCGCCGTGAGCTGTCCTACGCACAGTCCAACCGACGAGGGGGGTCGTTGTCATCCCGATATCGGGTGACGATCCACACCCGTGCCGCGGTGATCAGCGCGGAGCGGCGAGGACGCCGTCCAGGAGGCCCGGGAAGAGGGCGTCAAGATCCTTGCGGCGCAACGAGTTGAACCGGGTCGTGCCCTCCTGCCGGCCGGCCACGACCCCGGCCTGGCGCAGGATGCTCAGGTGGTGGGTGATTGTGGACTTCGTCACCGGCACGGTCAGCCCGCCGCAGGCGATCTCGCACCCGGCCGCCGCGAGCTGGCGCACGATGCCCAGCCGCACCGGGTCGGCCAGTGCGCGGAGCACGCCTTCGACGGTGATCTCGTCCCGCGTCGGGTGGACGATCGGCGGCAGCGCAGCGGTCTTCGGCATGGCTCCATAGTACGACGGCGGTCGAAATTGTCAGACCGGCGTAGTACGGTGACTGTCGAACTACGACGTTCGTCGAACCAATCCTCTGTTCCGCTTGGGGGCTCCACCCATGTCCGCACCCTCGTCCTCGAGGATCTCCGTGCTCGCCTTCGGCGCGTTCGGCGTCGGGACCAGCGGCTACATCGTCGCCGGGCTGCTGCCCGCGCTGACCGGTGAGCTGCACGTCTCGGCCACCGCCGCGGCGCAGCTCGTGACCGCCTTCGCCATCGCGTACGCGATCGGCTCGCCGCTCTTCGCCGCCGTCACCGGCACCTGGGAACGCCGGACGCTGCTGGTCGCGGCGCTCGTCGTGACCGCCGCCGGCAACCTGTTCGCCGCGCTCGCGCCCGGCTACGGCACGCTCCTGCTGGCCCGGGTGGTGACCGCGATCGGCGCCGCGGTGTTCACCCCCGCGGCGAGTGCCGTGGCGGCCCAGCTGACCGCCCCGGAACGCCGGGGCCGCGCGATCGCGCTCGTGTTCGGCGGCCTGACCGTCGCGCTCATCTTCGGCGTGCCGCTGGGCAGTCTCATCTCGCAGCACCTGGGCTACCGGGCGGCGTTCGCACTGGTCGCCGTGTTCTCGCTGGCGAGCGCGCTGGCCGTGCGGATGGCGCTGCCGTCGGTCGAGGCACCGCCGCGGGTCAGCCTGGCCGAACGGTTCGCCGCCGGCCGCGACCCGCGTGTGCTCGTCATGCTGGCCGTGACGGTCCTCGGCTGCCTCGCCGCGTTCATGGTCTACACGTTCGTGTCGCCGCTGCTGGCCGCGACCGCGGGTGTGCACGGCACGACCGTGACGATCCTGCTGTTCTGCTACGGCGTCGGCGGCGCGGTCGGCAACTTCGCCGGCGGCCGGGCGGCCGACCGCTGGGGTTCGCGCGCGCCGCTGCTCGTCGTGACGGCCTCGATCACCGTGATCATGGCGCTCCTGCCGATCGCGACGGCGACCCCGATCGCGGCCGGCGTCGCGCTGTTCGTGTGGGGCATGGCGACGTGGTCGTTCAGCCCGCCGGTGCAGCACCGGCTGATCGAGCTGGCCCCGGGCCACGCGGGCCTGGTGCTCTCGCTCAACGCGTCGGCGATCTACCTCGGCGTCGGCCTGTCCGGCGTGGTCGGCGGCGCGGTGCTCGACTCCGGCGGCCCGCTGCTGCTGCCGGAGGTCGCGGCCGGGCTGACCCTGCTCGCCCTGCTGCTCGTGGGAGCGGCGTGGGGCCGGGTCCGCGCCCCGCGGGAAGAGGTCGCCGTCTAGTCGGTGCGGGCCTGGACTTCGCAGTCGGGCCCGGGATGGACGAGGCCTTCGTGCCCGTCGGCGAACCGCACGAGGTAGGGCGGTGCGCCGTCGGGCCCGCGGACCTCGAGGATCTCGCCCCGCTGTCCGGCCGAGCCGACGGTACGGCCGTGCACCTGGATTTTGTCCCCGACGACTGCGCGCATGGGACTTCACCTCCGTGTCCAGAGTAGGAGCACGAACCGGCCCGCGGTCCCGGCGAACGGCGGGAATCGGCGGTAAGAAGGTCCACTATGGACGGAATCGGCCGCGCCGCGGTCGCGGAGAACGCCGCCTGGTGCGCACTCGTCGCCGGCGGCGGGCGGTTCGGCCCGCGCGCCTGGACGAGCCCGCGCCGCACCCCGCAGTACTACCCGGACGCCGTGACGCTCGACCCGCGCGCCACGGTGTCCGACGTGCTCCCGTTCGTCGACGGATCGGCGGGCTGCTCGGTGAAAGACAGCTTCGCGACGCTGGAACTGCCGGGCTTCTCGGTGCTGTTCGAAGCGACGTGGATCGGGTGCGGGCCGGGCATTCCCGAGCCGGGCTGGCAGCGCGCCGCGTCACCGCTGGGGGACTCGGTGGCGTTGCTGTCCCGCGGCGAGAACCAGGTCGTCGCCCACCGCGGTGACGGTGTGGTCGGCCTGTCCAACTTCACTGGCCCGGACGTGGGCTGGCCGGGCGCGGTCGCGGCGGTGTCAGCCGCGTTCCCCGGCGTCCCGGTCGTCGGTTACGAACACGGCGGCGCGCTGGACAACGCCCTCGAACACGGCGCGGAGCCGCTCGGCCCGCTGCGCGTCTGGGTGCGTTAGCTCGACGCGGCCGCGGCCTTGGCGGCCTTCTTGAACGCGCGGACCTCGGCGAGGGTCTCGCCGTTGGTGACGTCGGCGATCGACCGGCGGGAGCCGCGGTCGCCGTAGGAGCCGGCGGTTTCGCGCCAGCCTTTCGGCTGGACGCCGCGCTGCTTGCCAAGCAGCGCCAGGAAGATCTTCGCCTTCTGCTCGCCGAAGCCAGGCAAGGCGCGAAGGCGCTTTAGGACTTCCGGGCCGTCGGGCTTGGGGCGGCCGTCGAGCCAGATGCCCTCGGTGCGGCCGTCGTAGTTCTCGATGATGTGCAGCGCGAGCGCGTGGACGCGGCGGGCCATCGAACCGCCGTAGCGGTGGATGGCCGGCGGCACCACGCACATCTCGACGAACGTTTCGACGTCGGTCGCGGCGATCTTCGCCAGGGAGAAGCCGTCCATCCGGTCGGCGATCTTGCGCGGGCCGGCGAACGCGTGCTCCATCGGGTACTGCTGGTCCAGGAGCATCCCGACGAGCAGGGCGAACGGGTCGTCGTTCAGCAGCTTGTCGGCGGCCGGGTCGCCGGTCAGGTGCAGTTCGCGCAGCATGCCGTCATCTTGACACAGCTTCCTTCGCCGGGAGATGGGCGATGACCAGCGCGACCGTTGCGATGAGGAAGTTCTGCAGCGCCGGCTGGAGGCCGTTCCACTTGTCCGACTGCCACATCTGGAACCACTCACCGCCGATGGCGAGGAAGCCGACCCCGAACAGCAGCACCCACATCACCCAGCCGAGCGTCGAGAGCCGGCGAGCCGTCTCGGTGCGGGCGCGCAGCCACGCGACGAACGCCGCGATCAGCACCAGCGCGGTCAGCGTCTCCCAGACGATGATCACGACGTAGGCGGTGTTCTGCAGGCCCGGGCTGGTGATCGCGCGCCACATCATGTCCGGCGAGCGGAACGTCGTGTCCATCGCGAGCACGTGCTGCACGAACGCCTGGTTGGTGCCGAAGTCGGTGATGTTGCCGAACGCGATGAGCGCCATCTGGAGCGCGGTCATGGCGGTGAGGACGACGACCACGAACCGCAGGCCGCCGATCCTGGCGAGAAACCCCATGTGCGGATCGTAACGACGCTGTCACCGGGTTTTCGAGTACCTCGACGGCGTTGTGCCCAGGTACCGCTTGAAGTGCCGCGTCAGGTGGGCCTGGTCGGTGAACCCGGCGACGGCGGCGACCTCCGCGGCCGGGGAGCCGTCGAGCAGCAGCCGGCGGGCGCGGTCGACCCGGCGGCCGGTCAGGTAGCGGTGCGGGGGCAGCCCGAACCGCGCGCCGAAGCAGCGGACGAGGTACGCGGGGTGCGCGCCGAGCGTCTCGGCGGCTTCGGCCAGCGTCAGCGCCTCGGGCAGGCGAGCGTCGAGAAGGTCGCGCAGGTCGTCCGCGAGGCCGCGCTTCGGCTCGTGGGCCGCCGGCCGGCCGAGGTGGGTGTGCAGCCGTTCGGCGACGAGCGCGAGCCGGCTCTCGGCCTCGAGCGCGTCAGCGGAGTCGGCGAGGGATTCGTGCAGCTGGTGGATGCGGGTGCGCAGCAGCCCGTCGGCGAGGCTCGGCCGGTCGACCGCCGCGCCGATGAGGTCCTCGCCCAGCACCGACGTGTCCAGGTAGAGCACGCGCTTGCGGAAGCCGTGGCTGGTCGCGGCCCGCCCGTCGTGCGCGACGTTCGGCGGCAGCAGCGTCACGGCCGGCCCGAGCGCGCCGTGGTGGTGGCGGTCGAGGTCGTAGCGGATGACACCGTCGTCGACGATCAGCAGCGTCCACGTGTCGTGGGTGTGCAGCGGGTAGGCGTGCGTGATGAACCGCGCGTGGAAGACCTCGGCGATCCCCGGGACCGCCGGCCGCCAAGCCGAGACGCGCGCCTCCATGTCAAGAACGTACAAGACGCGAACGTGGCCGGCGGGTGAGTCTTTCCGGCATGACTTCCTTCGACACGAAGATCGCCGTCCTGCTCCGCGACGACCTGGCGTCCTGGCAGCGGCTCAACGTGACCGCGTTCCTGGTCAGCGGCATCGCCCACGTGACGCCGGAGCTGATGGGCGAGCCCTACTTCGACGCCGACGAGACGGAGTACCTGCCGATGTTCGGCCAGCCCGTGCTGGTGTTCTCGGGCACCGCGGACGTCCTGACCGCGGCGCACACCCGCGCCCTCGGCCGTGGCCTGCGTATTTCGATCTTCACCGACGAGCTGTTCCACACCGGCAACGACGTCGACAACCGCGCGGCGGTGCGCGCGGTGCCGGGGGAGAAGCTGGCCTTGGCGGGCCTGGCGGTGCACGGGCCGAAGAACGCGGTGGACAAGATCCTCAAGGGCGCGTCCCTGCACCGTTGAGGTCAGGGGGCCGTCGCGTGCACCACGAAGACGCTCCGCACCCGGTCCTCGCCGGTCACCGTGAAAGTCCGGGCCGAAACGTCCACGAACCCGGCCGACGAAGCCAGCGCGGCCGCCTCGGTGTTGTCGGTCGGGAACGTGATGTCCCTCGGCACGAACTCCGCGAAGGCCCCTGAAGGCCGGAACCGCGCGCCCGACACCACCGAGAACGCCAGCCGCCCGCCCGGCCGCAGCACGCGCAGCCAGTCCGCGAACGCGACCGCTCCCAGGAAGTGCAGCGAGGACGCGCACAGCACGACGTCGGCGGACCCGTCCGGCGACGGCATCGGCACCGCCGGCGCGACCTGCCACGTGATCAGTCCCGACGGATCCAGCGACGACGCCTTCGCCTCGGCCTTCGCGACCATCGCCGGCGACAGATCGACGGCCAGCACTCGGGAAGGCTTCAGCCGCAAAGCCGCGTACGCCGCGAAGCCCGTTCCGGTCGCGACGTCCAGCACGAGCCCCGGGCCGGTCGGCAGGGGCGCGACCAGCGCGTCCGCCACCTGGGCGTGGAAGGTGTCTTCGTCGTAGTGTTCGGCCGTGCCGTCGAAGACGGCGGCCCGCGCGTCGTGGTCCACGGACCCCAACCTAACCGGGGCCACCAGCGGTTTTCAGCGGACGGCGCCCCGCGAACCCCAGGTCGGCGCGGTGGTACCAGCCCAGCTCCCGGTCACCTTCGAGCCAGCACAGCAGCACGTCGGTGCCGTCGAGTTCGGCCGGGAAGTCGACCAGCAGCGGCGCGAACCCCTTGAGCTCGGCGCCGGTGCGCTGGACCGTCGTCATCAGGTCGTCGAGCCGGGCCTGCGCGGCCTTCCACTCGGGCAGGCCGCCCAGCTCGGTGGCGCGGCCGCCCGGGCGCAGCGACGCCGCGAGCTCGGCCGCGTCGGCGCGCACCCGCACCAGTTCGGCGAGGACCGGCCGCAGCCGCGCCAGTTCGTCTCGGGCTTCGGCGACGGTGAACAGTCCCATCCGCCGATTTTGCCATCGGCCCGCGTCAGGCTTCGCGCCGCCGCCGCACCAGCGCGTTGGCCAGTCCGCTCCCGACGAGCAGGAAGCCCACGCCGAGCAGCCCGCCGATGAAGAGGAAGTCCATGACGCCGTACGCGATGTCGCTCTTCGGCATCAGGTTCACCAGCCGGAAGCCCCATTCCGGCATGGCCATCGCGGCGACGCCCGGCAGCACGCCGTAGATCAGCCCGCCCAGGATCGGGCCGACCGCCGACAGCGCCCCGAGCGCGGCGACCACCAGCAGCAGGATCGCGCCGCCGGCCAGCAGCGCGATGCCCAGCGCGTCGCGGTTGGTGCTGAGCGTGGCCTGGATCAGCTGTTGCTGGCGCAGCCCGCCCCAGCTCAGGAGGCCCAGCGCGACCGGGGTGAGCACGAGCCCGCCCAGCGCGCTGACGACGTGGGCGCCACCTCTGCGCGGCCGCTCGTCGAGCACGTCCGGAGTGTCGTCGTAGTCCTCGTAATCGTCTTCGTATTCGGTGTACCGATGGGTCGACATGGCCGTCACCTCCCGCATGATGAGTTCACGGGTGGCATCGTGCCTTGGTTCACCCGCCGAGCGCGACGCTCGCTCGGCGAGCGGTCGGATCGGCCGAACGGCAGGTCGTGCCCGGTGAGCCGCGCCACATTCCGCGGGTGGAGACTTGATACCGACCACTACTGGAACCATCCAGCTCGGTCAAGCAGTACGCTTGTACCGCTACCGGCGAGACTTAAAAGAAGAACGCGAAGATCCGCGGAAGGAGCACCGCTGCTCATGGCCAAGATCAAGGTCCAGGGCACCGTCGTCGAACTCGACGGCGATGAGATGACCCGCATCATCTGGCAGTTCATCAAGGACAAGCTGATCCACCCGTACCTGGACGTGAACCTGGACTACTACGACCTGGGTATCGAGGAGCGGGACCGCACCGACGACCAGGTCACGGTCGACTCCGCGAACGCGATCAAGCGGCACGGCGTGGGCGTCAAGTGCGCCACGATCACCCCCGACGAGGCCCGCGTCGAAGAGTTCGGCCTGAAGAAGATGTGGCTGTCCCCGAACGGGACGATCCGCAACATCCTCGGCGGCGTGATCTTCCGCGAGCCGATCGTCATTCAGAACATCCCGCGGCTGGTGCCGACGTGGACCAAGCCGATCATCATCGGCCGCCACGCCCACGGCGACCAGTACAAGGCGACCAACTTCAAGGTCCCCGGCCCGGGCACGCTGACCATCAGCTACACCCCGGACGACGGCTCCGAGCCGATGGAGTTCGAGGTCGCGAAGTTCCCCGAGGGCGGCGGCGTCGCGATGGGGATGTACAACTTCAAGAAGTCCATCGAGGACTTCGCGCGCGCCTCGCTCCAGTACGGCCTCGACCGCGGCCTGCCGGTGTACCTCTCCACCAAGAACACCATCCTCAAGGCCTACGACGGCCAGTTCAAGGACGTGTTCGAGGAGATCTTCCAGGCCGAGTTCAAGGCCGACTTCGACGCCAAGGGCATCTCCTACGAGCACCGCCTGATCGACGACATGGTCGCCGCGGCGATGAAGTGGGAGGGCGGCTACGTCTGGGCGTGCAAGAACTACGACGGTGACGTCCAGTCCGACACGGTCGCGCAGGGCTTCGGCTCGCTCGGCCTGATGACGTCGGTCCTGCGCACCCCGGACGGCAAGACCGTCGAGGCCGAGGCCGCGCACGGCACGGTCACCCGGCACTACCGCCAGCACCAGCAGGGCAAGCCGACGTCGACGAACCCGATCGCGTCGATCTACGCCTGGACCCGCGGCCTCGAGCACCGCGGCAAGCTGGACGGCAACTCCGAGCTCATCGGCTTCGCCAACAAGCTGGAAGAGGTCGTCGTCGAGACGGTCGAGTCCGGTCAGATGACGAAGGACCTGGCGCTGCTCATCAGCAAGGACCAGCCGTTCCAGACGACCGAGGAGTTCCTCGCGACGCTGGACGACAACCTGGCCAAGAAGATCGCCCAGGGCTGATCCGGTCGTGAAGCCCCCTTCCCGGAATGCCGGGAAGGGGGCTTTCGCGTGTTCACGGCGAGTGACCGCACTGGCGCCTCCGGGTGGTTGCGGCGTACGGCGCTGTCCGACCGGGTAAAGGATTGCCTACCCTTGGCGTGGGACGGGCTCGCGGTTGGAGGAAGGCATGTCGAAGAAGACTCTGCTCATCTTGGGCGCCATCGTCCTGGTCGTCATCGTCTACGTGATGAACACGGACAAGCAGGCTTCGGGGGCTTCGGCGACCGGCTGCAAGGTGACCGTGACCGCGGACGTCCTCAACGCCCGCGAGACCGCCGACGGCAACGCGAAGGTCGTCGGCAAGTACCTGCGCGACGCCCAGTTTGACGCGCTGCCAGGCGTGCAGAACGGCTTCCGCAAGGTGGCCGACGACAAGTGGGTGGCCGCCGCGTTCACCGAGCCGGTCGCCGGGTCCGCCTGCTGATCAGACTCCCAGCAGGTCGGTGCCGAGGGTGATGATGCCGCACAGCGCGGCGGTCAGCCCGAGCAGCCGCGCGCGTTTCGGGTCGCGCTTCGCCGCTGCGCGCCAGTAGAGGCCGATGCCGATCACCAACATGAGCAGTTCGACAACGGCCGAGACGGCGGGCAGTCGCCAGAGCCCGAAGCCGAACGTCGGCAGGTCGCCGGCGTTGCCGGGCAGGATCGGCAGGTCGGCGCGGTGCACGACGAGGTCGAGCAGCCAGTGTGAGAACACGACGCCGCCGAGGATGAGCCCGGCTTCGCGGCCTAGCCAATGACTCGCGACCGCGCCGAACAGGGCGGCGAGGACAAGCGCGCCGACGAGCGAGTGCGTGTAGTCGGCGTGGATGACGCCGCCGCCGTAGCCCGCGCCGTCGACCGTCTCGATGCCGCTGAGGTAGAGCGGGACGAAGACGACGTCGAGCCAGGCCGTGGCCAGCATGAGCGTCCAGATCGGGATGGCCGGCCGGCCCGCCTTGACGGCGGCCGCGAGCCCGAAGTGCCCGGCGATCATCTGCGCGCCTCCGTCCAGGGGAAGCGGGCGTCGAGCACACCGAGCCCGACGGTGAAGAGGAGGACGGCGAGGATGAAGCTCATGGTTTCTCCGCGTAGTTCGTGAGGCCTTGGACGAGCATGGTTTTGAGGACTTCGAAGCTCTGGGCGACGTCTTCGGGGCGCCCGAAGCCCCCGGACGCTTCGAGCCCGGCGAAGCCGTGGACGGCCGCGCGGATGCAGCGGGTCGCGTGCACGGCCTGGACGTGGTCGAAGCCGAACGGCCTGAGCGCGGCGAAGACGACTTCCGCGACGGCGTGGGTGGCGGTGCTGAGCTCGGTGTCCGTTTCGTCGGGGGCGGTGGACAGGGCGTTGGTGCGGTGCGGGTGGCGCCGCAGGTAGGCGCGGTAGGCGTCGGCGAGGGCGCTGACCGCTGCTGCGCCTTCGCGTCCGGTGGCGGCGGTTCTCAGTGCGTCGGCCATCTCCTGGACGACTTTGAGGTCGATGAGCCGGCGCAGGTCGGCGAGGCTCTTGACGTGCTTGTAGAGCGAGGGGGCGGCAACCCCGGCGCGTGCGGCGACCTTGGCGAGGGTGAGGGCGTCGGCGCCTTCGTCGTCGACGATCTCGAGGGCCAGGTCGACCACCGCTGGGGCGGTCAGCCCCGCTCTAGGGGACATCGAGTTGGCTACTTGGCATAGCTTTAAAGCTAATGGTCGTAGCTTCGGGCGTCAAGGAGCCGTTTTTGTCGGTGGTCGCTGATAGAACTCGGTGCGTCCGAAAACGCAGGTGAGCGGAGGTGTGGTGACGTCCCGGGGGCGGGCGACAACTGAATGCGGCTGAGGCGAGGTGTCCGCGGGGTCTCCAGGGGGAGTTCCGCGGGCGCGAGGGCCGAGGGTGTGCGGCTTGGCGGGGGCCGGAGGAGTGGAGCCCGGGGACCGCGCTCGGACGGGGGTCGGAGCGCGGCGGCGAGATTCCTCCGGGCTGCCGGACGGCGGGCGGCAGCGCGGCAGGCGGATGTGCTCGGCCGTGGGCTGCGGGCGGCGGGCGGGTGTGCTCGGCCGTGGGCTGCGGGCGGCGGGCGGGTGTGCTCGGCCGTGGGCTGAGGCCGGGTTTCGTCGGGCTGCACTCGGGCGCGAGGTCCGAGCGCGAAGGCGAGTCTCTTCCGGACCCCGCGGCCGTCAGAGTGCGACCGTGAGGTCCTCTTCCGCGACCAGCACCTCACCGCCGAACTCGGCACGTGCCTCGGCGGCCGCTGCCGCGCGGTCGGTGCCGGGCCAGAAGTGGGTCAGCATGAGCCGGCGCGCGCCGGCCCGCTCGGCCCAGTGGCCCGCCTCCGCCGCGGTCATCAGAAAGCGGGGCTCTCCCTCCGCCGGTGGGGTGCGGAGGGTGGCGTCGCAGATGAACAGGTCCGCGTCACGGCCGAGGTCCGCCAACACCGGCGACGGTCCCGTGTCCCCGGTGTACGCCACCGTGAGCCCGGGCGCGCTGAGGCGCACGCCGAAGTTCGGCAGGTAGTGCGGCAGCTCGTAGGTCTTGAGCCGGAACGGCCCGAGGTCGGCCGGTGCGCCGAGGTCGTGCACGTCGAACAGCTCCGCCGGGTGCGGCCGCGGCTCCATCGCCGCCAGGCGCCGGAGGGTGCCGGGCGTGCAGTGCAGCGGCAGCCGCGGCCGGTCCCGCGACGGCTCCTGGACCGTGTAGTACCAGGCCCGTCCGAGCGCGCTCACGTCCGCGCAGTGGTCGGGGTGCTCGTGCGTCACCACCACGGCGTCGGGCAGCCCATGCGCGAACAGGCGCGACGCCGCGCCGTACCCGAGGTCGAGGACGACGCGGAACCCGTTGTGCGACAACAGGAATCCCGCGCACGCTCGCCCGGGCTCGGGAAACGCGCCGCAGCTGCCGAGCACTGTCAGCTCACCCATGCCCGGCAGTCTGGCAGAGCGGCCACCGGTCCGGCAGACACGAGCCGGTAGCGTGCAGCGAGTGCTGACCGTCTCCACCGTGAACGTCAACGGCCTCCGCGCCGCCGCCAAAAAAGGTTTCGTCGAGTGGCTCGCCGCCACGAAGGCCGACGTCGTCTGCTGCCAGGAGGTGCGCGCCACCGCCGAACAGCTGCCCGCGGAGGTTGTCGAACCCGACGGGTGGTTCGCGGTGCACGCCCCCTCGGTGGTCAAGGGGCGCAACGGCGTCGCCGTCTACAGCCGCGTCGAGCCCGAAGAGGTCCGCATCGGCTTCGGGGAGCCCGAGTTCGAAGACAGCGGGCGGTACCTCGAAGTGCACCTGCCGAACGTCGTCGTCGCGAGCCTCTACCTGCCCAGCGGTGACGTCGGCACCGAACGCCAGGCCGAAAAGGAACGCTTCATGGCCGCGTTCCTGCCCTACCTCGTCGAGCTGCGGGCGAAGGCCGCCGCGGCCGGGCGAGAGGTCGTCGTGGTGGGGGACTGGAACATCGCCTACGACAACGTCGACCTCAAGAACTGGCGCGGCAACCGCAAGAACTCCGGCTTCCTGCCCGAAGAGCGCGAGTGGCTCGGCCGCGTCTACACCGAGGCCGGCTACACCGACGTCCAGCGCCGCCTCGACCCCGAAGGCCCCGGCCCGTACACCTGGTGGTCCTACCGCGGCCAGGCCTTCGACAACGACTCCGGCTGGCGCATCGACTGCCAGCTCGCCACCCCCGGCCTCGCCGAGAAGGTCGTCGACGTCGTGGTCGAGCGCGCCGCCGCCTACGACCAGCGCTGGTCCGACCACGCACCGGTCACCGCCACCTACGACATCTAGGCGGCCCGGGCGGCGCGCCAGGCTGCGCTGTCCACGAAGTGGTTGTCGTAGCGCTCCTGCGTCGCCAGGATCTCCGCCGGCGCCGCCTCGCCACGCCGGATCCGGTCGATCATCCGGAAGTACTCGAAGCGCTCGACGCCGGGTGTGAACACGATCAGCACGTCCGCGCCGGACCGTGCCGTCGCGCCGAACGCGTGGGTCGTCCGCGGCGGCACGAACAGCATGTCGCCCGTCCGCACGGTCACGACCTCCTCGCCGGTCAGCACCTCCAGCTCGCCGTCGAGCATGAAGAACATCTCCGCCGACGCCGTGTGGAAGTGCGGCGTCGCGCCGTCGTGCCCGCGGCCCAGCGACGCGCGGTTGGTGCTCAGGTGCCCGCCGGTCTGGGAGACGTCGGCGAGCAGGGTCATCGTGTCCGGCGTCGAGCCGAGCTGCTCGGCTTCGTCGTGGTGTACCAGCAAAGTTGTCATGCCAGAGATGGTTCCACGCCTGATAGTTCGCTGTCAAACTATCTGGCGACGAATAGTGCTGCCGTCGAATAGACTCGGGACGTGACTGACGAAGACGCCGTCGACACCGTCGTGTCGGCCTGGCGGCGCGAACGCCCCGATCTCGACCTCACCGCCATCGGCGTCGCCGGCCGACTCGGCCGGCTGAGCCTGGTGCTCGGGCCCGCCCAGGAGCGCGTTTTTGACAAGTTCGGCCTGCAACGCGGGGAGTTCGACGTCCTGGCCGCGCTTCGCCGGTCCGGGCCGCCCTACACGCTGATCCCGTCCGAGCTGTCCGCGACGCTGATGATGTCCCGCGCCGGCATGACGAGCCGCCTCGACCGGCTGGAGAACGCCGGGTTCGTCGAGCGCACACTCGACCCGAACGACCGCCGCAGCTTCCGCATCCGCCTGACCGACCAGGGTTTCGAGGCGGTCGACGCCGCGATGACCGAGCACACCGCGAACGTCAGCGAACTGCTGTCCTCGCTGGAGAAAACCGAAATCGGCCTGCTCGACGACGTCCTGCGCAAGCTGCTCCGGATGCTCGACACCCCGTAGGACGCACTCTGCAGGACCAAAAAGGGCCTTCCCGCACCGGATGCCGGGAAGGCCCTTCTCGCCGCGCCTGGCTCAGCAGGACAGGTTGTCACCCGTCGGGACCCCGAGGATCCCGGTGATCTGCGTGTACTTGTCGATCCGGCTCTGCACCTGCGCCGGGTTGCCGCCGTTGCACTCGATCGAGCCGTTGATGCTGCGGATCGTCTCGCCGAAGCCGCGCTGGTTCACCATCGCGTCGTGCGGCGTCATCGTGCCCGGGCCGGTCTGGGTGTTCCAGTACCAGAGGCCGGTCTTCCAGGCGACGGCCGCGTCCTGCTCGACCAGGTACGGGTTGTTGAGCAGGTCGATGCCGAGGTTGTCACCGGCGGCCTTGTAGTTGAAGTTCCAGCTCAGCTGGATCGGCCCGCGCCCGTAGTAGGCGGCCTGGCCGGCGGGGCAGCCGTAGGACTGGCCGGCGTCGCAGTAGTGCGGGTAGTTCGCGGTGTTCTGCTCGACGATGTAGACGAGGCCGCCGGTCTCGTGGTTGACGTTGGCCAGGAAGGCCGCGGCTTCCTGCTTCTTCACCGTGTCGTCACCGGTGTTCGCGAACCCGGGGTACGCGTCGAGGGCCGCGGTCAGGCCGCTGTAGGTGTAGAAGCTGTTGCGGCCCGGGAAGATCTGGTCGAACTGCGCTTCGCTGACGACGAAGGACGCATCGGGCGCGGCGGACGCGGTCGTGGCGGGGAGCACGATGGCGCCGGCAGCGGCCGCGAGTGCGCTCACCGCCACTCCGGCGCGCTTCAGGAACCGGGGGATCGACATGCGGGACTCCTCTGGGGTCATGCCGGTCGTGCGCGGTCCGACCAAGCCGTGAATTTCTTTCGGAGTTACGCCAAGAGGTATAGACCAATCACCAACGAGTGAAACAGGGCTGAGCGGAAGTGGCCGCGATCGGAGCAGTGTGAACTGCGACGAATGGCAGAGCGTGTGCCGGTCTTGGGGTCAACGGGTGACGAACGGCCGGACACGAATCGGTCACGCTCTACTCTGGGTACGAGCGTTCCGCCTTGCGCAACACCCACTCGGGTGGCGCACTGAACCGTGGGGGTGCCCGGATCGTGTTCCTGGTTGGGCGCTAGTCTCGGCCCCCGAGCCGATCGGACCGACAGGTCTTGACACGCTCGGTAGTTTTTTGACCAGTAGCACGCAGCGTCTCACTCGTATGGGTGAGACCTTGGGTGAAGACACTGCGCTCGTCACTCGCGGGAGGCACTCCGGTGCGCAACCCAGGTCAAACCCTGATGCGGTCCTCGCTGCGCGTTTTTCGCGCGGCGGCGGTGGTCGCCCTCGTCCCGGCCGGCCTCCTGCTGGCCGGCGGCGCGAGCGCGTTCGCCGACGTCACGACGACCGCACAGGCCGACACCAACGCGGAGAGCTTCGGCGTGCTGGGCCCGGTCGGGCTGGTCGCCGTCGCGCTCGGCATCGTCGGGATGACGCTGGGCGTGCTGCGCCAGCGCCGCAAGACCCGCGTCGCCGAGGCTGCCCCGGCCGTGCCGGAGGTCCCCGACCCGGTCACGGCGATGGCCGAAGCCGTTCTCGGCGAGCCCGACGCCACGCCGACCCGCCCGTTCCTCACCCAGCGCCCGCACGCCTGAGGGCCCTCGCGCCCGCTGCGCGTCCCGGCCTGAAAGAATCCTGACGTGTCCGAAGAGCAGACCGTCGCCGCGCGCCGTCCGCGGGTCCTGTCCGGGATCCAGCCCACCGCCGACTCGTTCCACCTCGGCAACTACCTCGGCGCGCTGCGCCAGTGGGTGCGGATGCAGGACACGCACGAGACGTTCTACTGCGTGGTCGACCTGCACGCGATCACCGTCGAGCAGGATCCGAAGGTGCTGCGGCAGCGCACCCGCGTCTCGGCCGCGCAGCTGCTGGCCATCGGCATCGACCCGAGCCGCAGCGCCCTGTTCGTGCAGAGCCACGTGCCGGAGCACGCCCAGCTGAGCTGGGTCCTGGAGTGCCAGACCGGCTTCGGCGAGGCCGGCCGGATGACGCAGTTCAAGGACAAGTCCGCGAAGCAGGGCTCCGACCGCTCCAGCGTCGGCCTGTTCACCTACCCGATCCTGCAGGCCGCGGACATCCTGCTCTACCAGGCCGACGCCGTCCCGGTCGGCGAGGACCAGCGCCAGCACCTGGAGCTGACGCGCGACCTCGCGCAGCGCTTCAACAACCGGCTGGGCAAGACGTTCGTCGTCCCCGAGCCGTACATCATCAAGGACACGGCGAAGATCTACGACCTGCAGGACCCGACGAGCAAGATGAGCAAGTCGGCGTCCGCCGCGAACGGCCTCGTGGAGTTGCTGGAGGACCCGAAGCGTTCGGCGAAGAAGATCCGCTCGGCGGTCACCGACACCGGCCGCGAGGTCGTGTTCGACGCCGAAAACAAGGCGGGCGTCTCGAACCTGCTGACGATCTTCTCGGCGCTCACCGAGCGCACGATCCCCGACCTCGAAGCCGCGTACGAGGGCAAGGGTTACGGCGACCTGAAGAAGGACCTCGGCGAGGCGTTCATCGAGTGGGTCACCCCGATCCAGGACCGCGTCAAGTCCTATTTGGACGACGTGACCGAGCTGGACAAGGTCCTCGCGGCGGGTGCCGAGCGCGCGCGTGAGGTGGCGTCGAAGACGCTGGCCAAGACGTACCAGCGGATCGGGTTCCTGCCGCCCGTCCGCTGACGCGTGAAGCTGATCCTGCTCAACGGCCCGCCGGGCAGCGGCAAGTCGACGCTCGCCCGGCGCTACACCGCGGACCACCCACCGGCGCTGGCCCTGGACATCGACCACCTCCGCGCGATGATCGGCGGCTGGCGCGCGGCGCCGGGTGCGGCCGGCTTGCTGGCCCGGGACCTCGCGGTGGCGGCGGCCCGGACGCACCTGACCGCCGGGCACGACGTCGTGGTGCCGCAGCTGCTGGCCCGGCCGGGGTTCGCCGAGCGGCTCGAAGCGCTGGCTCGTGAATGCGGCGCGAGCTTCCACGAGGTTGTGCTCCTGCCCGGCCGCGAAGTGGCGCGACGCCGCTTCGCCGAGCGTGGACCGTCCGAGGTGGAGACGGTCGCGCCGCTCACCGACGCCGAGTTGACGACGGCGTATGACCGCGTGGCGGCGTCCGCCGCCGCACGGCCGGAGGTCCCGATCGTCTCGGACGGGACGCTCGAAGAGACCTACCGGGCGCTCCTCGCCGCGCTCGGCTGAGGCGCCCGGGTGCCTGAGCCCGAACCGGCAACAACCGCAGCGCTGCCGGATCCTTCGCGATCCACCGGCAACCCCACCCCCGCCCTCTCCTGGGGGGCTGCCCCTGTCCAGTTTATCGGTGGGCACCGACGGTTCGGGTTTTCGTGGCCGGTGCACGCCCGGTTGTCCACAAGTGGCGAGGGCTGTGGATGACTTCGCGGAAGCGGCCACCTGGTGAGTCCGCGAACGGTTGCGGAGGGTAGACGTGCGGACGGGCGCGTCCCCCGCACAGGCCGCTCGCGTTGCGGGAGTCACCCGGCGTGGTTAGCGTTTCACAGTGGCGAACGAAGAAGAGAAGGAAAAGCTCCTGCCGCGGCTGCGGCGGAAGTACCCGTGGCTCGATCACCTGATCCGGGCGAACGAGGCCTTCACCGAGCGGTACGGCAACCACTACGCGGCCGCCATCACCTACTTCAGCGTGCTGTCCGTCATCCCGATCCTGATGGTCGCCTTCGCCGTGGTCGGGCTGGTCGTCAACCACGACCCGAACGTCATCGGTCAGATCAAGGACAGCATCAACAACTCCGTGCCCTCGGGCCTGCGCAGCCTCGTCCAGGGCATCGTGGACGCCGCGATCGGCGCCGGCAGCGGCATCGGGATCTTCGGTCTGCTCATCGCCCTCTACTCCGGCATCGGCTGGATGGCGAACCTGCGTGACGCGCTCACCGCGCAGTGGGGCCAGGAGAAACAGCCGCAGCCGTTCGTCAAGCAGACGCTCAAGGACCTCGTTGCGCTGGTCGGGCTGGGTGTTGCGCTCGTCGTCTCGTTCGCGCTGACCGCGATCGGCGGCGGTGTCGGGAACTTCCTCCTCGGGCTCGTCGGGCTGGCGGACGAGACCTGGGCGAAGGTCCTGCTCCGCATCGCGACCATCGTGCTCGGCCTGGCCGCCAACACCCTCGTCTTCCTCTGGGTCATCGCGCGCCTGCCGCGCGAACGCGTCGCGCTGCGCAGCGCCGTCAAGGGTGCGGTGTTCGCTTCCATCGGGTTTGTCATCCTGCAGCAAGCCGCCACGTTCTACCTGGCCAGCGTCACGAAGTCGCCGGCGTTCGCGCTGTTCGGCCCGGTCATCGGCCTGCTCGTGTTCGCCAACTTCGTCTCGCGCTTCCTCCTGCTCGTCACGGCCTGGACCGCGACAGCCAAGGAGAACCAGCGCAAGGTCATCGCGCCGCCGGTGCCGGTGCGGCTGGAGCAGAACGTCACCGTGCAGCGTGGGCCGGGCTTCGGCGCCGTCGCCGGTGCCTTCAGCGCCGGGGCGCTGCTCGCCTGGCTGGGTGGCCGCCGCAAGTCTTGACAGCGGGCGGGTCGGTAAAGAAACTGAACCGGTAAGAATTCTGAACCGGAGGTTTCATGCTGGACGCCGCCCGCGAGTGTGCCGCCCTCGCCAAGACGCTCGCGCCGGTCACCGAGCAGAACCGTGCGCTGCCGGCCGAGCTCGTCGCGAAGCTGACCGACGCCCAGCTCCTGCGCAGCGGCGTCCCCGGTTACCTCGGCGGCCCCGAAGCGTCGCCCGCCGTCAGCCTCGAGACCGCCGAGACGGTCGCGCGCGGGGACGCGTCGGCCGGCTGGTGCGTCTCGATCGCCGTGACGAGCAGCCTGCTTTCGGCCTATGCCCCGCGGAAGTGCGCCGAGGAGGTCTTCGGCGACCCTCGAACCGTGGCCGCAGGCGTCTGGGCGCCGCGCGGGACCGGCCGAAAGGTCGACGGCGGGTACGTGGTCTCCGGCCGCTGGCCGTTCTGCAGCGGAATTCCGCACTGTGACTGGCTTTTTGCCGGGTTCGTGCACGAGAGCGAGCTGTACGTCGCCGCGTTGCCAAAGGCCGAGATCGAGGTGCTCGACACCTGGCACACGAACGGCCTCCGCGGCACCGGCAGCCACGACTGCGTCGCCGAGAACCTGTTCGTCCCGGACCACCGCGTCTTCTCGGTCATGGGCGGGCCACCCGAGGAAGCCGTTGCGCTGCACCGGTTCCCGCTCTTCGGCTACTTCGCGTTGTCCGTCGCGGCGGCCGCGATGGGCAACGCGCGCGGCGCGATCGACGACCTCGTCGAGCTGGCCTCGACGCGCAAGCCGCTCGGCTCCAGCCGCTCGCTGGCCGAGCGGTCGCAGACCCAGGGCGCCGTCGCGGAGGCCGAAGCCGCCCTGCGCGCGGCGCGCCTGTTCTACTACGCGAGCATCAACGACGCCTGGCAAGCCGCGCAGGGCACCGAACCGGTGTCCGACCAGCTCAAACTCGGTCTCCGGCTGGCCGCCACACACGCGACGCGCACGGCCGCGAAGGTCGCCGACAGCATGTACGACCTCGCCGGCGGCGCGGCGATCTACGAGACGTCGCCGCTGCAGCGCCGGTTCCGCGACGCGCACACGGCCACCGCGCACTTCCAGGTCAACCCGGCCAGTTACGAGCTGTCCGGCAAGCTGCTGCTGGGCGTCCCGGCCCGCACCGAACAGTTCTGAGGAGACCCGTGCCCGTCAACGCCCAGTACCGCCTCGCCGCCCGGCCGTCCGGCCTGCCGAAGGACTCGGACTGGCAGTACACCGAGGACGCCGTGCCGTCGCCCGGCGAAGGGGAGTTCCTCGTCGAGGTCCAGTACCTTTCGCTGGACCCGGCCATGCGCACGTGGATGAACCCGGGCCGCTCCTACGTGCCGCCGGTCGGGATCGGCGAGGTCATGCGCGCCGGCGGGATCGGCCAGGTCGTCGAGTCGCGCCACCCCGGGTTCACGGCCGGCCAGAGCGTGTTCGGAACCTTCGGCGTGCAGAACTACGCCGTCTCGGACGGCAAGGACGTCCAGGTCGTCGACACGGCCCTCGCCCCGGCGCCGGTCTTCCTCGGGACGCTCGGGATCAGCGGGATCACCGCGTACTTCGGGCTGTTCGACGTCGGCAGGCCGGAGCCGGGCCAGACCGTGGTGGTGTCCGCCGCGGCCGGGTCGGTCGGCATCGTCGTCGGCCAGCTCGCGAAGATCCACGGCTGCCGCGTCGTCGGCATCGCCGGCGGGACGGAGAAGTGCCGGACCCTGGTCGAGGAGTACGGCTTCGACGCCGCCGTCGACCACCGCGCCGGGAACCTCCGCGCGGACCTGAAGGAGCACGCGCCGGACGGGATCGACGTCTTCTTCGACAACGTCGGCGGCGACGTCCTCGAAGCGGCGCTCGCCCGGCTCGCGCGCGGCGCCCGGATCGTGCTGAGCGGCGCCGTTTCGCAGTACAACAGCACCGAGGGCCCGCGCGGCCCGGCCAACTACATGCAGCTGCTGGTGCGGCGCGCGTCGATGACCGGGTTCGTCTTCTCCGACTACGCCGACCGGTACCCGGAGGCGATCAAGGCGCTCGCGGGCTGGGTGGGCGACGGCTCGCTGAAGCCCCGCGAAGACGTTGTCCCGGGCGGGATCTCGAAGTTCCCGGAGACGCTGCTCAAGCTGTTCCGCGGTGAGAACACCGGCAAGCTGGTGCTGGCGCTGTGACCGACCTGCGGCACCGGTTCACGGCGGACTCGGTCGGCCGGGCGCTCGACCTGGTCGGGGAGCGGTGGAGCCTGCTCATCCTGCGCGAATCGTTCTTCGGTGTGCGGCGCTACGGCGAGTTCGCGCGCAACCTGTCGATCCCGCGCCCGACGCTGTCCGCGCGCCTGAAAACGCTGGTCGACGCGGGTGTGCTCACCCGCGTCGAGGTCGCCCCCGACCGGCCCGAATACCAGCTGACGCAGGCCGGGCGGGACCTCTTCGGCGCCGTCGTAACGCTCATGCAGTGGGGTGACAAGCACCTGGCCGGGCCGGCCGGGCCGCCGATCCTGTTGCGGCACAAGGACTGCGGCGAGATCGCCGAGACCTACGTCGCGTGTGGACACTGCGGTGGCACGATGACCACCGACAAGGTGACCCCGGAGCCCGGTCCCGCCTTCCGCTAGTTCGCGGCCTTCTTGCGCTGGTGCCCGACGACGAAGGCGCCGACGATGATCAGGAACACGATCAACGTGATGATCCAGCCGGTGACGCCGAACGGGTCATCCTTGGCGGCGGCTGCGGTGGACGTTCCGCTGCTGACACTGCCGTCGGGGAGCACGGTCGGCGTGCTGCCGGTGTCCGTTGCGGCCGGCGCCTGGTAGGTGATCTGGCCGACCGGCTCGGCGCGGTCGGCTTCCAGCGCGAAGCCGTAGTCGAGCAGCTTCGCCGCCTGGTCGACGACCTTCGTCGGCTTCTGCTCGGCGCGCAGCATGACCACCGCGAGCCGCTTGCCCTTGCGCTGCGCCGCGCCGACGTAGGTGTGGCGGGCGTCGTCGGTGAAGCCGGTCTTGCCGCCGAGGAAGCCGGGGTAGACGCCGAGCAGCTTGTTGTCGTTGTAGACCGGGATCGCCGGCTTGCCGCCGGTCGCCGGGATCTCGAAGTTCTTCGTCGAGACGGTCTTCGCGAACTCAGGCTGCTTCATCGCGTAGTGGAAGATCAGGCTGAGGTCGTAGGCCGAGGTCGACATGCCCGGCCCGTCCAGCCCCGACGGCGTCGCGGCGCGGGTGTCGAGCGCGCCGATGCGGGCCGCCAGCGCGTTCATCTTCGCGACCGCGGAGTCGACCCCGCCGAGGACCGTGGCGAACGCGTGCGCGACGTCGTTGCCCGAGTGCATCAGCAGGCCGTGCAGCAGCTGGTCGACGGTGTAGCTGCCGCCGGCGACGAGGCCGACGCAGGTGCACTCCTGCTCGGCGTCCTCCTTCGTCGCGATGATCACCTGCTGCGGGTCCAGCTGGGTGACGGCGACGAGCGCGAGCAGTGTCTTGATCAGCGACGCGGGCCGCTGCCGGGCGTGCGGGTCCTTCGCCGCGACGATCGCGCCGCTGTCGAGGTCCTGCACCACCCACGACGCGGCGGTGTTGCCGTCCGGCGGGTTGAGCGCGCCCGCCGGGGTGACCAGGCCGCACTCGGCCATCCGCGGGCCGCCGACCGGGACCGCGGGCACGGCCAGCGGAGCCGGGGCCTGCGCGCCCGGCGCGGGCCTCTCCGACGTGTCGACCGGGGCCGGCGGGGCCTGGCGGTTCGCGCACTGGCCCGGCTGCGGCGCCGCGGCCGCGAGGACCGGGGTGCTCAGGGCCAGGAGGGCGGCGGCGAGCGTCGTCGTGAGGACCTTGAGCGACCGGGAGACAGCGGAGTGCACCCACGCAATCTAGCGCCGCGGCCCGCGTCGCATACTCAGGGGCATGCGCATTTCGCGAGGCACCTCGCTGTTCCTGCTGGCCTTCGGCGTGTGGTCGTGGATCATCTGGATCACGTTCGCCAAGAACCTCTGGGCGAGCGACCAGGCCTGGACCCCCGACGGCTCGCCGACCGCGTACTTCATCGTGCACGCGGTGCTCACGGTCGTGTCGTTCGTGCTGGGCACGATCATCGGCGTGCTGGGCTGGCGTGGGTTCCGCGCGTCCCGGGTGGCCTCCTGACTTTGGTCGGTGGCGCGGTCTCCGGGGCCGGTTTAGGTTGACGCCACTGACTCTGGAGGTGGAATGTCCCGTTTACGCCGAATGGCGGCCCCGCTCGTGCTGGCCGTCGGGGGCGGCCTGTTCGCCGCGGCGCCGGCTGCCGAAGCCGCGCCGGTCGCCTGTGACACGACGAGCACGCCGTACACCTACGTGGTGACCTACCAGCCGGGCACGCGCGCTTCGGCCGTCGACAAGGAGCTGGCGGCCAAGTGCGGCACGAAGGTGGCGTACTACGGCGAGATCGGCGTCGCGATCGCCAGCTCGCGCAACGCGGACTTCCAGCAGAAGATCGGCGTCTACCGGGCCTATTCGGGCGGCAAGGACGTGGCTTCTTCGGCTTCGGCCCGGACTTCGCTGGGCGCGGTCAAGACGCTGGAGGACACGCAGTCGGTGGCGGCTGCGGGTGACCTGTCGGCGCAGCAGTGGGACATGAAGGCGATCCACGCGCCCGAGGCGAACAAGAAGTACCAGGGCAGTTCTTCGGTGACGGTCGGCGTGCTCGACTCGGGCATCGACGCGACGCACCCGGCGCTCAAGGCCGCCGTCTCGCCTTCGGAGTCCGCGGGCTGCATCACGGGTGCTGCGGACACTTCGCCGGCTTCGTGGGCCCCGACGACGTCCGACCACGGAACGCACGTGGCGGGCACGATCGCGGGCAAGGACCCGGCGGCGGGCTTCACGGGCATCGCGCCGGGGGTCAAGCTGGCGTCGGTGAAGGTCGTCAACGACGACGGCTACATCTTCCCGGAGTCGGCGGTCTGCGGCTTCGTGTGGGCGGCCAAGCACGGCTTCCCGGTGACGAACAACAGCTACTACATCGACCCGGGCATGTTCTTCTGCTCCCGCGAGCCCGGAGACGCCGCGGCTTACGAGGCGGTCCGGCGCGCGATCCAGTACTCGACGCACCACGGAGTCCTGAACGTGTCGGCGGCGGGCAACTCGGGCTTCGACACGACTGCACAGACGACGGACCCGAACCGCCCGCACCCGGTGGATTCGTCGTGCGGCATCCTGCCGAAGGCGATCGACGGCGTGGTGACGGTGTCGTCGGTGGGCTACGCGGGCACGAAGTCGTCGTTCAGCAACTACGGCGAGATCGACGTGACGGCGCCCGGTGGGGACTTCTCGCAGACACCTCCGGCTGGCGCTGGCCCGGCTTGCCCGCTTTCGACGACGGTCTTCGGCGGCCTGTACGGCTCGAAGTGCGGCACGTCGATGGCGTCCCCGCACGCGGCCGGGGTGGCGGCGCTGCTGGCTTCTCGCTTCCGCGGGATCCCGCCGCAGCTGCTGTCCCGCTTCCTGACGGGCGAGGCCGACCCGGTGAAGTGCGCCTCGGCCGAGACGGAGTGCACGGGCCCGGCGAGGGACAACTCGTACTACGGCCACGGCCTGGTAAACGCCCTGGACGCAGTCCGCTGACGACGACGCAACGCGCAACCGAAGAGCAGGGTGGTCATCCCGTCGCCTGAGGCCGTGAAATCACTTTGAGCCGGGCCCGCAACCCACAGCGCAAGGCGAGACAGCGACGCAAGCTTGCGGGCCCGGCTCAAAGTGATAGGCCTCGTTCAGGCGACGGGATGACCACCCAGCGGCCCACCTCACAGAGGTGAGAAGACAGCGGGACAGGTGGTCATCCCGGAGCCTGCCGGTCCGGCGAGGACAATCTTTTTGTTCTGCCGCGGCAGAACAACGGGTCCGACCTCCCCCGCCCCTCCGGTGGGATTCTCAGCCCCGATCGTCGACTGAAGAGCGGCTTGGATGAGGGGCGGGGGAGGTCTGGTGACCTCGTGGTCGGCTTGCGTTGCCGGCCGCCTGTTGCGGAAACTCAGACGCGCTTGAAGAGCAGTGCTCGCTTCACTTCCTGGATCGCCTTGGTCACCTGGATCCCGCGCGGGCAAGCATCCGTGCAGTTGAACGTCGTGCGGCAGCGCCACACACCCTCGCCGTCGTTGAGGATGTCCAGCCGCTCCTCGGCCCCCTCATCCCGGGAGTCGAAGATGAACCGGTGGGCGTTGACGATCGCCGCCGGGCCGAAGTACGACCCGTCGTTCCAGTACACCGGGCACGACGAAGTGCAGCAGGCGCAAAGGATGCACTTCGTGGTGTCGTCGAAGCGGTCCCGGTCGGCCTGGGACTGGAGACGCTCGCGGGTGGGCTCGGGGCTGTAGTTGATCAGGTACGGCTTGATCGCCCGGTAAGCCTCGAAGAACGGGTCCATGTCGACGTAGAGGTCCTTCAACGTCGTCAGGCCCTTGATCGGCGCGATCGTGATCACCGTCGGCTTGCCGGACGTCGACAGCAGGTCCTTCATCAGGACCTTGCACGCCAGCCGGTTGATGCCGTTGATCTGCATCGCGTCCGAACCGCACACGCCGTGGGCGCACGAGCGGCGGAACGAGAACGTGCCGTCGATGTAGTCCTTGACGTAGAACAGCAGGTTCAGCAGGCGGTCGGTGCGCTGCGCCGGGACGTCGTAGGACTCCCAGTGCGGCTCCGAATCGACCTCCGGGTTGAACCGCAGGATCTTCAGCGTGACGGTGATCGGCGTGTGCTCGTCGGAAACAGAAGCGGCCGGAGCTTCAGCAACAGAGGTCATCAGTACTTCCGCTCCATCGGTTCGTAGCGGGTGAAGGTAACCGGCTTGTAGTCGAGCCGGATGTCGGACGACAGACCGGCGCCCTGCTTGTACGCCATGGTGTGCCGCATGAAGTTCGTGTCGTCGCGGGTCGGGTAGTCCTCGCGGGCGTGGCCGCCGCGGGACTCCTTGCGGGCCAGCGCGCCCACCACCAGCACCTCGGCGAGCTCCAGCAGGAAGCCCAGCTCGACGGCCTCGAGCAGGTCGGTGTTGTACCGCTTGCCCTTGTCCGCCACGGTGATCCGCTGGTAACGCGCCTTCAGCGCCTGGACGTCGGTCAGCGCCTGCTTCAGCGTGTCCTCGGTCCGGTACACCGACGCGTGCGAGTCCATCGTCTGCTGCATTTCCTTGCGGATGTCGGCGACACGCTCGTCGCCGTGCTCGGACAGCAGGCCCGCCAGCTGCTCTTCCACCAGCACGGTCGGGTTCGAAGGCAGCTCGACGTGCTCGTGCGCCAGCGCGTACTCCGCCGCGGCGATGCCGGCGCGGCGGCCGAACACGTTGATGTCCAGCAGCGAGTTCGTGCCCAGGCGGTTCGAGCCGTGCACGGACACGCACGCGACCTCGCCCGCGGCGTACAGGCCGGGGATGACGTTCTCGTTGTCCCGCAGCGCTTCGCCGTGGATGTTGGTCGGGATGCCGCCCATCACGTAGTGGCAGGTCGGGAACACCGGCACCGGCTCCTTCACCGGGTCGACGCCCAGGTAGGTGCGCGAGAACTCGGTGATGTCCGGCAGCTTGGTCT
Organism: Amycolatopsis sp. NPDC051758; assembly: GCF_044453095.1. Classification (NCBI taxonomy): domain Bacteria; kingdom Bacillati; phylum Actinomycetota; class Actinomycetes; order Pseudonocardiales; family Pseudonocardiaceae; genus Amycolatopsis; species Amycolatopsis sp. NPDC051758. Next base: position 397,737 of record NZ_JBITCJ010000009.1, on the reverse strand, counting down.
CGAGGACCTCGACCGGCAGGTGCGTGACGTCGAGGACGACGTAGTCCTTGTTCGGCCCGCAGCCGCGGCCCTGCAGCACTTCCTGCACCATCGAGCGCGCCACGATGTCGCGCGGCGCGAGGTCCTTGATGGTGGGGGCGTAGCGCTCCATGAACCGCTCGCCGTCGGCGTTGCGCAGGATCCCGCCCTCGCCGCGGACGGCTTCGGAAATGAGGATCCCCAGGCCCGCGAGGCCGGTCGGGTGGAACTGGAAGAACTCCATGTCCTCCAGCGGCAGGCCCTTGCGGAAGATGATGCCGAGGCCGTCACCGGTGAGGGTGTGCGCGTTCGACGTCGTCTTGAAGATCTTGCCGGCGCCGCCGGTGGCGAACACGATCGACTTCGCCTGGAAGACGTGCAGCTCGCCGGTGGCCAGCTCGTAGGCGACGACGCCGGAGGCGATCGGGTTGCCGTTCTCGTCTTCGCTGGTGATCAGGTCGAGCACGTAGAACTCGTTGAAGAACTCCGTGCCGTACTTGACGCAGTTTTGGTACAGCGTCTGGAGGATCATGTGGCCGGTGCGGTCCGCGGCGTAGCAGGCGCGGCGCACCGCGGCCTTGCCGTGGTCACGCGTGTGCCCGCCGAAGCGCCGCTGGTCGATCTTGCCCTCGGGCGTGCGGTTGAACGGCAGGCCCATCTTCTCCAGGTCGAGCACCGCGTCGATGGCCTCCTTGGCCATGATCTCCGCGGCGTCCTGGTCGACGAGGTAGTCGCCGCCCTTGACCGTGTCGAAGGTGTGCCATTCCCAGTTGTCCTCTTCGACGTTCGCCAGCGCGGCGCACATGCCGCCCTGGGCCGCGCCGGTGTGGGACCGGGTCGGGTAGAGCTTGGTGAGGACCGCGGTGCGGGCGCGCTGGCCGGACTCGATGGCCGCGCGCATCCCGGCGCCGCCGGCGCCGACGATCACCACGTCGTACTTGTGGAACTGCATGGTGGGAGGTCTCCGGGCTTCAGTTCGCGGGCATGTTCGGGTCGAACGTGAAGATCACCATCGTGCCGACGGCCAGGATCAGCGCCATGGACACGTACAGCAGGATCTTCAGCCAGAACCGGGTGCTGTCCTTGCGGGCGTAGTCGTCGATGATGGTGCGCAGCCCGTTGCCGCCGTGGATCTCGGCGAGCCACAGCATCGACAGGTCCCAGAACTGCCAGAACGGCGAGGCCCAGCGGCCGGCGACGAAGCCCCAGTTGATCCGGTGCACACCGCCGTCGAGGATGTTCATGATCAGCAGGTGGCCGAGCACCAGGATGATCAGCGCCAGGCCGGAGATCCGCATGAACAGCCAGCTGTAGAGCTCGAAGTTGCTCCGGCGGGCGGCGGGACGCTTCGGCGCGCGGGGGTTCGCGAAGGCGAGGTCGGCCATGTCAGTTACCCCCGAAGAGCGTTTCGACGGTGCGCTTCAGCATGAAGAACGCACCGGGGACCATCACCACGACCCAGACCACGCCGATCACCCACAGCATCGCCTTCTGCAGCTTCGGGCCCTTCGACCAGAAGTCGACCAGCATGACGCGGATGCCGTTGAGCGCGTGGAACAGCACCGCGCCGACCAGGCCGACCTCGAGGAGGTTGACGATCGGGGTCTTGTACGTCTCGATGACCTGGTCGTAGGTGTTCGGCGACACGCGCACCAGCGCGGTGTCGAGCACGTGCACGAACAGGAAGAAGAATGTGAGCACGCCGGTGATGCGGTGCAGCACCCAGGACCACATGCCGGGGTCGCCCCGGTAGAAGGTCCCCTGCCGGCGTGAGGCACCCGCCCGATCGCTCGCCCCTGCATCAGGTGCAGTGCTCGCCGTGGTGGACATCGGTGAACGGCCTCCAACGTCTGACTTGTGCCCGGTGGCCGTGAGTCCGCAGTCGCCGTGTGCGGCGGCAATGCCGAGATCAACGTCATCGAGCCTGGATGAATCGGATGCTAGACCCGCACCCGGCACCCGGCTCACCTCCGGGTTCCCCTCTGTGATGGACCAGACACCGGTACTCCCGTGCCGCCACCCGGAGGTGTGGCGCAGCGCACTCGGCCGTGCGGTGCCGCGGCTCGCTGCGGTCACTGGAGATCTGACCTCTGGAACATCTGATATCTGATGCACTAGACCAAAAGGCTGGTGCGTCCGGTTTGTTGTTGACCAACCGACACGCTGTTCCTACTGTCGCGGCCAGATACATCGGATCTCTCACGATGGGGTGACGTTCTGGTGAGACGACTCGGCCTGGTGATCGCCGTCGCGGCACTGCTTCCCGTGGCGGTGGTCACGCCCGCCCAAGCACTGCCCGACGGACTGGCGCTCACCCCTCCGATGGGCTTCAACAACTGGAACACCACCGGCTGCGCGGTCGACGAGCGGATCATCCGCGACACCGCGGACATCTTCGTCGCCCAGGGCCTGAAGGCCGCCGGTTACCAGTACGTCAACGTCGACGACTGCTGGGCCGAGCCGGCGCGTGACGCCGAGGGCCGGATGCAGGCGAACAAGGCCCGCTTCCCGAACGGGATCAAGGCACTGGCCGACTACGTCCACTCGAAGGGCCTCAAGTTCGGCATCTACACCAGCGCGGGCACGCTGACCTGCGCGAAGACCCAACCCGGCGCGCTCGACCACGAGGACGTCGACGCGCAGACGTTCGCGGACTGGGGTGTCGACTACCTCAAGTACGACAACTGCAACAACGCGGGACGGCCCGCGCTCGAGCGCTACACGAAGATGCGCGACGCACTGGCGAAGACCGGTCGCCCGATCGTGTACTCCCTCTGCGAGTGGGGCGAGAACAAACCGTGGGAGTGGGGCGCGGCCGTCGGCCACCTGTGGCGCACCACCGGCGACATCAAGGACAACTGGGCGAAGATGGTCCAGATCCTCAAGGCGAACGCGCCGCTCGCGCCGTACGCCGGTCCGGGCCACTGGAACGATCCCGACATGCTCGAGGTGGGCAACGGCGGCATGACGACCGCGGAGTACCAGTCCCACTTCTCGCTGTGGGCCATGATGGCCGCCCCGCTGCTCATCGGCGCCGACCTGCGCAAGGTGTCGCCGGCGAACTTCGACGTCCTGCGCAACGCCGAGGTCATCGCCCTCGACCAGGACCGCCGCGGGGTCCAGGCGCGCGTGCTGTCCAACCAGGACGGTCACTGGGTCTTCGCCAAGCCCCTGGCGAACGGCGACGTCGCGGTCGCGCTCTTCAACGAAACGACCTCCAACGCGACCATCGGCACCACCGCGGCCGCCGTGGGCCTCCCGAAGGCCGCCGGGTACTCCGCCCGTGACCTCTGGGCCCGCCGCGACCTCCAGACCGCCGGCCGGATCTCCGCGGTCGTCCCGCCGCACGCGACGGTCGTGTACCGGGTCCACGCGGGCGGCTCCTGGCTGCGGAACGCGCCGCTCGTGAGCACCGGTGTCGAGCTGGCCGCGCCGGTGCCCGGCGTGCCGGGTGAGATCACCCCGGCCGGGAAGCCGTTCGAGGTCACGGTGTCCGCGACCGACGAGGCCCGCGTCCCGGTGTTCGACCCCCGCGTGACGCTGACCGCGCCCGCCGGCTGGGGCGTCGACCAGCTGTCCCGGCCGCGGGCGTTCGTGCTCGGCACCGGCGACACCGTTGCAGCACGCTGGCGGGTCATCCCGCCGGCCGGAACCGAAGGCACGACGGCGGTCCTGCGCGGCGGCGTCAGCTACCGCACGATCGGGTTCGGTCAGGTCAGCTGGGCCGGTGACCAGCAGCTGACGGTGCCCGCGGCGCCACCGGTCGCCCCGGCCTGGGCCAGCGACCTGCGCTGGGCGGCGGAGAAGAACGGCTACGGCCCGGTCGAGCGGGACATGTCCAACGGCAGCATCCCGGCAGGCGACGGAAAGCCGCTGACGATCAACGGCGCCGTCTACCCGAAGGGCCTCGGCGCCCACGCCCCGAGTGAGGTCGTCTTCTACCTGGGCGGCCGCTGCACGGCGTTCACCGCGGACGTCGGCGTCGACGACGAACGCGAGGCGACGAACAAGCAGGGCTCGGCGACGTTCGAGGTCTACGCGGACGGCGCCCGGGCCGCCGCGACCGGCGTCCGGACGTGGCAGGACCCGGCGGTGGCGCTGACGGCCGACCTCCACGGCGCCCAGTACCTGCGCCTGGTGGTCACCGACGGCGGTGACGGCAACTCCTACGACCGCAGTGACTGGGCCGCGGCGCGGCTCACCTGCGCCTGAATGGCCGTCATCTCACAGAGTGACTGGACTGGTTCACCTTTCGGTCAGTCCGGCACACTGAGTGACACGAAATGGCATTTCGGCCGTCCCCGAGACGTCGCACCCGCCGAAAGTGGGTCTCCTGCAGTCCGATGATCACGGGCGGTGCACGTCCGGTCGCGCGTGCGACTCGTGAGTAAACGTTTGTGTTACGTAGCGTGCCGTTCCTATGGCGCTTTCCTGTCCGTTGGGTACGGTCTGGCGGTCGACCCGGCAGTTGGGCCGGGACGCGCCCTTGACCATCCGCTGGATCAGCGGGGAGGGAGACACACGTTGCGTCGCATGCGTGGAACCGCGCTGGCCGCCGTGGCCATGGCCGGGGTGCTCACCCTGGCCGGGTGCGCCAAGGACTCGAGCGGTGGTAGCAGCAACAACAGCGCCGCGCCTTCGTCGGGCGGTTCGGACTGCGTGACCGCGCAGAAGCCGCCCGCCGCGCCCGCCGCCGCCTCCAGCAGCACCGCTGCCACCGGCAAGGTCGACGGCAGCAAGCTGAAGATCGGCCTGGCCTTCGACGTCGGCGGCCGGGGTGACGCGTCGTTCAACGACGCCGCCGCCGCGGGCACCGACAAGGCGAAGTCCGAGCTGGGCGTGACGACGGTCAACGAGAGCACCGCGTCCGCCAGCGAGGCCGAGTCGGCCAAGCAGCAGCGCCTCGACCAGATGGCCGCCTCGGGCCTGAACCCGATCATCGCGGTCGGCTTCGCCTACGCGGACTCGGTCAAGGCCGTCGCGGCCAAGTACCCGAACACCAAGTTCGCGATCGTCGACGACGACTCGATCACGCTCCCGAACGTCACGCCGCTGGTCTTCGCCGAGGAGCAGGGCTCGTTCCTGGCCGGCGTCGCCGCCGCGTACAAGAGCAAGAGCTGCCACATCGGCTTCGTCGGCGGTGTCAACACCCCGCTGATCCAGAAGTTCGAGGCCGGCTTCCTGCAGGGCGCGAAGACGGTTTCGAGCAAGATCAAGATCGAGGACGAGTACCTCACCCCGGCCGGTGACTTCTCCGGGTTCCAGGACCCGCCGAAGGGCAACGCCAAGGCCGCGGCCGAGATCGCCAAGGGCGCGGACGTGATCTACCACGCCGCCGGCGCCTCCGGTAAGGGCGTGTTCGACGCCGCCAAGGCGAAGAACGTGCTGGCCATCGGTGTCGACTCCGACCAGTACAACCAGAAGACCGTCGAGGCCGACAAGGACGTCATCATCACGTCCATGCTCAAGCGCGTCGACGTCGCGGTGTTCGACTACGTCACCGCGCTGGCCAAGGGTGACCTGACGACCCTGCCGAAGCGGTTCGACCTCAAGGTCGACGGCGTCGGTTACGCCACCTCCGGTGGCAAGGTCGACGACATCAAGGACGTCCTGGACGGTTACAAGGCCCAGATCATCTCGGGCGCGATCACCGTTTCGGACAAGCCGCAGAAGTAACTGACAACGCGGACAGGGCTCGGAGGGGTTGGTCCCCTCCGAGCCCTCACGTGTTTTGACAGAGATGGAATTCTCCCGCCCATGAGCACTGCCGAGGCCCCGGCCGAGGCCGTCCCCGACCGGGGCGTGCCCGCCGTCCAGCTGACCGGGATCACCAAACGTTTCCCTGGCGTGGTGGCCAACTCCGACGTCAACCTCACCGTCGCCGCCGGTGAGGTGCACGCCATCTGTGGCGAGAACGGCGCCGGCAAGTCCACCCTGATGAAGATCCTCTACGGCATGCAGCCGCCGGACGAGGGCACCATCACGATCAACGGCGACGAGGTGAAGCTGCGCAACCCGCAGGACGCCATCCGCGCCGGCATCGGCATGGTGCACCAGCACTTCATGCTCGCCGACAACCTCACCGTCGGCGAGAACGTCTTCCTCGGCGCCGAGGGCCTGCACGGCATCGGCCGCGCCGCCCGCGCCCGGCTGGCGGAGCTCGCCGAGCGGACCGGGCTGCACGCCAAGCCCGACACCCTGCTCGAGGAGCTGGGTGTCGCCGACCGCCAGCGGGTCGAGATCGTCAAGGTGCTCTACCGCGGGGCGAAGATCATCATCCTGGACGAGCCGACCGCGGTGCTCGTGCCGCAGGAGGTCGACGCGCTGTTCGCGACCGTCCGGGAGATGAAGGCCGACGGTTACACCTTCCTCTTCATCTCGCACAAGCTCGACGAGGTGCGCGCGATCGCCGACACCGTCACGGTGATCCGGCGCGGCACCACCGTCGGCACGGCCGACCCGAAGACCATCACCTCGCGCCAGCTCGCCGAGATGATGGTCGGCTCCGAGCTGCCCAGTCCGGAGACCCGCGAGTCCACCGTCACCGACCGGGCCGTGCTGCGGCTGACCGGGCTGACGCTGGGCGCCGAGGGCTCCGACCGCAACGCGCTCGACGACATCACCTTCACCGTGCGCGCGGGCGAGGTGCTCGGCGTCGCCGGCGTCGAGGGCAACGGCCAGACCGAGCTCGTCGAGACCATCATGGGCATGCGCAAGGCGTCCGGCGGCACCATCGAGCTGGTCGACGCCGAGGGCAAGGCGCGCGACCTGACCAAGGCCGGCACGCTGGCGCGGCGCGAGGCCGGCATCGGCTACATCGCCGAGGACCGCACCCGGCACAGCCTGCTGCTCACACAACCGTTGTGGGTCAACCGGATGCTGGGGTACCAGACCCGCGAACCGGTCTCCAAAGGACAGCTGCTCGACATCGCGGGCACGCGCGCGGACACCGAGCGGATCGTGCGCGAGTACGACGTCCGCACGCCGGGGATCGACGTCCCGGCCGCGGCGCTCTCCGGCGGCAACCAGCAGAAGCTGATTGTCGGACGCGAGCTGTCCGGCAACCCGGTGCTGCTCATCGCGTCACACCCGACGCGGGGGGTCGACGTCGGCGCGCAGGCGCTGATCTGGGAGAACATCCGCCAGGCCCGCGCCGCCGGCCTCGCCGTGCTGCTGATCTCGGCCGACCTCGACGAGCTCATCGGCCTGTCCGACACGATCCGGGTCATGCTGCGCGGGCGCCTCGTGAGCGAGGCCGACCCCGCCACCGTGACGCCGCAGGAACTGGGTTCGGCGATGACCGGCGCCGGAGAGGATGAAGAAGCGTGACCTCCTGGCGCACCAAACTGCTGCCGCCGCTGCTGGCGATCGTCTTCGCCGTGCTGCTGTCGGCCATCGCGCTGATCATCTCCGGGGCCGACCCGCTCGAGGCGTACGGCACCATGATCGGCCAGATGTTCAAGGGCTCGACCGCGGTCGACACCGCGAACCTCGCGACCGTCTACTACCTGTCGGGGCTCGCGGTCGCCATCGGCTTCCAGATGAACCTCTTCAACATCGGGGTCGAGGGCCAGTACCGGTTCGCCGCGGTCGTCGCGGCCATCGCCGGTGGTGCGCTCCAGCTGCCGCCGGTGATCCACACGCTGGTGATCCTCATCGTCGCGGTCGTCGCCGGTGCGGCTTACGCGGCCATCCCGGCGATCCTCAAGGTCACCCGCGGGGTGAGCGAGGTGATCGCGACGATCATGCTGAACTCGATCGTCGGCGGGATCATCGCCTTCCTCATCAACGCCGACCAGTTCGGCGTGCAGCGGGGCAACAACATCGGCACCCGGGAGATCGCGCCGTCCGGCCGGATCCCGGGCATCCCGCTCGGTTCGGGCACGCTCTTCGGGTTCGTCGTCATCGCCGCGATCATCGGCGCCGCCTACTGGTTCATGCTCAACCGCACGCGGTTCGGCTTCGAGCTCAAGGCGTCCGGCGAGTCGACCACCGCGGCCGCCGCGGGTGGTGTCAACGCCAAGAAGATGACGCTGATCGCGATGGTGCTCTCGGGCGGCGTCGCCGGTCTGGTCGCGATGCCCGAGCTGCTCGGCCGCGACTACACCTACGGCATCACCTCGACCCAGATGTACGGCTTCACCGGCATCGCGGTCGCGCTGCTGGGCCGCAACCACCCCGGCGGCATCGCGCTCGGCGCGCTGCTGTGGGCGTTCCTGGACACCTCGGCGGTGTCGCTGGAGCAGATCAACGTGTCCAAGGAGATCGCGACGATCATGCAGGGCATCATCGTGCTGTCGGTCGTCGTGGCGTACGAGGTCGTGCGCCGCGCCGACCTCGCGGCCGAACAACGCAGGGTCGGCCGGGCACTGAGCGGCAACGGCCGCAAGGGCGCTTCGGTCGCCGAAGGAGGTGCGGTCTGATGGCCGTCACCGACGTTTCCCGGCCCGACGCGGGCAGCCCCGGCGCCATGCCGGTGCACCGCAAGCGGTCCCGCATCCCCGGCTGGCTCCGCGGGGTCATCTGGGCCGTCATCGCCATCGCCGTCGTCTCGACGGCGTCGTACTCCACCGGCGTCGCCGCGCTGACGTCGTCCAACACCGCGTCGACGGCGTTGCGCCTGGCGTTGCCGATCCTGCTCTGCGCGCTCGGCGGGCTCTGGGCCGAACGCGCTGGCGTCGTGAACATCGGCCTCGAGGGCATGATGATCCTCGGGACCTGGGGCGCCGCCTGGGGTTCGTACTACGGCGGTGCGTGGGTCGGCCTGCTGGCCGCGCTCGTCTTCGGCGCGCTGGGCGGGCTGCTGCACGCGGTGGCGACGGTGACGTTCAACGTCAACCACATCGTCTCCGGCGTCGCGATCAACCTGCTCGGCCTCGGTGTCACGAAGTACCTGGCGAACCTGATCTTCGAGCCGCTGTCGGGCAACCCGCGGCAGTCGCCGGTGGTGCCGAAGTTCGACACCTACTCGGCGAGCGGCCTCTCCGACTGGCTCGGTGACCTCGAGAAGGAGCAGCGTGTCGGGATCTCCGACGTCGCGGGCATCCTGCGCGGGCTCGTCACCGAGGTCGCGCCGCTGACGATGATCGCGATCATCCTGGTGCCGGTGAGCTTCTGGGTGCTCTGGCGCACGCGCTTCGGCCTGCGGCTGCGCTCGTGCGGCGAGAACCCGGTGGCCGCGGAGTCCCTCGGTGTCAACGTCTACCGGCACAAGTACATCGCGATGCTGATCTCCGGCGCGCTGGCCGGCATGGGTGGCGCTTCGCTGGTGCTGCTGCGCGGCGGCGCGGACTACCTGGAGAACCAGACGAACGGCCGCGGGTACATCGGCCTCGCGGCGATGATCTTCGGCAACTGGCGGCCGGGCGGCCTGCTCGGCGGCGCGGCACTGTTCGGTTACGCGGACGGCCTGCAGCTCGCCGGCGGCGGCGAAGCGGTGCTCGCGCTGTTGTACGGCGCGGTGATCCTGCTCGCCGTGATCGTCGCCGTCCAGCTGTTCCGCAAGCAGTGGATCGCGGCCGGGCTCGGCGTGGTCGGCGCCGGGGTGCTGTACTTGATCTACTGGTCCAACGACACGCTGCCGTCCGACCTGATCCCGTACACCGCGCACTTCGTGACGCTGATCGTGCTGGCGGTGGCTTCGCAGCGGCTGCGGCCGCCGAAGGCCGACGGGCAGCCTTACCGGCGAGGTGAAGACTAGTGTCTACAGTGGACTGGGATGCGCTGCGTTCGCAGGCGATCGAGGCCGCTTCCCATGCGTACGCGCCTTATTCGGGGCTGCACGTGGGTGTCGCCGGGATCGTCGACGACGGCCGCGTGGTGGTGGGTTGCAACGTCGAGAACGCGTCCTACGGGCTCGGGCTCTGCGCGGAGTGCACGATGGCCGGGCAGCTGCGGCTGTCCGGCGGCGGCCGCCTGGTCGCCGTCGCGTGCCGCAGCGGTGCCGGTGACCTGCTGATGCCGTGCGGGCGGTGCCGCCAGATCCTGTTCGAGCTGGGCGGGTCCGCGTGCCTGGTGGACACGCCCAGCGGCATCCTGCCGATGTCGGACGTCCTGCCGGACGCCTTCGGCCCGGACGACCTGCCGTGACGGGGTTCGCGGCGGTCGACGTCATCCGCACGAAGCGGGACGGCGGCCGGCTTTCCGACGAGCAGATCGACTGGGTCGTCGACGCGTACACGCGCGGAGACGTCGCCGAAGAGCAGATGTCCGCGCTCGCGATGGCGATCTTCTTGCGGGGCATGGATTCCGCGGAGATCTCGCGCTGGACCGGCGCGATGATCGAGTCGGGGGAGCGGCTCTCGTTGCGCGTCTCGCGGCCGACGGTGGACAAGCACTCGACCGGCGGGGTCGGCGACAAGATCACGCTGCCGCTGGCGCCGTTGGTGGCCGCGTGCGGCTCGGCCGTGCCGCAGCTGTCCGGCCGCGGGCTCGGGCACACCGGCGGCACGCTCGACAAGCTGGAGTCCATCCCCGGCTGGCGGGCTTCCCTGTCCACGGCCGAGATCCAGGCTCAGCTGGAGGACGTCGGCGCGGTGGTCTGCGCGGCGACGTCCGGGCTGGCCCCGGCGGACAAGAAGCTGTACGCGCTGCGGGACGTCACTTCGACGGTGGAGTCGATCCCGCTCATCGCCAGCTCGATCATGAGCAAGAAGATCGCGGAAGGCGCGTCCGGGCTGGTCCTGGACGTGAAGTTCGGGTCGGGCGCGTTCATGAAGACGCTGGACCAGGCGCGTTCGCTGGCCTCGACGTTGACGTCGATCGGTGTTGCGCACGGCGTCCCCACCACGGCGCTGCTGACCGACATGAACGTCCCGCTGGGGCGTGCGGTCGGGAACGCGGTCGAGGTCGCGGAGTCGGTTGAGGTGCTGCAGGGCGGCGGGCCGTCGGACGTCGTTTCGCTCACCTTGGCGCTGGCGCGGGAGATGCTGGCGCTGGCCGGTATTTCCACGGACCCGGCCGAGGTGCTCGCGTCCGGCGAGGCGTACGAGACGTGGTGCCGGATGATTTCGGCCCAGGGCGGCGACCCTTCGGCGCCGCTGCCGACGCCGTCGCACGTCCACACGGTTCACGCTCCGGCGTCGGGTGTGCTGGCTTCGCTGGACGCCTACGCGGTGGGCGTCGCGGCGTGGCGGCTGGGCGCGGGCCGGGCCCGCAAGGAGGACCCGGTCCAGGCCGCGGCGGGCATCCTGTGCCTGGCCAAGCCCGGGGACGCCGTCACCGAGGGTGAGCCGCTGCTGGAACTGCACACGGACACTCCGGAAGCGGTCCCGGCGGCGCTGGCGGCCCTCGAGGGAAGCTTCTCGGTGGCTTCGGCGGCTTCCGCGCCGGAGCCGATCGTGCGGGAGACGATCCGCGGCACGGTGTGATGATCATCGCGAAGATGATCACCCGACTGAGTGACGCCCGAGGTTGTATCCCGCGTGATTGAGGCCGGAAGTCGCGTGCTCAGAGCCGTCACGGCTCCAGTCACGCGAGTTCCGTCTCCAGTCACGCGAGATCCGGGCTGAAACACGAGAAAGCCCCCGCCGGTTCGTCCGGCGGGGGCCTCTTCGTCTGGCTGGGTTACTCCGCGGTCTCTTCCGAGCCTTCGCCCGGCTTGGCCTTGGCGTCGGCCGGCTTCGGCGCGCGGCCGTTGCGCGAGCTGCGACGCGGCTGGCGCGGGGCCGGGGGCGGCGGGGAGATCTGCTGCACCGCGGGGCCGCCGCCGAGCATCAGCTCCGCGAACGTCGCCATCGCCTCGTCGAGCTGGCCGCCGATGCGGCGGACGCTCTCGTCGTTGCTCTTGCGGACCAGCGTGTCGACCGAGTCGGTGTCCGGCTGCTTCGAGAGCGTGCCCTCGACCTTGGACAGCCCGGCCTTGAGCGCGCCGTCGAGGTCGCCGATGCCGGAGAGGAAGCCGTCCTCCACCTTGTCGAGGCGGCCGGCCATGTCGTCGAGGCGGGTGGTGACCGCTTCGAGGCGGTTGCCGAGCTTCTCCAGGCGGTCCGAGGCGTCGATCATCTCGCCGGTCTCGGTCAGCGCCGTCTTGAGCGCCTCGGTGTTCGCGCCGATCCGCTCGCCGGTGACGCGGTCCAGCTCGCCGATGCGTTCCTGCGTGACCCGGCTCAGCTCGTCGACCTTGCCCCGCAGCTCGTGGTCGGCGTGGTCGACGCGGTCGCGCAGCGACGTCTCGGACTGCTCGATCCGCTCGCGGACCGGGCCGAGCACCGACTGCGGGATCGAGTCGAGCTTCGCGTCCTGCTTGTCCAGGTGGCCGCCCAGCTCGTCGAGCCGGCGGTGGATGTTCTGGAGCTTGTCCTCGAGCCCGTCCATCCGGCCGCCGACGCCCTCGAGGCGCGCCGCCATGCCGTCGAGCCTGCCGTCGAGCTGCGCGAACGGCTTGGCCAGCTTGTCGACGATGCTCTCGACCGCGCGAGTCAGCGCCGAGAGGGCGTTGTCCTGGGCCTCGAGGCGGGACATCGTCTCGTCGAGGCGCTCGGCCAGCACGCCGACCTCGGTGCGGTCGGGGAGCTCGGACAGCCGCTTGCGGACCGCGCCCAGCGAGTCCACCGGCGCGAGGCGGGCGTAGATGTCGTCGAGCGCGTCGAAGATCTGCTGCTGCTCGCTCTCACGCACTTCGGCCGCGCGCACCAGCATGTTGCGCATCCGGTCGAAGGACGGGGCGGCAATGTGGTTGTCAGTGGTCACTGCTGTGTGTCCTTCGTCGGCGGGGAAATGGAGGGACGTGCCACGAAGCTTAACGATTGCGAAATTGCTGTGCGTATGGCCCCCGTGAAGTGCCTATTGCGGAGGCTGCCCCCGGATGGCCGATTCGGGACCCGATCCTCGACGCTGAGGGTTAGCCCGAGGCTGAGGGTTACGGCCATGTAGGGGAATGACAACGAGGTTACCGTTGGGGGATGCCTGACGAAAGCCCCGTTCTGCCCAGCGAGACGCTCCGCCGCGCGCCCAAGGTGCTGCTGCACGACCACCTCGACGGCGGCCTCCGCCCCGCCACCGTCGCCGAGCTCGCCGACGCCACCGGTTATGCCGGTCTGCCCACCACCGACCCGGCCGAGCTGGGCACCTGGTTCCGCCGGGCGGCCGACTCCGGCTCACTCGTGTCCTACCTCGAGACCTTCGCGCACACCTGCGGAGTGATGCAAACGGAGGAATCGCTGGTCAGGGTCGCCGCGGAAGCGGTCGAGGACCTGGCCGCCGACGGCGTCGTCTACGCCGAGGTGCGCTACGCACCGGAGTTGTTCGTCGAACGCGGTCTGTCACTCGATGCGGTGGTCGAGGCTGTCCAGGCGGGGTTCACGGAGGGCACACGGCGCGTGGCCGCGAACGGCCGCAGCATCCGCGTCGGGACGTTGCTCTGCGCGATGCGCCAGCACGCCCGGGCGCTCGAGATCGCGAACCTGGCCGTCCGCTACCGCGACGCCGGCGTCGTCGGCTTCGACATCGCCGGACCCGAGGACGGATTCCCGCCGACCCGCAATCTCGACGCTTTCGAGTATTTGCGGCAGAACAATGCGCATTTCACCATTCATGCGGGCGAAGCGTTCGGACTTCCGTCCATTTGGGAGGCGATTCAGCACTGTGGGGCCGAGCGGCTCGGGCACGGCGTGCGGATCGTCGAGGACATCAAGAGCGACGCCGACGGCACGGTCCACCTTGGACGGTTGGCCGCCTATGTCCGTGACCGCCGCATCCCGCTGGAGATCTGCCCGACGTCGAACGTCCAAACAGGCACCGTGCGCTCGATCGCCGAGCACCCGCTCGCCCTGCTCAAGCGGCTGCGCTTCCGGGTGACCGTGAACACGGACAACCGGCTGATGAGCGGATGCACGATGACCAGCGAATTCGCCGCGCTGCACGAGACCTTCGGCTATGGCCTGGACGACTTCCGCTGGTTCACGATCAACGCGATGAAATCCGCGTTCATCGATTTCGACGCCCGGCTGGCGCTGATCGACGACGTGATCAAGCCCGGGTACGCCGCGCTGAGCTGACGCCCCGCCGGGTGGTTGCGGTCCTTAGCCATGCCAACTATCGTTCACCATATAGGAAGTTGTTCTCAGATATTGAGACGGTGACGACGATGGCGCAGGTCGCGGACGGTTCGGTCGAGCAGGTGCAGGCGAGTTCACGGCGGTGGCTCATCCTCGCGCTCGGCCTCGCCGCGCAGACCGCGAGCTGCTCGTTCCTCTACGGCATCCCGTTCCTGGTCCCGGTCATGCGGGACGCCGAGGGGTTGACGCTGGCGCAGGCCGGCACGGTCGTCGCGGCGCCGAGCATCGGGCTGCTGTTCACCCTGATCGTGTGGGGCGCGGCTGCGGACCGTTACGGAGAGCGTCTGATCATGGCCCTCGGACTGGGGGCCTCGGGGTTACTCCTGGTGTACGCCGGGGTAGGAACTCACCCGGTCGGGCTTCTCTTTGGTGTGTTCCTGGCGGCCGGAGCGTGTACGGCTTCGGTGAACGCGGCGAGCGGTCGGGTCGTGATGGGCTGGTTCGCGAAGTCCGAGCGCGGCGTCGCGATGGGGATCCGCCAGACGGCCCAGCCGCTGGGTGTCGGCGTCGCCGCGCTCGGGCTGCCGCCGCTGGCCGCGCACTTCGGGTTCCGCGCGGCCGTGCTGCTGCCGGCCGGGCTGGCGATCGTGGTCGCGCTGCTGGTGGCGTGGCTCGTCACGGACCCGCCGCGGCCGCCTCGACCGGCGGGCGGTGTCAAGCCACCGTCGCCGTACCGGCACTCGACGCTGTGGCGGGTGCACGGCGCGAGCGCGCTGCTGGTGGTGCCGCAGTTCGCGGTGTCGGCGTTCGCGCCGGTCTACCTGGTGGCCGTGCAGCACTGGAGCCCGCTGTCCGCGGGCTGGTACCTGGCGGTGGTCCAGGTGCTGGGCGCGCTGGGGCGGCTCGGGTCGGGCTGGTGGTCCGACCGGGTCGGCAGCCGGCTGGGCCCGATGCGGCAGCTCGCGGTGTTGAGTTGCTTCGTCATGCTCTTGGTGGCGCTGGGAGACGCTTCGGGGCTCTGGCTGGTGCTGCTGGCGCTGGCGCTGGCGGGGGTGGTGACGGTTGCCGACAACGGCCTCGGCTTCACGGCGTCGGCCGAGCTGGCCGGCCTGGCGTGGTCGGGCCGCGCGATGGGCGTGCAGAACACCGGCCAGAACATCGCGGCCTCGCTGACCCCGCCGCTGCTGGGCTTGGTGATCGGCGACAGCCGGTACGCACTGGCGTTCTGCGTGGCGGCGATCTTCCCGGCGCTGGCGGTGCTGGTGGTCCCGGTCCGCGGCGAGCGAACCTCGGCCGACTGACGGGGCCGTCCGGGCACGGACATGCCGAAGGCCGCCTCCCCAACCCCGCGGGAGGCGGCCTTCGGGTCAAAAGATCAAGCCACCGTCAGGCGGTTCTCGAACGTCTCCACGAGCTTCCGCCAGGCACCCTGCTCGGCGTCGAACGGCGCCGAAGGCTCGAGGCGCGTCGGGTCCGGGCGCAGGACGAACGACACCAGCCAGCCGAGGCTTTCGTTGCCCGCCAGCGCCGTGTCGGCCGTGTCGTCGCCGGCCCACTCGGCCGCGTCCGTGATCAGCTCGACGGCCAGCTCCAGCTGCGTCGGGTCGATCGCCTCCGGGCCTTCGGCGATGTCGGCGTCGAGGCCGGTGAGCACGTACGTGTTCTCCTGGTCCACCTCGACCTCGAGCTCGCCGGCCGTCGCCTTCGCCAGGACCTCGTCCCACGTGGACACGTCGGCGAGGTCGGTGTCGGCGAGGTCCTTGCCGTCGGCCAGGGCCCGCGCCAGCGCCTTCTCCGACGTGAAGACGTCGATCTCGCCCTCGCTGCCGAGGAACACCGGCGCGTCGTCGAGGTAGCAGCGCAGGGTGTAGTACTCCGCGCCGGACGTGATGATCTTGATCGGGTCGATGCCGACCTCGGCCCAGAAGCCGACCGGAGCGTCGTCTTCCTCGTCCTCGTCGTCATCCGAGTCGGCGGAGTCGATGGCTTCGAGGTCCTCTTCACCCTCGGCGCCGGCCTCGGCCTCGGCGGACTCCTCGTGGAACGCCGCCAGCTCCTCGGCGGTCTGCTCGAGGATCTTCTCGTCGACGTCGGGTGCGGTCACCAGGCCGTCGATCGCGTCGAGCACGGTGTCCCACTTCTGCGACACCGTCTCGGACAGGTCGTTCCAGATCTGCACGCCGGTGCTCCCGGTGAACGGGAGCGTGCCCTGGTCGAGCAGCGAGAAGCCCTCGGTCGAGTCGAGGATCTCGTGGACCTCTTCGAGGTCGCAGACGTCGGCGAGCGAGCGGACGATGCCGACGATCTCGGCGAGCTCCGCGATGTGCCACATGTCCGGCTCTTCGGCGACGAGCTCGGGCACGCCGACGAGGTCGTACGTGTGGTCCTCGTCCGGGATCAGCTCCGGCACGTTCAGCGAGGGAACGGCGTCCCAGGCCGGGTGGTCCAGCAGGTCGTGCCGCTCGGACGTGCGGACGAAGGCAGCCAGGTGTGCGGCGTCCGGGAAGGCGTACAGGTCGTCCTCGTCGCCGAGGAACGCTTCCCACTCCTCGCCGTCTTCCCGCCAGCGCGGCGCCCACAGGGTGACGACGTCCCCCTGCGGCAGGCCGAGTTCGATCGGGATGATGTCCTGTGCCATTCCTAAGCCCTCCGGATTACCGCCCGTGTGCGCGCGAGACCGAAAGTATGCCCCGGTCGGTGCGCGGTACCGCGAAGCCTACGGGTTTACCACGCGCGACGCGATTGCCCCTGCCGACTTTGCGACGAGCGGATGGCACGATGGACGTCTGATGACTCTCACAGACCTCCTGCCTGCGGATCCCGACCCCGACGCCCTCTTCGAAGCGTTCACGACCTGGACGGCCGATCGGGGCATCGAGCTGTACCCGGCGCAGGAGGAGGCGGTGATGGAGGTCGTCTCCGGATCCAACGTCATCCTCTCGACGCCGACCGGCTCCGGGAAGAGCCTCGTCGCCGTCGGCGCGCACTTCACCGCGCTCGCCCAGGGCCGCCGCAGCTACTACACCGCGCCCATCAAGGCACTGGTGTCGGAGAAGTTCTTCCAGCTCATCGAGATCTTCGGCGCGGACAACGTCGGGATGATGACCGGCGACTCGAGTGTCAACCCGGACGCCCCGATCATCTGCTGCACGGCCGAAATCCTGGCGAACATCGCGTTGCGGTTCGGTGCCGAGGCGCCGGTCGGGCAGGTCGTGGCCGACGAGTTCCACTTCTACTCCGAGCCCGACCGCGGCTGGGCGTGGCAGGTGCCGATCCTCGAGCTGCCGAAGGCCCAGTTCGTCCTGATGTCGGCGACCCTGGGCGACGTGTCCTTCTTCGAGAAGGACCTCACCCGCCGCACCGGTAAGCCGACCGCGGTGGTCACGTCGGCGCAGCGCCCGGTGCCGCTGACCTTCCGGTACGCGCTCACCCCGCTGCACGAGACCATGTCCGAGCTGCTCAACGGCGGCCAGGCGCCGGTCTACGTCGTGCACTTCTCGCAGGCCGCGGCCATCGAGCGGGCGCAGACGCTGATGAGCATCAACGTCACGACCAAGGCGGAGAAGGAGGCCATCGCCGAGCTGATCGGCGACTTCCGGTTCTCCGCCGGCTTCGGCAAGACGCTCTCGCGGCTGGTCCGCCACGGCATCGGCGTGCACCACGCCGGGATGCTGCCGAAGTACCGCCGATTGGTCGAGACGTTGGCCCAGTCGGGGCTGCTCAAGGTGATCTGCGGGACGGACACCCTCGGCGTCGGCATCAACGTACCAATCAGGACAGTGGTCTTCTCCGCGCTGACGAAGTACGACGGCGTCCGCCAGCGCCACCTCAAGGCCCGCGAGTTCCACCAGATCGCCGGCCGTGCCGGGCGCGCGGGCTACGACACCGACGGTTACGTCGTCGTGCAGGCGCCCGACCACGTCGTCGAGAACGCGAAGGCGCTGGAGAAGGCGGGCGACGACCCGAAGAAGAAAAAGAAGATCGTCCGGAAGAAGGCGCCCGAGGGCTTTGTCAACTGGACCGAGAGCACGTTCGACCGGCTGATCGCGGCCGAGCCCGAACCGCTGACCTCCAGCTTCAAGGTCACGCACTCGATGCTGCTGAACGTGATCTCGCGGCCGGGCAACGCGTTCGACTCCATGCGCCACCTGCTGGAGGACAACCACGAGGACCGCGCGTCCCAGCGCAAGCTGATCCTGCGTGCCATCGCGATCTACCGCGCGCTGCTCGCCGCCGGTGTGGTCGAACGGCTGCCCGAGCCGGACGAGCAGGGCCGGATCATCCGCCTGACCGTCGACCTGCAGTTCGACTTCGCGCTCAACCAGCCGCTTTCGCCCTTCGCGCTGGCCGCGATCGAGCTGTTCGACCTCGAGTCGCCGAGCTACGCGCTCGACGTCGTGTCCACTGTGGAATCCACTGTGGACAACCCGCGGCCGGTGCTGTCGCAGCAGCAGTTCAAGGCGCGCGGCGAGGCCGTGAACGCGATGAAGGCCGAGGGCATCGAGTACGACGAGCGGATGGAGCTGCTCGAGAACGTCAGCTACCCGAAGCCGCTGGAGGAGCTGCTGCAGGGCGCCTACCACAGCTACCGGCAGGGCCACCCGTGGGTCGACGACTACGAGCTGTCGCCGAAGTCGGTCGTGCGCGACATGTACGAGCGCGCGATGAACTTCGTCGAGTACATCGGCTTCTACCAGCTGGCCCGCTCGGAAGGGCTGGTGCTGCGCTACCTCACCGACGTCTACGACTCGTTGCGCCACACGGTGCCGGACGAGGCGAAGACCGAGCCGCTGCAGGACCTCATCGAGTGGCTCGGTGAGCTCGTCCGGCAGGTCGACTCCAGCCTGCTCGACGAGTGGGAAGCCTTGCGGCACCCCGACGAAGAAGGCCCGGTTTCGAAGCGGCCGCCGTCCGAACCGCCGGCCGTCACGCGCAACGAGCGCGCGTTCCGCGTCCTGGTGCGCAACGAGCTGTTCCGCCGGGTCGAGCTGTTCGGGCGGCGGGCGTGGAACGTGCTCGGCGAGCTGGACGCGGAGTCCGGCTGGGACGCGGACGCGTGGGCCGAAGCGATCGAGGACTACTTCGAGGAGTACGACACGCTGGGCACCGGCCCGGACGCGCGCGGCCCGGCGCTGCTGATGATCGAGCAGCTGCCGGACGTCTGGAAGGTGCGGCAGATCTTCGACGACCCGGCCGGCGACCACGACTGGGGCATCAGCGCCGAGGTCGACCTGGCCGCGTCCGACGAGGCCGGGGTGGCCGTGGTGCGGGTGACCGAGGTCGGCGCGCACTAGTCGTTGCCTTTTCCCGACTGCTCGGTCATCGTGATCACATGGTGGCGACAGTCGGGGAGCACCGGATCGGCGACGTGCGCTGGACGGTCGTCAGCGGTCCCCGGGAAGCCGCTTTCCGGGCGCTCGGGGAGTACGCCGCCGCGGACATCCGGACCGTCCTCGACGGACTGTCGTCCTGGCCGGTGACCGAGCGGGCGCGCCGGTCGCCGGTGCTGTTCCGGGCGATCGAGTCGGCGTGCCAGGTCGAGCACCCGGACGCCTACGCCGAGCTGACGGCGCTGGCCGCCGGCGCCGGAGTGCCGTTCGACGACCTGCTGCTGGCCAACCTGCGTGGTGACCTCGGCACCGGCGACGGCACCGGCTGCACCGACCTGGCGTGGGTCGGTTCGCCGAGCCTGGTCGGGCACAACGAGGACGGCGCGCCGGTGTTCGACGGCGTCGGCCGGCTGCTGACCCTGCTGATCGACGGCGAACCCGGCGTCTGCGTCTGGTGGTACCCGGGGTTCCTGCCGGCCAACACGTTCACGCTCACCACGCACGGGCTGGTGTGGGGGATCGACAGCGTCGGCGTGGTCGCGCCTTCGCCGTACTCGGGCCGGCACTTCGTGGCGCGCTCGGCGCAGCGGGCCGTCACGGTGGCGGAGGCGGTGTCGCTGCTGCGCTCGCACGCGTCGGCGGGCGGGTTCGCGTACACGATGGGTCAGGTCGGCGAGCCGGCGGTGACGGTGGTCGAGAAGGCCGGGCACGAGACCGCGGTGACCACTGTGGGCAGTGGGCTTCACTGGCACACCAACCACTTCCGCCAGCTCCCGCCGAACCTCGACGCGGCTCCGGAGGAGAGCCTGAACCGGGCCGAGGTGTGCGCGCACCTGGCGCCGGTCGCGCCGGACGCGAAGTGGCTGGTCTCGACGTTGACCGGCGAGATGTACCGCAGCGCGTCCGGCGACGACCCGCTGATGACGTTGAGCACGGTGGTGACCGACCTGGCCGACGGCACGGTGACGGTGGTGCCGCGGGGCGGGGCGCCGCTGCGGGCCACGGTGGCGGACCTGGCGGCGGGCGACGTGGACGCAGTGGGTGCGCTCAATGGCGCAACCGCGCCAGGCGGTTCCGGGGTTAACGTGGAGGCTCGCCCAACCTGGGAGGGACCATGATGAAGCGTTTGCTGGCCGGGATCTTCGTCGCCGCTGCGGTGGTCGTGGGCCTGGGGCCGGCCGCGTCGGCCGCCTCGATGGTGGAGTACGCGCTGGCGCCCACCCCGGTCGGGTACGGCACCGACGCGACCGCCATCGAGTACGGCCTCTGACCGCTCAGCTCGCCGGAACCAGGATCGCCCGGGCGTCCTCACCCGCGAACCACAGACCGATGGCGAACGCCGCCGTCGCCTCCAGCAGGTGCGCCCGGTCGAGGCCGCCGCCGAGCACCGGCCGGCAGCCGACGTCGCGGACCAGCGTGCGGACCGCGTCGAGGGCCGCCGGGTCGTCACCGCAGAGCGGGACCGCGAGCGTCGCGGGCGGCTTCCGCCAGACGTCGGCCGGGGCCAGGTTGAACGCCTTGACAACGTGCGCGTCCGGGGCGCAGACGGCGATCCGGGTCGCGACGGGGGTGCCCGGCGGGGGCTCGGTGCCGGTCGGGCCGGGCTGGTTGGTGCAGTCCACCAGGACCTTGCCGCGCAGCGGTCCCGCTGCCGGCAGGACTTCGAAGACGGCGTCCGCGGGGATCGCCAGGAGCACGACGTCCGCGAACGCCGCCACCTCGGCCCAGGTTCCGGTGCGGCGGCCGGCCACCCTCAGTTCGTGGCCGGCGTCCGCCCAGTGCGCGCCCAGCGCCGTCGCCATCGCGCCGGTGCCGAAGATCCCGATCCGCATCCGTCCTCCTTGTGCTTGGCTGGTACCAGCACGACGGTAGGAACCCGGGAAGGAACCGAACGGTAACCATGGACTTTCTCGCCGACTGCCGGACGCGGCTCGCGTTCGACCTGGTCGCCAACACGTGGAACCCGGTGGTGCTGTGGGCGTTGCGGCTCGGCCCGCGCCGGCACGGCGAGCTCCGGCGCACGATCGGCGGGATCAGCGCGAAGGTGCTCACGGAAACGGTGCGGCGCCTGGAGTTCGACGGGCTCATCGAGCGACGCGAAGGCGCGTACACCCTTACGCCGCTGGGGGAGACGCTGCTGGCGCCGATCGAGGGCTTCGGGCGGTGGGCGGCTGAGCACGGCGACGACGTCGTCGCCGCTCAAGACCGAGCACGATCAGCGTGACCAGCGACAACGCGGGCAGCGGGTAGCCGGTCAGGATCCCGGCGCCGACGTCGACGGTGGGCGCGACGATTCCGGCGCCGAACACCCAGGTCGGCGCGGTCGGCGGCTTCGCGGCGGGTGACCACGGGGTCTTCTTCCACGGCTTCGCGATCGAAAGCCACGCCTGGAAGGAAAGCGCGCTCGCCATGAGCGACGCCCCGGCGATCTGCGCCCAGCTCGCGGAGCCGGTGTCCGCGGAGTCGCGCAGCGCGGGGGAGAGCAGGAAGATCCCGGCGTAGAGCTGGATCAGCGTCAGGGCGAACTTCGTGAGCACCCACCAGTACCGGGTGTAGCCCCAGGCGGTCGCGCCGGCGAGCAGCAGGCCGGTGAACGCCGAGACGTTCGCCATCGGGGCGAGGAGAACGGAGTCGAGCCGATCGGCCATCGACGTCGCGGCCGGGCTCGGAGCCGTCAGGGCCAGGCTCATCAGCACAACGAGGGCGAGGGCCTGGCTCATCCAGGCGACCGAGGACACGACGTGCAGCCAGACCACGGCCTGCCGCCAGCGCGGGGAAGTCTTCACGCCTCCAGGCTCGCCGAGCGGCCCGGTCGGCACATCGGGCGCGACCCGGGTTTCGCCCCGGAGCCGCCGGGGCTCCCGCTGCACCCGCCGGAGTACGAAGCCGGCGGAGCCGTACCACCGCGGGAGTAGTGCCGGAACCCGGAACTCGCGTGATCAGCGGCGGAACTCGCGTGATTGAGCGCGGAACTCGCGTGATTGGGCGCGCATCTCGCGTGATCAGAGGGGCATCTCGCGTGATGGGAGGGGCGACACGGTCAGCGGGGTGGGTTTTTGGCGGCCAGGGCCAGGAGGGGGACGGCGGCGGCGGCGTCGGTGATCAACGTCGAGACCATGCCGGACCGCAGGACCGCGTCCACCGCCGAAGCCTTCGGCTTGCTGTAGCCCAGGGCGATCACCTCCGGCACGGCCGTCAGCTCCTCGTGGCTGATCGCCAGCACGTGGTGGGCCAGGCCGGTCGACAAAGCGTTTCCGGACGCGTCGAACAGCCGGGCCGCGACCTCCGCCGTCGCGCCGCGGGCCGCGATCGCCGCGCGCTCGGCTTCGTCCAGCGCGTCGTAGACCGTCGACTCGCCGGGCTGCCACGCGCCGATGCTGACCACCGCCTTGGTCAGGTGCTTGAACTGGCCGAACGTCTCCGCGATGCCGGGCTGGCGCCGCAGCGTCTCGGTCGTGCGGCGGTCGGGGAGCACCAGCGGCCCGAAGATCGGGTAGGCGTCGCCGCCGGACACCGACGTCACGCGGCTGACCGTCTCGACCGAGCGGCCGCGCATGTCCATCCCGGCCTGCACCCCGCAGAGCTGGACGACCGGGCAGCGCGGCAGCGTCCGGATCGCCTCGGTCATCGCGTTCACCGACCGCGCCCAGGAGAGCCCGACGACGTCGTCGGACCGCACGACCTCCTCGAGCAGCCGGGCCGCCAGCGTGCCGATCTTCGCCCGGACGACCTCCTTCGGCTCCCGCTCGGTTGAGCGTTCCAGGACCAGCGCGCGCTCGAGGCCGTAGGCCGAGCGCACCTCGTCCGACAGCGCCAGGTCCACCGGCGCGGGCAGCGAGAACTCCACCCTGACCAGGCCGGACTCCATGGCGGTGTCAAGCATCCGCGCAACCTTGAACCGGCTGACGCCGAACTCGTCGGCGATCTCCAGCTTGGAGCGTCCCTGCACGTAGAAGCGCCGGGCGACGGTCGCGAGCAGCATAGCTTCGGTCAGCGAGCCCTGCTTCTTAGACGTGCTCATATGAGCACTATAGCTAGAAATCCGCCCGAAAGGTTGACGTAACACCGACGTCAGACCTCTAATGCCTTCACAAGTACTCGACGCCATAGGTCAACGCCGCTCATATGAGCGCGAGGAAGGGGCTTGGCATGCGTGCCGCCATCATCGACCGGCCCGGGCAGATCCGGGTCGGCGAGGTGCCCGATCCGAAACCGGGGGAACGGCAGGTCGTCGTCAAGGTCGGTGCGTGCGGCATCTGCGGCACCGACCTGCACATCGCGGACGGGCACTTCCCGCCCACCCCGTACCCCATCGTCCCCGGTCACGAGTTCGCCGGGGAGATCGTCGAGCTCGGCGCCGACGTCCAGGGCGGCTGGCAGGTCGGCGACCGCGTGGCCGTCGACCCGTCGCTGTTCTGCGGCTACTGCGGCCCGTGCCGCTCCGGCCACGGGAACCTGTGCGCGAACTGGAACGCCACCGGCGACACCGTCGACGGCGCCTTCGCCGAGTACGTCGCCGTCCCGACGGCCAACTGCTACCGCATGCCCGACACGATGACCTGGGAGCAGGGCGCGCTGGTCGAGCCCGTCTCCTGCGCGGTGCACGGCGTGCGCCGCGTCGGTGTCGAAGCCGGCGAGCGCTTCCTCGTCGTCGGCGCCGGCACGATGGGCCTGATCATGCAGCAGCTGCTGCAGCGTTCGGGCGCGGAAGTCACGGTGGTCGACCGGAACAAGGACCGGCTGCCGCGCGCCACGAGCCTCGGCGCCGTCGCCACCGCGGCCGACGTCGACGAGCTGAACGGCGAGAAGTTCGACGTCGCCGTCGACTGCACCGGCGCCGCCCCGGCCATCGAAGCGGCCTTCGACTCGATCCGCCGCGGCGGCCGCCTGCTCGTCTTCGGCGTCGCCCCGGCCGAAGCCCGCGTCGCGCTTTCGCCGTTCCGCATCTACAACGACGAGATCACCATCGTCGGCTCGATGGCCGTGCTCAACAGCTACGGCGCCGCGCTCGACCTCGTCGCGAGCGGCGCGATCGACACCGGCGCGCTGCTCACCGACACGCTGCCGCTGGAGCAGTACCCCGAGGCGCTCGCCAAGATGCGCAGCGGCTCGGGCCTCAAGGTGCAGGTACTCCCCGGAGGTGGCCGTGCGTAAGCTCCTCACCCTCTTCGCCGCGACGTCCTTGCTGGCCACCGGCTGTGCGGGCGCCGGCTCGGTCGGCACCGGCAACTCGACGCTCGTCATCGCCATCGTGTCCAACCCGCAGATGAAGGACGCGATCTCCCTGGCCCCGGAGTTCGAGAAGGCCACGGGGATCAACCTCAAGTTCGTGTCGCTGCCGGAGAACCAGGCCCGCGCGAAGATCACCGCGTCGACCGCCACCGAGGGCGGCGAGTTCGACGTCGTGATGATCAGCAACTACGAGGCGCCGCAGTGGGCGGCCAACGGCTGGCTCGAGAACCTCGAGCCGCACATGAAGGCCACCCCGACCTACGACGAAAGCGACTTCATCCCCAGCATCAAGCAGTCGCTGTCGTACCAGGACCAGATGTACGCGGTGCCGTTCTACGGCGAGTCGTCGTTCCTGGCCTACCGCAAGGACCTCTTCGAGAAGGCCGGGATCACCATGCCGGCCAAGCCGACCTGGCAGCAGATCGCCGAGTACGCGGCGAAGCTCGACGACAAGGCCAACGGTGTCGCGGGCATCTGCCTGCGTGGCAAGCCGGGCTGGGGCGAGAGCCTCGCGCCGTTCACCACGGTGGCCAACACCTTCGGCGCGCAGTGGTTCGACAAGGACTGGAACGCCAAGCTGACGTCGCCGGAGTTCAAGGAAGCCGCGAACTTCTACGTCAACCTGATCCGCGAGCACGGTGAGGTCGGCGCCTCCAGCGCCGGGTTCTCCGAGTGCGGCACGCGCTACACGCAGGGCAACGCGGCGATGTGGTACGACGCGACGGTCATGGCGGGCACCAACGAGGACCCGTCGAGCAGCAAGATCGTCGGCAAGTCCGGGTACGCGCCGGCGCCGGTGGTCAAGACGCAGGCCAGCGGCTGGCTCTACACCTGGGCGCTGGGCATCCCGAAGGTCGCCAAGGACAAGGACGCGGCCTGGAAGTTCATGGCCTGGATGACCGACAAGGCGTACGTGCAGAAGGTCGGCCAGACCTACGGCTGGAACCGCGTCCCGCCGGGTGTGCGCCAGTCCACCTACGACATTCCCGACTACGCCAAGGCCGCGCAGGCCTACGCGAAGCCCACGTTGGACGGCATCGCGGACGCGAACCAGCAGAAGGCCATGGCCAACCCGGTGCCCTACCCCGGCATCCAGTTCGTCGGCATCCCCGAGTTCCAGGACCTGGGCACCCGGGTGAGCCAGCAGCTGTCGGCGGCCATCGCCGGCCGCGAGTCCGTCGACGACGCCCTGAAGCAGTCCCAGGAATACGCCCAGACGGTGGGCGACTCCTACAAGGCGGTGCAGTGATGTCCACGCTCTCCGTAGACAAGCCCAAGACCCACACGCACTCGAAGGCCGAGGAAAAGAAAGGCCTGAGCACCGCGGCCAAGCGGCGGCTGCCGCTGCTGCCGGCGTTGATCTTCGTCATCGCCGTGACGCAGCTGCCGTTCCTGCTGACCGTGTTCTACTCGTTCCAGTCCTGGAACCTGGTCCGGCCGGGCTCGCGCCACTTCGTCGGCCTGGACAACTACATCGACGTCTTCAGTGACACGACGTTCCTGGTCGCACTGCTGAACACGGTGCTGCTGACCGTGGTCTGCGTGCTCGTCGCGCTGCTGCTCGGCCTCGGCCTGGCGATCCTGCTGGACCGGAAGTTCTTCGGCCGGGGTGTGGTCCGGACGCTGCTGATCACGCCGTTCCTGATCCTGCCGGCAGCCGGCGCGCTGCTGTGGAAGACGACGATGTTCGACCCGACCTACGGGCTGCTGCACTTCGTCTTCGGCACCGACGTCGACTGGCTTTCGGAGTTCCCGCTGGCCTCGGTGATGGCCCAGATCGTGTGGCAGTGGACGCCGTTCATGATGCTGCTGATCCTGGCCGGGCTGCAGAGCCAGTCCAAGGAGGTCCTGGAGGCCGCTTCGGTGGACGGCGCGAGCCGCTGGCGGACGTTCGCGTCGATCACGCTGCCGCACCTGTCCCGGTTCCTGCAGCTGGCGACGCTGCTGGGCGCGATCTACATCGTGAACAGCTTCGACGCGATCTTCCTGATGACGCAGGGCGGGCCGGGCGTGGCCAGCACCAACCTGCCGTACTACATCTACCAGCGTGCGTTCGAAGGCTTCGACGTCGGCCAGTCCTCGGCGATGGGTGTCATCGTCGTGATCCTGACGATGATCGTCGCCACCTTCGCCCTGCGCTTGATGTTCCGGACCTTCTCGGTGGACGGAGGCATCAAATGACCACCGTCGAAACCCGCCCCTCGACCGCCACCGCTGCACCGCCGGCCCGCAAGCCGAAGCGCAAACTCGGCCCGGGCGCGCTCACGATCGTCACCTGGGTGATCGCGATCCTGTTCGTCTTCCCGCTGCTGTGGATGATCCTCACGGCGTTCAAGCAGGAGGCCGACGCCTACACCGACCCGCCGAAGCTGTTCTTCAGCCCGACGTTCGACCAGATCGCGAACGTGCTGAAGGGCGGGTTCCTGCCGTACGTGTCGAACTCGGCGTTCGTCACGGTGCTCTCGACGCTGCTGGTGCTGCTGCTCGGCATCCCGGCCGCGTACGCGCTGTCGCTGGCGCCGGTGAAGAAGACGTCCAACGCGCTGGGCTTCTTCCTCTCGACGAAGATGCTGCCGATCGTGGCGGCGATCATCCCGCTGTACATCATCTCCCAGAACACCGAGCTGCTGGACACGGTGTGGGCGCTGGTCATCCTCTACACGTCGATGAACCTGCCGCTGGCCATCTGGATGATGCGGTCGTTCTTCCTGGAAGTGCCGCACGAGATGATCGAAGCCGGGCGGATCGACGGCGCGAACCTGCCGACGCTGCTGCGCAAGATCATCATGCCGGTGGTCGCGCCCGGGATCGCGGCGACCGCGCTGATCTGCGTGATCTTCTCCTGGACCGAGTTCTTCTACGCGGTCAACCTGACGGCGGCGCGGGCCGGCACGGTGCCGGTGTTCCTCGTCGGGTTCATCACGAGTGAGGGCCTGTACTGGGCCCAGCTGTCCGCCGCCGCGTTGCTGGCCTCGCTGCCGGTGATGATCGTCGGCTGGTTCGCGCAGAACCACCTCGTCCGGGGTCTGTCGATGGGAGCGGTGAAGTAGTCATGGCGGGAGTCAGTTACGAACAGGCGTCACGGATCTACCCCGGCACGCACGAGGTGCGGGCGGTCGACAAGCTCGACCTGGCGGTGCCGGACGGCGAGTTCCTGGTCCTGGTCGGGCCGTCGGGCTCCGGCAAGTCGACGGCGCTGCGGATGCTCGCCGGGCTGGAGGACGTCGACGAGGGCGCCATCCACATCGGCGAGCGCGACGTCACGAACCTGCCGCCGAAGGACCGCGACATCGCGATGGTGTTCCAGTCCTACGCGCTGTACCCGCACATGACGGTCGCCGACAACATGGGCTTCGCGCTCAAGCTGCGTGGACTGTCCAAAGCGGACATCGACGCGAAGGTGGCCGAGGCCGCCAAGATGCTGGACCTGACGAAGTTCCTGGACCGCAAGCCGAAGGCGCTGTCCGGCGGCCAGCGGCAGCGCGTCGCGATGGGCCGGGCGATCGTGCGCGAGCCCAGCGTGTTCCTGATGGACGAGCCACTGTCCAACCTGGACGCGAAGCTGCGGGTGGAGACCCGGGCGAACATCGCCCAGCTGCAACGCCGGCTCCGGACGACGACCATCTACGTCACGCACGACCAGGTCGAGGCGATGACCATGGGCGACCGGGTGGCGGTGCTCAAGGACGGTGTCCTGCAGCAGTGCGCGTCGCCGCGGGAGCTGTACGAGAACCCGACGAACTCGTTCGTGGCGGGGTTCATCGGGTCGCCGGCGATGAACCTGGCGACGTTGCCGCTGGCCGAAGGCGGCGTCAAGCTGGGCGACGTGGTGCTGCCGCTGCCGCGGTCGGTGGTCTCGGCGGCGTCGTCGCAGGACCTGAAGGAGGTCACCTTCGGGGTCCGGCCGGAGTCGCTGGAGCTGGTCTCCGAAGGCGGCTTCGAGCTGGTGGTGGAGCTGGTCGAGGAGCTCGGCGCGGACGCCTACCTGCACGGCAAGGTCGGCGACGACCGGTTTGTCGTCCGGGTCGACGGCCGCACGCCGCCGCGCATGGGTGACAACGTGCGCGTCGGCCTGCGCGGCGAAGGCGAGACGCACGCCTTCAACCCGGAGACGACCCTGCGCCTCTCCTGAAGAAAAGAGCCACGGCCACCTCGCGAGAACCCCTTACCCGCGAGGTGGCCGTTCTCATCACTCCTGGAGCGAGAGGGCCTGGCTCGGGCAGACGTGCACCGCTTCGCGGGCCTTCTCGACCAGCTCACCTTCGGGCGTCTCGTTCAGGACGATGACCGTGCCGTCGTCCTCGCTCTGGTCGAACAGCTCGGGCTCGGTCAGCACGCACTGCCCGGCGCCGACACACTTGCCGGTGTCCGCGATGATCTTCATGGTTCTTCTCCTGTGGTGGGCGGGCCGTCCGGTCGATCTCTACCAGGTCACCGGCAGCCGGTACAGGCCGTAGATGTTCGCGTCGTCCTTGAACGGCAGCTGTTCCGCCGGTGCTCCCAGCTCCAGCGTCGGGATGCGGCGGAAGAGCGTGTCGAAGACGATCTGCAGCTCCATCCGGGCCAGGTTCTGGCCGAGGCACTGGTGCGGGCCGAAGCCGAAGGCGACGTGGTGACGTGCGCCGCGCTCGATGTCCAGCTCGTCGGCGTTCTCGAACGCGCGCGGGTCCCGGTTCGCCGCGTACCCCAGCGCCAGCACGCCCTCACCCGCCCGGATGAGCTGGCCGCCGACCTCGACGTCCCCGACGCACAGGCGTGCGGTGGCCGCGTCGACGATCGTCCAGTAGCGCAGCATCTCCTCGACGGCGTCGAGCGTCTTGCCCGGGTCGGCCTTGATCGCCGCGAGCTGCTCCGGGTTGCGGAGGAACCCCACGGTGGACAGCGAGATCATGTTCGCCGTCGTCTCGTGCCCGGCCACCAGCAGCAGGAAGCCGGTCGCGGCCAGCGAAGCTCGCCGGTAGGTGCCGTCTTCGCGGAGCTTGACGATCTGCCGGCCGAGCAGGTCGTCCGGCGGGTTCTCCTCCTTCGCCGCGATCAGGTCTTCCATGTAGCCGCGGATGGTGTCGAACGCCGCCCGCCGCTCCTCCGGCGTGGTCGAGCGCTTGATCAGCTTCGCCGTGTGTTCCTGGAAGAAGCCGTGGTCGGCGTAGGGCACGCCGAGCATCTCGCAGATCACCAGCGACGGCACCGGCAGCGACAGCGCCTCGACCAGGTCACCCTGCTTCGGCCCGGTCAGCAGCGCGTCGATCCGCGTGTCCACGATCTCCTGGATCCGCGGCCGCAGCGCCTCCATCCGGCGCACGGTGAACTCGCCGAGCACGGCCTTGCGGGCCGGCCCGTGCTCGGGCGCGTCCATGGTGATCATGGTGCGCTCGTCACCCCGCCGCCGGAACCCGCCCTTGACCAGCTGCGGGAAGTCCGGGTGCTGCCGGTCGGCGCTGAACCGCCGGTCGTTGAGCACCGCGCGGACGTCTTCCAGCCGGGTGACCACCCAGGCCTCGCCGCCGTCGGGCAGCCGCACCCGCGCGACGGAATCCTCCTCGCGGATCTCCTCGTACGCCGGCGGCGGCGAGAACGGGCACGTGCGGGTCATCGGGAATTCGTGCTTCTCGGCAGTCGTCATGGTGTTCTCCTCACCAGGTGACGGGCAGGCAGTAGAGGCCGAAGATCGACGAGTCGTGCTTGAACGGCAGCTGGTCCACGGGCGCGGCCAGCTTCAGCTCCGGGAGCCGGCGGAAGAGCGTGTCGAAGACGATCTGCAGCTCCATCCGGGCCAGGTTCTGGCCGAGGCACTGGTGCGGGCCGAAGCCGAAGGCGACGTGGTGACGCGCGCCGCGCTCCAGGTCCAGCTCGTCCGGGTTGTCGAACGCCTCCGGGTCGCGGTTGCCGGAGTAGCTCAGGCCGAGCACGCCCTCACCTTCGCGGATCAGCTGCCCGGCGATCTCGAGGTCCTCGGTGGCGACGCGCGAGGTCGCGAACTCGGCGATCGTGAAGTACCGCAGCAGCTCCTCGACGGCGTCGAGCGTCTTGCCGGGGTCGTTCTTGATGATCGCGAGCTGGTCCGGGTTCTCCAGCAGTGCGACGGTGCCGAGCGAGATCATGTTCGCCGTCGTCTCGTGGCCCGCGATGAGCAGCAGGAACGCCAGCGAGACGAGCGAGTCGTGGTCGGCGTCGCCGTGCTCTTCGCGCTGCTTGGCGATCTGGCGGCTGAGCAGGTCGTCGGCCGGTTCGGTCTCCTTGGTGGTGACCAGCTGGTCGAGGTAGGACTGCAGCTCGTCGACGGCCTTGACGCGGGTGTCCTGGTCGACGTCCCGGTTGAGCAGGGTCGAGCTGCGGACCTGGAAGAACTCGTGGTCGGCGTACGGGACGCCGAGCAGCTCGCAGATGACCAGCGACGGCACCGGCAGGCTGAGCGCGGTGACCAGGTCGGCGGGCTTCGGGCCGGCCAGGATCGCGTCGATGTGCTCGTCGACGATCTGCTGGATCCGCGGCTGCAGCGCCTTCATCCGCTTGACCGTGAATTCGCCGACGACCTCGCGCCGGGCCGCGCCGTGCTGCGGCGGGTCCATGTTGATCAGCGACGCGGTGAAGTTGGTCCGCCGCACCGGGCGCCCCTGCTTGGTCAGGAACGGGAAGCCGGGGTTGAACCGGTCGGAGCTGAAGCGCGGGTCGGTCAGCATCTGCCGGACGTCTTCGAGGCGGGTGATCGCCCAGGCCTCCTGGCCGGACTGCAGCTCGACGCGCTGGACGGGGCCGGCTTCACGCAGCTTTTCGTAGGCCGGCGGCGGTGCGAACGGGCAACTGCGCTCGAGCGGGAAGACCTGGTCCGTGGTGGTGGGATCGGCAACTTCGGTCATATCGGGCCCCCTAAATCGGACGTAAAGTATGCGGAGGATTACATTCCGGTTCCATCACCCAACGTACCGAAGCGGAAGGAAGTCGTCCACTAGCTAACGGGTGACTCCCTGTGGATGCAGTGTGTGGCCGCTTGACCATGCGAGAATCGGCGCGCGCGATCCAGCGAGAGGCGAACGGCATGACGGCAGACCCCGAGACCACCCTGCGGGCGGACGCGCGGCGCAACCGCGACCAGATCCTGGCCGCCGCGAAGAGCATCTTCGCCACCTCGGGTCCCGAGGTGCCGATGGAGGAGATCGCGCGCGCGGCCGGCGTCGGCGTCGGCACGCTCTACCGGCGCTTCCCGGACCGCGACGCGCTGGTCCGCGCCGTCGCGATGGACAACTTCGAGCGTGTGCTGATCGACGCGAAGATGATCGCCGCCGAGGAGACGTCGTCGTGGCGCGCGCTGGAGCGGCTGCTCCGGCAGTCGGTGGAACTGCAGCTGGTCGTCCAGCTGGCCATGGTGTCGCACCGGGCACTGGTGATCCTGAAGGGCGACCCGGAGGTCCGCCGGCTGCGGGACGAGATCCTCACGGTCCTGGACGGCTTCGTCGCCGGCGCCCAGTCCGAGGGCAAGCTCCGCACGGACGTCGG
Organism: Amycolatopsis sp. NPDC051758; assembly: GCF_044453095.1. NCBI lineage: Bacteria > Bacillati > Actinomycetota > Actinomycetes > Pseudonocardiales > Pseudonocardiaceae > Amycolatopsis > Amycolatopsis sp. NPDC051758. The sequence continues at coordinate 365,666 of NZ_JBITCJ010000009.1, read as the reverse complement.
CGCGGGCGACATCGCGATCCTGTTCGCGACCCTCCTGCGTCAGATGCGCGCGAAGTCCGCGGACGTGGCGGAGCTGGCGGCGCGCCGGTGCGTCGGGATCATGATCGACGGGCTCAGCGCCCGGCCGGGCACCGCCCTGCCGGGCCGCCCGATCACCGCCCAGGATCTCGAACCCGAGGAATGATTTTCCGCGATTTTCGGGGTAGTGTCGATGGTTGCCGTAAGAATTGCGACCGCGGGCGGGAAAAAAATGCGAGCTGTGCTGTTGGTCATTTCCGTGCTCCTGCTCGCCGGGTGCAGTGCCGCCCCGGCGCCGGTCGCGGCTCCCGCCGCGGGGACTTCGGCGTCCGCGCCTGCGCCTAGTACTCCTGCGGCAACGGCGGCGCCGAGCTGCGTGACGCCGGAGTTCACCACGAGCGAGACCGACGGCGGCTGGGACGACGGCGGATACTACGTCCACAACAACATGTGGAATTCCGACGAAGCGGGCCCGGAAACGTTGTACGCGTGCGCGTACAACAACTGGTACGTCGAATCGACACAGCCGTCCACGACGTCGGTGAAAACCTATCCGAACGTGCACAAGGACATCAACAACCTGGACGGAAAACCGTTCAACGACTATTCGGTCATCAAATCCACGTTCGCCGGCCGCGGCCCGGGTGTCGGCATCTACGACGTCGCGTACGACCTGTGGCTCAACGGAGTGGGCGACGGCGACGGTGTCACCGAGCTGATGGTGTGGACGGAGAACCTCAAGCAGGTCCCGTCGGGCGACAAGCTGACGACGTACACGGCGGGCGGAGCCACGTACGACGTCTGGGTGAAGGACGGGTACGTGGCATTCGTGTCGCAGGCAACGCAGTACTCGGGCAGCCTCGACCTGAAGGCGATGGTCGCGTGGTCGATCGGCCAGGGCTTCATCCCGGCCAACCCGACGGTGAACCAGATCGGCTACGGCATCGAGTTCTGTTCGACGGACGGCGGGAAGGCGCGGTTCACGCTGACGGACTTCTCGGTGACGATGAGCTAGCGGGCGTACCGCTGGATGGTGCGCTGGGACGGGCGGAAGGTGCGGGCAACTCCCAGGTCGACCACGTGGAGCTGACGTAGAAGACGAGCGACGTCCTGAGGCCAGCTTCGGCGGGCACCGCGAGCGCGCCGATCGCCAAGCCTGATTTCCGCCGGTCGAGGACGTACCCTGCGGAACGGCCGACACCTAGCCGCGGCCAAGACCATCGTCGTGCCGGATACCAGCAGGAAGAACCCCGGTGCTGACCGTCCACGTGTGCACCGCGCCCGTCCCGATCGGGAGCAGGAAACCGCGATCGGGATCCCGGCTCGACACCCTGGCGTCGCCGGACGCGACGGAGGCCACCACCCGGGCTCGTCCGGGTGGTGGCCTCCGTGCGCGAACTCAGACGCCCAGCGGGTGCCAGACCGTCTTCGCCTCCAGGTACCTCCGCAGCCGCGAAAGGTCCGGGGCCGCCGTCCAGTCCGGCTCCGCCTCGGGGACCGTCAACACCCGCTTCACCGTGTTAGCCGCTTCGCGTGCCAACTCCGGGCGATCCGATGGCAGCGCTCCGGTCGGGTCCAGCGCGTTGACGTCGCCGTGGGAAGCCAGCCACGAACCCAGCTCGGACGCGCGGCCCGTGAGGATGTTCGCCACGCCGCCCGGGACGTCCGACGTCGCCAGGACCTCCGACAGCGTGATCGCCGGCAACGGACGTTCCGCGCTCGAGACCACCACCGCCGTCGAGCCCGTCGCCAGGACCGGGGCCAGCACGCTGACCAGGCCCAGCAGGGACGACTGCTGCGGCGCCAGGATGCCCACCACGCCGGTCGGCTCCGGGACCGTGAACGAGAAGTACGGGCCCGCCACCGGGTTCGCCGCGCCGAGGACCGTCGCGATCTTGTCCGTCCAGCCCGCGTACCAGACCCAGCGGTCGATCGCCGCGTCCACAATGGACTCGGCTTTCTTCGCCGCCAGGCCCTCCGAGGCGGAGACTTCGGCGATGAACTGGTCGCGACGGCCTTCCAGCACCTCCGCCACCCGGTACAGGACCTGGCCGCGGTTGTACGCCGTCGCCGCCGACCAGCCCGGGAACGCCTTGCGGGCCGCGACCACCGCGTCGCGGACGTCCTTGCGGGACGCGTGCGCCGCGTTGGCCAGGAACTTGCCCTTCGCGTCCGTCACCGGGTAGACCCGGCCGGACTCCGAACGCGGGAACTTGCCGCCCACGTACAGCTTGTACGTCTTGGCGACGGAAATCCGATCAGACATCGAGGTAAGCCTCCAGCCCGGTGCGGCCGCCTTCGCGCCCGAAGCCGGATTCCTGGTAGCCGCCGAACGGGGCGGTCGGGTCGAAGCGGTTGAAGGTGTTGGCCCAGACCACGCCGGCGCGCAGCTGGTTCGCCATCCACAGGATCCGGGAGCCCTTTTCGGTCCAGATGCCGGCCGAAAGCCCGTACGGCGTGTTGTTCGCCTTCGCGACGGCCTCGTCCGGCGTGCGGAACGTCAGCACCGACAGCACCGGTCCGAAGATCTCCTCGCGCGCGATCCGCATCGACTGGTGGACGTTCGCGAACACCGTGGGGGCGAAGAAGAAGCCGCGGTCCGGCACCGGGCACGGGCTGGTCCAGCGCTGCGCGCCCTCGGCGTCACCCGACTCGACGAGCCCGCGGATCTTGGCCAGCTGCTCGGCGGAGTTGATCGCGCCGACGTCGGTGTTCTTGTCCAGCGGGTCGCCGATGCGCAGCGTCGAGACGCGGTAGCGCAGCTTCTCCAGCACCTCTTCGGCGATGGACTCCTGCACCAGCAGCCGCGAGCCCGCGCAGCAGACGTGGCCCTGGTTGAAGAAGATGCCGTTGACGATGCCTTCGATGGCCTGGTCGAGCGGCGCGTCCTCGAACACGATGTTCGCCGCCTTGCCGCCCAGCTCCAGCGTCAGCTTCTTCGGTGTGCCCGCGACCTGCCGCTGGATCGCCTTGCCGACCTCGGTCGAGCCGGTGAACGCGATCTTGTTGATGTCGGCGTGCTCCACAATGGACGCACCGATGTCACCCGCGCCGGGCAGGATGTTCACCACGCCCGGCGGCAGCTCGGCCTGCTGGCAGATCTCGGCGAACACCAGCGCGGTCAACGGCGTGGTCTCGGCCGGCTTCAGCACCACGGTGTTGCCGGTGGCCAGCGCGGGCGCGATCTTCCAGGCCAGCATCAGCAGCGGGAAGTTCCACGGGATGATCTGCCCGGCAACGCCCAGGGGCTGCGGATTCGGCCCGTAACCTGCGTATTCCAGCTTGTCCGCCCAGCCCGCGTGGTAGAAGAAGTGCGCCGCCGCGGTCGGGACGTCGGAGTCGCGCGACTCCTTGATCGGCTTGCCGTTGTCCAGGCTCTCCAGCACCGCCAGCTCGCGCGAGCGCTCCTGGATCAGCCGTGCGATGCGGAAGAGGTACTTCGCGCGCTCGCTGCCCGGCATCTTGGCCCAGACACTCGTGTAAGCCTTGCGCGCGGCCTTGACCGCGGTGTCCACATCGGACTTCGACGCGGTGCCGACCTCGGCCAGCACCTCTTCGGTGGCCGGGTTGATCGTCTTGAGCGGCTCACCCGAGCCGTCGACGAACTCGCCGTTGACGAACGGCTTGTAGTGGTCCTTCAGGTTCGCGATGGCGCGCGACTCGGGCGCCGGTGCGTACTCGAAAACAGGCATCAGTCCACCGTCACGTAGTCGGGGCCGCTGTAGTGGCCGTCCACCTGGGTGCGGCGCTGCAGCAGCAGGTCGTTGAGCAGGCTGGACGCGCCGAAGCGGAACAGGTCCGGGGTCAGCCACTGCTCGCCGGCGACCTCGTGCACCGCGACCAGGTACTTGATCGCGTCCTTCGTGGTCCGGATGCCGCCCGCGGGCTTGACACCGCGCAGCTCGCCGGTCTGGACGTGCCAGTCGTGCACGGCCTGCAGCATGATGTGCGTGACCGGCAGCGTCGCGGCGGGGGAGACCTTGCCGGTGGACGTCTTGATGAAGTCGCCGCCGGCCAGCAGCGCCAGCCACGACGCGCGCCGCACGTTGTCGTAGGTCGCCAGCTCGCCGGTCTCGAGGATGACCTTCAGGTGGGCGTCGCCGCAGGCGGCCTTGATGGCCTGGATCTCCTCGAAGACGTCCATGTAGCGGCCTTCGAGGAAGGCGCCGCGGTCGATCACCATGTCGACCTCGTGCGCGCCCGCGTCGACGGCGATCTTCGTGTCGGCCAGCTTGATCTCGCGGCTCGTGCGCCCGGCCGGGAAGCCGGTCGCGACGCTGGCGACGTGCACGCCGCTGCCCTTGAGGGCTTCGACGGCCGTCTCGACCATGTCCGGGTACACGCAGACGGCGGCGACGCGCGGGGTGTCCTGGCGTTCGGGGTCGGGGCGGACCGCCTTAGCGGCGAGCGCCCGGACCTTGCCGCGGGTGTCGGCGCCCTCCAGCGTGGTCAGGTCGACCATGGAGATGGCGGTGTCGATGGCCCACCGCTTGGCGTCCTTCTTGATGCTGCGCGTGCCGAGGCCCGCCGCGCGCTGCTCGACGCCGACCTGGTCGACACCGGGCAGCCCGAGCAGGAAGCGGCGCAGGCTCGCTTCGTCGCGAGTCGCGTCCGCCAGTGGCGCCGGGGTGGCCGGCGCCGCTGACGTGCTGGTCGTGGCTGTCATGGGCCTGAGTCTAGGCGGCCGGTCCGGCACCGCGCGGCGTCCGGCGGCGGGTCACCCTGTGTGACACTCCAGGCGAGTCATGTCACGTGCCGATCAGTACCGCCGGCAGATGTCGGTGCCGGGATTCAGGCACCAGCCGTCCGGAGTGGCCGCGGAAGCGGGGACCGCGGTCAGGACAACGGTCAAGACGAAGAAGCCGGCCGTGACGATCCGAGTGAAAGCGCGCATCAAGCCAAGCTAGCCGCTGAGAACCCCGTCAGCCTTCGATTTGCGGAGGTTCGCTGCGCCGGGCCGGCTTGCGGTAGATGACGACGCCGCCCCAGAAGCCGAGGCCGTTGATCTTCACCGTCGGGGCCGTCGGCGGGGCCGGGGGTGCGCCCGACTTGTCCTCCAGCACGAACCCGCCCATGAAGCCGATGCCGGTGACGTCCACGTTGATGTCGTCCGGGACCGTGATCTGGATGCCGCCCATGATCGCGACCGCGGTGATCGTGCAGTGCTTCTCGGCGAAGCGGGCCTGGCGCAGGTCGATCTCCGCGCCGCCCCAGAACGCGAAGCTGTTGTGCTGCGGGGGCAGGACCCAGCTGCCCTTGCGGACCGCGCCGGACAGGACGCCGATCGACACCGGGGAGCCCGGGTAGCCGCCGACCCGCTGGTCGGGGAAGCCCAGCGCCCGGGTGGTCGCCGGCTCGACCGCGGCGTTCGAGGACGGCAGGTCGACCGTCACCGGTTTGAGCTCCCCGATCGTCTTCGCCGCGTACACCGTCGTGAGCCGCTCTTCCAGCTCGTTCACCGTGATCCGCCCTTCGGAGAGGGCGTTGTGCAGCACCTGGGCGACGCGCTCACGATCGGCGTCGGAGGCCCGCATCTGGTCGGGCGTCAGTTCGCTCACCCGGGGCAGCCTAGCGGCGAAAACCACCCTGCGTGTCCACCTTTCAGAGGACACTGGGCCGATGGGGTCGACAACTGTGGAGTTCCCGGACGGCGTCCGGGTCCGCGGCCGCGGGCTGGGCCGCCCGCGGCCGGACGAGCCGGAGCCGGACTTCGGGCTGTACCTGGGGACGAGCCGGCTGCGGCGCAAGCACGGCGGCGGCCTCACCTGGCCGCACGAATGGGTCACCTGGCCGGACTTCCTGCTGCCCGTCAAGCCCGCGGAAGCCCGCCGGCAGATCGAAGCGCTCCACAACCGAGCGAAGACCGAGAGCGTCGAAGTCGCTTGTTACGGCGGAGCCGGGCGGACCGGCACGGTGATGGCCTGCCTGGCCATCCTCTCCGGTGTCCCCGCGGACCAAGCCGTCGCCTGGGTGCGGGAGCACTACAACGAACGCGCCGTCGAAACACCCTGGCAGCGCGGCTGGGTGAAAAGGTTCGGGGGACGGCTAGATTGACCCGCATGGATGTGCACGTCGTCGACCACCCCCTCGCGAAGGCCCGGCTCTCCACGATGCGCGACGCGCGCACCGACAGCGCCGCGTTCCGGGCCGCGCTGCACGAGCTGACCGTCATGCTGGTTTACGAAGCCACGCGCAACGTGCCGGTGCAGACCACGCCGATCCACACGCCGGTCGCCCGCACCGAGGGGTACACGCTGGCCAAGCCGCCGCTGCTGGTCCCGGTGCTGCGCGCCGGGCTGGGCATGGCCGACCAGGCGCACAAGCTGATCCCGGACGCGCAGATGGGCTTCGTCGGCCTCGCGCGCGACGAGGAGACGCTGAAGCCGACGCCGTACCTCGAGTCGCTGCCGGAGTCGCTGGCCGACCGGCCGGTGCTGGTGCTCGACCCGATGCTCGCCACCGGCGGCTCGATGGAGTACACGATCCGGCTGCTCACCGACCGCGGCGCCGACGACGTCACGGCCATCTGCGCGCTGGCCGCGCCGGAAGGCCTGGCGCACCTGGAGAAGACCGGTCTGCCGGTGCGGGTGGTCACCGCCAGCATCGACGAGCGCCTCAACGACTCGGGCTTCATCGTGCCGGGCCTCGGTGACGCCGGTGACCGCCAGTACGGCGCCGTCTAGCGCGTTGCCGGTCCTGAAGTGGCGGTGGGTCGCCGTGACCGCCGCCGTGGTCGCGGTCGTCACGGCCGGGCTGCTGTGGCTGCTGCTGGCCTGGTCCGGCGAGCCGAACGCGCCGGTGCGCATCGACGCGGTCAAGACGGCGTTCGGCATCGGCGCGGGCATCGGCGGCGTGTTCGCGCTCTGGCTGGCGACGCGCCACCAGCGCACGCTGGAGCTGCAGCTGGCCGAGACGACCCGCATGGCCGGCGTGACCGAACGAGACCTCGAAGAACGGCGCGTCACCGAGCTCTACACGAAAGCCGTCGAGCAGCTCGGCAACGACAAGGCGCCGGTGCGCTTCGGCGGGCTCTACGCGCTGGAGCGGCTCGGGCAGGACAACCCGAAGCAGCGCCAGACGATCGTGAACGTGCTGTGCGCCTACCTGCGGATGCCGTTCCAGGGCCCGGCCGCCGGACTCCGGGGCAGCGCGGCCCCGGAGAAGGTCGACTACGACGAGAGTGAGATCCAGGTCCGCCTGGCCGCGCAGGAACTGCTCAAAACGCACCTGAGCCACGGCGAACCGGGCTACTGGCCGGGCATGTCGGTCGACCTGCAGCGGGCCACGCTGGTCGACTTCCGGCTGAGCGGCTGCACGCTCGAAGCCGCCGACTTCAGCCGCGCCCGGTTCGTCGGCGCGGTCCACATCCGCGGCACGACCTTCGCGCGCCAGGCGGGGTTCTTCGGCTCGGTGTTCACCGCGCCCGCGAACTTCGACCGGACGGCCTTCGAGGAAGGCGCGTTCTTCTCCTACGCGCGCTTCGGCGGCGACGTCCGCTTCACCCGGACGCGGTCGGGCGGCCAGTTCCTCTTCTCCCACACGGTTTTCGAGGCGGAGGCCGACTTCGAGGGCGGGCGGCACGAGGAGATCGACCTGTCCGAAGCGGAGTTCGGAGCCACAACACCCGGAGCGGTGCCGGCCACAGACGGGGTGTGAGCAGCCAAACGGAGGTGCCGGTGGAGCAGGCCGGTGACCGGGAACTGTGGGACCGGGCAGCCGGGGGTGACGAAGGCGCGTTCGCCGAGCTCTTCGAGCGGCACGCCGCGGCCGTCTGGAACCACGCCTACCGGCTGACCGGCTCGTGGTCCGGCGCCGAAGACCTGACGTCCACGACGTTCTTGACCGCTTGGCGCCGCCGCGCCGACGTGACCCTGGTGCGGGACAGCGCGCTGCCGTGGCTCTACACGGTGGCCGGCAACGCCGCCCGGGACGAGTATCGCGGCGCCAGACGGCGGTTGCGGCTCCTGCGGAAGATCCACGACCCGCCGGTGGTGTCCGACCACGCCGACGCGGTGGCCGAGCAGCTCGACGGTGAACAGCGGCTGCGGCAGGTCGTCGAGGCCGTCCGGACGCTGCCGAAGGCGCAGCGCGAGGTGGTCGAACTCTGCCTGCTCGGCGAGCTGAGCATCGCCGACGCGGCCGCGCTGCTGACCGTCGCGGAGGTCACCGTCCGCTCCCACCTGTCCCGGGCCCGCGCCCGGCTGCGTTCCCTGCTGGAGGAGAAATGAGCGACGACCTGCGAGAGCTTCCGCCGCGGCGCACGCTGCCGGACGACGTCCGAGACCGCCTGCGCGCCGAAGTCCGCCAAGGCCTCGCGAAGCCGCGGCAAAAGACCCACGTCTGGTACGCCGCCGCGGCCGCGGTGCTGGTCCTGGCCGCGGGCGCGGTCGTCGTGACGCGGCAGCTGCGGCAGCCCGCCGAGACGCCGCCCGCGGTCACCGGCGGCCTGACGCTCGACGCCGAGCTCGCGACGTCGTCCCTGGACCGCTGCTGGGCCGCGGTCCAGGCGGCGGGCAAGACCGACCGGGTGCCCCCGCGGGCGGACTGGGTCCCGCTGTTCACCGAGGAGGCGGCGGGCGACGCGGTGGTCGCGGCCACCGCCGCGGGCAAGCCGATGTTCTGCGAGACGACCGGGACGACCGTGACGCTGTCGGACCCGGGCGCCACGCCCGCGTACGCGGTCGGCACGCGGTCCGGGCTGCTGCTGCACAGCGCGACCGGGCTGGCCGCCGGGGTGGTCGACCCGGCCTGGCCGAAGGCGAGCCTGGCGGCGTCGACGCTCCGCTCGTCGAGCGGGACCGACCTCGAGTTCTCCCCGGTCAGCCACCAGTTCGTGACGCTCACCCGCACCGCCCCGGACCGGACGCGGCTCGCGCTCATCGACGGCGGGTCGGGCCCGCCCCGGAAGGCGGACCTGCCGCCCGCCCCGGCGCCCCTCCTCTCGGTGACCGACCGCCCGGACGCGGCCGACCGGACCTCCCCGGCGGGCCGGGCGCTGGGTGACTGCCTCGCCGATGCCGAGGAAGTCGTCCCGGACGCCGCGGCCTACCGGCCGGGACCGCTGGTGACCGAAGACGGCTACCAGGTCGTGATGGGCCGCCGGGGTGACCGGGTGCTCGTCTGCACGCGGGAACCGGACTACCAGCGGCCGGGGCGGACGCAGGCCCGTGTTTACCCCGACCTCGTGGAAAACCGGCAGGTCCCGGCGCGCGTCCTGTTGGTGAGCACACTCGGCGGCACCGAGTCGGGCGCGGCGCCGGGGAAGGCCCGCACGCCGTTCCCCGTGGTGCTGCCCGCGTCGGCGACCTCGGCGGGCTTCGAGTTCGGCGCCGGCGGCGGCGCCGACCTGGTGGTCACCGACGGCATGGCCCTCGCCTGGGTGCCGAGGAGCGTCGCCGCGACGCCCGGCGTGAAGGTGCACGTCCGGGCGTGGGACGCGAAGGACAACCTCGTCTACGACGGGTGGTTGCCGTTGTTCTGAGGCCGCAGCCAGCCGGAGGCGTTCGCCCGCAGGGCCGTTTTGTACGAGCCGGTGACGTCGAACTCCTCCGGCAGGTTGCCGGTCAGTTCGAGCGAGACGAGCCCGTGCACGAAGGCCCAGCAGCCGACCGCGATCGTCTCCGGGGGCACGTCGAGGAAAACGCCGTCGGTGATCGCCTGGCGGATGATCAGCTCGAGTGGCTCGAGCGTCTGGCGGGCGAGCTTCTCGGCGTCTTCGTTGGGCTCGAACCCGGGGACGGACCTGGTGAACATGATCCCGTAGAGGTTCGGGTCGGCCAGCGCGCTCGTGCGGTAGGCGCTGCCGAGCGCGACGAGGTCGTCGACGGGGTCGCCGGTCAGCGGTGTGCCGGCCATCCGGGCGCCGAAGCGGCGGAAGCCCTCGGTGTAGAGGGCGTTCACCAGATCGGGTTTGCTGCCGAAGAGGGAGTACACGGCGGTGGTCGACGTCCCGGCGTCGGCGGCGAGCTTCCGCAGGGAAAGCGCCTTCGGCCCGTCCTCGGCGATCAGCTCACCGGCGCGGTCGAGGAGCTTGAGCCGGAGCGCTTCGTCGTGCGTGCGGGGTCGAGCCATCTACGCAGCGTATCGCAACGCTGTTATTTATAGGAGAGCCAGGAGTTGACCTGGAGTGCACTCCAGGTCGTACTGTCGAGGTCATGAGCTACTCGATAGCGGAAGCCGCTCGACGTAGCGGGCTGTCCATCGACACCCTCCGGTACTACGAGCGCATCAAACTGCTCGACCCGCCCGCCCGGGACACCGCGGGCCGCCGGGCCTACTCCGACGACGACCTCGGCTGGCTGGGGTTCCTGACCAAGCTGCGCACCACCGGCATGCCCATCAAGAGCATGCGCGAGTACGCGGCCCTGCGCCACCACGGCGTCGCCAGCGCCGGCCGGCGCAAGGCGCTGCTGGTGGAGCAGCGCCGGTCGGTCGCCGAGCGGATCGCCGAGCTGCAGGGCTGCCTCGACGTCCTCGACTACAAGATCGACAACTACGCGCAGGTCGAACGGAACGCGTTCGGCGTCGAACCCGACCGGGAGGGAATTTCCGCGTGAAGACCAGGAAGCTCGGCGAACTGGAAGTGGGTGCCCAGGGGCTGGGCTGCATGGGGATGAGCCAGGCCTACGGCGTCTTCGACAACGAAGACGAGTCGGTCGCGACGGTCCACCGGGCCCTCGACCTCGGCGTCACCCTGCTGGACACGGCGAACGTCTACGGCGGCGGCGCCAACGAAGAGCTCGTCGGCCGCGCGATCGCCGGCCGGCGCGACGAGGTCGTGCTGGCGACGAAGTTCGGCATCGTCTGGACCGACGGTTCGATGGGCGCCCGCGGTGACGCCGAGTACGTCAAGCAGTCCTGCGACGAGTCGCTGCGGCGCCTCGGGGTCGACCACATCGACCTCTACTACCAGCACCGCGTCGACCCGGACACGCCGATCGAGGAGACCTGGGGCGCGCTCGCTTCCCTCGTCGAAGCGGGCAAGATCCGCTACGCGGGCATCTCCGAGGCGAGCGCCGCGACGATCCGGGCCGCGCACGCCGTGCACCCGGTGACGGCGCTGCAGAGCGAGTGGTCGCTGTGGACCCGGGTCCTCGAAGGCGAAATCCTCGACACCTGCCGCGAGCTCGGCATCGGGGTCGTGCCGTTCTCGCCGCTGGGCCGTGGTTTCCTCACCGGCGCCGTGACGTCGATGAAGGACCTCCCCGAAGGCGACATGCGCCGCGGCCTGCCGCGCTTCGCCGACGGCAACTTCGAGCGCAACATGGCGATCGTCGACGCGCTGCGCAAGCTCGCCGAGGAGAAGGGCGTCACCGCCGGGCAGCTCGCGCTGGCCTGGGTGCAGGCCAAGGGCGAGGACGTCGTGCCGATCCCGGGCACCAAGCGCCGCAAGTACCTCGAGGAGAACGTCGCGGCGGCTTCGCTGGAGCTGACCGCGGCCGACGTCGAAGCGATCGAGGCGGCCGCTCCCGTCGACGCGATCGCCGGGGAGCGTTACCCCGAACGGCTCGCGCGCGCCGCCGGCCGGTGACCAAAAGACTGGCGGCGTGCCAGTGCTCCGCACGTCGTCAGGTGCTTCTGAGCCTTTTCTGAGATCTCCGGAGCAGGCTCGGCGCCGATCATGCGGTCGGTGCCGAGCTCCTGGAGGTCGTCGTGGCGGAAGAAGTGCTCGATTATCTGGTGGTCGGGGCCGGGCCGGCCGGGCTGCAGCTGGGGCAGTTCCTCGGCCGGGCCGGGCACCGGTACCTGGTGCTGGAGGCCGGATCCGCGCCGGGCACCTTCTTCGCCACCTTCCCGCGGCACCGGACGCTCATCTCCATCAACAAGAAGCACACCGGCTGGACCGACCCGGAGCTGAACCTCCGGATGGACTGGAACTCGATCCTCGCCGACGGTGACGACGACCCGGTGCTCTTCACGAACTACAGCGAACTGCTCTTTCCGGACGCCGAAGACCTCCTCCGCTACCTCGCCGACTACGCGGAGAAGTACCAGGTCCAGGTCCGTTACGACACCCGGGTGACGCGCATCCGACGCGATCCGGAAAGCGCTCTCTTCGTGCTCACCGCCGGTGACACCGAGTTCCGCGCGCGCCGGCTGGTCATGGCGACCGGCGTGACGAAGCCGTTCGTCCCGCAGTTCCCCGGCGTCGAGCTGATCGACCAGTACCCCGACGTCTCCGTCGACCCGGACGAGTTCACCGACCAGCGGGTCCTGGTGCTGGGCAAGGGGAACTCCGCCTTCGAGACCGCGGACAACCTCATCGAGAAGGCCGCCGTGGTGCACGTCGGCGGCCCGCGGCCGGTGAAGCTCGCCTGGCGCACCCACTTCGTCGGCCACCTCCGCGCGTACAACGCCGGAATCCTCGACATGTACCAGCTCAAGCTGCAGCACGCGATCCTCGACGGCGACGTGCGCGAGATCCGCAAGGACGCCGACGGGTACCACGTCAAGTTCTCCTTCGCCCGCGCCGACGAGGTCATCAAGGAGATCCGCTACGACCGCGTGATCGGCTGCACCGGCTTCCGGTTCGACGCTTCGATGTTCGACGACGACTGCCGTCCCGAGCTGGTCATCGACGACCGCTTCCCGGCGCAGACCCCGGACTGGGAGTCGGTGAACGTGCCCGGCCTCTACTTCGCCGGCACGCTCACCCAGGTCCGCGGGTTCAAGAAGGCCACCAACCCGTTCATCCACGGCTTCCGCTACGGCGTCCGCGCGCTGGCCAAGATCCTGAACGAGCGGCACCACGAAAAGCCGTGGCCCAGCACCGAGCTACCGGCCAAACCGGACGCGCTGACCGACGCCGTGATCACCCGGATCAACCGGACTTCCGCGCTGTACCAGCAGTTCGGCTTCCTCGGGGACGTCCTCACGATCGACGGCGACACCGCCCGCTACCTCGAAGAGGTGCCGGTGGACCGGGTGCTGGCCGACCCGCCGGAAGACGCCTTCGTCGTCACCCTCGACTACGGCCCCGACCACGACAAGATCGACCCGTTCGACTTCGTCGCCCGCGCCAGCCAGGACCAGGCCAACGACCACGGTGAAGGCCACTACCTGCACCCGATCGTCCGGCACTACCGCCGCGGTGAGCTGGTCGCGACCCACCACGTCACCGAGAACCTCGAGAACGAATGGGACAAAGAGGTGCACGTCGAGCCGCTGACCGCGTTCTTCTCGCGGGAGCTGTGATGCGCACGATCGCGGAGTTCGAGGCGGCGGCCCGGGAACGCCTCGACCCGGTGCACTACGACTACTTCGCGGGCGGCGCGCAGGACGAGATCACCGTGGCGGAGAACGAAGCCGCGTTCAGGAAACTGCGGCTGCTGCCCCGGGTGCTGCGCGGCAGTGACAAACGGGACCTGAGCATCGAGCTGCTCGGCACGCCGTCCTCGATGCCGATCCTCGTTGCGCCCACGGCGTTCCACCGGCTCGCGCACCTCGACGGTGAGCTCGCCACCGCCCGCGCGGCGGCCCGCGCGGGCACGATCCTGATCGTCAGCATGGCCGCCACCACGGCGGTCGAGGACATCGCCGCGGCGGCCCGCGAGGTGGCGCCGGACCCGGGTCTGTGGTTCCAGCTGTATCTGCAGCCGGACCTGGAGTTCACCGAGGCGATCGTGCGACGCGCCGAGGCGGCGGGCGTCAAGGCGTTCGTCGTCACCGTCGACTCGCCCGTGCTCGGCCGCCGTGAGCGCGACGACCGGAACGACTTCCACGACCTGCCGTCGGGGCTGGTCGTGGAAAACCTCCGCAACATCGGGGAGAACCGCAGCGGCGGCAATGCCAGCCACGTCCGCGAGATCGTCATGTCCGCCGGGCTGAACTGGGACCACATCGCGTGGCTGCAGGGCAAGACGAAACTGCCGGTGCTGATCAAGGGGGTGCTGCACGCCGAGGACGCGCGGCTGGCGGTGCACCACGGCGTCGCCGGGATCGTCGTGTCCAACCACGGCGGCCGGCAGCTCGACACCGTGCCCGCCACGATCGACGTGCTGCCCGAGATCGCGGCCGCGGTGGGCGGGGCGCTGCCGGTGCTGCTCGACGGCGGGATCCGCCGCGGCACCGACGTGGTCAAGGCCCTCGCCCTCGGCGCGGACGCGGTCGGCGTCGGCCGCCCGGTCGTGTGGGGCCTGGCCGCGGGAGGCAGCGAAGGCGTGTCGCAGGTGCTCGAACTGCTGCGGGACGACTTCGACCAGGCGCTCGCCATGTGCGGCGGGCGGCACCCGGCCGATCTCACCCCGGACCAGGTGCGGCGATGATCGGGAAAGCGCTTGCGGCGGCAGCACTGGCTACTGCGCCCGCCTGGCTGCCCGGCCGGGTCGTCGCGCTGCGGGTGAAGATCTTCTCGCTGGTCAACGGCGAGGACACGGTGACGATCCCGGGTGAGCGGGTCGGCGTCGAGGACTTCCGGCGGGTCTACACCGACCCGGCGGCGAACGGCCGCAGCAAGGGTGCGGCGCTGTCCGACCTGTTCTGGTACTGGCTCGCGCCCGGCCCCGAGGTGCACCAGGAGCACCTCGAACCCGGGCCGCGCTACGACGAGGTCGCCAAGTGCACCCGGCACATCCTGGTCAAGTCCAAAAAGGACTCCGAGGTGCTGACCCGGCGCGTCGCGGCCCACGTGCTGGACCGGCTGGACGTCGGCGCCGGCGGCCTCGTCCGGCTGCGGGACGAGATGATGCCGATCTGGGCCGAGCTCTACTACGAGCTGGTCTTCGACGAACCGTGCCCGCCCGAGGCGCGCGACCTCATCGTGGCGAACGCCGACGACGTCGTCTCGGCGCTGAAGTGCGTGCGGCCGCGGAACATGCGCCGCCGGGCGCGGCTGACGAAGTACCTGCGGCGGCGCCTCGCCGACGTCCCGCACCCGCTGCCGGCGGCGCTGACCCCGGAGGAGCAGGTCTACTACCTGCAGGGCACGTTCTTCAACACCGCCGTCGTCCAGATGTCCGAGGCGATGGCGCACCTGCTGATGATCGTCGCGCAGCACGAAGACGTGCAGCGCCGGCTCGCGGAGAACCCCGGCGACGACGCCTACCTCGACCGCGTGATCGACGAAGGCCTGCGCACCTACCCGCTGTTCGGCATCGCGCACCGGATCTCCACCGCCGACATCGAGCTGGCGGACCTCACGATCCCGGCGGGAACGGTGCTGTGCTTCAGCTACCCGGACTTCCACCACGCGGGGTTCGAGCGTCCGGACGAGTTCGACCCGGAGCGGTGGTGTTCCCACGCGACGCAGGCCAAAAAGGACGTCAACTTCATCCCGTTCGGCGTCGCGCAGAACCGCGCGTGCCCGGCACGCGGGCTGGCCCCGCTGACCATGCGGGTGGTGGCACGCGAGGTGCTGCGCCGGTTCAGCCTCGCGTCGACGGCGGGCCACACCCGCTCGATCCCCAACCGCGGCCCGGTGCTGCTGACCCCGCGCGGTGCTCGTCGCAAGGTCCTGCCGCTGGCCTGGCTCGCGGTGCGTGACCGCTGGGAAGACGTCTGGCGCAGCCTCGCCCAGCTCGTCTTCGGCACATACATGGTGCTCGACGCCCGGAAGAAAGCCCTCTGCTCGACCTACTTCGCCGGAGGAAACTCATGAGCCCCTCGGTTGCGGCCCCGACGTTCTTCCTCGCCGTGGCGGTCATCCTGGTGGTCTGCCGGGTGGTCTGCATGATCGCGGTGCGGCTGGGCCAGCCACCCGTGGTCGGCGAGATGATCGCCGGCGTGCTGCTGGGCCCGTCGCTGCTGGGGCTGGTCGCCCCGGCGGTGCAGACGTTCCTGTTCCCCGACGGCATCCGCGCGCTGCTCTACGTCGGCGGTCAGATCGGCCTGGTCATCTACATGTTCGGCGCGGGGTACGAGTTCAGCGTGCGCAGCATCCGCGGGTCGGTGAAGTCGGTCGCGGCGGTGTCGGCGGCGGGCACGGTGGTGCCGCTGGTGCTCGGCGTCGGGGTCGCCGTGCTCGGCACGAGCTGGGCGGACATCGGCAAGGACGGCGTCTCGCTGGTGACCTCGGCGGCGTTCGTCGGGGTGGCGCTGGCGATCACGGCGTTCCCGATGCTCGCCCGGATCATCACCGAGCGCGGGCTCGGCGGCACCCGGTTCGGCTCGCTCGCGCTGGCCTGCGGCGCCCTCGACGACGTGCTGGCGTGGATCCTGCTGGCCGTGGTGCTCGGCATGCACGCGGACTCGGCCGGCCCGGTGGCGATCGCGGTCGGCGGCGGGCTGCTGTTCGCGTTGCTGCTGGTGCTCGTCGGCCGGCGGCTGCTGGCGAAGGCGATGGGCAGCGACCGCCTCACGACCGACCACAAGATGCTGATCACGGCGCTGACCCTGTTCGCGGCCGCGTGGTTCACCGACATCATCGGGCTCTACGCGGTGTTCGGGGCTTTCTGCGTCGGAATCGCGTTTCCCCGGGTTCCGGCCGCCGAAGCCGTGCTCGCGAAGCTGATGCCGCTCGGGCAGATCGTGTTCCTTCCGCTCTTCTTCACCTATTCCGGCCTGAACACCCGGTTCGCGCTGCTCGCCGACCCGAACCTGCTGCTGTTCGCGCTGGTGTGCGTCGTGGTGGCGGTGATCGGCAAGCTCGGCGCCTGCTGGGGCGCGGCCCGGCTGGTGGGGGAGCCGCAGCCGATCGCGCTGCGCGTCGGCGTGCTGATCAACGCACGCGGGCTGATGCAGCTGATCGCGCTCAACGTGGGGCTGGCCGCGGGGATCGTCTCGCCGGCGCTGTTCACGGTGCTGGTGCTGGTCGCGCTGGTGACCACGATCATGACCGCGCCGGTGCTCAGCTGGCTCGACCGGCGGGATGCCCGCAAGGGGACCACCGAGGTGCTCTTGATGGTGGAACCGGTCCCGGTCACCGGGAAAAGTTGAGGGTTCGATCCCGGAAAATAACTGCCAGTATGGACTCGTGCACGATGCGACGATCAAGGCGAGAGTGCTGTTGGTCGAGGACGACCGGGAACTGGCGGGCATGCTCGGTGAGCTGCTCGGCGACGAAGGCTACGAGATCGAGTCGGCGCACGACGGGCAGCGGGGTCTGCACCTCGGGCTCACCGGACGGTACGACGTGATGATCATCGACCGCCGCCTCCCGGTGCTGGACGGGCTCGAGCTGCTCGCCCGGCTCCGGGCGCGCGCGGTGACCACCCGGGTCCTGATGCTCTCGGCGCTGGGTGAGCTCGCCGACCGCGTCAGCGGGCTCGACGCCGGTGCCGACGACTACCTCGTCAAGCCGTTCGAGGCCGAGGAGCTGCTGGCGCGGCTGCGCGCGCTGAGCCGTCGTGACCTCGAAGGCGCGGAGTGCCTTCCGGTCGGCGCGGCGGCCCTCGACCTGCAGCGGCACGAGGTCGTCCTGCCGAGGGGGGAGCGGATCACGTTGTCCGGACGGGAGTTCGAACTGCTGCGGACGCTGGCGCAGCGGCCGAAGGCGATCCACCCGCGGGCGGCGCTGCGCACCCGGGTGTTCGCCGACTCGACCGGTGAGTCCATTGTGGACACCTATGTCTACTACCTGCGTCGCAAGCTCGGCCGGGACGTCGTGCGGACCGTGCACGGGCTCGGCTACCAGATCGGCGTGGTGTGAGACCCCGCGGCGACCCCGAGGAGCGCGCGCTGCGGCGGGCGCGGTGGGCGATCACGGCGCAGATCGCCGTGGTGGTGTCGCTGCTGGTGGCCGTGGCGGGCGGGATCGCCTACGGGATGCTGCTGTCCGGGCAGCACGCGGACGCCGACCGCACGCTGGCCAGGACGATCGAGCTGGGCCCGGCGACGACCCCGCCCGGCTGCGTCTGGCTGTTCACCCCGGCGCTGCACGCGCCCGCGGGCCCGCCGCCGGCCGGGATGCCGATCCCCGCGCTGACCGCGTCGGTGCCCTCGCCCGGTGACGTCCACACGGAACGGCGCTCGATCGGCGGGATGACGTACACGATCCGCGTGCAGAACCGCGGCGGCATCGTCTCGCAGGCGTTCTTCGAGGAGGTCTACCAGATCCAGGACCGCTCGTCGCTGGTGTTCGGGCTCGGCGTCGCCGAGGTGCTCGCGCTGGTGGCGGCCGTGCTGTGTGGACGGCTGCTGGCGTGCCGGGCGATCCGGCCCCTCGCCGACGCACTGCGGCGGCAGCGGACGTTCGTCGCGGACGCGTCCCACGAACTGCGCGCCCCGCTGACCCGGCTGCACACCCGGGCCCAGCTGCTGGCCCGGCGTTCCACCGGCCGCGACGCCGACGACCTCGACCAGCTGGTGCGCGGCACGCGGGAGCTCGGTGAGGTCGTCGAAGACCTGCTGCTGTCCGCGCAGGCGTGCGGCGACCGGCCGGAGCTGGTGCCGGTCGAGCTGGGCGTGCTCGCCGAGGAAGCGGTTGCGGCGGAGGCGGTGCGTGCGGGAGCGAGCCAGGTCCGGCTCGCGGTGACGCGCGAACGGCGTCCGTACGTCGTCCAAGGTGTGCCGACGGCGTTGCGTCGGGTGCTGTCGGCGTTGCTGGACAACGCCCTCGGCCACACCCCGCCGGGCGGCTCGATCGAGGTGTGGCTCGGCGTGCCGGACGAGCGGCACGTGGAGCTGCGCGTCCGCGACACCGGCGTCGGCTTCCCGACCGCCGACGCGGACCGCATCTTCGAGCGCTTCGCCCGCGGCTCCGACGGCGACGGCCGCCGGTTCGGCCTCGGCCTGGCCCTGGTCCGCGAAGTGGTGACGGGCCACGGCGGCACGATCGCGGCAGCCGGCCGTCCCGGCGCCGGAGCGACGTTCACCCTCCGGCTGCTGCGCGCCGATCTCGTGTGATCAGCGCCGGAACTCGCGTGATCGAAGCCGGAACTCGCGAGTTACGGGCCTGATCACGCGAGTTACGTCCTCAAGCACGCGAGTTCCGGGTTTGGGGCAGGGCGAAGCGGATCTCGCGGGCGGCCACCGGCGGTGCCAGCGGGAGCAGCGACTCGATTTGTGCGGCCAGCGCCGGGGACGGGGTTGTGTACCTCGCCGCCGAGTGCTGCAGCCAGACATGGAGGTCCTGCTGGGCGTCGGCGACCAGGGCCGGGTCGCGCAGCAGCGTGAGGTCGGTGTGCAGGCGCAGCCAGGTGTCCCGGTCGCGCAGCAGGGCCGCGCCCGCTCGTCGCGTGTGGAGCGGGTGTTCCGCCGCGAGCAAGCCTTGCAACGCCGGCACGTCGACCAGCGCGGGCTTGCCGCGCAGGAACGCCACCACCTGGCGGGTCACCGCGGGGGACGGGTCGGTCAGCAACGGCCGCACCGCCGTCGACTCCGGTGCGACCCGGCGCAGACCCCGGACGGCGAGCGCCCGGAACCGGGGCCGGTCGTCGATGAGGTGCCGCTCCAGTCGTCCGGCGTCGGCAGCGGTTCCGGTCTCGCCGAGTCCCGCGAGCACACCGGAGGAGACCGTCGTCGTGCGGTAGTGCGCGGCCGGGTCGCCGCCCGCCTTGAGCACCAGTGCCTGGGCCATCGAGCGCACCGCTGATGCCCGGTCGGCCAGGCGTGCCACCGCGACGTCGTGGCCGAGCAGCGTCAAAGCCCGCATCCGGACCTTCGGCGCCCCGGTCGCGAGCAGCTCTTCGACGCACTCGCCGCGGTCGAGCAACACGTTGCCGCACAGCGCGCGGACCACGAAGTCGTTGTCGCGCAACGCGATGTCGAGCAAGCGCTCGCGCGAAAGCAGCTCGAGCGCCTCACGGTGCGCCCAGCGGCGGCTTTCCCGGTCGTTCAGGGCCAGCACCGCGTCCAGCAGCCGCGGGGTCAGCGCCTGCCGGAACAGCGTGGTCATCCACTCGTCGACCTGCCGCCGCCGCAGCACGCCGATCAGCGGCAGCATCTCCCGCAGCGCGGGCTCGTCCAGTTTGGACAGCACCAGCGGCCGGGCGCGGTCCCGGATCGTTCGCACCCAGTCCACGCACCGGACCAGCAGCAACGGCAGGGCCTCGGGGTCGGTGCTGACGGCCAGCCGCTCGACGGCGGTCTCCCGCATGTGCCCGTTACCGTGGCACGCGGCTTCGGCCAGCACTTCGCGCGCCGGGTTCCGGCCGAGGTCGCGGGATTCGTGGCCGCGGAAGCGGTACCAAGACTGGTTGGTCCACGAGGCGCTGCGCACGACCTGGTCGAACTCCGCCCAGCGGGCGGTGTCCCCCGCGGCCGCGAACGCGTCGAGATCCTCGACGGTCAGCGGTGTCTCGAACATCGGCATCTCCCCCTCGGCACCCAGGATGCCCGGGCGCCGAGGGGGAGGCGAGCCGATTTCAGGACAGCAGCGCCTGGACCGCCGCGGGGGCGTCCGCGATCGCGACCGGGTTCTGCTCGCGCGTGGCGAGGCTGCGGACCGTGACGTTCCCGGCGGCCCAGTCCTCCTGGCCGACGATCACCACCGCGACCGCACCCGCCTTGTCCGCGCGCGTCAGCTCCTTGCCCAGCTTGCGGTGCTCGATCGGCGTCGACGTCCGGAGCCCGGTGGCCCGCAGCGACGCGGCCACCGAGCGGGCGGCGTCCGAAAGGTCCTCGGTCACCGGGATCACCATGACGTCGACCTCGCTGCGCGGCGCCGGGGTCAGGCCGTGCGTGTCGAGGAAGTCGATCAGCGTGACGTCACCCATGCCGAACCCGATGCCCGGGATCTGCTGCGGGGTGAACATCGACGCGAGGTCGCTGTACCGGCCGCCGCCGAACAGGGCGCGGCGGTTCTCCGGTGAGGTGTCGAAGACCTCGAACACGGTCGACGTGTAGTACGCCAGCCCGCGGACGATGATCGGCTCGTACTTCACCAGGCTGCCCGCGCTGCTGTTCAGCACCTTCACCAGGTTGGACTGCTCGCGCACCTCCGCCGGCAGCTCGTCCAGCAGCGCCTCGCCCATGTCGAGCGTCTCGGCCAGCTTCTCGAACTGCTTGTCCGACAGGCCGATCTCCCCGGCGTTTTCGGCCAGCTTCTCGCGCGGGTACTTCTCCCAGCGGTCGACCAGCGCGAACACCTGGGACAGGTGGTCCTCGGACACCCCGGCGACGTCGGTGAGCGCCGACGTCAGCAGGTTCCGGTCGTTGACCCGCAGCACGAACATGTCCGGCGTCGCGCCCAGCGCGGCCATCAGGTCGTGCACCAGCTCGAAGATCTCGATCTCGCAGTTGGCGCTGTCCGAGCCGAAGATGTCCGCGTTGATCTGCCAGTGCTCACGCACGCGGCCGCGCTGCGGCGCCTCGTACCGGTGGCAGTTGGGGTGGCTGTACCAGCGGACGGGGAACGACAGCGACTTCGCGCTGCCGGCGATCATCCGCGCCACCGACGGCGTCATCTCCGGGCGCAGTGCCAGCCGCCGCCCGCCCTTGTCGGTCAGCGTGTACAGCTGCTTGTCCGCGAGCTCCTGGCCGGACTTCCGCTCGTAGATCTCGGCCGATTCGAGGATCGGGCCGTCGTAACGGAGGAAGCCGCGGCGCTCGAGGACGTCGTAGAGATGACCGAAGACCTGCGTGCGGACGGACATTTCGGCGGGCAGGAAGTCCCGGGTCCCCTTGTAGGGCGCGGTCGGCAGGTATTCAGGCACGTCACCCAGCTTAACGACCGGCGCTCAGGCGAAGGCGACCCCGTACGCCGTGAGCAGCGTGGCGGCGGCCAGGAGCACCGCGCCGGCCGACGTCACGCGCCCGCCGAGCCGGCCCCGGTCCGGGAGCAGGTGCACGAAGAACCCGCCGGACTGGGCGAGCACCCCGAACAGCAGCAGGAAGCAGGTGATCCACAGCGTGGTGTCGGACAGCGTCGTGCGGCTGAGGATCTGCAGCGCGACCAGCGCGAGGATCAGCAGGACGCCGGCGTGGGCGTGGCCGGCGCGGAACATCGTGCGCTGGTGTTCGGTGAGCTTGCGGTCGCGCAGGACGCCCATCAGCGCGTAGCCGCCGTACATCACGGTCGGCAGCGAGACCAGGGCGATCACCGTGAACAGCTGGGTCGGTCCGTGCATCGGAGGGACTCCTTCGAGGTGGGGTGGCGCTACAGTAACACTGTTTTAAAACGGTGTCACCAAACCAGGCATTCCCCGATCGTGGAATCAGGCGACGCGGCCCTGGGCCAGCACCAGCAGCGGGTTGCGGAGCGCGGCGAGCGACGCCAGCGGGTCACCTTCGACAACCAGGACGTCCGCCGCGAGCCCGGCTTCGAGCCGCCCGGTCACCTCGGCGAGACCCAGCCCGGCCGCGCTGTCCTCGGTGGCGATCTCGAGGATCCGGCGGCGCCCGAAGCCGAGCCATTCGTACAGCTCCAGCGCGCCGGCCGGGTCGTCGAACACCGACCCGGCCAAGCCCGCGTCGGTCCCGGAGAGCAGCCGGACGCCGTGCTCCTCCAGCCAGGGCAGCCGGCCGTACATCGCCTGCGCGACCTCGTCGCCGAGCTTCTCGACGATCACCCGCCAGTTGCGGCTGCTCGTCGAGCACGCCGAGATGCCGTCGGCGGCCATCCGCTTCGCCACCGGCTCGCGCCGGTCGAACTCGCGCGGCCCGGTCAGGAAGCTGCAGTGCTCGATCGTCGACACCCCGGCCTCGACGGCGGCTTCGATCGCGTCGGCGCCGTGGGCGTGCGCGGCGACCGGCAGCCGGTGCGTGGCCGCGTGCCCGGTGACGACGCGCAGCTGCCGGGCGTCGAACTGCGACTCCCACATGTTCGCGCCGCCCGGGGTGATCTGGCCGCCGCTCGCCATCACCTTGATCACGTCCGCGCCCGCGGCGGCGTTCGCGTCGATGAGGGACCGGATGTCGTTGTCGGACGCGGTTTCGCCGCCGAAGAAGTGGCAGTGCCCGCCCGGCACGGTGATCGGCGGCCCGGACACCAGCAGCCGCGGCGCCGTCTCACCCTCGAACGAGCGGCGCACGGCCGCCCCGAGGTGGCCGCGGTCCCCGAGGTCCCGCACGGTCGTCACGCCGCTGCGCAACAGCTGGTGAACTCGCGAACGGGCGTCCGCGAGCAGCTTCTCGGCAGCACTCGACTCGAGGTTCGTGAGCATCTCGAGCGTCGTGTCGAATGCCAGGTGCACGTGGACGTTGAACAGCCCGGCCAGCGCGGTGCCGGTGGGGAAGTCGTGCCGGGAAGCGTCCTGCGCGGCCTGCGCGAGCACGTCCGCCCGCGGCCCGGCCGCCACGATCACGCCGTCGCGCACCAGCACGGCGCCGTCTTCGACCGGTGCCGACGGCCGCGGCAGCACCCGGCCGGCGGTGATCACGGTGTCCACGTCACGCCCCGTTCCCCATCGCGGCCGACAGCGCGAGCAGTGGCCGGACGTCGGATTCGATGTCGTCCGCCCGGGCGGGCAGGACCTGCTTGGCGCGGCCGTCCATCTCCTCGCCCGCCGCGTGCCGCCGCAGCGCCGTCTTCAACGCGGCCGCCGCGGCGCCGGGATCGGCGGCGACCACCTCGCCGAAGTCCGCGTCCAGGTACGGCGACAGCTGCACCAGGCCGTCCCGGATCTCGATCACCCGGCGGTAGTAGACGCGGTGGATGCTGCGCGGCGAAAGGAGCTCGGTGCGCCGGCGCGGCGGCGTCCGCAGCACGATGCTGGGGAACGCCTGGACCAGGACCGTCCACAACGGACCCAGCGCCTGGTGCTCGCGCCGGTGCTGCCGCCGCCGCCGCAACGCCGAGACCCGCGCCCGCACGCCGGGGTAGGTGACGCCGACCAGGAACAGCAGACCGCCGACGATCACGAACGGCACGCCGAGCAGCAGCAGGATCTTCACCACCGGGCCGAACGCCCACGCCACCACGATGTACAGCGCGCGGAAGATGCTGCCGATCGCCGCGCTGGCCATGCCGACCGCGCTCAGCTTCAGCCCGATCCGCAGGTCCCGGTCGGCCACCCGCAGGTACCGCACGATCCACGCGGTGCAGGCGACCAGGCCGTAGATCAGGTACAGCCCGGCGCCGAGGTAGAACAGCGCGATCCCGCTGTCGTGGATCGTCGCGGGCCCCAGCGGGAGCCCGCGCAGCTCCGGCGGGGTCAGGTCCATCACGACGACCATCAGCGCGATCACCGCGCCCAGCGGGATCAGCTCGACGGCCACCCGGCCGTACCGGCGGACGGGACCCAGCGCCGAGCCGAGGAAGAAGATCACCAGCGCGCAGACCGCGCACGCCAGCAGCGCGTTGTTCGCCACCCGCGCCGCGCCGCGGCCGATGACCGCGTCCACCTCGTCGGAGATCACCGGCTGCTGCAGCAGGAAGGCCAGCGCGAACCCGGCGACGCACGCCGTCACGGCCCAGTTCGGCACCGTCGGCGCCCGCTGCAGCTGGTAGATCCGCCACGCCAGGGCAGCGGCGAACAGCACCATCGCGATCAGGTTCACGGGGCTGAAAAGTGTGCTCACAACCACCCTTGGTGATCGCCGAGCGCCCCCTGGATCCGGCGAAGATCCCGGTCAGCGGCGCGCCGGGGGATCGTGTAGTTCAGGACCGACGCCCATTCGAGGATGATCGTCGCGACCGTTTCGGCTTCCCACTCGTGCGCGTCATCGTAGGACGAACGACGCAGTGCGCGGTGTACGGCATCCGGGTCGAGATCGGGTGCCGGGCCACGCAGGAAGTCGGCCGGCTCGGCGTCGCCGTGCGGGTGGTGGTCGGCCAGCATGTGGCCCAGCTCGTGCAGGATGATGTGATCTTGGTGCGACTTCGTGGTCTCGGCCTGGTAGAAGATGTAGTCGGCCGACGACGTCGCGATCCAGCAGCCGAACGGGCCCGGCACCTCCAGCGGGTACGCCATCAGCCGGATCGGCTTCCCGCGTTGTTCACCCAGCCGGGCGCACAGCACCTCGACGTCCAGCGGCGGCCCGATGTCCAGCTGCTTGAGCAGCTTCCGGCAGCGGCGGCGCAGCTCGCGTTCCTTCATCGCGGCGCGTCCTCCGGGTTCCGGCCTTCACGTTCGGCCCGTTCGTAGCGTTCCACCAGCTCCAGCAGGTCCATCACCTGCCGGCGGCCCTGCGGCGAGAGCTCCTGCGCCCGCATCGCCATCAGCTGCACTTCGCCCGCCGGCGCCGTCGCGGCCTCTTCGTCGAAGAAGTACGTCACCGGCACCCCGAAGAGTCTCGCCAGCGCCTCGACGTAGTGGATCTTCGGGTTCACCCGCTTGCCCGTCGCGAGCTGCTGCAGGTAGGCGGGCGACATCGCCGGGCCACCCGCCCGCTCGACGGCGGCCGAAATCTCCCGGTAGCTGTGCGGCGCGCGGCCGTCCACCCGAGCAGCCTCGATCAGGGCGCTCAGGCGCTCCGCGAAGGTGCGTTCCCGTGCCATATCCGCCCCCTACGTTTCCACCGTGAAAATTCTAACCGGGAAACCACTGTACGCACATGTTGACAGCTATCGTATGCAGTGGTTTACAGTTGGTCCGCCTCTCGCCGGGGCGATCCGTACCCTGGGGGTGTACGGAACCGCCCGGGCGAGAGGTTGTCGCGCCTCCGGCTCGTCATGATCGGCCGTCTGTAGTACGCTTTGGAGGCCAAGGTCGATCGCCCTCGTGGCGAACCCTTGGTTACGGCCTGTCGCCGGAGGTCGACCCCCAGGGCTTCCGGTGACAGGCTCTCTACTTTTCTAGATCATCAGCGTGGCGGCCAGGGTGCCGCCCAGCTCGGTGCACGCCTCCAGGGTCTTCTTGTCCGGCTCACCCGTCGTGATGACCGGCTCCGCCGCCTTCGCCCAGGCCAGGCCGGTCGTGATGGCCAGCAGCTGGCGTTCGGTCCCCGACGTGTCGCTGTTGCCGTGGATCCAGTACCCGAACGGGCGACCTCGGGTCGAGTCCAGGCACGGGTAATAAACCGTGTCGAAGAAGTGCTTCAAGGCGCCGCTCATGCTGCCCAGGTTCGCCGGGGTGCCCAGCAGGTAGCCGTCCGCTTCGAGGACGTCGGAGACGGTGGCCGCCAGCGCCGCCCGGCGGACCACCTCCACCCCCTCGACGTCCGGGTGCGTTGCGCCCGCGAGCACCGCTTCGAACAGCGCCTGCGTCGACGGCGACGGCGTGTGGTGCACGATCAGCAGCCTCGGCATCAGGCGAGCAGCTCCTCGACGTCGGCCCGCAGCGCCGTCAGCCGCTCCTGCGCCGCCGCGCGCGCGTCCGCCAGTGCGTCCGGCACCGGGGCCACCACCTGCAGGTACGCCTTCAGCTTCGGCTCGGTGCCGGACGGCCGCACGACCACCCGCACCCCCTCGCCCGTCAGGCGCAGGACGTCCGCGTCCGGCAGCAGGTCTTCGAGCGTCACGTCGACGCCGCCGAGGCGTGACGGCGGCGTCTCGCGCACCTTCGTCATGAGCTGTCCGCGGACGGCGAGGTCGGTGACCCGCAGCGAAACCTGGTCGGTCAGGTGGACACCGTGCCGGTGGGCCAGCTCGTCCAGCACGTCCAGCGGCGTGCGGCCCTCGGCCTTGAGCCGCGCGGTGAGCCCGGCCGCCAGCGTCGCGGCGGCGATGCCGTCCTTGTCCCGGACGAACCCCGGGTTGACGCACAGCCCGAGTGCCTCCTCGTAGGCGAACACGAGCCCCTCGCCGGCGCGTACCAGCCACTTGAAGCCGGTCAGCGTCTCGGCGTAGCGGGCGCCCTCGGCCTTCGCGATCTCGCCCAGCATCGACGACGACACGATCGTCGTGGCCACCAGCGGATCCGGCAGCAGCGTGCGGTCCACTGTGGACAACACGGTCGAGCCGAGCAGCACGCCGGTCTCGTCGCCGCGCAGCATCCGCCACGAACCATCCCGCTCCCGCACGCCCAGCGCGCAGCGGTCGGCGTCCGGGTCGAGCGCGATCGCCAGGTCGGCGTCCACATCGGACGCCAGCGCCAGCAGCAGGTCGGTCGCGCCCGGCTCTTCCGGGTTCGGGAACGACACCGTCGGGAAGTCGGGGTCCGGCGAAGCCTGGGCGGCCACCAGGTGCAGGTCGGTGAACCCGGCCCGCTCGAACGCCGCCTGCAGCGTGTCGGCGCCGACACCGTGCAACGCCGTCGCGGCCACGCGCACCGCGCGTTCCTGGCCGAGCGGCAGCGCCGCGACCTCGGCCAGGTAGGCGTCCAGCAGGTCGACCACCTCGGCGCCGCCGGCCCGCGGCACGTCCACCGCGGCGGGCGCGGCCTGGATGGCACGTTCGATCTCGCCGTCGGAAGGCGGCACGATCTGGCCGCCGGTCGCGTCGTAGAGCTTGTACCCGTTGTCCGCCGGGGGGTTGTGCGACGCGGTGATCTGGATCCCGGCCACCGCGCCGAGCCGGCCGACGGCGAACGCGAGCACCGGCGTCGGCAGCGGCTTCGGGAACACCTTGACGTCGAAGCCGGCCGCGCGGAGCACCTCGGCGGCCGCAGTAGCGAAGGCCTCCGAGCCGTGCCGCGCGTCCCGGCCGATGACGACCAGCGCGCCGGCGTGCCCGTGGGCCGTCAGCCACTCCGCGACCCCCGCGGTGGTGCGGGTGACAACGGCGACGTTCATCCCGTTCGGCCCGGCGCGCACCGGCCCGCGCAGCCCCGCGGTGCCGAACTCCAGCGGCCCGGCCATCCGGTCGGCCAGCTCGCCGGCCGCGCCGGGCTCGCAGCCCAGCGCGCGGGCGAGCACGTCCTGCAGCTCGGCGCGAGTGCCCTCGTCCGGGTCGTCGGCGATCCAGCGGTAGGCGGCGTCCCGCAGCGTGGAGGTCAAAGTCACCGCGTCAGCCTACGGGCTAGGGTCGGGTGGGTGCGCTTGCTCTTCACCTCACTGGGGTCCTTCGGTCACACGTTCCCGCTCGTCCCGCTGGCGATCGCCGCGCGCGACGCGGGCCACGACGTCGTCTTCGCCACCTCGGAAGACTTCCTGCCACAGCTGACAAAAGCCGGGCTCGAGACGGCGGCGGCCGGGCTCGCCATCAAGGACGCCTTCGGGCAGGCGTTCGCCGCGGCCGGGCCGGCCGGCCCGCGGCGCCCGCCCGGCGAAATCCCGCCGGAGGTGCTGGGGCCGATCGTCGCGAAGGTCTTCGGCGAGCTGATGCCCGCCCGGTTCACGGCCGACCTGCTGCCGCTGTTCTCGCGGTTCCGGCCCGACCTCGTCGTGAGCGAAACCGGCAACTCGGGCGGCGCGTTCGCTGCGATGAAGGCCGGGATCCCGGTGGTGGCCCACGGGTTCGGCCGGGTTTCGAGCGATGACCCGATGGTGACCCGCATCCGCGACGCGATCCGCGAGCACGGCGCGTCGCTGGGCATCGAGGTGGGCGAAGACCTGGCGTTCCACGGGCCGTTCATCGACATCTGCCCGGAATCGGTGCAGGAGCCGGGTTTCCTGGCGCGCACCACGCGCGTCCCGCTGCGGCCGGTCGGCTGGAGCGAGCCGGGTGAGCTGCCTTCGGGGGTGCTGGAGCGATCGCGGCCGCTGGTCTACCTGACCCTAGGCACGGCGATGGGCCACGCGGGCGTGCTGGGCGCGGCGATCGCCGGTCTGTCCGGTTTGGACGTCGACGTCCTGGTCGCCACCGGCCCGACGGTCGACCCGGCGGCGCTCGGCGAGGTGCCGGCCAACGTCCGGCTCGAAGCGTGGGTTCCGCAGTCGAAGCTGCTGCCGCACGTGGACGTGGTGGTCCACCACGGCGGCAGCGGCACCACGCTCGGCGCGTTCGGCGCGGGCCTCCCGCAGCTGCTGCTCCCGCAGGGCGCGGACCAGTTCAGCAACGCGGACGCGGTCCTCGCGGCCGGCGTCGGCTCGCGGTTGCTCGCCGCCGAAGTGACCGCCGACGCCGTCGCCTCGAAGGTTCGCACCTTGCTCACGGACACGTCGGTCCACGACGCGGCCCGCGCGCTGGCGACCGAAGTCGCGGCCATGCCGTCCCCGGCCGAGGTCGCCACCCAGCTCCCCACCCTGGCCTGAAGCGCCCCAATGTGGCCTTCGGTGCGTCAGACGCACCGAAGGCCGCCTTGGGTGCGTCAGACGCAACCAAGGCCGCCTTGGGGCGCTCGGGTCAGGCGCGGGTGACGAGTTCGCGCAGCAGGGAGCCCATGCGGGTCGCCGCTTCGCGGCCGGCCTGCAGGACCTCTTCGTGGTTCAGCGGCTCGCCGGTCATGCCCGCGGCCAGGTTCGTCACCAGCGACAGCCCGAACACCTCGACACCCGCCGCGCGGGCCGCGATGGCCTCCAGGACCGTCGACATGCCCACCAGGTCCGCGCCCAGCGTGCGCAGCATCCGGATCTCCGCCGGCGTCTCGAAGTGCGGCCCGGTCAGGCCCGCGTAGACGCCTTCCTCGAGCGACGGGTCGATCTCCTGCGCGATCTTCCGCAGCCGCGCCGAGTACAGGTCGGTCAGGTCGACGAAGTTCGCGCCGACGATCGGCGAGCGCGCCGTCAGGTTGAGGTGGTCGGCGATCAGCACCGGCTGCCCCACCTGGAACCCCTCGCGCAGCCCGCCCGCCGCGTTCGTCAGCAGCACCGACCGGACGCCGGCCGCCGCGGCGGTGCGCACGTTGTGCACCACCGGGTCGATGCCCTTGCCCTCGTAGAAGTGCGTGCGCCCCAGCATCACCAGGACGTTCTTGTCGCCGATCTTCAGCGAGCGGATGGTGCCGCCGTGGCCCACCGCGCCGGGCGTGGTGAAGCCGGGCAGGTCGGCGAACGGGATCTCCGTCTCGCACTCCCCGATGACGTCCGCCGCCGGGCGCCAGCCCGACCCCAGGACCACCGCGATGTCGTGCGCGTCCACGCCGGTGCGCTTGGCGATGGCGGCCGCGGCCTCGTGTTCAGTCATGCGAGGGAGCGTATCCGGATGCTCCTGGCCACCAGGAACGCCACCAGCCCGAACGGCGACAGGAAGATCGTCAGCACCAGGATCGGGCTCACGACCCACGGCGAAAGCCCCGCCGAACGGCCTTCGAAGTACATCCACCGCGCGATGAACAGGTCGAACGCGATGAGGTGCGCCCAGACGAGGCCGGTGCCCCACGGCGTTGCCAGCAGCCCCTGCAGGACACCGAGGTCGGGGGAGAGCATCGCCCGCCCCCACTCGGCGAAGTGCGGCACCGCGAGCGCGAAGTAGCAGACGAGCGGCAGCAGCGGCACCCACGGCGACTTCATGATCCGCGCCGTCCAACGCCACTTCGGCGCCAGGATCAGCACCGCCCAGAACGGCGTCGCCAGCGGGAACGCCCAGCCGAAGAGCGCCTCGGTCATCGGACCGCCGTCCGGGCCGGGGCGCGGACGACGGCGAACGCGCCCAGCCCGACCGCCGCCACCAGCAGCGCGGCCGAGTCGGGGGTGCCGGTCGCGACCGTCAAGTACTACCTGCGCGAAGGCCTGCTGCCGCCCGGTGAGCGCACCAGCCCGAACCAGGCCCGCTACTCCCCGGCGCACGTCCAGCGGCTGCGGCTGATCAAGGCGCTCACCGAGGTGGGCGGGCTGCCGCTGGCCTCGGTCGGCGCCGTGCTGGGCGCGATCGACGACCACGAGACCCCGCACCAGACGATGGGTGTCGTCCAGCAGGAGCTGGCCGGGGAACCGCCCAAGGTGTCCGACGAGGCCGCCGAGTGGGCGACCAAGCTGCTCAAGGACGTCGCGCTGCGCACCGGCTGGAAGTGGCACGAGCCGGAGAGCCGGGAGGTCGGCAACCTCGTCGCCGCGCTGGCCACGGCCAAGGAGCTCGGGCACGAGAAGCTGGCCGACCGGCTCGACGAGTACGTCGGCCTGGCGATGCGCGTCGCGGAGCTGGACGTCGAAGTGGTGACCGGCCTGACGTCGTTCGACCGGATCATCGAAGCCGGCCTGGTCGCGACGGTGCTCGGCGACCGGATCTTCGCCGGGCTGCGCCACCTCGCCCAGGAACAGCTGTCCCGCGAGGTGCTCGGCCGCCCGCCCGGCGACTAGTCGGAGACGCTCAGGGTGGCCGCGACCCGGTCGAAGACGTCCTGCCGGGCCGCGTCCTCCTGCTCGACCGGCGCGGTGACCGACAGGATCCACAGGCTGGTGCCCGACCGGATCAGGTCCGCGAACGTCACCCGGGTGCCCCCGCCGTCACCGCCGGGCAGCGTGCCGCGCTCGGCCAGCCGGTAGGTCAGCCTGGTGCCCTTGTCGTCCGGCAGCGCCTCCGGCGGGAAGAGCTCGAACGCCTCTTCCGGGTAGGACTGCCGCAGGTAGTCGAGGTACTCGTCGGTGCTGTGCTTGGGGAGGTACTGCTCCATCCGCTCCAGCCGCAGCGACCGGCGGCCGTCCGGCGAGACGTACTGGACGACCGTGCTCACCCCGAACCGGGTGTTGTGCGGGGCGACGAACTTCTGCCAGCCGTCCGGCACGTCGAGGCCGAACTGCCCGCCGCTGCCGGTTGCGTAGCTCGCGTCGCCGGTCTGGTGGACCAGCACCGGCGGCGGCACCTGGGTCGGCCCGTTCGACGTGCCCCGCGGCTCGACGTCCGGCGGCAGCAGCGACTCCCCGCCGACCGTCCTGGCCAGCGCGAACCCGCCGCCGGCGGCGACGACGAAGAGCAGGATCGCCACGGCGAGGAGCACCGCGGTGGCCCGTGCGCCACGCCGCCCGGGGCGGGACAGCTGCGGCGGCGGGACGAACACCGTCGCCGGCTCGGCCGCCGGAGCGGGCGGAGGCTCGGGCGGGCGCAGGAACGGCAGCGGGCCGGGGTCGGACGCGAGCTCGCTGCTCGACCCCTCGGCCTTCTTCTCCGCCTTGTCCTTGGCGGGCAGGACGGTCTTGATCACCTGGGTGTCGGTGGCGTCCGGCTGCGCGGACGTCTTCTTGCCGTCCGGGGTGTGGAACAGCTCGGGTCCGAACAGGTCCAGCGGCGTCTTCGACTGCAGCGGGTAGAGCCGGTGCCGGACCTCGCGCAGCGTGATCCGCTTGCCCGGCTCCTTCTTCATCAGCGCGCCGATGACGTCGGCGAGCGGCCCGGCCGTGGGCTTGGGCACCTTCCCGTTGACCACCTTGCCGACGGTCTCCAGCGGGTCGCCGTCGGCGTCGTACGGCGGTGCGCCCTCGACCGCGGCGAACAGCGTCGCGCCGAGGCCCCAGAGGTCGGCGGCCGGGATGACGGCGCCGCCGGAGGCGACCTCGGGCGCGATGTAGGCGGGCGAGCCGAGCATGATCCCGGTGCGGGTCATGGTGGCTTCGGAGACGTTGCGGGCGATGCCGAAGTCCGTCAGCTTGATCCGGCCGTCGCTGGCGACCAGGACGTTGCCCGGCTTGACGTCGCGGTGGGTGATCCCGGCGGCGTGCGCGGCCTCCAGCGCCGAGGCGACGGCGATGCCGACCGCGGCGGCCTGCTCGACGGTCAGCGGCCCGTGGTCCCGCAGGATGTGCGCCAGGCTGCGCGAGGGCAGCAGCTCCATCACCACGAACGGCTGGTCGTTCTCGCGGGCGACGTCGTGCAGGATGATCACGTTCGGGTGAGACAGCACGGCGATCGCGCGGGCCTCGCGGAGCGTGCGTTCGCGCAGCTCGTCCGCCTGCGACGACGGGATGCCCGGCGGCACCTTCATCTCCTTGACGGCCACTTGCCGGTGGAGGAACTCGTCGTAGGCCGACCAGACGGTGCCCATCGAGCCGGAGCCGAGCACTGATCGCAGCCGGTAGCGACCGGCGACCAGTCGTGTCTCTTCGCTGGAGGGGGGCACGCGCCAATTGTGGCGTACGCGACCGGGCGGCCCCTAACCTGCACTGGGTGAACCCCTAGCGCGACCAGACTCACAGGTCGGACGCGGCGAGTGCCTCTACCATCACTGGGTATGACTGAAGTGGCCGGTCCGGAGTCAGCGCCGATCTCCGAGCTCGACCTCGCGGGCGAGTTTCCCCAGGCGACGCGCGCGCAGTGGCAGGAGCTCGTTGCGGGCGTGCTCCGCAAGAGTGGCAAGCTGCCCGAGGACTTCACGGGCGCCCCGGAGAGCAAGCTCGTCACCCGGACCTACGACGGCATCGAGATCCAACCGCTGTACACGGCCGAAGACGCGCCGGGGGAGAGCGGCTTTCCCGGGCTGTCGCCGTTCGTGCGCGGCGCGCGGCCGGAAGGCCACGTCAGCACCGGCTGGGACGTCCGGGCCCGGTTCAGCGGGGAGGACGCCCGCGCCGTGAACACCGCGATCCTCGCCGACCTCGAAGGCGGCGTGACGTCGATCTGGCTGTCCGTCCCGCCCGGATCGCTGGCCGACGCGCTCAACGAGGTCTACCTCGACCTGGCGCCGGTCGTGCTGGACGCGGGCGCTGAGTACGAAGCGGCGTCGGACGCGCTGTTCGAGCTGTTCGCCGAGCGGGAGATCCCGGCCAGTGAAGCCACCGCCGTGCTGGGCGCGGACCCGATCGGGCTGGCCGCGCGATCCGGCTCGGCCGTCGACCTCGAACCGGCTGCCGCGCTCGCCGTGCGTGTCGCCGGGAAGTACCCGAAGGTGCGCACGATCGTCGCCGACGGCCTGCCGTTCCACGAAGCCGGCGGGTCGGACGCGCAGGAGCTGGGCGCGCTGGTCGCCGCCGGCGTCACCTACCTGCGGGCCCTGACCGAGGCCGGCCTCGACGCCGAAACCGCGGCCGGGCAGCTCGAGTTCCGGCTGGCCGCGACCGCCGACCAGTTCTCCACGATCGCCAAACTGCGCGCGGCGCGCCGCCTCTGGGCCCGCGTCGCCGAGGTGTGCGGCTTCTCCTCACCGATGCGCCAGCACGCCGTGACGTCGCCGGCGATGCTCACCCAGCGCGACCCGTGGGTGAACATGCTGCGCACGACCGTCGCGTGCTTCGGCGCGGGCGTCGGTGGCGCGGACGCCGTCACGGTGCTGCCGTTCGACGCGGCGATCGGCCGTCCCGACGCGTTCTCCGCGCGGATCGCCCGCAACACCCACGCCGTGCTGCTGGAGGAGTCCAAGCTGGCCGGTGTGATCGACCCGGCGGGCGGCTCCTGGTACGTCGAGAAGCTCACCGACGACCTCGCGCACGCCGCCTGGACCGAGTTCACCACGATCGAAGCGGCGGGCGGCCTGGTCGCGGAGCTGGCGTCCGGGGCACTGGCCGAGCGGCTGGCGTCGACCTGGGACAAGCGTGCGAAGCGGCTCGCCACCCGGCGTGACCCGCTCACCGGCGTCAGCGAGTTCCCGAACCTGGCCGAGAAGCCGGTGGTCCGCGAGCCAGTCGAGTCCACTGTGGAAGGTGGCCTGCCGCGGCACCGGTACGCCGAAGGCTTCGAGGCGCTGCGAGACGCGTCCGACGCGTACCTCGCGTCGACCGGCGCGCGGCCGAAGATCTTCCTCGCCACCCTCGGCCCGGTCGCCGCGCACACCGCGCGTGCCGGTTTCGCCGCCAACCTGTTCCAGGCGGGCGGCGTCGAAGCCGTCAACCCGGGTGCGACCGACGATCTGCCCGGCGCGTTCCGGGAGAGCGGCGCGAAGGTCGCCTGCCTCTGCGGCACCGACGACGCCTACGAGGCACAAGCGGCCGACGTCGCCGCCTCGCTCGGCGCGGAGTACATGTTCCTGGCGGGTAAGGGGAAGTACGAAGGTGTGGACGAAAACGTCTTCGCCGGGTGTGACGCCCTCGAAGTCCTGACCGGTCTGCACGGCAAGCTGGGAGTTGCGCGATGACCATCCCGAACTTCGCCGACGTCGGCCTCGGCACCCCTGCGCCGGGTGACCGCGACGCCTGGGCCAAGGC
Source organism: Amycolatopsis sp. NPDC051758 (assembly GCF_044453095.1). Classification (NCBI taxonomy): domain Bacteria; kingdom Bacillati; phylum Actinomycetota; class Actinomycetes; order Pseudonocardiales; family Pseudonocardiaceae; genus Amycolatopsis; species Amycolatopsis sp. NPDC051758. The sequence continues at coordinate 331,064 of NZ_JBITCJ010000009.1, read as the reverse complement.
CGTCCACGAAGCCACCGGCAAGGGCCCGGACGCGCTGGCCTGGGAGACGCCCGAAGGCATCGGCGTCAAGCCCGTCTACACCGCCGCCGATCTGTCCGATGTGGACTTCCTGGCGACGTACCCCGGGGTGGCGCCGTTCCTGCGCGGGCCGTACCCGACGATGTACGTCAACCAGCCCTGGACCATCCGCCAGTACGCCGGGTTCTCCACCGCCGAGGAGTCCAACGCCTTCTACCGGCGCAACCTCGCGGCCGGGCAGAAGGGCCTGTCGGTCGCCTTCGACCTGGCCACGCACCGCGGTTACGACTCCGACCACCCGCGAGTCTCCGGCGACGTCGGCATGGCGGGCGTCGCGATCGACTCCATCTACGACATGCGGCAGCTGTTCGACGGGATTCCGCTGGACAAGATGTCCGTGTCGATGACGATGAACGGCGCGGTGCTGCCGGTGCTCGCGCTGTACGTCGTCGCGGCCGAGGAGCAGGGGGTGAAGCCGGAGCAGCTCGCGGGGACCATCCAGAACGACATCCTCAAGGAGTTCATGGTCCGCAACACCTACATCTACCCGCCGCAGCCGTCGATGCGGGTCATTTCGGACATCTTCTCCTTCACTTCGCAGCACATGCCGAAGTACAACTCGATCTCCATCTCCGGCTACCACATGCAGGAAGCCGGGGCGACGGCCGATCTGGAGCTGGCCTACACGCTCGCCGACGGTGTCGAGTACATCCGCGCCGGTGTCGACGCCGGGCTGGGCGTCGACAAGTTCGCGCCCCGGCTGTCGTTCTTCTGGGCGATCGGCATGAACTTCTTCATGGAGGTCGCGAAGCTGCGCGCGGCGCGGCTGATCTGGGCGAAGCTGGTGAAGGGCTTCGACCCGAAGTCGCAGAAGTCCCTTTCGCTGCGTACGCACTCCCAGACGTCGGGCTGGTCGCTGACCGCGCAGGACGTCTACAACAACGTCGTGCGCACGTGTGTCGAGGCGATGGCCGCGACCCAGGGGCACACGCAGTCGCTGCACACCAACGCCCTCGACGAGGCTCTCGCGCTGCCGACTGACTTCTCCGCGCGCATCGCCCGCAACACGCAGCTGCTGCTGCAGCAGGAGTCCGGCACGACGCGCGTGATCGACCCGTGGGGCGGCAGTGCGTTTGTCGAGAAGCTGACCTACGACCTCGCGCGCAAGGCGTGGGGCCACATCAGCGAGGTCGAGCAGGCCGGCGGCATGGCCAAGGCGATCGACGCGGGCATCCCCAAGCTGCGCATCGAGGAAGCCGCGGCGCGCACCCAGGCGCGGATCGACTCCGGGCGGCAGCCGGTGATCGGCGTCAACAAGTACCAGGTCACCGGCGACGAAGACATCGAAGTGCTCAAAGTGGACAACGCCGGCGTCCGGACGCAGCAGCTCGAGAAGCTGCGGCGGCTGCGTTCCGAACGCGACTCCGGCGCCACCGAGGACGCGTTGCGACGGCTCACCGAGGGCGCCGGAAACGGCGGCAACCTGCTGGAGCTGGCCATCAACGCGGCCCGCGCGAAGGCCACGGTCGGCGAGATCTCGGACGCGCTCGAGAAGCTCTGGGGCCGGCACGCCGGGCAGATCCGCACGATCTCGGGCGTCTACCGCGAGGAGGTGGGGAAGTCGCAGAACGTCGAAAAGGCCCGTTCGCTGGTCGAAGAGTTCGCCGCGGAGGAAGGCCGGCGGCCCCGGATCCTCGTGGCGAAGATGGGCCAGGACGGCCACGACCGCGGCCAGAAGGTGATCGCCACCGGTTTCGCCGACATCGGCTTCGACGTCGACGTCGGCCCGCTGTTCTCCACCCCCGCCGAGGTCGCCCGCCAGGCGATCGAAGCGGACGTGCACGTCGTCGGGGTGTCCTCGCTGGCCGCCGGGCACCTTTCGCTGGTGCCCGCGCTGCGCCACGAGCTCGCCGAGCTGGGCCGCGAGGACATCATGGTCGTCGTCGGCGGGGTGATCCCGCCGCAGGACTACCCGGCGCTGCGCGAAGCCGGCGCGGCGGCGATCTTCGGCCCCGGCACGGTGCTCGCGGACGCCGCCATCGACCTGCTCGGCCAGCTGACGGCGCAGGAGTCCTGACCGTTGCCGCGCAAGATCGACGTCACCGCCTACGCCAAGGGTGTGCTGGCGGGGGACCGCGGGACGCTCTCGAAGGCGATCACGCTGGTCGAGTCGCAGCGGGAGGACCACCGGGCTTGGGCGCAGGAGCTCTTGGTCGAGCTGCTGCCCTCGTCGGGTGGGGCTCGGCGGATCGGGATCACCGGCGTGCCCGGTGTCGGCAAGTCGACATTCATCGACCAGCTGGGCACCGACCTGACTTCGGCTGGGCACCGGGTGGCGGTGCTGGCCGTCGACCCGTCGTCAACACGAACCGGCGGGTCGATCCTCGGTGACAAGACCCGGATGGCGCGCCTGGCGGTCGACGAACGGGCGTTCATCCGGCCGTCACCGACGTCCGGGACCTTGGGCGGCGTCGCGCGGGCGACGCGCGAGACGATCGTGCTGATGGAAGCCGCCGGCTACGACACCGTGCTGGTCGAGACCGTCGGGGTCGGACAGTCCGAAGTGACCGTCGCGAACATGGTCGACTGCTTCCTCTTCCTGACGCTGGCGCGCACCGGTGACCAGCTCCAGGGCATCAAGAAGGGTGTGCTGGAGCTCGCCGACGTCATCGCCGTCAACAAGGCCGACGGTGACCACGAGCGCGACGCAAAACGGGCGGCCCGGGAGCTTTCCGGCGCGTTGCGGATGATCTACGGGCCCGAAGCGTCGTGGACGCCGCCGGTGCTGACCTGCAGCGGCCTGCACAACCTGCGGCTCGACGAGGTCTGGGGCGCGGTCGAGCAGCACCGCGACACGCTCTCGGCGTCCGGTGAGCTGGAGGGCCGTCGCCGTCAGCAACAGGTCGACTGGACGTGGGCGATGGTTCGCGAACAGTTGCTGAGTCGCTTGGCGGCGCATCCGGACGTGCGAACGGTCGTTCCCGACGTCGAACGGGCGGTGCGGGACGGTGAACTGACGGCTACCCTCGGTGCTCAGCGGATCCTCGACGCGTTCAATCCACCGCGCGGGGGCTGACGCACCGGGCGTTCCGCGGGACAATGCCTGGTCGTGGCGAAGGGATGACATGGCGAAACTGCGGGGTCTGGTCCTGGCCGGAGTGCTGGGCGCGGTGCTGTTCACCGCGTCGCCTGCGCTCGCTTCACCGGCGTTCGCGCCGGCAGCGCGTCCAGTGGCCGTGACGGTGACGGTCGCGCACGCGTCGGCCCCGGCCCCGGCGCAGACCCAGCCGCCCGGACCGGTGCTGGACCCGTCCCAGACCGACAAGGCGAACAGCGAAAAGACCAAGAACAAGCTGATCGCGGGCCTGGTCGCGGTCGTCCTGCTCGCCATCGTGATCTGGGGCCGGCGGGTCCGGTCGAAGAAGGCCAAGAAGTCCTGAAGGGTGAGCTGCACCACGCGTTCACCTAGACCGAAGTCCTGCACGCCGTTCAACGCAGATCCGGTACCGGCCATCTAGGACGGCGGTTTTCGAGGCGCGCGTTGCCGCCTGCATGGTGCACGATCGTCTGCAAATGCGTACGACAGATCGATCGGCACGTTGCGTGACCCCAGCCGCTGCCCGGGTTACCCGTGTTGCGGGAGGAGGTGCGGCGTGACGGTGTTGGACTCACGGCCGGACGTTCCAGGCGACCCCCACGGGCGCATCATCAACCCCATGGAGGGGTCCGAGGCGCTCATTTCCGAAGTCGGCGTAAGCATGGCTCCCGTGGAGGACCTTGGTGCGGGCCGCGGCCCGTTCTGGCTCGACGACTGGCTCCGCGCCAACGCGACCGACGTGCTCGCCTGGCGGCGGCACATCCACGCGCACCCGGAGCTGTCGCGGCACGAATTCGCGACCACGGAACTGGTCGTCACGCTGCTGCGCGCCGTCGGCCTGAAGCCGTGGGTGCTGCCCGGCGGCACCGGCGTCGTCTGCGACATCGGCAGCGGCGAGCGGTGCGTGGCGCTGCGCGCGGACATGGACGCGCTGCCGCTCACCGAGGACACCGGGCTGCCCTACTCCTCGACCGTCGAGGGCGCGGCGCACATGTGCGGCCACGACGCCCACACGGCGATCCTGCTCGGCGCGGCCCGCGCCCTGGCCGGCGCGCCCGAGCTGCCCGGCCGCGTCCGGCTGATCTTCCAGGCCGCCGAGGAGGTCATGCCCGGCGGCGCGCTGGACATGATCGCGGCGGGCGCGCTCGACGGCGTCGAACGGATCTACGGCCTGCACGTGGACCCGCGCCTCGAGGTCGGCAAGCTGGGCATGCGCGTCGGCGCCCTGACGTCGGCCGCGGACCTGATCGAGCTGCGCCTCACCTCGCCCGGCGGCCACACGTCCCGCCCGCACCTGACGGCGGACCTGGTCCACGCGCTGGGCACGGTCATCACGTCCCTGCCCGCGGTGCTCTCCCGCCGCGTCGACCCGCGCTCCGGCACGGTCCTGGTGTGGGGCGCGGTCCACGCGGGCCAGGCGGCCAACGCCGTCCCGCAGGACGGCGTCCTGCGCGGCACCCTGCGCACGGCGGACCACGAGGTCTGGACGGCGCTGGAGCCGCTGGTGGCGTCCTCGGTGGAGTCCCTGCTGGCCCCCACGGGCGTCGGCTTCTCACTGGACTACCGTCGCGGCGTCCCGCCGGTCGTCTCCGACGCGGAGTCGACGGCCCTGATGCGCGCGGGCGCCGAAGCCGCCCTGGGCGAGGGCGCCCTGGCCGGCACGGAACAGTCGTCCGGCGGCGAAGACTTCGGCTGGTACCTGGAGCACGTCCAGGGAGCATTCGCCCGCCTCGGAGTCTGGCCCGGCGCGCCCACCCCCCAGTCCGACATTCACCGCCCCACGTTCATCCTCGACGAACGCGCGTTGCTGTGCGGAGTCCGAACCCTGGTCCACACCGCCCTAACCACCCTCGCCTAACCGACCCTCTGGGTACGCGAGCCGACCCTCTGGGTACACAAGTTGTCCACAGGGTGAGTCAAGTTGTCCACAGGTCGTGAGTGAGGCTCTTCCGTTAGCGTCGGAAGGGCCTCATTCTCGATCTTGTGATCAATTGGGGAGGACGACACGGCGCAGCCTTGCGTAGCGAGGCCGTCGAGGTGCTGGGACAGCGAGCAGTCCGCGAGGCGTTGAGCAGCGGGCTGTTGGCCCAGCCTTGGCGAGGAGTGGTGGTGCCCGCCGCCGACTCGCTCAAATTACCGACCCGGGCCGAGGCGGCGTTGCTTCTGGCCGGTCAACCGGCTGCGCTCTCAGGTGCTACTTCCCTTGTGTTACATGGGGTTTCGGTCGCCGAGTGTGCTGACATCCACCTCACCGTGCCCTACGAACGGCGGGTCAGATCGAAGCCCGGTCTGGTCGTCCACCAGGCCGACTACCAGCCGCACGATGTGCTCGAACTCGACGGTCTGCCGGTCTTCAGCTTGGATCTCGCACTGGCCGACTTTCTGTGCCGAGGGGATAAGCGAACAGCCTTCGCGGCCGCCGAAGAGGCCATGCGGGGGTTACCTCCGGACCACCTGCAGAGGCTCCGAGACAACGTGCGAGACCGCATCGTCGACCGTGCGAGCCGCAAAGGTATCCACAGGGCCCTGTCGATGCTCGCCCTCGCCGATGGACGGGCGGAATCGCCGCCCGAGAGCATGCTGAAGCTGGTCGTTGTCGAGGCCGGACTGCCCCTCCCGGACGTGCAGTATCCGATCTACGACATCGACGGCAGACTGCTCTACGTGCTCGACATGGCTTGGCCTGCTCGCCGCGTCGCACTCGAATACGACGGGTTCGCCGCGCACGAGGATCGCCAGGCTGCCGATGCGGAGCGGGATCGGCGGATGCTGGGGCGAGGCTGGATCACGGTCCGTGCCGCCGCGGCCGATCTCCGGGATCCGGGTCGCGTCCTCCGAGAACTGCGCGACGCCTTTCGGGTGCGTTCCGTGTAGTTCGCGTACCTGGAGGGTCGGCTCGCGTACCTGGAGGGTCGGTTAGCCGGTGATGCCGGAGCAGGGGCGGGTTCGGAGGTCTTCGACGTAGTCGGCCGGAGCCCCGGCGGCTTCGGCCGCATCGGCCAGGACGCCTAGGTAACGCGCAGACGGGAGGCCGCCTTCGTACGCGTCCAGGACGTACAGCCAGGCCAGCACCGAGCCGTCCATGGTCTGGACGCGCAGCCGGATCTTCGAATGGATCCCCAGCTCGCCGCCTTCCCAGCGGTCCAGCCCGGTCTCGTCCAGCGACGTCACGTCGTAGAGAACGACGAAGACCCGGGATCCCGGGTCCTCGACGATCGTGGCCAGGGCACCTTCCCAGCCGAGGTCCTCGCCGCCGAAGGTCAGGCGCCACCCCTCCAGCCAGCCGCTGCCGGCCATCGGAGAGTGCGGCGCGCGCTCCAGCATCTGGGCGGGCTCCATGTTCGATCCGTACGCGGCATACAACGGCACGCCGACAGCCTAGCGACCCCTCGCTCACCCGAGTGGACGCACTCGCCGTGTTCGCCCACTTCAGTGTCCGGTCACCTTCGCCGCGTACGGTGAGACCACCGCACGCACGCACTCGAGGAGGACCCAGGTGACCAGGATCGTGATCATGGGCGGGGGCCCGGCCGGCTACGAAGCCGCGCTGGTCGCAGCCCAGCACGGGGCCGACGTCACGATCGTCGAGCGCGACGGACTGGGTGGCGCCTGCGTCCTCTACGACTGCGTTCCCTCGAAGACGTTCATCGCGAGCTCGGGCGCGCTGGCGAAGATGCACGACCTCGGCGAGCTCGGCATCAACACCGACATGGCCGACACGAGCATCGACCTCCCGACCGTCCACGGCCGGGTCAAGGGCCTCGCGCTCGCCCAGTCCGCCGACATCCGCGCCCGCGTCCAGCGCGAAGGTGTCCGCGTCGTCATCGGCCAGGCGCGCTTCTGCGACGAAGAGCCCGGCCTCGCGACGCACAAGGTCGCCGTCACCACGCCGGACGGCGCCACCGAGAAGTTCCCGGCCGACGTCGTCCTGATCGCCACCGGTGCCACCCCGCGTGTCCTGCCCGGCGCGGTGCCGGACGGTGAGCGCATCCTCGACTGGCGCCAGCTCTACGAGCTCCAGGAGCTGCCCGAGCACCTCGCCGTGATCGGCTCGGGGGTCACCGGCGCCGAGTTCGCGTCCGCCTACACCGAGATGGGCGTCAAGGTCACCGTCGTCTCCAGCCGCGACCGCGTCCTCCCGCACGAGGACGCCGACGCCGCCGCGGTGCTCGAGGAGGTCTTCTCGCAGCGCGGCACGACCGTCGCGAAGCAGGCGCGCGCCGACCGCGTCGAGCGCACCGAGAAGGGCGTCGAGATCTTCCTCGCCGACGGCCGCGTGATCGAAGCCAGCCACGCGCTGATGACCGTCGGATCGGTCCCGAACACCGCCGACATCGGCCTCGACAAGGTCGGCATCTCGCCCGGCCCCGGCGGGTTCATCACCGTCGACCGCGTTTCGCGCACCTCCGTTCCCGGGATCTACGCCGCCGGCGACTGCACCGGCGTGCTCATGCTGGCCTCGGTGGCGAGCATGCAGGGCCGCATCGCGATGTGGCACGCGCTGGGCGAAGGCGTCGCGCCGATCAAGCTCAAGACCGTCGCCGCCAACGTCTTCACCCACCCGGAGATCGCGACCGTCGGCATCAGCCAGCACGCGATCGACTCCGGCGAGGTGCCCGCGCGCACCATCATGCTGCCCCTGGCCACCAACGCGCGCGCGAAGATGGAGGGCCTCCGCCGAGGCTTCGTCAAGCTGTTCTGCCGCCCCGCCACCGGCGTGGTCGTCGGTGGAGTGGTCGTGGCGCCGCAGGCGAGCGAGCTCATCCTTCCCATCGCGCTCGCCGTCCAGAACCAGCTCACAGTGGACCACCTGGCACTGACATTTTCGGTGTACCCGTCGCTGTCGGGCTCGATCACCGAGGCCGGTCGCCAGCTCATGCGCCACGACGATCTCGACTGACGAAGCACGCAACCCCGTCGTATCCCGTCGCGTCTTGTCGGTTGTACGGCTGAAGGACGCGAAGGGTGCGAAGGTGCGCAAGACGGTGGTTTTTGTTGTGGCAGCGGTGATCGGGGCGACGGCGCTGGCAGCGCCCGCGACAGCGCAGCAAAGCACCAGCCCGACGCCGAGCGCCGCTCCGGCGAAGGGCAGCGTCCAGCTCAACGTCAACACCGCGATCAACCAGACGCTCGTGGACAAGTACGTCCGCGATGCGCCGAATGTCGCGCTCGCGAAGTGTGAAGGCGCTTCGCCGACGTTCTCCTCGCCGGTGCTGACCTTCGCCAACTACTTCCCGGGCCCGTTCATGGGCACCGACGCGAACATCAGCGCCGACGCCACGCTCAAGCCCGGCACCGCGTCCGGGACGTACCCGCTGACCGTGACCTGCGGTGCCGGCACCTACAGCACGCAGTTCTCGGTGCCCGCGGCCCAGGTCGCGAAGGTGCCGGCCGGCGCGGCGAAAGCGGGCGACGGCAGCATGGCGGGCTGATTCCCGAAATCGGAAACAACCACCTCGGAGCCACGCTCCGGGGTGGTTTTTTCATGGGTTTCGGTGAGCTGTGCGCGCAACCGATCGCAGGTGGAGACGTCTTTGGGTGCAGCAAGGGGAACTGCGAGCAGCATCCGTTTCGCCTCATTCCGGGCGTGATCCACAGGGGAGAAAAGAATGAAGAACGCTGTTGTCGTCGCGGGGGTTGCGGCGGCTTTCCTGGTTCTCGCGCCGGGCGCCGCGCTCGCGGCCGCGCCGTCGCCGGCCACCTCGGCGGCGCCGGCCGAGCCCGCCACCGCCGAGCCGCAGCACCCGGACGGTTCCGGCGGTCCCCTCGCGGCCGCGGCCGCCATGGGTGTGCTCGCGGTCGGCGGCAGCGGCCTCGTGCTGGCCCGGCGGGCGTGGCGCCGCTGATCCTCGCCGGGACCGCGAAGGTACCGTCGGGACCCAACCGAACGATCCACCCGGACGTGTGAACTGCAGGCGCCAGTCACGGGGGAGAACATGACCACGAGGATCACGAACAGACGGGGCTACCTGATCGCGCTCGTCGTCGCGCTGCTGGCCGCGTTGGCGGTGCTGGCGCTGACGCTGGGCGGCGGGCCCGAGCCGTCCACCGCGCAGCCGCCGCCGGCCCAGCCGGTCGCGGTGAACCCGGAACCGCAGGCCGCGGGCCAGGACGCCGTCGCCGGCCTGCCGAAGTCGGAGCCGGTTTCGATCGACATCCCGAAGATCGGCGCGCACTCGTCGCTGGTCCCGCTCGGGCTGAACGCGGACAACACCATCCAGGTGCCGCCGGTGACCACGCCGCTGCAGGCGGGCTGGTACACCTACGCGCCGACGCCGGGCGAGGTCGGCCCGGCCGTCGTCCTCGGGCACGTCGACGGCAACCACCAGAAGGGCATCTTCTTCCGGCTCAAGGAACTGGCGCCCGGCGACCGGGTTTCGGTCGCCCGCAAGGACGGCACCACGGCGTCGTTCGAGGTGACGAAGGTGCACCAAGTGCCCAAGCAGGACTTCGAGGGCGAAGGCGTTTACGACGACACGGCCGGCCCGGAGCTGCGGCTGATCACCTGCGGCGGCGTCTTCGACCGGAGCGCGCACAACTACGTCGACAACATCGTCGTCTACGCGCGGCTCGTGCGGGCCTGACGCGGTTCACCGACCGTTCCCGGCCGGACCGGTTCCGTGGTGGGGAGTCCTTCGGCCCTGTTTTTGTCGGTGCCCGGTGCCAGACTGTGTCGGCCGTCACCCGAGGCGGCGCGAACGAGGGTTGGGAGTCGACATGAAGTTCCGGGACGAGCGGTGGCCCGACGGCACACCCAGCTGGGTGGACCTGATGGTGCCCGACCAGGCGAAAGCGGTGGCCTTCTACGGCGGCCTGTTCGGCTGGGACGTGCAGAAGGGCGGCGAAGAGACCGGCTTCTACGGCATGGCCGAGCTGCAGGGGCGCCCGGTCGCCGGGATCGGGCAGACACCGCCGGGCCAGGAGCTGCCCGCGGTGTGGACGACGTACCTGGCCGTGTCCGATGTGGACCGGACGGCCGCGGCGATCACCGAGGCCGGCGGGCAGATCCTCATGCCGGTGATGGAAGTGATGAAGGAAGGCCGGATGGCGGTCGCGGCCGACCCGGCGGGCGCGGTCTTCGGCCTCTGGGAACCCGGCAACCACATCGGCACGCAGGTCACCGCGGCGCCGGGCACCCTGGCGTGGAACGAGTGCATGAGCCGTGACTTCCCGGCGGCGAAGGCGTTCTACGAGCAGGTCTTCGGTTACGGCTTCCAGGACCTGTCCAACGACGACTTCACCTACGCGGTGCTGCTGCTCGACGGCCGCCCGGTCGGCGGGCTCGGCGCGCTGCCGGCGTCGGCGCCGGCGGAGGTGCCGTCGAACTGGTCGGCGTACTTCTCGGTCGCGGACGCCGACGCGAGCGCGGCGAAGGTGGTCGAACTCGGCGGCCAGGCGCTGGACCGGCCGTTCGACTCGCCGTACGGCCGGCAGGTGCGGGTCGTGGACGACCAGGGCGTGCCGTTCCTGGTCATCGCGCCCAACGAACAGTCCGGCAAGCCGGAAGGCTGGGACGACTGACCCGGGCGGGCGGGCCGGGAGCGCCTTGGTCACGCCCCCGGCCCTCGCCGGTCAGTCCTCTTCGGAGACCCAGTCGAAGGTCTTGGTGACGGCCTTCTTCCAGTTGCGGTACTCGGATTCGCGGCGGGAGTCGTCCATCGACGGGTCCCACTGCTTGTCCTGAGCCCAGTTGGTGCGGATGTCGTCTTCGGACTTCCAGAACCCGACGGCCAGGCCGGCGGCGTACGCGGCACCCAGCGCGGTGGTCTCGTTGACCACCGGGCGGATCACCGGCACGCCGAGGATGTCGGCCTGGAACTGCATGAGCAGCTCGTTGACGACCATGCCGCCGTCCACCTTGAGCGACTTCAGCGGGACACCGGAGTCGGCGTTCATCGCGTCGATCACCTCGCGCGACTGGAAGGCGGTCGCCTCCAGCACCGCGCGGGCGAGGTGGCCCTTGTTGACGAACCGGGTGAGCCCGACGATCGCGCCGCGAGCGTCGGATCGCCAGTAAGGAGCGAACAGACCCGAGAACGCCGGGACGAAGTACGCGCCGCCGTTGTCCTCGACGCTGCGCGCGTGCTCCTCGATCTCGGCCGCGGTCCCGATCATGCCGAGGTTGTCGCGCAGCCACTGCACGAGCGAACCGGTCACCGCGATGGAGCCTTCCAGAGCGTAGATCGTGTCGTTGGAGCCGATCTTGTAACAGACCGTGGTGAGCAGCCCGTTCTGCGACATCACCTTTTCGGTGCCGGTGTTGAGCAGCATGAAGTTGCCGGTGCCGTAGGTGTTCTTGGCTTCGCCGGGCGAAAGGCACGCCTGGCCGAACGTCGCGGCCTGCTGGTCACCCAGGATGCCCGCGATCGGCACGCCGGCCAGCGCGCCCTTCTCGCGGACCTTGCCGTACTCCTCGGAGGAGGAGCGGATTTCCGGCAGCATCGAAAGGGGGATGCCCATCTCACCGGCGATCTCGGCGTCCCACTGCAGGGTGTCGAGGTCCATCAGCATGGTGCGGGAGGCGTTGGTCGGGTCGGTGACGTGCACACCGCCGTCGGCGCCGCCGGTCATGTTCCACAGCACCCAGGTGTCCATGTTGCCGAAGATCAGGTCACCGGCTTCGGCCTTCTCGCGCGCGCCTTCGACGTTGTCGAGGATCCACTTGATCTTCGGGCCGGAGAAGTACGTCGCGAGCGGGAGGCCGACCTTGTCGCGGTAGCGCTCCTGGCCGCCGCCGAGGTTGCCGAGCTCGGTGACGATCTTGTCGGTGCGGGTGTCCTGCCAGACGATCGCGTTGTAGACCGGCTTGCCGGTCGTCTTGTCCCAGACCAGCGCGGTTTCACGCTGGTTGGTGATGCCGACCGCGACGATGTCCTTCGCGGTCAGGTCGGCCTTGGCCAGCGCGCCCGCGGCGACCCGGCGCGTGTTCTCCCAGATCTCTTCGGCGTTGTGCTCGACCCAGCCGGCGCGGGGGAAGATCTGCTCGTGCTCGCGCTGGTCGGCGGCGACCACGCGGCCTTCGTGGTTGAAGATCATGCACCGGGTCGACGTCGTGCCCTGGTCGATCGCGGCTACGTACGAAGTCATGTGTGCTCCAGGAATCCGGTCGAGGGGGCGATCAGGTGAGGTTGTGGACGGCGAGGTAGACGAGCGCGGCGAGGGCGCCACCGACGAGCGGGCCGACGACCGGGATCCACGAGTAGCCCCAGTTGGCGTTGGCCTTGTTCTTGATCGGCATCAGGAACGCGTACGCGATCCGGGGGCCGAGGTCACGCGCCGGGTTGATGGCGTACCCCGTCGGGCCACCGAGCGAGGTGCCGATCACGAGCACGACGAACGAGACACCCGCGTAGCCCAGTGCGGAGTTGCCGAAGTTCGGGGTGCCGGTGTCGCCGGCCGCGAAGGTCGGGCTGAGCAGGATCCAGACGACGAGCACGAACGTGCCGATGACCTCGGTGACGAGGTTCCACGCGGTGTTCGGGATCTGCGGCGCGGTGGAGAAGATGCCGAGCGTGTTCTCGGGCTCGGGGTGGTCGTCGAACTGGAGCTTGTAGGTCGCCCAGCACAGCATGGCGCCGATGATCGCGCCGGCCATCTGCCCGATGAAGTAGAAGGGGACGTCGGCCCACGGGGTCTTGTCGGCGATGGCGAGCCCGAGGGTCACCGCCGGGTTGAGGTGCGCGCCGCTGGGCGCGGCGATGCTGGCGCCGGTGAAGACGGCGAACGCCCAGCCGAAGTTGATGAAGAGGATGCCGCCGTTGTTCCCGTTGGTCTTGCGGAGCACGTGGTTCGCGACCACACCGTTGCCGAGCAGGATCAGCGCGGCCGTTCCCAGTAGTTCCCAGACGATTATTGCCCCAGCACTCACCGCTGCACCTCCACACTGGACACTCTGCGCAGGGTCGATCACGGCGTGCCACGGCACCGTTGCCGACCCACGTCCGGGCGACGTTACCGGGGCGTATAAGCGGATACCAAGCACCGGGTAGCCGAATCTTTTCAAGATCGCGGAGGGTTACGCCACAAGTGTCATCCGGGGACGGGCGGAGGATCACCAGGTCGTGCGATGCTGGAACCCTCGCCAGCCCGAGGAGGAGTGTCACGTGGCCAGTGCGCAGCACGCAGCGGAGACCAACCCGGCTCGACTGGGTCCGGCCAAGCGAGAACAGACCTGGCAGCGGCTGGGCAACGAGACGTTCGACGTCGTCATCATCGGCGGCGGCGTGGTCGGCGCGGGCACGGCGCTGGACGCCGCGACGCGCGGGCTGCGGGTCGCGCTCGTCGAAGCCCGCGACCTCGCTTCGGGGACGTCGAGCCGGTCGAGCAAGCTCTTCCACGGCGGCCTGCGGTACCTGGAGCAGCTCGAGTTCGGCCTGGTCCGGGAAGCGCTTCGCGAGCGTGAGCTGATGCTGACGACGATCGCACCCCATCTGGTGAAACCGGTCAGCTTTCTCTACCCGCTGACGCACCGCGTGTGGGAGCGGCCGTACACCGCGGCGGGCCTGCTGATGTACGACACGATGGGCGGCGCCCGCAGCGTCCCCGGCCAGAAGCACCTGACTCGCGCGGGCGCGCTCCGGATGGTGCCGGCGCTCAAGCGGTCGGCGCTGATCGGCGGGATCCGCTACTACGACGCGCAGTCCGACGACGCCCGCCACACGATGACGGTGGCGCGGACGGCCGCGCACTACGGCGCGGTCGTGCGGACGTCGACCCAGGTCGTCGGGTTCCTGCGCGAGGCGGACCGGGTCTCGGGTGTACGTGTGCGCGACGTCGAGGACGGGCGCGAAACGGAGATCTCGGCGGCCGCGGTGATCAACTGCACCGGCGTCTGGACCGACGAGCTGCAACGGCTGTCCGGCGGGCGCGGGCGGTTCCGCGTGCGGGCGAGCAAGGGTGTGCACATCGTCGTGCCGCGCGACCGGATCGTCTCGGAGTCGGGGATGATCCTGCGCACCGAGAAGTCGGTGCTGTTCGTGATCCCGTGGCGCAACCACTGGATCGTGGGGACGACGGACACCGACTGGGAGCTGGACCTGGCGCACCCGGCGGCGACGAAGCACGACATCGACTACATCCTCGAGCACGTCAACAGCGTCCTCGCGACACCGCTGACCCACGACGACATCGAAGGTGTGTACGCAGGCCTTCGCCCGTTGCTGGCGGGGGAGAGCGAAGAGACTTCGAAGCTTTCGCGCGAGCACGCGGTGGCGCGGGTGGCCCCGGGCCTGGTCGCGATCGCCGGCGGCAAGTACACGACGTACCGGGTGATGGCGGCGGACGCCGTCGACGCGGCGGCGGTCGACCTGCCCGGCAGGTCCCAGCCGTCGATCACGGACAAGGTCCCCCTGATCGGCGCGGACGGCTACCACGCACTGGTCAACCAGGCCGACCACCTGGCCGCCGAGCACGGCTTGCACCCCTATCGGGTGAGGCACCTGCTCGACCGCTACGGCTCCGTGGTCCACGAGGTCCTGGCCTCGGCCGACGGCCGCCCGGAGCTGCTGAAGCCGATCGAGCACGCACCGGATTACCTGGGCGTCGAGGTGGTGTACGCGGCTTCGCACGAAGGGGCCCTGCACCTGGAGGACGTCCTGGCCCGCCGGACGCGCATCTCGATCGAGTACGCCCACCGCGGCGTGGACTGCGCCGAGCAGGTGGCGGCGCTGGTCGGCGAGGTCCTCGGCTGGTCACCCGAAACGGTGAAGCGGGAGATCGAGGTCTACCGCGCCCGCGTCGAGTCGGAGCGAGAGTCCCAGTCCCAGCCGAGCGACGAAGCGGCGGACGCCCTGAGGTCGGCGGCGCCGGAGGCCCGCGCGGGGCTGGTGGAGCCGGTGAGCTGAGGGGTCGACCTGCGCCGGGTTGTCCACAGTCTCGTCGAGTTGTGGGCAACTAGGCGCGAAAGGTGCCTTCGGAGCGGGTTTCGTCCGGGGGCGCCGATAGACTGGCCTCGGGGCCGCCCCTGGGAGAGGCGGGGGATGTCTTCAGGAAGTCCGGTGCCAGCGGATCAGGCGCTCACCCGTCGGCGCCCGCTCCGCCTCCGGGCCGACCAGCGTGAACCCACACCG
The DNA here is from genome assembly GCF_044453095.1 of Amycolatopsis sp. NPDC051758. Classification (NCBI taxonomy): domain Bacteria; kingdom Bacillati; phylum Actinomycetota; class Actinomycetes; order Pseudonocardiales; family Pseudonocardiaceae; genus Amycolatopsis; species Amycolatopsis sp. NPDC051758. Next base: position 315,881 of record NZ_JBITCJ010000009.1, on the reverse strand, counting down.
CTCCGCCACGATCGCCGACGCCGCGTTGCTCTCCTCGTACCGGTAACTCACCTCCGTGAGCCCCAGGCCGCCGAAGCCGAAACGCAGGGCCGCGCTCAGCGCCGTTGTTGCGATTCCCTTGCCTCGCTCGGCCGGGTGGACCCAGATCGTCGCCTCCGCGTACGCCGCGTCCAGGTTCAGCTCGCGCAAGCCCACTTCGCCCAGCAAACGACCTGATGTCGGCTCCGTTATCGCCCACGAGCAGCGCTCGTCGCCCGCCCACTGGGCTGCTCGGAGCGTCACGTACTCCGTTGCCTCGTCGAGCGTGCGCAGGCGGTAGTTCAGCACGTACTTGCGGTGCGTCGGGTCGGCGAACGCCTCCATCAGCAGCAGGCGGTCGTCGATGTGCCGGTCGGCGCGCAGCTGGCGCAGGTAGTAGGTGCCCGCGTTGATCTCCACCGGTTCCACTCCGCCCAGCCTAGCCAGGCCGGGAGCACGCCGCCCCCGGCCTGGCTTTCACGGCCTCGGCCTCACGGGGCCAGGCGCCAGATCACCGGCACGCCGCCCTCGTCGAGCGGGCCGTTCGACGCGGACCCCACGAACGTCCCGTCGTCGCTGACATGGAACGGCTGGTACGCCGCGTAGGTGCCCGGCTGCTTCAGCTCGCCGCCCGGGGAAGTGCTCCGCCACACGATCGGCTTGCCGCGGAACGAACCCGCGGCCGGCGGGGTCAGCCCGGCCGTCAGGCCGCCCACGTTCAGGTCGATGGCGTAGTCGCCGCCGGAGAGCGCCGTGGCCTTCTCCGGGGTTGACCACCGCACCGCCTGCGACGCATTGCCGTTCGACGCGAACCCCACGACGACGCCGTTGCGGATCGCCGAGCCGTGCGGGTTCGAGAAGCCGGGCAGGTCGGCCAGCGGCCGGCTCACGCCGTTCTTCCAGACGATGTCGCGCTCGAACCCGTTGAACAGGATCGCGCCGTCGTCGTCGATGTCGGTCACGCCGTCGGCGCCGGCCGGCAGCGGCACGAGGGTCGGCGCCGCGGCACCGGCGGGCCAGACCGCCACCGCGTTGTCCGCCGGATCGTCGGTGAAGACGCTGCCGACCGCGTCACCGCGCCGGTTGACCGCCTGCACCTGGAACTCCCGGTAGCCGGCCGGGTTGTCCCGGAGGTGGAAGCCGGTGGCGTCGAGCACGAACGACCGGTTGCTGCTGGTGTCGTAGTCGATCGAGTTGCCGTACACCCGCCCGGCACTGTCCTCCCCCTGGACCATCGCCCACTCGTAGCCCTCCGGCACGCCGCGGAGCACCGGCTTGCCGCCGCGCCAGCTCACCACCTGGAGCTTGTTGTCGACGATGAACGAGCCGGTGTACTCCCCGTGGCCGTCCGACGCGGTCAGAAAGCCGTGCCCGAGCGGGCTCGCTCCCGCCGGCAGCGGCAGCAGCGTCGGCTGCCAGGACAGCCGCACCCCCTGGGCCTGCGCCGCCGGAACCCCCAGCGCGGTGACGGCGATCGCCACCGTGGCGAGCACCCCCGCCCGCTTCAACACGTTGCTTCTCATCGTTTCTCCCTTTCCCCCGACCTGCATCGATCACCACGCCCGAAGGGGGTGGCCGGTTGCCCGGCAAAGGGAGCAATTCACGCGGCCTGGATCGCCGGCACCTGGACGCTGACCGCCGTGCCGTCGCCCGGGGTGCTCTCGATCGACAGCGTCCCCGCCACCCGCCGGACGCGCTGGCGCATCGCGTCGAGGCCGAACCCGGTGCCGTCACCGCGGTCGCCGGGGCGGAAGCCGATCCCGTCGTCGACGACGTCGAGCAGCACCAGTTCGTCCGAATAGGACAGGGTCACCACGATCCGCGAAGCGCGCGCGTGCTTCTCCGCGTTGGCGAGGGCCTCCTGGGCGACGCGGTAGAGCGTCACCTCCAGTTCCGGCAACAGGGGCCGGGCGTCGCCGGTCGTCTCCACGCTGACCGTGATCCCGGACGTCCCGGTGACCCGGCGCGCCAGTTCGGAAAGCGCTTCCGGCAGCTGGGCCGCGGTCAGCGGCTCCGGCCGCAGCGCCTGCACCGCGCGGCGGGCCTCGCCGAGGCTGTCGCGGGCCAGGGTGCGCACCTGCTCGAGCCGCCGGTCGCGGTCCGGGCCGTCCGCGGCTTCCAGCTGCGTGACGATCCCGGTCAGGCCCTGGGCCAGTGTGTCGTGGATTTCGCGCGCCATCCGCTGCCGCTCGTCGAGCACACCCGCTTCCCGCGCCTTGGCCACCAGCCGCGTGTGCAGGCCGGCGTTCTCCTCGAGCGCGGCTTCCAGCCGGACGTTCGCCTTGCGCCGCTTCTCGCTCTCCGCGCCGACGAACCACGCGGCGTACAGCAGCGGCCCGGCCACCGACACGACCAGCACCCACGTCGGGGTTTGCGAGTCCGAGCCGGAGGCCAGCATGGGCAGCACCGCGGTCGCGGTCACCGCGAAGAAGCCCCACCGCGCCGGGAACAGCACGAACGCCAGCGGGTAGCCGAACGACGCGAAGCCGGTGAACGTGTCGTCGCGCGCCACCAGCACGATCGCGGCCGCGAGGAAACCCGCGTAGTAACCGGCGGCCAGCCACGGGTGGGCCGCCCGGCGCGGGAACAGCGGGATCAGCAGTGGCAGCCACACCGCGGTGACCACGACGACGGCCAGGGTGGCGCCCCGGGGACCCGGCGCGAAGATCGTGCACGCGGCGAGCCCGGCCAGGCCGACGCCGGTGAAGATCGGCCCGGCCAGCCGTTCGCCTCGGGCGTCCAGCGCGCCCGGAACCACGCCCATCACGGGGTGATTCTCGCAGGCTCAGCGCCGACGGCGGGCCCCCGCGATCATCGCGACCACCAGGGGCAGCGCGACGGAGATGATCAGCAGCCGGCCGCGGGACAGGATGAGCACCACCACCGCGAGGACGATCGCGATCGGCACCGCGCTCGCGGTGAGCCAGCGCGACAGGGTGTTCTCGCCGGACATCACCGGCACCTGGGGCGCGGCGGCCCCGTTGAGCAGGGCGCTCGGCCGGGGCGAGGGCAGGTCTTCGAAGAGCGGGACGAGCTCGCTGACCCGCTTGGCCGCGGTCACCTTCGCGGTGCGCGACCCGTACTCGTCGATGTCGAGCCGCCCGGTGCGGACGTGCTCCTCGAGCACGTCCAGCGCGTCCTGGCGTTCGGCGTCGCTCAGCAGCATGTCGCCCACGGGAGGATCAGCGGCCCATCTCGCGGCGGTAGGAGTCGCGCAGCGCGCGCCGGCGCTCCCGGTCGCGCAGGTGCCGCTCGTGCCGGTCGTGGTGGTGCTGGTCGTGGTTCCAGCCGTGGCCCCACATCGCCTTGCCGAAGAACGCGAGCCCGATCGGGACGAAGATGATCCCCCAGCCCACGACGCCGGTGACGATCAACGCGATCGCGGCGATGACGGTCAACGGCATGAAAGCGGCGATGAACCGCTGGGGCGGCGACCAGTTTTCGGGTGACCCTGAGCGCCGCGGCACCGGCTCGGCCTGCCGGTCGGGCTCGGGAGCCGTGACGGCCTGCGGGAAGTCGTCGTACCGGGGGTGGGGCGCCGGCAGGTCCGCGAAGATCTCGCCGAGCTCACCACGTGTCTTCGCCGCGGTGATCCGGGCCGAGCGCTCGCCGTACTCGTCGATGTCGATCCGCCCCGCGCTCATGTGCTCACCGAGCGCGGTCAGTGCGGACTCGCGGTTCTGGTCGCTGATCCGCAGCTGCGGAGACGGGACTTCGGTCACGTAGTCGATGGTAGGCCGCCTCGGGGGCGGCCCACCACGACATCTGTAACGAACTGTCCTACTTGATCTCGAGAAGCTGCGTGCCCTGCGTCACGGCGGCGCCCACCTCGACCGAAAGGCCGGTCACGGTGCCCGCCTTGTGCGCGGTGACCGGGTTCTCCATCTTCATCGCTTCGAGGACGACGATCAGCTCACCCGCCTCGACCGACTGGCCCTCTTCGACGGCCACCTTCACGATGGTGCCCTGCATCGGCGCGGTGACGGCGTCCCCGCTCACCGCGGCCTTGCCACCACCGGCGCGCTTGCGCGGCTTCGCCTTGACGGCGGTGCCGCCGCCCCCGCCGCCTTCGAGCGCGAACCCGCCGGGCAGCGACACCTCGAGGCGGCGCCCGCCGACCTCGACGACGACGTTGTGGCGCGGCTCCTCTTCGGCAGCCTCGACGTCCGGCGCGACGAACGGCTCGATCTGGTTGTCGAACTCCGTCTCGATCCAGCGCGTGTGCACGCTGAAGCCGTTCTCGTCGCCGATGAACGCGGGGTCGTCGACGATCACGCGGTCGAACGGCAGCACCGTCGCCATGCCCTCGACGACCATCTCGGCCAGCGCGCGGCGGCTGCGCTCCAGGGCGTTGTTCCGGTCCGAACCGGTGACGATCAGCTTCGCCAGCATCGAGTCGAACTGGCCGCCGATGACGCTGCCGGACTCGACACCGGAGTCGACGCGGACACCCGGCCCGCTCGGCGCGACGAACTTCGTCACCGTGCCCGGCGCGGGCAGGAAGCCGCGGCCGGCGTCCTCACCGTTGATGCGGAACTCGATCGAGTGGCCGCGCGGCTCGGGGTCCTCGGTGATCCGCAGCTTCTCGCCGCGCGCGATGCGGAACATCTCGCGGACGAGGTCGAGGCCGGTGGTCTCCTCCGAGACCGGGTGCTCGACCTGCAGGCGCGTGTTGACCTCGAGGAACGAGATCGTGCCGTCGGTGGCGACGAGGTACTCGACCGTGCCGGCGCCGTAGTAGCCGGCTTCCTTGCAGATCGCCTTCGCCGACTCGTGGATGCGCTTGCGCTGCTCGTCGGACAGGAACGGCGCAGGCGCCTCCTCGACGAGCTTCTGGTGGCGGCGCTGCAGCGAGCAGTCGCGGGTGCCGACGACGATCGCGGTGCCGTGCTGGTCGGCCAGCACCTGCGCCTCGACGTGCCGCGGCTTGTCCAGGTAGCGCTCGACGAAGCACTCGCCGCGGCCGAACGCCGCGACGGCCTCGCGTGTGGCCGACTCGAACAGCTCCGGGATCTCTTCGCGGGTGCGCGCGACCTTGAGGCCACGGCCACCGCCGCCGAACGCGGCCTTGATGGCCACCGGCAGGCCGTGCTCGTCGGCGAACGCGACGATCTCGCTCGCGTCCTTGACCGGCTCCTTGGTGCCCGGCACCAGCGGTGCGCCCGCGCGCATCGCGATGTGGCGGGCGGTGACCTTGTCCCCGAGGTCGCGGATGGCCTGCGGGCTCGGCCCGATCCAGGTCAGCCCGGCGTCGATGACGGCCTGGGCGAACTCCGCGTTCTCGGAGAGGAAGCCGTAACCCGGGTGCACCGAGTCGGCGCCCGAGTGCTTGGCGGCGTCGAGGAGCTTGTCGACGTTCAGATAGCTCTCGGCGGCCGTGGTGCCGCCGAGGGCGAAGGCTTCGTCGGCCAGGCGCACGTGTGGTGCGTCGCGGTCCGGGTCGGCGTACACCGCGACGCTGCTCAACCCCGCGTCTTTGGCGGCTCTGATCACGCGCACCGCGATCTCGCCCCGGTTGGCGACCAGGATCTTCGTCACCGGGCCACCCGTGGATTCGCCGACCTGCTCGGCCACCCCGCACCTCCTGCGTCCGACAGCTGCATTGCTGACCGCCCACGCGGCATTGCAGAAGTCTACGGATAGGACGTCGCGCGTCTCTGGAGTGAGAGGTGAACCACGCTCAGACGAGCGTCGAACCGTGCCGCAGCTCGGCCGGCAGCGGCGAGTCGAGCACGATCACGTCGTACGGGTTCGCGGCGTGGACCTTCGGCAGGTGCTCGGTGTTGACCAGGACCCACGGCTGGTGCTCACCGCAGCAGTCGATCAGCCGGTCGAGCGCGGTGAACGCGACCAGCGCGGTGCGGCCGTCCGGGGTGCGGCGCAGCTCGATCGACGCGCCCTCGGTCTCGGCGCTGGCCGGGCCGGTCGGCAGGTACAGGGCGGGGGGAAGGTTCGGGTTCGTCACCCGGACAACATAGACGGACACTCTCCGCTAGATGTGACCCCGTCGGGTTGAACCGGCCACACGCTGACGGGGCGCTGCCCACACACGGTCGCGAAGCGGCTTACGCTCTGTCTTATGCGGACTTCGGCAGCGCGGACGCCCCGGTCGGCGCTGCTCACCGCGGTGCTGGCGGTGGTGGTGACCGTCGGCGCGATCGGCGCGGTGTTCGTGCTGCGGCCGCGGCCGGTGGCGCCCTCCGGCGCGGCGGAGCCCGCGGCCGGGCCGGTGGCACCCGCCGTGACCTGCGGTGGCGGGCCGTGCCGCGAACTCGCGGCGATGACGGTCGGCGGAACGCCGGTTGTGTTGCTGACCGACGCGGCGGGCGGCGCGGCACGGCTGCGGGTCGGGCCGGAGCCGGGCACCGAGTTCGAGCTGGCGATCGCGCAGCTGGGCGTGCGGCTGGACCAGAACTCGCTGCGCTGCATCGACGGCGCCGCGCCGACGTGCCTGGTCCGCGGCGACGTCGGCGACGAAGGCTCGGCGGCGTACGGCGAGCTGCTGGTCGCCGGCGGGGGAGTGTGGCGTGACTCGGGCAAGCCGTACTACGCGGACGCGGGGACGCTGTCGCTCTACGACGTCACGGCCGACGGCCGCCCGGACGTGATCGTGGTCCGCCACGACTGCGCGGACGCGGCGTCAGGTACCCCGAAGTGCGAGGCGGCGCCGGTGCTGGGCGAGGTCTACGACCTGACGGGCAAGTCGGTCGGCTGCACCCGCCGAGTGACGTCGCCCTCGGACCTGCGCGGCTGGCCGGACATCCGGCTGACCCGCGCCGACCTCCGCGCCTGCCCCTGACCAGCCGTGGATGTCACATTGAGGGACTCAGAGTCCCTCAATGTGACATTCACGGACTTGCGGTCAGGCGGGGGCGGGCTCGGTGTGGCGGGCCGCCGCGCCGTCGTCGCTGTGTTCCGGGTTGTCGGTCGGCGCGTTGAGGACCTCGTCGTCGAGGAGGCCTTCGGCGCGGGCCACGATCACCGGCACGGCGATCTGGCCGGCCACGTTCGTCGCCGTGCGCATCATGTCCATGATCGGGTTGACCGAGTAGATCAGCGCCAGGCCGAGTGCGACCTGCTTGGCGTCGAGGCCGATGAACGACGTCGTCAGCGTGAAGGCCGTCAGCCAGCCGGTGGTGCCGGCCGTCGCCAGCGCGCCGACCACCGCGACCACGACGATGCCGACGTACTGCCAGAAGTTCAGCGAGACCCCGGCCAGGTTGGCGACGAAGATCGCCGCGATCGCCGGGAACACCGCCGCGCAGCCGTCCATCTTCGTCGCGCTGCCGAGCGGGGTCGCGAAGGCCGCGTACGCCGGCTGGACGCCGAGGTTGACCGCGGACTGGCGGGTCAGCGGCAGCGTCGCGGCCGAGGACTGCGAAGCGAACGCGAACTGGATCGCCGTGCCGGCCTTCGCGAAGAACTTCAGCGGGCTGACCTTCGCCACGAACTGCAGCAGGATCGGGTAGACGACGAACAGCACGAGCAGGCAGCCGACGTACACCGCGAGCGTGGTGGAGAACAGCGGCCGGAACAGCGCGTCGCCGTAGTTGGCGACCGCCGCGCCGATCAGGCCGATGATGCCGATCGGGGCCAGCCGGACGATCCAGCCGAGGTAGCGCTGGATGATCTCGAACACGCTCGTCGTGAAGTCCACGAACGGCTTGGCCTTGTCACCGAGGCTGTACGCCGCCGCGCCGATCACGAGGGCGAGGAAGAGCACCTGCAGCGTCTCGCCGTCGGCGAACGCCTTGACGAAGTTCTCCGGGAGCAACCCCTGCACGAAGGCGCTCCACGAGCCCCAGCTGTCGACGCTCTTCGCGGCCTTGTCGGCGTTCTTCGCGGTGGCCTCGACGCCGGCGAGGCCGCCGGTGCCGGGGTTGAAGATCCGGCCGACCGCGATGCCGATCAGCGACGCGATGAACGACGTGATCGCGAACCACAGCACCGTCTTGCCGCCCAGGCGCGCGGCCGTCCGGCCGCCGCCGAGCTTCCGCAGGCTGTTGATGCCGACCACGATCGCCGTGAAGACCAGCGGGATCACCGCGATCTGCAGCAGCGTGGTGAAGATGGTGCCGATCTGGTCGAGGAGATCGGTCAGCCAGCCGGTCCCGGTCTGCCGCGCGACGATGCCCAGCAGGGCGCCGACGACGAGAGAGCCGAGAACCGCGGCCGCGAACACCCGCGGCTTGGTGTATGTCCGTACAAAAGACACGGGGCGACTCCGGTGCTCGAAATTTTCCTGTATTGCCTCGTCAAAGAACGTTAGGCAAGCGAGGACTCTTCCGGATCACCCGTTCGTGTGGCGCCTTTCTCAGGATGCGGGAGGCCGCCAGAGATCCACGACACTCACGCCGACCTCGGCCAGCAGCCGGCGCGTCAGCGGGAGGCTGAGGCCGATGACACTGGTGTGGTCGCCGTTGAGGCCTTCGACGAACCAGCCGCCCAAGCCGTCGATCGTGAACCCGCCGGCGACGTGCAGCGGCTCGCCGCTGGCGACGTAGGCGTCGACCTCCGCGGCGCTCGGCGTGCCGAACCGGACGGCCGTCGACATCGAGCCGGACGCCTCCTTGGCCCGCGTCCCGCCGTCGAGCCGGACGACCGTGTGGCCGGTGAAGAGTTCACCGGATGACCCCGCCATCGCGGCCCAGCGCTGCCGGGCGGTGTCCGGATCGGCCGGTTTGCCGACCATCGTGCCGCCGATGTTCAGCATCGAGTCGCAGGCGACGACGACGGCGTCCGGGTGCGCGGCGGCGACCTGGTCGAGGACCGCTTCGGCCTTGGCCGCGGCGAGCGCCATGACCAGTTCGGCCGGGGCCGGGTCGGTCAGCGAATCGGCGACGGCGTCTTCGTCGACGCCGGAGACGAACACGGCCGGATCGAGGCCCGCCGAACGCAGGAGGGCGAGCCGGGCGGGGGACTGGGAGGCGAGGACGAACTGCACACCGGGAAGGTACCCGGACGCTCGTCGTGACCGAATTGTGACCGGCGTCACTCGACAGGAGAGCTATTTTGTTGTGGCTCGCAACATATGGATCGATTGATCGTTTTCGGGGAGAACCGATGCTGCTCCTCCGCACGAACAGATCACTGCGCGCGACCCCTGCCCTGCTCGCCGGCTTGTTGCTGGCGGGCACCGCCCTCGTCCCCGCGGCGTCCGCTTCGGCGCTCCCGCTGTACAAGAATCCCCGCGCACCGGTGTCCTCGCGCGTTCAGGACCTGATGGCGCGGATGACCCTCGACGACAAGATCGGGCAGATGACCGAGGCCGAGCGCCAGGCCGCGACGCCCGCGCAGGCCGCGTCCGCCCGGCTGGGCTCCATCCTCTCCGGCGGCGGCTCCACGCCGACGCCGAACACCCCGGCCGGGTGGGCGGACATGGTCGACGCCTACCAGCGGGCCGCGACGTCGACCGGGCTCGGCATCCCGATCGTCTACGGCGCCGACACCGTGCACGGCCACAACAACGTCTACGGCGCGACGGTCTTCCCGCACAACATCGGCCTGGGCGCGGCGAACGACCCGCGGCTGGTCGAGAAGATCGGCGCGGTGACCGCTTCCGAAGCGGCCGCCACCGGCGTCAAGTGGGGCTTCGCGCCGTGCCTGTGCGTCGCCCGCGACGACCGCTGGGGCCGCACCTACGAGTCCTTCGGCGAGGTCCCCCGCAACGCCGTCGCGAACTCCGTGGTCATCGAAGGAATGCAGGGCCGCTCGCTCGACGACCGGACGTCGATCATGGCCACGGCCAAGCACTACATCGGCGACGGCGGCACCACCGGCGGGGTCGACCAGGGCAACACCCAGATCAGCCTGGACGAGCTGCGCCGCGTGCACCTGCCGCCGTTCCGCGCCGCGGTCGACGAGGGTGTCGGCTCGGTGATGATCAGCTTCAACAGCTGGAACGGCGTCAAGGACCACGGGAACAAGTTCCTGATCACCGACCTGCTGAAGGGCGAGCTGCACTTCTCCGGTTACGTCATCTCGGACTGGGACGGCATCAACCAGATCGACGGCCAGCCGGGGTTCACCGCGGCCGAGGTCAGCCAGGCCGTCAACGCCGGGATCGACATGGTCATGGTCCCCTACGACTACCAGCAGTTCATCACCACGCTGCGCGCGGAAGTCCAAAATGGACACGTGCCGATGTCGCGCATCAACGACGCCAACCGCCGGATCCTGACCAAGAAGTTCCAGCTGGGCCTGTTCGAGCACCCGTACACCGACCGCTCGCTCCAGCGGGACTTCGGCAGCGCGGCGCACCGGGCGGTGGCGCGGCAGGCGGTGCGCGAGTCGCAGGTGCTGCTGAAGAACGCCCACGGCGTGCTGCCGCTCGCGAAGCGGGACAACAAGATCTTCGTCGCCGGCAAGAACGCCGACGACATGGGCAACCAGGCGGGTGGCTGGACGCTGACCTGGCAGGGCCAGAGCGGCGCGCGGGTCATCCCCGGCTCGACGATCCTCGACGGCATCAAGGCTGGTGCCGGGAAGGGCACGGAGGTGACCTATGACCGTACGGGTGACGGAATCGACTCCAGCTTCGAGGTCGCAGTCGCCGTGGTGGGCGAAACGCCGTACGCCGAAGGGCAGGGAGACCGGCCGAACGGACTCGGCCTCGACGCCGAAGACCTCGCCCTCCTCGGCAAGCTGAAGGCTTCGGGCGTGCCGACGGTCGTGGTGACGGTCTCCGGCCGGCCGCTCGACATCACCGGGCTGCTGCCGTCGATCGACGGCCTGGTGGCGGCTTGGCTGCCGGGTTCGGAGGGCGCCGGCGTCGCGGACGTGCTGTACGGCGACTACAACCCGACCGGCCGGTTGAGCTTCACCTGGCCCCGGAGCTCTTCGCAGGAGCCGATCAACGTGGGTGACGGGAAGCAGGGGCTGTTCCCGTACGGGTACGGCCTGTCCTACCGGCGGCACTAGACCACCGCTCCCGCGGTCCGTGCGGGCCTCCGCTCCGGTACCCGACACCCGGAGTGGCGGCCCGCACGGTTTGGCGTCAGGCCTTGGCGGCTTCGGGCTCGGCCGGCGCCGGAGTGGCCCAGCGCGGCTTGACCTGCCGCAGCATGGCCGCCGAAAGCAGGCCCAGCAACAGCACCACCATCGGCAGCAGCATCGTCACGCGGGCCGCGTCCGTGAGTCCACTGTGGACCGCGTCGGAGGCCAGCTTCCCGGCCTGGGCCGCGATCTCGGCCGGCAGGCCCGGCATCGGCGACGGGCCGCCCGCCGACCCGAACTCGCCCGTGCTCGCCGCCGCCTGGGCGATGCCCTCGGTGAACGGCGCCCGGTACTGCTCCGGCAGCTGCGAAGCCGCCTTCGCCGCTTCGTCGGCAATCGAGGAACTCACCTGCGCCTGCAGCAGCACGCCGATCGCGGCGCTGCCGAGCACACCGCCGACCTGGCGCGAAGTGTTGAAGATGCCCGACGCCGTCCCGGCCAGCCGCGGCTCGACCGAGCCCATCGTCATGTTGCTCATCGGCGAGAAGATGCAGCCGATGCCGAGCCCGCACATCAGCAGCGCCGGGATGAAGCTCCACGGGCTGCTCGTCGGCGACGCCTGCAGCGCGATCACCCCGAGCCCGGCCGCGAGCGCGGCGAGGCCGAACATCACCAGGTACTTGCCGTTCACCTTGTCCGACGCGCGCCCGACGAACGGCGCCACGATCCCGGACAGCAGCGACATCGGCGCGGTCAGCAGGCCGGCCATGGTCGGGGTCAGCCCGAGCACCGACTGGATGTAGATCACCAGCGGCAGGAACATGCCGGTCATCGCGAAGCCGACCGTGGTCGCGGTGAGCGTCCCCGCGGAGAAGTTCCGGTTCGAGAACACCTGCAGCGGCAGCAGCGGCTCACGCTTGTTGAACCGTTGCCACACCAGGAAAGCTGCCAGCAGCACCACGCCGGCGCCGATGATCTCGAACACGGTGATCCCGCCCCAGACCGTGCCCCAGTCGTACTGCTGGCCGTTCTGGACGCCGAACACGATGCAGAGCAGCGCCAGGCTCGAGAGCAGGATGCCCAGCAGGTCGAACGAGTGCGAGTGCTTCGGCTGCCAGTCCGGCACGAGCATCAGCGTCGCCACGATGGCGATCACGCCGATCGGCACGTTGACGTAGAAGATCCACTCCCAGCCGAGGTGGTCCACCAGCACCCCGCCGAGCAGCGGGCCGGCGATCGTCGCCAGCCCGGCGACACCGCCCCACATGCCCATCGCCGGGCCGCGCTTGGCCGGCGGGAAGAGGTGCGTGATGAACGCCAGCGTCTGCGGTGTCATCAGCGCGGCGCCGAGCCCCTGCACGGCCCGCGCGGCGATCAGCATCTCGACGTTGCCGGACAGGCCGCACCACAGCGACGCGCCGGTGAACACGACCAGCCCGGCGAGGAACACCCGCTTGGGGCCGAAGCGGTCCCCAAGGCGACTGGTGAACAGCATCGGCACGGCGTAGGTCAGCAGGTAGACGCTGATCACCCAGACGACCGAGTTCAGTCCGGCGTTCAGCTCGCGGAGCATGGTGGGGATCGCGATCGACACGATGGTCGTGTCGAGCAGGATCATGAAGAAGCCGAGGCACAGCGCGCCCAGCGCGGCCCACGGGTTAGCTTGTCTTGCGTTCATCGTCGTCTTCCCTGGTGATGAGGCTCAGGTAGCGTTGGTGGTGGTGGTCCTGGAATGGGATCCGCCCGGAGCGCAGGTCGTCGAGGAGCCGTTCGGTCCACTCGAGCTCGAACTTCCGGTGGTCGCACTGGTAGCGCCAGTCGAGCCAGTAGATCTCCGGCGTCCGGTCCCCGGTGAGGTGGTCGAGGACGGCCTGGTCGGCGGCCACGCCGGCGCGCAGCCGCGTGACGCGGTGCTCGAGCTCGAGCAGTGACGCCTCCTTGCCCAGCTCGTCGATGACGGCGAGTCCGGACAGGAACGCGGGGAACTCCTTGACGAGGTCGCCCAGCAGTTCGCGGCCGCGCTGGCTGAACTCGTCCAGCCCGGCCTGGGTCATGCCGTAGACGGTCCGCTCGGGCCGCCTGCCGTCGCGCTGCGTGTCGACCACCTCGATCAAACCGTTGCGCTGCAGGCGTTCCACGGTGTGGTAGAGCGATCCCGCCTTCACGTTGACCCGGGTGTCGACGTACCGCTCACGCATGAGCTGGGCCATCTCGTACGGGTGCATGGGTTTCTCGTGGAGCAGCTCCAGCACGGCGATGCCGAGCGGGGTGAGCTTGGCCGAGGCCATGGTCGTTGGTCCCTCCGGATGACTCCAGGTCGTTTATTCCACGTGGACTATACGGCGCTGACTATGCGGCCGTCCATGTCTGGTTCTGTGACCGTGCGTACACGGCGCGCAGGCTTCCATGATCCGTCCGGCGGGGACTCTGTGGCTTCTCTCGGAAGGGCGAAGTCGTGGCGGTGACACGGGAGAGGGAGCGTGAAACTGATTTCTTCTCCCTTGATGATCCCGTACTATAGTACGGGTACCAGTACTATAGTGCGGGATTGAGAGGTGTGTGATGGAGCTGAGCCGGCCGCTGGCCACGGTTACCCCGACTCTGGACGGCGACGTGCTCGCCGCCCTGGCCGGCTACGAGAGCGCGTTCACGACCGGTCAGCTGCACCGGGTGCTGGACCGGCATTCGGAAGAGGGGATCAGGAAGGTTCTGCGGCGGCTGGCCGGGCAGGGCATCGTGCACGCGGAACGGGTCGGTAATGCGTTCGCCTATCGGCTCAACCGTGACCACCTCGCCGCGGAGCACGTCATCGGACTGGCGGGCTTGCGCGGGAAGCTGGTTCAGCGGATCGAGTCCGCGCTCGAGTCCTGGAAACCCCGGCCGAAGTACGGCGCGGTGTTCGGTTCTGCCGCTCGGGGCTCCATGACCGCCGGGAGTGACATCGACCTGCTTCTGGTCCGGCCCGACGACGCCGATGAAGATCGCTGGGGTCTTCAGGTCGACGCTTTGGCTGCCGATGTTTCCCGGTGGACCGGCAATGACGCCCGGATCCTCGAGTTCACCGTGACTGAAGTCTTGACCCGTGGCCGGGACGAGCCGGTGCTGAGCGACGTCCTGCGCGACGGGCTCACCGTGGCGGGTCGTCATTCCTGGCTGGGCGGGCAGATCCGGAAGAGGAAGAGCCGAAGTGCGGACGAAGAGTTGTAGCCCCGAGGTCATGCGGGGGCGCCTGGCGAAGGCGGAGCAGTTCTGGGAAGTTGCCCGGGATCTGCTTTTCGATCGAGAGCTCGGTAAGCATGCTGACGCGTACGTGACGCTTTGTGTGCACGCCGGTATCGCGGCGGCCGATGCTCTTTGCTGCGCCGGGCTCGGCGAGCATGCGCAGGGCGAGAGTCACAACGACGCCGTCGAACTCCTGGCGAAGGTTGACAAGGATGCGGGTCGTGCGCTGAGTGCCCTCCTCAAGATGAAGACGAAAGCTGGTTACACGCACACCTCTCCCACCGTGGAGGAAGCCAAACGAGCCGGTCGGAGCGCCGAAACGTTGGTGCTGCGTGCTCGGCAGCGGGTTCCGGGCTAGCTCGGTACTCCGCGAACGGTGCGGAAACCCTGCCGGCGGCGGCGGGCATGCCAACCCAGATCAGTTCGTGTCAAGAACTATGTATAGTCAGTTCGTAGAGCGAACTAAAAACTGGGAGGAATCATGGTGCACTTCGGGATCGGGGTGTCGACCGCCGTCGCGGCGACCGAAGAGACCCTGCGGCTCGCCGTCCAGGTCGACCGGGCGGGGCTGGACCTCGTCACGGTCTCCGACCACCCGTACTACGCCGATCGGCTCGACGCGTACGCCGAGATCGGCGTCTTGCTCGGGCGTACCGAACGCGTGTCCGGCCTGGTCAGCGTGACCAACCTGCCCACACGGCACGCGCCGATGCTCGCGCGCACCGTCACGTCGCTGTCCGCGCTGACCGGCGGGCGGATCGTGCTCGGCATGGGGGTCGGCGGGCTCTGGGACGACATCGCGCGGCTCGGCGTCACCAAGCTCACGCCGGGTCAAGCCGTCCGCGCCTTCGAGGAAGGCATCCGGCTGGTGAAGCTGCTCGGCGGTGGTGGTGAGCCGGTGACTTTTGACGGCGAGTTCTACCAGGTCACGGATTTGACGCCGGCAACGGAAAAGACGCCGCCGGTGTGGACCGGCTCGGTCGGGCCGAAGTCGCTCGCCGTCACCGGGCGGGTGGCCGACGGGTGGATGCCCGGGCACGCCGCCGACTGGCTCAGCGAGCGCTACCGCACGTCCCGGCCGGTGATCGACGAAGCCGCGGCCGGCGCCGGACGGGATCCCGGTGAGATCGCGACCGTGTACAACTTCCCCGGGCGGATCACCGCCGAGCCGCTGAAGAAGACCCGCGCCGACGACGGACGCTGGATCGGCGGCTCGCCGGACCAGTGGATCGAGGAGCTGACCGGCGCGGTGCTCGACCACGGCGCCGCCGGGTTTGTGCTCTTCGGGCCCGGCGGCAGCACGCCCGACGAGGTCGCCGCCGCGCGGTGGGCCGAGGAGATCGCGCCCGCCGTGCGGAAAGCCGTGGCGAAGTAGGCTGGTGCGATGGGGAAACGCGGGGAGGACCTCGGTGTGGTGGCCGGGCTGGTGCGGGCGTCGTTCCTGGTGAACGCCGTCTACGCCGAGTCGGCTCGCGAATACGGGCTCACCGTGCAGCAGGGCCAGCTGCTGTGCGTGCTGATGGCCCAGCCGTACGGCATGGGCGAGCTCGGCGCGACGCTCGGCCTGGAGAAGTCCAGCCTCACCGGGCTCGTCGACCGCGCCGTCCGGCGTGCGCTCGTGCGCCGCGAACCCGACCCGGACGACCGCCGCGCGGTGCACGTCGTGTTGACGACCGAAGGCCGCGAACTGGCCGAAGACTTCTACGCGGCGACGTGCCGCCGTGTCGACCAACTGGCGGACGGCCTGGCCGGCCCCGACCGGGACCGGCTGGCCGCGCTGCTGGGCCGGGTCGTCCGCGAGAACGAGGTCCCGACCGTGTTCCTCGACGCCTTGCCGCGCTGAGCGGTCAGATGCCGGGGAGACCCGAAGCGCGCCAAGCGCCGTCGCCGTGGTGAAGCGGCTTACGCAGCGAAGCAGCGTGATCGCCCCACCACGACGTACGCGGCTTCGGCTTCTGTGCGGGCGAAGCGGCCGACGCTGCGGCGACAACCGCCGTCAGCGCCGCCAGTTCGGCGTCGCTCGGGTTTCCGCGGACCACCCTCAGCAGGGGCCGGCTCTCCTCGCTCACAGCGGGATGTTCCCGTGCTTCTTGGGCGGCAGCGACTCACGCTTGTTGCGCAGCAGCGACAGCGCCCGCGCGACGTGCCCGCGGGTGTGCGCCGGCACGATCACCGAGTCGACATATCCCCGCTCGGCCGCCGCGTACGGGTTGAGCAGCGTGTCTTCGTACTCCTGGATCAGCTCGGCGCGCAGCTGATCGACATCGCGACCCTCGTTGGCCGCGTTCGCCAGCGTCTTGCGGTGGACGATGTTCGCCGCGCCCTGGGCGCCCATCACCGCGACCTGCGCGGTCGGCCAGGCGAGGTTGATGTCGGCGCCGAGGTGCTTCGACCCCATGACGTCGTACGCGCCGCCGTAGGCCTTGCGCGTGATGATCGTGACCAGCGGGACCGTCGCCTCCGCGTAGGCGTAGATCAGCTTCGCGCCGCGGCGGATGATGCCGTTCCACTCCTGCTCGGTGCCCGGGAGGAAACCCGGGACGTCGACGAAGGTCAGCACCGGGATGTTGAACGCGTCGCAGGTGCGCACGAACCGCGCGGCCTTCTCGGACGCGTCGATGTCGAGGCAGCCGGCGAACTGCGTCGGCTGGTTGGCGACGACGCCGACGCTCTGGCCGTCGACGCGGCCGAAGCCGACGATGATGTTCGGCGCGAACAGCTCGTGGACCTCGAGGAAGTCACCGTCGTCGACCACGCGGTTGATGACCTCGTGCATGTCGTACGGGGTGTTCGGCGAGTCCGGGATGATCGTGTCGAGCTCGCGGTCGGCGTCGGTGACGTTGTCGAAGAACCCGGGTGCGTCGTCCGGCGGTTCGAAGACCGGCGCGTCCGACAGGTTGTTCTGCGGCAGGTAGGAGAGGAGTTCCTTGACGTAGGCGATCGCGTCTTCGTCGTCGGAGCCGAGGTAGTGCGCGACGCCGGACTTCGTGTTGTGGGTGCGGCCGCCGCCGAGCTCCTCGAAGGTGACGTCCTCGCCGGTGACCGTCTTGACGACGTCCGGGCCGGTGATGAACATCTGCGACGTCTCGTCGACCATCACCACGAAGTCGGTCAGCGCGGGGGAGTAGACGTGCCCGCCCGCGTTCGCGCCCATGATCAGCGAGATCTGCGGGATCACGCCGGACGCCTTGACGTTGCGGTTGAAGATCTCGCCGTACAGGCCGAGCGAGACGACACCCTCCTGGATGCGCGCGCCGCCGCCTTCGTTGATGCCGATGATCGGCCGGCCGGTCTTGATCGCCAGGTCCATCACCTTGACGATCTTCTCGCCGTACACCTCGCCGAGCGCGCCGCCGAACACCGTCACGTCCTGGCTGAACACGCACACCGGGCGGCCGTCGATGCTGCCGTAACCGGTGACGACGCCGTCGCCGTAGGGGCGGTTCTTCTCGAGCCCGAAGTTGGTCGAGCGGTGCCGGGCCAGCTCGTCGAGCTCGACGAACGAGTTCTCGTCCAGCAGCAGCTCGATCCGCTCACGCGCGGTCTTCTTGCCCTTGGCGTGCTGCTTCTCCACCGCACGGGCCGAGCCCGCGTGCACCGCCTCGTCGTACCGGCGATACAGGTCGGCCAGCTTGCCGGCCGTGGTGTGGATGTCCGGTTCATCCTCGGGCGGCGTCCCGAGCGGCTCCGTCGCACTGCTCATGCCACGGGAGCTTAGCTACTTGCCGGTCACTTCGCGTGTGGCGTAGGCAACGTCCATGGAGATCCGGACGCTGAGCGCTGCCGACCTGCCCGCCTGCTCCGAACTGGCCGCGACCGCCGTCCTGGTGTCCTTCGGATCGGTGTCGTCGATCTCGATGGTGCTGGTGGAGAGCCGGTTCGAGCGGCACGGCGTGGACCGGCGCCCGCTGCTGGAACGGCTGGGGACGGCCTACGCCGTCGACGGTGGTTTCGCGTTCGGGACCGACATCGGGCACGTGACGGTGCTCGGCCCGGTCGTCGCCGACACGGAAGCGCAGGCGCGGGCTCTGATCCGCGGGGCGGCGCGGTCGGCGTCCGGCGAAGTGCGGGTGGATCCGGACTTCCGCTTCCCGGAGCTGACGGCGTGGGTGCGGGAACGCGGCCTGGTCCCGACGGCCCCGGCGCCGCGGCTGGTCCTGGCCGGCCGGCCACTGCCCGGGGATCCGGCGAAGCGGTTCGCCCCGTTCACCCGGGCGGTGGGCTGAGTCACCCGGCGGCGGCCGGGATCGGGTACTCCGGCAGCGTGATCGCTTCGGCCGGCGGGGTCATGAACTTGCCCGCCAGGCCCGAGACCCCGCCGAGCAGCGGCGACGCGGCCACGCGCACCGCCGTCCGGAACGCGGCGAGCTGCAGGCGGCTGCGAGGGTGGGCGATCTGGGGAGCCCCTGGCGGGAGCTGCTGCGCCTTCGTGACCAGGGGACGCAGCACCTGCTCGTACCGGGCGAAGGCGTCGCGCGGGTCGTCGTGGCCGGCGAGTTCTCCCGCCAGGACGTAGGCGCCGGCCAGCGCCAAGGTGGTGCCCATGCCGCTGACCGGGGACGCGCAGTGGGCGGCGTCACCGAGCAGCGCGACCCGGCCGCGGCTCCACGTGCCGAGCTTCGCCTGCCCGATGTCCTCGAAGTACAGGGAGCCGTTGGCCAGCTCGCCGAGCACCCGCGGGGCCGCCCAGCCGACGTCGGCGAAGGTCGCCCGAAGGATCGCCACGACGTCGTCGTGGCCGAGCCGGTCCAGGCCGCGCACGTCGGAGATGAAGCTCAACGACGCCTGGGTGGTGCCGAGGTTGTCCGGGCGCAGGGAGAGCGTCCGCCCCCGGCCGCAGGCCAGCACGCGCCAGCGGTCGGTGTCGTCGTCGCTGCGCGGGATCGCGAGGAAAGCGTTGTAGAGGCCCAGTTCGTGGATGTGCGCGTCGGGCATGATCAGGGCACGGGTACGTGAGCGGAGGCCTTCGGCGATGACCACCGCGTCGAAGCGGCGACGGGCCCCGCGCCGGAACTCGACGTCGACGCCGGAGCCGTTGTCGTCCAGGGCGGTGATCTGGTCGCCGAAGACGTACTCGGCGTCGGTCGCGGAGTGCTCGTACAGGATCTTGGCGAACTGACCGCGCAGGATCTCCAGTTCGGCGGTGCCGCCGGAGGTGTCGTCGGTCCCGCCCGCGAAGCCGGCGATCGTGCGGCCGTGCTCGTCGACGAACTCCGTGCCGGTCTCCCCGGTGTGGGCGGCGCGGACGGCGTCCTCCAGGCCCATCCGGCGGATCACCTGGCGCCCGACCCCGCGGACGTCGATGTTCTGGCCCTGCTCGCGCACGTGGTCGAACCGCTCGACCACGGTCACGTCCCAGCCCGCTTTCGCGAGCCACGAAGCCAAGGTCGGACCGGCGATACTGGCACCGGAGATCAGGATGCTGCGACGACTCAAGGTATGCCTCCTTGAACCCACCGTAGCCGTCCGGAGCCTCAGCCGGGCCGGACCAGCCCCGACTCGTACGCGGCGATCACCAGCTGCGCCCGGTCGCGCGCCGCGAGCTTGTGCAGCAGCCGGCCGATGTGCGTCTTCACCGTCGCGATGCCCAGGTGCAGGCGCGCCGCGATCTCGTCGTTCGAGAGCCCGCGTGCGATCAGCGCCAGCACCTCCTGCTCGCGCGCCGTCACCGCGTCCAACCGGGTCACCGGGCCGGTCGGGAGGCGCGCGAACTCCGCCACCAGCCGTCGTGTCACCGAGGGCGCCAGCAGCGCGTCGCCGCTCGCGATGACCTCGATCGCGGCCAGCAGGTCCGCCGGGCGGGTGTCCTTCAGCAGGAAGCCGCTCGCGCCGGCGCGCAGGGCCGCGTAGACGTACTCGTCGAGGTCGAACGTGGTGAGCATCAGCACGCGGACGTCGGTCTCGGCGCAGATCCGCCGGGTCGCCTCGATGCCGTCCATTTCCGGCATCCGGACGTCCATGAGCACGACGTCCGGCTGCTCGCGCCGGGTCAGCGCGACCGCTTCGACACCGTCGGACGCTTCGCCGACCACGGTCAGCCCGGGCGCGCTGTCCACCAGCACGCGGAAACTGCCGCGCAGCAACGCCTGGTCGTCGGCGATCAGGACGCGGGTCATCGGACCACCGCCGTTTCGTAGGGGAGACGCGCGAAGACGCGGAAGCCGCTTTCGGCGGGAGCCGCGCTGAACTCGCCGTCGTAGACCGCGACCCGTTCGCGCATCCCGATCAGGCCGTGTCCGGGCACGGCTTCGCCGCCGCGGCCGTCGTCGAGCACTTCGATGCGCACCTCGCCTTCGGCGCCGGTGACGTGGATCCGGCACGTGTTCGCGCCCGCATGTTTGACCACATTGGTCAGTGCCTCCTGCACGATCCGGTACACGGACTGGCCAACCCCGCTCGGCAGCTCGTCGAGGCCGTCGACAACGAGGTCGACGGCCGGGCCCGCCAGTTGCGCACGTTCGGCGAGCGTGCGCAGGTCGTCGAGTGTCGGGGCGGGCGCCAGGGCCGGGACGCCGGTGCCGTCGCGCAGCACACCCAGCATCCGCCGCAGCTCGGCGAGGGTCTCGCGGCTGGTGTCTTCGATGACACGCAGCGCTTCCCGTGCTTCCGCCGGCTGCTCGAGGGCGACGTGGTTGCCGACCGCCGCCTTGACCGCGATCAGGCTCATGCTGTGCGCGACGACATCGTGCATCTCGCGGGCGATGCGCAGCCGTTCGGCCGAAACCGCTTGGCGGGCATGGTTTTCCCGCTCGATCACGGCGTACTCGCGGCGGGTGCGGACGGTGATGCCGAGCACGAACCCGACCACCAGCGCGGACACGCTGAAGTTCACCGTCATCGACGCGCTCGGGTTCGCCACCGAGAAGGCCAGCGCACCCAGCTCGGCCATGCCCGCCGCGAGACCGATCTGGCCGACCCGGGGCTTGCGCCGGACGACGACGAGGTAGAGCGCGCATCCCGCACCGACCACGGCGACCCCGAAGACCGGCCCGCCGATCGGGACGGCGGCCGCGGCCAGCACCAGGCTGAGCACGTAGGAGCCCAGCGGCCACCACCGCCGGAGCACGATCGGGACGACGCTCGTCAGCAGGATCGTCCAGCCGAGCCAGGCGGGCAGCCACGGCGGCAGTGTCCACGCGCCCGCGGCGAGGTTGCCGCCCGCACCGATCCCCAGCACGAGGGCGGCCAGCACGTCCAGCGCCACGCGAATTCGCATGCGCCGAACGTAATGCGAACTTCCGCGCCCGCGCGTCAACCCTGGGTCGGACGCTCCGCGTAGTGCTTCTTCACGGCCTCGACGCGGTCGGGTGTCCAGTCCGGCAGGTCGACGCCGTGGGTTGCCGCGAACAGCTTGTCGAGCTGCTCGTGCCGCCGGGCGAGCTGGGCGGGGACGTCGGCTTCGGGCGGCTCGGTGAACTCGACGCGGGTGCCGTCGAGCGGATCCTGCAGCACGTGCCAGCCGGGTCCGCCGGGCAGGAGCGCCTCGACCTCGTCGACGGGCTTCCAGACCAGGTCCCGGCGGAAGCGGATCGTGCCGTCCGCGAGGACTTCGCCGTCGTCGAGGCCGAATTCCTCCACATAGGACGCCATCGCGTCGTGCCACTGCGCCGGCTGCTGGAAGTCCTGCCCGCCCAGGCAGGCGCCGAGGGCGTCGAGGCAGACGTCCCAGCCGGTGGCGTTGCGGCCCGCCGCGAGCTTCGCGATCGCCGGGTCGCCGCGGCCGAAGGTGTGCGTGAACTCCAGGAGGCAACCGTCGCCGTCCGGGGAAATGAGCCAGCGCAGGGTGTCGTCGTTCCAGACGAAGGTGAACTCGCGCGGCGGGTCGACGGTGACGACCCGCCCGGTCGTCGTGGTGTCCTCGCCGGGGAAGGTGAACCGGATGGCGCCGCCGGCGCGCAGGTCGGCGTCCACCCGCGCGGGGAACCAGTGCGCGAGCTCGGCCGGGTCGGTGATGGCGTGCCAGACCTTTTCGGGCGCGTGCTTCAGGCGGCGTTCCAGCCTGAGCACGGGGCGTTCGTCGACGGTCTGCAGCTTCGCGCGTCCGGACACGGCGTCCTCCCGTTAGGTTGCCTGTGCCCGTATATAACCACCGTGGAATATTCGGGTCAAGCGCCGCGGACGGCGGCGACCGCTGCGGTCAGCTCGGGATCCCCCGCGGCCTTGTCGAGCGCGGTCCGCAGCACCGAGCAGTACGTCGGCTCGGTCTCGGCGTAGCGCTTGCGGCCGGCGTCGGTGATCACCGAGTAGACGCCGCGGCGGTCGTCTTCGCACAGGTCGCGGATGGTCAGGCCGGCGTCTTCGAGGCGGGCGCACATCCGGCTGACCGAGCTCTGGTTGAGCCCGATCGCCTCGGCGAGCTCCTGCATCCGCAGGCCACCGCGCGGGCCCGCGACCAGCTTGCCGAGCGCGCGGTACTCGGACAGGCCCAATCCGTGGCGGCGGTGCAGCGCCTTGCCGAGCTCCTGCTCGATGCGGGCGTGCAGGACGAGAACGCGTCCCCACGCCTGTTCGTCGACGGTCATCTCCGACCTCCTCTTGACATCAGGATAGCTGCAGGGACACTCTTTATATGTACATGCAAGTAACTGAGGGGACTCTCGGATGACACGCAACTTCCTCTTCCTGGTCGGCGCGGCGCGGGCCGGCGGGAACACGGAGATGCTGGCCCGGCGGGCGGCGAAGGAGCTGCCGAAGGACGCGGAACAGCGGTGGCTCCGGCTGCCCGAGCTGCCGCTCCCGCCGTTCGAAGACCGCCGCCACGGCGCCGGTTCGCACCCGGCGCCGGGGGAGAACGAACAGCTGCTGATGGACGCGACGTTCGCCGCGACGGACATCGTGATCGTGTCGCCGGTGTACTGGTACTCGGTCTCGGCGAGCGTGAAGCTGTACCTGGACTACTGGTCCGGCTGGATGCGCCTGCCGGTCGAGTTCAAGCCGAAGATGCGCGGCAAGACGCTGTGGGGCGTGAGTGTCCTGAGTGAGACGGCGCGCGAGGCCCAGCCACTGATCGGCACCTTGGAGCTGTGCGCGGAGTATCTGGGTATGAATTGGGGCGGCGTGCTCCTGGGCAACGGCAGCCGCCCCGGCGACGTGCTGCTGGACGACAACGCGATGTCGGCGGCGCAGACGTTCTTCACCGGCGCCGACCTGGTCACCGCCTAGGTCAGGACGTCCGTCGCGATCAGGCGCAGGCCGCGGACCAGGTCGGCGCCCGACGGCGCGTGGTCCGGGTCGACGAGCCACTGGAGCATCACGCCCGAAAGCAGGGCCTGGTGCACGGTGCCGGCGGCCCGGGCCTCGGCGCTGCCGTCGTCGAGGCTCTGGAAGAGGTTCGCCAGCCCGAAGCGGGCCAGCTCGAGGGCGTTCGCCAGCTGGGCGCGGACCTTCTCGTCGAGATCCGGCTGCGAGTAAGCCTCGAAAGTCATCGCCCACATTCGCCGGTGCCGGCCGAACGACTCGATCACGCGTTGCCAGATCAGCTCGAAGCGCTCGGCCGGCGACGCGTCCGCGGGTGTCTCGACCTGCAGGACCTCGGCGAGCGTTTCGCCCCATTCCTCGTTCGCCTCGATCAGTGCGGCGTTGAGCAGCGCCTCCCGCGAGCCGAAGTGGTAGCCGATCGCCGCCATGCTGACGTCCGCCGCCGAGGCCAGGTCCCGCACCGTCGTGCGGGCGTAGCCCTTCTCGTTCAAACAGCGCTTCGCGCCCGCCAGCAGTGCTTCCTTGTTGCCCATGTCGGAAGCCTAGCACGATCGTCTTAGGCGAACGCCTTGCGCAATCGCCCAAATCGCGGTTATGGTTTCCGGCATGCAGAACAGACGAGTCCTCATCTCCGGCGCCAGTGTCGCCGGCCCCGCCCTGGCCTTCTGGCTCCGCCGATACGGCTTCACGCCGACCGTCGTCGAACGCGCGCCCCGGCTGCGTGACGGCGGCTACGCGGTCGACTTCCGCGGAGCGTCCCTGGACGTCCTCGACCGGATGGGCCTGCTCGGCGAGGTGCGGGCGGCCGCGACCGGCATGGGCGAGGTGACCTATGTGGACAGTGACGACCGTCCTCTGGTGGTCACACCGCCGACGTTCCAGAGCGGTGAGCTGGAGATCCTGCGTGGCGACCTCTCACGCATCCTCTACAACGCCACCGAGGACGGCGTCGAGTACGTCTTCGGTGACTCGATCACCGGCATTACCGAGCACGGCGACGGTGTCACAGTCACCTTCGAGCACGGCGAGCCGCGCGAGTTCGACCTGGTTGTCGGTGCCGACGGGCTGCACTCGAACGTCCGCTCACTCGTCTTCGGTGACGAGTCCTGGTACCGCCGCGACCTCGGTTACCACGTCTCGATCTTCACCGTGCCGAACCACCTCGGCCTCGACCACGCCGGCCGGTTCTACAACGAGCCGAACCGCACGGTCGGCGTCTACAGCGCGCGCGACAACACCGAGGCCAAGGCGTTGTTCTGGTTCGGTTCGGACTCGCTCGACTACGACCACCGCGATGTCGAGCACCAGCGGCGGATCGTCGAGGAGCGGTTCTCCGGCGTCGGCTGGGAGACGTCGACGCTGCTCAAAGCGATGCGCGAGGCGCCGGACTTCTACTTCGACTCGGCCAGCCAGATCAAGCTCGACGCGTATTCGAGCGGCCGTGTTGTGCTGGTCGGCGACGCCGCGTACTGCGCCGCACCGCTTTCGGGCATGGGGACGAGCCTCGCGATCGTCGGCGCGTACGTGCTGGCGGGTGAGCTCGCGGCCGCCGGCGGTGACCACCGGGCGGCGTTCGGCGCCTACCAGGACGAGATGCGCGGCTTTGTCGGCGCCTGCCAGAAACTGGCCGAGGGCAACGGGAAGTGGTTCGTCCCGCCGACACGCGCGTGGATCCGGCTGCGCAACCTCAACTACAAACTGCTGCCGTACCTGCCGTACCTGCCGTGGCGCAAGATGATCGAAGAGCTGCCGCTGAAGGCGGGCAACACGATCACCCTCAAGCAGTATGGGATGGCGCCGGCGTGACGCCCCGGCGTTCCGCGATGCCCGCCATGTTCTCCTCACCCCAGTCGCCCAGCGGCAGCAACGCGGTGTTCAGCCGCTGACCCAGCTCGGTCAGCGAGTACTCGACCTTCGGCGGGATCTCGTGGAACACCTCGCGGTGCACGATCTGGTCAGCCTCCAATTCCCGCAGCGCCTGGATCAGCATCTTCTCGCTGATCCCGGACACCTTCCGCTTCAGCTCGCCGAACCGCAGCGGCTCGGCGTGCAGCGCCCACAGGATCAGGGCCTTCCACCGGCCGCCGATCACGTCGATGGCCGCGTCCAGTCCGCAGCGGTACGTCCGAGGCTGCATGCAGGATCCTTACGTTTTGGTGGGTACCTGACTTATTAGTCGGTACTTGTCCAGTGTAAAGCGTGTCAGCAGCATGGAACCCATGGGAGAAAGCGCAAAACAGGTGGGTGTGCTCGGCCTGGGGCGGATGGGCGCCGCGCTCGCCGGGGCACTGCTGGGGGCGGGCCACGACGTGGTGGTGTGGAACCGGTCGCCGGTCAAGGCGGGCCCGCTGCTCGACCGGGGCGCGCGGCTCGCGGCCACGCCGGCGGAAGCGGCCTCGGCGGACGTCGTCCTCAGCTGTCTGTCCACATACGACACTCAGCGGCCGGTGCTCGAGGCGGCCGCGCTCGCCGGCCGGACGCTGGTCAACCTCACCTCCGGGACGCCGGAGCAAGCCCGTGACGTGGCGAAGTGGGCGTCCTCGCAGGGCATCAACTACGTGGACGGCGTGATCATGGCCGTGCCGCAGGGCATCGGGACGCCGAGCGCGCGGATCCTCTACGGCGGTTCCGAAACGACGTTCGCGGCGCAGCGCGACGTGCTGGAAGTGCTGGGGGAGCCGGTGTTCCTCGGTGCGGACGCCGGGCTGGCGGCGCTGTACGACCTGGCGCTGCTCGGCATCATGTGGTCGACGATGGGCGGTTTCCTGCACGCGCTCGCCCTGGTCGGGACCGAGGGTGTCACGCCGGAGAAGTTCACGCCGATGGCGCTGTCGTGGCTTTCGGCCGTCGGCGGTTTCCTGCCCGGCATCGGCACGCAGGTGGCCAGTGGCGCGTACGAGACCGACGTGTCCGCGCTGGACATCAACGCGGCCGGGCTCGGGCTGCTGGTGGAGACGAGCCGCGCGCAGGGGATCGGCACGACGGTGCCCGCCGCGCTGCAGGAGTTGTTCGACCGCGCGGTGGCAGCGGGCCACGGCGCGCACGCGATCGCGAGTGTCATCGAGGAGATCCGGTGAAGTACCTGGGGAAGAAAGCCGTGGTCACCGGCGGCACGCACGGCATGGGACTCGCGGTGGTGCAGGCCCTGCTCGACGGCGGCGCGGAGGTGCTGCTGACCGGCCGGGACGTTTCCCCGTTGCGCGGGAAGCTGCCGGGGAAGGCGCACCTGCTGTCGTCGGACGCGGCCTCGTTGGCCGACATCAACGAGCTGGGCGCGGCGGCCGCGGACACCCTCGGCGAGCTGGACCTGGT
Source organism: Amycolatopsis sp. NPDC051758 (assembly GCF_044453095.1). Lineage (NCBI taxonomy): Bacteria > Bacillati > Actinomycetota > Actinomycetes > Pseudonocardiales > Pseudonocardiaceae > Amycolatopsis > Amycolatopsis sp. NPDC051758. The sequence continues at coordinate 289,196 of NZ_JBITCJ010000009.1, read as the reverse complement.
GTTCGTCAACGTCGGGTTCGCGACGCTGACGCCGTACGAAGCGGCCACGCCCGAGGTTTACGACCGCACCTTCGACGTCAACACCAAGGGTGCGTACTTCACGGCCCAGCGGCTCGCCGGGCTGGTGCGGCCCGGAGGTTCGTTCGTGTTCACGACGTCGGTGGCGGCCGGGGCCGGGATCGCCGGGATGGGGCCGTATTCCGCGGCGAAGGCGGCGGTCCGGTCGTTCGCCCGGACGTACGCGGCCGAGCTGGCGCCACGCGGGATCCGGGTCAACGTCGTCAGCCCCGGTTACACGGACACACCGACGATGGGCGTCACCGGCGTCCCCGCCGAAGTCCTGGCGTCCTTCAAGGAAACCGGCGACGAGATCACGCCGCTGAAGCGCCACGCCACCCCGGAAGAGGTGGCGGCGGCGGTGCTGTTCCTGGCCTTCGACGCGACGTTCACCACCGGCGCCGACCTCCCCGTGGACGGCGGTCTCGGGCAGCGCCTCACCCTGCCCGCGTGAGGTGGACGGCCAGTCCCGTGCCGCCGGGCGCGCGGTCCGGCAGCAGGACGAGGTCTTCGTCGTAGTCACCGCCGTTCTGGGTCCGGAACGGGATGGGCTCCTCGGTTTCGAGCGTGCTGAGCCGGGTTTGCAGTAGCTCTCGAGCCTCGGCGAAGTGCTCGTCGGACACCCGGTCGGCGCCGTGGACCGCGACCGGCGCCAGCACCGACATCCCGGCGTAGAACAGCGTCCCGTGCTGCAGGGAGAACAAGATGTCGTTCAGTTCGCCGTTCACCCCACGCGGCCCCATGGCCGGTTCGCGGGCGCCCGCGGTGAGCACCACCATCGCGCGCTTGCCCGCGAGCCGGCCCTCGCCGTAACGCAGGGTCCGGCCGTCTTCGGCACGGACGCCGTAACCGAAGCCCTTCACAAAAACGCGGTCGAACCAGCCCTTGAGGATCGCCGGCAAGCCGTACCACCACAACGGAAACTGCACGACGACGGCGTCCGCCCAGTCGAGCTTTTCCTGCTCGGCCACGATGTCCGGGCTCAGCTCACCCCGGGCGTGCGCCCGGGCCGACGTCGCCCCGACGACCAGGCGCTCGTCCCCGGCCTCGGCGCCGAAGTCGGCGGCGTCGACCACCGGGTTCCACTTCATCGCGTACAGGTCGGACTCCCGGACATCGTGCCCGAGCTCGCGGAGCGTCCGGAGCCCGTCGTCACGGAGGGCCCCGCTCAGCGAGCGGGGCTCGGGATGCGCGAATACCCACAAAACGTTCATGACCTCGATGGTCACCCGGTTCCGGAGGCTGATCGAGTGGCCTGATAGCCAACCTGTGCAAGAATCGAGCCATGGCCGAATTTGTGCACCCTTCGCGTCACCACGTGGCCGTGCTGGTCAGGCACGGGTTGCTCGTGATGGAGCTCGGCATCGTCCACCGCCTGTTCGGACAGGCGCGGTCGGCGTCGGGCGAGCCGCTGTACGAGGTCGTGACCTGCACCCTCGAACCGGGACCGGTGCGCACCGACGCCGACTTCACCATCCCGATCGACCGCGGCCCCGAAGTGCTGGCCGAGGCCGACACGGTGATCGTTCCGGCGTCCCGCGCCGAGTACGAGCCGACGGCCCATGTGCTCACACCGCCGCTGGCCGCGGCCCTGCAGCGGATCCCGGCGGACGCCCGGATCGCGTCGATCTGCACCGGCGCGTTTGTGCTCGCCGCGGCCGGCCTGCTCGACGGCCGCCGCGCGACCACCCACTGGCGCTCCGCCGACGAGCTCCAGGAGCGGTTCCCCGAGGTCGAGGTCGACCCGTGTGTCCTCTACACCGACGAGGACAACGTGCTCACCTCCGCGGGGGTCGCCTCGGGGATCGACCTGGTGCTGCACATGATCCGCCACGACCACGGTGTGGCCGTCGCCAACGAGGTCGCCCGCGGCACGGTGGTGTCCCCGCACCGCGAAGGCGGCCAGGCCCAGTTCGTCCGCCGGCCGGTGCCCGAGCCCCGCACGTCGTCCACCAAGGCGGCACGCGCCTGGGCGCTCGAGAACCTGCACCGGCCGCTCACGCTGCGCGAGCTCGCCGCCCGCGAGGCGATGAGCACCCGCACCTTCACCCGCCGCTTCCGCGAAGAAGTCGGCATCTCGGCGCTGCAATGGCTGACGCAGCAACGGGTCGAGCGCGCCCGCCAGCTCCTCGAGGAGTCGGACCTGCCGGTCGACCGCGTCGCCACCGAAGCCGGGTTCGGCACGGCGGCGTCGCTGCGCCAGCACTTCCAGGCGGCGCTCGCGGTGTCGCCGAGCGCGTACCGCTCGACGTTCCGCGGCGAACTGGCAACGCAGGCCGGCTGAATCCCGCTAGCGTGGACGGCCATGGACGACTTCTACGTCAGCCACAGCCGCTTCACCGACCCGGGCGCGCTGTCGTCGTGGCTCGACACCACCCCGCGCGACGTCGCGGCCCTGCGGCTCGCGGCGTCCGGCCTGGTGTTCCACTACTGGGCCCAGGGGGACATCACCGAGCACGGCTTCCCGGCCGCACGCCGCGAAGAGATCAACCTGCGCTACGCCTCGGACATGTTCGCGCGCTTGCGTGAACTCGACCCTGCGCCGCCCGGCGGGCCACGTCCGAAGGTGCAGCGGATCGTCGGCTGCTGCCGCGACTTCACCCTCCTCTTCGTGTCGATGGCGCGTCACCACGGTTTCCCGGCCCGCGCCCGTGTCGGGTTTGCGAACTACCTGGTGCCGGGCTGGTACCTCGACCACGTGGTCGCCGAGGTCCACAACGGTGTGGAGTGGCACCTGGTCGAACCCCAGTTCCCGGTCGGCTTCGGCGAATTCGACCTCCTCGACGTGCCTCGTGATCGGTTCCTGGTCGGCGCCGACGCGTGGACGGCCGCCCGTTCCGGCGACGTCGACCCGGCCCGGCTGGTCGTCTCCCCGGACCTGGACGTGCCTTTCCTGCGTGGCCTCCCGTACGCGTGGCACAACCTCGTGCTCGACCTCGCCGCGCTGAACAAGCACGAGATGATCCAGTGGGACCTCTGGGGCGCGCTCACCGACGACGCCTCACTCACCCCGGCCACCCTCGCCCGCGCCGACGAGCTGGCCGAGCTGATGGCCGACGCCGACGTCGAGCAGTTGCGAGTGGCCTTCGAGGCCGACGACGTCCGTGTGCCGCCGGTGATCCGCTCGGTCACCCCGCCGGAACAGCTCCCCGTCGAGGTAGTGCTTCGCTGACCTCGACGGCGGTCCGCACGAACCGCGCGATCCGCAGATCCTGCGCCCCGGCCACCCAGGCGAGGGCGACCGAGTACGGCGTCGCGTCCACCACCGGCCGGTAGACGACGTCGTCGCGCGAACGCCATTCGGCGATCGACGCCGGCAGCAACGCGATCGCCTGCCCGAGAGCCACCGTCTCCAGCAGCTGCGCGCTGTCGCGCACCTCCGGACCCGGCGTGACCGCGCCGCCGGTCACGTCCTGCCCCGACCAGTACGCCCGGTCCGCGGCGGACGAGTCCGGCCAGAACGGTGTCGCCCGCCCGGCGAAGTCCGCGCAGGCCAGCGCGGCCCGCCTGGCCAGCTCGTGGCCCGCCGGGAGTGCGGCGACCCGCCGCTCGGTGAAGAGCACTTCGACGTCCAGGCCGTCGTTGTTGCCCGGGCAGCCGAGCAACGCCACGTCGGCCCGCCCGTCGCGCAGCATCTCCGCCTGCTCGCCGAACCCGCTGATCCGGATCTCGACCGGGTCCGGGTGCCGATCGGCGATCCGCCGCAACAGGTCGGTGGCCACCCCGCCGGGCTTCGCGGTGACCACGAGCGGTGGCACCTCCTGCCCCGCCCGGCGAGTGCGCCGGACCGCCGCGGTGACGGCGTCGAGTGCCTTCCCCGACTCCGCGAACAGGACGTTCCCGGCCGGCGTCAGGGAGACGTGCCGGCTGGTGCGTTCGAAGAGCTGGACGCCGAGCCGCCGCTCCAGCACCCGGATCGCGCGGGACAGCGGTGGCTGCGCCATCCCGAGCCGCACGGCGGCGCGGGAGAAGTTCAGCTCTTCGGCAACCGCGCGGAAGTACCGCAGTTCACGGACCTCGACATCGTCCATACCGCCACAGTATCGCGGCAGAGTCCATCGGTCTTTCCCTTTCTGTGTCGCGAATGGTGGGCTTGGTGTCGAGAACTCCACAAAGGATGGACAGTGATGACGGAACAGCAGAACAAGGAAGTCGTCCTCGGCTTCCTCCGCCGGGCTTTCGGCGAGAAGCGCCCGGCCGACGCCTTCGCCGAGTACGTCGGCGAAGACTACGTCCAGCACAACCCCCACGCCCCGGCTCGCGCCGGCGCCTCGGCGGAGTACCTGGCAGGGTTCGTGGCCCGGTTCCCGGAGCTCAGCCTGGACGTGCGCCGGGTTGTCGCCGAAGGCGATCTCGTGTGCACGCACAGCCTGATGCGCCTGACGCCCGGCTCACGGGGGAGTGCGATCGCGGACGTGATGCGCGTGCGGGACGGGCGGATCGTCGAGCACTGGGACGTGGTCCAGGAGATCCCGGAGGCCACGGCCAGCGGCAACCCGATGGTCTAGGGCGCGATCCCGTGGAGCACGGCCTCGACGACCGATTCCGGTGTCGGCGGGTCGAGTGGTGCGGTGTGCGGGAAGACCGCCGTCATCACCGAGGCGTGGCAGAAGCCGACCAGCAGGGCTGCCGCAGCGTCCACTTCGGACTCCGGACGCAGCCGGCCGAGTGTGCGCTCCTGCTCGAGGTAGGCCACCAGCCGATCACGCCAGTAGCCGGACCGCTCGCTGATCTCGGCGAACCGCTCCAGCACCCTCGGCTGGCCGACCAGGCCGCTGAACGCCGGCACGATCACCTTGTGCAGGGCGAGGCCGAATTCCAGGTGGCGGCGGAGGTTGCCGGCCAAGGTGCCTTCGCCCGCCACCGGCAGCTCGCCCAGCTCCGCCTCCGTCGCGCGCACGTGCTCCAGCAAGGCCCGGGCCACCAGCTCCTCCTTGTCGGAGAAGTGGTTGTAGAGCACGCCGTCGGCGACGCCCGCCAGGCGCGCGATCTCCCGCACGGTCATGCCGGTCGTGCCGTGCGTGGCGATCATCTTCTGGGCGGTCTCGACCAGCAGGTCGTGCAGGGACTGCCCGTCCCGCTGGGCCGCGGCTTTCCTCGGTGACATCACCGCCATCGTAGGCCCGCTAAGACCTCCTTCCCGTGACCAGCCACGCCGCGCCGCGCAGCCGGACCGCGTCCGGGCCCGCGAACGGCTCCAGCGCCCCTGCGAGCGCTTCGGTCGCCTGGGCCGCCGTAGCGCCGTCGACCAGACCCAGGTGGTGGCGGACCGGGCCCCAGCCGGCGATGAACCGGGTCGCGTCGGGGACGTCGCGACCCCAGACTTGGTCGGCCTCGACGTGGGTGCACACGACGTCCTCGAAGCCGGCTTCGGTCAGCACCGCCGTCGTCCGGTCCGGATCCGCGAACGACGTCGGGCCGCTGCCGTCCGGGCCCGTCGGCTGCGGCAGGTACGCCGCCATCGCCCCGAACAGCCGGCCGAGGTCCGTGCCCGCCAGCGCGGTCAGGCACAGGAACGCGAGCCGCCCGCCGGGGCTCAGCGCCCGCCGGACGTTGGTGAACGCGGCCACCGGGTCGGCGAAGAACATCACCCCGAACCGGCTGACCGCCAGGTCGAACCCGCCTTCGTCAAACGGGTGGACCTGGACGTCACCCTGCTCGAACGTCACGTTCGGCACCTCCGCCGCCCGCTCTCGCGCGGTCGTGAGCATCGGCCCGGAAAGGTCGACGCCGGTCGCGGACCGCGCCCGCGCGGCGGCCAGCCGGGTCAGCTGACCGTTGCCGCAGCCGATGTCGAGCACCCGATCCTGCGCGTCCACTCGGTCGAGCAGGTAACCGTTGAAGCCGCTGTTCACCGCGTCATAGCGATCGGCGTGTGTCGCCCAGTGCTCGCCTTCATAGCCGGTCCACGCCTCCGCCTGTGCGGTGTTGACGATCCCGGTCATCCCCATCTCCTCCGTTATGAACACTCGTTCATGAACATGTGTTCATCGTCCCGGCGGCGAGACGGGCTGTCAAGGCATCGGCCACCCCGTCACCGGATGTCGGCCAGGTGGCAGATCTTCCGGGAACGCCGTCGCGGAAGACTTCTCATCAGCGAGGCAAACCGCCTCCGACCAGCACAAAGGAGCAGCACAATGGCCGACGTCATCGCCAACATGTCCATGTCCCTCGACGGCTTCGTCGCCGACCCGGAAGACCGCATCGATCACCTGTTCGAGTGGTTCGGCAACGGTGACGTCGAGACCCCGACCGCCGTCGAGTGGGCCACCTTCAAGACCTCCGAAGCCAGCGCGAAGATGCTTCGGACCGCTCTCGAGAACGTCGGCGCGCTGATCACCGGGCGCCGTCTCTTCAACCTCACCCAGGGCTGGGGTGGCACGCACCCGATGGGTGTGCCGGTCGTCGTTGTCACCCACGAGGCGCCCGCGGACTGGCCGCACCCGGACGCGCCGTTCACCTTCGTCACCGACGGCCTCGAAAACGCCGTGGAGCAGGCCAAGAAGCTCGCCGGGGACAAGATCGTCGCGGTCGCCAGCACCACGATCGCCCAGCAGTGCCTGAACCTAGGCCTGCTCGACGGCGTCCAGGTCGACCTCGTCCCGGTGCTGCTCGGCTCCGGCGTCCGGTTCTTCGATCACCTCGACACGACGACGAAGCTGACCGGCCCGGAGGTCGTCGAGGGTGACGGCGTGACGCACCTGTCCTACCGGATCAAGCGGTGAAGGCCGGGCTGCTCACCTTGCTCGTCGCCGCCGGGCTGCTGGGGGCGCCGGCCACCGCGTCGGCCGCGGGGCCGGTCGTGCGGACCGACGCGGGGCCGGTCCGGGGGACGGCGGAAGCGGGTTACCGGACCTTCCAGGGTGTCCCGTTCGCGGCGCCGCCGGTCGGCCCGCGGCGGTGGCGGCCGCCGGCCGCGGTGCAGCCGTGGACGGCACCACGAGACGCGACGAAGCCGGGCATCCGATGTGCGCAGACCGCCGGCGCCGGAAAGCCGAGCGAGCTGGAGGACTGTCTCTACCTCACCGTCACCGCGCCGGACGCGCCGTCGCGGCGGCCGCGGCCCGTGCTGGTCTGGCTGCACGGCGGCGGCAACACCTACGGCACCGCGAGCGACTTCGACACCCACCGGCTCGCCGTCGGCGGCGATGTTGTGGTCGTCTCCCCGAACTACCGGCTCTCGCTCTTCAGCAACTTCGGGCACCCGGCACTCGCCGGGGCCGGCGACTTCGGCCTGCTCGACCAGCAGGCCGCGCTTCGCTGGGTCAAGCGCAACGCAGCCGCGTTCGGCGGCGACCCGGGCAACGTCACGCTGATCGGCGAGTCCGGCGGCGCCTTCGACGTCTGCGGTCAGCTGACCTCGCCGTCGGCGCAAGGGCTGTTCCAGCGGGCGATCCTGCACAGCGGCTCGTGCTCGACGTCGTGGCCGGCGAACGGCATGACCGACACCCTGGCCGCGCCGCTCGCGCCGTGGCGTTCGAAGGCGGAAGCCGACACGAGCGGGGTGGCGCTGGCGGCCGCGCACGGCTGCACCGACCCCGCGACCGCCGTGGACTGCCTGCGCCGGGTCCCGGCCGCGGACCTGCTCGCCGGCGTCCCGGTCAACGTCCCGATCACGCCGCTTGCGTACGGCACGCCGACGTTGCCCCAGCGTCCGGACCGCGCACTGGCCGACGGGAACTTCCACCGCGTGCCGGTGCTCACCGGCACCACGCACGACGAAGCGCGGCTGACCACCGGGTTCATCGGACGTGCGTTCGGCCCGGCGGAGTACCACGAACAGCTCGTCACCAGCTACGGCACACGAGCTGCCGCCATCGAAGCCCGCTATCCGGTTTCTGCTTACCCGTCGGCAAAACTGGCGTGGTCCGCGGTGCTGACCGACAGCTCCTGGACGTGCCCGCAGCTCGCCGACGCCGCCTCGATGGCGCGGCGGACGCCGGTGCACGCCTTCGAGTTCGCCGACCCGCAGGCCCCGCCGGGGTACTTCCCGTTCCCGGCCGACTTCCCGCCCGGCGCGTTCCACTCCTCCGACATGGCCTACCTCTTCGACGTGGCGGACTTCCCGGTGTCGTTCACCCCGGCGCAGCAACGCTTGGCGGACACGATGATCCGCTCGTGGGCGGCGTTCGCCCGCAGCGGGCAGGCGGCCTGGCCGCGGGTGCCCGCCGCGATGGTGGTGAAGCCGGACGCGTCCGAAGTGGCCGAGCCGGCCCGCGAACACCAGTGCGGGTTCTGGCTCAGAGGAGCGTGATCCGCAGGGCGGCGAGGCGGGCGGGGTCGGCGATCACGTCGTAGGCGGCGACCCGCTCGCCGTCGACCGTCACCGCGAGGGCCAGCAGCAGCCGGCCGCGCGGGGCCACGACCACACCGACCGCGCCGTCCACCAACGCCGGTTCGGCGAACTGGGCCCGCTTCCCGAACACCTGCGTCTCCTCCGCCACGGCCCGGGCGCCGCGCGCTTCGAGGGCCGCGCCCACCGGGAGCGCCGCCGGGTCGGCGCGGCGCACGACGTCCGGGGCGAGGACGTCGAGCAGCTCGCCGAGGTCGCCACCGCGGGCCGCGGCCAGGAAGGCGTCCACCACCCGGCGGTGCCGCGCCAGGTCGGCCGGGGGCAGCGGGGACGTGCCCCGCACCCGCTGCCGGGCGCGGCTCGCGAGCTTCTTCGCCGCCACCGGGGTCCGGTCCAGCACCGGGGCGATCCGGTCGAACGGCACCGCGAACAGGTCGTGCAGCACAAACGCGACCCGCTCGGCCGGGCCCAGCGCGGCCAGCACAACGAGCAGCGCGCGGCCGACCGAGTCCGCCAGCTCGACCTCGCCGGCCGGATCGGCGTCGGCCACCGGCTCCGGCAGGACCTCGAACGGATCTTCGCGGCGCGCCTTCCGCGAGCGCAGCACGTCGAGGCAGACGCGGGAGACGACCGTGGTCAGCCACGCCGCCAGGTTGCCGACGGAGTCCACCCGGTTCAGCCGCAGCCAAGCCTCCTGGACGGCGTCGTCCGCCTCGGCCGCCGAGCCGAGCATCCGGTAGGCCAGCCCTCGCAACCGGCCGCGTTCGGCTTCGAACTCCGCCGCCAGGTTGTCCATCGGTCACCTTTCGCTCGCCACCACCGTCGCCCTCATGACGAATCCCCGCGACCGGAGGTGACCGGATGAGCTTGCTGACCCCTGCCGACCTGGGTGGCTGGCGCCTGCCCAACCGCCTGGTGGTGGCGCCGGTCCTGACTCCGGGCCGGACTTCGCCGCTTTCGCGCGCTACCGGCGGTTGTTCGACGGGCCGCTGATCGTCAACAACGGCTTCGGCCGCGACTCGGGCAACGCCGGGATCGCCGACGCTGTTTCGTATGCCCGGCACTTCATCGCGAACCCGGACGTCGAGCAGGCGTCTTGGTCACTCCGGGCACCACACCGCCAGTTCGCTCCCACCGGGTTCGCGGAAGTGGAAGCGCCGCCCGCCGGGGAAGGCGAACGGTTCGGTCGTCACCACGCCGCCGGCCGCCTCGACCGCGGTGCGGGCTTCGGCCAGGTCGTCCGTGCGGATGGTGACGAGGGGCGCGCGGGTCTGCTGGGCCTGGTCCGCCTGGAACCCGAAGGTGGGTCCCGTGGCGCGGACGTCGGTGTAGTCCGGGCCGTAGGGCGTCACCGCCCAGCCGAACGCGCGCTCGAAGAACTCGCCGGACGCTGCCGCCGACGTAGAGGGGAACTCGACGAAGTCCACTTCGTACATGCCGCCGACGCTAGCGGCGACCACCGACAAAATCGGCCGGATGGCCATTCGTCCGCGGCCGGACGACCGATGTGGGGGACGACTCCGGCCGCTTGACTCGGCTCCATGAACACAAAGGTGATCGGAGTGGTCGCGCTCGCGCTGACGCTGTCGGGGTGCGGGCTCAAGGACGGCATCGAGGAGAACGGGAACGGGCACGTCAAGAACGCCGCGTTCACGACCGGCGCGGAAGGCAAGAAGGACGCCGACACGCGGCTTCCGAGCTGGGTGCCGGACGAGGCGAAGTCGGTCACCGAAGCCATCCGGACCACCGGCTCGGAGCGGATCCTGCGGTTCACGACCGCCGACGTGCCGGCCACGTGCACCCCGGCCGCGGCGGCGAAGACGGCGGCGACGCTGACCGCGAGCTGGTGGCCGGGTGGCACCGAAGGCCGGACCGATCGTGTCTGCGGTGACGGCTGGCACGTCCTCAAGGCGAGCGACGCGGTGTACGCCTTCAAACCCGAGACGCTCGACCAGACCCGCGCGTAGTTACCCTGGGCGCCTTCCGAAGGAGGACCCATGGATCTCGACGACCCGGTCGTGCGGCTCTGCGCCGAGGGCATGCAGGCCGAAGCCGCGGGCCGGAGCGACGAGGCGCACGCCCTGTTCCGGCAGGCGTGGGACGCGGCGACCGACGACTACGGCGCCTGCGTCGCGGCGCACTACCTCGCCCGGCACCAGAAGACTCCCGAGGACGTGCTGCGCTGGAACCAGGAGTGCCTGGAGCGGGCGGACCGCGTCGGCGACGAGCGGGTCCGCGGCTTCTACCCCTCGCTGCACCTGAACCTGGCCCGCGCCCACGACGAGCTCGGTGACGGCACGCGCGCCCGCGAGCACTACCGGCACGCGGCCGACCGGCTCGAGGATGCGCCGGCCGGGCCGTACCGGGACGGGATGCGGTTCACCGTCGCCGCCGCGCTGGGCACCGGCGGCTCCGGGAGTGACGCGCTGGCGGAACTCTTGGGCAAGCTGTGCGAGCGCAAGGACTTCCGTGCGCTCGGCCTGCTCTTGCCGCCTTACCTCGGCGACCTGGGCACTGCCGAGGACCGGACAGCGCTGCTGACCGCCGTGCAGATGGTGCGCCTGAGCGCGTCACTGCCCGAGGACGAAGCCGCGCTGCTGGACCGCGCGATGGGGGAGCCGGCTCAGGCGGGGCGGCCCGCACCGGCGTAGTCGTCGCCCTTGGAGTGGTACGTGTGGATCTGGATCGCCTGGCCCTCGGTCGGCGCGTTGATCATCAGCCCGTTGCCGAGGTACAGGCCGACGTGGTGGATGCGCGTCGACGGGCTGCCGTAGAACACCAGGTCGCCCAGGCGCGGCTCCTGCGAAGCCGGCACCGGGGGGAGCGCGCGGAACTGGCTGTCGGCCGTCCGCGGCAGGGCGACGCCCGCGCTGTCGTACGACGCCTTCGTCAGGCCGGAGCAGTCGAAACCGGCCGCGCCCGCGTCGGGGCCGTTGCCGCCCCAGACGTACGGGAGGCCGAGCTGGCCGAGCGCGAAGCGGGTCGCGCGGACCCGCGGTGAGCCGGCCGACGCCGGGTCCAGCGAGAGCGTTGCGTAGAGCTGAGCCGTGCCGAGCACCCGCTGGCGGAACAACTCCGTCTCGCCGCCCGGGTGGTACGCCGCGATCGCCTTCCACCAGCCGGGGCCGGCGCCGAGGTCGGTGCCGCCCGCGCAGAGCGCCCGGCCGGCCGCGACCGGCGCGTCGGCGCCGTACTTCTTGGTCTGCGCCGCCGTCAGCCCAAGTAGGTTCTCGCCGCCGCGGCCGTGGTCGGACGCCGCCGAGCCGACGCCGGCGAGCGTGACCCACGAGAGGTGGCACGACGGCTGTTCGCTGCGCAGCGCCAGCTCGCCGTTCGCGTAGCCGACCAGCGCGTCCGACGGGATGTCCAGGGGCCCGGAAAGCTGGTCCGCCCACTGCTGCAGCGGGCTCTTGCCGCCCGCGCCGGACGCGCCCTGGCCCGGCTCCTGCGCCTTCACCGGTGCGCTGACCTCGAGGACCGACGGGCCCGAAGCCGCGCCGTCGGCCACCGGCAGCGGGACCGGCGCGGGCGCGGGTTCCGGCGACCGGTCGGCCAGCAGCCAGCCCGCGGTCACGAGACCCGCGACGAGCGGCAGCGCGACGAGGCCGCGCAGGGCCGCCCCACGGGCCCAGGAGGACGGCTTGGGCGCAGGCTCGGTCGTCACGGTGTCCAATTTAGAAGAGCGCACCTGTATGTGAACGAGTGAACGCCTTGCACGTTAGGGGGACTCCCATATGGTGGGCACATGCCTGAGATCGACGCCGCCCGGCTGACCGCGGCGCTCCAAGATCGGTACGCACGGGTCGACGTCGTCGAGCGCACCGGGTCCACCAACGCTGACCTGCGAAAAGCCGTCGAAGACGGGGCTGCGGACCGGACCGTGCTGCTGGCCGAGGAGCAGACCGCGGGGGTCGGCCGGCGCGCGAGGCCGTGGAGCTCGCCGAAGGGCGCCGGGCTGTACCTCAGTGTGGCGCTCCGGCCGGGTGTCCCGTTCTCGGCGCTCGGCTCGCTGTCCGTCGTCGCCGGGCTCGCCGTCCGCGCGGCGGCCGCCGGCGTCGGGGTCGAAGCCTCGCTGAAGTGGCCCAACGACGTCCTCGTCGACGGCGCCAAGTGCGCCGGGATCCTCGCCGAAGCCGTCGCGGGGGCCGAGCCGTCGATCGTGCTCGGCATCGGGCTCAACGTCCTGCCGCTCGGCGACGTCACGCCCGGGCCGGGTGGGCTGCCCGCGACGTCGCTGGCCGAGCAGGGCGCCACCACCACCGACCGCACCGACGTCGCCGTCGCGCTGCTCACCGAGTTCGACGAGCTGGAGCGCCGCTGGCGCCTGGCGGGCGGCGACCTCACCGAAGCCGGCCTGCTCGGCGACTACCGCGCCCACTGCGCGACCCTCGGCCAGGACGTCGAGGTGCAGCTGCCGGACGGCACGTCGCTCATCGGCCGCGCGGCCGACATCGACCCCGCCGGGCAGCTGCAGGTCGACATGGCGGGCGGCCAGCGGCACACCGTCTTCGCGGGTGACGTGGTGCACGTGCGCCCGGCCTGATTGTTTGGGGCGTTGCACGCACCGGCCGAGCGTCTCGCCGGTACGGTGAAGCGACACCGCCGCACCGACCTTGGGAGCGTCCGCCGTGGCTTATCCGGACGAGTTGCTCAGCGAGCAAGAGCACGTCGTGGTGCACAGTCACCCGCACTTCAAGATCTTGATCTTGCCGACGCTCGCGTTGCTGGTCACCCTGGGTGCGGGCACCTGGCTCGCGATCCTCGCGAAGGACGCCGGTTCGCCGTGGGACTCGGTCGGGCTGATCGCGATCGGCGTGGTGGCGCTGGTGCTCGTCGTGTGGCTGTTCCTGGCGCCGTTCGTGCGCTGGCGGACCACCCACTTCATCGTGACCACCGACCGCCTCATCGTCCGCGAGGGTGTGCTGAAGCGCACCGGCATCGACATCCCGATGGGCCGGATCAACAGCGTCCAGTTCGAGCACGGCCTGCTCGACCGGGTCTTCGGCTGCGGCTCGCTGATCATCGAGTCGGCGTCGGACGAGCCGCTGCGGTTCGAGGACATCCCGCACGTCGAAAAGGTCCACACGGTGATCTACCGCGAGGTCAACGACAACCCGTACGACGACTACCGGCCGGGCGCCCCGCAGGCGCAGCAGCCCCAGCGGACCGAGCCGCTGCCGCCCCAGAGCGGGCACCCGCCACGCGGCGATCGACGGCGCTGATGGGCACGCGCGAACTCGGCCTGCCGGAGCGGGTCCCCTCGGCGGGTGAGCTGCCGGAGCGGGTGACGATCTGGGAGGTCGGCCCGCGGGACGGGCTGCAGAACGAAAAGACGATCGTCCCGGTCGAGGTCAAGCTCGAGTTCCTCGACCGGCTCGCGGGCGCCGGGCTGACCACGCTGGAGGCGACCAGTTTTGTGCACCCCAGGTGGGTGCCGCAGCTGGCCGACGCCGAGCAGCTGCTGGCGCGGCTCGACCGCCGCGACGGTGTCCGGTACCCGGTGCTGGTGCCGAACGAGAAGGGCCTGAACCGCGCCCTCGACGCGGGTGTCGAGCACATCGCGATCTTCGCCAGCGCGACGGAGACGTTCGCGCAGAAGAACCTCAACTCCTCGCTGGACGACCAGTTCGCGATGTTCGAGCCGGTCGTCACGCGGGCCCGGGAAGCCGGCCTGGACGTGCGCGGGTACCTCTCGATGTGCTTCGGCGACCCGTGGGAAGGCGTGGTGCCGGCGAAGCAGGTCGCCGACGCCGGCCGCCGGCTGCTGGACATGGGGTGCTCGCAGCTTTCGCTGGGCGACACCATCGGCGTCGCGACCGCCGGGCAGGTCGAAGCGCTGATCGGGCTGTTCGGCGATGTCGGTACTTTGGCCGTGCACTTCCACGACACCTACGGTCAGGCTCTCGCCAACACGCTGGCGGCGCTCCGATGTGGAGTGTCGACTGTGGACTCTTCGGCGGGCGGGCTGGGCGGCTGCCCGTACGCCGAGTCGGCGACGGGGAACCTGGCCACCGAAGACCTGGTGTGGATGCTGGACGGGCTCGGCGTTGCCCACGGCGCCGACCTGGACGCGCTGGTGGCGGCCAGCGCGTGGATGGCGGGACAGCTCGGCCGCCCGAGCCCGTCCCGCGTGGTCGCCGCGTTGAGCTGACCTCGATGCGCCCGCACGTGCCGGGTGCGGTATCAAGGGGGACCGGCAGCGCCGCGGCCGCGTCGTACTGGTGTGCCCGCGGGCACCGACCGAGCCGGAGGATGGGTGTGACCGAGCCTTCCGAGGCGGGCTCCGAACCGGTCGAGGCCGACCTCGACACCGGGCCGATCCAGCTGCCCGGCTACGGCTTGACGGACTCCGGCGCGTTCGAAGAGGCGCCGACCCCGCCCTCGGGCAACCCCGCGGCCTGGCCGCACGCGGTGTCGCCGCTGCTGCCGCCGTTCCCGCTGCCCCCGGCCCCGCCGGCGCCCGCCGCGCCGCCACCGCCGGTCGCCGGCCCACCGCCGGTGGCCGGTCCGCCGCCGAACCCGGGCTCGCCCGCGCCGTTGCCGCCGCTCGGTTCACCGCGCACGGAACGGGGCAGCGTCGTCGCGCTGTTCCTGGTGCACATGTTCCCGATCGGGCACCTGCCGGTCGCCATGGACAAGCCGGCGCTGCAGCTGCCGCTGCCCTACGACCCGTCCGGCTTCCCGCCGAACGACCACCCGGATGCCCGGCTGATCTTCGACGACCAGTCGCTGACCAACGTCACCGCGGGTTTCCGCCGGTCGCCGACCGCACCGCCGCGGCCGGTGCCGGCGCACCTGACCGCCGGATACGTCCCGTATGCCCGGGCGACGCAGGCGGTGTGGATCCGCCGGTTCGTCGTCGGGCAGAGCCCGCTCGGGCCCGAGTACGCGTGGCCGCCGGGGGAGCAGTTCCCCGAGTGCGGCTTCGACCCGGCCGAGCCGGTGATGGTGCCGGCCGACACCGTGCTCGACCGCTTCGGCCCGGCGTACGGGCGGGTCTTCTTCGCCGACGGCACGCCGTTCACGGAACGCTCGCTGCCGCCCGGGATGCTGGACGCCGAGTACCGCCGGTACGTCGTGGTGCGCGCGGTGCCGATGTGGCGGTCGGAGGCCGCGAACTGGTTCGGCCAGGTCGGCGGCGGCACCCGGTACCGTGCGCTGCTGGGGGCGGACGAGCTCGTCACCCTCGGCTACCTCGCCGAGGCCAAGGGGGAAGAGGACTGATGAACACCCAGTCGATCCAGCGCTGGCTCGGCGTGCTGGGCGTGCCGCCGGAGGTCGTCTCGCTCGGCGCCGAAGTCGACAACGCCTGGTGCCTGATGCAGGGCGAGGACGAGGCGTGGGAGGTGTTCTGGCGGGAGCAGGGCAACCGCTACGACTGGGCGCGGTTCACCAGCGAACAGGTGGCGTGCCACTACCTCTTCGGCCGGCTGGCCTGGGCGCAGGTCGCCCGCGGCGCCGTCGGCCTGCTGCCCGGGTCGTGACACCGCACGACCCGGGCAGGCCGGTCAGCTCACCGCGTAGGTGAACACGTGCGCCGCGCCGGCTCCGGTCGACGTCGGCAGGGTGATGCTGCGAACCCGCTTCGCCGGATCCAGGGCGATCGGGGCCGTCGCGAACAGGTACGACGTGTACGGCCGCTGCAGCCGGAACATGTACCTCGGGAACGCCGAGTTCACGTATGGCACCTGCGCGACGACGGTGTTCCCGAACTGCGGTGTCTCCTCACCGCCCTTGAGCAGCCACTCCGACAGGCCCAGCGAACCCTGCTGGGTCGAGCCGTCGGTGTAGGTGACCGTCACGTCGCCCCGGGCGTCGCCGCCGGTCGCCGAGCCGAGGAACGACAGCTTCGTCGCGCCCGCCGGAGCGTCCACCGCAAACGTTTGCCCCGAGGCGATCACGTTGTCCGGCGAACCCGCCGGGCTCGGCGGCCAAGTGAACTCCCGCACCTTCGCGCCCGGCGTGATGCCGCTTGCCGCGAGCCCCTGGGCGGAGTAGGCGAACTGGCCTGGGTAGAGGTCGGTCTCGCCGAAGTCGCCGTACTGGACGAACCGGTCGTCCGTGACGCCGACGTTCGTGTCCGCCGCGTGCAGCGTCCCCGGCTTCCCGACCGTCACCGGCAGGTATGCGGGCAGCTGCCCGCCGAACTCCACCGGCACGCTCGTGAACGCGTCGGGCGACCCGGCGGCGGCCGTGACGCGAACCTGCTGGGAAGCCGTCCCGTGCGCGCCCACCGTGAGCGTGCCGCTCGACGGCGTCACGATGATCCCGGCCGGCGGCTTCGCGTGCCAGGTCACTTTGCCTTGGCCGGTGATGCCTTCGGCGATGACGGTCGCGGACGTCGAGCCGCCCGGGGCGACGACGACGCGGCCCGGGCCGACCCGGCCGCGCACCGGAACCTCGCCGTCGCGGAAGGATGGCGGCGCGTCCGAAGCACCAGAGCCCCACGACGTCGGCGACGTGCCGAGCGTGAAGTCCAGCCGGCCGCCGTTCACCGCGAACGACTCCGGCAGCCACGGCTTGGTGCTCGGTTTCCCGTTCACCTTCAGGCTGTTCACGTACTTCACCGAGCTGGACGCGCCGGGCGCGGTGATCGTGATCCGCTGCCCGGTCGCGCGGGTCAGTGTGATCTTCGGGAACATCGGGCTGGCCAGCACCATTTCGGCACGCCCGGGCGCCTCCGGGTACATGCCGAGCGCCGCGAAGACGTACCACGCCGACGTCGCGCCGAGGTCGTCGTTGCCGGGCAGGCCGTCCTCGGTCGGCTTGAAGAGCAGCTCCGCCGAGCGGCGCACGATGTCCTGCGTCTTCGACGGCGCGCCCGCGTACGCGTACTCCCACGGCACCTCGAACGACGGCTCGTTCGACATGAACGCGTACGGCGAACTGGCGTCGCTGTTCAGCTTCGTGAAGAAGAAGTCGAGACGCTTCTTCACGGCGTCGTCGCCGCCCATCGCGTCGAAGAGCCCGCGGACGTTGTACGGCACCATCCATGTGTACTGCGCCGCGTTCCCTTCCTGGTAGCGCATTTCCTGGTACTCGGCGGGATCGAACGGCGAGAGGAACTGGCCGTCGCGCATCCGCGTCTGCAGGTAGCCGGTGGCCGGGTTGTAGACGTTCTCCCAGTACTGCGCGCGGGTCATGAACTGCTGGTACGTCTTCGGATCGCCGAGCCGCTGGGCCAGCTGCGCGATGCCGAAGTCGGCGGTCGTGTCCTCGAGCATGTCCGAGACGTTGTTGGGGTGGTAGCCCAGCGTCTGGTAGTCGGACAGCCCGGGGCGCTCGAGGGCGCGTTCGCCCGCCTGCTGGACGCGGGTGGCGCCGTTGACCATCGACTTCAACGCTTGTGACGCGTCGAAGTCCGTGGCGCCGAAGGCGTAGGTGCTGGCGATGATCGAGTGGTACGGGTCGCCGCCCATCACGCCCATGAAGTCGTTGTTCTGCGACCAGCGGTCCCAGATCCCGCCCGCCTGGTTCGCCTGGTTGAGCATCGACTGCGCCATGTCGGCGGCCTCGTGCGGGGCGAGCATCGACAGCAGCTGGACCTCGTCGCGGTAGGTGTCCCAGCCGGAGAAGTTGGCGTACTGCGCGTGGCCCGGTTTGGTGCGGTGGATCGCCTTGTCGAAGCCCGGGTAACGACCGTCCACATCGGAAAGACGTTCGGCTGCAGAAGCGTGTGGTAGAGCGCGGTGTAGAAAGTCCTGGTGGCCGCGTCCGTGCCGCCTTCGACGGTGATCTGCTTCAGCCGGTCGTTCCAGGTCCGGCGAGCGTCGTTCTTGACGGTGTCGAAGGAAGCGCCGCGCTGTTCGGCCGCGGCGTTGAGCCTCGCCCCGGCCGCGTCCACATAGGACAATCCGACGCGCACCTGGACCGGCTTGGCGGGGTCGAAGGTCAGGTAGGCGCCGGAGCCGCCGTCGGGGGTGACGACCTGCTTGTCCCACGTCGTCTTGCTGAGGTCGCTGCCGCGGGCGGTGGTGCCGCCGGGCGTCACGGTGGCGTTCTGCCAGGTCCCGGACGTCGTGAACGGCTGGTCGAACGACGCCGAGAAGTAGACCTTGTACGTGTTGGGGCCGCGGCAGAAGTGGCCGCTGGAGACCCAGCCTTCGACGGTCCGCTTGGCCGGGTCGACCGTCACGGCGGCGTCGTCACTGCCCATCGCGGACTGCGCGACGTCGATGAGCAGCGTGGCGGGGGAGTTCTTCGGGAAGGTGAAGCGGCCCATGCCTGAACGCTGGGTCGCGGTCAGCTCGGTGGTGATGCCGGAGTCCGTCTTCACCTTGTAGTAGCCGGGTGACGCAGATTCGTTCGCATGGCTGAACGTGGGGAAGTACTTGGTGGCGTCGACGGCGGGCGAGGTGCCGATGGTGCCGGCGAACGGCAGGAACGGGACGTCGCCGGCCGCGCCACCGCAGCCGGCGCCGTTGAAGTGGGTGAGGCTGAAGCCGCGGAGCCGGTTTTCTTCCCAGGCGTAACCGCCGTCACGGTCGCGGGCGTAGTAACGGCCCTGCCCGGTGGGCGGCTTGGGCTGCAGCGGCGTGTCGGGGCTCCACTGGACCATGCCGAAGGGGACGTCGGCGCCGGGGAAGGTGTCACCGGCGTAGGTGTTGGTCTCGGGGGTGCCGCCGGCCTTCGCGCCGACGAACGGGTTGACGTAGGCGGCGAGGTCGCGGCTCTGGGTTTCCGCGAGTGCGGGGCTGGCCACGGCGGTGACCAGGGGAATGACCAAAGCCGCGGTGACGACTCTGCGCATGCTCTTCCTCCCGGGGTGAGCGGGCCTACCCGGGCTGACAACGTTGTCAGAAAGCAGGGGTGACCCGGCGAGCACCCGGAGTGAACCACCGGTGGTTCAGACCGGTCAAGAAGTGCCCGCCAGGCGGCGTATCCCGTCAGCGCTTGAGGATCGCCAGCGCCTCGTCGTGCAGGCGGCCGTTGGTCGACAACGCGCTCCCGTTGTCGTAGCGCCCGACGCCGTCGAGATCGCTGAACCGCCCGCCGGCCTCGGTCACGATCACCTGCGCCGCCGCAACGTCCCACGGGTTCACGATGCACTCCGCCGCGACGTCCAAAGCGCCTTCGGCCACCAGCACGTGGTGCCAGAAGTCGCCGAACGCGCGGGACTCCCAGCACGCGTCGACCAGCTCCAGGTACTTCTCGCGCGAGTGGTGCTCGCGCCACGAGTTCACGTCCGTCGTGGACAGATAAGCGTCCGAAAGGGACGAAACACCGGAAACCGACAGCTGCCGCGTGCCGGCCGAGTCGGACGAGAACGTGCCCGAACCCGTGGCGGCCCACCAACGGCGGCCCAGCAGCGGTGCGCTGATCATGCCCACCACCGGGTCGCCGTCGACGACCAACGCGATCAGGGTCGCCCAAACGGGTACACCCCGCAGGAAGTTCTTGGTGCCGTCGATCGGGTCGAGCACCCACGCGCGGCCGGTCGCCGCCGAGCCGCCGCGCTCCTCGCCCAGCACCGCGTCGTCCGGGCGCTCCGAAGCCAGCAACGACCGGATCGCGTCCTCGACCGCGGTGTCCGCGTCGGTCACCGGCGTGCGGTCGGGCTTGCGCTCGATCCTCAGGTCCAGCGCGCGGAACCGCGCCGTGGTGATCGCGTCGGCGGCATCCGCCAGCCGGGTGGCGAGGTCCAGATCATCTCCGTAGCCAGGCACGGTCACGATGGTTTCACGCCTCAGAGCCGTAGAGTCGACCAGGTGAGCATGGTCCTACTTGCCGAAGACGATCCGGCCATCGCCGAACCGCTCTCCCGCGCCCTCGAACGTGAGGGATACGAGATCCACGTCGTCACCGACGGTCCTTCGGTGCTCGACGCCACCGCCGCCCAGCGCGTCGACCTGCTCGTGCTGGATCTCGGCCTGCCCGGGATGGACGGCCTGGAGGTCTGCCGCCGCCTGCGCGCCAACGGAACCGAGCTGCCCGTCCTGATGCTCACCGCCCGCACCGACGAGGTCGACTTCGTCGTCGGCCTGGACGCGGGGGCCGACGACTACGTCGCCAAGCCGTTCCGGCTGGCCGAGCTGCTCGCCCGGATCCGCGCGCTGCTGCGCCGCCGGGTGCCCGAGGTGCTCGAGGCCGGCGGGGTGCGGATGGACCTCGGCGCCCGGCTGGTCACCGTCGACCTGCACGAGGTGCAGCTGGCGAACAAGGAGTTCGAGCTGCTGCGCGTCCTGATGAGCCGCGCCGGGCAGGTCGTCAGCCGCGACGAGATCCTCGCCGAGGTCTGGAACGACCTCGAGTCGAAGACGTCCAAAACGCTCGACATGCACATGTCGTGGCTGCGGCGGAAGCTCGCCATCGCCGCCGACGAGGCCGCCGGCCGCAGCAGCAAGACCCACGACGGCGAACGGCGGATCGCGACCGTCCGCGGCGTCGGTTTCCGGTTCAACGCCGAATAACCGTGCGCCGTCGCATCCTGCTGGCCATCCTCCTGGCCGTCGCGGTCACCGCGGCGGTCCTCGGCATCCCGCTGGGCATCGTGGCGAGCTGGCAGATCGAGTCGAGCTACCGGGAGACGCTCGCGGAGAACGCCCGCGCGGCCGCGGCGATCCTCGACACCGAGATCGCCAACGGCCAGGAGATCGACCTCGACCAGGTGCGCGCGGCGGTCCCGGCGAACGGGCTGCTGACCGTCCGGGCGAGTGGCCAGAAGGAGAAGCGCTACGGCAACAGTCCCGGTCCCGACACCGTCACCGAGACGGCCGACCTGGCCCGCGACGGCAAGGTCGAGATCGCCGTCCCGGCCGGCCCGATGCACGAGCGGCAGACCACGGTGACCCTCGTCGTCATCCTGCTGGTGCTGCTGTCGATCGGCACCGGCGCGGTGGTGGCGATCGCGACGGCGCGGCGGCTGGCGAAGCCGCTGCGGCACGTCGCCGAACGCGCGTCCCGGCTCGGCGGTGGTGACTTCCGGCCCGACCCGAGCCGCTACGGCGTTGGTGAGCTCGACATGGTCGCCGAGGCGCTGGACGCGTCCGGCACCGCGCTCGCCCAGCTCGTCCAGCGGGAACGCCAGCTCGTCGGCGACGTCTCGCACCAGCTGCGCAGCCGGCTGACGGCGTTGCAGCTGCGGCTGGAACCGCTCACCGTGCACCCGGACGACGAGGTGGCCGACGAGTCGAAGGCCGCCCAGGAACAGGCCGACCGGCTCGCCGAGGCCCTCGACGAGCTGCTCGCGGCGGCGCGCGCGGCCCGCGAGGTCGGCGCGGAACCGGTGGACCTGCCCACGCAGCTGCCCCAAATGGCGCAGGAATGGCGAGAGCTGCTTCGCTCGGAGGGCCGCAACCTTCGGACGCGCGTGGCCGACGGCCTGATGGCGCGGGCGACGCCCGGTCGTCTGCGTGAGGTCATCGGCGTGCTGCTGGACAACGCGCTGCGCCACGGCTCGGGCACGGTCAACCTGGTTGCTCGGCGTGGTGACGCCGAGGGCACCGTGGTGGTCGAGGTCAGTGACACCGGCTCGGGGGTGCCGGACGAACTCGCCCCGCACATCTTCGAACGCGGCTTCTCCGGCGGCGGCTCCACCGGCGTCGGGCTGGCACTGGCCCGCGCGCTGGTCGAAGCCGACGGCGGCCGCCTCGAGCTGTCGAACCGCCGTCCGGCCGTGTTCAGCCTGTTCCTCAAGGTCCCGCGGCCCAGCGACGTGCCCGAAGTGCGCTGGCCCGCCGAACGCGTGCCCCGCTGAGTCAGGCCGGCACGTTTCCGGTGAGCAGGCCGATCAGGCTGTCGGGCGTGTTGTCGCCGAAGCACAGCTCGAAGTCGCGGACGGCTTCGGTGGTCGCTTCGGTGCTGCGGGCGACCAGGGTCTGCTCGTAGGCGGTGAGCGCGGCCTCGACGTCGCCGGGATGCGCGGCGAGGGCCTCACCGAGCTCGGCGCCGTCCTCCATGGCCGAGTTGGCGCCTTCACCGTTCGGGACCGAGAGGTGCGCGGCGTCGCCGAGCAGGGTCACTCCCGGCGCGCGGTCCCACCGGTGCCCGGGCGGCAGCGTGTTGAGCTGACGCAGGACCGGCGCGGTCTCGCCGTCGGTGATCAGCGCGGTGAGCTCCGGCGCCCAGCCCTCGAACTCCGCCACGATCCGCGTGGTGGCCGCGGCGGTGTCGGTGAAGTCGATTCCGGCGAACCAGTCCTGCGGCTTCGCCAGGATCACGTAGGTGTGGAGGTTCCCGCCGCTCTCGCGGTGCGCCAGGATGCCCTTCCCCGGTTCGACCGAGAACAGCGCGCCGCCGCCGACGGCCTTCGCGCTGGCCGGGTGCCGGTTGTCGGCGTCGAACAGGTAGGTCTCGATGAACGACGTCCCGGCGTAGGCGGGCACCGCGTCCGAAAGCAGCGGCCGGACCCGTGACCACGCGCCGTCCGCGCCGACGAGCAGGGTCGTGACGTCGGTGCGGCCGTCGGCGAACGTCACTTCGTGGCGGCCCTCGCCGAGGGCGCGGACGCCGGTGACCTTGTGGCCCCACCGGACGGTGCCCTCGGGGAGCGAGTCGAGCAGGAGCCCGCGCAGCTCGCCGCGCTGCACTTCGGGACGGACGCCGGTGCCGTCGTCGGGTTCGTCGAGCAGGACGGCGCCGTGCCGGTCGAGGACTCGTGTCGCTTCGCGGCCCTCCAGGACGAGCTCGCGGAACTCGTCGAACAGGCCGGCGGCCCGCAACGCGCGCTGGCCGTTGTGCTCGTGGATGTCGAGCATCCCGCCCTGCGTGCGGGAAGTCGGGGAGGGCTCGGCCTCGTAAACCGTGGTGGAGATGCCGTGGACGTGCAGGACTCGGGCGAGCGTGAGGCCGCCGAGTCCGGCTCCGATGATCGTGACGGGGGTCTGCATGGTGCTGCTCCTCTCTCTGGAACGTTGTTCCAATCTTGGAACGGCGTTCCAGATATGTCAAGATGGAGCCATGGTTACGCGGACGCGGCGCACGGAGGCGCTCTCCCGGGAGCGGATCGTCGAGGCCGCCGTCGAGGTGCTCGACGAGGCGGGCGAGAACGGGCTGACGTTCCGGGTGCTGACCGAGCGCCTCGCCACCGGGGCCGGCGCGATCTACTGGCACGTCGCGAACAAGGGCGAGCTGCTCGCCGCCGCGACGGATGCCGTGGTCGCCGCCGCGCTGGCCGTCGAGCCCGCGGAGCCGCCGGAGGGGGTTCGCGCCGTCGCGCTCAACCTGTTCGTCGCGATCGAGAACCACCCGTGGCTCGCCACGCAGCTCTCGGCGCAGTTTTCGCGCAGCCCCTGGGGAGCGGTGGCGCCGCGGATCTTCGAAAGTGTCGGCCGCCAGGTCCGCGCGCTGGGAGTCCCCGAGGACAGCCTGTTCACCGCGGGCTCGGCGCTGGTGCACTACATCCTCGGCGCCGCCGGCCAGAACGCCGCCAACACCGCGAACGCCCGCGCGCTCGGCCCCGGGATCGACCGGGCCGGGTTCCTCGACACCGTGTCGAAGGCGTGGGAAGGGCTCGACCCCGACGACTACCCGATCACGCGGGCCCTCGCGAAGCAGGTGCGCGACCACGACGACCGCGAGCAGTTCCTCGCCGGCGTCGACCTGGTGCTCGCCGGGATCACCGCGGTGCACGCACTTGACAAGTAGCTAGCCGGGCTCGGCCATGACCTGCAGGACGAACCCGGCTCGCGCAGGCATGCCCAGGCCGGTCTGCAGGCCGGCTGGGCGATCCTTGGTCAGATCAGCCCTTCACGCAGGGCGTACGCAACCGCGTGCGAACGGTTGCGCAGCTGGAACCGGTTGGTCACGTCGTGCAGGATGCTCTTCACCGTCCGCTGCGAGTAGCACAGCTGATCGGCGATCTCCTGCGTTGAATATCCCGCCGCGACGAGCCGGAGCACTTCGGTTTCCCGGTTGCTCATGCCGCCCAGGTGCAGGCCGCGCGGCTGGAGCACCTGGCGCTGCAGGCGGGAAACCCGGTTCAGCAGCCGGCCGAGGAGGTCGGGCGGCAAGGCCCCCTCCCCGGCCGCGGCGGCCTTGACCAGCCGGACGAGCACCTCTGGCCCGGCATCGGCGCGGCGGGCGACCGCGCAGACGCCGTGCTCGACGGCGTTGAGGATCTCGTTGTCGTCGACCTCGCCCGCGACCAGCACGATGCGGGTGAAGCCCTGGTGGTGGAGCGCGGACAGCAGCCGGGTCATCGGCTCGTCGAGCCGGTCGGTGACCAGCAGCGCGACCATGCCCGGGTCGGCGGACTCCGCGTCCACCACCCGGACCTCGTCACGCGAACGCAGCGCCATGCAGACGCCGTTGTGCAGGATCGGGTCGGTGGCCCGGACCACCACCGGCGTCCTGTCGGATTCGAACATCGTCACCCATCCCCCTCGAACGGTGCAGGCCTCCAGCCTGCCCGCCGGGGTGTCCCGGGCGCATGGGACCGGCGTCCCGATGTTGCCCGGAGGGGTGCCCTCAGGACCGCCCGAGCCCGGCGTCCCTGGCCCGGACGATCGCCTCGGCCCGGTCGGCGACGTGGAGCTTGGCGAAGACGTTCGAGATGTGGTTGCGCACCGTTTTGGGGCTCAGGCACAGCGTCGTCGCGATGACGGAGTTGCTGTGCCCGGCCGCGATCAGGGACAGGACCTCACGCTCGCGTCCGGTCAGCTCCGGGAACACCGGTTCGCTGGCCGTCGGCTGGTTGAAGAAGGCGAGCACGCGGTTCGCGATGTCGGGGCCGAAGATGGCCTCCCGCCGGGCGACCGCCCGGACGGCGCGGATGATCTCGTCCGGCTCGGCGTCCTTGAGCAGGTAACCCCGGGCACCGGCGCGCATCGCCGCGAAGACCGACTCGCTTTCGTCGGCCATCGTCAGCATCAGCACGCCGGTGTCCGGGCTCGCGGTCACGATGTGCCGGGTCGCCTGGATTCCGGAGAGGTCGGGCAGGTGGAGGTCCATGACCACCACGCCGGGCCGCAGCGCGGCCGCGGCTTCGACGGCGTTGACACCGGTCGAGGCCTCGCCGACCACCTCGATCCCGGCTTCGGCGTCGAGCAGCGTGGAGACGCCGAACCGGAACAGGGGATGGTCGTCCACGACGAGGACACGCAGGCCGTCGGCCATCCGGTCACCTCCCCGCCGTCACCCCCGGTAATGGTAGGTGAACGCGGCCGCATTCTCACGCGCCCAATTCGCGAAGGTCAGCGGCGGCCGGCCGAGCAGCCGTTCGACGGTGTCGAAGACGACGTGCTCGTGGCCGGCGGACTCACGCTTGAGGGCGAAAAGACCGTCGACGGCCTTCGCGGGCCAGCCGTGCATCCGGATCATGCGGTCACGAGCGGCACTTTCGGGTTCTTCGACATATTTGATCGGCCGGCCGAGCGCTTCGGCCAGGATCGCCACCTGCTGCCCGGTGGTGAGGGCTTCGCCGCCGGTGAGCTCATACGTCGCACCTTCGTGGCCGGACGTCGTGAGGGCGAGCGTCGCGACCGCGGCGATGTCCCGGACGTGGACCAGCGCGGACGCCGG
Organism: Amycolatopsis sp. NPDC051758; assembly: GCF_044453095.1. Classification (NCBI taxonomy): domain Bacteria; kingdom Bacillati; phylum Actinomycetota; class Actinomycetes; order Pseudonocardiales; family Pseudonocardiaceae; genus Amycolatopsis; species Amycolatopsis sp. NPDC051758. The sequence continues at coordinate 263,386 of NZ_JBITCJ010000009.1, read as the reverse complement.
GTCGGTGTCGGGCGCGTACACAGCGTTTTCCTCGCGGACCGAACCGAGCCACGCGAACCGGTTGTCCATGAACGCGCCGGGCCGCAGGATCGTCCACGCGGGACCGGCTTCGCGGATCGCCTGCTCGGCTTCGGCGTGGGCGCGGGTGATCACGTCGTTCTGTCCGAAGTGGACACCCGTGGTGGACAGCTTGACGAGGTGGGTGGCGCCGGCGCGAGCGGCGGCCTGGGCGACCGCTTGTTCGCGGTCGGCGCTGTGGCCCTGGGTCAGCACGAACACGCGGTCCGCGCCGTCGAGCAGTGCGGGCAGGTCGGCGGTGTCGAGGTCACCCCGGACGACTTCGGCCCGCGGGTCGATGCGCGCGTGGTCCGGGTCGCGGGTCAGGGCGCGGACGGCGGCGCCGGTGTCGAGCAGGGCGGGGACGAGGGCGCGGCCGACCTTGCCGGTGGCGCCGAGGACGAAGATCATCGGGATTCTCCTTTTTCGCGGAGGGGTACGTGCGGGAGTGCGAAGGCCGTGACGACGGCGAGCGCGAGCACGGGCAGCAGGCTGAGGAACACGCCGTGGGTACCGGCGTTGTAGGCGAACCCGAGCGCGACCGGGCCGAGCCCGGAACCGAGCGCGCGGGCGAGGTTGACCGCGGCGGCAACCGCGCCACGGTCCGCAGATGGCGCGGTGTTCTGCGTGGCCATCGCGAGCACCTGCAGGTTGAGCCCGGCCGCGAGCCCGAAGACGACCAGGCAGCCGAGGACGACCTGCAGCGGGCTGTGCTCGTCCAGCATCGTGAGGCCGAGGACCGCGAGCAGGCCGAGCGTCATGCTGAGCCGTGGTGCCCAGCGGTAGGCGCCGGTGCGGGTGATGACCCGGCTCGCGACGGCGGACGAGACCGCGACGGCGATCGTCATCGGCACCAGCCGCAGCCCGCCTTCCGCCGGACCGGCGTCGGCCTGCAGGAAGACCGCGACGTAGTTGATCGAGCCGAGGAAGGCGAACCCGGCGAGCACGCTGAGCACGACGGACACGGTGAACGTGCGGTCTCTGAAGAGACGTAGTGGCAGCACGGGCGCTTCTGCCCTGCGTTCGATCAGGACGAACGCGACGGCCGCTGCCGCGCCGAGGCCGATCGACCACGGCGTCAGCAGGGTGAACCCGGTGATCGTCACGCCCAGCAGGACCACACCGGCGAAGTCGAACGGAGCTTCTCTCCGTCGTCGTGGCAGGTCGAGGTTCTTGAGCAGGGCGAGGGCGACCAGGCCGAGCGGCAGGTTGACCAGGAAGATCGACCGCCACCCGGCCACGTCGGTCAGCAGGCCGCCGACCACCGGCCCGGCGAGTGAGGCGACGGCGAAGCAGATCGAGAACCACCCGAAGTACTTCGCGCCTTCGCGAGGCGTGAACATTTCGCCGAGCGAAGCGCCGACGGAGACGAAGAGCCCTCCGGAGCCGGCGCCCTGCAGCACCCGCCCGGCGATCAGGAAGGTGGCCGACGGCGCCAGGCCGCAGGCGAGCGAGCCGAGCAGGAAGAGGGTGAGTGCGGCCAGGAGCACACGTTTGCGCCCGGCGACGTCACCGAGCTTGCCGTAGAGGGGAGCGGTGACGCTCCCGGCGAGCAGGTAGGCGGTGGTGACCCAGGCGTAGGCCCCGGTCCCGCCGAACTCGGCGGCGACCCGGGGGAGCGCGGTGGCGACGACCTGGGCGTCGAGCATCGCGAGGAAAACGGACAGGAACAGGCCTAGGAGGGCTGGATTTTGGGCGCGTTTCAGCGCAGTCGTGCTCAAGAAAAGGTCCTTGTTTCGTCAGAAGGGACGAGAGATGCGGACGCGGCTTCGGGCACGCGTCCCGTCGAGTCGGGAAAAGGCTCCATCGTCACCCGCGGACGGGTGCGACCTCTTCGCGCTCGGAAACCACCTCGAATCGTCCCGCTCGCCCGGCCGAACCCGGACGGCGTCCTCACGAAGGAACACTGACGAAGATGACCATAGACAACTACATGTCAAAAGACAAGTAGTTTAGGGCGGGCCAGTACGAGTTACGGCTCCAGTCACGCGAGTTACGTCCGCAATCACGCGAGATCCGCCGGGAATCACGCGTGATCCGGGAGGCATCACGCGTGTTGAAGCGGGCATCGGGCTGATGCCCGCTCAATCACACGTGATGCCCGCGCAGACACGCGCGATGCCCGCTCGATCACGGGTGATGCCGCTCCGATCACACGTGATCGGAGCCGGAAGTGGCGTGATGGAGGCCGGAACTCGCGTGATCGGGGCCGGAACTCGCTCAGTGCAGGCGGGTGACCTGGTCGCCGTCCCGCCGCCGCTGCCCCAGTTCGTCCGGAAAGACCCACTTCTTGAAACCCCAGAAGCGGAAGAACATCGCCAGCAGCATGCCGATGATCGACCCGCTCGCGAAGTCCGCGACCTCCTGCACCAGCCGCGTCACGTGCGGGACTTCGAGGTCGATCACGTACCGCGAGACGTACAGCGGGATCAGGTTCACCACCACGGCGATGCCGCTGATCACGAAGAACAGCGCGGCTTCGTGGTGGCGCTCGCGACCGCCGCGGGTGCGGAACGACCACTCGCGGTTGAGGATGTACGAGACGATCGTCGCGACGATGATCGCGATCGCCTTCGCGGTGGTCGGCTTCGACTCCAGCACCGAGAGCTTCAGCAGGTACCAGACGCCGTTGTCGACCAGGAACGTCGAGCCGCCCACGATCGCGAACTTCAGCAGCTCCCGGTGCTTGATCAGCACCGAACGCAGTGGTTCCGGCGTGCGCTTGAGCACGGTTTCCACAACGGTCACACCGTGCAGTCTAGAAGCACACGCCGTTTACTCGTGGTCAGGCGGCCTTGCGGCCGGGAATGTCCGGATCGTGCGCGGTTTCGGTGAGCTCTTCGCGCGGGCGCGCGGCTTCGTCCGGGAAGACCCATTTCTTGAACGCCCACCAGCGGAACGCCGTCCCCAGCAGCGTGCCGATGACGATGCCGCTGACGAAGTCGGCCACCTCGACGCCGAACGGCGACAGGTGCGGCGCCTGCAGGTCCAGGACGTACCGCGAGAACCACTGCGGCAGCGCGTTCAGGCCCAGCGCGATGCCGCTGATCAGGAAGAACAACGCGGCTTCGTGCGCCCGCTCCCGGCCGCCGCGGGTGCGGAACGACCACTCGCGGTTGGCGACGTAGGAGAAGATCGTCGCGACGAGCACGCCGACGATCAGCGCCGTCACCGGGTGGGTCCGCAGCACGGTGAACTTCAAGCCGTAGTTGACGGACATCGTGATCACGAAGCTGATCCCGCCGACAACGGCGAAGCGGAGGAGCTCGCGATGCTTTTTCAGCAGCTCGCGCACCGCGCGGACGCTACCCGGTCAGCCAGCCGAATCGGTTCTCGGGGGTGACGGTCGGCCGCTGGTCGCCGGGCTTGCCGGTCGGGCGCGGCGGTGCGCTCGTCGTGGTCGTCGACGTCGGGGGTTCGGTTGTCGGCTTGGTTTCCGTGGTGGTCGCCGGCGGGGTGGACGACGGCTTCGACGGAGTCGGCTTCGTGGGCTTGGTCGGCGTGGTCGACGGCGGCGTGGTCGACGGCAGCGGGTCTTCGCCGCACCAGCGGTGGTAACAGCCGAAGTCCACGGTGACCGGCGCGGCCGCGGCCTTGCCGAGCTTCGCGTTGATCGTCACGCGCCCGTCCTCGGGACGGCCCTTCAGCCGCACCCACAGGTTGACGTGCTGCCCCGGGGCCAGCGCGCTCTTCGTTGTGCAGCTCGCGCCACCGTCGGTCGGCGTGCACGGGAAGCCGCGCAGGCTCCACCACTGCCACAGCGGGTGGTCGAAGGTGACCGTGACCGGCTTGGTCGTCTCGCCGGTGTTGCGGACACGTACGTAGACCAGCGGGTTGCGGGTCCAGGGGAACGCCGAGAGCCCGTCGCCCTGCGCTTCCAGGACCACCGCTTCCGGCGGCAGCTTCACGGTGACCTTGACGCTCACCGCGACGTTGATCTGCACCCCGGCGGTCACCGACCCGGTCACCGTGCCGCCCTGGGCGTCCTCGTCGGCCTGCAGCCGGAAGTTCAGCGTGGCGCTCTGGCCGGGCTGCAGGCCGGCACCGGTCTTGCAGACGACCGTGCCCTCACCGCCCGGGCAGTTCACCGAGATCGGCGCGCCGTCCTGCGCGAACGCCATCGGCGCGCCGCCCCCACCGGAGTTGACCGCGCGCACGCCCGGGGGCAGGTTCAGCGCGGCGGCCACCGGTTCGGACGGGCTGCCGCCGTCGTTGCGCACGGTGATCGGCAGGTTCATCGCGGTGCCGGGGCTCAGCTCGAGCCCGCCCGGCGGGGTGGTCGCGGACACCGACGGCGGCGCCGGAGCCGGCGGGGCCGGGGCGGGCGGCGGGGCCGGGGCCGGCGGCTCGACCGGTGGCGGAGCGGGCTCGACGGGCGGGGCCGCGGGCGGTGCGGGTGGAGCGGGCGGCTGCGGCGCGGGGGGAGCCGGCGGCTGGGGCTTCGGCGCCGGCGGCTGGACCGGCTGGACCACCGGCGGCGGCACCTGGGCCGCGACCGGGATGTCCTGCGTCCCGCCACCGGCGGTGAGCGCGATGACGACGGCCGCGACGACCGCCGTGCCGGAAGCGGCGACCCCGGCGAACTGGCGGGGCCCCGCGGCGGCGGCACCAGCGGCCGCGCCGGCCTTGCCCCCGGCTGCTGCAGCGCCGGCGGCGGCCGCACCCGCGGTCGCGGCGGTGGCCGCGCTGGCCTTGGCGGCGCCGATCGTGGCGAGGTAACCCAGCGCCGCACCGCCCAGGACGATCGGGGCGATGATCGCGCGCAGCCCGCCGTTGACGTCGGCGAGCTCCGCGGCCAGCCCGCGGCAGGCCTCGCACTCGTCCAGGTGACTCTCGACCTGCGCGCGTTCCCGCTTGGACAGCCCGTCGCGGGTCCACGCGCCGAGCCGCTCGGCGCAGGCGCGGCAGCGTTCTTCGGCGTTCTCCTGCAGGTGGACCTGCAGGTACGACTGCCGGAGCCCTTCGCGGGCGCGGTAGGCGAGCGCGGAGACGCCGTTCGCGGTCAGGCCCAGCAGCGGCGCGACCTCGGCCGGGCTCTGCTGCTCGATCTCGGTGTGCCAGAGCACCGCGCGCCAGCGTTCGGGCAGCCGCGCGAACGCCTTCGCGGCCATCGTCCGCTCGAGCCCCGCGACGGCGGTGTCGGAGAACTGCACGGTCAGCGCTTCGCCCGCGGCGCCGCCGACGTCGGTCATGTCCTCGTTGAGGTCGACGCGGCGTTCCTTGCGGGTGCGGTCGTACGCCGTGTGACGCAGCGCAGTCAGCAGGTACGCCCGGAAGGCGGTGTCCGGCCCCTTGCCGCCACGCAGCGTGTCGAGCACTTTCGCGAAGGCTTCGGACACCAGGTCGTCGGCTTCGGAGCTCGAACGGGCCAGCTGGCGGGCGAGGTTGTGCGCCGCACCGGTGTGACGTTCGTAGAGCGTGCCGTACGAGGCGATCTCCCCGGCGCGGACCTCCGCGATCAGCTCGGCGTCACTCTTTCCGCTGAGATCGGCGGGAACGGTGGACACGGCACTCCTCGGTCGGCTAGGGCCAGGACCTGCCATTACAGGCGAGCCCGGGACGCGAGACAAGTGTGACTGACCCTCCCCGGGTGGTCACGTCGTGGTGGGGGTGTTGACTCCGACGGCGCAGCAAAATCACCCACCCCCGGCCGGCACCGGGGAAAACCTTCTGAACAAAAACTCGCGAGTACGCGTCACGGCGTCCATCGGGGTACGTCCTCACCGTGAAGCATCGACCAAGATCGACACGGACCGGACGAAAGGGCGGGTGGCCAGTGGATCTTCCGGCTACCGGTACGCGATCCGGCTCCGGTGACGTCCCGCCCTCCGCCCACGCCGAGCGTGACCGGTCCCTGCGCACGCTGCGTGCGCGCTGGCGCACCGCCAGCCTGGCCGCGGGCTGGCGGTTCCCGAGCGACTGGGCCCTGCCCGAGGTCGACGCCGTCTGCGCGGCCGTGCTGGCCAAGGGCCGCGTCGAGGCCGCCGAAACGGCGTTGGCCGGACTGGCCAGGGCACGGGCGGCGGCCGGGGCGGGGCTCGCCGAAACCCTCGCCGATCTGGCCGCGCTGCACGCCGTCCTCGACGGCGGGGACGGGTTCGTCTCACCCGACGTCGACGCGACGCCGTCCCGGCTCCTCCGCACGACGGCGCTGGCCTGGGCCGACGTCGCCACCGACCAGCTCGTGCACACCGAGGTCACCGACCCGCTGACCGGCCTGCCCTCGGCCGCCTACCTGCGCACCCGGCTCGTCGAGGTCTACGGCGCCGCCGCCGCGCGTGAGCGGCCGGCCGCGGAGGACCACGTGCTGCTGGTCGTCTCTCTCGACCTCCGCACGGTCGCCGGGTTCCCGCGGCTGACCGGGATGATCCTGGTCGCGGACGCGCTGCGGGCGGTGTTCGACAGCGGGCAGAGCGTCGCTTCGCTCGGGCCGTCGGTCGTCGCCGCCCTGGTCTCGAAGGACGACGGAGTCGCCTCGCACGGCGTCGCGCTGCGAAGGGCGTTGCACGAGCGGTTGTCGGTCGACAGCCAGCTGGCGGACGCCGGCCGGCCCCGCGTCTCCGCCGTGCGGCTGCCCGCTACCCACGAACTGGCCTGTGACCTGCTGGCGCGCCTCGCGCGGGCGTAGTACATCCGAAAAGTCCGGTTCGTGCGGACCCTTCTGACCTGGATCGGGCCGGTCATGATTTCCTGGTGCGGTGACCCGGACCGTACCCACCGACGTCGACGGCGAAGTCGCGGCCAGATCCCAGCACCGGTTGGCCCTGCGCAAGTCACTCGCCCGGCTGTCCGTCCGCCCGCGGTCGATCCTGATCCTGTCGGTGATCCCGCTGGTCGCGATCGGGTACGGCATCTGGGGCTGGCAGCACGACTGGGTCCTCGGCGTCGACAGCGCGGTCTACCGGGCCGGCGCGCTGACGCTGCTGCACGGCGACTCGCTCTACGACGCCAACACCCTCGCCAACGAGCCGTGGTGGGCGCTGCTGCCGTTCACCTACCCACCGACGGCCGCGCTCATCTTCGTCCCGCTCGCGGCGTTCCCGACGCAGATCTCCTGGGGCCTGATCACCGCCGTTTCGCTCGGCGCGATGGCCCTGTCGATCCGGATCGCGATCGGCGCCCTGCCCCGCCCGGCCGACGACGGGCCGCGCTGGTGGGCCTCGCCCGCCCGCTCGACCATCGTGTTCTTCCTGGTCTTCCTCGGCCTCGAGCCGGTGTGGCGGACGATCTTCCTCGGCCAGATCAACCTGATCCTGATGGCCATGATCCTGCTGGACATGCTGGTCATCGGCGCCCGGGGGAGCCGCTGGGGCGGCGTGCTGGTCGGCGTCGCGGCGGCTATCAAGCTCACGCCGCTGGTGTTCCTCGGGCACCTGTTCATCACCGGCCGCCGCAAGGACGCACTGCGCGGGCTCGCGACGTTCGTCGTGCTCCAGGGCCTGATGTTCCTGATCAACGCGCACGACGCGGCCAAGTACTGGACCGTCACGCTGCCGGACACCGGCCGGATCGGGCCGGTGCACTGGGCGGGCAACCAGTCGCTCAACGCGCTGATGAACCGGGCCACCGACCTCGCGCCGTGGGCGTCGAAGGCCGCGATGGGCATCGGCTTCCTGCTCGCCATCCCGGCGCTGTGGCTGCTCATGCGGTTCCACCGCAAGGGCCAGACGCTGGCCGCGGTGCTGGTCACCGCGTTCTGGACGCTGCTGATCTCGCCGATCTCGTGGACCCACCACTGGGTCTGGGTGGTCCCGCTGATCGTGCTGCTGGTGTCGCGGCTGCCGAAGACCACCCCGGCGACGGCGTGGAAGCGCTGGGTCGGGACGTTCGCGGTGGCGTTCGTGTTCCTCAGCTGCGTGCTGCTGATCTTGCCCAACGGCCGCAACGTCGAGCTGCACTGGAAGGTGTGGCAGAACATCCTCGGGGACGCCTACATCCTGATGCCGGTGGTGCTGGCCGCGGCGCTGATCCTGCGCTGGGGCCTGCAGCGGCGGGCCCGGAAGAAAGCCGCTTCGGACGAGCATGTCGACGTCGCGACCGGCGGCTGAGGTCCGCACCGGCCGGGTTCTCGCCGGGGGGATCGCGCTGCTCGTCCTCGGTTTCGGCGTGGTCGGCTGGCTGGCCGGCTGGCACCTGGGCGCGGACAGCGCGGTCTACCGCGCCGGCGCGCTGACGCTGGTCCACGGCGACCCGCTCTACACGCGGGACGTGCTGACCGCGCTGCCGGACTGGGTGCGGCTGCCGTTCACCTACACCCCGGCCGCGGCGCCGCTGTTCCTGCCGCTCACCCTGGTGCCATCCGGCCTGGTCTGGGGCGTGCTCGCGTTTTTGTCGGTGGTCGCCCTTATGGTCGTGATCACGGTGGTGCTGTCGTCGCCGGGGCGTTCCCAGCAGCTTTGGGTGAAAAGCTGGTGGGCGCTGCCGGCGGGAACGGCCATCGCTCTGGCGCTGGAGCCGGTGTGGAAGACACTGTTCCTGGGCCAGATCAACTTGATACTGATGGCGTTCGTGGTGCTGGACGTCCTGGTGCTCTCGGCGCGCGGGTCGCGTTGGGCGGGTGTCCTGATCGGCGTGGCGGCGGCGATCAAGCTGACCCCGCTGATCTTCGTGCCGCACCTGTTCTTCACCGGCCGGTGGAAGGACGGGCTGCGCGCGCTGGGCACGTTCGTGGTGCTCGAAGCGGTGATGTTCGCGGTCATCCCGGTCGACGCGGCGCGGTTCTGGCGGGATTCGGCGACCGACCCGACCCGGGTCGGGTCGGTGCACTGGATCTTCAACCAGTCGCTCAACGGGCTGGTCAACCGGGCCACCCACCTCGCGCCCTGGTCGCTGGCGGTGGCGGTCGGGGTGGCGGCGGTGCTGGCCGTGCCGGCGGTGTGGGTGGTCGTGCGGCTGCACCGGCGCGGTGAGGACGCGGGCGCGTTGCTCGTGACCGCGTTCTACGGCCTGCTGCTGTCGCCGGTGTCGTGGTCGCACCACTGGGTCTGGGCGGTGCCGTTGATCACGCTGCTGGTGGTCAAGGGGTGGCGCCGGATCGCGGCGGCGGTGACGGTGCTGTTCGCTTCGCAGGTCGTGATGCTGGTGCCCAACGGCGGTGACACGGAGTTCGGCTGGGGCCTGGGCTGGTCGGTCCTCGGCAACGTCTACGTGCTCGCGGCGGCGGCCGGGATCCTCGGGCTGGCGGCGCGTGAGCTACGCCTGGTCCGGCGGTCACCGCAGGTCGTGACAGTTTGCCAATCCGGCTGAAAGGAGGCGGACACGGTCCGGACCGTGCCCGCTCACCGGCGCCTGTTCCGCCGTGGCTGCCAGCCGGATTGGCAAAAGTCGACACAGTAGGCTGAGCGGGCTATGGACAAACACACCGGTCTGCCCGTCGTGGGCATGGTGGGCGGCGGGCAGCTGGCCCGGATGACCCACCAGGCGGCGATTTCCCTCGGCCAGTCCCTGCGCGTGCTCGCCGCGGGGGAGAACGAAGCGGCGGGGCTCGTCGCGGGCGACGTCACGCTGGGGCACCACACCGACCTCGAGGCGCTGCGGAAGTTCGCGTCGTCGGTCGACGTGCTCACGTTCGACCACGAGCACGTGCCGGGTGAGCACCTGCTGACGCTGGCGATGGAGGGCTTCGTCATCCGCCCGGCGCCGTCGGCACTGGGCTTCGCGCAGAACAAGCTGGTGATGCGCGAAATGATGGCCGGCCTCGGCGTGCCGGGTCCCGCCTTCGCCGAAGTATCCACTGTGGACGACGTGGTGAAGTTCGGCGGCGAGCACGGCTGGCCGGTCGTGCTCAAGGCGTCGAGCGGCGGTTACGACGGCCGCGGCGTCTGGATGCTCGACACCGCGCAGCAGGCTCGCGAGACCGTGCCGGAGCTGCTCGAAGCGGGCACACCGCTGCTGGTCGAGGAGAAGGTGGTGATGCGGCGGGAGCTGGCCGCGCTCGTCGCCCGCTCGCCCTTCGGCCAAGGTGCGGCGTACCCGGTCGTCGAGACGGTGCAGCAGGGTGGCATCAACACCGAGGTGCTGGCCCCGGCGCCGGGACTCTCGCCGGACCGCGTGCACGAGGCGCAGGACCTGGCGCTGCGGGTCGCGTCCACACTGGACGTCACGGGCCTGCTCGCGGTCGAGCTGTTCGAGACCGACTCCGGGCTGCTGGTGAACGAGCTCGCGATGCGCCCGCACAACTCCGGGCACTGGACCATGGACGGCGCGCGCACGTCGCAGTTCGAGCAGCACCTGCGTGCGGTGCTCGACTACCCGCTGGGCCGGACGGACCTGGTCGCGCCCGCGTGTGTGATGGCGAACGTGCTGGGCGCTGAGGTGCTGCCCGAAATGGGGCCGGACGAGCGGCTGCACCACTTGTTCGCGCGGTATCCAGAGGCGCGGGTGCACCTCTACGGCAAGCAGGAGCGGCCCGGTCGCAAGCTCGGGCACGTCAACTTCACCGGCGAGCGCATGGACGACCTGCGCAACCGCGCGCTGCTGTCGGCGCACTGGCTGTCCCACGCCGTCTGGCTCGACGGCTACGAGATTCACTAGGAGATCAGCTATGGCGCCGCAGGTGGGCGTGATCATGGGCAGCGACTCGGACTGGCCGGTGCTGGAGGCGGCCGGCGCGGCGCTGGACGAGTTCGGCGTCGAGTACGAGGTCGGCGTCTACTCGGCGCACCGCACGCCCCAGCGGATGCTGGACTACGCGACGTCGGCGGTGGCGCGGGGCATCCGCGTGATCATCGCGGGCGCGGGCGGCGCGGCCCACCTGCCGGGCATGGTGGCGTCGGCGACGGTGCTGCCGGTGATCGGCGTCCCGGTGCCGCTGAAGTACCTGGACGGGATGGACTCGCTGCTGTCGATCGTCCAGATGCCGGCGGGCGTCCCGGTGGCGACGGTCTCGGTGGGCGGCGCGCGCAACGCGGGCCTGCTGGCGGTCCGCATCCTGGCGGCGTCGGACGAAGGACTGCGCTCGAAGATGGCGGCGTTCCAGCGTGACCTGGAGAAGCTGGTCCTGGACAAGGACGCGGCGCTGCGCGAGAAGACGGGCCACTAGCGGGTCACCAGGGCACCGTCTCGCCGGTGCGGTCCAAGAACTCGATCCCGGGCTTGCCCCTCTTGGCCAGCAGGACGTCGACGACCAGCGGCACGGCCTCTTCGATGGTGAACGGCGCGTCCGGGCCGCCCAGGGCGGTGCGAATCCAGCCGGGCGCAATGACCACGAGCGCGCGCTCGTGCTCGGCCGGCCGGGCCGCGAAGCTGCGCATGAACATGTTCAGCGCGGCCTTGCTGGCCCGGTAGACCTCGCGCGAGCCGGTGGTGTTGTTCGTGACGCTGCCCTGGCCGGAGGACATCGCCCCGATGAGCCCGTCCGGCGGCACGAGGTCCTGAAGTGCCTCGATGACGCGCATCGGGCTGAGCGCGTTGGTGACCATCACGTCGACGAAGTCGGCGGTCGAGACGTCGCCGATCGGCGTCTGCGGGTTGTTGGTGGTCCCGGCGTTGACGAACAGGATGTCGAGCTGCCGGTGCGCGAGACGCTCGTGCAGCGGCGCCAGCTGACCGGGCTCGGTGATGTCGAGGTGCTCGACCTCGACGTGCCCGGCCGACCGGTCCGCCAGGTCGTGCAGGGGTGTTCGGGCGGCCGGGTCGCGGACCGTGCCGATGACGTGTCACCCCCGCTCGAAGAGTTCGGCGGTGATCGCGTGGCCGAGGCCGCGGGACGCGCCGACGATGAGGGCGGTCCCGGGCGGGGTGCTTGCTGTCATGGGTCATCTCCTGGTTCGAAGGTCACTTCCGAGTCTTCTCCCGGCAGCTCCTTCGGAGCACGTTCAGGAGGCTGATTTGCGAGAATGCCTCGATGAAGGGAGCGCGCATGGCTGAATCCGATGATTTGCTGCCCGACGATGTGCGTGTCATTCGTGCACTCCAGGTCGCTCCGCGAGCCTCGTTCGCCTCGATCGCGGGTGCGCTGGGGCTCACCGAAGCCGCCGTCGGGCGGCGGTACCGCCGGCTGCGCGCCGACGGTGTCGTCCGCGTTGCCGGCATCGTCGATCCGGGGGCGCTGGGGCAGAGCAAGTGGCTGGTGCGGCTGCGCTGCCGTCCCGGCAGTGTTGCGGCGATGGCCGACGCGCTCGCGAAGCGCGAAGACGTCAGCTGGGTGGCGCTCTGCGCCGCGGGCTCCGAGATCACCTGCGCGGTCCGGTCGCGGACCCAGGACGAGCGCGACGACCTCCTCGGCCGGCAGCTCCCGCGCACGGCGGCCGTGCTGGACATCAACGCGTCCGCGATGCTGCGCCAGTTCCTCGGCGGCCGCGGTCACTACTGGGCCGCCCTGCGCGGCATCCTGACGTCGGAGCAGGAGTCCGCGCTGGGGAACGACGGCGCGCCGTTCACGGAAGCTCCGGTCGTGGCCCGCGACCCGGTGCACCTCACGCCCGAAGACGAGAAGCTGCTCGCCGTGCTCGCCGAAGACGGCCGTGCGGGCCTGGTCGACCTCGCCGCCGCGGCAGACCTCACGCCCGGCCGCGCGGCACGCCGCCTGCAGACGCTGCTCGACCGGCGCGTCGTCCACATCGACGTGGAGATCGCCGCGACGGCGCTGGGCTACCGCGCCGGGGCGAACCTCTGGCTCCGCGTGCACCCGTCGGCGGTCAAGACCGCCGGGCGCGCCCTGGCACAGCTGCCCCAGATCGCCTTCGCCGCAGCGGTGTCCGGCCCGCACAACCTCCACGCGGTCGCGCACTGCCGCGACCTGGACGAACTGTTCGAGCTCACGTCGGACCGCGTCGGCGCGCTACCTGGCCTGCAGAGCATGGAGGTGTCCCCGCTGCTCCGGCACGTGAAGCAAGCGGGCACCCTCCTGGCCGGCGACCGCCTAGCCTGACAACCGGTCCCGCAGCTCCCGCTTCAGCACCTTCCCCGCCGCCGACACCGGGATCTGCTCCACGACGTGGATCTCCCGCAACCGCTTGTACGGCACCACTTTGTCGTTGACCGCGGCCATCAGCTCGTCCGCGTCCAGTTCGCCGTGCGGCACCACGAACGCCACCGGCAGCTCGCCGACCTCGGTGTCCGGGCGGCCCACCACCGCGGCCGCCGCGACGCCCGGCATCGTGATCAGCAGCTCCTCGAGCTCGCGCGGGAAGACGTTGTAACCCTTGTACAGCAGCATGTCCTTCTTGCGGTCCACGATGGACAGGTAACCGTCCTCGTCGAGGATGCCGATGTCGCCGGTGTGGAGCCAGCCGTCGACCAGTGCGGCCGCTGTCTCCTCCGGGCGGTTGCGGTAGCCCTGCATGATCTGCGGGCCACGCAGGCAGACCTCGCCGCGCTCACCGGCCGGCACCGGGTCCTCGCCGCCCTCGGCGGGGACGACCTTGACCTCGGTGTCGAAGATCGGGACGCCCACCGAGCCGACCTTGCGAGTGCCCGAGCGGTACGTCGGGGAGATCACCGCGCCCATCGTCGCTTCGGTGAGGCCGTACCCCTCGGCGACGACCACGCCGGGGAAGCGCTCGCGCAGCGCGTTGATCATCGTGTGGTTCATCGGCGCCGCGCCGGAGCCGATCGACCGCACCGACGAGAGGTCCGCGGTGTGGAAGGACGGCGTCGCGAGCAGGGCGGCGAACAGCGCGGGCGCGCCACCGAGGCCGGTGACCCGCAGCCGCTCGGCGTCGGCGATGTAGGCGGCCGGGTCGAAGCGCGCGTGGAGCACGGTCGTCGTGCCGGCGATCACCGCCGCGTTCATCCCGCCGATGATGCCCATCGCGTGGAACCACGGTGTCAGGTTGATCGCGACGCCGGTGCCGAGCCGCGACGGCCACTCCTCCTCGCTGCCGATCTGGTCGATCGTGATCTCGCCGTCCGCGTCCAGCACGGGAACCGAGCCGGTGCCCCAGCACACGTGCTGGAGCGTGTTGACCACGACGTTGCGATGGGTGAGCCGCACACCCTTCGACCGGCCGGTGGTGCCGCCGGTGTAGGCGAGGTGCGCGAGGTCTTCGTGGATGTCCGTGCCGGCTTCGGGACGCGTCTCCGGCTGCCCGGCGTGGAACGCCTCGAACTCGACCTGGTCCTCGAGCAGGTCGCCCGCCGGGGCGACGACGACGGTGAACTTCGCCGGGATCCGGTCCGCGACGCTCGCCAGTGCGCCCGCCACCGGCCCGAACGTCACGACCGCCGCGGCCTCGCAGTCGGCGAGCTGGAACGCGAGGTCGTCCGGCGGGAGCAGCGGGTTCGTCGGGCTGAAGGTGGCCCCGGCGAGGAGCGTGCCGTAGTAGGCGACCGGGAAGGCCAGGCAGTTCGGCAGGTGCAGGGCCACGACGTCGCCGCGGCCGATGCCGCGTTCACGCAGGGCGTTGGCGAACCGGCAGGCGGCCCGGTAGGTCTCGGTGAAGGTGAGGCTGTGGCCGTCCTGGGCGAAAGCGGTCCGGTCGCCCCAGCGGGCGGCGCCCGCGGCGAGGATCGATCCGGCCGGGACTTCGGGGTAGTCGAGGGAGGCGGGCAAACCGGGCGGCGTCGTCGGCGCGGTGAGCGGCATCACTCGAAGGTACGAGTTCTGCGGTCAACGACACAAGGATGACGGCGGACGTTGTCAGTGAACGAGCGCTAACATCGACGGAACCCTCCCGACGTCGTAGAGAAGGTGACCGGAAGTGACCGACGGCCTGTACCAGCTTGCCGAAGAGCACGAGGAGCTGCGGGCCGCGGTCCGGGCTCTGTCCGAGAAGGAGATCGCGCCGTACGCGGCCGAGGTCGACGAGAACGAGCGCTACCCCGTCGAGGCGTACAACGCGCTGGTCAAGTCGGGCTTCAACGCCGTCCACATCGGCGAGGAGTACGACGGCCAGGGCGCGGACGCCGTCGGCGCCTGCATCGTCATCGAAGAGGTCGCCCGCGTCGACGCGTCGGCGTCGCTGATCCCCGCGGTGAACAAGCTGGGCACCCAGCCGATCATCCTGTCGGGCTCGGAGAGCGTGAAGAAGCTGGTGCTGCCCTCCATCGCGTCGGGCGAGGCCTCGGCGTCGTACGCGCTTTCAGAGCGCGAGGCCGGCTCAGACACCGCGTCGATGCGCACGCGCGCCCGGCTCGACGGTGACCACTGGGTCCTCAACGGCACCAAGTGCTGGATCACCAACGCGGGCGAGTCGTCCTGGTACACGGTGATGGCCGTGACCGACCCGGACGCGGAGAAGAAGGCCAACGGCATCTCGGCGTTCGTCGTGCACAAGGACGACCCGGGCTTCTCGGTCGGCCCGAAGGAGAAGAAGCTCGGCATCAAGGGCTCGCCGACCCGCGAGATCTACTTCGAGAACTGCACGATCCCCGAGGACCGCATCATCGGCGAGCCCGGCACCGGCCTGAAGACGGCGCTGCGCACGCTCGACCACACCCGCCCGACGATCGGCGCACAGGCACTGGGCATCGCCCAGGGCGCGCTCGACGCGGCGGTGGCGTACGTGAAGGACCGCAAGCAGTTCGGCAAGTCGATCGCCGAGTTCCAGGGTGTCCAGTTCATGCTGGCCGACATGGGAACGAAGATCGAGGCTGCCCGGCACCTGGTGTACGCCTCGGCGGCGGCTTCGGAGCGCGGCGACAAGCGTGCCGGGTTCATGGCTTCGGCCGCGAAGATGTACGCGTCGGACATCGCGATGGAGGTGACGACCGACGCCGTCCAGCTGTTCGGTGGTGCGGGGTACACCCGTGACTTCCCGGTGGAGCGGATGATGCGTGACGCGAAGATCACGCAGATCTACGAAGGCACGAACCAGATCCAGAAGGTCGTCATGGCTCGGGCCCTGCTCAAGGGCTGATCTCCGACGAACCTGAACGCCCCCGGCACGCACCACGCCGGGGGCGTTCCGCGTTTCCGGGCCCGGTTGAGCTTGAGCCTCGTCGTCGAAGTTTTTGTCATCTCGGTGAGTGGCACTCAGGCCATCTCGTGTCACTCGTAGCAGGTCAAGCGCCGAGAGAAAATCACTCACCAGGGGGAGTGTCCGAACAAGTTACCCGCGCGTTAAGTATTTGGTGACGCGGATCACCATCGGTTCACAGAGAGGTGAAACGGATGGGCGCAACGACGCGCAGGTGGCTCACGGCGGCCGTCGCTACGGTGGCGGCGCTGGCACTCGGGGCGGGTACCGGACAAGCGGCCGAGAAGGAACGCACCGGGCCCGTGCAGCCCAACATCCTCACGGCGGCCCTCTACTCGCTCGGGGCGCCCACCATCGCGCCGCCGGGGACCAATGACTGGAACTGCAAGCCGAGTGAGCAGCACCCCAACCCCGTCCTGCTCTCCAACGGGACCACCGCCAACGCCTACGAGAACTGGGCGAACCTCTCCCAGAAGCTCGCCAACGCCGGTTACTGCGTCTTCGCCGGCAACTTCGGTGGCACGCCCGGCACCTTCCTGCAGACCGTCGGGCCGATCGTCGACACCACGAAAGCGCTTGCCGCCTTCGGGGACAAGATCCTGCAGGCGACCGGGGCCAAAAAGCTCGACGTCGTCGGGCACTCGCAGGGTGGGATGAACATCCGGTACTGGATCAAGTACCTCGGCGGCGCGGACAAGATCAGCCGGCTCGTCGGGCTGTCGCCGTCCAACCACGGGACCGACCTCTTCGGCCTGCTCAGCACCCTCGAGATGATCCCCGGGGTGCCGGCCGCGCTCGGGACCGTCTGCCAGGCCTGCAACGAACAGGCCGTCGGCTCGGACTTCCTCACCGAGCTCAATGCCGGCGGCGAGACCGTGCCCGGCATCCAGTACACCGTCATCCAGACCCGCTACGACGACGTCGTGACGCCGTACACCAGCGCGTTCCTGCCGGCCGCGCCGAACGTGAAGAACATCCTGCTGCAGAACGTCTGCGGGCTCGACTTCACCGACCACCTCGGCATCACCTACGACCCCGTCGCCCAGGGGCTGGTGCTCAACGCGCTCGACCCGGCACACGCGAAGACGCCGCCCTGTGTGCCGGTGCCGCCGGTGATCAGCTGAGCTTCGCCACATGAGACATAACCCACCGCCGGGGCGGATTTCCGCTCCGGCGGTGTCACGCTCGAAGCATGTATTGGCCGGTTCCGGCGTCCTGGACGCCCCACGACGAAGCCGAGCTGGTCGCCGGCTGGCGGCTGTGGCTCGAGCTGTCCGACCGCGCCTGGCCGACGGCCGCCTGGGACGGCACGCCGGCCGGTGCCGTCCGGCAGCTGCGGGACCTCCTGGCCGCGTGCGACGAAATCGAGACGTCCTACCGCGAAGCCACCCCTAAGCCGTCGGCCGGGTTCCTGCGCCTGGTGCAGGGGCTCGTCGTCACGGCAGGCTCGGCGATCGGGCTGTGGTTCGACGACTTCGACCAGCTCGACAGCGAACGCGCCGCGCTGTTGCACGAAGACCTCTCGCGGTTCGCCGAGCAGGCGGAGCAGGTCCTGACGGTGCTCGCCGTCAACGGCGGCTGGACCCGCCTCGACGAAGTGCGGCGCCGCCCCGCCTGAAGCCGCGCCGACTCCGGCCGGTAGCCGGCCGGTCGCACATCCATGACCGGATCGCCCCGGCGCGGCCGGGGATTGCGCCGCATGGCCCAATCGATCGGCGCCGCAGGTGGGTACCCGCAAGGTATGAACCGGACATCTGCAGGCGTGAACCGGACCGAGTCGACGGCCCGAAGAGGCGAAAAGACCGATACCGCCCAGCTCCTCGGCCGGATCGGCATGGCCTGTTACGGCCTGGTCCACCTCGTCCTGGCCTACCTCGCCTTCCAGGTCGCCTTCGGCGGCGGTGAGCAGGCCGACCAGAAGGGCGCGCTGCAGGAGATCGGCTCGACGGCGTTCGGGCAGGTCCTGCTCTGGGTGCTCGCCCTCGGGTTGGTGCTCTTCGGCTTGTGGCAGTTCATGATGGCCGCCGTCGGTTACACGTGGGTCAGCGGCGGGAAGCGGACGCGCAAGCGGATCGGCGCCGGCGCGCGCGGGGTCGTGGTGATCGCGCTCGGCTTCACCGCCTTCCGGATCGCCACCGGCAGCGGCGGGGGCGGGTCGGGCAACCAGACCCAGCAGGAGTTCACGGCCAAGCTCCTCCAGCTGCCGTTCGGGCCGGCGCTGGTGGTCATCGCCGCCGCGGCCGTCCTCGGTGTGGCGATCGCCGCCGGGGTCAAGGGTGTGAAGAAGAAGTTCCTCGAAGACCTCGACATGACCGACCTGCCGGGCAAGACCAAGCGCTGGGTCACCCGGCTCGGCCAGGCAGGCTATCTCGCCAAGGGTGTCGTTTTCGCGATCGTCGCGATCCTCCTCGCGTACGCGGGGTTCAACGCCGACCCGAACAAGGCCGGCGGGCTGGACGCCGCGCTCAAGACGCTCGCCGCCCAGCCGTTCGGCGCCGTGCTGCTGACCGTCGTCGCCCTCGGGCTCGCCGCGTTCGGCGCGTACTGCTTCGGCGCCGCCTGGGCGCACAAGCGCTAACGCCGGGCGACCTGCGCGAGGTATTCCTTGCGGTCCAACGGGTTCTCGCCGGTCCGTGGCCGGGTCGGCGGTTTCCCGGGGTACGGCCGGTAGTCGTCGAACTCGCTGAGGAAGACGCCTTCGCCCTGGGTGAGCGCGGGGAGGGCCTGCTCGAACTCGTGGATGTGCTCCGCGGGGATGGTGCCGTGCAGGGTGCACAACGCCGGCCCGGCCACCGGTTCGCCGGGGATCCCGCGCAGGTCCGCGAGCTTGAGCAGCACCGCGCTGACGGCGTTCGCCGGGACCTCCAGCTCGAAGCGGTGCACCGGCTCGTACACCCGGGTGCCGGCTTCCTGCAGCGCCGCCATCAGCACCAGCGGTGTCATCTTGCGGAAGTCGCTCGCGGCGCTGATCGGGCTGAAGTACGCCGTGTGGGTCAGCGTGACGGCGCAGTCGAGCACCTCCCAGCCGTACAGGCCCTGTTCGAGCGTGCTGTGGACGGTCTCCTCGATCGCCTTGTGGAACGCCAGGGGCAGCGACCCCAGCTGGACCGACAGGCCGAACGTGACGCCGGGACCGGGCGCCACCCGCAGCCCGACCGTCGCGAAGAAGTACAGCCGCTGCTCCGTATCCAGCTCCTCGACCGCCTCGCCGCAGCCGACCGGCTTCTCGACGTACAGGGTGCTCGTCGGCTCGAACTCGACATCGATCCCGGCGCCCTCGGCCAGCATCGAGCGCAGCACCTGCTTCTGCACCTCGCCGTAGAGCCGCACGGAGATGTTGTGGCCGCGGCGCCGGACGTCGATCAGCGGGTCCTCTTCGGACAGTCGGGTCAACGCGGTGAACAGGGCCGAGGCCTGCTCGGGCCGGACCCGCCGCACCACGCTCTCCAGGCTCGGCGGCGCGAACACGCCTTCGCGGCTGTCGCCGGGGGAGCCGAGCCGGTCGCCGATGCGGACGTCGCGCAATCCGCGCACCCGGGCGACGTCACCCGCGAGCGCCACGTCGTCCCCGGCGACCTCGATCGCCGAGACGCGGCCGGACAGCTCGGTTTCGCCGCGGTAGAAGGAAATCCGCTGCCGCGGCGCCAGTGAGCCGGAGCGCAGCCGGGCGTAGGCGACCTTCTCCCCGGCGCGGCCGCGGTCGATCTTGAACACGGACGCGGCGAGCGGGCCGTCGCCGGTCCGCTCGGTGGCCGGGAGCAGCTCGGCCATCGCCGTGACGAGGTCCGCGACGCCGGCGCCGGTGATCGCCGAGCCACGGAGCACCGGGTGCAGCGTGCCGCGGGCGATCTGCCGGGCCAGCTCGGCGCGGCAGGCCGCCGCGTCGACCCGGTCCTCCACATAGGACTTCAGGAACGCGTCGTCGTCGTCGGCCAGCAGCTCGGCGAGCTCGTCGGACGACGTGGCGGCGCTCAGCGCGATCGTGCGTGGCGCCAGTTTCGCGCGGACGTCGTCGAGGAGGTCACGGGCGCCCATCCGGTCGATCTTGTTCACGAAGATCAGCGTGGGGATGCCGAGGCGGCGCAGGGTCCGCATCAATACGCGGGTCTGGGCCTGGACGCCTTCGACGGCGGACACCACCAGGACGGCGCCGTCGAGCACCCGCAGGGCGCGCTCGACCTCGGCGATGAAGTCGGAGTGGCCCGGGGTGTCGATCAGCGTGATCCGGGTGTCGCCGGTCACGAACGAAACCACCGCGGACCGGATGGTGATGCCACGACGGCGTTCGAGCTCGAGGGAGTCGGTCTGGGTGTCGCCGCGGTCGACGCTGCCCAGGTGGCCGATGACGCCGGCTTCGAAGAGCAGACGCTCGGTCAGGCTGGTCTTACCGGCGTCGACGTGCGCGAGAATGCCGATGTTCAGGGTTTTCACGGGTGTGGGAGATCCTCTGGGATGCGGTGGACAGGCCGGGTCGGACGGTCTGTCGGCGCATCGGGGTCTCCTCACGGTCGTGGACGCAGGTCAGGGGCAAGATAGCCCCGCGCCGGGGTGCGCGAAACCGATTTTCGACGGCTCCGTCGTCCCTGTCGGTTCCCTGTCGATCACCCTCCGGAGCTTCGGGAGTGGGTGCCCGGTGCCCTACTTTGGGTCGGGTCAGTTGAAATTTCACCTACCGGGGAGCTGAAACCGGATGTTCGGACGATTCAAGGACGTGGCCCTGTTGCTGGGGAGGATCGGCGTCGCGGTCGTCTTCCTCGCGCACGGGATCCAGAAGTGGAACAACGGCATCGACGGCACGGCGAAGTTCTTCGCCATGACGGGCATCCCGCTGCCCACGGCCGCCGCGATCTTCGCGATGACCGTCGAAATCCTCGGCTCGATCGCGTTCATCGCCGGCTTCCTGCTGCCGCTCGTCGGCATCGGCTACGTCGTGATCTCGGTCGGCGCGCTGCTCTCGGTGCACATCGACAACGGCCTGACCGGCCAGGGCGGTTACGAGCTGGTCCTGGTGCTCGCGCTCGCCGGGCTGGCGCTCGGCTTCAACGGCGGCCGGCTCTCGCTGGACCACCTGTTGTGGGGCCGCAAGCGGGCCCGCCGCGAGTCCGAGGTCGGCGAACTCCAGAACGCCTGACCCCGCAAGTCCGTGAATGGCACATCGAGGGACTCAGCGTCCCTCGATGTGCCATTCACGGCTTTCAGGCGGAGAGGTCGGCGGTGGTGCGTTCGGCGTCGCGGCGGGCGGACAGCTTTGCCGGGTCCGCGTTGCTGACGTGGACCAGGTGCGCGCCGGCGGCGAGGGGGACGAGCAGGCCGTCGAGGAAACCCTCGGGTCCGCTCCAGTCCCGGGTGGAGAGCACGCGGTCGTCCGCGCTCAGCCCGAGTTTCGCCGCACGGGCGCGGGCTTCCGTGAGGATCTCGTCCACAGTGGACTCGAACAGCGCCGGCGTGTCACCGGGAACCGGGAAGAGCGGGCTGTACTGGTCGCCGGCCATCCGCGCCTCGGTCAGGTAGTCGAACGCGCCGCCGCCCGGCGGCTCGTCGAGGCCGCGGCCCATCGGGTCGAGCGTGACGACGGCGGTCGCGGTCGCGCCGGTCGGCTCCGGGTCGTCCGGCCCGACGAACGCCACCCGCGCGCCGGCGCCCTCGGTGACGACGCGCGCCCCGCACCACCACGCCCCGAGCAGCACGCCGACGGTCTGCCAGTGCGCCGGGAGCTGCACCGCCACGGCGTCACCCGGTTCGACGTCGAACTCTTCGGTCAGCCAGTTGGCCGTTTTTGCCGCCCAGTTGGCGGTGGTCGCGACGGACAGCTCGACGCGGCTGCCCAGCTGGTCGTCGTAGTGGGTGATCAACGGTTTGGCGGGCGAGGCCAGCAGCGGGCGCAGCAGCTCGTCGGTCAGGCTCATGCGGACAAGGCTAAAGCGCGGACCACGCGCTTCGCCGGTTGACACCACCACTTCCGGCTCAGTACGTTTGCTTTGCAAGCAAATATATATCGAGAGCTGGGGGACACGCATGACCATTCTTGTCACCGGAGCCCGCGGACACGTCGGGCACGCGGTCCTCGACGCGCTCGTCGCCGCAGGTCAGGACGTTCGCGCGGCGAGCCGCGACGCCACCACGCTCGACGTCCCGGACGGCGTCGCAAAGGTGAGCGCCGACCTGGAGGACCCGTCCACACTGGACGCCGCGCTCGACGGTGTCCGGTCGGTGTTCCTTTACGTGCGGCCACAAGGGATCGAGGGGTTCGTGAAGGCGGCCGAGGCCGCGGGTGTGCGGCACGTCGTGCTGCTGTCGTCGGGTGCGACGCTCGAACCGAAGTCCGCGCAGAGCCGCATCGCGATCTTCCACCGCGCGGTGGAGGAGGCGCTGATCGGTGCGCCGTTCGCGGAGACGCTGCTCAACCCGGGCTCGTTCGCGACGAACGCGCTCGGCTGGCGCACGGACGTCGCCGAGGGTGTGGTCCGCACGCCGTACCCCGACTCGCGGATCGGCGCGATCCACGAGCGCGACATCGGCGACGTCGCGGCGAAGATCCTGACCGACGGCTCGCACGCCGGGCAGGCGCTGCAGCTGAGCGGGCCGTCACCGATTTCGTTCCGCGAGCAGGCAGAGGTGCTCGCCGACGTGCTGGGCCGGCCGTTGCGGGTCGAGGAGCTGACGCCGGAGCAGGCGGCGGCCCGGATGACGGCGCTGGGCTGGCCGCCCGAGGTGCCGCCGGAGGTCCTGCGGGCGATGGAGCGCACGACCAGGGAGCCGTCGGTGGTCACGGACGTCGTCCGCGAGGTGACCGGGACGGCGCCGAGGACCTTCCGGCAGTGGGCGGAGGACCACCGCGCCGACTTCAGTTGACGCAGGTGACACCGGGGGAGGCTTGGTGTAGCGGTGCCGCGGCGGGGGCGGCGCCGCTGCCCGAGCCGCCACCCGCGGGCGCGCCGCCCGGAGACTTCGCCGCCGCGGGCGCCGGACGTCCCGCCAAGCCCGCCACGGCCTCCCGGACCGCCTTCGGGTCGATCTCCACGATGCTCTGGCCGTCCTCGCTGCGCCCGTTCGCGGTGATCACCGGGATCGTCGTGAACGTCAGGTCGCCCGACGCGAGGCCCTTCGCCTGCTGCGCGAACTGAAGCAGGTCGAGGCCGGGGTCGAGGGTGAGCGACCGGTGGATCACGTCCATCAGGTTGTTCAGCGTGCCCGGGCTGGTCAGCGTGCCCGCCGACAGCACCTGGTGCAGCGCCGAAGACAGGAACGCCTGCTGCCGCACGATCCGGTCCAGGTCGCCGCGCGGGAGGTTCTTGCGCTGGCGGACGAACGACAGGGCCTCGCCGCCCGAAACCGTCTGCTCGCCGCGGCGGAAGTTCGCCCCCGAGTCCTTGTCCTCGGTCGAGTGGTTCAGGCACACCCGGACCCCGCCGAGCGCCTCGGTGAGCAGGTAGAAGCCGAGCAGGTTGACCTCGGCGTAGTGGTCGATCCGGACCTGCGTGAGGTCCTGCACCGTCTGCACCAGGACGCGGCGGCCTTCGGTGTCGGAGTCGCGCTCGATCTTCGCCTGGTCACGCTCGCCCTGGGCACGGAGCTGCTGGGCGAAGTGCGCCTTCGCGATGCCGTACGCCGAGTTGATCTTCGCCTTGCCGCGGCCGGGGACGTCGGTCCAGGTGTCGCGCGGAACCGAGACCGCGGACGGCTTCGCGCCGTTCTTCGGCACCCGCAGCAGGATCACCGTGTCGGTGTTCACCGCGCCGCCGTTCGCCTCGGTGCGCAGCTCACGCAGCACCCGCGCCGGCAGCGCGTTGCCCTGCGCGTCCGTGCGGGCGTCACTGCCGACCAGCAGGATGTCGTCCGCCCCGTCGTCCGCGGGCGGGGGTGCGGGCTCGCCGGCCCGCGGGGTCAGCGCGTCGGTCGTCGGGACGTTCTGCTGGAGCTGGTCCTTGGTGACGTACGCGTAGCCGCTGGCGCCGAGCGCGAGCAGGGACACCAGGCCGACGGCGACGCGGCGGGTCACCCGCCCGGCACGCCGGGTCCGCGACAGCGGCTCGGCCACCGGAGCGGGCGCCGCCTGCCGTGGGAAGGGCGACGGCTTCCACTCGGGATCGTCGCGCTGCGTCACCGGATCGACGGCCGTCTCCGGCCGTTCCTGCTCGTCTTCCACCCTGGTCCGACCTCCCCCGAACACCCTGCGTACTCAGTCTAGTTGACGCAGGGAACGCCGCCCGCCGTGATCGGCGGCGCGGCGGGGGCGGAGCTCACGGGGGTCGACGGCGGCGACGACGGCTTGGTGGCCGTCGGCGCGCCGCCCGGGCCCGCGGAGGAGTTCCGGAAGTCCTTGCCCAGCAGCACGCGCACGTGCCCGGCGGTGACGTCCCGGTCCGGCTCGGCCTGGAGGCTCGTGCCCAGCGCCTGCTTGACCAGGTCCAGCGCGGCGGTGTCGGCCGGGTTGTACCGGACGACGGTGGTGTTGCGGGTGCTCAGCCGCTGGTCGGCGGCGAGCGTGAAGCCCTTGTTCTGCAGCGTCGTGTGCGTCTGGCCGGCGATCGCGGTCGAGCCGGTGCCGTCGAACAGCTCCACCGTGACGGCCTTCGCGCCGGGCAGCTGCGCCGGTGTCGGCGTGGCCGGGGCGTCACCGTCCGAAGTCAGGCTCGCCACGTCCGCCGCCACCTGCGCCTGGTCGACACGCAGCACGTCGGCGCCGCCGATCACGGCGTTGCCCAGCGTCGGGATGGTGTGGAACTCGATGTTGCCGCCGGTCAGGCCGCGCATCTGCTCGGCGAACTCGGTCAGGTCCCAGCCCTGCGACAGCACCACGGACTTCTTCACCGCGGCGACCAGGTCGGCGATCTTGCCCGGGCTGGTCAGCACGTCGGTCGAGATCACCTTGCGGGCCAGGCCGGAGAGGAACGCCTGCTGGCGCGCGATCCGGTCGAGGTCGTAGTTGGGGAGGTCGTAACGCTGGCGGACGAAGGCGAGCGCCTGCACACCCTCGATCGTCTGGCGGCCGCCCGGCAGGTCCACGCCGGACTTGACCTCCTTGACCGGCCCCTTGAGGCAGACCTCGACCCCGCCGATCGACTTGGTGATCTCGTAGAAGCTCGCCAGGTTCACCTCGGCGTAGCGGTCGATCATGCCCGGCTTGCCGATGAACTTCTCGATCGTGGCGATGAGGTTCTTCCGCCCTGCGACCTTTGCCTGCGCGTCGGCCTGCTTCAGGTCGGTCATGCCCTGCCGCTGCAACGTCTTGTAAGTGTCCGTGTACGCGTAGACGAAGGCGCTGTTGAGCTTGTGCTTGCCGTAGCCGCCGGCCAGCTCCACCCAGGAGTCGCGGGGGAACGAGATCGCGATCGCGTGCTTCCCGTTCTGGGGGATGTGCACCAGGATCATCGTGTCGGTGTTCAGCTCGCCGTCCGAGACGCCGGCGTGCAGCATGTCCAGCACCTCGCGGGGCAGCGGGTTGCCCTGCGCGTCGGTGCGGCTGTCCTGGCCGACCAGGAGGATGTCGATCGCGCCGTCGAGCGGCTTCGCGTGCGCTTCGGTGTCGGCGAACACGTTCGTCGTGGTCAGGCCGGTGTTCGGGTCGCCGATGAAGTGCCAGCCGTACCAGGTCAGCGCCAGGATGGCGACCGAGAGCAGGGACACGACGACCTTGCCACCGCGGCGTGCGAAGACCGCGACACCTTGGCTTCGGCGCGCCGGGATGGGCGGCGCAGGCCATTCGGTCACGCGCTTCCTCCCCTGTGAAACCCCGTGCTTCCCCCAGGGCCACCCCTGGCCCTCCATCAAGACTCTACTGAGGGTGCTGTTGGACCTCCGTAGGCTGGGGGCCGATTGCCCCGGGCGGGGGCCGAGGAAAGGCGGGAAGATGCGGGTCCTGGTCACCGGTGGTGCCGGCTTCATCGGGTCGCACTACGTCCGGCAGGTGCTGACCGGCGCCTATCCGGAGCTGAGCGATGCCGAAGTGGTCGTGCTGGACAAGCTCACCTATGCGGGCAACGAGGCCAACCTGGCCCCGGTCGCCGGCGATCCGCGGCTGCGGTTCGTCCGCGGCGACATCTGCGACACTTCGCTGGTCGCGGAGGTCATGCGGGGTGCCGACCTGGTGGTGCACTTCGCCGCCGAGTCGCATGTGGACCGCTCGATCCTGGGCGCCGCCGACTTCGTGCTGACGAACGTGCTCGGCACGCAGAACGTGCTGCAGGCGGCCCTCGAGGAGGGTGTCTCGAAGTTCGTCCACGTGTCCACCGACGAGGTGTACGGCTCGATCGAGACCGGCTCGTGGACCGAAGAGCACATCCTGGAGCCGAACTCGCCGTACGCGGCGTCGAAGGCGTCGTCCGACCTGGTGGCGCGGTCGTTCCACCGCACCCACGGGCTGCCGGTGTGCGTCACGCGGTGCTCCAACAACTACGGTCCGTACCAGTTCCCGGAGAAGGTCATCCCGCTGTTCATCACCAGCCTGCTCGACGGCGGGAAGGTGCCGCTCTACGGCGACGGGCTCAACGTCCGTGACTGGCTGCACGTGGACGACCACTGCCAGGGCATCCAGCTGGTCGCGCACCGCGGCCGGCCGGGCGAGATCTACAACATCGGCGGCGGCACCGAGCTGACGAACCGCGAGCTGACCGAGCGGATCCTGGCCGCGGTCGGCGCGAGCTGGGACAGCGTCGAACCGGTGCAGGACCGCAAGGGTCACGACCGCCGGTACTCGGTGGACATCACGAAGATCGCCGACGAGCTGGGGTACGCTCCGCGGGTGTCCTTCGAGGACGGTCTGGCCGCGACAGTGGCCTGGTTCACCGAAAATCGCGCGTGGTGGGAGCCCCTGGCGGAGCGGGCCGCGCTCAAGAAGTGAGGATGTGGCCGTGCGGCTGACGGTGCTCGTGCCCGGTGGTTCCGGACAGCTGGGCCGGGATCTGGCCGCGCTCACGTCGGCTTCGGTGGACGTGGTCGCCCCGGGTTCGGCGGAGCTGGACGTGACCCGGACGGGCCAGGTGCTGGCGGCGGTCGGCGCACTGGCCGACCGGGCCCGGGAAGCGGGCTCGGCGCCGGTGGTCGTCAACGCGGCGGCGTACACCGCGGTCGACGCGGCCGAGCGGGACGAGGAGCGCGCGTTCGCGGTGAACGCCGACGGCCCGCGCGTGCTCGCCGCGGCGTGCGCGTCCCGCCGGGTGCCGCTGATCCACGTGTCGACGGACTACGTCTTCTCGGGCGAGGCGTCCAAGCCGTACGAGCCGTCGGACGAGCTGGGGCCGCGGAGTGCGTACGGCCGTACGAAGGCGGCCGGTGAGGACGCGGTGCTCGGGTCCGGGGCTTCGTCCTGGGTGGTCCGCACGGGCTGGCTGTACGGGCACTCGGGGTCGAACTTCGTGAAGACCATGGCGCGCCTGGAGTCTTCGCAGGACGTGCTGTCCGTTGTGGACGACCAGTTCGGCGGTCCCACGTGGACGGCGGACCTGGCCGCGGGGTTGCTGGAGCTGGCTTCCCGGGTGGCCGCGGGTGACGGCCCGGAGCGGCGGATCCTGCACTGCACCAACGCGGGTGAGGTCAGCTGGTGCGGGTTCGCCCAGGCGATCTTTTCCCGGCTGGGCGCGGACCCGTCGCGGGTGAAGCCGTGCACGACCGAGGAGTTCCCGCGGCCCGCGCCGCGGCCGGGGTATTCGGTGCTGTCACCGGAGTCGTGGCGGGAAGCGTGGCTCACGCCGATGCGGCCGTGGGAAGAGGCCCTGGACGCGTACTTCGCGGCTTCCTGACGGCGTTTGAAACCCGGGTCAGTGACGGCCGGAGGCCAAGCGGTACGCGCCCACGGTCAACTCGGCGCACGTGCGCCACGTGTAGCTTGCCGCCTGGGCTCGGCGCGCGGCTGACGTCGCCACCGCGTGGGGGTCGATCACCGCCGTTCGCAACGCCTCTGCCAAGCCGTCCACGTCGCCGTACGGAACCAGACTGGCGCAGTCACCGGCCACCTCGCGCAGGGCCGGGATGTCCGTGCAGACCACCGGCACGTCCGACGCCATCGCCTCGAGCACCGGCAGCCCGAAGCCCTCGTCGCGCGAAGGCAGCACCAGCGCCGCCGCCCCCGCCACCACGGTCCGCAGGTCCACATCGGACAGATAACCGGTCTGCCGCATCCGGTCACCGCGGGGGAACGGGCCCGGGCCGGCGAACACCAGGTCCGGCAGGTCGGGGGACGCGTTGTGGGTGCGGGTCAGCCAGTCCAGGCCCTTGCGCGGCCCGGCCGCGCCGGCGAACAGCAGGTAACGAGCGGGCAGGCCGAGCCGGGCGCGGCGCTCGTCGTCCGGGGGGCGGGCGGTGAACCACGCCGGGTTGACGCCCAGCGGCGTCACGACGATCTTCGCCCGGTCGACGTCCAGGCGGGTCGCCACCGCGTCCGCGACCGCCGAGGTGGGGGTGCAGATCACGTTCGCCCTGCGGGCACCTCGGCGGACGAGCTCCGGGAGGTCGCGGTCGCTCGGGGCGAGCTCCGCGGGATTGTCCAAAAAGGCCAGATCGTGGATCGTCACGACACCCGCCGCGCGGAGGCGGCCCGGGAGCACGAAGTTCGTGCCGTGGACGACGTCGGTCGAGCCGGCGAACAGCTCCACCGGCGGGAAGTCCGAGCGCAGCCACGCCATCCGCAGCAGCCGCGCCGACACCGGCATCCCGCGGGCCCGCGCGCCGTACGGGAGCACGTGCCGCAGCCGCCGCCAGCCGCGCAGCGTGAACGCCACCGCGCGCGTGTCCACCTCGGGGATCGACACCAGCTCTTCGATCAGCGCCGACGTGTACCGGCCGATGCCGGTGCGCGACCCGAGGAGCGGGGTGCCGTCGAGGAGGACCCGCAGCGACCTAGCCACGACGGAGCCGTTGCTTCGCGACCTTCAGCACGCGGCCACCCACGCGCCGCGCCAGTTCGGACGGCCCGCCGGCGGCCAGGTATTCGCGGATCAGGTCGGTGTCCCGCCGCAGCATCGCCCGGCCGCGCACCGCCGGCGTGGTCGTCAGGTCGGCCGAGCCGGGCAGCCGGTCGGCGGCCGGGCGCGGGTCGCGGCAGAACTCCACCAGCGGCTTCAGCGCTTCGGGCCAGGCGAACCGCTGCGCGACGACGGCCATCCGCTCGACGCAGCCCGCGGCGAACTCCTCGTTGTACAACGACTTTTCGAGCGCGTCCGCCAAAGCAGCGGCGTCTTCGGCCGGGACGACCACACCGAGCCGCTCGGCCCGCACCAGGTCGGCGAACGCGTCGCCGTCGGTGGTGACGATCGGCAGCCCGGCCCACAGGTAGTCGAGCACCCGGGTGCGGAACGCGAACGTCGTCTCGACGTGCTCGTAGTGCGTGGTGACACCGCAGTTCGCGTCGAGCAGCCAGTTCTGGCGCTCGTGGTAGGGCACCCACTGCTCGTTGAAGTAGACGTGCTTGCCGGTCAGCCCCAGCGAATCCGCGAGCCGGATCGTCCGCGCGCCGATGTCCATCTCGGCGACCTCGGGGTTCGGGTGCTTCATCCCGAGGAACACCAGCCGGACGTCGCCGCGGCGGCGGCGCAGCGTGTCGATCGCGCGCACCAGCGTCAGCGGGTCGAACCAGCTGTACACCCCGCCCGCCCAGAGCACGACGTGGTCGGTGCCGCCGATGCCCAGCGACGACCGCAGCCCCGGCCCGGTCCGGGTGGGCGGCTCCGGCGACAGTCCGAAGGGGACCACCGCGAGCAGCGACTGCGTGGTCGGGTCGGCGTCGTAGAGCCGCGGGGAAAGCCGGCCCATCGCGGCCAGGTGACCGAGCCAGAAGTGCCGCTGCCGCTCGGACGCGCAGAGGAAGAAGTCGCCGCGTTCGAGCTGCGCGTCGAGCACCTTCGTGACGCCCACCAGATCGGCCGCGCGCTTGTCGTCGGCAACACCCTTGCCCTGCTCCAGCAGTTCGAGGTGCATCGGGTCGTAGAGGTCGGCGACGACGATCTTGCCGCTGTGCTCCTTCTTCAGCGACGGCGCCAGTTCGAGCACGTGGCCCTGCAGCACGACGATGTCGGCCCAGGCGACCGGCGCCTCCAGCTCGCGGTGCTTGCCCGCGCTGACGCGGAACGGCGCGGGCGGCGGCGTGGCCAGGGGATTGGTCGTGACGAGGTGGACGTCGTGCTCGGCGGACAGCGCGAGCGCGATGTTCCAGGCGCGGATCGCCGGGCCGGCCATCCGCTCGGTGAGCGCGTCACCGGTGATCACCAGGATCCGGCGGCGCTGCCCGAAGGCCTTCTCGATGCCGAACGCCTCGACCAGGATGTCGTGCGCGGCGAGGTAGCGCGGCAGCGGGTAGGCGGGCTCCAACGCCTTGCGCAGCAACGGAAGCAGGTCGGCGTCGGTCCGGACGCGGGCGGCCTGCTCGACCGCGCGGGACTCGGCCAGCGACGGCAGCTGCTCGACGAACTGGTCGATCGCCAGGATGCCCGCGAGCGTGGTGCGCGGGATCGCGACGTCGCCGGACTCGATCGGGCCGACACCCTTTTCCAGGTCCAGCTGGGTCGCGTCCAGCTCACCGCGGGCAGTGGCCCGGCGGACGGCCAGGGCGAGCGCCGCCGGCAGCGCGCGGGCCAGCGTCTCGTCGGAAAGGTTCTTGTAGAGCGCCGCCAGGGCGTTGCGCTCCAGGAGGAAGGTCTCGCGGCCGGTCTCCGGCGCGTCGACCGACGCCATCGTGCCGTGGTGGCGGTGGTAGGTCAGCGACTCCGGCACGTACCGGACGCGCCAGCCGCGCAGGTTGAGCCGCCAGCCGAGGTCGACGTCCTCGTAGAACATGAAGAACCGCTCGTCGAAGCCGCCGAGCTCGGCGAACACCGAAGCGCGGACGAACATCGCCGAGCCGGTGCCGAACAGGACGTCCTTCGCGACCTCGTGCTCGGCGGCCGGGACGTCGGCCAGGGGTGAGCCCGCGTGCCGTTTGTAACCCATGCCGAACCAGGTCAGGCCACCGTCGACGAAGTCGGTGCCGGTGCCCTCCCAGTCGAGGACCTTGCTGGCCACCGCGGCGACGCGGGGCTGCGCGCGCAGCTCGGCGACCGCGGCGGAGACCCAGCCGGGCGCCGGGCGCGCGTCGTTGTTGAGGAAGCCGAGGACCGTGCCCTTCGCGTGCCGTGCGCCGAGGTTGCAGCCGCCGGCGAACCCGGTGTTGCGGCCGGCCTCGATGACGCGGGCGCCGGGGACGGCCTCCCGGATCCGGGCGGCCTCGTCGGAGTTGTCGACGCAGATCAGCTCGAGCTCGCGGTAGTCGTGCTCGGCGAGCGCACGCAGGCAGGTGATCGTGTCGTCGGCGCCGTGGTAGTTCACCACGATCACCGAGACGAGCGGTTGCGGTTCCCCCTGCGCCAAAGCCAGCTCCTTCGTCGGAATGCCCGCAAGCTTAAAGGCCTGCCCATGCTTCCCAGACCGCGCCTCGGCCGAGCGCCGCGCGACGGCCGATCCGGCGACGGGCCCGCAACGTCGCCGGTAACCGCGCGGCCACCTCGGCGAGCACCCGGCAGCGCAGGCCGAACCGGAAGTTCGCCGCCGCCGGGCGGCCCGGCCGCAGCGGCAGCACCGCTGTCAACACGGCGAACCTGAGCAGCTGGTTCACCGCGATCCCGCGGGGGGCGCAGCGCAGCAGCATGAGCAGCCGGTTGCGCTCGTTCCAGCGGTGGAACGGCGCCGAGCCCGGCTTGCTGCTGACGCCGTGGGCGTGCCGGACCCGGGCATCGGGCGCCGCGACGACGTCCCACCCGGCGAGCCGCAGCCGCCACGCGGTGTCGGTGTCCTCGTAGTAACAGAAGAACGCGGCCGGGACGCCGTCGACGTCGTGCAGGGCGTCGGTGCGCAGCAGGGCCGCGCCGCCGCAGAAGGCGAACACCTCGCCGGCGGGCTCGGTGAGGTCGGCGCCGTGGCCGTCGGCGGTCAGCCGGACCCCGGCCGACTGCGTGGTGCCGTCGGGACGCACCAGCAGCGACGTCGCCGCGGCGGCCAGCGGCGCCTTTTCGAGGGTGTCCTCCAGTGTGGCGAGCCATTCCGGCTCGGCTTCGGCGTCGTCGTTGAGCCACGCCATCAAGGGTGTCTCGACGTGTTTCGCCGCGGCGGCGAGCGCGCCCGCGTAGCCGGTGTTGCGGGCCAGCCGAATTACTTGCGGCTGCGAAGGATGGGCCGCGAGCAGGGCGGCGGTGCCGTCGTCGGAGGCGTTGTCCACCACGAGCGTCCGATGTGGACGCGTCTGCGCGGCGAGCGCGTCGAGGCAGGCGGTGACGTGCCCGGCGCCCCGCCAGGTCACGACTACCACCGTGGTGGCGGGATTCGGCGTCACGTCCCGCACAATAGCCGCGTGCCCGAACTGGTCGTGCTCGCCGAGCAGCTCCTGGCGCCCGTGCCCGGTGGCACCGGGCGCTACACGGCCGAGCTGCTTCCCGCGCTCGCGAAGACCGCGCCGCCGGGCTGGACGGTGTCCAGCGTGGTCGCGCGGCACGCCGACGTGCGCGCGGCCGAGCTCGACGGGGTCGAGGGCCCGCGGGTGCTGCGGATCCCACCGCGGGCGCTGGTCGCCGCGTGGCAGCTGGGCCTGCGCTGGTGGCCGGGCGGTGACGCGGTGCACGCGCCGACGCCGTTCGCGCCGCCGCGCGCGCCGGCCGGGAAGACGCTGAGCGTGACCGTGCACGACACCGTGCCCTGGACCCACCCCGAGACGCTCACCGCGCGCGGCGTCAGCTGGCACCGGTCGATGATCGCGCGGGCCGCACGCCGCGCGTCCGGGCTGGTGGTGCCGACGCGGGCAGTCGCCGACGAGCTGGCCGTGCTGGTCGACGTCGACGTCCCGGTGCGCGTGGTGCCGCACGGTGTGCGGGTGCCGTCGGGCTCCG
This sequence comes from Amycolatopsis sp. NPDC051758, assembly GCF_044453095.1. Classification (NCBI taxonomy): domain Bacteria; kingdom Bacillati; phylum Actinomycetota; class Actinomycetes; order Pseudonocardiales; family Pseudonocardiaceae; genus Amycolatopsis; species Amycolatopsis sp. NPDC051758. The sequence continues at coordinate 230,625 of NZ_JBITCJ010000009.1, read as the reverse complement.
CTTCGCTGGACCTGCCCTCGCAGTACGTGCTCGCGGTCGGCACGATCGAGCCGCGCAAGGGGATCGACGTGCTGGTCGACGCGGTCGCCGCGATCGAGGGCACCACGCTGGTGCTCGCCGGGCAGCCGGGCTGGGGCGGCATCGACCCGGCCGCGCTGGCGTCGGAACGCGGCCTGCCCGCGGACCGGCTGCGGCTGCTCGGGAAGGTGTCGGACGCCGAGCTGGCGACCGCGCTGCGGGGGGCGAGCGCGCTGGCCGTGCCGAGCCTCGCCGAGGGGTTCGGGCTGGGCCTGCTGGAGGCGATGGCGGCCGGGGTCCCGGTGGTGCACACCGACGTCCCGGCGCTGGTCGAGGTGGCGGGTGGTGCCGGGATCACGGTGCCCCGCGGCGACGCGGTGGCCCTGGCCGCGGGGTTGCGGGAGGTGCTGGAGTCACCGACCGTGGCGGCCAAGCTCACCCGTTCGGGGCGCGAGCGGGCGAAGGCGTTCACCTGGCGTCGCGCGGCGGAAGCCGTCTGGGCTATTCACCGGCGGGCGCATGAGTGACCGGTTTGCCAGTTCCTCACCATGACACCCGGTCACCGCCGTACCCTGCAGGGGTGAGCGATGATCCCCGGGTCCTGATCGACGCGACCGCGGTTCCCGCGGACCGCGGCGGGGTCGGCCGGTACGTGGACTCGCTCGTCGCCGCTCTCGACGCGGACGGGGCGCGGATCACCGTCGTGTGCCAGCCCCGGGACCTGCCGCTTTACGATCGGCTGGTGCCGAACTCGCGCGTGGTGCCCGCGTCGCCGACGACGACCACCCGAACCGCGCGGCTGACCTGGGAACAGGCGACCCTGCCGCGGCTGGTGCGCCGCCTCGGCGCCGACGTCGTCCACTCGCCGCACTACACGATGCCGCTGACGACGTCGGCCGCGTCGGTCGTCACGCTGCACGACGCGACGTTCTTCACCGACGCCGTGCTGCACTCGTCGGTGAAGGCCCGCTTCTTCCGCGCGTGGACGGCGACGGCCCTGCGCCGCGCGACGCTGTGCGTGGTGCCTTCGGCGGCGACGGCCGCGGAGCTGGCCCGCGTCGGCCCGGTGCGGCACGCCTTGCTGGAAGTAATTCACCACGGTGTCGACACCGAGCGGTTCCACCCGCCGTCACCCTCGGAAGTCGCCGCGGCCCGCGAGGCGGTCGGCCTCGGGCGCACGCCGTACGTGGCGTTCCTCGGCGCGCTCGAGCCGCGCAAGAACGTGCCCGCGCTGATCCGCGGTTTCGCCCGCGCGGTGGGGGGCCGTCGTGACGCGCCGGCGTTGGTGCTGGCCGGCCAGCCGGGCTGGGACACGCAGGTGGAGCGGGCGCTGGACGCGGTCCCGCACCGGCTGCGCGTCATCCGGGCGGGCTACCTGCCGTTCGGCACGCTGGCGGGTTTCCTCGGCGGCGCTTCGCTCGTCGCGTACCCCTCGCTGGGCGAGGGCTTCGGCCTGCCGGTGCTGGAGGCGATGGCGTGCGGCGCGTGCGTGCTGACCACACGCCGCCTGTCGCTGCCGGAGGTGGGCGGCGACGCGGTGGCGTACTGCGGCGTGGGCGCGGGCGACGTCGCGGCGGCGATCAGCGAGCTCCTGGCGGACCCGGGCCGGCGATCCGAGCTGGCGACGGCGGCCCAGCAGCGCGCGAAGGAGTTTTCCTGGGCGACGACGGCGGAGCGGCACCGGGAGGCGTACGCCAAGGCTTGGGCGCGCCACCTCCGCAACCGCTGAGCGTCCGAGGCTCGTCCGACTTCTTCCAGCGTGCTCCCGTGCCGGGGTGGCGGTGCAGCGCTGCGTGACGAGGGGACAATGGCCCGATGACCGATCACTCCCGTTACGGCGACGAACTCGGCGTCGTGACCGTCACCTACTTCTCCGGCGACACCCTCGAGCGGTTCCTCGACACGCTCGAGAAGGCCACCGAGCGCGACGTCCAGGTGGTGGTCGCGGACACCGTGTCCACCGATGGCGCGCCCCAGAAGGCCGCGAAGCGTGCGAACGTGCACCTGCTCGAAATCGGGGAGAACGTCGGGTACGGGACCGGCTGCAACCGCGGGGTCGCCGAGCTGGACGACCGGTACGGCTGGATCGTCATCTCGAACCCGGACCTGGAGTGGGAGCCGGGGACGATCGACACGCTGCTCGAAGCCGCGAAGCGGTGGCCGCGGGGTGGGGCGTTCGGCCCGCTGATCCACGAGCTCGACGGCACCGTCTACCCCTCGGCCCGGCTGCTGCCGTCGTTCGGCCGCGGCATCGGCCACGCCGCGCTCGGCAAGGTCTGGCCCGGCAACCCGTGGACCAAGCAGTACCGGCAGGAGACCGGCACGCCCGTCGAGCGCGTCGCGGGCTGGCTGTCGGGCTCGTGCCTGCTCATGCGCCGCGAGGCCTTCGACTCCGTGGGCGGCTTCGACTCGCGGTACTTCATGTACTTCGAGGACGTCGACCTCGCCGACCGGCTGGGCCGTGCGGGCTGGCTGAACGTCTACGTCCCGTCGGCCGGCGTCATGCACGTCGGCGGGCACTCGACGTCGCAGGCGTCGAAGAAGATGCTCGCGGTGCACCACGAAAGCGCCTACCGCTACCTCGCCGACCGCCACCAGGGCCTCGCCTGGAAGCCGCTGCTGGCCGCGACGAAGCTCGGCCTCGCCCTGCGGCTGAAGCTCGAGACCCGGAAGGGCTAGATCCCGTCGAGCCGGCGGGACAGGTCGGACCTGCCGTTGTTCTGCGTCACCGTCGGCACCAGGCCGGTTTCTTCCGGGTCCGGCTCCTTCAGCGGGCTCGTGATCGGCTCGGCCTGGGGCCGGCGCGCCAGCGGCGTCGTGACCGGTGAGGGCTTCGGGGAGGTGGGCATCGGCGTGGTCGGCGTGGGGGTGCTCAACGGCGTGGTCCGCTGCGGGCGGCCGTTCTGAACCTCCAGCCGCCGCGTCGGCGACGAGCCGGCCAGCGGGTGGTCGTTCTCCTCGATCAGCGACGCCGGCAGCTGCGTGGTCGTGTCGGGGTCCTGGCTTCTGTCGAGGCCGTCGATCGCCGCACGCGGGATCTGCTGGGTGTTCGACGAGTCCATCGGTGACGTCGCGCTGTCGGGTGTCACTACGAACACACCGCGCGCCTGGGCTCGTGCGAGCAGGGCGTCCGCCCGATCGCGGGGGTCCATCCCCTCGGCCTCCCGACTGACCCGGGGCCCTCTGGGGAAAGGCCCGCCTGTTTCCTGTCTAGGGTAGGCCCTCCGGGCGACCTCCGTCAGGGTTTCCCGCGGCTTGTCGCTCAGCGGTGCGTGATACAGGAGGAGATTTCCGTGACGTCCGAGGTCGAGATCGACGCCGTCGTGCTGGTCGGGGGCAAGGGCACGCGCTTGCGCCCGCTCACCCTTTCGGCGCCGAAGCCGATGCTCCCGACAGCCGGGACGCCCTACCTGAGCCACCTGTTCTCGCGCATCCGCGAAGCCGGGATCAGGCACGTGGTGCTGGGCACGAGCTACCGTGCGGAGGTGTTCGAGGAGTACTTCGGCGACGGCAAGTCGATCGGTCTGGACCTCGAGTACGTCGTGGAGGAAGAGCCGCTCGACACGGCCGGCGCCATCCGGAACGTCTACGACAAGCTGCGCGCCGAGCACGTGATCGTCTTCAACGGCGACATCATCTCCGGTGCGGACCTCGGCGAGCAGCTGCGGGTGCACCACGACTCCGCCGCCGACGTCACGCTGCACCTGCAGCGTGTGCCGGACCCGAGCCGGTTCGGCTCGGTGCCCACCGACGAGACCGGCCGCGTGCAGGCGTTCCTGGAGAAGTCGCCGAACCCGCCGACCGACCAGATCAACGCCGGGTGTTACGTCTTCCGCCGCCCGGTGATCGAGGCCATCCCGACCGGGCGCCGGGTGTCGGTCGAGCGCGAGACGTTCCCGCAGCTGCTGGAGCAGGGCGCGCACATCCAGGGGTTCGTCGACGCCTCCTACTGGCTGGACGTCGGCACGCCGGAAGCGTTCGTGCAGGGTTCCGCCGACCTGGTGCGGGGGGTCGCGCCGACGTCGGCGCTGCCCGGCCGGCCCGGTGAGTTCCTGGTGCTGGACGGCGCGTCCGTCGCCGAGGACGCCCACCTGTGTGGTGGTTCGACCATCGGCGTCGCCGCCGTGGTGGGCTCGGGCGCGAAGATCGACGGCTCGGTGCTGTTCGACGGCGCGGCCGTTTCCGAAGGCGCGGTGGTCGAACGCTCGGTGCTCGGGCACGGCGCGCGCGTCGGCGCCGGCGCGGTGCTGCGCGGTGTGGTGCTGGGTGACGGCGTCTCCGTCGGGGCCGGCTGCGAGCTGCTCGACGGCGCCCGGGTCTGGCCGGACGTCGTGCTGCCGGACGGTTCCGTCCGCTTCTCGAGCGACGCGTAGCCGGTGTTCTGGCGTCCCGCGTTCGAGGTCGACCTGGGCCGGGTCCTGGGTCCGCTGAAGCGCGGCCGCGGGTCGCTGAACATCCTGACCGACGAACGCGGGATCACCTGGCTCGCGTCGAACACCCCGGACGGGCCGTGCACGCTGGCGTTGCGCCGCTCGACCGACGGCCGGATCGAAGCAGCGGCCTGGGGTGCCGGCGCGGACCGGCTGCTCACCGGCGTCCCCGCGCTGCTCGGCGCGAACGACGACGACTCCGAGTTCGTCGCGCACCACGACGTCGTCGCGCGGGCCCGGCGGGAGAACCCCGGCCTGCGGCTGGGCGCGACCGGCGTGGTGTGGGACTGGCTGGTGCTCGCCGTGCTGGAGCAGAAGGTGACCGGCAAGGAAGCGATCCGGTCGTGGGCCGAGCTGTGCCGCCGGTTCGGCGCGCCGGCGCCCGGGCCGGGGCCGGAACGCCTGCGGGTGCCGCCGACGCCGGTGGCGCTGCGGTCATTGCCGGACTGGCACTGGCACCGCGCGGGTGTCGACATCAAGCGCCGTACGGCCCTGCTCAACGCTGCCCGCGTTGCGCACCACCTGGAGCGCGCGGTCGAGCTGCGCGGGCTCGAGGGACGGCGGCTGCTGCGGCACGTGCCGGGCATCGGCGTGTGGACGGCGGCGGAGATCGCCCAGCGCGCCTGGGGTGATCCGGACGCGGTCAGCTTCGGCGACTACAACATCCCGTCGATGGTCGGGAACGCCTTGCTGGGCATGAAACTCGACGACGCGGGCATGGCCGAGCTGCTGGCGCCGTACGCGCCCCAGCGGCAGCGGGCGGTGCGCTACCTGGAAGCGGCCGGGCACAAGCGGCCACGCTTCGGCCCGCGGATCGAGCTGCGCGACTACCGCGCCATGTGAGCGCTTGGCTACTGCTGCGGCGGGTACGGCGGTTGCGGGGGATAGCCGCCCGGCGGGGGCGGGTACGGCGGCTGCTGGCCCGGATGTCCCTGCTGCGGCGGGTAACCCGGCTGCTGGCCGGGGAAGCCCGGCTGCGGCGGGTAGGGCGGCGGAGGCGGGTAACCCGGGTACTGCTGCGGCGGGTACGGCGGCGGCTTCGGCTTGCTCGCGTTGACGATGAGCAGCACCACACCGACGATGGCCGCCACCACCACCAGGATGATCAGCAGCATCAGGACGCTCACCACGGTCAGGCCTTCCCCTCGTCGAGCGCCGCGCGGGCGATGTCCAGTGCCTCGGCGTCGGCCAGGCCGAGCTTACGGGTGAGTTCCGCGTACCGGGCCGCGGCCTGCTGGGCCCGGCGGCGGCTCTGGTCGCCGGACGCGGCGACGAAGCTGCCCGCGCGCCCGCGCGTTTCGATCAGGCCGGCCTCCTCGAGCTCGCGGTACGCGCGGGCGACCGTGTTCGGGGCGATGCCGAGGTCGGCCGCGAGCTGCCGGACCGTGGGCAGCTTCGTGCCGACCGCCAGCGAACGGTCGTTGATCCGCGTCGCGAGCCCGGACCGCACCTGCTCGAAGGGCGGCACCGGTGAGCCACTGTCGAAGGGGACGATCACCAGCTCTGCGGTCCCGCTCCCGGGCCCGGCTGGTGCTGCTGCGGGTACGGGCCCTGCGGCGCGTACTGCTGCTGCGGCACCGGTTGCGACGGCGCATACCCGGGTTGCGGCATCGGCTGCGACGGCGGGAACCCCTGCTGCTGCGGGAACCCCGGCGGCGGGAAGCCCGGCGGCGGCCCGGCCTGCGGCGGCGGGAACCCGTGCTGCTGGGGCGCAAAACCCTGCTGCGGCGGGAAGTTCTGCTGCTGCGGCGGGAAGTTCGGGTTGGGCGGGAACTGCCCGCCGTTCTTCATCGCCTCTTCGCGGCGCATCTTCGACACCCGCACCGCCACCACGATCACGAACACGATGATCGCGAGGATCAGCAGGCCGACGACGATGTAGCCGAACACCCCGCTGTCTCCGCCGCCGCCGGAGTGATAGTGCACCCGCTCGGGGAACTGCGTAGCCATGTGGTCCTCCCTCTCCGGGGCCCAGGCTAGTGCCCGGCACCGACCGGAATCGCCGCTTTCACCAGATCGGCGAGATCTTCGGAGCCGGCCGGGAGCGCGTCCACCGGCCACCACCGCAGGTCGTCGGACTCGTCGCTGCGCACCGGCTCCGCGCCCGGCGGCGCGTGCACCGCGTACCGGACGTCGAAGTGGCGCGTCGGCACGCCGAGCGAGCACGTGATCGGGTGGACGTCGAGGTGCACCGGCTCGGCGGAGATCCGCAGCCCGGTGATCCCGGACTCCTCGGTGGCCTCCCGCAGCGCGGCCGCGGCCAGCGAGGAATCCGAAGGCTCACAGTGCCCGCCGAGCTGCAGCCACCGGCCGACCCGCGGGTGCAGCGTGAGCAGCACCCGCGTGCCGGTGTGGTCCAGCAGCACGGCCGACGCCGTCAGGTGCCCGGCCTCGCACGAGCGGCTGCAGGTGTCCTCGCGCGTGGCGAGGAACCCGAGGAACGCCTGCCGCAGCGACTCCTGAGCCGGCGGCGCAGGCCGCCAAGAACCGAGCGTCGCCACGGCGTCCGCGTGCAAAGTCACAGCTCCAGCAGCCCTTCGCCCGGCGCGGCCGACCCCCGCGGGTCCGGCTCGGTGAGCGGGATGCCGATCGCGACCGAGCCCAGCGGCTGCCAGCGTTCGTCCAGGCCGAGGACCTCGCGGACGACGTCGGCGGCGAAGATCGTCGAGCCGATCCAGCACGAGCCGAGCCCTTCGGCGGCGAGCGCGACCAGCAGGCCCTGGACCGCGGCACCGCCGGCGACGGTGAACATCGTCTTTTCGCAGTCGTTGCGGCGGGCGTCGGGGTAGGTGTGCGCGCCGTCCGGCACCAGGAACGGGATGACGACTTCCGGGGCCCGGTAAAGGATGTCGCCCCGGCTGAGCCGCTTCGCGACCTGCTCCGGCGTGAATTCGTCGCGGTTCAGGTCGGCCTGCCACGATTCGCGCATCGCGTCGAGCAGTTGCTTGCGCTTCCCGCCGTCACGCAGCCAGACGAACCGCACCGGGTGCGTGTGGTGCGGCGCGGGCGCGGTCAGCGCCGAGCCGACGGCCCGCCGGATCGACCGGGGGCTCACCGGTTCGTCGCTGAACTGCCGCACCGAACGCCGCGCCGGGACGGCTTCCCGGCGGCCCTGCGCGATGGCTTCGTTGGTGCCCAGCCGGAAGAGGTCCTCCTCGATCGGGCGGACGAGCGAACGCGCCGTCGAGCCGTCGTCGAAGAGGTCCAGGCCGCGGACGACGGCGACCGGCGTCCCGCCCAGCTTGCCCTTGACCAGGTCGGCGGCCGACGCGAGCTCGTCGGCGATCGCCACCTCGGTGACGGCCAGCTCGTTGCCCTGGCCGTCGATCGTCCCGCGGTAGGCGTGCAGCACACGCAGCCCGGACGCGCCGATCGCGGCGTCGGTCTGCCCGATCCGCCAGGCGCGGCCCATGGTGTCGGTGACGACGACCGCGACCTCGACGCCGAGCCGTTCGCGCAGCCCGTTGCGCAGCGCCAGCGCGGACGCGTCCGGGTCGGCGGGCAGCAGCGCGACCTCGTCACCGGCCACGTTGGACGCGTCGATCCCGGACGCCGCCTGCACGATGCCCAGCGGGTTCTCGGTGATCACCGTGCGCGCGATCCGCGCGACGATCCGCACGGCCTCCTGCTCGACGAGCTTGCGCCGCTCGGCGTCACGGGCCTCGGGATCGGTCGGCACGCGGACGAGCCTGCCCTCGGCCTTCGAGACGATCTTGCTGGTCACGACCAGGACGTCCCCCGAGCGCAGCCAGGGCGCGGCGGTCACGATCGCGCCGGTCAGGTCGTCGCCGGGGCGGAACTCCGGCAGCCCGGTGACGGGCAGGATCTCCAGCTTCGGGGAAGCGTGGTCACTGGTGCTAGTCAACGGGGGCTCCAGCCAGTTCCAGCGCGGCGCGGGCCATCGCCGCGGTCGCGTCCACATCGGACATCAGCAGCGGGACGTCGCGGACGGTCACGCCCGGCACGTCGGCCGTCTCGCCTTCGGCGATCAGCCAGCCGTCGAGCACCCCGCCGTCCTTGCGCGAGCCGTAGTGCCGGCCGACCGCCTCGGCCGACGTCTCGACGCCGATCGCGGTCAGGCACGCGTCGGCCATCCCGCGCAGCGCCTTCCCGCCGATGATCGGGGACACCCCGACCACGCCGGCCGACGTCTTGCGCAGCGCGTCCCGGATCCCCGGCACGCCCAGGGTGGTGCCCACCGAGACGACCGGGTTCGACGGCGCGAGCAGCACCGCGTCGGCACCGGCGATCGCCTCGAGCACCCCCGGCGCGGGCTTGGCCTCGTCGTTGCCGACCGCGACGATCGAGTGCGCCTTCGGCTCGGCGCGGTAGCGCACCCACCACTCCTGGAAGTGGATCGCCTTCTGCTGGCCGTCCTGCTCCGGGTCGTCGATCACGACGTGCGTCTCGACGCGGTCGTCCGACATCGGCAGCAGCCGGACGCCGGGCTGCCAGCGGTCGCACAGGGCCTCGGTCACCGCGGACAGCGGGTAGCCCGCGCGCAGCATCCGCGACCGGATGAGGTGGGTGGCGATGTCCTTGTCACCGAGCCCGAACCAGTCCGGGTCGGCGCCGTAGGCCGCCAGCTCCTCCTTGACCACCCAGGTCTCGCCCGAATGCCCCCAGCCGCGTTCCTTGTCGATCCCGCCACCCAGGGTGTACATGCAGGTGTCCAGGTCCGGGCAGATCCGCAGGCCGTGCATCCAGACGTCGTCGCCGGTGTTGACCAGCGCCGTCACCTCGTGCGGCGACTCGCTCGCACCTTCCGGCGCCATGCCCAGCGCCGCCTTCACACCCAGCAGGAACCGGGCCCCGCCCACTCCGCCGACCATCACCACGATCTTCACGACGTCGAATCCTCGCACGAGCCGGGTGCCGCCACCCAGTACCGGTATCTGTGGTGCGGGGCGTAGCCGAGCCCCGCGTAGAGCGCGAGTGCGCCTTCGTTGCCTTCCGCGACCTGCAACACCGCGCGGTCGGCTCCGTGTTCCGCACCCCAGGTGTGCAGGGCGCCCATCAGCGCGGACGCGAGCCCGCGGCGCCGGAAGCCGGGGCCGACCTCCAGGCGCCCGACGTGCAGCCAGCCGTCCACCAGCGCGCCGCGGACGACACCGGCGGTGGCGCCGTCGAGCGTCGCGACGCCGTAACCGATCTTTCCGCCGGTCAGGACGCTGCGTGCGGCCGGGAAGTCCTCGCCGGGGCCCAGCGTGAGCTCCCACCAGCCGGGTGTCGGCTCGTCGTGCACCGTGACGCCGGGGACGGGCGGCCCGGCGGCGAGCGGGGCGGTGAGGACCACGACCTCGTGGCCGCGGGCGTGCCGCGTCGCCTGAGACCAGCCTTCGGCGACGATCGCGCGCTCGTTCGGGCTGTCGCGGATCACCTGCACCATCGGCGGGATCCCCCGATCGTGGGCGAAGTCACACACCGCGCGCAGCGCTTCCGGGACGGGCCGGCCGGGGTCGCCGACGGCGAGTGCGCTGTTCGCGCGGCCGGTGAACCCGTCCGCCCAGCGCAGCCGCCAGTCCCCCAAGGATTCCTCGACCAGGGGAGGCCATGCTCTGCTGCAGGCGATTTCGAGCGTTTCGGGGGTGTTCACGGCTAGATTGTGACTGAGGCGGCAAAAGTCGTGGAGCGGATTTCGGAGGAGGCGGGCCGTGGGCATCCAGCGCAAGGACGAGCGGCACAACGAGAAGCTCGTGGACGAGATCTCCGAGGGCTTCAACCGGGCCGTGGGGGAGAAGAAGGCCGAGGAAGACGCCCCGAAGCCGCGTTTCGTCATCACCGGGGACGCCCGGGCCACGCCGCCCCCGCGCCGCCGGGAGCGGTGAGCGCCCGCCATACCCCGGGTATGGCTAAGGGTTGCCTCACCAACCGATCGGGTGCCGATGCCGCGTAATGTCGGCACGGACTGGCTGTTTGCAGAGAAAAGCAGGAGTACGCAGTGACCTACGTGATCGCCGAGCCCTGCGTCGACGTGCTCGACAAGGCGTGTATCGACGAGTGCCCCGTGGACTGCATCTACGAGGGCGAGCGGATGCTGTACATCCACCCCGACGAGTGCGTCGACTGCGGCGCCTGCGAGCCGGTCTGCCCGGTCGAGGCGATCTACTACGAGGACGACGTCCCGGACAACTGGTCGGACTACACCAAGGCCAACGTCGATTTCTTCGACGAGCTGGGCTCGCCGGGCGGGGCGTCGAAGGTCGGCAAGACGGCGCACGACCCGGGCTTCATCAAGGCGCTGCCCCCTCAGGGCGAATGAGCCGCGTCGCGCTGCCCGACTTCCCCTGGGATTCGCTCGCCGAGGTCAAGGCCACGGCGAGCGCGCACCCCGGCGGGGTGGTCGACCTCTCCATCGGCACGCCGGTCGACCCGGTCCCGGCCGGCATCCGCGACGCGCTCGCGTCGGTGTCGGACATCCCCGGGTACCCGACGACGCACGGCATCCCGGCCCTGCGCGCGGCGGCCATCGCCGCCCTCGGCCGTCGTCACGGTGTCACCGGCCTGGAGCCGGACGCCGTGCTGCCGACGATCGGGTCGAAGGAGGCCGTGGCCTGGCTGCCGCGGCTGCTGGGCTTCGGTGCAGGCGACCTCGTCGTCATCCCCGAGCTGGCCTATCCGACGTACGAGGTCGGGGCGCTGCTGGCGGGCGCGTCGATCCTGCGGTCCGACGGCCTGACCGCGCTCGGCCCGCAGAAGCCGGCGATGATCTGGCTGAACTCGCCGTCCAACCCGACCGGCAAGGTGCTGCCCGTGGAGCACCTGCGCAAGGTTGTCGAGTGGGCGCGCGAGCGTGACGTCGTCGTGGTCTCCGACGAGTGCTACCTGGCGCTCGGCTGGGAAACGGAACCGCTGTCGGTGCTGCACCCGGACGTCTGCGACGGCCGCACGGACGGCCTGATCGCGGTGCACTCGCTGTCCAAGTCGGCGAACCTGGCCAGCTACCGCGCCGGGTTCCTGACCGGTGACCCCCGGCTGATCGCGCAGCTGCTGGAGATCCGCAAGCACGCGGGCATGATCGTGCCGCGCCCGGTCCAGGAGGCGATGGTCGCCGCCCTGACCGACGACGAGGCGTTGACGGCCCAGCGCGAGCGTTACGACCGCCGCCGGCTGGCGCTGCGGAAGGCGTTGCAGGACAACGGGTTCCGCATCGACCACTCCGAGGCGGGCCTGTACCTGTGGGCCACCCGGGACGAGGACGCGCAGACCACGCTCGGCTGGCTGGCCGACCGCGGGATCCTGGTCGCGCCGGGCACGTTCTACGGCCCGACCGGCGGCAAGCACGTCCGCGTCGCGCTGACCGCGACCGACGAGCGCGTCGACGCCGCTGTGCAGCGCCTGACTCAGTAGTCGCGGCCCGTGAAGCCCCGGTAGACGAACCGGGTGAGCGCCTCGATCGCCTCTTCGTCGGTCGGTGGTGTCCACCCGGCCGGAACCGGGGCGAGCAGCCACATCTGCGCGAAGCTGTCCACCAGCTGGTACATCATCGCGATCGACAGCTCCGTGCTCGCCGGCAGGCGCATCCCGGCCGCCGTCACGTGCGCCAGGTGGCCGTTGAGGTCCGCCCCCTGGGTCGCGCCGAAGCTCGCCAACGTCCGCGCGAACGCGTCGTTCACCATCGACGCCTGGCGCAGCGCCTGCATCGTCGACGCGTGCTCCTTGTAGAAGTCCCAGTACTGCGCGACGTGCCAGCGCACCGCCGCCGGGTCGCTGAAGTCCGAGAGGTGCCCCTCGGTCAGCGCGCTCTCGTCGCCTGAAGCCGCGATGTCGGCGAGGAGTGCCTCGAGCAGCTCCTCCTTGCTCGCGAAGTGGTTGTAGAACGACCCCGCGGCCCGGCCCGCCTCGGCGGTGATGTCCGTGATCTTGGTGTTCAGGTAGCCCTTCCGCGCGAACACGCGCCGGGCCGCCGCCTTCAGCGCGGCCTCGGTCTCGGCCGCCTTCTCCTTGCGGTTCACCGCCACCTCCTTGACGCCGGACGCTAGCAGTGTCATTCTGAATCCAGATTCACTGAATTTCAATTCACTGGGAGGGCGAGATGGACACACGGGTGCTGATCGCGGGGGCGGGGCCGACCGGGCTGACGCTGGCCATCGAGCTGGCCCGGCGCGACGTCGCCGTGCGGATCATCGACAAGGCCGAGACGTTCTTCATGGGCTCACGCGGCGACGGGCTCCAGCCACGCACGCTGGAGGTCTTCGAGGACCTCGGCGTGCTCGACGCGGTGCTCGCGGCGGGGGCCGCGCCGGTGCCGATGAAGATCCACCTCGGCGGCGAGGTGGTCGGCGAGCGGATGATGTTCGACCCGGTCGAGCCGACCCCGTCGAAGCCGTACCCGACCGGCTGGTTCCTCGGCCAGTCGCAGACCGAGGGCATCCTGCGCGACCGGCTGGCCGAGTTCGGCGTGCGTGTCGAGCTGAACACCGCGCTGACCGGCTTCGAGCAGGACGCGGACGGCGTCACCGCCACGCTGAGCACGGGTGAGACGGTCCACGCCGAGTACCTGGTCGGCGCCGACGGCGGCAAGAGCTTCGTCCGCAAGACGCTGGGGATCGCGTTCGAGGGGACCACCGACGAGTCGATCCGGATGCTGCTCGGCGACGTCCACGCCGAGGGCCTCGACCGTGCGTACGGGCACTGGTTCGCGGCGCCCGAAGACCCGATGAGCGGCATGATGTTCAGCCCGCTGCCGGGCACCCCGTGGTTCCAGTTCGGCGCGCCGCTCGGCGACGGCGAGCTGGACGTCGAGACGGCGCTGCCCGCGGTCCAGGCCCGGCTCGACACGCTGAGCGGCGGCACCGTCCAGCTGTCCGACCTGGCCTGGTCGACGGTGTGGCGGCCGAACGTCCGGCTGGCGGCGCGGTTCCGCGACGGCCGGGTCTTCCTGGCCGGCGACGCGGCGCACGTCCACCCGCCGACCGGCGGCCAGGGCCTCAACACCGGCGTCCAGGACGGCTACAACCTGGGCTGGAAGCTCGCGGACGGCTCACCCGAGCTGATCGACAGCTACGAAGTCGAACGCCGGACGAACGCGGCGCGGGTGCTCGGGATCTCGACCGAGCTGATGCAGAAGTACGTCGACGGGGACGAGGACGCGCACAAGCGCGGCGAGGACTTCCAGCAGCTGGGCATCAGCTACCGCGGCGGCCCGCTGTCCCCGGCCGGGACCGGCGCGCTGCAGCCCGGCGACCGCGCCCCGGACGCGCCGCTGACCGACGCCAACGGCAAGCGGGTCCGGCTGTTCGAGCTGTTCCGGGGCCCGCACGCGACGGAACTGGTCTTCGGCGACGGCCCGGCGTCGGAGGGGTACCGGATCCTGCCGGCGGGGAGCGTCGCGACGGGCACCGACCTGGTCGACGACGGCGGCCACGCGTACGCGGCTTACGAAGCCGAGGGCGGCCGGACGGTGCTGGTCCGCCCCGACGGTTACGTCTGGTCGATCACGGCCTGAGCTGTCCGGTCAGGCGTGCAGGGCCTGGGCAGCGGTGTCGACCGCCGCCCAGGAGTCCTGCCACGCCGCGCGGGCCTCGGCACGGCGGGCCAGCTCGCGCTCGGCGATGCGGCCGGCGACGAACCCGACGGCGCCGTCGGCGGACTCCAGCACCGTGCGCATCCGCTCGGCCGCGATCACCGCGTCCTGGTGGTCGCCGAGCACGGTCTGGAAGTCCCTCGTGGCCTTGATCAGCTTCTTGATCCGCTTGGCGCGCTTCTTCTTCGCCGACGTCTGGGCCAGCTCGGCGGCGTAGCGGAGCTTCTTGCCGTGGATGCGCAGGGCGTGCAGGTCGTCGTCCGGCGGGTCGGCGGGCAGCGCGCGCACCGCCTTCGCGAGCTTGCGGTGCGGCTTCGCCAGCCCCGCGATCAGGTCGTGCGACTCCGTGGCCACCTCGGCGGCGGCCTCCCGGTCGCGGGTCAGCAGGCTGACCTCGCGCAGCAGCGTCGAGTAGCGGGCGCTGGACAGGGCCCGCGTCAACCGCCGTTTCGCCGCGGTGCGCTCGGTGACGAACATCGACACGAGACGGTGTCCAGCGGCCTGATCACGGACCTCGAAGTCGGCGATGACCTCACGCAGGTGCCCGATGAGGACGTCGTAGTCCCGCACCTCGCCGAGCGACTGGCCGAGCCAGCCCAGCTCCGCGCGCACCGGCTCGGCGCCGTCGCCGACCAGCGTGCCGGACAGCTTGAGCACACTGCGCATTCTTCGCAGGGCGACCCGCATCTGGTGCAGGTCCTCGGGGTCGGCGCCCGAGCGGGTGCCGGGCTCGTACGCGAGCAGGGCGCGGATCTCCCGGTCGAGCTTGGCCCGCACGTGGTGCGCCGCCGGATCGGCCGGGCCCGCCACGACGGGGAGCTCCGGCAGGCCCAGCTCGACCGGCAGGCGGGGCAACGATTCGGTGGTCATCTCATGAATGGTAGGTGAACACCGGGGCCCCGCCCACCGCTCAGTTGGCGTGCAGCATCGCGTTCAGCTCGACGCCGGAGCCGGTCCGCGCGACGACCTCGACCGCGCCGGTCGCGGAGTTGCGCCGGAAGACCGCGCCCGAGATGCCGTTGAGCTCGCGGGCCTTGACGACCTTGCCTTCGACGACGACCTTCGTGCCGGCCGTGACGTAGAGCCCGGCCTCGACGACCGTGTCGTCACCCAGGGAGATCCCGACCCCGCCGTTCGCGCCGATCAGGCAACGCTCGCCCAGCGAGATCGTCTCCTTGCCGCCGCCCGAGAGCGTGCCCATGATCGACGCGCCGCCGCCGACGTCCGAGCCGTCGCCGACGACCACACCGGCCGAGATCCGGCCCTCGACCATCGACGCGCCGAGCGTGCCGGCGTTGAAGTTCACGAAGCCCTCGTGCATCACGGTGGTGCCGCCGGCCAGGTGCGCGCCGAGCCGGACGCGGTCCGCGTCGCCGATCCGGACGCCGGCGGGCAGGACGTAGTCGACCATCCGCGGGAACTTGTCGACGCTGTAGACGGTCACCGGGCCGCGCGCCCGCAGCCGCAGCCGCGTCGCCTCGAAACCCTCGGCCGGGCACGGGCCGTGGTTGGTCCACACGACGTTCGCCAGCAGGCCGAACATGCCGTCGAGGCTCTGGCCGTGCGGGCGGACCAGCCGGTGGGAGAGCAGGTGCAGCCGCAGGTACATGTCGTGGGTGTCCGCGGGCGCGTCGGCGAGCTTGCCGATCGTGGTGCGGACGGCGATGACCTCGACCCCGCGGTCGGTGTCCGGGCCGAGCAGGCCGGCGGCGGCCTCACCGAGGAGCTCGGTGGCCTCCGCCGCGCTGAGGCGCTCGGTGCCGGCGGTGCCGCCGTCGGTCAGCTTGGGCTGCGGGTACCAGGTGTCGAGGACCGTCCCGTCGGTCGTGACGGTGGCCAGCCCGACGCCGCTGGCGCCGGTCGTTTCGGGGTTCGGGCTCTGCTCGCTCACGGCCCTCACCGTAGTGGAACGACGCCGGTCAGCCCGTCGTGGGCCGGGCGTCGACCTGCTTCTTCAGCCCCGAAAGGGCGGCGGCGACGTCGACCAGCGCCTGCGTGCAGGGCCCGCCTGCCTCCGGCACGGTGGTGCAGCCCGCGTTGCGGAAGGACTTCACCGCCCGCTCGAGCGCGTCGGCCTCGGTGACCAGCTGCGGGTCGTTGTCGCCGGCGCGCTTGCGGGCCGTGCCCGGCAGGTTGCCGATCTCCGTGACGTACTTCTCACAGCCCTTCGGCAGCTGGGTGCGCGGGCTCGCGTAGCACTGGTCGACGGTCAGCGCGGCCAGCTTGGTGGGCAGCGCGTCCGGGCCGGGCTCGCCGCCCTGCTTGGGCGTCGGTCCGGCCTCGTTCCCGCAGCCGGACAGGACGAGGACCAGCAACGCGCCGCCGACGGCGACCGGGAACCTAGACACAGGCCCACGGTAGCCCTGCCGGTAGCGTGCCGGTCATGAGCCTCGACCTGCACTCGGACCCCGTCGACCTCACCGCCGCGCTCGTGGACGTGTTCAGCGTCTCCGGCAGCGAAGCCGAGCTCGCGACGCTGGTGCAGGAGGCGCTGGAGAAGCAGGCGCCGCACCTCGAGGTCGTGCGCAACGGTGACGCGGTCCTCGCCCGGACGAACCTCGGGCGCGCGTCGCGGGTCGTGCTCGCCGGGCACCTGGACACCGTGCCGGAGAACGGCAATCTGCCTTCGCGGCGCGAAGGCGAGTTCCTGCACGGCCTGGGCACGGTCGACATGAAGGGCGGCGACGCGGTCTTCCTGCACCTCGCCGCGACGCTGCCGGAGCCGAAGCACGACATCACCTTCGTCTTCTACGACAACGAAGAGGTCGAAGCGGTCAAGAACGGCCTCGGCCGCATCGAGCGCGAGCTGCCGGAGTGGCTGGCCGGAGACCTGGCGATCGTCGGCGAGCCGTCGAACGGCGTGATCGAGGCCGGCTGCCAGGGCACCATGCGCGTCGAGCTGCGTTGTTCCGGGACGCGCGCACACACGGCGCGGGCGTGGATGGGGGAGAACGCGATCCACGCGCTGGCCGAGCCGCTGCGGCGGCTGGCGGAGTACACGCCGCGGGTGGTCGACATCGACGGGCTGACCTACCGCGAGGGCCTGCAGGCGACGGCGATCAGCGGCGGGGTCGCGGGCAACGTCGTCCCGGACGCGGCGGTGCTGACGGTCAACCACCGCTTCGCCCCGGACCGCGACGGCGCGGCGGCCGAGCGTCACCTGCGTGAGGTGTTCGACGGCTACGAACTGTCCGTTGTGGACCTTTCACCGGGCGCACTGCCGGGCCTGTCGGCCCCGGCGGCGGCCGAACTGGTGGCGGCGGCCGGCGGACGCGCGGCGGCGAAGCTGGGTTGGACGGACGTCGCGCGCTTCGCGGCGCTGGGCATGCCGGCGGTGAACTTCGGCCCGGGCGACCCGACGCTGGCGCACACCAAGCAGGAGAACGTCCGGACGGCGGAGATCGGCCAGGTCGCCGAGGTCCTCCGCAAGTTCCTGGCCTGACCGGACCAAGCGCCCCAATGTGGCCTTGGTTGCGTCACACGCACCGAAGGCCGCCTTGGGGCGTAGTGGCCGTCGTCACACTGGGGTCCACTGAGCTGCGGTGACACACTGTTGCCCGGGGTCACCGCAACTTTTCCCGTACGCGGGCCGTATCCACTGGTGAAGCCGCATGTTCGGGAGGACCCATGCCCAAAACCGCGAGACGGGCCGCGGCCGTCGCCGTGCTCGCCCTGGCGGTGATCGGCGCCGTGACGGCCTGTGAGCAGCAGCCTGTCGCCGCGCCCGCGGCCGGGCCCGTGGTCATGGCCATCGGGGAGGCCACTTCCGTCCCGCCGCCGCCCGAAGCGCGTGAGCCGGTGACGCAGGCCGCGCCCGTCGAGGTCGCCATCAGCTTCCCGCGGACCGGGTCGGGCCAGTGGATGTTCACCCCGGGCAACGCCGAAGTGGCCGGCACCGGTGGCCGGCTCATGCGGTACCGGATCGCGCTGGAGACCGACATCGACGGTGTCGGCCCCGCGGACTTCGCCAAGCAGATCCGCGGCATCCTCGGTGACCGGCGCGGCTGGACCGCCGGCGGCGAGTGGCGGCTGCAGCAGGTCGGGCCGGACGACAGCGCCGACTTCACGATCTACCTGGCCACCCCGGCCAGCCGCGACAAGCTCTGCGGCGGCACGCCGGACAGCTACACGTCCTGCCGCAACGGCAGCAACGTGGTGCTCAACGTCGCCCGGTGGGCCAACGCCGTCCCGAACTACGGCGCCTCGCTGGACGTCTACCGCCAGTACATGGTCACCCACGAGACCGGGCACCGGCTGGGTCACGGCCACGAGCTGTGCCCCGGCGCGGGCCGGCCGGCGCCGGTGATGGAGCAGCAGACGCTCGGGCTGCACGGCTGCGTTCCGAACCCGTGGCCGTTCCCGAACGGCCGCGAGTACGCGGGCCCGTCGGGCGAATACAACGACCCGATCCCGACGGGCACCTCGTAGGCGTCAGCGGCCCTGCAGGGACTTGACGTTGTTCCCGAACGTCCAGCCCTTCGAGCCGTCCCAGTTGATCGACCAGTCCATCAGGCCCTTGAGGCCGGAAACCGAGCGCCACGCCTGGGAAACCAGGCTCGGCGACATGTACCCGCCGCCCGCGCCGGGCTGGGCCGGCAGACCCGGGACCTGCTTGTCGTACGGCACGCGGATCGTGGTGCCCTGCACCACCAGGCCCTGGTTCAGGCACTGCGTCTGGACCGTGAAGCCCTGCACCGTCCCGGCCTGGTACGAATCGCCGGAGCAGCCGTACATCGAGCCGTTGTAGTACTGCATGTTCAGCCACCACAGCCGGCCGTTGTCCGCGTACTTCTTGATGATCGGCAGGTACGCGCCCCAGATCGAGCCGTACGTGATGCTGCCGCCGGTGACGTACGCGGTTTCGGGCGCCATCGTGAGCCCGAAGTTCGACGGCATCTGCGCGAGCACACCGTCGATGATCCGGATCAGGTTGGACTGCGACGCCGAGAGCGTCTTGATGTTCCCGCTGCCGGTGAGGCCGGTCTCGATGTCGATGTCGATCCCGTCGAAGTTGTACGCCTTCAGGATCGGCACGACCGTCGCGACGAACTTGTCGGCCACAGCGCTGGATGACAGGTCTATACCAGCGGCCGCGCCGCCGATCGACATCAGGAGCGTCGCGCCCGCGGCCTTCGCCGCGCACATCTCGGCAGGCGTGGACACCTTGACGCCGGCGTCCATCCCGTTCTCCCACAACACGGTCCCGTCGGACCGGATCACCGGGAAGGCGGCGTTGATGACGTTGTAACCGTGCTGGGCCATGCGGCTGTCGGTGATGGGCACCCAGCCCATCCCGGGGTGGACGCCGTTCGCGGCGCCGTCCCAGTTCTCCCAGTAGCCCTGGAGAACCTTGCCGGCGGGCCGGGATTTCACCGCGCACGTGTCGGCCGACACCGCCCCCTGCGCGGGGGCCGACACGAGCAGCGGGACGGCCAGCACCGCAGCCAGAAGGGTTCCGAACAAGCGGGTTCTGCGACCGGACATACCGGCTCCCATCGTCGTTGAGGGCGAACGCGGCGTGTCCGTCCACGATAGGGACACCGGGAAAGCACTGACTACCTACGAACGGGTGGTCTAGACAACCGGGGCGCTCCGGCGAGGAGCGCCCCGGTCGCGGCTCAGACGGTCAGCGTCCAGGAGGACAGGTAACCGGTGTCGGCCGGGCCGACGTCACGCAGCCGCAGCTGCCAGGCACCGTTCGCGGCCTCCGAAGAGGCGTTGACGGTGTAGGTGGTGTCGAGGTTCGGCGTCGAGTCGCTGCTGGAGTTCTTCAGCCGGTACGCCGTGCCGTCCGGGGCGACGAGGTCGAGGACCAGGTCACCGCGGTAGGTGTGGGTGATGTGCACCTCGACCTTGGTGGTGCCGGAGGCGTTGCGCGCGCAGCCGCCGACGGTCGCGGTGCTGTTCACCGCGGCACCCGGGTAGTCCGGGATGTCCAGCCGGGTCCCGTTGGTCACCGGCGCGCACGACGAAGTGCCGACGCCGAGCGAGAACGACGCCGTGTGGTCGACGCTCGCGCCGTCGGCCGTCACGGTGATCGGGAAGGTCCCGGTCGGGGTGCTCGACGACGTCGCGATGGTCAGCGTCGAGGAGCCGCCGGACTGCACGGTGGCCGGGCTGAACGACGCCGTCGCGCCCGCGGGCAGGCCCGAAGCCGACAGCGAGATCGACTGCGCGCTGCCGGACGTCGTCGCGGTGCTCACCGCGACCTGCAGCGACTGTCCGGGTTGGACGGTCCCGGCGGTCGGGTTCAGGTTCACCGAGAAGTCGTTGCCCTGGGTCGTGGCGACGGCCAGCTTCCACAGCGCGTACCCGATGGCGTCGGAGTTCTTCTCCAGCGGGGTGTCCGGGATGTTCGACGTCGTGTCGCACGCGCGGTGGTAGCAGTTGTCGAACGCCGCACCCGCGGTGCCGCCCCACTTCTGCGCCTGCGAAGAGCTCTTGATGTCGCCGGCGCCGGTGGCCAGGCCGCCGACCGGGATGCCCGCGCTCTTGAAGGACGCGTGGTCGGAGCGGCCGTCACCTTCGCTGTCACCCTCGGTCTGGATGCCGATCGAGGAGAAGTACTCGTCGAAGATCGCCTTGACCGAAGCGACGTCGTCGTAGACGAAGTAGCCCCAGTTCTTGGAGCCGATCATGTCGAAGTTGAGGTAGGTCTTGATCTTCGTGCGCTCGGCGCTGGGCAGGTTGTTGACGTAGTACTTCGAGCCGACCAGGCCGGACTCTTCGTCGGCCCACCAGCCGAAGCGGACACGCTTGGCCATCGCCGGGTTGGTGCGGGCCAGCGTCAGCGCGGTCTCGAGGATCGACGCGCTGCCGGAGCCGTTGTCGTTGATGCCGGGGCCGGCGCTCACGCTGTCGAGGTGCGCGCCGAGCATGATGACCTGGCTCGCGTCACCCTGCGGCCACTCCGCGATCAGGTTCTGCGACTGCCCGATGCAGCTGGTGCAGGTCTGCCGGGTCGTGGTGTACCCGGCCTGCTTCAGCAGGTTCTCCACATAGGACACCGACGCCGCGTAACCGCCGCCGCGCGGCGAGCGGGTGCCGCCGTTGTTGTTCGCGATGGTCTGCAGCTGGTTGAGGTGGGTCTTGATGTTGGCCAGCGAGATGTCCGGCGCGGCGAGCGCCGTGGCGGGCGCGGCGGTGGCCGCGGGCGCCGAGACGACGCCCAAAACGGCCGCCAGGGCGGTGACCCCGGCTCCGATTCTGGTCTTCCACTTCATGGCGGTGAGTTCCTTCGGTGGGGGTTGGGGGAGAACGGCCGTGAAGGCCGCACCGGGCTGGTGCGGCCTTCACGGGGTGGGGCGTGTTACACGGTCAACGTCCAGGAGGACAGGTAACCGGTGTCGGCGGGGCCGACGTCTCGGATGCGGAGCTGCCACGCGCCGTTCCCGGCTTCCGAAGAAGCGTTCACGGTGTAGGTGGTGTTGATGTTCGGCGTCGAGCTGCTGCTGGAGTTCTTCAGCCGGTAGGCGGTGCCGTCCGGCGCGACCAGGTCGAGGACCAGGTCACCGCTGTAGGTGTGGGTGATGTGCACCTCGACCTTGGTGGTCGACGACGCGTTGCGCGCGCAGCCGGCCACGGTGCTGGTGCTGCTGACCGCGGCACCCGGGTAGTCCGGGATGTTCAGCTGGGTCCCGTTCGTCACCGGGGCGCACGATGACGTGGTCCCGACGGTCAGCGAGTACTGCGCGGTGTGGTCGGTGCTGGCCCCGTCCGCGGTGATGGTGATCGGGAAGCTGCCGGTCGGGGTGGAAGACGTCGTCGTGATGGTCAGCGTCGAGGAGCCGCCCGACTGGACGGTCGCCGGGCTGAACGTCGCGGTCGCGCCGGCGGGCAGGCCCGAGGCGGACAGCGTGATCGACTGCGCCGCGCCGGAGGTGATCGCGGTGCTGACGGTGGTGGTCGCCGAGGCGCCCGGCTGCACGGAACCCGAAGCCGGGTTCAGCGCGACGGAGAAGTCCGGCCCGCCGCCGCTGCACGAGGTGGGCTCACCGGTCGCGGCGGTGACGGAGACGGCGTCCCACGCGGCCTTGGTGGTGTTGTACTCGGTGCAGCTGCCCGGGAAGAGCGCGATCGCGGCTTCGAGCGTCGCCTTGCGGGCGGCCTTGTGGTTCCACGACGAGGTCTTCTTCAGCAGGCCGTTGTAGAAGATCTTGCCGGCCTTCTGGATGCCGAGGCCGGTGACGCTGGAGCTGTTGCAGGTCGGGCTGGCCGGCTTGCCGCCACCCGGGTTCGAGCCCTCGGCGAGCAGGTAGAACCAGTGGTTCTGCGGGCCGGCCGCGGCGTGCACCTCGGTGCTCGGGATCGACGACGAGTAGCAGTTCGGGTCGCCGACCTTGGACGGCTGGTACATGTAGCGGATCGGGCCCTGGCCGACCAGGTTGACCCCCTCGCCGACCTCGTAGTCCGGCGTGTCCTTGGTGTTGTTCGCGTACGCCTCGGTCAGCGCGCCGAAGATGTCACCCGTCGACTCGTTCATGCCGCCGTTCTCGTTGCCGGAACCGGCACCGCCCGGGGTGAACTGGAAGATGCCGTGGCCGAACTCGTGGCCGACGACGTCCATCGAGGTGGCCTGGCGCTGGTTGTCCTGCGAGTGCCCGAAGTGGGTCGAGGAGCCGTTCCAGTAGGCGTTGACGTCGCTCAGGCCGACGGACGCCGGGTAGCCGGTGCCGCTGCCGTTGATGCCGTTGCGGCCCAGCCACTCGGCCAGCATCTTCCACTCGGTCTGGACGCCGTACAGCGTGTCGACGCAGGCGGTTTCGAGGTCCGTGCCGGAGCCGTTGCCCCACGCGTTGTCGGGGCCGCTGTAGACGGAACCGCCCTCGCGGCCGCAGCTGATGCCGGTGCGGCCCGGGTCGCGCATGGTGTACGTGCTGCCGGACTGCGTCGTGTCGATGGAGACGTTGCCGACGTAGTAGCTGTTGCCGGTGCCCGCGACGTTCACGGTGCCGGGCTGGGCCTGGGTCTTCGCGCCGGAGGCGAACGTCTTGACGTCGTCGCGCTTGTCGAGGACCGCGCCGGTCGCGGCGTCGACGAACACGTGCAGGTTGCTCGGCGCCGTGGCGGTGCGCCCGGCGACGACGACCTCGTAGGCCAGCTTCGGGCTCGCCCCGGCCAGCACCACCTTCTCCGGCGTGCTCACACTGTCCACAGTGGGCAGTTGAGCACGCGCGGTGGCGGCGGCCTTCGCGGCGTCGAGCGCGGCCTGCGTCCCGACGCTGATGGCGGCGGTCTCGGCGGCGCTCGTGCCGCGAACCCGCCCGGCGCCGTCGGCGACGACGACCGCGTCCCCGCCCACGACCCGCAGGCCCTGGTAGGTCCGCTGGTAGGCGCCGTAGAAGAGGCCACCACCACCGGCGGTCAGGCCGACTCGCTGGAACGATTCGGCCGGGCCCCGCTTGAGTGCGTCGAGACCGCTGGCGGCGGCCTGGTCGGCGGCACGCGCGGCGGTGGCTTCCGGTGCGGCGGGCTGTGCTGCTGCTGGTGCCGCGGTTGCCGGGGTCACCGGCAGCGCAAGCGTCATGGCGAGCCCGGCGGCGGCCGCCAAGCCCGTTCTGAACCCACGATGGGTCATCGAGGTCTTCCTTCCCTGAAGGCAGGAACGTGGTCCGGTAAGGGAAAAGGGGGACGTGTCCGGCGGGCTAACAGGAGGTATGCGTCCGGACGCATCTGAGTAAAGGATCAGCCGAACAGGCCGTCAATGCGCCGAACGGACCAACGCCGCGTTCCGGATTCGCGGGTCAATTCGTACAAAGGCCGCTGCAGCAGGGCATTCTCGGCGTTTCCCGCGGCGGAACGACTTTCGTAGGGATTGTCCCGGACACCCTCCGAACGCCGGAAGATCTCGATCAACGGGAATCGTTAGGTGTGCTCAGGAAAACGTTGTCGCAGCAGGATTAATCGGTTTCGGCGCCCAGCGCGATGAGCCCGTTGCGCAGCACGTCGGCCGCTTCGGCCTGCCGTCCGGTCTCACCCAGCAGCTCGCTCAACGGCCGCAGCGCCCGCACCAGCACCCCGCGTGCGCCCAGGCCGGTGGCCAGCTCGACCGCCGCCCGCAGGTCCTCCGCCGCACGCCGGGCGTCACCCCGGGCGCGGGCCAGGGACCCCTGCTGCAGCCGCAGCTCCGCGGCCAGCGCCGTGCCCGACACCACCGACGGGCGGACCTGGTCGAGCAGCGCACCCGCCGTCTCCAGCCGGCCCGCCGCCAGGTACTCCGCCGCCAGCTCGACCGTGATCGCCGGGACGTCGTCCGGCCACGCCGTCTCGCGGGCCGCGCCGAGGTCGGCCAGCGCGCCCTCGACGTCACCCGACCGGCCGCGGACCCGGGCCCTGGCCAGCAGGCAGTGCGCCATCGCCGGGTGCAGGGCCCGCTCCTGCATGAGGTCGTAGGCCGCGGCGACGGACGCGGCCGCGTCGGCGAAGCGGTCCGCCGCCAGGTGGCTGCGGCACACCTCGACGTGACTGCGGGTCAGCTCGGCCAGCACCGCCGGGCCGCCCCGGGTGAGCCGCAGCGCCGAATCGGCGTACTCGGCGGCCCGTTCGAGGTCACCCTGACGCAGGTGTCGCTCGGCGAGACACGCCCGCAGCGTCAGCAGCATCGACGGCTGCGGGTAACCGTCGCGCAGCAGCTCCGCGTGGCAGGTTTCCAGCAGGTGCAAGGAATACTGCGCCTCGCCCCAGCCGCTGAGCACCGCCGCGCGCAGCGGCACGACCATCGCCCGCACCGGTGGCGGCTCGCCCGACAACGTCGTCTCGGCCTCGGCGACGTACTTCGTGCGGATGTCGCCGCTCGAGTACCCGGCCAGCCACAGCAACGCGATCCCGGCCTGCCGCGGCCGTTCCAGCCGTTCGGCACTGCGCCGGATCCGCTGCATGCGGGGGATCGCGCGGCGGGCCTCGCCGGCCAGGAACCGTTCCGCCGTCTCGATCAGCTCGAGGTCCAGCTCGATCAGCTCCCGCGGGGAGCTGCCGCCGAGCAGCTCGTCCGGGTCGATGCCCAGCTGCCGCGCGAAGAACCGCAGCGCGTCACCCGACGGCGTCCGCGCGCCGGTCTCGACCGACGACACGTACGCCGCGGAGTACTGCGGTCCGGCGAGCTCACGCTGGGTGAGCCCGCGCTCGGTGCGGAGCTCACGCAGGCGCTCGCCGACGGTCTCGCCGCTCACGCTCACGCAGACGCCTTTCCACCGGGGCCGGATGTCCAAGGGTAAGCCGCGCGGTGGCGGAGGGCTCCCTCCGCCACCGCGCGGTGCGGGTTCAGCAGGCGCCGCCGTCACTCCACACGGCCCACGAGGTGGGCGCGCCGGGCTCGGCACCGGTCGAATACCACAGCGACGTCCACTTGTGACCGTTGTGGCCCACGACGTCGTTGGGCACGTAGGCCCGTGCGGAGTCCCACTCGCCGATCCCGTCGCAGCCGGTCGGCGGGGTGCCGGTGCCGACGGTGAGCGAGAACTGCGCGGTGTGGTCGGCGTCGGTGCCGTCACCGGTGACCGTCACCTGGCTGGTGCCCTCCGGCGTGGTCGCCGAGGTGGTGACGGTCAGCGTCGCGGTGCCGCCGGACTGGACGCTCGCCGGGCTGAAGGTCGCCTTGGCGCCTTCGGGCAGGCCGGTCGCCTGCAGCGCCACGGTCTGGGCGTTGCCCGAGGTGATCCGGGTGGTCACCGTCGTGGTCGCGGTCTGTCCGGGTTGGACGGACGCGGACGCCGGCGAGAGCGTCAGCGAGTAGTCGTTGCCGGCCGGCGGGGTGCCGGTGCAGGTCGGCTCACCGCTGACGGCGGCGACGCTCACCGCGTCCCACGCGGCCTTCGTCGCGTTGAACTCGGTGCAGCTGCCCGGGAAGAGCGCGATCGCGGCTTCGAGCGTCGCCTTGCGGGCGGCGCGGTGGTTCCACGACGACGTCTTCTTCAGCAGGCCGTTGTAGAAGATCTTGCCGGCCTTCTGGATGCCGATGCCGGTGACCGTGGAGTTGTTGCACGTCGGGCTGGCCGGCGAGGCGTTGCTGCCCTGGGAAAGCAGGTAGAACCAGTGGTTCTGCGGGCCGGCGGCGGCGTGCACCTCGGTGCTCGGGATCTGCGCCGAGTAGCAGTTCGGGTCGCCGATCTGGCTCGGGTTGTACATGTAGCGGATCGGGCCCTGGCCGACGAGGTTGACGCCCTCGCCGACGGTGAAGTCCGGGGTGTCCTTCGGGTTGTTGGCGTAGTACTCGGTCAGCGCGCCGAAGATGTCACCGGTGGACTCGTTGAGGCCGCCGTTCTCGTTGCCCGACCCGGCGCCGCCCGGGGTGGTCTGGAAGATCGCGTGCCCGTACTCGTGCCCGACGACGTCCATCGGGGTCGCCTGGCGGCGGTTGTCCTGCGAGTGCCCGAAGTGCGTCGAGGAGCCGTCCCAGTAGGCGTTGACGTCGTTGAGGCCGACACTCGCGCGGAACCCGCCGCCGGCGCCGTCGATGCCGTTGCGGCCCAGCCACTCGCTGAGCATCTTCCACTCGGTCTGGACGCTGTAGAGCGTGTCGACGCAGCCGGTTTCAAGGTCGGTGCCGGAGCCGTTGCCCCAGGTGTTGCTGCTCTTCGTGAAGATCGCGCCGCCCTCGCGGCCGCAGGCGATGCCGCGGCGGCCCGGGTCGGTCATCGAGTACGAGCTGCCGGAGCCGGACGTGTCGATGGAGACGGTCCCGGCGTAGTAGGAGTTGCCAGTGCCTGCTTCGCGCACGTCGTCACGGGTGTCGAGGACGGCGCCCGTCGTGCTGTCGACGAAGACGTGCAGCTTGGTCGGGTGGGCGCCGTTGTGGCCCGAGACGACGACCTCGTAGGCCAGCTTCGGAGCGTCTCCGGCGAGCACGACGAGCCTCGGCGCGGAGGTGCTGTCTACTGTGGACACCTTGGCTGCGGCGATCTTCGTCGCTTCGCCGGCCTTCAGGGTGGCCTGGGTCGGCACGGCGATCGGCGCGGTGTGCGCGGCTTCGGTGCCGTGGACGCGCCCGGCGCCGTCCGCGACGACGACCGCGTCCCCGCCGACCACCGGCAGGCCGTGGTAAGTGCGCTGGTAGGAGGCGTAGTAGAGCCCGCCGCCACCCGGGGTGACCCCGGTGCGGACGAAGGCCTCCCCGGCGCCCTTGGCGAGCTGGTCGGCGCCGCTGAGGGCGGCCTGATCGGCAGCTCGGGCGGCGAGCGCCGCGGGCGGGGTGGCGGCGGGAGGAGCGGCGGCGGCGGCCGGGATCGCCGGCGCCGCGAAGGTCAGGGCCAGGCCGGCGATCGCCGCCAGCCCTCGTGGGGATCTCATGGGGAACCTTTCCGGGGAACGCGGGGAGTGTGCCCGATGGAATAACTCCAGTTATTGCGCCGGACGCGTCCGAGTAAAGGTTCCGGTCGCCGGTCGGTCAATGGGCCGAACGGCCTAGCGGGGCACCACGAAGATCACGGCGTTCCGGCCAAAACCCCAGGAAGCGACGGCCGTGGCGACTGGTCTGAACCAATTCACCAACTTTGGTAGGAACTTGGCCCCACCCGGACCGCCACGCCCGCAGGTCCGCCGTACCTGGAGGGTCGGTTCACGTACCCAGGCGGTCGGCTCGCGTACCTGGACAGTCGGCTCACGAACCGACCCTCCAGGTACGTGAGCCGACCCTCTGGGTACGGGTTACGTGTCGGTGCCGGCGGCGGAGTCGAGGCCGCGGCGGTAGGCCTCGATCGCTTCGTCGAGATGACCACGTTGTCGGAGGACGTCGCCGAGGCGCAGGGACGTCGAGACCGCCGCGCCGTGCAGTGACGCCCGGGTCTGGATGTCCACGGCCTCGCGCAGCAGGTCGGTCGCCGTTTCCAGGTCGCCGCGCGACTGCGCGATCTGGCCCCGCAGCCCCGTCGCCTCGCCCAGGGACTCGACGTCCCGGGTCAGCAGCGGCCAGACCTCCGTGATCAGCGAAGCCGCTTCGGCGGGCGCGCCCTGCCGCAGCCGGACCTCGGCCAGCTCGACGGTCGCGCCCGCGACGCCCTCCTCCGAACCGATCGCCGCCAGCTGGTCGCGTGCCGACGTGAGTTCCGCGCGCGCTTCCTCGAGCCGGCCCAGCCGCCGTAGAAGGTATCCGCGGGCCCAGCGGCACCGGGCCGCGTCGCGGTCGAAACCCACCGACGCGAACAGCCGGCACGCCTCGGTCAGGTCCTGCTCGGCCCGGTCCGCGCGGCCGGTCGCCTGCCACACCTGCGACGCCTGCCGGTGGAACCGCGCGACGAAGTCCGGCCGCGACGCCGCCCGCGCGAGCCGTCGCCCGTCCTCGGCCGCGCGACGGGCCCGGTGCAGGCCGCCCATCTCCATCAGCGGGTGGATCAACGCGCTGAGCAGGCACAACTCGGCATCGGGGTCGGCCGGCCGCAAAGCCAGCTCCGCCTCCACCCGCGCGATCGCCGCGCCCGCGTCACCGGCCAGGTACCGGCAGCCGGACCAGCGGTGCACGATCATCGCCCGCAGCCACGGCGGCGCGGCCTCGGCGAGTTCCGACGCGTGTTCCAATGCCCGCTGCGCCCCTTCGACGTCGAAGAGCTGCCACTTCACCTCGGCCTGGCAGAACCGCGCGTAACACTCGACGTCGTCGAGGTGGTAGCCCGCGGCCTGCTTCGCCACGGACGCGAACTGGTCCGTCGCGGAAGCGACCCGGCCCTGTTCCAGGTCGCGGTAACCCTCGTCCAGCGACGCACGCAGCTTGTCGGCCACGCCCGGCGGACGGCCGAAGCGCAGCTCGTCGACGGTCAGGCCGAGCCGTTCCGCCAGGTAGGCCAGCATCTCCTCCGACGGCGGCCGGCTGCCGGTCTCGACCTTCGCCAGGAACCCGCGGTCGTAACCGGGCTCGGCCAGCTCGCGCTGCGTCCAGCCGCGGTCGGCGCGCAGCCGCCGGATCCGCGTGCCGAGCGGTTCGGCGGGGGCGCTGGTCATCTCCCCACGGTAAGTCATCGGCGCGGTGACCGCGGAAACGGACATATTGACGCCTGACGGCGGGCCGGATAGCGTTCTCCGCTAAATAGGAAACTTTCCTAACTAAGTGGAGCCGATCATGCGCCTGCTTCCCCTCGTGACGGCGGCCGCGCTCGCCGTGCCGCTCGCTGCCGCCCCGGCCGAGGCCGCCACCCCGGCGGAAGTGCGTGTCGACCAAGTCGGCTACGCGCTGGGCGAGGCGAAGCACGCGTACCTCCTCGGCGGCGCGCCCGGAACGTTCACCGTGGTCGACGACCACGGCCGGACCGTCCGCCAGGGCCGCATCGGCGCCGGTCTCGGCGGCTGGAACGACCGGTACACCAAGGTGTTCGACCTCGACCTGTCCACTGTGGATCGCCCGGGCACCTACCGGGTCAAGGCCGCGGGCGCGACGTCACCCCCGTTCCGGATCGACACCGCGAGCCGTCTCTTCCGGCCGCTCGTCGGCGCCACCACCGAGTTCTTCCAGGCCCAGCGCGACGGCCACGACGTCATCCCCGGGCGGCTGGACCGCAAGCCGTCACACCTGGCCGACCGCGCCGGGATCGTCTACGCCGAGCCGAAGTTCGCCGGTGAGGGCGGCGACGAAATCGTCGAACCGCTGAAGCCGCAGGGCGGCCCGGTCGACGTCGAAGGCGGCTGGGTCGACGCGGGCGACTTCGTGAAGTTCACGTCCAACACCGCGTACTCGCTGGCCGAGCTGGGGTTCGTGCTGCGCGACGACCCCGATCCGGTGCTGGCGAAGGAGGTCCGGTTCGGCCTCGACTGGCTCGACAAGATGTGGGACGGCAAGACCAAGACCCTCTACGCGCAGGTCGGCATCGGCACCGGCAGTGAAGAGTTCGGCTTCCTCGGTGACCACGACGTCTGGCGCAACCCGCAGGACGACGACGCGCTGAACGTCAAGCCCGGCGACCCCGCGTACTTCGTCAAGTACCGCCCGGTGTTCCCGGCCGCGCCCGCCGGCGCGCCGCTGTCGCCGAACCTCGCCGGCCGGGTCGCCGCCGCGTTCGCGCTCGGCGCGCAGGTCCAGGCGCACCGCGATCCGCGCCTGGCCCGGCACTACCTGGCCGAGGCCGCGGCCGTGTTCGCGCAGGCCAAGACGTCGGACGTCGGTGAGCTCGTGACGGCGTTCCCGCACGCCTACTACCCGGAGTCGTCCTGGGAGGACGACCTCGAACTCGGCGCGACGCAGCTCGCGCTGGCCGCGCGCAAGCTGGGAGATCCGCGCGCGAACGGTTGGGCTCGCGACGCCGCGAAGTGGGCGAAGGCGTACATCGGCAGCGGCGACACCAGCACGTTGAACCTCTACGACACCAGCGCGCTCGCCCACACCGACCTCGCCGGGCTGCTGCGCACCGGCGTCCCCGGAGCCGCGCTCGGCGTCCGCGAGCTGACCGCCGACCTGCGCCGTCAGCTCGACGCCGGTGTGGACAGCGCCAAGACGAGTCCATTCCGGACGGCCGTCGACGTCACCGACTTCGACGCCGCCAGCAAGAGCTTCGGCTTCGCTGCGACCGCGCGGCTCTACCAGCGTGTCACCGGCGACACCCGCTACGCCGCTTTCGGCGTGCAACAGCGGAACTTCACCCTCGGGGCGAACGCCTGGGGTGTGTCGCTCGTGGTCGGCGTCGGCAGCACGTCCCCGCAGTGCCCGCACCACCAGGCCGCGAACCTCGCCGGACCTTCGAAAGTGCTGTACGGCGCGGTCGTCAACGGCCCGAACGGCGCGGACAACTTCGCCGATCTGCCGTTCCCGGCGGGCGCGAAGGAATGCACCCGTCCGTATGAATCCTTCGACGGGCAAGGAAGTCGCTACGCCGACGACCTGAGTTCATGGCCCAGCAACGAGCCCGCAATCGACTTCACCTCCACGGCCCTCTTGGCATTTTCGCTGGCGGGCAGGTCGTAGCATGGCCGGGTGAGCGAACAGTCTGAATTTCCCGACGGCCAGTACCCCGAGCGTCCGGTCGAGCGCCAGAAGGGCCCGGTCGTGCTGCGTGGCGACCGCCGTGACCAGGGCAGCACGACCGACCAGCGGCTGCTCGACTCGCGCGGGCCCAGCGACTGGGTGCACACCGACCCGTGGCGCGTGCTGCGGATCCAGGCCGAGTTCGTCGAGGGGTTCGGCGCGCTCGCCGAGGTCCCGCGCGCGGTCACGGTGTTCGGCTCGGCGCGCACCAAGCGCGATCACCCGGAGTACGAGCTCGGCCGCAAGATCGGCGAGGCGCTGGCCAACGCCGGGTTCGCCGTGATGACCGGCGGCGGCCCGGGTGCGATGGAGGCGGTCAACCGCGGCGCGGCCGAGGCCGGCGGCTTCTCCGTGGGCCTCGGCATCGAGCTGCCGTTCGAGCAGGGCCTGAACCCGTGGGTCGATCTCGGCGTCAACTTCCGCTACTTCTTCGCCCGCAAGACGATGTTCATCAAGTATTCCCAGGCCTTCATCTGCCTGCCCGGCGGCTTCGGCACGCTCGACGAGCTGTTCGAGGCGCTGACGCTGGTGCAGACCAAGAAGGTCACGAAGTTCCCGGTGGTGCTGTTCGGCAGCGACTACTGGGGCGGGCTGTACGACTGGATCGCCAAGACCGTGCAGGGCGAGGGCAAGGTCAGCCCGCACGACCTCGACCTGCTGCACGTCACCGACGACATCGACGACGCCGTCCGTGTGGTGCAGGACTCGTACCAGGCGTGGGAGGACACCCACTGATGAGCCGGATCTGTGTTTTCTGCGGCTCGTCCATGGGCTTTTCGCCGCGCTACGCCGAGCAGGCGGCCGCGCTCGGCAAGCTGCTGGCCCAGCGCGGCATCGGCCTGGTCTACGGCGGTGCGAGCGTCGGCACGATGGGCGTCGTCGCCGATGCGGCCCTGGCCGCGGGCGGCGAGGTGATCGGCGTGATCCCGGAGGCGCTCTCTTCGGTCGAGATCTCGCACGCCGGGCTGTCGGAGCTGCACGTCGTGAAGGACATGCACGAGCGCAAGGCCAAGATGGCGGCCCTGTCCGACGGCTTCCTCGCGCTGCCCGGCGGCGCCGGGACGCTGGAGGAGCTGTTCGAGGTCTGGACGTGGGCCCAGCTCGGCCTGCACGGCAAGCCGATCGGCCTGGTCGACGTCGACGGCTACTACGAGCCGCTGATGAAGTTCGCCGACCACATGGTGACCGAGGGCTTCGTCAAGGAGGACTACCGGCAGCTGCTGATGACGGACGCGGACCCGGCGGCGCTGCTGGACAAGTTCGCGACGTACGAGCCGCCGGCCCCACCGAAGTGGGCGAAGGAGCCACCAGGCATCTGAGCGCCCCAATGTGGCCTTCGGTGCGTCTGACGCACCCAAGGCGGCCTTCGGTGCGTCAGACGCAACCAAGGCCACATTGGGGCGCTTGAAGCCGGCGGTCACGGACTAGCGGTCCGCGGCCACGCGCCCGGCCTCGGCGACCGCGGTGCTGGCCCGGACGAACGCGGCCACCGCGCGCGACCGTGTCCGGTCGGGCCAGGCCAGCAGGACCCCGGTCCGGGGCGCGTCGAGCACCGGCACGCACGCCACGTCCGCCCGGACGTGGCGCCGGGCCGACTCCGGGACCACCGCCACCACCTGGCCCAGCGCCACCAGCTGCAGCAGCTGACCGGGATCGCGCACCTCGGGACCGCGCACGTCGCTGCCGGGCCAGCGGGGGAACGGCTCGCCGTCGAGGTCGGCGAGGACCAGCGCCGCCCGGTCGGCCAGCCGGTGGCCGCGGGCGAGCATCGCCACCTGGTCCTGCTCCAGCAGCAGCTCGGTGTCGAACCCCGAGAGGTCGTCGTGCGGGGCGTGCAGGAACGCCAGGTCGACGCGGCCGTCGCGCAGCATCCGGGCCTGCTCGCCGATCCCGCCCACGACGACCTCGACCTCGACGGCGTCCGGGTCGGCGCGGTAGCCGGGGAGGATCCGGTCAAGCAGGCCCGCGTCGCCGTCGGGTTTCATCGCCACCAGCAGCCGCGGCTCCTCCTGCCCCGCGCGCTGCGCCCGGCGCACCGCGGCCTCGACCGCGTCGAGCGCTTTGTGGCTCTCCACAAGGAAAACCGCGCCCGCCGCTGTCAGCGTCACGCCGCGGCTTGTGCGCTCCAGCAGCGTGACGCCCATGCGCCGTTCGAGCTGCTGGATGGCGCGAGACAGCGGAGGCTGCGCCATGCCGAGGCGCTGCGCCGCGCGGCCGAAGTGCAGTTCCTCGGCGACGGCGACAAAATACGCGAGCTCCCGCGTCTCCATATCACCAGGGTATCGGCCGATGCGGCATCGGTGTTGGCCCGCGCGGGCGCCCCGCTGGTGTGCTGGAGCCATGAACGAAATCACTTTGGTCACCGGCGCGAACAAGGGCATCGGCCGCGAAATCGCCGCCGGGCTCGCCGCCCTCGGGCACACCGTCGTCATCGGCGCCCGCAGCGCCGAGCTCGGCGAGAAGGCCGCCGCGGAGCTGGGCGCCGAGTCGGTGGTGCTCGACGTGACCGACCCCGCGTCGGTCGCCGCGGCCGCCGGCGCCATCGAAGCCCGCCACGGCCGGCTCGACGTGCTGGTCAACAACGCGGCCATCAGCCGGCCGCCGGGCACGGACCTGTCGCACCAGAGCCCGAGCTCCGCCGACCTCGACACACTGCGAGCCATCTTCGAGACGAACTTCTTCGGCGTCGTCACGGTCACGAACACCCTGCTGCCCCTGCTACGCCGGTCGGCCGCGCCGCGCATCGTCAACGTCTCCAGCGGCGGCGCGTCGCTGGCGCGCAACGCCGACCCGGCCGCCGAACTGCCGATTTCGGCGGGTTACACCCCGTCGAAGACCGCGTTGACGGCGTTGACCCTGCAGTACGCGAGGGAGCTGCGTCCCGATGGGATCCTGGTCAACGCGGTCTGCCCCGGCTACTGCGCCACGGACCTCAACAACCACTCCGGCTTCCGCACGCCCGCTCAGGGTGCGGTGGCGGCGGTCCGGATGGCGACGATCCCGAAGGACGGCCCGACGGGCACCTTCGTCGACGACGAGGGCCCGGTGCCCTGGTGACCCGGGGCGGAAAGGCTCGATTCCCGAAGAACTGCCGACGTCGGCGAATTTAACCTGATCGGTTGTTTCGGATGCGAAATCGATCTTGAAGGGTTGTGCCGCGTTTGCCCGGCTGAGACGCTCGATCTCGAGTCAGGAGCGATCCTCGGCAGGGGGGAACCCAATGAAGAGATCTCTGCTCGCCATCGGCGCCGTGAGCGTTTTGCTGTTCGGAATGGCCGGCCCGGCCGCGGTCGCGGCGCCGGCATCGGATCACTCCGGTTCTTCGAAGGCCAGGCCGGCCGGATGGCCCAGCGACTGTCGCGACGAGGTGATGAACCAGTACCAGACCGGTGCTTATTGCCGGCACACGAATGGTGGTTTCTACCAGGCGATCGCCGTCTGCAAGTTCAAGGACACCGGTAAGACCGGCCTGTTCTACGGCACCTGGGAAGGGCGCGGGGCGCCGTCGTACGCCTATTGCCAGGGCTACTCGTACGTGGATTCCTCGGGTATCAACACAACACCCACACCGCCGTGACGAACCATCGGAGGAATGGCATGAGCAAGCGGATCGCGCATTTTCTCACCGTCGCGGTGGTGGCGGCGGCGCTCTTCACCGTCAGTCCCGGTGGCGCCGTCGCCGCTCCGGCCGGCTGGCCGGAGAGCTGCTGGGACGGCCCGTCCAAGGTCGGCAACGGGTGGATGGCCAAGTGTGACGCCGGCACCGGCAAGTACCAGGCCGTCGTCTTCTGCCAGGTGATCTTGGGCGGTCAGAAGCTCGTCCGCCAGGGCGGGTGGACCCACGCCGGCACCTGGGCCACCGCCTTCTGCCCGGGTGGGACGAACCGCACCAGCGGCGGGATCAACTCGTCTCCCGACCCGTGATCAGGCGACACCCTCGCTCGGGCGCTTGTGGTAGGTGTCCACGTACTCCTGGCCGGAGATCTCCAGGATCTGGTACATCACCTCGTCGGTGACGGACCGGCGGATCGCCGGCGAGTAGTCCTGGCCTTCGTAGCGTGAGAAGTCCAGCGGCTTGCCGAACGTGATGGTGATCTTCGCCGGCCGCGGGATGCGCTTCCCGGCGGGCTGGAGGTGCTCGGTGCCGGTCAGCGCGACCGGCACCACCTTCGCGCCCGTCGCCAGGGCCAGCGCCGCGACGCCGGTGTGGCCGCGGTGCAGCCGGCCGTCCAGGGAGCGGGTGCCCTCGGGGTAGATCGCGAAGACGCCGCCCGCGTCGAGCACCTTGCGGGCCGCCTCCAGCGCGGCGAGCCCGGCCTGGGCGTTGCCGCGTTCGACCGGGATGTACCCGAGCCCGCCGACGAACCCGGCCATCAGCTTGCCCTTCACGCCCTTGCCGGTGAAGTACTCCGCCTTGCCGAGGAACTTGACCTGCCGGGGCGTCGCGAAGGTGATGACGCCGGTGTCGAGCGCGGCGCGGTGGTTGGCCGCCAGGAGCACCGGGCCGGCCGCCGGCACGTTCTCGACACCACGCACCTCGGGCCGGTACACCGCCCTGGCCAGCGGCCCCAGCACGAACCGGACAAGCAGCGCGATCAAGTGGTCCTCCTCCTCGGGTGCGGTCACCCCAGCATGGCACGATCGTTACTCGTGAGTTGGTTCGAGCGGCGTACGTGGCAGGAACCCGGTTGGACGCCCGAGGACATCGTGACCGCGAAGGGTGACCGGACGGTTTCGGTCGTGCTACCGGCGCTGGACGAAGAGCGGACCGTCGGTGCCGTCGTCGCGTCGGTGCGGCCGCTCGTCGGCAGTGTCGTCGACGAGCTGATCGTCATGGATTCGGGTTCCACCGACACCACGGTCCAAACGGCCGAAGCCGCCGGCGCGCGGGTGGTCCGCCGTGAGGACGTCCTGCCGGACCTGCCGCCGGTGCCCGGCAAGGGTGAGGTGCTGTGGCGCTCGCTGGCCGCGACCAGCGGCGACTTCGTCGTCTTCCTCGACTCGGACCTCGTCGATCCGGACCCGGCGTTCGTGCCGTCGCTGCTCGGCCCGCTGGTCACCGAGCCGGGAGTGCACCTGGTCAAGGGCTTCTACCGCCGTCCGCTGCGGCTGGAGAGCACCGGCGGCGGCCGGGTCACCGAGCTGCTCGCCCGGCCGGTGCTCTCGGCGCTGCGCCCGTCGCTCGGCGGCCTGATCCAGCCCCTCGGCGGTGAGTACGCGGGCACGCGCGAGTTCCTCGAAACGGTGCCGTTCGCCGCCGGGTACGGCGTCGAGATCGGGCTGCTGCTCGACGCCGAGGCGCGGTACGGCCTCGACGGGCTCGCGCAGGTCAACCTCGGCGTCCGCAAGCACCGGAACCGCTCGCTCCTTCAGCTGGGCGTGATGTCCCGGCAGATCCTCGGCACCGCGCTGGCGCGCTGCGGCGTCCCGGCGACGGACGCGCCGCTGACCCAGTTCGTGCAGGTCGACGAGGAGTGGCTCCCCGACGTCACGGACGTCCGGGTCGCCGACCGGCCGCCGCTGCGGGAAGTGCTCGCCCGTCCTCCAGCGTGAGCACCTGGTCGAAGCCGTCGAGGTGCTCGGGGCGGTGGGTGACGAGGACAACGGTGCCCTTCGCCTTCGCGAGGACGTTGCCCAGGACGGCGTCGCCGTGCGCGAGGTCGAGGCCCTCGACCGGCTCGTCGAGCACCAGGACGGCGGGCGCCGCCAGCACCGCACGGGCCAGCACCAGCCGCTGGCGTTGACCGCCGGAGAGCGAGCCGCCGTCCGGCCCGGTGTCGCGGTCGAGGCCGAGGTCGAAGCCGGCGGTCCGGCACGCTTCTGTGAGCTCCTCGTCCGTCGCGTCCGGCTTGGCGATCAGCAGGTTCTCGTGGACGGTCGTGTGGAAGACGTGGGCGTCGGCTTCGGCGCCCGCGATGGTCTTCGAGAGGTCGGCGTACTCGGTGAGGGGGTGGCCGTCGAGGAGCACCCGGCCTTCGGTGGGGGTTTCGAGGCCGAGGAGGAGCCGCAGGAGGGTCGTCTTGCCGGCGCCGCTGGGGCCGAGGATCCCGACTCGCTTGCCCGGCGTCAGGTCGAGGTTGATGCCCTGGAGGGCGGGCGCGCGGCCCGGGTGCCGCACACCGGCGTTCTCCAGCCGGAAGTGTCCACTGTGGGCGGTGCGGAAGCCTTCTCTCGGCACGGGTTCGTCGAGAACGGCTTTCACGCGGGCCGCCGACGCGCGGATTTCGGGGACGCGGCGAGCGGCGCCGATCAGCGGGAGGACAACCTCGAACGTCGTCAAGGCGGCCAGGGTGAGGGCGGCGGTCCACGGCACCGAGGCGTGGCTGCCGCTCCCGCTCAGCAGCGCGACGGCGACGGTGGTCAGCAGCTGGACGAGCACTCCGGCGGCGGTGACCAGGGCGGTCTTGGTGCCGGTGGCGCGTTCGCTCGCGGCGAGGCCGTCGACGACCCGGGTGGCTCGGCCGCGGTGTTCTTCCAGCGCGCCCGCGGCGACGAGCTCGCGGTGGCCGGTGACCAGCTCGACGGCGCGTTCGGCCAGCTCAGCGCGTTTTGGCGCGTTGTCGGCGGCTTCGCGCGCGGTGACCCGGATGACCAGCCACGGCAGGAGGCCGCCCGCGAGGAGCAGCCCGGCCGCGAGCGCGGCGGCGGCCCCGAGGGACGCGGTCGCGGTGACGGCGACGGCAGTGGCGCCGACGATCCCGGCGACGGCGATGGGCAGCCCCCACCGCAGGACGGCGTCCTGCAGAGCGTCCACATCGGACACGAGCCGCGTGACGAGATCACCACCGGAGTAGCGGGACCCGGGCGCGAGGGCCTGGTAGACGCGGGTGCGGAGGGTGCCGAGCCACCGCAGGATGACCTCGTGCCCGGCCAGCCGCTCGGCGTACCGGAGGCCGCCCCGGAGAAGAGCGAGGGTCCGGACGGCAACGATGGCCACGGTGAGCGCGGCAAGCGGCGGCCGTTCGGCGGCGCGGAGGAGCAGCCAGGCGGCGGTGGCCATGAGGGCCAGCGCGGCGAGTTCGGCGCCGGCGCCCAGGAGGGCGGCGCGAAGGAGCCGGAGAAAATCCCTTGTGGACACGCCCCAAGACCGCAGGCCAGCCCCCGCCCTTCCCGGGGGGCGTCCCCGATCCCATCGTACCGGCGCCGAGCTGCAAAACTCGGCCGCTCGGCGATCTGTGGACAACTGCCCACCTGTGGACAGGAAACTTGACAAGCGCCTCATGCCGCCACCTCCGCGCAAACCCGCCCGCCCCGCAGCTCCACCACTCGCTCCGCCAGCGAAACCATCGCCGGCCGGTGCGCGACCAGCACCGCCGTCCGCTTGGGCAGCAGCCGCCGGGTTGCCGACAGCACCGTCGCCTCCGTGCGGGAATCCAGCCGGGCCGTCGGCTCGTCCAGCAGCACCAATCCCGCTGACGTGCGGGCCAACGCCCGCGCCAGCCCCACCCGCTGCCGCTGCCCGGCCGACAGCCCTTCGCCCAGCTCGCCCACCGAAGTGTCGAACCCGGAGGGCAACCCCGCCGCCACCGAGTCCAACGCCGCGGCCCGGGCCGCGGCCGCAAAATCGGAGCCGAAAGCGATGTTCGACCCCAGCGACCCCCGGAACAACGTCGGCCGCTGGGGCACCCACGCGACATCAGCCAGCCACGACGCCGGCGAAAGCGAGCGCAGGTCCACACCGTCAACCAGGACCCGTCCCGAAGTCGGCGTCACGAACCCCAACAGCACCGACAACAACGTGCTCTTCCCGGACCCGCTCGGCCCCACCAAAGCGATCCGCGAACCGGCGGGCACCAAAAGATCCACTTCGGACAGCGCAGGAACTCCGTCGTAGGAAACCGAAACCCGCTCCAAGGCCAGCGAAGGCGCGCCCCGACGTCGACAAAGCGCCCCGGAGCGGGGAGCGACCACCGGCACGGCAAGCGCCTCCCGCAACGCCGTCAGACCCTCCGCCGCCGCATGGAACTTCGCGCCCGCCGCGCGCAGCGGCAGGTACGCCTCCGGTGCCAGGATCAGGATCAGCAGAGCCGTCCGCGCATCAAGGCCGCCGGATAGCAGCCGGAAGCCGATGGGGACCGCCACCAGGGCGACCGACAACGTCGCCACCAGTTCCAGCACGAGAGAAGACAAAAAAGCCACCCGCAGCGTCTTCATGGTCGCGTCGGCATGGGCCGACGCCATCGCGCGAACCGTCGAAGCCTGGGCCGCCGCCCGGCCGAACACCTTCAACGTCCCGAGCCCGCGGACCACGTCGAGGAAGTGCCCTCCCAGGCGCAGAAGCAGATCCCACTGGGTGCGCGCCGCCGTGTGCTTGCCGACGAGGATCGCGAACACCGGGATCAGCGGCAGCGTCACCGTGACGACGATCGCCGACGTCAGGTCCGTCGTGAACAGCCGCACGATCACCGCGACCGGCACCACCACCGACACGACCAGCGACGGCAGGTACCCGGTCAGGTAGCTGTCCGTCGCGTCGACCCCGCGCGTGATCTGCGTCGCGACAACGCCGGCGCGGTCCGAAGTGGAGCCGAGCAGCCGCGCACGCAGGCCGCCGCGAACCGCCGCGGCGTACCGTCCACTGAGGACGCCGTGCGCCAGCGACAGGACGACCCGCGCGGCGATGGCCACGACCAGGAACGCCGAGAGACCGCCGCCGGTCAGCAGGGTGGCCAGACCTTCGGCCTGGACCAGCACCGACAACGCGGTGAGCACTCCGAGCGCGGCCAGCACGACCAGGTACCGCCGGAGTCCGGGCAGAGCAGGCACCACGTCCCCCTAGAAGTGCAGCAGCGAGCGCTGGTCGACGGGATGCCGGTGCGCGCGCCAGGTCAGCCACTGCACCACCAGCAACAGGAGCACCGACGGCGGCGCGAACCAGCCCAGCACCGCCAACGTCCCCGGCGCGGTCGCCGCTTGGTCGACGCTCATCGTGTACCCCGGGGAAACGAGCACCGCCGGGAACCGCAGCGTGCCGACGAGCAACGCGGGGCAGGCCGCGAGCACCATCGAACCCACCAGTGCGAGCCGGTGCCGCCGAGCCGCCAGGCCCAGGCGAGCCACGGCAAAAGCGGCGAACGCCAGCACGGTCACCACGATGCCCAGCACCGTGACGCCGTCCAGCGCGAAGGCACCCCACACCGTCGCGATCACGAGGAACGCGAGAACCGGCGCGGAGAACGCGCGAGCCAGCCGCACCGCGCGGCCGGTCAGCTCGGCCGGCGCCCGGACGGCGAGGAACAGCGCCCCCTGCAGGCAGAACAGCGCGACGAACCCGAGGCCCCACAGCACGGCGTACGGCGTGAACAGCGCCAGGACGTCCCCGGACGGCGAGCCGTCGGCCCGCAGCGGCAGCCCGACCAGCAGGTTGCCGAGGAACAGCCCCCACGACAGCGCCGTCACCAGCGCGCCGCCGACGATGCCCGCGGTCCAGGCGCCGCGCCGCGCGTTCGGGCGGCGGCTGCGCAGCTGCATCGACGCGGTGAACGTGACCAGGCCGAGCAGCAGCGTCACGACCAGGACGTACGCCCCGGCGAACACCTTGCCCTCCAGGTGCGGGAACGCGCCGAACAGCAGCCCGACCGCGGCCACCAGCCACACCTCGTTGGCCAGGAAGAACGGCCCGAGCGCGCCGAGCGTCTGCCGTCGTTTCCGTTCGTCGGCCTCGAACCCGGGCAGCAGCATGCCGACGCCGTAGTCGTACCCCGCCAGCGCGAAGTACCCGCAGGTCAGCAGGCCCAGCACGCACCACCAGATGGTCACCATCGGTCAGACTCCGCTCAGGACGGGCAGCTCGGCGGGCTCGTCGACCGGCTCCGGGCCGCGCTTGGCGACCCGCGCCATCAGCACCCAGTCGGCGACCGCGAGCGCGGCGAACAGCAGTGAGAAGGCGATGAAGGAGAACAGGATCTGGCCGGCGGGGACGTCCGCGATCGCGTCCGCGGTGCGCAGCTTCCCCCAGACCAGCCACGGCTGACGGCCGATCTCGCGCACCAGCCAGCCGAGGATCGCGGCCACGAACGGCAGCGGGATCGCCGCGACCATCAGGTAGTGCAGGAACCGGGCCTTGGTGATCCAGTTCCGGAACAGCAGCACCCCGCCGAGGAGCGCGCAGAGGAACATGACGAACCCGAGCATGATCATCAGGCCCAGCGGCAGCCCGACCCCGCCGTCCTCGAGCTTGTCCGGCTGGTACATCCGCAGCTCGCCGAACTGCGCGAAGCCCTGCTGGATGACCAGGAACGAGCCGATCAGCGACGCCACCACGCCGGCCCGCATCGACCGGCGGAAGAACTCGACCTCGGTGGTGCGCTTGAGGAAGTGCCAGGCGCTGACGCCGACGACGAAGAACCCGCCGGTCAGGATCGCCGCGCCGATCACGTGCGGCAGCGACGCCGCCAGCGCGGGGTTCGAGAACAGCGCGCCGAAGTCGTCGAGGTGCAGCGTGCCGCCTTCGAGCCGGCTGCCGACCGGGTTCTGCAGGAACGAGTTGGCCAGCATGATGAACAGCGCCGACGCGTACGCGGTCAGCGTGACCAGCCAGATCAGCGTCAGGTGCAGCCACTTGTCGAGCCGTCCGAAGCCGAAGATCCACAGGCCGAGGAAGGTCGACTCGAGGAAGAACGCGACCAGCGTCTCAATGGCCAGCGGGGCGCCGAAGACATCTCCGGCGAAAGCGGAAAGACCGGTCCAGGTCAGCCCGAACTGGAATTCCATCACGATTCCGGTGACGATCCCCAGTGCGTAATTGATCACGTACAGCCGGCCCCAGAAGCGCGTCATCCGCAGCAGCTCGGGCTTGCCGCCGAGCGTCCAGCGTGTCTGCATCACGGCCACCAGCGTGACCAACCCCAGTGTGAGCAGCACGAACAAGAAGTGGAACGAAGTCGTCGTCGCGAACTGGAGTCTCGCGACCGGGAGTGCGTCCATGCCGAGCGACTATATACGTAGTCTGGCTACATGTAGGCACCAAATCCATGAGATCCGGGTCATCTCCGGGAAATCCCCGGGTGTCACCGATGTGTCCGGGCAATAGCCTTCCCGGGGTGGGCATGCGTAGACTGCATACCTATGAAGGCGGACACCTTGCGCGGGCACCTCGACGCGTTGCTGCTGGCGGTGCTCGACGGCCGCAAGCTCCACGGCTACGCGATCATCGAGGCGCTCCAGCTGCGCAGCGACGGCGCGCTCGACCTGCCCACCGGCACCGTCTACCCGGCGCTGCGCCGGCTCGAGCGGGCCGGCTGGCTGGCCAGCGAGTGGGACGTCGTGTCCGGCCGCAAGCGCCGGACCTACCGCCTCACCCGCTCCGGCGAGCAGGCCCTGGCCGCCGAGCGCACGGAGTGGCGGGAGTTCACCACGGTCATCGGGGGAGTACTGGGCGCATGATCGACGAGTACCTGGGGGATCTGGACCGCAGGCTGCACGGCTGCGGGCGCTTCAAGGCCGACCTGCTGGGGGAGGCCCGCGACGGCCTGCACGACGCCGCCGACGCCTACCGCGCGGGCGGCTGGACCGACGAGGACGCCGAGCGCCGTGCGGTCGCCGACTTCGGCCCGGCCGCCGTCGTCGCCCGCGACTACCAGGCCGAGCTCGGCATGCTCAGCGGCGTCCGCACACTCTGGAAGCTCGTCATCGGCGTCCCGGCGATGCAGATCGCGTGGGACTACGCCCGGATCCTCACCTTCGGCGAGTGGACGAGGATCTCGACGCCGACACCCGAGTGGTACAAGGTCGTCACGCACGTGACCCACGGCGCGGTGTTCGTCGTGCCGGTGATCGGCGTGCTCGCGCTGCTCGGCATCCGCTGGCTGAGCCGGCGCCTGGACGGCACCGGCCTCGCCCGGTTCTGCGGCATCCTCATCGCGCTCGCGGTGGGCGTGAACCTCGCGTCGGTCGGGTTGCTGATCAGCACGACCGGGTTCGTGGACGCGTCGAGGCTGTTCCTGAGCGTCCCGTGC
Organism: Amycolatopsis sp. NPDC051758; assembly: GCF_044453095.1. Taxonomy (NCBI): domain Bacteria; kingdom Bacillati; phylum Actinomycetota; class Actinomycetes; order Pseudonocardiales; family Pseudonocardiaceae; genus Amycolatopsis; species Amycolatopsis sp. NPDC051758. The sequence continues at coordinate 187,755 of NZ_JBITCJ010000009.1, read as the reverse complement.
GCCTTGCTGATGGTCGCCTGGGTGCTGCTTTCGCTGCGGCTCGTCGTGCTCGCGAGACGATCCTGGGGCGGGTATGCCACGATCGTCGCGTGACGACCGCGCTGATCTACCTCGTAGTCATGCTGCTGGTGGCCGCCGTGGTGTTCCTGCTGGCCGCCGTGGTCTTCGGCCGGGGTGAGGAGCTCGCCCCGCTGCCGCCGGGCAGCTCGCCGACGCGGCTGCCCGCGGAGGACATCACCGGCGCGGACCTGAACGAGGTCCGCTTCCAGCTGGTGCTGCGCGGCTACAAGATGTCCGAAGTGGACTGGGTGATGCGCCGCCTCGGCGTCGAGCTCGACGAGCTGCGCAGCCGGGTCGCCGAGCTGGAGCAGCGCGAACAAGAGCGGGAGAGCTCGCCCGAAGGCGCCCAGTGACGGACCTGATCCTGTCGGTCGACGTCCGCGCGCCGGCCGGGACGACCTGGCTCGCGCTGACGGACTGGACGCGCCAGGGCGAGTGGATGCTCGGCACCGAGGTCGAGGTCGTCGAGGGCAACGGCCGCAGTGTCGGGTCGCGGCTCGCGGCGTTCACCGGCGTGGCCGGCATCGGCTTCACGGACAAGATGGAGATCACCAGCTGGGAGCCGCCGGTGCGGTGCGCGGTCCGGCACCTCGGCAGTGTTGTCCAGGGCACCGGGGTGTTCCAGGTGGTGCCCAAGGGCGCGACGCGCTCGACGTTCGTCTGGGCCGAGCACCTGCGGCTGCCGTTCGGGCCGCTGGGCCGGCTGGGCTGGCCGGTGGTGAAACCGGCGTTCGCGCTGGGGGTGCGCCAGTCGCTGCGGCGGTTCGCGCGGTTCGCGGAGGACTATTCGGTGGGTGGGGATGAGTGAGCTTCTCGGCGCCGACGGCGTCGCGCGGTGCAGCTGGGGCAATTCGACCCCGGACTACGTCGACTACCACGATGAGGAGTGGGGCACGCCGCTCCACGGGCAGGACGAGCTGTACGAGCGGCTGTGCCTCGAGTCGTTCCAGTCGGGGCTTTCGTGGATCACGATCCTGCGCAAGCGCGAAGGCTTCCGGAAGGCGTTCAAGCAGTTCAAGCCCACGAGAGTGGCGAAGTTCGGTGACGCCGACGTCGAGCGGCTGATGCAGGACGCGTCGATCGTGCGGAACCGGGCGAAGATCCTGGCCGCGATCACCAACGCGAAGGCGATCGCGGTGCTGGACGAGCCATTGGACGACCTGCTGTGGTCGTTCGCGCCTGCGTCGCACAAGCGGCCCGCGTCGATGGCGGACGTCCCGGCGATCACCGACGAGTCCAAGGCGATGGCCAAGGAGCTGAAGAAGCGCGGCTTCGTGTTCCTCGGCCCGACGACGTGCTACGCGCTGATGCAGGCCACCGGCATGGTCGACGACCACGTGGAAGGCTGCTTCCGGGCCGGCTGACCCGGAAGCAGCCCCGCGCCTACTTGCCCTGGAAGTTGGGCTTGCGCTTGCCGACGAAGGCCTCGACGGCCTCGCTGTGGTCGGCGGTCGCGCCGAGCGCGGTCTGGGCGGCGTCCTCGGCGTCGAGTGCCTCCTCGAACGTCGACTGCGCGGCCAGGTTCAGCACACCCTTGATCTTCGCGTAGGCGACGGTCGGGCCGGCCGCCAGCTTCGCCGCGACCTTCTGGGCGCGCGCCGGCAGCTCCTCGTCCGGCACGACCTCGCCGACCAGGCCGAGCCGCAGCGCCTCGGCCGCGTCGACGGTCCGGGCCAGCAGCATCAGCTCGGCGGCGCGGCCGTAACCGACCAGCCGCTGCAACGTCCACGACGCGCCCGAGTCCGGGCCGAGCCCGACGTTCGCGAAGGCCATCAGGAACGACGACGACTCGGCGGCGATCCGCAGGTCACTGGCGTAGGCGAAGGCCGCCCCGGCCCCGGCCGCGGTGCCGTTGACCGCGGCGATCACCGGCTTCTCCATGGACACGATCGCCTGGACGATCGGGTTGTAGTGCTCCTTCACCGTGTGTAGCGGAGCGGGGTCACCCGCTTGCAGCAGTCCCACGTGTTCCTTCAAATCCTGGCCGGCGCAGAACGCCTTGCCGGACCCGGTCAGCACGACCGCGCGGACGGTTTCGTCGTCCGCCGCCTCGCGCAGCGCCGCGAGCAGTGCTTCCTTCAGCTCCACGGTCAGCGAGTTGTACGCCTGCGGCCGGTTGAGGGTGAGGGTGCGCACCCCGTCGGCGTCGGCGATCAGCAGGACGTCGGATGTGGTCACGTCTTCTCCTTGCGCGGAATCATCGGTCGACCGACAGTCTCACACCCCTCGCGGGCCGCATACCAGCACCGATACGGCGGCAAAAGATCGGTCCGCTGATGCGCCTGGCCGCTGATGAGGGACAATGGACACCAGACCCGGCTGGCTTTCACGCGAGCGCGATCCGGGCGCGCCGGTTGAGACGGAGGGAGCACGCTATGGCGGCCATGAAGCCCCGGACCGGAGATGGTCCCCTCGAAGTGACTAAGGAGGGACGGGGCCTCGTGATGCGCGTACCGCTCGAAGGTGGCGGTCGACTCGTCGTCGAACTCTCCGCGGAAGAAGCGAAGGACCTCGGCGCTGCGTTGCAGGAGGTCACTGGCTGAGCCGGCCCCCCAGAACCGTCCTTCCGTCGCACCCCGGTCTCCCCTCGGAGGCCGGGGTCGCGGTTCCTCTGCGCCCGAAGGTTGCTCACTGTGCGTAATCCGCTACCCCCCGTTCCGACTAGTCTCGTCGACATCGAGGTCGCCGGCGACCTCCGTCGCGGCGCCCCGACGGTCCGGCTCGTGGCCGCGCCCGCGGAGGACGTCGAGACCGAGCCCTTGGAGATCGGCGGCGTCCGGATCACCGGCAAGGCGGGCGACGTGCAGACGGTGCCGGGTGACGGCCCCCGCTGGGTCGCGGGGCTGGGCGACGGTGAGCCGAAGCAGTACCGCAAGACCGGCGCGGCGCTGGCCCGCGCGGTGAACGCGACGCTGGCCGACGACGTCGCCGACGGCGGCAAGGCGTTCCGCGCGGTGCAGCTGGTGCTGCCCGAAGAGGCTTCCGGCGAGCACGTCACCGAGCTGGCACTGGGTCTGCTGCTCGGCGGCTACCGGTACAAGGTGTCCGGTGAGGACCCTTCGCCGTCCGTCCGGACGGTCCGGCTCGTCGCCGAGGACCGCGCGATCTCGTCGTACAGCGCGCTTGTGGCGCGCGCGACGGTGCTGGCCGCGTCGACGGCGCTGACCCGCGACCTCGCGAACATGCCGTCCAACGTCAAGAGCCCGGCCTGGCTCGCGGACACCGCGGCCCGGGTCGCCGGCCCGGGCGTCGAGGTGGCGATCCGGGACGAGAAGTGGCTCACGGCGCAGGGTTTCGGCGGTGTCCTGGCCGTCGGCGGCGGTTCGTCGCGGCCGCCGCGGCTGATCGAAATGACGTACAAGCCGTCGGGGGCGGCGAAGCACCTGCTGCTGGTGGGCAAGGGCATCACGTTCGACACGGGCGGCCTGTCCATCAAGCCGGCCGACGGCATGCACCTGATGCGCACGGACATGGCGGGCGGCGCGGCGGTGATCGCGGCGATCCGCGGCATCGCGGCCCTGGGCCTGCCGGTGCGGGTGACGGCCCTGGTGCCGGCCGCGGAGAACCACGTGTCCGGCTCGTCGTACCGGCCCGGCGACATCGTCCGCCACTACGGCGGCAAGACGACCGAGGTCGCGAACACGGACGCGGAAGGCCGCATGGTCCTGGCCGACGCGCTGGTGTACGGAATCCGCCGGTTCGCCCCGGACCTCGTGGTGGACGCGGCCACGTTGACCGGCGCGATGAAGGTGTCGCTGGGTCTGCGCACGGGCGGCCTGTTCGCTTCGGAAGACTCGCTGGCGGCTTCGGTCGTCGCGGCGGGTTCGCGGGTGGGCGAGGCCTGGTGGCGCATGCCCCTGGTGGAGGACTACGCGGAGAACGTCCGCGGCGAGTTCGGCGACGTCCGCCAGACCCCGGCGGGTCCGGGCAGCATCACGGCGGCATTGTTCCTGCGGGAGTTCACTTCGGGGTTGCCGTGGGCGCACCTGGACATCGCGGGGCCGGCGCGGTCGGAGAAGAACTACGACGAGGTGGTTCCGGGGGCGACGGGTTTTGCGGCCCGGACGTTGGTGGAGCTGGCCGCTTCGCTGGCCTGAGCTTCAAGCGCCCCAATGTGGCCTTGGTTGCGTCTGACGCACCGAAGGCCGCCTTGGTTGCGTGTGACGCACCGAAGGCCGCCTTGGGTGCGTCTGACGCACCGAAGGCCACCTTGGGGCGCTAGCTGCCCGCCGTGGTCAGGACGTGGTCGCGGAACCCCATGACCGCCGGCGTCATCGGCTCTTCCGCCCGCCACACCAGCCCGATCGTCCGGAACGGCGGTGGTGACAACGGCACCTCCGCCACCCCCGCCGGGCTCCCCGGCCCGAACCGTGGCAGCAACGCCACCCCCAGCCCCGCCGCCACCAACCCCCGCACCGTGTCCGACTCCTGGCCCTCGAACGCGATCCGCGGTGTGAAGCCCGCCGCCGCGCAGAGTTCGTCCGTCAGCGTCCGCACGCCGTAACCCTGCTCCAGCAGCACGAACTCCTCCGAAGCCAGCTCCGCCACCCGCACCGAGCGCCGCTCCGCGAGGTGGTGGCCTGCCGGGACCGACAGCAGGATCTCCTCGTCGACCAGGCCCGCCGAAGTCAGAGACGAAGTGTCGGAAGGCAGCGGAGCCAGCAGCGCCAGGTCCAGCTCGCCGCCCGCGAGCCGGTCGAGCATGTCCTGCCGGGACCCCTGGACCAGCGTGAACCGCACCCCCGGGTGCCGCGCCCGGTGCCCGCGCAGCAGTGAAGGCACCAGCGACCGCCCGAGCAGGTGCAGGAACCCCAGCACAACGTGCCCCGACTCCGGCGCCACCTCTTCGCGCGCCAGCCGGACGCCCGTGTCCACCGCCGCCAAGCCGCGCTCGGCCGCTTCGGCCAGCAGCTCCGCCGCGCGCGTGAGGCGGATGCCGCGGCCGTCCGGGACCGTCAGCGGCGCCCCCAGCGCGTCGGCCAGTGCCGCGAGCCGGCGGCTCACCGTCGGCTGCGGCACGCCGAGCAGCTCGGCCGCGCGTGTGACGTTTCTCGTCTCGCGCAGGGCGGCGAGCAGTGGCAGGTGCGGCGCCACCTGCGCCGACAGCGAGTCATACGTCACCGCATCAATGATGCCAGGTCAGTGCATTAGACGTATTGATTAGCCTTGCTTACTTTCGGGACGTGACCACCACCCGCCGAGTCAAGACCGCCGTCGCCGCGGCCGGGATCTCCTCCTTCGCCCTGCTCTACGCCCCGCAGCCGGTGCTGCCGCAGCTCGCCGCGCAGTACCACCTCGACCCCGGCGGCGCGGCGCTCGCGGTCAGCGTCGCGACCGGCGCGCTCGCCATCGCGGTCCTGCCCATCGCCGCGCTGTCCGAAGTGGTCGGCCGGCGGCCGGTGATCCTGACGTCGGTGATTGCGTCGGTCGTGTTCGGCCTGCTGCTGCCGCTGATGCCGACCTACCCGGCGCTGCTCGTCCTGCGCGCCCTCCAAGGTGTCGCGATCGCCGGCTTCCCCGGGGTCGCGGCCGCCTACCTGGCCGAACGGCTCGGGCGCGCGGGGGTTGCCGCGGCCGTCGGCGCGATGATCGCCGGCAACACCGTCGGCGGCATGCTCGGCCGGCTGGCCAGCGGGTTCACCGCCGGGCCGCTCGGCTGGCGCGGCGCGCTGTTCGTCGTCGCGGGAGCGGGTGCGGTGTGCTCGGCGATCACCGTCGTGACGCTCCCGCCGGGCACCCATCCTCGCGGGAACGCGCAGCTCAAGGCGGTCGCGACCGGCCTGGTCACGGCGTTGCGCAAGCCGGTGCTGCTGGCGCAGTACGCCGTCGCGCTGCTCGCGATGGGCTCGTTCGTCGCCCTCTACAACGCCGCCGGGTTCCGGTTGACCGGGCATCCGCTGGACCTGTCACCGGCGATCGCGTCGCTGGTGTTCCTGGCCTACGCGACCGGCTCGGTGTCGTCCGCCGCGGCCGGCCGGCTGGTGGCGCGGGTCGGCCGCCGCCGCGCGGTGATCGGCTCGCTGCTGCTGATGGCGGCCGGGACCGCGTTGACGCTGCCCGACTCGCTGCCGCTGGTCATCGCCGGTTTCCTGGTCCTGACCTGCGCGTTCTTCGCGGCACACGCGGTCGCCAACGGCTGGGCGGCGGCCGACGCCCCCGAGGACGCGCGCGGCCAGGTCGGCGGCATGTACACGGCGACGTACTACCTGGGCAGCAGCGTCGGCGGCGCGGCCGGCGCGTACGTCTACGGGCACGCGGGCTGGCCGTGGCTGATCGCGGTGGTCGCGATCTGGCTCCTGCTGGCGGCGGCCGCGGTCGGCGTGGGCACGGCGCCGGCCCGGCAGGTGCGAGGCGAACTGGCGAACGCCGGCTGAGGTGCGGCTGAGTTGGAGCAGCGGCGGCGGGTTGTCTACAGCCCGGCGACCTTGTGGACAGGTGCTCAAATCGCCGCGGCGACCAGCAGTCCGCCGCCGACCGGGAGCAACGCCGGGACCAGCCGCTCGTCCTCGCGGAACGCCCGCGCCACCTCGCGCAGGGCCAGCGTCTCCGGGTCGCGGTGGGACGGGTCGATCACACGCCCGCCGGCCAGCACGTTGTGGAACGCGATGATCCCGCCGCGGCGCAGCAGCGACACGCCCAGCTCGTAACAACCCGGGTACTCGACGTGCGCGGAGTCGACGAACACCAGGTCGTACCCGCCCGGCGTCAGCCGCTGCAGGACGTCCAGGGCGCGGCCGACGATCAGCCGGGTCCGGCCCGGCGCGTAGCCCGCCTCGCGGAACGTCACGCGCGCGGCCCGCTGGTACTCCGGTTCGACGTCGATCGAGGTCAGGATGCCTTCGGGGGCCATCCCGCGCAGCAGGCTCAGCCCGCTGACCCCGGCACCCGTGCCGACCTCGACGACGGCCTTCGCGCGCAGCGTCGCGGCCAGGAAGCGCAGCGTCGCGCCCGCACCCGCGCTGAGCGGGGCGCAGCCCAGGTCCTCGGCCCGTGCCCGCGCCGAAGTCAGCACCTCGTCGTCGGGCAGGTACCCGTCGACGAACCCGGAATCGGCCGGTGCGGCCGCAGGGGTGGGCGTGTTCACGCACGGAGGTTAGCGTTGGTTGTCGATAAATCCTCGCAGGCTCCCTGGTAAGCACCCGGGAAGAAGTTCTCAGCCTGCTCTCAGTCCAGTCTCACTAGAACCATAAGGAGTCCGGAGAGACTGAAATCCGAGCACACGGGGAACACCGTGGCCACAGCCCGCGTTGGGTGGAGCAGACAGGAGAAACAAGATGGAGGTGCCTGCTCCCGCGATGCAGAACGCCGTTGCCGATAACGACGCCGACGCGGCTCAGCCCGTGTCCCTGGACGAGGCGGTCTGGACGCCACCGTCCTGGGACGAGGTCGTCCGCGAACACGGTGACCGGGTCTACCGGCTCGCCTACCGCCTGACCGGCAACACCCACGACGCCGAGGACCTGACGCAGGAGACCTTCATCCGGGTCTTCCGCTCGCTGGCGTCCTACAAGCCCGGCACGTTCGAGGGCTGGCTGCACCGGATCACCACCAACCTGTTCCTGGACATGGCCCGCCGTCGCTCGCGCGTGCGGATGGAAGGCCTGCCGGACGACACCGACCGCATCGTGGGCGACGACCCGAGCCCCGAGCAGGTCTACTCGGACACCCACCTCGACCCGGATCTGCAGGCCGCGCTCGACGAGCTGCCGCCGGAGTTCCGCGCCGCCGTGGTGCTGTGTGACGTCGAAGGCCTGTCGTACGAGGAGATCGGCGCGACACTCGGTGTCAAGCTGGGCACCGTCCGCAGCCGGATCCACCGCGGCCGGCAGGCGCTGCGCGCTTCGCTCGAGCGTCGGCGCACTTACGCTCCGAAGTCTGCGAAGGTCTCGGTATGACCGCACCGCGAGGCTGGGGACTCCCCGAGTCGCATCTGATGCCCGACGCCGTGGTCGCGTTCGTCGACGGCGAGCTGTCGCACGGCCCCCGCGACCGCGCTGCGTCGCACATCACCCGCTGCGCCGCGTGCGCGGCCGAGGTGCGTGCCCAGCGGCAGACCGTCGAGGCGATCCGTCACGCGGGCGCGCCGTCGATGTCGGCGGGGTTCCTGGCGAGCCTGCAGTCCATCCCGGAGCACACCGAGCTGCCCAGCAGCCCGGACAACCTGGCGATCACCGCCGACGGCCAGCTGGTCGCGGTCCAGCGTCCCGACCGGGTCGCCGGCCTGCGTGACTCGGGCGTCCTGGGCGGCGTGGCGCCGCTCGGCTCGTCGGCCCCGCTGGGCCAGTCCCCGAACGTCCTCGGCGGCGGCCGCCTCAAGCGCCGCGCGGCCCAGGGCGCGGGCGTGGTGGTCTCGGGCCTGGTGCTGAGCGCACTGGCCCTGGTGGGCACCAGCGCGGACGGCGGTGACGGCAACCCGGAGACGGGCGGCGGCCTGCAGCCGGCGAACCTGCCGGCCCAGATGGCCGTGCCGCAGCCGATGGTCCCGGCGCCGACGTCGACACCGGTGAGTTCGCCGGCGATCGCGGTGCCGGCCGGTATCCGCTGAGTCTTGTTCCCTTCGAAGGCCGTCATGAGGGTTTCCTCGTGGCGGCCTTCGGCATTGTCCCGGTTGCCGGGTTCCCGCCACGCAAGAAACAGCCATTTCACCGGCGTACCGGCAGACTCGGAGCACTGGGCTTGGGTATCGTCACGCCCAGCCACCTGATCTTCAGCACCGGGGAATGATGACCGAGCCGAACGTGAATCCCGAGCAGCCCGGCGCGCGTGATGCCGACCGGCTGGGCCCGCGGCCGCTGGCGCGGCCGGCCGTCGATCCGGCGCAGGCTGCCGTGTTCGGCCGGCCGAGCGGTGTCGACGGGGCGTTCGACAAGCTCTACAGCCCCCAGAAGTCCAACGGCGTCAGTCTTGCGCCGCCCGCGCCCGAGTCGCTCGCCGAGGCGTTCCGTCGGCCGCCCGGGGCCGAGGGTGTGCTGCTCGAACGTCCTCGTGAGGCCACCGGGGAACCGCAGGACACCGACCCGCCGCTGTGGAACAGCACCGCCGACCCGTGGCGCGATCCGGGGGCCGGCGCCGTGCTCGCCGGCCCCGCGATGCCCGCCGAGGACGAGGAAAAGCCCGCCAAACGCCCACCCGGTGCGCTGCTGAGCCTGCCCGAGGTGCTGTTCGGCCGCCGGGTGCAGCCGAAGGCGCTCGTGCTGCTCGGTGTGGTCGCGCTGCTCGTCGGCGCGGCCGGGGGGTTCGTCGGCTGGTGGGTCGGCGACACCGGCACCGAGCTCACCGGCTCCGCCACGATCTCCGAAGCCGAGGCCGCCAAGGAACGCCCGGCCGGCTCGGTCGCCGAGATCGCCAAGCGCGTCGCCCCGGCCGTCGTCTCGCTCGAGGTCTTCAAGCCCGGCGCCGAGTCCGGCGAGCAGGGCTCCGGCGTGATGATCGACCCGCAGGGCTACATCCTCACCAACGAGCACGTGATCGCTTCCGCCGCCGCGGACGCCGGTGTCAAGGTCACCGCGATCTTCGTCGACGGCACCCGCACCGAGGCCAAGCTGGTCGGCGCCGACCAGAAGACCGACCTCGCCGTGGTGAAGGTCAACGTCACCAACCCGACCGTGCTGCAGGTCGGCAAGTCGTCGGACCTGCAGGTCGGCGACACCGTGATGGCGATCGGCTCGCCGCTGGCGCTGCAGAACTCGGTGACCGCCGGGATCGTCAGCGCGCTGAACCGGCCGATCACCGCGGGCGGGGACAGCGGCGCCGCGCCGGTCACCTACGAAGCCATCCAGACCGACGCCGCGATCAACCACGGCAACTCGGGCGGCGCGCTCGTCGACGCCACCGGCGCGCTGGTCGGCATCAACTCGTCGATCCGCTCGTCCAGCGCGGACGGCGGCAGCATCGGCATCGGCTTCGCCATCCCGAGCGACTACGCGATCAAGATCGCGAAGGCGCTGATCAAGGACGGCAAGGTCCAGCACGCCGACATCGGCATCAACGCGTCCTCGACGGTCGCCGGCTCCTCCACGATGGGCGCACAGGTGAAGAACGTCGCACCCGGCGGCCCGGCCGCCAACGCGGGCATCAAGGAGGGCGACGTGATCACGAAGATCGGCAACCGGCTGGTCCGCGACTCCGCCGAGCTGACGGTCGCGGTCCGCGCGCACGACGTCGGCGAAGTGGTCCCGGTGTCCTTGGCGCGAGACGGCGCGAGCTTCGTCGTCGACGTAACCCTGGCTTCCGACTGAGTTCCGACGTTCGGCCTGCCGGAGTGTGGCCGGTGACGAGTACGCTGAGCACGTAGGTTCCGAGCGGAGGTTGACGGTGTTCGACAGTGTCGGATGGGGGGAAATCCTCGTCCTCATCATCGCCGGTCTCTTCATCCTCGGCCCGGAACGGCTTCCCGAAGCGGCGTCCTGGATGGCGAAGAGCGTGAAGAAGGTCCGCGACTTCGCGACGGGCGCAAAAGAGCAACTCCGCGAGGAGATGGGCCCGGAGTTCGACCAGCTGCGCAAGCCGCTGGAAGACCTGCGCGGCCTGCGCAACTTCGACCCGAAGCGCGTGGTGACCCAGCACCTCTTCGACGGCGACTCCGACCCGCTGGGCTTCAAGGGCATCACGAACGGCAGCCCGAACCTGAGCGGTACCAACGGGACGAACGGGACCAACGGCTCGAACGGTTACACCGTCGGCCAAACCCAGCAGTCCCAGCCGGAGCCGCTCAAGCCGGGCGAGCGCCCGCCGATCGACCCGGACGCCACGTAAGACTTCGTAAAACGTCGAAGGCCGCCTCGAACCCGAGGCGGCCTTCGACGTTTTACCGGCTCAGCGGCCCGCGGGGGTCACGTTCAGCATCATCCCGGCCAGCCCGCGCGCCCGGACCGTCAGCTTCTTCGCCGCTTCCTTCAGCACGAGAGACGCCGGCGAATCAGGCGAAGTCAGCACCAGGGGCGTGCCCGCGTCACCCTGCTCGCGCAGCTGCGGGTCCAGCGGCACCTGACCGAGCAGCGGCACGTCGGAGCCGATCGACTTCGTCAGCGAGTCGGCCACCGTCTGGCCGCCACCGGAACCGAAGATCTCCAGGCGGGAACCGTCTTCCTGCTCCAGCCACGACATGTTCTCGATGACCCCGGCGACGCGCTGACGCGTCTGCAGCGCGATCGCCCCGGCCCGCTCGGCCACCTCGGCCGCGGCCTGCTGGGGCGTCGTCACCACCAGGATCTCCGCGTTCGGGATCAGCTGCGCGACCGAGATCGCGATGTCGCCGGTGCCCGGCGGGAGGTCCAGCAGCAGGATGTCGAGGTCGCCCCAGAAGACGTCGGCCAGGAACTGCTGCAGCGCGCGGTGCAGCATCGGGCCGCGCCAGACCACCGGGGTGTTGCCCGGGGTGAACATGCCGATCGAGATCACCTTCACGCCGTGCGCCTGCGGCGGCATGATCATCGTGTCGACCTTGGTCGGCTTCTCGCGCGCGCCCAGCATGCGGGGGATCGAGTGGCCGTAGATGTCCGCGTCCACCACGCCGACCGACAGCCCGCGCTGGGCCATCGCCACGGCCAGGTTCACCGTGACCGACGACTTGCCGACCCCGCCCTTGCCGGACGCGACGCAGTACACCCGCGTCATCGAGCCCGGCTGCGCGAACGGGATCACCGGCTCGTCGGCGTCACCGCGCAGCGATTTGCGCAGGTTGGAGCGCTGCTCGTCGCTCATCACGTCCAGCTCGACCTTGACGTCGGCCACGCCGGGGAGCTTCGACACCGCCTCGCGGGTGTCGTTGGTCAGCGTCGCCTTCAGCGGACAGCCGGCCACCGTCAGGTAGATCCCGACCGTCACGACGCCGTCCGGACCGACCACGACGTCCTTGACCATCCCGAGGTCGGTGATGGGTTTCCGGATCTCGGGGTCTTGCACGCTCTTCAGCGCGCTGCGGACGTCGTCGACGCTGGGGAGCTGCTGGGTGCTGGTCACCCACCCCATGTTACGAGCCGGTAGGAGTGCGGTTCGGTTTGGCCTTCCTGGGCTGGACGTCCAGGTCCTCCCGCAGCCGGTCCAGCTCGCTGCGCAGGTAGTCCCGCGTCGCCACCTCGCCGATCGCCAGCCGCAGCGCCGCCAGCTCCCGGGCCAGGTACTCCGTGTCGGCTTTCGTCTGCAGGGCCCGGTTCCGGTCCTCCTCCAGGGAGACGCGGTCGCGGTCGTCCTGCCGGTTCTGCGCCAGCAGGATCAGCGGCGCCGCGTACGCCGCCTGCGTCGAAAACGCCAGGTTGAGCAGGATGAACGGGTACGGGTCCCACTGCAGCGACACCGCCGTGATGTTCAGCACCACCCAGACGACGACGAGCAGCGTCTGCCAGAACAGGTACTTCCCGGTGCCGAGGAACCGCGCCAGCCGCTCGGAGAGCCGGCCGAAGGTGTCGGGGTCGATGTTCAGCCTGAACCGGTTCTGGCCGCGGGGCTGGTCGAGCCGCCGTCCCGAAGTCAGCTCAGGCACGGTCTTCCTCCAAGGTGTCGTGCAGGCCGGTTTCGCGCCAGTCTTCCGGCAGCAGGTGGTCGAGCACGTCGTCGACGGTCACCGCGCCGATCAGGTGGTCTTCGGTGTCGACGACCGGGCCGCAGGTCAGGTTGTAGGCCGCGAAGTACCGCGTGACCTCGGCCAGCGAGGCGCCCGGCTGCAGCGGCGGGAGCCCGGTGTCCACGGCGCTCGCCACCAGCTCGGCGGGCGGCTCCCGGAGCAGCCGCTGGAAGTGGACGACGCCGACGTAGCGCCCGGTCGGCGTCGCGGTCGGCGGGCGGCAGACGAACACCATGCTGGCCAGCGCGGGCGGCAGCTCGGCGTTGCGGATGTGCGCCAGCGCCTCGGCGATCGTCGTGTCCGGGGTGAGCACCACCGGCTCGGGTGTCATCAGGCCGCCCGCGGTGTCGGACGAGTACTCCAGCAGCCGCCTGACCGGCGCGGACTCCTCCGGCTCCATCAGCTCCAGCAGCCGGCTCTGCTCGGCCGGGGCCAGCTCGGCCAGCAGGTCGGCGGCGTCGTCGGGGTTCATCGCCTCGAGGACGTCGGCCGCGCGCTCCTCGGCCAGGTAGGCGAGCAGCTCCTTCTGGTCGTCGTCGGGCAGCTCCTCGATGACGTCGGCGAGGCGCTCGTCGTCCATCGCGTCGGCGACCTCGTGGCGCCGCTTGAGCGGCAGGTCGCGCACGGTCGCGGCGATGTCGGCCGGGCGCATGGTGTCGAACAGCACGAGCAGCTGCCCGGCGCCCTGGGGCTGCCGGGAGAGGTCGGTGAGGCCGAGCCCGGCGACGTCGGCCCAGGGCAGCACCTGCATCGTCGCGCGACGGCGGCCCAGCCCGACCCGCCGCTCCCGGATGGCGAGCTTGGCCAGCACCCAGTCGCGGGTGCGGGTCGGCTCCATGCCGGCGTCGACCACCGTGATCCGCGTTTCGGACCCGGCGAGCGTGGCGTGCGCGTCGAGCAGCTGGCCGAGCACCAGGACCTCGTTGGGGCGCTGGTTGAACTGGCGCATGTTGACCGAGCCGGTGGCGAGCGTGACGGCGGTCGGCTCGATCGAGGTGACCCGCAGCATCGGCACGAAGACCCGCCGCCGCGTGGTCAGCTCGACGACCAGGCCGAGGATCCGCGGCGGGAGGGCGTCCAGGCGCAGCCCGGCGACCAGGTCGCGGACCCGGCCGATGGATTCGCCGTCCGGGCCGAACACCGGCAACCCGGACAGCTGAGCTGCGAAAACCCTGTTGACCCCGGCCATGCCGCTGACACTATCGGCTGGCCGCCCAGGTAGCGATTTCCGGCACGGTGACGAACGCCGGGTCGTCGCTGTCCGCTTCGAACTCTTCGAGGTCTTCGAGCATCCAGATCCAGTTCTGGACGGCACGCACGAGCGTCCAGGCGCGGGCCTTCTCGGCGTCCAGGTCCAGGGACGCGACGATCAGCGCCATCCGTTCGTCCAGTGTGGACTCGGTGAAGCGGTTCCAGAACAACGGGATCACGCCCCACTCGAGGTCGCCGGACAGCGGCTTGGGGTCGATGACCAGCCACGGCTCGCGGGTGCCGGCGAGGACGTTCTGGAAGTGCAGATCTTCGTTCACCAGAAGTTCGCCCGCCGACGGCCCGAGCTCGCGGCAGATCGTGACGGCGTCGTCGACGAGCCGCCGCTCGAACGGCTCGCCGAGCTCCGCCCACCGCCTGGGGAGTTCCTCGGCCAGCTCTTCGGCTTCGGCGCGCACGCTGCGCGTCAACGACGGCGGCGCGGGCACGGCGAGGCGTTGTGCCAGCTCGCCGAGAACGGGGACGGCTTCGCGCAGCGGGAGGTCGTCGAGGGTGCGTCCGGCGTCGAGCCGTTCCAGCAGCAGGACGCCGTCTTCGGGCGCGGAGTCCAGCAGCAGCACCGCACCCCGACCGGCCCATGTGGACAGTGCGAGCGGCTCGTCGGCGGATTCTTCGTCGCGCCAGCCCAGTTTCAGCACGACGGGCGTGCCGTCGGCGAGCCGCGCGGGCTGCACGACGCCGACGTAGCCGTGCATCGCCGCACCCTCGAACGTCAGGCCCCACTTGCGGGCGTACCCGGCGGCGAGCGCCGGCAGGGCGGCGAGCCAGGGGACGGCTTCGGGGCCGAGCACCCGCGGGGCCCGGCCGGCGAACAGCGGCGGGACGAGGAGGTCGTTCACCACCCCAGCCTGGCCGCCGTGTCCAGCGCATTTCGTCCCGGTCCGCACCGGCGTACGCTGGGATTTCAGGGGAACACAACCCCGGGAGCTGCCATGGTGGTGGAGATTCTCAGCGCCGTCGTCGTCGCGGGCGGCGCCTGGTTCGCGGCGAGCGTGCGTGTGGTGAAGCAGTACGAACGCGGGCTCGTCTTCCGGTTCGGCCGGGTGCGGCCGCAGGTGCGGGAGCCGGGGCTGGCGATGCTCGTCCCGTTCGTGGACCACCTGCAGAAGGTCAACATGCAGATCATCACGATGCCGGTGCCCGCCCAGGACGGCATCACCCGCGACAACGTCACCGTCCGGGTCGACGCGGTCGTCTACTTCAAGGTGATCGATCCGGTGGTCGCCGCGGTCAACGTGCAGGACTACCGGGCCGCGGTCGGCCAGGTCGCGCAGACGTCGCTGCGCTCGATCATCGGCAAGAGCGAGCTCGACGACCTGCTGTCGAACCGCGAGCACCTCAACGAGGGCCTGGAGCTGATGATCGACAGCCCGGCCCTCGACTGGGGCATCCACATCGACAAGGTCGAGATCAAGGACGTCGCGCTGCCGGAGGCGATGAAGCGCTCGATGTCGCGGCAGGCCGAGGCAGAGCGGGAACGGCGCGCGCGCGTCATCTCCGCCGATGGTGAGCTGCAGGCGTCGCACAAGCTCGCGCAGGCCGCGGCGACGATGGCCGACACGCCGTCGGCGATGCAGCTGCGGTTGCTGGAGACGGTGGTCCAGGTGTCGTCGGAGAAGAACTCGACGCTGATCCTGCCGTTCCCGGTGGAGCTGCTTCGCTTCCTCGACGCGCACACGCCGAAGCAGCAGGCCGCGGCCCCCGTCCCGGCAGCGCCCGTGGCCACGGCGCCGGAACCCGAAGCGGTGGAAGCGAAACCGGAGGCGAACGGGCACGTCACGCCGGCGCCACGCGCCCCGGGCGACGCGGCGCTGCCGACGGCCGACTAACTGTCCAGCTGGCCGTTCACACCCAGGATGATGATGGTGGTGAAGAACCCGACCCACAGCGCGATCACGACGTAACCGACGATCACGGCGGCCGTGGCCAGCCCGCGGCCGCCCGCTTCGCCGCGGTTGGTCTTGCTCAGCGCGATGTGGCCCATGATCAGCCCGGCGAGCGCGGTGATGCCGGAGCAGAAGCCGAGGATCGAGCAGACCAGCGCGCCGATCGCCAGCGCGTTGTCCTGTTTGCGCGGCGGCAGGCCGTACCCGGGCTGGCCGAAGGGCGCCGGCGGCCCGTAGGCCTGGCCGTACGCGGGCGGGTACGCCGACGGGTAGGCCTGCTGGTACGTCGGCTGCTGGAACCCGGGCTGCGGGTACACCGGCTGCGGCTGGCCCGGCGTCGCGTACGGCGTCCCGGGGATGTGCGCGGCGGGCGTCTCGAACGAGCCGGCCGGCAGCGGGCCGGGCTGCTCGGCGGCGACCGTGGTGTCACCGGCGCCGGTGTCGGCGACCGTGGTGCCGGCCGCGCCCGTGTCCGCGATCGTCGTGTCGGAGACGGTCGTGTCGGAGACCGTGGTGGCCGGCTCGGCGATGGCCGGCGGGTCGTAGGTCTCCGGTGTGTAGGACGGCGCCTCCGCGGGTGGCGGCGGTTCGTACGACACGGTCGGATCGGCGGCCGGACGGTCCTTGTCCCCGGACGGGTCGGTCATGACGGGTCCCCTCGGTGCGTGCAGGGCCCCAACGTTAGCCGCTCGCCGGCGGCCGCCGGGGGGAGATCCACCCGGCGGGGCGTGAGCGCCCTCATAGCAGGGCCGCGCGATTCGGGTCATACTCACCGGTAACCCAGCGCCGGGAGCCGGCGCGCGTCTCCAGGAAGGGAGCCGTGATGGCCCGCCTCGCCCAGACCGCCGGCCTGTCCGACGTGCAGTCGGAGATCCTCGCGACCGTCCGCCAGTTCGTGGACAAGGAGGTCATCCCGCACGCGCAGGAGCTCGAGCACTCCGACACCTACCCGGCGGACATCGTCGAGGGCATGAAGGAGATGGGCCTGTTCGGGATCACCATCCCGGAGGAGTACGGCGGGCTCGGCGAGTCGCTGCTGACCTACGCGCTCGTCGTCGAGGAGATCGCCCGCGGCTGGATGAGCGTGTCCGGCGTGATCAACACGCACTTCATCGTGGCGCACATGATCGCCCGCCACGGCACGGAGGCGCAGAAGCAGCACTTCCTGCCGCGGATGGCCACCGGCGAGGTCCGCGGCTCGTTCTCGATGTCGGAGCCGGACCTCGGCTCGGACGTCGCCGCGATCAAGACCAAGGCCAAGAAGACCGGCGACGGCTACGTCATCGACGGCGCGAAGATGTGGCTGACGAACGGCGGCTCGTCGAACCTCATCGCGCTGCTGGTGAAGACCGACGAAGGCGCCGAGAAGGCCCACCAGAACCTGACGACGTTCCTGGTCGAGAAGCCCGAGGGCTTCGGCGAGGTGTCACCCGGGCTCACGATCCCGGGCAAGATCGACAAGATGGGCTACAAGGGCGTCGACACCACCGAAGCGGTGTTCGACGGCTACCGGATCGGCGCGGACATGGTCCTCGGCGAGGCGCCCGGCAAGGGCTTCGCGTACATGATGGACGGTGTCGAGGTCGGCCGCGTGAATGTCGCGGCGCGGGCGTGCGGCATCGCGATCCGCGCGTTCGAGCTGGCGGTGGAGTACGCCCAGCAGCGCAAGACGTTCGGCAAGGCGATCGCCGAGCACCAGGCCGTCGCGTTCAAGCTGGCCGAGATGGCGACCAAGGTCGAGGCGGCGCACCTGATGATGGTGAACGCGGCCCGGCTCAAGGACTCGGGCGAGCGCAACGACGTCGAAGCCGGGATGGCGAAGCTGATCGCGTCCGAATACTGCGCGGAGGTCACGCAGGACTCGTTCCGCATCCACGGCGGTTACGGGTACTCCAAGGAGTACGAGATCGAGCGGCTCATGCGCGAGGCGCCGTTCCTGCTGATCGGCGAAGGCACCAGCGAGATCCAGAAGACGATCATCAGCCGCGGCCTGCTGCGCGAGTACAAGTCCCGGTCCTGAGGTCCGGACGCACAATTGTCGCTGTGTCGACAATTGTGCGTCCGGCCTTTCGGGGTAAGCGGCTCGCACGGTCCGGGCGTTCTTGACAAGATGGACGCCCAGGACCCACGAGTGCGCAGGTGATGATGGTGAGTAGTCCCTTTGGCGGGGGCCGGGCGCCCGGTGGTCTGCCGCGGCTGCCGACCCCGCCGACCGGCTGGCCGATCGGGTCGTACGCGACCTACGGCGAGGCGCAGCAGGCGGTCGACTTCCTCGCGGACAGCGAGTTCTCCGTCAGCGACGTCACGATCGTCGGTGTCGACCTGATGCTCGTCGAGCGCGTGATCGGGAAGCTCAGCTGGGGCCGGGTGCTCGGCACCGGCGCGGTTTCCGGCGCCTGGTTCGGCCTGTTCGCCGGGCTGCTGCTGGGCCTGTTCGTCAACCAGGGCTTCGCGCTGCAGCTGCTCACCGGGCTCGTGCTGGGTGTGCTGTCCGGCCTGATGTTCGCGGCGATCGGGTACAGCATGTCGCGGGGGCGGCGGGACTTCTCCTCGGCGAGCCAGCTGGTCGCCGGCCGGTACGACGTCCTGTGCCAGCCGCGCTCGGCCGAGCAGGCCCGCGAACTGCTCGCCAAGCTGGCCCTCAAACCGCCGTCCGCCAACCCCTAGGAAACCCCACCCCTAGCAGGGAAGAATCACAGTTCAGTCTGCAGTGGGCTGAATCGTTACCGATACTGCTTGCGGGGTGTGATCGCCCGGCATAAGTTGTCCGACACCAGTCGGGCGGCCTCGCCCAACCACCGCGGCCGTCCGAGCACTAGCACGTCGGGGTGCTGGCGCGGTTCGCCTCATCGCGTCGCGGTGCCCACCGGGCACCGCGGTAACCGGCGTGCACGCGGGTGAGGAGGCCTGATGGGGAAGAGGATCGGCGCGGGCAAACGAGGACGTTCGCCCGGCCGTGCCGCGGTCCTGCTGGGGGCAGGGGCTTTGGTGACCGGCATGCTGGCCGGTTGCGGTTCGGGTGGCGGACTGAAGATCAACGTCTACTACGCGCCTGAAGACAGCTTCCAGAAAGTCGTCGACAACTGCAACCAGGCGGCGGGCGGCCGCTACGAAATCGTCTACAACAAGCTGCAGCGCGGGTCGGACGACCAGCGGCTGCAGATGGCCAGGCGGCTCGCCGCGGGTGACACCGCGATGGACGTCCTGGGGCTCGACGTGACCTGGGTTTCGGAGTTCGCCGAAGCCGGGTGGATCGACGAGTGGAAGGACCAGAACAAGGCCGCGGCCTCCGAAGGCGTCCTGGACGGGCCGCTGGAAACGGCGACCTACAACGGGAAGCTCTACGCGGCCCCGAAGAACACGAACATCCAGCTGCTCTGGTACGACGACCGGATCACCCCGACCCCACCCAAGACGTGGGACGAGATGATCCAGAAGTCGAAGGAGCTGAAGGCGCAGGGCAAGCCGTACAGCATCGTCTTCACCGGCGCGCAGTACGAAGGTCTCGTCGTCTTCTACAACACGCTGGTCGAGTCCATGGGCGGGCACATCCTGTCCGACGACGGCAAGTCCGTGGTGATGGACGACGGTGCGGTCAAGGCGCTGGCGCTGCTGAAGCAGATCACGAATTCGGGGATCACCGACGCGTCGCTGACCAACTCGAAGGAGGACGACGTCCGGCAGACGTTCCAGCGCGGTGACGCCGCGTTCGAACTGAACTGGCCGTTCGTCTACGCCTCCTACGCGAAGGACAAGGCGTCGGACGTCCAGCACATGAAGTGGGCCGTCTACCCCGAAGCGGTGCCCGGCACGCCGGCCAAGACCACCATCGGCGGGTACGACCTCGCGGTCAGCTCGTTGTCGGCGCACAAGCCCGAGGCGTACGAAGCGGCGTTGTGCCTGAGGAGCGCGGAGAATCAGAAGTTCTCGGCGATCAACGACGGTGTGCCGCCGACCATCGAATCGGTGTACCAAAACGACACACCGCTCGACCCGTCCAAGCCGGCGGGTGACGACAACCCGAACATGGCGATCAAGTACCCGATGCGCGACTCCATCCTGGACGCGCTGAAGGACGCCGCCGTGCGGCCGCTGACCCCGGCGTACCAGAACATGTCGACGGTGATGTCGAAGGTCCTGTCACCGCCGGCCGAAATCGATCCGAAGGCCACCGCGGACAAGCTGCGCGAGCAGCTCAACGACGCGCTCCAGTCGAAGGGAGTGATCCCGTGACCGTTCAGGACTCCACCCCGGCCGACACCGCCGGGGCCACGGTCGCCGAGGAGGCGACGTCGGGCAAGAAGGGCAAACCGGCGCTCTCCGAAGGGAAGAAGGCCGAGCGGAAGCTCGGACTCTGGTTGTGCGCACCCGCGTTCGTCGTGATGATCGCCGTCACCGGCTACCCGATCGTCTACTCGATCTGGCTGTCGCTGCAGCGGTACGACCTGCGGTTCCCCGCACAGCAGGAGTTCGTCGGCTTCGACAACTACGGGGCCGTGCTGTCCAATTCGTACTGGTGGACGGCGTTCGGCACCACGATGTTCCTGACCGTGGTGTCGGTGGCGATCGAGTTCGTCCTCGGCATGGCGCTGGCGCTGGTGATGCACCGGACGCTGGTCGGGCGCGGTCTCGTCCGGACGGTCGCCCTGATCCCGTACGGCATCGTCACGGTCGTCGCGGCGTTCTCGTGGTACTACGCGTGGACGCCGAAGACCGGCTACCTGGCGAACTGGCTCGCCGCCGACGGCGCGCCGCTCACCGACCAGTGGCCGTCGCTGTTCATCATCATCGGCGCCGAGGTGTGGAAGACCACGCCGTTCATGGCGCTGCTGCTGATGGCCGGCCTGGCGCTGGTGCCGGACGACCTGCTCAAGGCCGCGGCGATGGACGGCGCGAACGGCTGGCAGCGGTTCACCAAGGTCATGCTGCCGGTGATGAAGCCGGCGATCCTGGTGGCGCTGCTGTTCCGCACGCTCGACGCGTTCCGGATCTTCGACAACATCTACGTCCTCACCGGCGGCGCGCAGGACACCGGGTCGGTGTCCATGCAGACCTACGACAACCTGGTCAAGGGGCTCAACCTCGGAATCGGGTCGACGATGGCGGTGCTGATCTTCATCACGGTGGCGATCATCGCCTTCATCTTCATCAAGGTGTTCGGCACGGCCGCACCGGGTTCGGACACTGGGGGTAAGCGCTGATGGTGATGGGAACCGTCACGACGGGCCGCAAAGTTCGCTGGGGCCTCGTCGACATCCTCGTGCTGGTGTTCGCGCTGGTGCCGGTGCTCTGGGTGGTTTCGCTGTCGTTCAAGACCAAGGACACGCTGACCGACGGGTACTTCATCCCGCAGTCGTGGACCTGGCAGAACTACGCGGACATCTTCCAGACGTCGGAGTTCCTGCTGGCACTGGTCAACTCGATCGGCATCGCGATCATCTCCACGGTGATCGCGGTGGTGCTGGGCACGATGGCCGCCTACGCCATCGCCCGGCTGGAGTTCCCCGGCAAGCAGCTGCTCGTCGGGCTCTCCCTGCTGATCGCGATGTTCCCGCAGGTGTCGCTGGTGACGCCGCTGTTCAACATCGAGCGGAACCTGGCGCTGTTCGACACGTGGCCGGGGCTGATCCTGCCCTACATCACGTTCGCGCTGCCGCTGTCGATCTACACGCTGTCGGCGTTCTTCCGGGAAATCCCGTGGGAGCTGGAAAAGGCGGCCAAGATGGACGGCGCGACGCCGGCCCAGGCGTTCCGGAAGGTGATCGCGCCGCTGGCCGCGCCGGGTGTGTTCACCACCGCGATCCTGGTGTTCATCTTCTGCTGGAACGACTTCCTGTTCGCCATCTCGCTGACGTCGACCACGGCGTCGCGCACGGTGCCGGCGGCGCTGTCGTTCTTCACCGGGTCCTCGCAGTTCGAGGACCCGACCGGGCAGGTGAGCGCGGCCGCGGTCGTGATCACCATCCCGATCATTGTGTTCGTGTTGTTCTTCCAGCGTCGCATCGTGGCGGGGCTGACCTCCGGTGCGGTGAAGGGGTAGTCATGGCAGAAATCGTCCTCGACAAGGTGTCGAAGAAGTACCCCGACGGCGCGCTCGCGGTGTCCGAAGTGGACATCACCATCGGCGACGGCGAGTTCCTCGTGCTGGTCGGGCCGTCCGGGTGCGGCAAGTCGACCATGCTGAACATGGTGGCGGGCCTGGAGGACATCTCCTCCGGCGAGCTGCGCATCGACGGCCAGCGCGTCAACGAGAAGGCCCCGAAGGACCGGGACATCGCGATGGTGTTCCAGTCCTACGCGCTCTACCCGCACATGAGCGTGCGAGAGAACATGGCCTTCCCGTTGCGACTGGCCAAGGTCGACGACAAGACGGTGCGGGCGAAGGTGGAGGAAGCGGCGACGATCCTCGACCTGACCGCGCACCTGGACCGCAAGCCGGCCAACCTCTCCGGTGGCCAGCGGCAGCGCGTGGCGATGGGCCGGGCGATCGTCCGGAACCCGAAGGCGTTCCTGATGGACGAACCACTGTCCAACCTGGACGCCAAGCTCCGCGGCCAGATGCGGACGTCGGTGTCGAAGATCCAGAAGCAGCTCGGCACGACCACGCTGTACGTCACGCACGACCAGACCGAGGCCATGACCCTGGGCGACCGGGTCGTGGTGCTGCGCGGCGGTTTTGTGCAGCAGATCGGCGCCCCGCAGTTCCTCTACGACAACCCGGCGAACCTGTTCGTCGC
Organism: Amycolatopsis sp. NPDC051758; assembly: GCF_044453095.1. Taxonomy (NCBI): domain Bacteria; kingdom Bacillati; phylum Actinomycetota; class Actinomycetes; order Pseudonocardiales; family Pseudonocardiaceae; genus Amycolatopsis; species Amycolatopsis sp. NPDC051758. Next base: position 165,241 of record NZ_JBITCJ010000009.1, on the reverse strand, counting down.
GGGGTTCATCGGCTCGCCGTCGATGAACTTCGTGCCGGCCACGCTGGAGAACAACGAGCTGCGCAGCCCGCTGGGCAGCACTCCGCTCACCGACCGGATCCGCCGCCTGGTGGAGAAGGCGGACGCGCCCCGCGAGGTGCTCGTCGGCATCCGGCCGGAGCACTTCGAGGACGCGGCGCTCGTCGAAGCGGGCCAGAAGACCGGCGGCGGCACCTTCACCGCGCACATCGACGTGCTCGAGTCGATGGGTTCGGAGAAGTACGCGCACTTCACGCTGGAAGGTGAGTCGGCGACGTCCGCCGAGCTCGCCGAGCTGGCCGCGGACAGCGGTTCGGCCGACGTCCCGGGTTCGGAGTCGCAGATCGTGGCCCGGCTCTCGGCGGAGTCGTCCGCGAGGGAGAACGCCGACCTCGAGGTCTGGTTCGACGCGGACAAGGTCAAGCTCTTCGACCCGTCCAACGGCAAGAACCTCACCTACGAGGACTGAGTTAGCGTGCCGTTAAGGCCACCTTGCGGGCGTCAGACGCCCGCAAGGTGGCCTTAACGGCATTTCAGGCCTTCGGCAGCTTCGGGAGGATCGTCGCGGCTGCGGTGCGGGCCAGGGCGCAGGTGGCGTCGTTCGCCGTGCCCGCCGTCTCCACCACGCTGATTTCCGCCAGCTCGCGGCGGCCGGGCAGGCCGGGTGCCGGCTGGGTGCTGTCGACCAGGCAGAACGCGCCCGCGACGCGGAGCCGGGCTTCGCGCCCGCCCACCTGCTCGACCGAGGTGACCGGGAACATCGGCTCGACCGTCTCCACCGTCAGCTTGAAGCTGACCTTCCCGCGGATGCAGCTGTGCCCGGACAGCCCGGTCGTCGGCCGGGTGCCGGCGCCCGCGACGGCGTCGAGCTCGTTGGTGTCGAGCATCGCGCACGGCAGCAGCAGACCCCACGACCGCTCGGGGAACTTCAGCCGGCCGACCTTGTTGCCGGTGATCGCCGCGAGCGCCGACCCGACGGCCGTGTCCGCGACCCCGCAGCGTTCGGCCTGTTCGTTGCCGGTGTCGGTGACCGACAGGTCGAGCCGGTTCCCGTCGGCGAAGGTGATGGCGCGCGTGCAGGCGCTGCGGTCGTTGAACATCGACTGCTGGACCGAGACGCCCTCCGGCACCGGTCCGGCGTAGGTGTAGGGCTTGATGTTCGGGTCGGAGTCGAAGGCCAGCGGCCCCACGAGGATCGTCCGCGGGCCGGCGACGGCCTGGCAGCTCTCGAACGTCGGGGAGACGACCGCGCCGGGCGCGACCTCGGGCACGTCGAGCAGGCTGCAGTAGTCGACGGTGCCGAAGTCGCCGAGCGCCGCCGCGGCAGTCAGCGGGGTGGGCCCGGAGGTCGGCTCGGGGGCGGCCTGGGTGCTGGCGCAGCCGACCGTGAGGAGGGCGCAGAGCATCACAACGGCCAAGCATTTCGAACGCGGGTACACGGGGCGTAAGTATCACCACATCGGGGCCGAAAAGCAGCCCTGACGGGGACATCTCTCACTATTTTCTGTGCCACGGCGTAGGAACGTGCAGGTCACTGCATTTCCGGCGTGGCAACAGCGGATTCCGCAGGCCCCTGAACGTTTTTCGCCTTTGCCGTCCCCTAAGGGAGCGATCCTTCGTGCGAGCGATGCGGAACGGGGTACTCCAGTGGTGAAGTAGGGACAAGACGAAGTTCGAGGAAAGGGAAAGACGATGAGCGCACCGGTCACCCGACGGCTCGCCCGCCCGCGCCACGGCCGCATGATCGGCGGAGTTTGCGCAGGTCTCGCGGAGCGGTACGGCATGAAGCCCGGCACTGTGCGGCTGCTGGCCGTGCTGTCCTGCCTGCTGCCCGGGCCGCAGTTCGTGGCCTACATCGTGATGTGGGCGGTCATCCCGTCGGAGTGACGGCGGTGAGGAAGCCTCGCCAGGCAGAGGCGTCGACGGCGAGGGTGGGGCCGCCGGGATCCTTGGAGTCCCGGACGGCCACGGCGGGGGAGACGAAGGCCACCTCGACACACGCGGTGTTTTCGCCGCCGCTGTAGCTGCTCTTGCGCCACGCGAAGGCGACTTCCACGCAGGCAGTGTTCTCGCCTTGGCTGTAGCTGCTCTTGCGCCACCCCGGGTTCAGGATCACAGTTCCACCTCATGCGCTCAGCAGGTCGGCGAGCTGCAGAGCGAGATCGCGTGACTCGCTTTCGCCGAGAGCCATCTTACTCAGCTTGCCGAACTGGCGGATGAGCTCCGCGACCTGAGTCTGCTTCACCAGCTGCAGGTTGCCGCCCGCGTGGTCCACGTAGCCGAGGTCGCTGATGGTGTCCTCCGGAAAGCGCAGCACCGAGAACGCGCCGCGAAGCCCCGGGTGCACTCCGATCCCGGCCGGCAGGAGCTGCACCTGCACATTGTCGAGCTCGGAGAGCTCGACAATGTGCAGCAACTGCGCCACGAGGGCGCTCTGCTTCGCGATGCGCCGGTGCAGAGCCACCTCATCGATGACCGTATGGAGCTTGAGCGGCTCTTCGCAGTGAAGCCGCTTCGCGCGGTGCATCCGCACGTTGAGGTTCCGGTTGCGCTCCCGTGTTCCGCTCCCGGCGAAGAAGGCGGCTGCGTAATCCTCGGTCTGCAGCAAGCCGGGCACCGATGCCAGCTCGAAGTTGCGGACCGAAACCGCCTCCGCCTCGAGCGCCGGGTAGCTGTTGACCGACACCCCTTCGATCCGGTTCTGGTTGGGCCGCCGCGCCTCGCGGGCGATCTCGACCAGGTCCACCAGATCGTCCTCGGGCACCCGGTACAGCTCCGCCATCGCCCGCGCGTGCAGCGGGTGGATGGCCCCCTGCCCCTTCTCCAGCCGCGACAGCGTGCTCTTCGAAATGTCGAGGTCGCCGCCGGCCTGCTCAAGCGTCAGCCCGGCCTTCTCCCGCCAGGCCTTCAGCTCCCGGCCCAGCTGCAACCGCCTGATCGCCGGAACGCTGTAGTACGCCACCCGCACCTCCCCGTCGCCATGATCGCGCGGGCAGCAGTGTCCGGGCGGGAGGGCGGCGCCGGGATCCCGCGCCGATCACCCCATCAGGGGCGCCAGCAGGACATCGCCTCGTCGATCTCGTGCTCGTCGAGCGGCGGGTGGGGCAGCGCCGACGGCTCGCCGGGCTGGGCGCGGAGCCCGTCGAGCAGCATGGCGAGGGAACGCCGCCAGAGGTCCGGGTCCACCGCGCAGGTGAACTCCACCACCGAACCGACCATCATGTGCACCAGCGCCATGTCCGAAGGGGCGAAGTCCGGTCGCAACCCACCGGCCGCTTGAGCCCGCTCGATCAGCTGTGTGATCAACGGCACCATGCGGGCTTTCTCTTCGGCGACGTGCTTGTGGCCGAACTTGTTGGACAGCATGATCTCGCGCAGCCCGCGGTCGGAGGAGTGCAGCTCGGCCGCCTGCCACGTGAAGTCGACAAACGCCTGCCACGCGTCGTCGGCCTTCAGCGCCTCGACGGCGAGGTCGCCGATTTCTTCCATCCGCTCGGCGAACATGGCCTCGACCAGGTGTTCCTTGCTGGGGAACCGGCGGTAGACCGTGCCGACGCCGAGGCCGGCGTGGTGGGCGATGTCGTCCAGCGTGGCTTCGAGGCCGCGCTGGCCGAACACTTCGCGGGCCGACGCGAGGATGCGACGGCGGTTGATTTCAGCGTCACGTCGCAGCGGCCGCGCCGGTGCGGCGGGACCAGCGTCCCGTGCCATGCCGTCCAGTCTAGCGCCTCAAGTAGAGGCACCATCTCCGGTTTCTGTGTACCTTGGGTCGCGTAAGGGGAGATACCTACTCCACATAGCGCCTTGATCACTTTCTGTGAGGACACCCCATGACCGAGTCCACGCTCGCCGTCGCGCCGTCGGGGGACGCGCGCGCCGCCGAGAACCCCCATCACGCCAGACGCTGGCTGATCCTGGTGATGATCGGCATCGCGCAGCTGATGGTCGTGCTGGACGCGACCGTCGTGAACATCGCGCTGCCGTCCGCCCAGCTCGACCTGGGCTTCTCCAACGACGCCCGGCAGTGGGTCGTCACGGCGTACGCGCTCGCGTTCGGCAGCCTGCTGCTGCTCGGCGGGCGGCTCGCGGACGTCTTCGGCCGCAAGAACGCCCTGCTCGTCGGCCTCGCCGGGTTCGCCGCGGTGTCCGCCATCGGCGGCGCGGCGACCAACATCGAAATGCTGCTGATCGCCCGCGCGGCCCAGGGTGTGTTCGGCGCGCTGCTCGCGCCGGCCGCGCTTTCCCTGCTGACCACGACGTTCACCGACCCGAAGGAGCGCGGCCGCGCGTTCGGCGTGTTCGGGGCCATCGGCGGTGGCGGCGCGGCCGTCGGGCTGCTGCTCGGCGGGGTGCTCACCGAGTACCTCGACTGGCGCTGGTGCATGTTCGTGAACATCGTGTTCGCGGTGATCGCGTTCGTGGGCAGCTCGATCCTGCTGCGCAGCCAGAAGTCCGAAGGCCCGCGCCCGAAGCTCGACCTGCCGGGCACCGTCACCGCGTCGGCCGGTCTGTTCGCGCTGGTCTACGGCTTCGCGAACGCCGAGTCGGACTCGTGGTCGTCGGTCTCGGTGTGGGGCTTCCTGACGGCCGGTGTGGTGCTGCTGGGGGTGTTCGTCTGGCTGCAGCAGCGCGTCTCGCACCCGCTGCTGCCGCTGCGCGTGCTGCTGGACCGCAACCGCGGCGGCTCGTACCTGGCGATGTTCCTGCTGGCCATCGGGATGTTCGCGATCTTCCTGTTCCTGACGTTCTACGTGCAGCAGAACCTGAAGTTCACCCCGATCGAGAGCGGCGTCGGCTTCCTGCCGATGGTGGCGACGCTGATGCTGGCCGCCACGACGGCGACGAGCGTGCTGCTGCCGCGGTTCGGCCCGCGGCCGCTGGTCCCGACCGGCATGGCGATCGCCGCGGTCGGCCTGTTCTGGCTGAGCGGCATCGGCCTGGACAGCACGTACGCGTCCGGTGTCCTCGGCCCGCTGCTGGTGATGGGCTTCGGCATCGGGCTGGCGATGGCGCCGGCGATGAGCGTCGCGACGTTCGGCGTCGAGGCGCACGACGCGGGTGTCGCGTCGGCCGCGGTCAACACGATGCAGCAGGTCGGCGGCTCGATCGGCACGGCGCTGCTCAGCACGCTGGCCGGCAACGCGGCGACGTCGTACCTCGAGGGGAAGGTCCCGACGCCGCAGCTGGCGGCCGAGGCGTCGATCGAGAGCTACACCACGGCGTTCACCTGGGCGGCGGTGATCTTCGTGGCCGGCGCGATCCTCAGCGGCCTGCTGCTGCGCCCGGGCGCCCCGAAGGGTGAAGCCGCTCCCGGCGTTGTGCACATGTGATTGAACCTTCCCGGCCCTCCGCGCACTAGTAAGGGTGAGACTGTGCGAAGGAGGGCCGGGTGGGGGCGTCGTCGAGAGACCTTGATTTCAGCGAATACTTCGCCGCGCGCGTGCAGCGCTTCCGGCGGGTGGCGTTTGCGCTCTGCGGTGACTGGCACGCGGCCGAGGACCTGGTCCAGGCCATGTTCGTGCAGCTGTACCGGCGCTGGCGGCGGGTGCGCCCGGGCACCGTCGACGCCTACGCGCGCCGCATCCTGCTGAACCTCTTCCTCGCGGGCCGCCGGGTTTCGGTCCGCGAATACGTGACTTCTTCCCCGCCCGACCAGGAGTCGCCACCGGGCCGCGACACCCACGTGCGTCTCGACGTCGAGCGCGCGCTGGCCGACCTCACACCGCGCCAGCGCGCGATGGTCGTGTTGCGGTTCCTCGAAGACCTCCCGGTGGCGGAGGTCGCTTCGCTGCTCGGCGTCGCCGAGGGCACGGTCAAGTCCCAGACGGCCCGCGGGGTCGAAGCCCTGCGCGCGGTCCTGCCCGCGCCGACGGCGGAGGAGTGGTGATGGAAGACGTCCGAGCCGCCTTGACGGCGTACGTGACCGAAGACGAGCCCCCGCTGGGTCTCTCCGGAGACGCGGTGCTCGCGGCGGCCCGCCTTTCGCGTCGGCGGCACCTGCTCACCGGGGCGGTGGCTGCGGTGGTGGTCGTGCTGGCGCTGGGCTTGGCCGTGGTCGTGCTGCCGCACCGGGCCGAAGTCGCGAGCCGGCCGTGCCCGACGGCTTCGGACACTCGCGGCGCGCTGGTCGATCGGCTGAGCTGCCTGATCGGCAACGCGGTGCGGTCCATGCTCGACCCGGACGCGCAGATCACCCGCTTGACGATCCCGGGGGAGACCCCGCCGGAGGACCCGTTCCACCTGATCGCCGACCCGGCGGGCGATGCGCCGCGGGAGGCGTTGTTCCACCTGGGCATCCGGGTGACCGACTCGCTCGGCTCGGGCTCGGTGTACGTGCTGATCGTGCCCGGCGGTTATGGTGTCCCGCCTTGCGGTACCCCGGAGGAGATCACCTGCCGCACGGATCAGACGCCCCAGGGCGGACTGTGGCTCTCGACGTTGCACTCCGGCGACGCCGTGACCCACCGCGTGGTGCTGGCCGCACCGGACGCCATCGTGCAGTTCTCGTCGAACAACAGCGGGGTGCTGGAGCAGAAGGACGTCCGGTTGCCGCAGCAGCGTCCGGAACCGGTGTTGACCCTCGCCCAGGTGCGCCAGCTGGCACTGACGCCGGGGCTGGCTCTCTAACGCCCCAATGTGGCGTTGGTTGCGTCAGACGCACCCAATGTGGCGTTCGGTGCGTCAGACGCACCGAACGCCACATTGGGGCGCTTCAGGGGCGGCGGGAGCGGAGCGTCTCGATGACGTCGTCGTCCCAGCGATGCGTCCGGATCAGCCGGTACCGCTCCGCCGCGACCCACATGTACGCCTCGGCGTCGGTCCGATCGCCGACCATCCCTGCCTGCTGCAACATCCCCACCACCGGCACGAACTCCTCGTCGAACCACCGCTGCGCGACGCTCGCCCGGTCGCAGAACTTGCCCTCGTCCTGCATCAGCCGGAAGCCCCACGCCTCCACGTGCTCGCCCAGCTTCGCGTAGTCCCACGGGTCCGACACGATCACCGACGCCCGTGCGTGGCCCGTCAGCGGGACGCGCTCGAGGAACAACCGGCGGTAGTCCTTGACGATCAGGTCGCCGCGGTGGCGGATGCCGCTCGGGTCCAGTTTGGTCCGGACGACCGTCACGAATGCCTCTATTGTGGACAGTCCTTGCGCGAGCGCCACCGACACGCGGTGGTGGCCGTCGATGATGATGTGCAGCTCGCCGACGCGGTAGACCTCGATCGGCGGGATCTCCTCACCGCGGCGGGACGCCAGCGCCAGCCGTTCCCAGCGTTCGCGGACGCGGGCCGACGTCGGGCGGAAGCGGCGGTCGAAGTCGCGGCTGCGGTCGACCGTGCCGACGATCGAGTCCAGTTTGATCACCCGCAGGCCGAGCCGGCTCTCGCCGAGGTAGCCGAGCGCCTCCACCACCTCGTGGAACGGCAGCATGATGTTGACGTCGTCGGGCTCGCGGCGCAGCCACGTCGAAAGCCGCGAGAGCACCTGGCCCCGGCGCGCGCGGAGGAAGTCGTTCTCCGCGTCGGCGCGGGGGAAGCCCGTCTCTTTCATGAGAACTCCATGATCCGGTGGCCCACCACGTTGCGGATCCGCGTTTCACCGACGACCCGGTCCGGCACCGGCTCGCCGTGGGGGTGGATGTGCCCGTGCAGCAACCACTTCGGCCGCAGCACGTCGATCGTCCGGTGCAGGCAGGCGAACCCGCGGTGCGGCGGGTCCGGGCGGTCGCCGAGGTCCAGCGGCGGCGAGTGCGTCAGCAGGATGTCGACGTCACGGCCGTCGCGCCGGCGCCGCCACTTCGCGCGCCGCACCAGCCCGCGGGCCCGCCGCGCCTGCTGGCGCTGCGTCCACTGGTTCGGCCCGTCGTTGTAGCGGATCGAGCCGCCGAGCCCGGCGAACCGGATCCCGGCGACGTCGACGACCCGGCCGTCGGCGTTGACCCCGCCGGCCGGGCCCGGCCAGACCGTGGGGAAACCGTCCTTCATGGACAGCCCGCCGTAGCGCGTGTAGCCGCTCAGGTCCGGGTCGTGGTTGCCCGGCACGAACACGCACGGCGCGTCGAGCGCGCTGGCCAGGAACGCGAGGTAGTCGTAGGGGAGGTCGCCGGCGCCGATGACGAGGTCGACGGCGCAGGTGCGGACCGCGTCGGTCCACAACCGCTCGTCCACCTCGTCGGCGACCACCAGCGCTTTCGGCATGGTCCCAGGGTACGACCCCGGGGCCCTACTTCATCCCGTGCGCGAACCCCGGGTCGGCGACGATGACAAAAGTGATGACGACGATCCACAGCAAGCTGAGCGCGAGCGCCCAGGCCTTCAGGTTGGACAGCATGCGAGGCATCACGCATTCTCCGAATCCGGTGGAAGAAAAAGGGGACCTAGAGCCAGCCGTTCTTCCGGAATATTCGGTACAGCAACAGGCAGATGCCGAGGATGACGGTGATCACCAGCGGGTACCCGAACTTCCAGTGCAGTTCGGGCAGGTAGTCGAAGTTCATCCCGTAGATGCCCGCGATCATCGTCGGGACGGTGATGATCGCCGCCCACGACGTGATCTTGCGCATGTCGGTGTTCTGCTGCAGCGAGATCTTCGCGACCGTCGCGTCGACCAGGGTGGACAGCAGCTCGTCGAACGCCGCCACCCGCTCGGACACGGTCGTGAGGTGGTCGGCGACGTCGCGGAAGTAGGAGCGGACCTCGTCCGGCACCAGCCGCGTGTAGCCCTCGGCCAGCCGCTGGACCGGCGTCGCGAGCGGCATCACCGCCCGGCGCAGCTCGAGGACCTCCCGCTTCATCAGGTAGATCTGCTCGGCGCTGACCTGCGACCGGGGCGCGAAGACCTGCGCCTCCATCACGTCGATGTCGTTCTCGATCCGGCCCGTGACGTCGAGGTAGTGGTCGACGACGTGGTCGGCGATCGCGTGCACGACCGCGGCCGGGCCCAGCTGCAGACGCTCGGGGTCGTCGTCGAGCTCACGGCGCAGGCGCGCCAGCCCCGAGTGGTTCCCGTGCCGGACCGTGATGACGAAGTCGCGGCCGAGGAACACCATCAGCTCGCCGGTCTCGACGATCTCGTTCGCCGTCGTCGGCGACTCGTGCTCGACGTACCGGACCGTCTTGACCACCAGGAACAGCGTGTCGTCGTAACGCTCCAGCTTGGGCCGCTGGTGCGCTTCGAGCGCGTCCTCGACCGCCAGCTCGTGCAGCCCGAACGTCTCCGCGATGCCCTGGATCTGCTGGGAGTCCGGCTCGTGCAGCCCGATCCAGACGAACCCCTCGTGCCGCTTCCGGACCTCTTTGATCGCTTCGATGTGCGTCCAGCGGCCGGACAGCCGCTTGCCGCCGACGTACACCGCGCAGTCGACGACGTACGCGGACAGCGGCACCGCCACCGGGCGCACGGGGACGCCCTTGGTCCGGTTGTTGCCGCGGCCGCGAAGGCCGCCGAGCGAGGGAATGGCAGGCATGGGTTCTCCTGGGCGTCGTGCGTGGTCGTGCGAGACGACTGACCAGGGGCGGAAGGATCCGCCCGGCGACACCAGCGTTCCCGGGGAGAAGGCCTACCAGGAGATGAGCCGGCCGGCGGGTGTGGTGGGAACGCTGGGAGTACTAGGGAGCGGACTATCGCCACTACTCATCGGGGTTCCTCACCTCCTTCGGGCCGGGTCCAGAGTGGTGGGGCTCGCGTTGACGCGCGAACACCAATGGTTGAGGGTACTCCTCACTACGGATGCGTGTCGTACCAGCCTCACGCGGTGTTACGCGGACAGGAGAAGACGAGTGCAGTTCGGTCGGTACTACGAGGAGTTCGAGGTCGGTGCGGTCTACAAGCACTGGCCGGGCAAAACGGTCACCGAATACGACGACCACCTCTTCTGCCTGATCACCATGAACCACCACCCGCTGCACCTGGATTCGCACTACGCCGAAGAGACGACCGACTTCGGCAAGAACGTCGTGGTGGGGAACTACATCTACTCGCTGCTGCTGGGCATGTCCGTGCCCGACGTCTCCGGCAAGGCCATCGCCAACCTCGAGGTCGAGTCGCTCAAGCACGTCAAGCCGACCTTCCACGGCGACACCATCTACGGCGAGACCGAGGTGCTGGACAAGACGCCGTCGAAGTCGAAGGACGACCGCGGTGTCGTGTACGTCGAGACGCGCGGTTACAAGCAGGACGGCCTGATCGTGTGCACCTTCCGGCGGAAGGTGATGGTGCCCAAGCGCTCCTACGGGGAAACTCGGGGCGGGGAGCAGCCGGGCCGGCCGGTGCCGCACGAATGAGGCTCTGATGGACTTGGACCGGATCAAGGACGTACTGCGCACGTTCGCGGAAGTCGAGGCGCGCGGGGTTTCGCCGCTCTACGAGCACCTGGCGCTGCAGGCGGCCGACGATGACGACGTCGCCGGGCTGCTGGCTTCGGCCCGCGACGGCGAGGTGCGCGCGACACTGCTGATGGCGACCGCCCACCGGCTCGTCCAGGCCGACCCGATCCACCCGCTCTCGCGGTACTACCCGTCGCTGGGCGGCTTCGACGGCGTCGACTCCGAGACGTGGCCGCTCTTCCGGTCGTTCCTGCTGGAGCGGGCGGACAAGGCGCGCGCGCTGATCGCGTCGCGGTACACCCAGACGAATGAAGTCCGCCGGGCCGCGCTGCTGTACCCGGGCGTGGCGCGGGCGGCCAAGGAGCTGGGCGGCAAGGTCGCGCTGCTGGAGGTCGGCTGCAGTGCCGGCCTGCTGCTCGGCCTCGACCGGTTCAACTACCGCTACCAGTGCGACGGCGGCGAGCAGCTGGCGGCGGGCCCGGCCAAGGCCGCGGTCGGGCTGCATTGCGCGCTGGACCTCGCCCCGGGCGCGGTGGCGCCGAAGCTGCCGAAGAAGCTCGCCGTGACAGCGCGAGCCGGCCTCGACCGGGCGCCGGTGGACCTGTCGGACGAAGACGAGCTGGCCTGGCTGGAGGCGTGCGTCTGGGCCGACCAGCCGGACCGCATCCGCCTCCTCCGCACCGCGGCGGCCGAGCAGGCGAAGCACCGTCCTTCGCTGATCGCCGGTGACGGGGTGGACGACCTGGCTTCGGCGGCATCGTCGTTGGACGGGCCGTTGGTGGTGCTGACGAGCCATGTCCTGGCGTATTTCACTCCGTCGCGCCGGGAGGATTTTGTTTCGGCGCTGGCGTCGCTGGCGGCTTCCCGGCCGGTGTGGTGGGTGTCGGAGGAGTTCTACGGGGCCGGGTTGGAGCTCGTGCTGCCCGGGCGGTCGGATCTCGCTTCTCCTGATGGGCTCGCGACGCTGGGCGTGGTCCGGTGGGAGGACGGGAAGGCGGAGGCCCACGCGCTGGCTCGGACTGCGCCGCACGGGCAGCGCATGACCTGGCTGCCGCTGTAGGAGCTTGTCCACAGGGCGGCTGTGATGTGGGCAAGTCCGCCTCGCCGGCGGCTTTCAGGCGGTCTTGTCGGCCGGTCCCGATACGCTGGAAGCGGGACCGGCCCCCCAAGGGAAGGGCGGGGCGTGCCGGCCGCGCGCTGTGCCGCCGGGTGCTCCCGAGCCACAGCTCAAGCCTTCGGCAGCGCACCCCACTCACGCAGCGTCACGTACAGGAGATCCACCAGCTCCCCGCCCGCCTCCAGGGCCGAAAGGTCCGCCGCATCGGACCAACGGGCCTCCGACGCGTCGTCACCCGCCGTGAGGATTCCGCCGGTGACCGCGCAGGCGTAGTCGTGGATTTCGTACGGTTCGCGCGTCACGGTCCCGATCACTGTGCCCGGAATCACGTCGAGACCCGTTTCCTCCCGAAGCTCCCGGATCACGGCCGTTTCGTCTGATTCGCCCGGTTCGACACGCCCGCCGGGCAGGGACCACAACCCCGATCCGGGGTCATTGCGGCGCCGGATGAGCAGCAAACGGCCGTGGTCGTCGAACACGATCCCGCCGACACAGCGGATCGTGGTCTCCCCAGGTGCTTCCATGTCCCCAACGGTAGTCGTGACCGACTTGAAAACCGATGTCCTGTACACGGAGAGTAGCCGTACGGTACACTTCCGACCGCGTGCTGACCCAAGCGCGGGACTTCCCTCCCGTGCGCCTGTCCAGTGCGGTACAACGTAAAAAGTCAGGATTGCTCTTGTCCGGTGTCACCGTAAGAGACGGGATTTGATCGCGGTGAACGTGAAGAAGATTGCGGGCCTCGCCGGTATCGCGTTGGTGCTGTTCTTCGTCATTGCGCAGCCGGGTCAGGCCGCAGGCCTGGTCGGCAACATCATCGACTTCCTCCGCAGCTCGGCCGAATCGGTGATCACCTTCGTCAGTAACGTCTTCAGCTGACCGATCGGGGCTAACCTGGACCCATGTTCGCGCCACGCGACCCCGACGAGTACCTCCTCGACACCGAGCGGCGGGTCATCCGGATCCGCCGCCACTGGGCGGTGCTGCTCTGGGACACCTTCGAGGCGGCCGCACTCCTGGCCATCTGCGTCCTGGTGTCCTACCTGCTGCCACCGGCGCTGTACATCGGCCAGAACATCCTCTGGTACGTGGCGCTGATCGTCGTGCTGCGGTTCGCCTACGTGGTGATGGAGTGGTGGGTCGAACGGCTGGTGGTCACCGACAAGCGGTTCGTCATGACCACCGGGGTCTTCACGACCAAGGTGCTGATGATGCCGATCAGCAAGGTCACCGACCTCAGCTACGTGCGCACCGCCACCGGCCGCATGATGGGTTACGGCACGATGGTCGTCGAGTCGGCCGGTCAGATCCAGGCGCTGAACAAGATCGACTTCCTGCCGCGGCCGGAAGAGTTCTACGACACGATCTCCGAGCTGGTCTTCGGCGACAAGCAGAAGCAGGCCGAGCGCTTCTCGATGATCAAGGCCCAGCGGGCCGCCCGGGGCAAGAAGCCGGTCGGCTGAGGCGTCCCGGCTCTCGTGTGATGTAGCGCATCGTCGACAATGGTCACGATGCGCATCGACCTGCACGCCCATTCCACCGCTTCCGACGGCACCGACTCGCCGGCCGGGCTCGTCGCCGCGGCCGCGAGCGCCGGGCTCGACGTCGTCGCGATCACCGATCATGACACCACCGCGGGCTGGGCCCCGGCCACCGCGGCCATTCCCCCCGGCCTGACGCTGGTCCCCGGCGCCGAGCTCTCGACCGTCTCGATCAACCCCGAGACCGGCCGGCAGATCAGCGTCCACCTGCTGGCCTACCTCTTCGACCCCACGGCCGAGGCCGTTGTCACCGAGCAGACCCGGCTGCGGGTCGAGCGCCGGACGCGGCTGCGCCGGATGGCCGAGCGGATGGCCGCCGACGGCCTCCCGATCGACGCCGACGAGATCTTCGGCCTGCTGCCCGAGGACTCGCCGCCCGGGCGCCCGCACCTCGCCCAGGCGCTGGTCCGGGCCGGGCTGGTCAAGAGCGTCGACGAGGCCTTCGCCGACTACCTGAGCCCCCGCCGCGGCTACTACGTCGCCCGTCGCGACACGCCGGTCGAGGAGGCCATCGACATGATCGTCGCGGCCGGCGGCGTCACGGTCATCGCGCACCCCTTCGCCTTCAGCCGCGGCGCCACGATCAGCGAGGACACCCTCGCCGAGCTGGCCGCGCACGGTCTCACCGGTGTCGAGGCCGACCACCCGAACCACGACGCGCCGACGCGCGCCCGCACGCGTGCGCTGGCCGGCGAGCTCGGCCTGCTGGTCACCGGCTCGAGCGACTACCACGGCACGAACAAGACCATCGCGCTCGGGGAATGCACCACCGATCCCGGGCAGCTGGAGGAGCTCGTGGCGCGCGCGACCGGGTTCCAGGTCGTGAAGGGCTGAAATGGCGATCGCCGACTTCTTCGACGCCAAGCTCTTCATGAGCGCGACGATCACCTTGATCGTCATCATGGACCCGCCCGGCACCGTGCCGGTGTTCCTGAGCCTGGTCGGCCGCAAGCCGGTGGCGACGCGGGCGCGTGCCGCCCGGCAGGCCGTCCTGGTGTCCCTGCTGGTCATCAGCCTGTTCGCGGTGGCCGGCCAGGCGATCCTGTCCTACCTCGGCATCGGCATCCCCGCGTTGCAGGGCGCCGGCGGGCTGCTCCTCCTGCTGATCGCGCTGCAGCTGCTCACCGGCAACGGCCACGAGGCCGAAGCGGCCACGGAGGACGTCAACGTCGCGCTCGTCCCGCTCGGCACCCCGCTGCTGGCCGGGCCCGGTGCGATCGCCGCGACCATCGTGTTCGTCCGGCAGGCCGACGGCCACCTCGGCGCGTACATCGCGCTGGCGCTGGCGATCGTCATGACGCACTTCGTGATCTACATCTGCATGCGCTACTCCGGGGTAGTCATCCGGCTGATCAAGGAAAGCGGCATCACGCTGCTGGCCAAGGTGGCCGGCCTGCTGCTCGCGGCCATCGCCGTCGAGCTCGTCGCGAACTCCGTGCGCGGCTTCATCGCCGGTGGCAGCTGACCCCCGCCTTTCGGGTTGTCCTGCCGGACAGGAACCGCCGGCTTCGTTGACATCGTTGGCACGCCTCCCGCAGCCTGAATCCCAGCCCAGCGCTTGAAACGATTCAAACGCCTTGCGGAGGCCTCGATGAAGTGGCTCAGAGCAGTCCTGCCGGTCACGGTCCTGGTGGCGAGCGGCGTGGTCGCGGCCCCCGTGGCGACCGCCCTGCCCGGCCCTGGCTGGCAGAAGTACGTCGTTGCGCCGTCGAGCCGGGACGTCCGGCCGGTGCGGGTGCTGTCCACCAGTGGTGACGTCACCAACCCGGCCGGCCTGCTCGGCCGTGGTGTCGCGACGCTCAAGCGGCAGGCGCCGCCGCCGAAGCCGGCCTGGCCCGGCGGGACGACGGCGGCCGCGTCGTCGTTCCACGCGCCCAACAACGGCGGGAACGGCCAGCCGCGGACGTACGAGCCAGGCAACGCCGTCGACGGCAACACCGACACGTTCTGGAACGACGACACGATCGGCGCCTACCCGGACGTCCTGACGATCACCGCGGCCGCGCCGGTCGCGCTGCCCGGCGTCACCGTGCTGTCCAGTGTGGACGGTGTGCCGCAGGACTTCACCGTCGAGGTGCTGGACGGTGGCGCGTGGCGGGTGGCGGCGACCGTCACCGGCAACACCGCGGTGCAGCGCACGGTGGCGTTCGACCGCGCGGTGACGACCACGCAGGTCCGGATCACCGTGACGAAGGACCAGGCCACGCCGTCGGGCGAGTTCAGCCGGGTCACCGAGGTCTGGCCGGGGCTGGTCGCCGATCCGCCGACGCCCGTCGCCGTGCTCGACTTCGGCAAGGTCGTCGCGGGGTACCCGAAGATCTCCTTCGCCGGCGCGTCGGCGAACCACCCCGGCATCCGGGTGTCGACCTCGGAAACCCAGCAGTACCTGGGTGAACGCTCCGACTTCTCGCGCTCGGACTTCTCCGGCGGGCCGGGCAGCGACCAGATCGCCGTGCCGGCGACGCCGACCGTCTGGCGGGACACGAAGGGCTGCCAGAGCGGCACGCAGGTGTGCGCGGACGGCCTGCGCGGCTTCCGCTACCTGCGGATCAGCCTCGACGCGCTGGCCTCGGACGCGCCGCTCGCGCAGCCGTCCGGTGAGGTGCGGATCAACGGCGTCTCCCTCGACTTCACGCCGTTCCTCGGCACGCCGGACACCTACCGCGGCTGGTTCGAGTCGTCGGACGCGGACCTGAACCGCTACTGGTACAACGCGTCCTACACCAACGAGCTGGGCATGGACACCTTCCGCGAGTCCGATGTGGACCCTCGTGGCGCGTTCTCGCCGTCGCTGGACGGGAAGCTGGTGCTGCACGACGGCGCGAAGCGCGACCGCGACCCGTACGTCGGCGACGTCGCGGTGTCCGGGCTGACCCAGTACCTGACGCACCAGGACGGCACCGCGGCGAAGAACGTGCTCGCCGACCTGGCCGACCACCAGCGGGCCGACGGCTGGATCCCGCCCGCGTCGATCAACAACTACACGTTGCCGCTGTTCGACTATCCGCTCTGGTGGGTGACTTCGAGCTGGGACTACGTCCTCTACTCGGGCGACACCGCGTACGCGGCTTCGTACTACTCGCACCTCGTGAAGACACTCGACGCGTGGTATCCGTCGGTCACCGATTCGCGCGGGTTGCTCGCGAAGGGGCTTAACGGCACAAGCGGCTATGGCGACTACGCGTTCCTCCCGCGTACGGGCGAAGTGACGTACTACAACGCGTTGTACGTCCGGGCTCTTCAGGGCGCGGCAGGCTTGGCGCGGGCGACGGGGCACGCCGCTGACGCGGATCGGTGGCTTTCGCGCGCTTCCGGCGTCGCCGCGGCCGTGAACCAGTACCTGTGGGATCCGGCGGCGGGCGCGTACCTCGACTCGGGGACGGGCGCGGTGCGCCACGGCCAGGACGGCAACAGCCAGGCGATCCTGGCCGGTATCGCCTCGCCGGCGCAGTCGTCTTCGGCGTTGGCGCGGCTCGCGGCCGGGGCGTTGCCGTACGGGAATCCGTTCATGGACAACGACACTCTCGTCTCCGACGGCACGAAGCGCGTGTACGCGTTCACGTCGTTCCCGGAGCTGCAGGCGCGGTTCCGGACCGGGCAGGCGACGTCGGCGATCGACCAGATCAAGCGGATGTACGGCTGGATGGACACGCACGACCCGGGCCTCACGGCGTGGGAAGGCATCGGCGAGGGCGGCTCGCACTACGAGCAGGGTTACACGTCGGCCGCGCACGGCTGGTCGACCGGTGTGGTGCCGGCGTTGACGAACGAGCTGCTGGGCGTCTCGCCGACGTCGCCGGGCTTCGCGACGTGGCAGGTTTCGCCGCACCCGGGCCAGGTCACGTGGGCGCGCGGAGCAGTGCCGACGCCGAAGGGCGCGTTGTCGGCTTCGTGGTCTCAGGTGGGTTCGGTGTTCTCTCTGACGGTGACGGCGCCGCGCGGGACGTCCGGCTCGCTGGTGGTTCCGGCCGGGCGTTTGGTGCTGGTGGACGGCCACGCGGTGCGGAGCGGCTCTGTGTCCGTGGGCGGTGGGACGCACACGGTGCTGGTCGTGCGGTAGGGCATTGCGCGGGTCCGGCGCGGAAAGTGTCGGTGGTGGTGCGTAGCGTGGGGAATCGTGAAGGAGCAGATGGGCTTCGATTTCGGCGTGGCGCAACCGGTGCGGCTCACGAAGGTGTCACCGGCGCGGCTGGCGACCTTCGACGACTGCCCGCGCCGGTACCGGCTGCAGTACCTGCAGCGGCCGACGCCGCAGCGCACCGGGCCGTGGGCGCACAGCACGCTCGGGGCGGTGGTGCACAACGCGCTGCGGGCGCTGTTCGACCTGCCGGTGCTCAAGCGGGTGCCGCAGCGGGCGGTGGCGCTGGTGGCGGAGTACTGGAAGGACGCGGGTTTCGAGGACGCCGACCAGGCGGCGCGGTACCGCGCGCGGGCCAAGGGGTGGGTGGCCGAGTACGTCGAGGACAACGACGTCACGCACGACCCGGTCGGGCTGGAGCGGTGGGTGTCGGCGCCGGTCAGCCTGGCGCCGGGGGAGCGGCCGGCGATGATCGTCGAGGGCCGCGCCGACCGCATCGACGCGCGCGAGGGCGAGCTCGTGATCGTCGACTACAAGACGGGTCGCCGCCCACCGGACGAGTACGAGGCGAGGGCGTCGCAAGCGCTTGCGCTGTACGCGGTGGCGGCGGCGCGGACGTTGCGGATGCCGTGCACGACGGTCGAGCTCCACCACCTCCCGACCGGCACGATCGCGGCGGCGGAGCACACCCCGGAGAGCCTGCGCCGTCAGCTGCAACGCGCCGAGGAGACCGCCGGAGACCTCAGGCTGGCCACGGATACCCTGGACGCGGGCGGCGACGCGGACGAGCTGTTCCCGCCCCGCCCGGACCGCCGTTGCGCCTGGTGCGACTTCAGGCCGAGCTGCGCAGAGGGCCAGGCAACAGCCCCGGCGGCGCAGCCGTGGGACCTGCTCGCGCCCTGAACAGGAGGGTAAGTGGCCTCACCGGACACCGACGAACTGGCGACCGTGCCCGTGCCTTTGCCGGCGGCAGCGCCTGACGCGGAGACGGCGCCGCAGGAGCGGGTCGAGCCGAAACCTGCTTCGGCGGACGAAGCTTCGCCCGAGCCTGCCGCGGAGGCTGCTTCGCCGGCGAAGGAGCGCGGGCGCTGGTGGCGTGGGTTCACGGGCTCACTGGCAGCGGGTCTTGCGGTCCTGGCGGTGGGCGTGCTGGCAGTGGCGGGAATCGACCTGTATACGGGCGCACCCGGCCCGGGTGCGGCGATGCTGATCGGACACCCGGTGGCGGCGGTGCTGGCCCTGCTGGCGCAGCGTGTTGCCGACCGCCGCAACGGGATCGCGGCCGCGGGGGCGGGCATTGCCGTGGTGCTGTTCGTGGTTTCGGCGCTGACCCTTTTCTGGCTCACCTGACCCGAACCTGCCGGTTCCGCCCGGCCGGCCGGCGTGTGGGGCCGGAACTCGCGTGATTGAGGCCGGGAGCGGCGTGGTTCGGGCCGGAACTGGCGTGATTGGGGCCGGAACTGGCGTGATTGGGGCCGGAACTGGCGTGATTCGGGCCGGAACTCGCGTGATTGAGGCCGGGAGCGGCGTGGTTCGGGCCGGGACCGGCGTGATTGGGGCCGGAACTGGCGTGATTCGAGCCGGAACTCGCGTGATTGAGGCCGGAACTCGCGTGATTCGGGCCGGAACTCGTGGTCCGGCGGGCATCACTCGTGATCAGGCGGGCATCTCGCGTGATTGGCGGGGCATCACGAGGCTGAGCGGCTACTTCAAAGCCGTCAGTGTGGTGCCGCGCTCTTCCAGCAGCACCGGGCCGGCCGCACCCAAGCGGACCACGCCCGCATATCCCCGGCGGTCCACACCCACTGTCCGGATCGTTGAACCGTCGTTCTCGTTCAGCACCGCCAGGCCGCCCTTGATCGGGACCACCAGCTGCGAAGCGAAGATGATCCCCGGCCCCGAAGCGCTGCTCAGCGTCCAGCGCGGCGAAAGGTCGTCACGGGACAACGCCAGCATCTTCGACCCGCTGAACCAGTACACGTTCGCCGCAGTCTGGGTCGTCGCCTCGGTGCCGCCCGGGGGGTCGGCCGCCAGGTCGGTGGCCGGCACGTCCAAGGGATATGCCGCGCGCTGGGAACCGTCGCCGTTGAAGATCACCAGGAGCTTCTGGTCCGGCAGTACCACCGCCGTCAGCTCGCCGGACATTGCGATCACGCGGGCGCGCTTGCCCGCCAGCACGCTGCTGAACGAGACCTGGGGCTCGTCGTCCTTCTCCGGGGCTGCCTTGTAGACCGTCAGGCGGTCGGCCGGGTCGCCCGGGCAGCGCTCGATCACGCCGACCTTGCCCGACGCCGCCGCGACCGTGCCGTACGTGCAGCCCGTGCGGGGCTGCTTGCCCGCGTTGACCAGCGCCGGGACCTGGCCGTACTCCGCGCTCTTCACCAGGTCGTCGCGCCAGGTGTCGAGGAGCTTCTTGCCCGTCGCCGTCACGTGCGAGCCGTCGCTGACCAGCTGGGTGCCCAGCTCGGCGTTGCCGTTGCGCTGGGCGGTGATCCGGCCCGTGCCGGGGTCGAGCTGTGTGACTTCGCTGCAGTTCTCGGTCTTGTGGTAGACGGCGTTCAGCCGCCCCCACGTCTCGTTCACCGTGCACAGCGGCAGGTCACGCGTGTAGTGCCAGCGGATCTGTCCGGTCAGCGGGTCACGGGCGGCGACCTCGCCGCCGTCCGCGGTGGCCACCGAGTCGCCGGCCACCAACGGGACCGGCGTCGACGCGCTCGGGGCGCTCCACAGCTCGGCCAGCGAGCCGGGCACCTTGTCCGGCGCCGCGGGCAGCGGTGGGGGCGGGGCCGCTTCGGTCCGGTCGGTGGCCGCGCTGTCGCTCGTCGTGCCGATGACCAGCGCGACCGCGAGCACGACCACCGCGACGACCGCGGCGATCACCCGGTCCCGGCCGCGGTTCCAAGGCGAACGACGCGCCTTGACCCGCGGTGCGGGCGGGGTGGGTTCGACGTCCTCGAGGACGTCTTCAGAGCCGTATTCGGGGGCCTCGGAAGCGACCGCTGGTTCTTCTTCGGCCGCCTTCTCGACGTCGCTCACGTGCCGGGACCCCCACCGCTCAGGTTCAGTCTGCCGACGCAGGTGTATCAGACGTCGCGGCCGGGCGGCGACGGCGGCGGCGCCGAGCCGGACGCTCGGCGTTCTCGCCGGCCTCCTTCTCGACCGCCGGGCCGGTGGTCTCCGGGGCCGTTCCGCGGGTGCGGCGACGCGCGCGGGTGCGACCCTCCGAGGCCGGAGCCTCGCCCGAACCGGACTCCGACGCGGTGGCGTTGTCGGCTGCCTCGACGGCTTCGGCCGACCGCGAGCCGCCGCGGGTCCGCTTGCGCGGGGTGCGGTTGCGCTTGCGCGGCGCGTCTTCCGAGGCCGGCGACTCGGGGCCACCGGCGGCGGTGTTGCCACGGCCCTGGGCCTGGCCGCGGCCACGGCGCTTGCCGCCCAGGTCCTCTTCGACCTCGGCGCCCAGGCCCGCGCGGGTGCGCTTGGCCAGCGGCAGCCGCCCGGTGGTGCCCTCCGGGATGCCCAGGTCCTCGAACAGGTGCTTCGACGACGAGTACGTCTCGACCGGCTCCGGCTTGTCGAGGCCGAGGGTGTCCGAGATCAGCTTCCAGCGCGGCATCTCGTCCCAGTCGACGAGGGTGACCGCAACACCGGTGCGGCCCGCGCGGCCGGTGCGGCCGATGCGGTGGACGTAGGTCTTCTCGTCGTCCGGGCACTGGTAGTTGATGACGTGCGTGACGTCGTCGATGTCAATGCCGCGGGCGGCGACGTCGGTCGCGACCAGGACGTCGACCTTGCCGGAGCGGAACGCGCGCAGGGCCTGCTCACGCGCGCCCTGGCCCAGGTCGCCGTGCACGGCCGCCGCGGCGAAACCGCGCTCGACCAGGTCGTCGGCCACCTTCTGGGCGGTGCGCTTGGTGCGGCTGAAGATCATCGTGAGGCCGCGGTCGGCCGCCTGCAGGATCCGGGCGATGACCTCGGGCTTGTCCATCGAGTGCGCCCGGTAGACGAACTGGGTGGTGCGCTCGTGGATCGCGCTCGCGTCGTTTTCCTCGGCGCGGATGTGCGTCGGCTGGGTGAGGAACGTGCGGGCCAGCGTGATGATCGGCCCCGGCATGGTCGCCGAGAAGAGCATCGTCTGCCGCTTGTCCGGCACCATCCGCAGGATGCGCTCGATGTCGGGCAGGAAGCCCAGGTCGAGCATCTCGTCGGCCTCGTCGAGCACCAGCCCGCGGACCTTCCCGAGCACGAGGTGCTTCTGCTCGGCCAGGTCGAGGAGCCGGCCCGGGGTGCCGATCACGACGTCGATGCCCTTGCGGAGCGCCTCGATCTGCGGCTCGTACGGGCGGCCGCCGTAGATGGCCAGGGTGCGGATGCCGAGGTGCTTGCCGGCGCCCTTGAGGTCGTTGGCGACCTGGATGCACAGCTCGCGGGTCGGCACCACGACGAGCACCTGCGGAGTGCCGTCGCCCGGCACCTCGACGCGGTGCAGCAGCGGCACGCCGAAGCCCAGCGTCTTGCCCATGCCGGTGCGGGCCTGGCCGATGAGGTCGTCGCCGGCCATCGCCAGCGGCAGCGTGAGCTCCTGGATCGCGAAGGTCCGCTCGATGCCGACTTCGGCGAGCGCCTTGATGATCTCCGGCTTGACGCCGAACGACGCGAAGGTGGGGGCCTCCGGCTCGACCTCGACGCCCGCCTGCAGCGGGTGCGACGTGTCGAGCGCGGCGGGGCCGGTCTCGCTGTGTTCCAGCGCGACGGCGGGGGGCTGTTCGGTTGTGGGGATTTCTGCGGTCAGGGTGATCGCCTCTCTCGTGACCAGCGCGCACAACCCTGGGTCCCGTTTCGACACTCGACCGGGAGAAACCCTGGTCCCTGGCGCTGATCTGAAGCGCGGAACCGGTCCGTCCCGGGAATGCCGGAAGAGGCGTGCACGCACATTGCAGTACGTCGGCGGGCCTCGTGGCCTGCCTGTTTCCCGACGCCGGTATGACGTACGGAAGCTTCGGTGTCAAATGGCAGTGTACCTGGTCAGCAGTTTTTCAACAGTACCCGGCACGCCGGAGCCAGTGGGATCGGTCTCGTCCCGACACGCCCGGGTGCTTCGGCGATACCCTGGCCGCCGTGACCGAGCCGAAAGAGATCAGCGAAGGCGTAGTCGACCTTCTGGGTGTGATCGCCTATCTCGAACTGTCCGCCTTCGACCGGCTGGCCGAAGACGCGCGCAGCGCCCCCACGCTGGACGGACGGGCGGCGCTGGCGCAGATGGCCGCCGCGGAAATCGGTCACTACGGCCTGCTCGAGAAGCACCTCGCCGCGCACGACGTCGAGATCGCGGACGCGATGGCGCCGTTCGTGGCCCAGGTGGACGCCTGGCACTCTTCGACGCCGCCGAAGTCGTGGCTGGAGTCGCTGGTCAAGGCCTACGTCGGCGACGGGCTGGCCGCCGACCTCTACCGGGAGATCGCCAGCTGGCTCGACCCCGAGACCAAGGACCTCGTGCTCACCGTGCTCGCCGACACCGGCCACTCCGCGTTCGCCGAACGCGAAGTGGCCGCCGGCATCGAAGCCGACCCCAAGACCCGCGACAAGCTCGCCCTGTGGGGGCGCCGCCTGCTCGGCGAGGCACTGACCCAGGCCCAGTACGTCGTCGCCGAGCGCGACGGCCTGGCCGAGCTGATCATCGGCGGTTCGGGCGACCTCTCCGGAATTGCCGCGCTGTTCCGGCGGTTGCAACAGGGGCACACGAAGCGCATGCAGGCGCTCGGCCTGGGCTGATCCCGATGGAGTACCCGGAAGTGACAACGCGGTCGAGCGCGGACATGCGCCACCGGAACGAGCCCGTTCGGTTAGCCTTGCCGAGCACATCCCTTACGAATTTCCAGCGGAGGTCCCACGTGGAGGTCAAGATCGGCATCAAGGACACGCCGCGCGAGCTGGTGGTGTCCAGTGGCCAGTCTCCCGAAGAGGTGGAGAAGCTGGTCGCCGAGGCCCTGACGGCCGGTGACGGGCTCTTCCGCATCAGCGACGAGAAGGGACGCAAGTACATCGTCCCCTCCGACCGCATCGCCTACGTCGAGATCGCGCCGTCCGACGTGCGCAAGGTCGGCTTCGGCGTCGGCGACTGACCCACTTCGAGTCCGCAAAAGCCACCTCGGGACGTCCTGGGGTGGCTTTTGCGCGCTCCGGGCGTGCCCGATCCGGCGTCGCCCCGGTGAGCGAGTGCGTTCACCGGATCGGTGAGCTTTCCTTGGTGTGTCGCGATTCCGCCGCCTAGCTTCGGCTGGCGATCCGGCGCCACGGGGCCCGGACGGACACCTCCAGGAGATGGTCGATGACCACTGTCGAGCCGACGGCCGGCGTCGTGGCGGACCTCGTGCGCGGCACGCTCGCCGCCCACAAGTCGCTGTTCCTCGCCACTGCGGGCAGCGACGGACCGTGGGTCGGCGGGGTGTACTTCGCCGAGACCGGCGAGTTCACGCTGAACCTCGTGCTCGAGGACCGCGGCCGCACGCTGGCGGCCGTCCGGGAGAACCCGGTGGTGTCGGTGGTGGTGTCGACGGGCTCCCCGATGCAGCCGTTCCTGCAGGCGCAGGCGCTCGCGGAGGTCGTCCCGCCCGAGGACGACGAGCGGGTGCGCGCGCTGCTGGTCGAGAAGGTCCCGGAGGCCGCGCCATTCCTGTCGGCGCCGGTCACCGCGGTGCGCCTGACGGTGCGCACCTGGCGGGCGACGGACATCCCGAACGGCTGGCTGCCCGGTCGCGAGCTGCCGGGCCCGCGGCACCCCTGAACCCGGCCGGGTCGGCCACCGCGCGGGTTGGCCGCACCGGTTCCGAAAGCCCGTGAAGGCCTCTTTCCCGGCCATGAGCGCCGGTAAGGGGGCCTTCACGGCTTTGGTCAGGCGTTGAGTTCTTCCAATGTCGTCGGCACGTGGAACGGCGGGGTGCTCGTGCCCATGATGCGGTACCGGCCCCACGGGTCCGGGTCCGACAGCTCGCCCGTCGCCGTGTGCTCGCCGGCCTGGATCGAAACCGGCTTCTTCTTGCCGCCCGCCAGGCGGGTCAGCTCGTCGTTCACGGCCACGCGGCCGTACCAGCGGTAGTAGCCGTCGATCGGCTGGAAGTAGCCGCGCAGCTCGACCGTCGTGGTCAGCGAGACGCCGTCGACCACCAAGGTCGCTTCGCCGCTGTAGCCGTCTTCGTCGTGCTCGCTCATGACGTCTCCTCCAAAGGCTCGGCGCGGCCCAGCTGGACCACCTTGTTGGCTTCCAGGGGCTGGTTCGGGTCGATGACCACGCCGTTCTGGCGGGTCAGGCCGTCGATGGCCGCCCAGATGATCTGCGTCAGGTATTCGACAACCGCGTCGCGGCTCATCGAGTGGCGGTCGAGCCACCACTCGCCGGTGTTCTGGACCATGCCGACGATGCCGTGCGCCCACGGCTCGGCCGCGCCGGAGTCCATGTTGAACATCCGCATGTAGTCGCCGAGCAGCGCGGTGAGCGCCGACGCGATCAGCTCCTTGTCCTCGGCCACGACGTCGGACGAGACCGGCTTCTCCGGCCGGCCGTGCGCGAGCAGCCGGTACAGGTTCGGGTGCTCCTCGATGACCGTGAAGAACGCGTCGAGGGCCATCCGGATCCGCGGCACCGGCGCGAGCTCGGCGTTGATCGCCGGGATCAGCCGCTCGAAGAGGATCTCCGTGCCGCGCTGCCCGAGCGCGACGTAGAGGTCGGCCTTGTCGTCGAAGTGCCGGTACAGCACGGGTTTCGTGACGCCGGCCTCCGCGGCGACGTCCTCCATGCCGAGGTCGGGGCCGTGCGTGTCGAGCGCCCGGAGTGCGGCTTCGACGAACTCCTTGCGCCGCGCGATCCGGTGCTTGCGCCAGCGGTCGCGCCGGGCGTCGCCGGTCGCCTCCTCGTCGCGCGACGAGTGCTTGGACGGCTTGCCGGAGCGCTTGACACGTTCGATCACGAGAGGGATGCTACCAGAGGTAACTGTTACCTCAAGTTACATGTTTCGGAAGGGTGGGTCGGCAATGACGCGGACGCTGAAGGAACCGGATCGCGACAAGACCGCGGAGCGGCTGCTCAAGTCGTCGGCGAACAAGTTCTACGACCCCGACGTCGACATCGACTGGACCGCGCCGCTGGTCGAGGGCAAGCGGTTCATCCCGGACGAGCGCTCCTCGCTGTACGGCACCGAACTCTGGGACAAGCTGACGACCGAGCAGCGCATCGAGCTCGGCAAGCACGAGGTGGCCAGCGTCGCCACCACCGGGCTCTGGTTCGAAATCCTCCTGATGCAGATGCTGCTCAAGGAGGTCTACGAGCAGGACCCGACGTCCGCGCACGCGCAGTTCGCGCTCACCGAGATCGCCGACGAATGCCGGCACTCGACGATGTTCGCGCGGATGGCGTCGCGGATCGGCTGCCCCGCCTACGGCCCGGTGCCGTGGCTGCGGAAGCTCGCGAAGCTGATGCCGACGATCTCCTACGGCCCGGCGCGCTACGGCGCGATCCTGGTCGCCGAGGAGGTGCTCGACCGGCTGCAGCGCGAGCAGATGAACGACGACGGCATCCAGCCGCTGGTCCGGATGGTCAACCGGATCCACGTGCTCGAAGAGGCCCGGCACGTCACCTTCGCCCGCGAAGAGGTCACGCGCGGCATGGCGAAGCTGTCGAAGGCCGAGATCGGCTACCAGCAGTTCATCATCGCGCTCATCTCGTACTTCGTGACGCGGGCGTTCATCAACCCGAACGTCTACAAGGCGGTCGGCATCCGGCCGCGTGACGGCGTCGAAGCGGCGCTGAACAACCCGAACTGGCAGGGGACGATCGCCTGGGCGGGGGAGAAGATCATGCCGTTCCTCGAGGAGTCCGGCCTGGTCGGGCTGCCCGGTAAGTACTTCTGGCGCAAGTCCTTCCTGCTCCCGGCGGGCCGATGACCACCGCGTCGCGGCTCCGGAACCCGGCCAGGGTGCACCGGTTCGTCGCGAGTGACGGCGCCGCGCTGCACGTTGCGCAGTCGGGGCCGGCCGATTCGGCGGTGACGCTGGTGCTCGTCCACGGCTGGACGCAGGACCACCGGACGTGGGACTTCGTGCTGCCGCACCTCGACCCCGGCGTGCGAGTGCTGCGCTACGACCTGCGCGGCCACGGTGGTTCGGCGCACGCGCGCCCGGGTTCGGCGTCGATCGCCCGGCTCGCCGACGACCTCGCCGAGCTGATCGCCGACCGCGTCCCGGACGGCCCGCTCGTGCTGGCGGGGCACTCCATGGGCGGCATGACGCTCATGGTGCTCGCCGAACGGCACCCGCAGCTGGTCGCTTCGCGGCTCGCCGGCGCGGCGTTCGTCGCGACGTCGTCGGGGGACATGGACAAGCTCACGCTCGGGTTCCCGGGCCTGGTCGGCCGGGGCGTGACGCGCTTCGAGCCGCAGGTGGCCCGGCTGCTCGCCCGGCTGCGGTCCGACACGCTGCGGCTGCGGCCGGGAATGGTCCGCTCCGGCGCCCGGCGGCTCGTCTTCGGCCACCGGCCGGGGCGGGCGCAGGTGGACAGCGTCGTCGAGCAGTTGTTGTGCGCCCACCCGGCGAGCGCGGGCCTGTTCCTGGACGCCATTGCGTCCCACCGCGGCGTCGGCGGCCTGGGCGCGCTCTGCGACGTCCCGTCGGTGGTGCTGGCGGGAGAGCAGGACCGGCTTTGCCCGCTGGCGCACGCGAAGGTGATCGCGGACGAGCTGCCGCACGCCGAATTCGTCCGCTACCCCGGCGCGGGTCACATGCTCCCGCAGGAACGCCCCTTCGAGGTTGCTCGCCGCATCAGCGCGCTGGTCCGCACGGCCGTCACCGCCCGCTGACCCAGACCCAAGCGCCCCAAGGCGGCCTTGGTTGCGTCTGACGCACCGAAGGCCGCCTTGGGTGCGTCTGACGCACCGAAGGCCACATTGGGGCGTTACGAGTCCTTGAGGGGGAAGCCGCCGCCGATGCCGCGCCAGGCCAGGTTGGCCGTCAGGGCCACTGCTTCCTCGCGGCTCATCGACTGGTGGTGCTGCAGCCAGAACCGGGCGCTGACCTGGCTCATCCCGACCAGCCCGACGGCCAGCAGCCGCGCCTTGTCCTCGTCGAGACCGGCGTCCGCGGTGATCGTCTCCGTGATCGCGTCCACGCTCGCCGACGTCGCGCGGTCGACCGCTTCCTGGACCGCCGGCTCGCCGCGCAGGTCGGACTCGAAGACCATCCGGAACGCGCCCGCGTCGTTGCTGACGAAGTCGAAGAACGCGCCGACCGTGGCCGGGACGCGCTGCTTGTTCTCCGTCGTCGAGTTCAGGGCGTTCTGCACGCGCTTGACCAGCTCGTCGACGTGGCTTTCCAGCAGCGCGATGTACAGATCGAGCTTGCCGGGGAAGTGCTGGTAGAGCACCGGCTTGCTGACACCGGCCACTTCGGCGATCTCGTCCATCGCGGCGGCGTGGTAGCCGTTCTCGGCGAAGACCCGCTGCGCCGCGGCGAGGAGCTGGGCCCGGCGCTCGGTCCGGGGCAGCCGCACCCCACGTTGCTGCAGCCGTGTCATCTCCGTCATGCTCTTCCTCCCGTCTTCACACCCTTCGACGGGCGGGGTCGCCACCGCGTGAAGTCGTCCTGAAGATTACTCGCCGGTATGTATGCCTTGCCAAGTGTCGGGCATCCTGGATCCGTGAACACCCCCGTTTCCACGCGGGCGCCGCTGACGCACGTGCCGCTCTCGACCAGGGAACTGCCGTCCCTGGACCCGGTCCTGCCGCCCTGGCCGGCCACCTTCGAAGAAGTCGGCACCGCCCGCCTCAACGTCCGCCGCACCCCGGGCCCGGACGGCGTGCCGGCCGTGTACGTGCACGGGCTCGGCGGCTCGTCGACGAACTGGACCGACCTCGCCGCGCTGCTCGCGCCGGTCGCCGGCGGCACCGCGCTCGACCTGCCCGGCTTCGGTTGTTCGGAGCCCGAGGCGGGCTTCGACTTCAGCCTCCAGGCGCACGCCGAGGTCGTCGCGCGGCACATCGAGGCCGTCGGCGCGCCGGTGCACCTGCTCGGCAACTCGATGGGCGGGGCGATCGCGCTGCTCATCGCCGAACGGCGGCCGGAGCTGGTCAAGACGCTGACGCTCATCTCACCCGCGATGCCCGACCGGCGGCCCGACCCGCGGCGGCTGTCGGACCCGCGGATGGCGCTGGCCTACCTGCCGCTGGTCGGCGCGCGAGTGCGGGCGCAGCTGGCCGCGCTCGGCCCGCGCGAACGGGCCGCGCAGGTCATCAAGCTGTGCTTCGCGGACCCGTCGAGGTTCCCCGACAGCCGGCTGGACGAGCTGACCGAGGAGCACGGCGCCCGCGCCGGGTTCACCTGGGCCGCGCCCGCGATGGCCCGCAGCACGTTCGCCATCTTCCGGGCCTGGTCGACGCTCGGGAAGGCGTCCCTCTGGGCGGCCGCGCCGCGCGTCCGGGCGCCGACGCTGGTCGTCTGGGGCCGCGACGACCGGGTGATCTCCGTGCGGCGCGCCGTCCGGACCGCGCGGGCGCTACCGAAGGCCCGCCTTCTTGTGCTTCCGCGCACCGGCCACGTGGCTCAGATGGAACGCCCGATCGCCGTAGCGAAGGCCGTTTTGGGGATGTGGGAGCACGTCGAAGCCGGTACTTGGTAGTCCGATCGGGTGACAACTAATCGCTGCGTGACCCGCCAGTCGCCGAGGGCGGCGTCTCGGCGCTGTGGCACCCTGGTGCGGTGGACCGGGTGAAGCAGGATGCGCGAGGCGAAGATCGGCGGGCTCCCCACCGCGCGTCGGCCCGTCGCGCGCCGCACGGCGCCCCGGAACCCGAAGAGCCGCCGCGCACCGGGCAGTACCGCCCGTCGAAGACGCCGGCCCAGCGCGTCACCGAGGACCGCTACCGCCCGGGCGGCCGGCGGACCAGCGCGGAGCCGTTGAGCGCCTCCTGGAAACCGCACCACGAGGCGCGGGAGACCAAGAAGGCCGAGGACCCCCCGAAGTCCGGCCTCGCGAACCTCACCAAGACCTACGGCTGGCGCGTCTACGCCCTGCCGATCCTCGTGGTGCTGACCGTGCTCGTCGTGGTCAACACCGCGAACAGCCCGGCCGAGCCGATCGCCGAGCAGGGCGCCCCGGCCGGGGTCGAGTCCGCCGGCGGCGACACCTCCGGCGGCGCCATCGACGGTGACGGCGAGCAGGGCATCCCGGAGAACCCGGCCACGCCGGTCGACCTCAAGGTGCCGACCGCGGACCTGCCCAACGGCAGCCCGTTCACCCAGGCCGGAACGGGCCAGTGGCACACGGTTCCGGGCAACGGCCCCAAGGTGGGCTCCGGGAAGCTGTACACCTACACCGTCGACGTCGAGGACGGGATCGACCCGGCGAGCTACGCCGGGGACGACGCCTTCGCCGCGGCCGTGCAGGGCACGCTGTCCGATCCCAAGAGCTGGACGTGGGACGGCAAGATCGCGCTGCAGCGCGTCGACAAGAACTTCCCGAACCCGTCCTTCAAGGTGAGCCTCACCACGCCCGAGACCACGCACCGCGCGGACGCCTGCGGCTTCCAGATCACCTTCGAGGCGTCCTGCTACCGCAAGAGCATGGGCCGCGTGCTGATCAACCTGGCCCGCTGGGTGCGTGGCGCGAAGGCGTTCGGCGCGGACATGACCGCGTACCGCCAGTACGCCATCAACCACGAGGTCGGGCACGCCCTGGGCAACCAGCACGTCGGCTGCGGCGGCAACGGCCAGCCCGCGCCGGTGATGATGCAGCAGTCCTTCGGCGTCTCCGACGACTACGTCTCGATGCTCAACGACATCCCCGGCGGCGACAAGGGCAAGGTGGCCAAGGACGGCCGCGTCTGCGTCCCCAACGCCTGGCCGAATCCCACGCCGTAGCGGTCTTCCCAGCATCTGGGCATGGGGGAAGCTCTTTTTGCCTGCGCGTGTTGTGCATAGTGGGATGGACGCACCCGCGAGATGGAGGACCCGATGTCAGCACTGCCGCCGCTCGTCGAGCCGGCTGCCGAGCTCACCAAGGAAGAGGTGGCCCGGTACAGCCGTCACCTGATCATCCCGGACGTCGGGGTGACCGGGCAGAAGCGGCTGAAGAACGCGAAGGTCCTGGTCATCGGCGCCGGCGGCCTCGGCAGCCCCGCGCTGCTGTACCTGGCCGCGGCCGGGGTCGGCACGCTCGGCATCGTCGACTTCGACGTCGTGGACGAGTCGAACCTGCAGCGCCAGGTCATCCACGGCCAGTCCGATATCGACAAGCTCAAGGCCGCCTCCGCGCAGGAGTCGATCGCGGAGATCAACCCGCTGGTCAAGGTGCACCTGCACACCGACCGGCTGGACTCGTCGAACGCGCTCGAGATCTTCGAGCAGTACGACCTGATCGTCGACGGCACCGACAACTTCGCCACGCGCTACCTGGTGAACGACGCCGCGGTGCTGCTGGGCAAGCCGTACGTGTGGGGCTCGATCTTCCGGTTCGAGGGCCAGGTCAGCGTGTTCTGGGAAGACGCGCCGAACGGCAAGGGCCTCAACTACCGCGACCTCTACCCGGAGCCGCCGCCCCCGGGCATGGTGCCCTCCTGCGCCGAGGGTGGCGTGCTGGGCGTGCTGTGCGCGTCCATCGGCTCGATCATGGTGACCGAGACGATCAAGCTCATCACGGGCATCGGCGAGCCGCTGCTCGGCCGGCTGATCAGCTACGACGCGCTGGACATGAAGTACCGCGAGGTGAAGATCCGCAAGGACCCGGACACCCCGCAGATCACCGAGCTGATCGACTACGAGGCGTTCTGCGGCGTGGTTTCGGACGAGGCCGCGCAGGCCGCGTCGGGCAGCACCATCACCCCGGCCGAGCTGAAGGCCAAGTTCGACAACGGTGACAACTTCGCGCTGATCGACGTCCGCGAGCAGCACGAGTACGAGATCGTCAACATCAAGGGCGCGACGCTGATCCCGAAGGACCGGATCCTCTCAGGCGAGGCGCTGGCGGAGCTGCCGCAGGACAAGCCGATCGTGCTGCACTGCAAGTCCGGCGCCCGGTCCGCGGAGGCGCTCGCCGCGCTGCACGCGGCCGGCTTCAAGGACGCGACGCACCTCGGCGGCGGTGTGCTCGCCTGGGCCAAGCAGATCGACCCGAGCCTGCCGACCTACTGACAGTCGTTGTCCCATGAGGGGCACCCTGATGGCTCTTAAGGCCATGAGGGTGCCCTTCATGGCGTTTCGTCCGAGTCGTAAAACACTGCGTGACCAGCGCGTCTTCTCGATCGTGGACCACTCGGCCGGGTACCGTCACCAGTTGTGCGGACAACTCTCGAACGTCCTCCGGCGCACGTCTGCGCGGCCTTCGGCGGCCTCGACGACGGCAGTGAGCCGATGCCGGACTCGGCGGCGTGGCGCTGCGGCGACCTCGTGCTCAAGCCGGTCACCGACAAGGCGAAGACGCTGTGGACGGCCCGCGCGCTCGACTACGTGCACGAGCCGGGCCTGCGGGTCGCGAAGCCGGTCCGATCCAGCGACGGCCGCTGGATCGTCGGCGGCTGGACGGCGTCCCGCTTCGTCGCCGGCGTGCCCGAGCACCGGGGTGACGCATCGGTGCTGGCGGCGGTGAAGCTGCACCGCGCGACCATGGGCCTGCCGCGGCCGGACTTCATCGCCGGCCGCAAGGACGTCGACGCGGTCGCCGACCGCATCGCCTGGGAAGAGCTCGAAGTCCCGCTCGAGGAGACGAAGGGCGGCCGCTGGTTCGAGGTCCTCGCCGGCGCCCGGCGCCCGATCCGGCTGCCTTCGCAGGTGGCCCACGGCGAACTGCTCGCGGGACTCCTCTTCGACGGCGACTCCGCGCCGGGGGTGGTCGACTTCGTCCCTTACTACCGCCCGGGCGAGTACGGCGCGGCGATCGTCGCGGTGGACGCCCTGGCCTGGGGTGACGCGAGCCGCGACCTGCTCGAACGCTGGGCGCACCTGCCGGAGTGGCCGCAGCTGCTGCTGCGCGCGGTGTTGTTCCGGCTGGCGTCGAACGCGTTGAACCCCCGGTCCACTCAGGCCGCGCTGGACGGCTTGCGTGTCGCCGCGCGTGAGGTCAGCGGCGTCCTGTGAGCCGTGACGGCGGTCACGCACCTCACCACTCGGGGCCTGTGAGTTCCGCAGCAATGTCAACTGCCTGAAACATTCGGTCGAATCCGGTTAACACGGCCTCCTTAGCGTCAGGGCAATCCCCGAGACGCCGAGGAGGTGCCCGTGCCGCAGGTCGACACCCACTGCCCGTACTGCGCGCTGCAGTGCGGGATGAGCCTCGACGGCGCCCGCGTGACGCCGCGGGACTTCCCGGTGAACGCCGGGGGCCTGTGCCAGAAGGGCTGGACAGCCGGCGCGCTGCTCACCTCGCCGCGGCGGCTGACCACCCCGATGATCCGGGTGGACGGCGCGCTCGAGCCGGTGAGCTGGGACTTCGCCCTCGACTTCGTCGCGCGCAAGCTGCGTGAAGTGCAGGAGACCCACGGCCCCGACGGGGTCGCGGTCTTCGGCGGCGGTGGGCTGACCAACGAGAAGGCCTACCTGCTCGGCAAGTTCGCCCGGGTTGCGCTCGGCACCTCGCAGATCGACTACAACGGCCGGTTCTGCATGTCCTCGGCCGCCGCCGCGGGGATCAAGGCCTTCGGCGCGGACCGCGGGATGCCGTTCCCCGTCACGGATCTCAAGAACGCCGACGTCGTGCTCCTCGCCGGCGCGAACCCGGCCGAGACCATGCCGCCGTTCACCCAGCACCTGCGCGGGGCCGACCTGATCGTCGTCGACCCGCGGCGCACCCCGACCGCCGAGCTGGCGAGCCTGCACCTGGCGCCGTCACCCGGCACCGATCTTGCGCTGGCGCTGGGCATCCTGCACGCCGTCGTTGCGGACGGCCACCTCGACCAGTCCTATGTGGACGACCGGACGAGCGGCTTCGCCGAGATGTGGCGGATCGCCGCGTCGTGGTGGCCGGAACGCGCCGAGCGCGTCTGCGGGGTTTCGGCCGCGGACATGCGCCTCGCCGCCGCGAAGCTCGCCGCCGCCCGCAACGCCTACATCCTCACCGCCCGCGGCACCGAGCAGCACGCCACCGGCACCGCGACCGTCGGCGCCTGGATCAACCTCGCGCTCTCGCTCGGCTTGCCGGGCCGGAAGGGCTCCGGTTTCGGCTGCCTCACCGGCCAGGGCAACGGCCAGGGCGGGCGTGAGCACGGCCAGAAGGCCGACCAGCTGCCCGGCTACCGCAAGCTCGACGACCCGGCCGCGCGTGAGTACGTCGCCGGTGTGTGGGGCGTCGACCCGGACAGCCTGCCCGGTCCCGGCCGGTCCGCCAGTGAACTGCTCGAAGCCCTCGGCCAGGACGGCGGCCCGAAGGCGCTGATGGTGTTCGGCAGCAACGTGGTCGTCTCGGCGCCGCGCTCGCAGCGTGTCCAAGATCGACTGTCGTCCTTGGACTTCCTGGTGGTCGCGGACTTCGTGCTGTCGGAGACCGCGGCGCTGGCCGACGTTGTCCTGCCGGTCACTCAGTGGGCCGAAGAGGACGGCACGCTCACCAACCTCGAAGGCCGGGTCCTGCTGCGGCGCAAGGCCATGGACCCGCCGCCGGGCGTCCGGTCCGACCTGGACGTCCTCAGTGGACTCGCCGAGCGGCTCGGTCAGCCCTCGGGAAGGTTCCCGGTCGACGCCGAGACGGCGTTCGAGGAGCTGCGGATCGCGTCCAAGGGCGGGATCGCCGACTACTCCGGTGTCAGTTACGACCGGCTGCGCGCCGGAGAGGCCCTGCACTGGCCGGTGCCGGAGAATGACCACCCCGGCACCCCGCGGATGTTCCTCGACACCTTCGCCCACCCGGACGGCCGCGCGCGGTTCGTACCGGTCGAGCACACCGGCCCGGCCGAGCTGCCGGACGAAGAGTTCCCGTTGCAGGCCACCACCGGCCGCGTGTTGCAGCACTACCAGTCAGGCGCGCAGACGCGGCTGATCGACGAGCTGAACGACGTCGTCCCGGAGGTGTTCGTCGAGGTTCACCCGGACACCGCCAAGCGGGCCGGGCTCGAGGAAGGCGACGCCGCGAGGATCCGGTCGCGGCGCGGCGAGACCGTCGCGAAGGTGCGGTTCGTCCAGTCGCTGAAGCCCGACCTGGTCTTCCTGCCGTTCCACTTCCCCGGCGCGCAGCGCGCGAACCTGTTCACCAACCCGGCACTCGACCCGGTCAGCCGGATGCCGGAGTTCAAGGTGTGTGCCGTTTCCCTGTCTACTGTGGATGGTGCCGCATGAGCCCCCGTGAAGTCGTGATCGTCGGGTACGGCATGGCCGGCGCCCGGCTGGCCGACGAGATCCGCCGCCGCGACCCGATCGCCGAGCGGGTCCGGCTGACCGTGCTCGGTGCGGAGAAGCACGCCGCCTACAACCGGGTGCTGCTGTCGGCCGTCGTCGCCGGCGGGATGAGTGCCGAGAGTGTCCGGCTCCACGACGACGAATGGGCGTCGCGGCACAACATCGACCTGCGGCTCGGGGTCGACGTCGCCCGCATCGACCGTGAGAAGCGCTGCGTCGAGCTCGGCGACGGAGCATGCGTGGACTACGACGCACTCGTGCTGGCCACCGGCGCCAACCCGTGGATCCCGCCCGTCGAAGGTCTTGAAGCCGGGCCGGGTGTGGTCGCGTTCCGCAGCCTCGACGACTGCGCCAAGATCCTCGACGCCGCCCGCTTCGGCGCGCCGGTCGCGGTGCTCGGCGGTGGCCTGCTCGGCCTCGAAGCCGCCCGCGGCCTCGCCGGGCGCGGCAACCAGGTGACCGTGGTGCACCCGGTCGGGCACGTCATGGAACGCCAGCTCGACGCGGCCGCCGGGCACGTGCTGGCCCGGCAGCTCACCGACATGGGTGTCACCTTCCGGTTCGGCGCCACCGCCGCCCGCTACCTGCCCGGTGACGGCCTCAAGCTCGACGACGGCACGCTCGTCCCGGCCGACCTGGTCGTGGTCGCTGCCGGCGTTCGCGCCGAGACGCGGCTGGCCGCCGAGGCCGGCCTCGACGTCGACGGCGCCATCGTGGTGGACGACGTGCTGCGCACCAGCGACGGCCGCATCCACGCGCTCGGCGACTGCGCCCGCCACCCCGGCGCCCCGGCCGGGCTCATCCAGCCCGCATGGGAACAGGCGTCGGTCCTCGCCGACGTCCTGACCGGCACGAACGCCGCCGCCCGCTACCGCGGCACGACGGCGGTCACCCGGCTCAAGGCCCGCGGCATCGACCTCGCCGCGCTGGGGGAGACGCAGCTCGACGCGTCCGACGCCGGCGCCGAGGTGCTGACCTTCAACGACCCCACCGGCGGCCGGTACGGCAAGCTCGTCGTCCGCGAAAACCGCGTCACCGGGGCGATCCTGCTCGGCCTGCCCGACGCGGCCGCGACCATCACGCAGTTCCACGACCGCGGCACCCTGCTGCCCGACGACCGGCTCGCGGTGCTGCTGGGCCGCGCGCTCCCCACCGGCAGCACCCCGGCGGCCAGCCCGGCCGACCTGCCGGCCACCGCGGTGATCTGCCGCTGCAACAACGTCACCAAGGCCCGGCTGATCGAAGCCTGGAAGGCCGGGGCCACCGACACTCCCGCACTGGCGCGGGCCACACGAGCCACGACGGGCTGCGGCGGGTGTGCCGACACCGTCGGCGGCATCGCCGGCTGGCTCGCGGCGCAATGACGAACCCGACCCGCACGAAGGAGAACTCCGTGGCGCATCAAGGAAAGCACTGGATCGAACACTGGGAACCGGAGAACGAAGAGTTCTGGGAGTCCACCGGCAAGCAGGTCGCCCGCCGCAACCTGTGGTTCTCGGTCTTCGCCGAGCACATCGGCTTCTCGATCTGGACACTGTGGTCGGTCATCGTCCTGTTCATGGGCAAGGACTACGGCTTCTCCGCCGCTGACAAGTTCCTGCTCGTCTCGACGCCGACGCTGATCGGCGGCCTGATGCGGCTGCCCTACACCTTCGCCGTGGCGAAGTTCGGCGGTCGCAACTGGACGGTCGTCAGCGCCGTGCTGCTGCTGATCCCGACGATCCTGGCCGCGGTGGTGCTGCACCCGGGCACGTCACTCGGCACGTTCCTGCTGGTCGCGGCCCTCGGCGGGGTCGGCGGCGGCAACTTCGCGTCGTCGATGACGAACATCAACACCTTCTACCCGGAGAAGCACAAGGGCTGGGCGCTGGGGCTCAACGCCGGCGGTGGCAACCTCGGCGTCGCCGCGATCCAGCTGGTCGGGCTCCTGGTGATCGGCACGGCGGGCGCGACGGCTCCGCGGATCGTGCTCTACGTCTACGTCCCGCTGATCGTGGTCGCCGCGGTGTGCGCGTACTTCTACATGGACAACCTCGCCACCGTGAAGGGTGACACCAAGGCGATGCGGGAGGTCGTCAAGGACCCGCACACCTGGGTGATGTCGTTCCTCTACGTCGGCACGTTCGGTTCGTTCATCGGGTACAGCTTCGCCTTCGGCCTGGTGCTGCAGAACCAGTTCGGCCGGACGCCGCTGCAGGCGGCCGCGGTGACGTTCCTCGGCCCGCTGCTCGGCTCGCTCTCGCGGCCGGCGGGCGGCTGGCTGTCCGACCGCATCGGCGGCGGCAAGATCACCTTCTTCACGTTCATCGGGATGGCGTTGGCCACCGTCGTGCTGATCCTCGCGTCGACGTCGAAGTCCCTGACGCTCTTCACGATCGCCTTCATCGTGCTGTTCGTGCTCGCCGGCGTAGGCAACGGCTCGACGTACAAGATGATCCCGGCGATCTTCCGGGCCAAGGCGAAGGTCGCGATCTCGAACGGCGCCGAGGAAACGGCCGAGCTGCTCAAGGCCCGGCGGCTCTCGGGTGCGCTGATCGGCCTGGCCGGCGCGATCGGCGCCGAGGGCGGCCTGTTCATCAACCTCGCGTTCCGGCAGTCGTTCGCGGACGCCAAGAGCGGGGTGCCCGCCTTCGTCGGGTTCCTGGTCTTCTACGGGCTGTGCTTCGCCGTCACCTGGGCGGTCTACCTGCGCAAGCCCGCCGAACAGCCCACGAGTGAGCGCGGTCTGGCGCTCGCGGGAGCGGAGGTCTGAGATGCCCACCCTGGTCGTCGCCGGACACGGCATGGTCGCCCATCGGCTCGTGGAGGCGGTGCGCGCGGAAGACCCTTCGGGGAGCTGGCACATCGTCGTCCTGTCGGAGGAGCCGCGCCCGGCGTACGACCGGGTGGCGCTCACCTCCTATGTGGACACCTGGGACCCCGCGGCGCTCGCGCTGCCGGGCTCGGACTACGCGGGTGACTCCGTTGTGGACCTCCGGCTCGGTGAACTGGTCACCTCGGTCGACCGGGCCGCGAAGGTCGTGACCACCGCCTCGGGTGCTTCGGTCTCGTACGACGCGCTCGTGCTGGCCACCGGCTCACGGCCGTTCGTCCCGCCGGTGCCCGGCCACGACCTGCCCGGCTGCTTCGTCTACCGGACCATCGAGGACCTCGACGCGATCCGCGCGGCGGCCGTGCGTCCGGGACGCGGGCGGCGCGCGGCCGTGGTCATCGGTGGTGGCCTGCTCGGCCTGGAGGCCGCCAAGGCGTTGCGGGACATGGGACTCTCCCCGCACGTCGTCGAGATGGCGCCGCGGCTGATGCCGTTGCAGGTCGACGAAGGCGGTGGCTCACTGCTGCGGCGGCTCATCACTTCACTGGACGTGACCGTCCACACCGGAACGTCGACCGACGCCATCGAAGCCGACCGCGGCCGCCTGCTGGCCAAGCTGGGCAACGGCACCGAGCTGGACGTCGACCTCGTCGTCTTCTCGGCGGGTGTCCGGCCGCGGGACGACCTCGCCCGGCAGTCCGGTTTGGACGTCGGCCCGCGTGGTGGGGTGCTGGTCGACTCCTCCTGCCGCACCAGCGATCCGGCGGTGTACGCGATCGGCGAATGCGCGGCCGTCGACGGTCGGGTGTACGGCATCGTGGCCCCCGGGTACGCGATGGCCGAGATCGTCGCCGCGCAGCTGACCGGCGGTTCGGGCACGTTC
This sequence comes from Amycolatopsis sp. NPDC051758, assembly GCF_044453095.1. NCBI lineage: Bacteria > Bacillati > Actinomycetota > Actinomycetes > Pseudonocardiales > Pseudonocardiaceae > Amycolatopsis > Amycolatopsis sp. NPDC051758. The sequence goes on along the minus strand of NZ_JBITCJ010000009.1, from coordinate 127,105 downwards.
CCGGAGCCGGACACGTCGACGAAGCTGAAGCTGATGGGCGTCGACGTCGCGTCGTTCGGGGACGCCCACGCGGCCACCGAGGGCGCGCTGGAAGTCGCCGTCAACGACGCGGTCGCGGGGACGTACAAGAAGCTCGTGGTCACCGACGACGGCAAGACGCTGCTCGGCGGGGTGCTGGTCGGCGACGCGACCGAGTACAACACCCTGCGTGCGCTGGTCGGCCGTCCGCTGCCGGCCGAGCCCGGCGCGATCCTCGCCCCGGCGGGCGGCGGCGCGGCGGTCGGCGTCGACGCGCTGCCCGACGCGGCGCAGATCTGTTCGTGCAACGCGGTGTCCAAGGGTGCGATCACGCGGGCGATCCACGACGAGGGCTGCGACTCCGTTCCCAAGATCAAGGCGTGCACCCGCGCGGGCACGGCGTGCGGCTCGTGCGTCCCGCTGCTCGGCAAGCTGCTCACCGCGTGCGGTGTCGAGCAGTCGAAGGCCCTCTGCGAGCACTTCCCGCAGTCGCGCGCGGAGCTGTTCGAGATCGTCCAGGCCACGCGGATCGCGACGTTCAGCGAGCTGATCGGGCGGTACGGCTCGGGCAGCGGCTGCGCGATCTGCAAGCCGGCGGTGGCGTCCATCCTCGCCACCCTCGGCAACGGGCACGTGCTCGGCGGCGAGCAGATGACGTTGCAGGACACCAACGACCGGTACCTGGCGAACCTGCAGCGCAACGGCACCTACTCGGTCGTCCCGCGGATCCCCGGCGGCGAGATCACGCCGGAGAAGCTGATCGTGATCGGCGAGGTGGCCAAGGAGTTCGGGCTGTACACGAAGATCACCGGCGGCCAGCGGATCGACCTGTTCGGGGCCACTGTGGACCAGCTGCCCCTGATCTGGCGCAAGCTCGTGGACGCCGGGTTCGAGTCCGGGCACGCCTACGGGAAGGCGCTGCGCACGGTGAAGTCGTGTGTCGGGTCGACGTGGTGCCGCTACGGCGTGCAGGACAGCGTCGGGCTGGCGATCGAGCTGGAGCTGCGTTACCGCGGGCTGCGGTCGCCGCACAAGCTCAAGTCCGCCGTTTCGGGGTGTGCGCGGGAGTGTGCGGAGGCGCGGAGCAAGGACTTCGGCATCATCGCCACCGAAAACGGCTGGAACCTCTACGTCGGCGGCAACGGCGGCACGACCCCGCGGCACGCCGAGCTGCTGGTGTCCGATGTGGACACCGCGACGCTGATCCGCACCATCGACCGGTTCCTCATGTTCTACGTCCGGACGGCCGACCGGCTGCAGCGCACCGCGCCGTGGATCGAGGAGCTCGAGGGCGGGCTCGACCACCTGCGCGCGGTGATCGTCGACGACTCGCTCGGCATCTGCGAGGACCTCGACGCGGCGATGGCCAAGCACGTCGACAACTACGCCGACGAGTGGAAGGGCGTGCTGGAGGACCCGGAGAAGCTGGCCCGGTTCACCTCGTTCGTCAACGCGCCGGGCACGCCCGACCCGGCGATCTCGTTCCGGTCGGAGCGGGAGCAGAAGGTGCCGGTCATGCTGGGTGTCCCGGAGGTGCGGCGATGACGACTTCGATCGAACGAACCTGGACGGCGGTCTGCCCGGCCGCTTCGGTCCCGGAGTACGCGGGTGTCGCCGCGCTGTTCGACGGCGGGGTGCAGGTGGCGATCTTCCACCTGCCGGGTGATCGGTGGTACGCACTGTCCAACTGGGACCCGTGCAGTGGCGCGGCGGTGCTCTCGCGCGGCATCGTCGGCGACGCGGGCGGGGTGCCGGTGGTCGCCTCGCCGGTCTACAAGGAACGGTTCGCGCTCGACAGTGGACAGTGCCTGGACGCCGAGGATGTGGCTGTCCCGGTGTACGACGTGCGCGTGCGGGAGGGCGTGGTCGAAGTGGAGTCACCGTGACCGATGTGCTCCCACTGGCCGGTTTTGTCATAGGCATCACCGCGGCGCGCCGAGCGGACGAGCTCGGCGCGCTGCTGGTGCGCAAGGGGGCGAGCGTCCGCTACGGCCCGGCGATCCGGATCGTGCCGCTGACGGACGACACCGAGCTGCACGTAGCGACGACGAGACTGCTCGAGTCGCCGGTGGACGCGGTCGTGGCGACCACCGGCATCGGCTTCCGCGGCTGGCTCGAGGCGGCCGAGGGCTGGGGGCTGGGTGACGCCTTGCTTTCCCGGCTTTCTTCCGCGTCCCTGCTGGCACGCGGGCCGAAGGTGACCGGGGCCATCCGCGCGGCCGGGCTTTCGGAGGACTACTCGCCGGCGTCGGAGAGCAACGCGGAGCTGTTGCAGCACCTGCTCGCGTCGGGGGTCGCGGGGATGCGGATCGCGGTGCAGCTGCACGGCGAGCCGTTGCCGTACTTCGTGGACACCCTGCGCGCGGCCGGGGCGGAGGTCATCGAGATCTCGGTGTACCGCTGGGTCGGCCCGGTCGACCCGGGACCGGTGGACCGGCTGCTGGACGCGGTGCTCGAGGGGTCGATCCACGCGCTGCCGTTCACGAGCGCGCCTGCGGTCGCGTCGCTCATTGCGCTGGCTCGCCGAACGGGTCGGCTGCCGGGGTTGATTTCGGCGCTTTCGGGCCCGGTGGTGGCGGCGTGTGTCGGCCCGATCACGGCGGGTCCGCTGGCGGCCTTGGGTGTGCCGACGGTCCAGCCGATCCGCGCGCGGATCGGCGCGCTGGCCCGCACGGTGGCCGAGACCCTCGTCGCGCGGTCACCCCGGTTGCAGGCGGGCGGCCGCAGCCTCGAACTCCGCGGCCAAGCGGCGATCGTCGACGGCGAGTGGTGCGAGGTGGCACCGGCGCCGATGGCGTTGCTGCGGGCGTTGGCAGCGTCACCGGGGCGGGTGGTTTCGCGGCGGGAGTTGATCGCGGCGCTCCCGGGCGGTGGTGAGGAGCACGCGGTGGAGACGGCGATCGGCCGGCTGCGGACGTCGCTGGGTGGGGGGCGGGTGGTGCAGACGGTGGTGAAGCGGGGGTATCGGCTGGCGGTGGATGCCTGACCGGTCAGCCGGCCCAGGTGACCGTGTGCTTCTCGAAACCCCGTGCCGCCGCGACCCGCGCTGCCTCGGCTTCGGTCTCCTCCCGGACCGCCGGGGGAAGCGGGTCGAACGCCGTCACCGTGAACGCCAGCTTTGCGCCGCTGCCCTTCGTGCGCCACGTTCCCGCGATGTCGCCCTCGGCGAGCAGCACTCCCGGGTTGCCCAGCATCTTCCAGACCTCCTTGCGGCGTGCCGCGTCCGGGACCAGCAGGGTCTTGTCCCGCGCCTGGATGAACGGGTCGAGCGGCGGCAGCAGCCGCACCACGTCCGGCTCCGGCGGGTTCTCCAACGCCGGAACACAAGACGCCGGCAGGTACCGCTTCTTCCCCTCGACGTCCACCTCAGCCAGGTCGGCCGGCCACGTGCGGTCGACCACCGCGCGGGCCGTCCCGACGAACTCCGCCGCCTCACCCGGCGAGGCCGGGCCGTTGAGGCGCAAGTACGACGAGACCACGGCGGTCGCCGCGGTGGCGTCCGGGGTGCGGCGCATCCGGCCTCGGCCTTCCAGCGGTGCCAACGTCGCCGGGGAAGCGCCGGCGACCAGGCGGACGCCCGCGTGCGGCGTCGCGATCCGCATCAGCTGCTCGTGGATGTGCGTCGCATTGCAGCCGCGGCACCAGCGCGAGAACTCCGGGGGCAGCCGCTTCGTCACCGCCGTCGAGACCGCGCCCTTCGTCATCGGCTCCTTGACCGCGTCGCGGAGGGCGGCCGCCGCCGTGAAGACCACTTCGGCCGCGGCCAGCCCCGTCGCCGCCAGTTCCTTGCGCTGCCACAGCATCCGGGCCAGCGCGTCCGCGTCGTCGAGGGGGATCAGCGCCTTGACGGCCTCGGACAGGTCCGAGCGGAGGTGGTAGTGCGGCGCACCGCGCAGCGTCCAGGCCAGGACGAGCCGCGAATCGTCCACGAGGGACACCGGGCCGTCGAGCCGGGCCACGGCGGCCAGCAGCGCGGTGTCGCGCATGCTGTCCTGCAGCCCGGCCCGGACGACGGCGAGGTCGGCCGCGTCCCCCGACGTGCGGTGCAGGCCGTGCTCGGCGATGCGGTAGGCGAGTACCTGGCGACGGTCCACTTGCGACTCCTAGAACGCGTACTCGAACGTGTAACCCACCTTGTCCACGCCGGCTGCGCCGCCGGCGGTCCCGCCGCCGGTCAGGCCGGCCAGCCCGCCGGTGCCCGAACCGGGGACGACCTTGAACGTCGAGGTGAAGCCCTTGTCGTCGAACGTGTACTCGTGGCGCACGATGAACGTCCCTTCGCGACCGTCGACCTTGCCTTCGAAGCGCTCGAAGCTCGGCGATGTCGTCTGCCCGCTGTTGTAGCCTTCGCCCGCGTAGTACAGCAGAAGGTCGCAGATCGACTCACCCTCGATGACGCCTTCGTAGGCGAACGTGACGTGCGCGTAGGCCACCCGCGGACCACCTTCGACGCCGCTGACGATCTTTTCTTCCCAGTTCTTCGTCATGAACTCGTTCATGGGAGTCACCCTGTCAGTGATACCTGTCAGCTTGTGTCAGGTATTTCTGCCAGACTGACATCCATGCGCGCCAGCCGCCTCCTGTCCGTCCTCCTGCTGCTGCAGAACCGCGGCCGGATGACGGCGGACGAGCTGGCCGAGGAGCTCGAGGTCTCGGTCCGCACGGTGTACCGGGACATCGACGCGCTCTCGGCGTCCGGCGTCCCGGTGTACGCCGACCGCGGCCGGACCGGCGGTTACCGGCTGGTCGACGGTTACCGCACCCGGCTCACCGGGATGACCGAGGAAGAGGCGCAGTCGCTGTCGCTGGCCGGGCTGCCGGTGGCCGCGGCCGAGCTGGGCCTCGGCACCGTCCTCGCCGCCGCCCAGCTCAAGCTCTACGCCGCGTTGCCGGCGGAGCTGCGGGACCGCGCCGGACGTGTCGCCGAGCGCTTCTACCTGGACGTTCCCGGCTGGCACCGGGGCATCGAGAGCCTGCCGGTGCTGTCCGCGATCGCCGATGCCGTGTGGTCGTCCCACCGGATCCGGATCCGCTACGAACGCTGGGGCCAGCGGGTCGTCGAACGGGACGTCGAGCCGCTCGGCCTGATCCTCAAGGCGGGCAACTGGTACCTCGCCGGCCGCTGCGAAGGCACCGACCGGACCTACCGGATTTCGCGCGTGCTGGAGCTGACAGACCTCGGCGAGGAGTTCGAGCGGCCGGCCGGGTTCGACCTCGCGACGTACTGGCAGGAGTGGTCCGAGCAGTTCGAACGCCGGATGTTCCCGCGCGTCGCCGTGGTGCGGCTGTCGCCGCGGGCGCAGGCTCTCGTACCGTTCTACGCGGGCTCCGTCGGCGCCCGCGCGCTGCGCGAGTGCCGGAACGAGCCCGACGCGGACGGCTGGCTCACCGTCGAGCTGCCGGTGGAGCCGGGTGAACCGGCCATCGGCGAGCTGCTGCGTTTCGGGCCGCACCTGGAGGTCGTCGAACCGGCGGACCTGCGGGCGGAGCTGGCCGAAGCGATCGAGCGGATGGGTGCGATCTATGGGTGAGCTGAGCGGCATCACGATCGGCGTCACGGCCGAACGGCGGGCCGAGGACTTCATCGAGGCCCTGGAACGCCACGGCGCGGACGTCCGGCACGCGCCGACGATCACCATCGTGCCGCTCGACGCCGACCCCGAGCTGCGCGCGGGCACCGAAGCCGTGCTGGCCGGCCGGGTGGACTTCACCGTGGTGACGACCGGCGCCGGCTTCCGCGGCTGGCTGGCGGCGGCCCGGGACTGGGGCCTGCACGACCGGCTGGTGACGGCACTGGGCGAGTCCCGGATCTACGCGCGCGGCCCGAAGGCCGTCGGCGCGGTCCGCGGCGCCGGGCTGCGCGAGTCCTATTCGGCCGCTTCGGAGAGCAACGCGGAGCTGTTCGGGGCCCTGGCCGGCGCCGGGATCAACGGCGCGCGGGTGGCGGTCCAGCTGCACGGCACGCCGCTGCCGGAGCACACGGACCCGCTGGTGCGCGCCGGGGCCGAGCTGCTGGCGGTGCAGCCGTACCGCTGGTACTCACCGCCGGACGTCACGACGGTGCACCACCTGATCGACGCGGCCGTGGCCGGCGAGCTGGGCGCACTCGCGTTCACCAGCGCCCCCGCGGCGGCCAACTTCCTCACCCTGGCCCGGGACTACGGCCGGCACGACGAGCTGCTGACAGCGTTGCGCGGCCCGCTGGTGTGCGCCTGCGTCGGCCCGGTGACGGCGGCGCCCCTCGAAGAAGCCGGGGTACCCACGCTGCAACCGGACCGACAGCGCCTGGGCGCGCTGGTGAAGCTGCTGGTCACCACCCTCAGTGGCACGGGTGGGGTGGCTGCTCCGAAGCCGTAGCCGTGCCGAGGTTGTCCGAGCGTCCGGCCGCGAGCCGCGGCCACTGGGTGAGGGGGCGGCCCGGCCCGGGTGTCCACGTGGGCGCGCCGGTGTCGGTCCGGACGTTGGTGCGCTCTTGCGGCCAGCCTTCCGGTGAGTCCTCCCAGGACTCCTGGCGCCCGTGGATCGTGAGGTCCATCAACGCATAACTGTTGTCCATCGCTTCGACGCCACGGCGGTTCGTCCAGTAGGTCTCGAAGACGCGGTCACCCTCGCGCAGGTAGCAGACCAGGTGGAACAGCCCCTTCTGTCGCCCGACCAGGAGCGTGTCCAGGGACGGCTGCGCCGAGTACCAGGGCATGCGCCAGTCCATGAAGTCGCGGTAGCGCAGGCTCTCGGCATACGACGTCTGCGCATCGGCGGGGGCGGTGGAGACGTTGCGGCCCTGGGAAAAGACGGCGAACGTGATGTCGCGGGAGTGCAGGTTGGCCAGCTCCGCGACCTGGTTGGTGTAGAACGTGCAGCCCTCGCACTGCTCCGGCGCGGGACGGCCCGGGTTCCACATGAAGTAGTAGGCGATGAGCTGACGGCGGCCCTCGAACGTGTCGAGCAGGGTGACCGGCCCGTCCGGCCCGAGCAGCTCGAGGCCGGCGTCCACCTCGACCATCGGCAGGCGGCGCCGGGCCGCGGCGATCGTGTCGCCTTCGCGGGTGTGTGCCTTTTCCTTGGTGCGCAAGCGATCCAGCTCGGCTTGGAACGTCTCGCGGTCGACGACGGTCATCACGGCTCCTTCAGCTTGGTGGTGATCAGGACGACGCTCGCGAGCGTCACGGCCACGGCGGCGCCCAGCGCGAGGTGGAGGCCGGTGAGCTCGACGGCCTGCGTCGCGGCGACGGCGCTCAGGACCGGAATCCCTACGGTGATCCCGACCTGCTGGGTCATCGACGTCAGGCCGGTGGCCAGGCCCTGCTCTTCGTCCGGCAGCCCGGACGTCGCGGTGACCGTGTACGCCACGATCGCGGCCACGTGCCCGAAGAACCCGACGAACAGGGCCGGGACCAGGATCAGCAGCGCGGTCCGGTCGGGGCCGAGGAACACCAGCGGCAGGGTCGCCAGTGCCTGGACGGTGAGTCCGGCGGCCAGCAGCACACGGCTGCCGAAGCGGCCGATGGCCCGGCCGGCGAGCACACCCGCGGCCACGGAAGCCAGGCCCGGTACCCCGAAGACCAGGCCGGTGGCCAGCGGCGACAGGCCCAGGATCCGCTGCAGGTAGAGCGTGGTCACGAAGATCACCGCGGGCTCCATCGCGAACAGCGCCAGCCCGGCGAAGTTGCCCCACTTCACCGTGCGGCGGGCCAGGATCCACGGCGGCACCAGCGGTGCGGGCGAGCGTCGCTGGATCAGCCAGAACGCGGTCAGCAGCACCACCGCGGCGATCGCCGCCAGGAGACTCGACACGATGACGGCGTAGACGAGTGCGAGCAGGCCGCCGCTGACCGTCAGCGCGCCGGGCAGGTCCGGGCGTGCGCGGCCGGCCACGGTTGATTCAGGGATGAGGACGGGCGTCGCGATGAGGATGGCCACGGCCACCGGGACGTTGATGAAGAACGCCGCACGCCAGCTCAGCAGGCCGACGAGGGTGCCGCCGGCCAGCGCGCCGACGGTGAAGCCGCCGGAGAGCAGCGCGCCGTTCAGGCCGAGGACGCGGTCCCGGGCGGCGCCTTCGGTGAAGGACGTCGTGAGCAGTGACAGTGCCGAGGGCAGGGTCATCGCGGTGGCGAAGCCTTGCAGCGCGCGGGCCGTCAGCAGCAGCTCCGGGGTCGTGGCGAGGCCGCCCAGCAGCGACGCCGCGGCGAGCAGCGCCATGCCGGACCGGAACATCCGCCGGCGCCCGGCGAGGTCCGCGAGCCGGCCGCACACCAGGGTGAAGCCGGCCGCCGGCAGGACGAACGCCGTGCTGACCCACGGCAACGCGGTCAGGTCGAGCCCGACACCCGCGCCGACCTGCGGCAACGCGACGTTCAGGATCGAGAAGTCGATCGACAGCAGGAAACCGGCGCCGAGCAGGACGACCAGGACGGCACGCTGTCTCGGCGTGAAACGGGCAGGGGGTAGCGCAACAACGGACACGGTTTTCTCCCTACGGGGGATCAGTCCTCTTCGGCGGCCTCCGCGAGGCGCTTGATCTTGGCCAGGCGGCGGTCCCAGTCGGCGGCGAGCGAGGCCATCCAGCGAGCCGTCGCGTCCAGGGCCGCGGAGCGCACCGCGTAGCGGACCTCGCGGCCCACCTTCACGCTGTCGACCAGCCCGGCCGCGTCGAGGACGGTGAGGTGTTTGACGATCGCCTGCCGCGAGACGGGGAGGCCGCCGGCGAGCGTGGTCGCGGTGGCTTGGCCGTGGGTGGCGAGCAGGTCCAGCAGCTGTCGGCGGGTCGGATCGGCCAGGGCGGCCAGGACACCGTCGACGACGTCGGGGGACATCACTCGGCGCGCGTCGCGAGTGCGGTGAAGCACTGCTCCCAGCCGGCGGTGTGGTCCTTGATCACGTTGTGGCGGTTCTCGTCGGGCGTCGGCAGTGTGGTGAACCCGCTCTCCACGACGCGCAGCCGGGTGCCGTCACCCTCGGGCGTCAGGGTGAACTCGACGAGCGTCGAGTTGTCCTCGCGCAGCTCTTCGCCGGGGAACGCGCTCACCCACCGGTACGCCAGGTAGTTCGGCGGGTCGACCTTCTCGACGCGCAGCGGGAACTCGCCGTGCTCCGAGTGCGTGACCACCAGGGTCTGGCCTTCTTCGGCCAGCGTGCCCCGGACGGTCTCGTCGTCGGTCGCCCAGAACCCGGGCTCGGCCACCAGCGGCCAGACCTTGGCCGGCTTCGCGGCGATCAGGATCTCGCGTTCGATCGTGTCGCTGAGCATGGTGCCCTCCTTCGTCTCATGTGCAACACCAGAGTTGCACATGACGGAGTGCTGTGCAACCTCAAGGTTGCACGTGAAGCGTCAGTCCTGGTCGGCGGGGGTTTCGCCGGCTTCGGCCGCGCGGACCGCCGCCCGGCTCGCCGCCTCCTCGCTGACGCCGAGCCGCCAGTAGCCCGTGAAGCAGATCCGCTGCTTGTCGACTTCCCGCTCTCGCACGAGGTGGCGCCGCACCTGCTTCACAACGCCCGCTTCGCCCGACACCCAGGCGTACGGCGCTCCGCCGGGGAAGGTCGCCGTCCGCATCGCGTCCAGCAGTGGTTGTCCCAGCGGGCGGGCGCCGCGAAGCAGCCAGTGGACTTCGACCACTCCGCGCGTCTCGAACGTCTGACGCTCTTCGCGCTCGGAGACCTCGATGTAGGCCGAAGCACGCGTGCCGGGCGGGAGCTGCTCGATGATCGCGCCGATCGCGGGCAACGCCGTCTCGTCGCCGACCAGGAGCTGCCAGTCGGTGCCGGCCGGGACGTCGTACAGGCCGTGCGGCCCGAGGAACGCCACCCGGTCGCCCGGCGTGACCCGGGACGCCCACGCCGAAGCCGGCCCGTGGTCACCGTGGAGGACGAAGTCGACGTCGATCTCCGCCGACGCAGGCCGGTGGGCTCGCACGGTGTACGTGCGCATCGGCGGGCGGGTGTCGTCCGGCATCGCGAGGTACGTGCGGTACCACGACATGACGTCGGAGCCGGTCTCCGGCAGCACCGGCGCTTCCTGGCCGGGCAACGGGAAGAAGACCTTGACGTACTGGTCGGGCGCACCGGCCTCGACCTCGCGGAAGCTCGCCGCTTCGAAGGTCACGCGCACCACGTGCGGGGTGACCGGCCGGACCACGGTCACCCGCGCCCGGTGGTAGGTCAGGGCGGGGCGCTCCACCTGCGTCGTCATTAGGGGAGGCTAACCTAAAAAAGGGCGGTCAGAACAGGCCCTCCTTGCCGTCGTCCGGCTGATCGTCCGGCTGCCACCGGTACTTCCGCAGGTTGACGCGCTGGCCGTCGGCGAGCACACCTTCCGCGCGCAGCCGCTCCAGCTGGTCGTGGATCAGGTGCGGCGCCGGTGTCCCGTTCGCGCGCAGGATCCGGTGCCACGGCAGGTCGTGCCCGTCCTCGGCGAGGATCGCGCCGACCATCCGCGGTGAGGGCGCCCCGGCGAGCGCCGCGATGTCGCCGTACGTCGCGACCGTGCCGGCCGGCACCGACTCGATGATTTCCCGCACGCGCTCGTGCAGAACGTCGTCCATGCCACCACTCTGCCGCACGGGTACGACACTTTCGGTGGCCGCCCGCCGCACGCTCCGGCACCTTCACCGAACGCGCCGCGGTTAAGGCGTGCCGGTGCCACGCCGGTTACTCCGGTCGTGGTTCCATCGCTGGGTGAACGCGAGGCGAACGGCGCAGTCGGACGCGCGGCTGGTGCGCCCGCCGATCGCCGGCACACCCACGTTCACCTGGGATTCCGGCGCCCGGCGGGTGCTCTCCGCGCCCGGCGGGTTCCTCCGCGTGCTCGGCGGCCCCGGCACCGGCAAGACGTCACTGCTGGCCTCGGCCGCCACCCGCCGCATCGCCGAGGGCGCCGACCCGGAGAGCGTGCTGGTGCTGACCACGTCGCGCAAGGCCGCCGACGCGCTGCGTGCCGACATCACCCGGCGGCTCACCGCCGACCCCGACCAGGCGCGGCCGCTGCCCCGGACGGTCCGCGAACCGCTGGTGCGCACCGTCCACTCGTACGCGTACTCGCTGCTGCGGCTGGAAGCGAACGCCGAAGAGCTCCCGGCGCCCCGGCTGCTCGCCGGCGCCGAACAGGACGTCGTCGTCCGCGAGCTGCTGGCCGGTGACCTCGACGAAGAAGCCGAGTACTGGCCGGAGCAGCTGCGCCCGGCCCTGATGGTGCCCGGGTTCGCCGAAGAGCTGCGCGACCTGCTGATGCGCGCGGCCGAACGCGGGCTCGGCCCGGAGGACCTCGCCGAACTGGGCCGCCGCCGCGGGCGTGAGGAGTGGGTCGCCGCCGGGCAGTTCTGGGCGCAGTACGAAGAAGTCACGCAGCTGCAGGGTGCCGGCGGCAACGCGCTGGGCGTGGCGAGCGCGCCCGCGCTGGACGCCGCCGAGCTCGTCACGTCGGCGCTGCTCGCCCTGGAGGACGACGACGAGCTGCGCGAACGTGAGCGCACCCGCGTACGGCACCTGTTCGTCGACGACGCCCACCACCTCGACCCGCTGCAGACCAGCCTGGTCCGGGTGATCGGGCACACCGCCGCCGAGTTCGTCGTGGCCGGCGACCCCGACCAGAACGTGTTCTCCTTCCGTGGCGCCGACGCGCACCTGTTCGCCGACGCCGACCCGGACGGCAGCCGGACCGTCACCCTCACCACGGCCCATCGGCTCGCGCCGGCCGTGCGGGTGGCGGTCGCGAAGATCGGTAGGACGCTGCCTGGCGCGTCCCAGCATCGCAAGATCGTCGCGCCGGAGGGTGCCACCGGCGGCAACGTCCGCGTCCGCGTGATGCCGACGCCGGCTGCCGAGGCGAGCTGGATCGCCGACCAGCTGCGCCGCGCGCACCTCGTCGACGGGGTGCCGTGGTCGGAGATCGCGGTGCTCGTCCGGTCGCCCGCGCGGACCTTCCTGGTGCTGCAACGCGCTTTGCGCGCGGCGGGCGTCCCGATCGGATCGGCGACCGAGGAGCTGCCGCTGGCGAAGCAGCCCGCGGTGCGGCCGCTGCTGGCTGTGCTGAAGCTGGCGCCGCAACCGGAACTGCTCGACGTCGACCTCGCCGAGATGCTGCTGTCGTCCGCGCTCGGCGGTGCGGACCCGCTGGCCCTGCGCCGGTTGCGCCGCGGCCTGCGCCGGCTCGAACTGGCCGGCGGCGGCCAGCGGTCGAGTGACGAGCTGCTCGTGGAAGCCTTGCGCGGCGGGGACATCCTCGTCGGCCTGGCCGACGCGGAGGCCGAGCCGGTGCGGCGGGTCGGCGGGCTGCTGCGCCTCACCCACCAGGCGGTGGCGCGCGGGGACGGCGTCGAGCAGGTGCTGTGGCAGCTGTGGCAGGAAAGCGGGTTCGAGCAGAAGCTGCTGAAGCAGGTCGAACGCGGCGGTTCGCTGGGCGCGCAGGCCGACCGTGACCTCGACGCCGTGGTCGCGCTGTTCGACGCGGCCGGCCGGTACGTCGACAGGCTGCCTCGCTCGAGTGTCGCGTCTTTCGCGGATTACCTGGGCGCGCAACGGATCGCGGGGGACACGCTCGCCCCGTCCGCCGTCCCGTCCGACGGTGTCTCGCTGCTCACCGCGCACGCGGCCGCCGGTCGCGAGTGGACAGTGGTCGCCGTCGCCGGGGTCCAGGAGGGCGCGTGGCCGGATCTTCGGCTGCGCGGGTCCGTGCTCGGCGTCGAGCGGCTCAAGGACCTGATGGCCGGGGTCGACGACGACGCCGTGTCGCAGACCGCGCCGATCCTCGCCGAAGAACGCCGCCTGTTCTACCTCGCGATGAGCCGCGCGAAGAAGACACTGCTGGTCACGGCGGTTTCAGGTGAGGACGAGCAACCGTCACGCTTCCTCGACGACCTGGAGGAGAACGGCGCCGACGACGGCGGCCTCGACTCGCGGATGAAACCGCCGGGCCGGTCGCTGGTGCTCGCCGAGCTGGTGGGGGAGCTGCGCGAGGTCGTCTGCGACGACAAGGCCGACCCGCAACGCCGGCGTCGGGCGGCGAAGGAGCTTGCGCGCCTGGCCGAGGCCAAGGTGCCCGGCGCGCACCCGAGCACGTGGTACGGCCTGCTCCCGGCGTCCACCGACGCGCCGGTGCACCCGCCCGGCGACCTGATCCGGATCTCACCGTCCACAGTGGAAATCCTGACGAAGTGCCCGCTGCGCTGGATGATCGAGCGGCACGGCGGCAGCGACCCGGCGCAGCTGGCCGCCGTCACCGGGACGCTGGTGCACGGGCTCGCCCAGGCCGTCGCGTCCGGCAGCACCGACGCCGAACTGCAGGCCGCGCTCGACGACGCCTGGGTGCGCGTCGACGCGGGCGCGCCGTGGTTCTCCCGGCGCGAGCGCCGCCGGGTCGAGGGGATGCTGCAGAACTTCGTCACGTGGCTGGAACGCAGCCGCGCGGAGCTGAAGGAAGCCGGGGTCGAGCAGGACATCGAGGTCGAGCTGCCGGCCGCGGGCTCCGACGAAGTGCGCGTGCTGTTGCGGGGGCGCGTCGACCGGGTCGAGCTGGACAGCGAGGGTCGCCCGGTCGTCGTCGACATCAAGACCGGCAAGATCCCGGTGTCCGGCAAGGATGCGGAGACGCACCCGCAGCTGGCGGCGTACCAGCTCGCGGTGCTGCTCGGCGCGATCAAGGGCAGCAACGAGCCCGGCGGCGCGCGGCTGGTGTACGTCGCGAAGGCGAACAACAAGACGGGGTCCACCGAGCGTTCGCAGCCGCCGATGGACGAAGCGGGCGGCAAGCAGTGGCTGGAGCTGGTGCAGGCCGCGGCCGCGTCGGCGACCGGCCCGGACTACCAGGCCCAGGAGAACCCGGACTGCGACCGCTGCCCGGCGCGCGGTTGCTGCCCGCTGCGGCCCGAAGGCAGGCAGGTGCCGGGCCCGTGAGTCCGCTGCTCATCGCGAATCCGGTCGAGCCCGCGGAACTCGCCGACGCGCTCGGCCTGCACCGGCCGACCCCCGAACAGGCCACCGTGATCGCCGCGCCGGTCGAACCGTCGCTGGTCGTCGCCGGGGCCGGCGCGGGCAAGACCGAGACCATGGCCGCGCGCGTGGTCTGGCTGGTGGCCAACGGGATCGTCAGCCCCGACCGCGTGCTCGGCCTGACCTTCACCCGCAAGGCCGCGCGCCAGCTGGGCGAACGCGTCCGCGCGCGGCTGCGGCGGCTCGCCGGGTCCGGGCTGCTCGACCGGCTCGACCCGACCGGCGGGCTGCGCGCCACCGTCGTCGCGGGTGAGCCGACCGTGCTGACCTACCACGCCTACGCCGGGCGGCTGCTGTCCGAACACGGGCTGCGGCTGCCGGTGCAGCCCGGCGTCCGGCTGCTGTCGGAGACGTCGTCGTGGCAGATCGCGCACCGCGTGGTGTCCACCTGGGACAACGAGCTGGACACCGACCGCGTGCCGCCGACGGTGACCGCGGACGTCCTCACGCTGGCCGGGGAGCTGGGGGAGCACCTGATCTCGGTCGAGCAGCTCGCCGAGTACACCACGTGGATGTGCCGCGTCATCGAGAACGCGCCGCGGGCCAAGGGGCAGCGGGCCGCGCTGCCGCAGAAGCTCACCGAAATCATGGCGGCGCAGCACTTCCGGCTCGCGCTGCTGCCGCTGGTGGAGGACTACCACCGGCGCAAGCGCAACGAGGGCGCGCTCGACTTCGCCGACCAGATGTCGCTGGCCGCCCAGCTCGCGAGCGGGTACCCGTCCGTCGTCCGCGGTGAGCGGGAGCGCTTCGGCGCGGTGCTGCTCGACGAGTACCAGGACACCGGGCACGCCCAGCGCGTGCTGCTGCGGGCGCTGTTCGGCGGGGTCGAGAACCCGCCGATGCCGGTCACCGCGGTCGGCGACCCGGCCCAGGCGATCTACGGCTGGCGCGGCGCCAGCGCGGCCAACCTGCCCCGGTTCACCACGGACTTCCCGCGCTTCGACGGCGAACGGCTGGTGCCCGCCCGGGATTTCGGGCTGCTGACCAGCTTCCGGAACCCGCCGGAGATCCTCGACCTCGCCAACGCCATCGCCGAGCCGCTGCGGGCGCGCGGCCTCGGTGTCGAACGCCTGCGGGCGCGCGAAGGCGCCGGAGCCGCGGACATCGCGTGCGCGCTGCTGCCGGACATCCGCGCCGAACGCGAGTGGGTCGCCGACGCGCTGGCCCGGCGCTGGCACAGCGTGCACGAGGAGACCGGCAAACCGCCGACCGCGGCGGTGCTGGTGCGGCGCCGCGCCGACATGGCCCCGATCGCCGCCGAGCTGCGGGCGCGCGGGCTGCCGGTCGAGGTGGTCGGGCTCGGCGGGCTGCTGGACGAACCCGAGGTCGCCGACCTCGTCTCGACGTTGAAGGTGCTCGCGGACCCGCTGTCGGGCAGCGCCGCGGCCCGCCTGCTGACCGGCGCCCGCTGGCGGCTCGCGGCCGCCGACGTCGCCGCGCTGTGGCGGCGGGCGGGGGAGCTGTCGAGCCCTGAGAAGGCCGAGGGCCCGGAGCTGGTCGTGGACCGCGTCGAGCAGGCCGGGCTGATCGACGCGATCGACGAGCCGGGCGCGCCGGAGCGGTATTCGGCGGAGGGTTACCAGCGGATCAAGCGCGTCAACCGGGAGCTTTCCGCGCTGCGGCGGCGGCTCGACCAGTCACTGCCGGAGCTGGTCGCCGACGTCGAACGCACGATGCTCCTGGACGTGGAGTCGCTGGCACGTCCGGGATCCGCCGGGCGCGCGCACCTGGACGCGTTTGCCGAAGTCGTCACCGACTACGCCGAGACGGCGCCGACGGCGACCCTGTTGTCCTTTGTGGACTACCTGAACACGGCCGCGCACGCCGAGGACGGGCTCACCCCGGGTGAGGTCGAGGTGGTGCCGGACCGCGTGCAGGTGCTCACCGTGCACTCGGCGAAGGGCCTCGAGTGGGAGGTTGTCGCCGTCCCGCACCTGGTGCAGGACGTCTTCCCGGGGCGACGGCGGTCGTCGTCGTGGCTGCGGACGGCGACGTCGCTGCCCGCGGCGTTGCGCGGGGACGCCGAGGACCTGCCGGAGCTGCGGATCGCCGAGGGGTACGACCGCAAGGAAGTCCAAGAAGGACTGGAGCTGCACGAGGCGGGGTTCGTCGAGCGGGAGCAGTCGGAGGAGCGGCGGCTGTGTTACGTCGCGCTGACCCGGTCCGAGCACGCGCTGATCGTCTCCGGGCACTGGTGGAACGAGAGCAGCAGCCGGTTCAAGGGGCCGTCGGAGTTCCTGACGGAGATCGCCGGCGTCCTGCGGGAAACGGGCGTCGGGCAGCTCGCCGAGTGGGCGCCGGAGCCGGCTGCCGAGGACGAGAACCCGCTGGTGTCGGACTCGCGGACGGCCCGGTGGCCGCTCGACCCGCTGGCCGACCGCCGCACCGGCGTGCAGACCGGGGTGGACCTGGTGTTCGAGGCGCTGGCCGCTGCTCCTGAGGACTCCGAAGAGTCCGAAGAGTCCGAAGTGGACGATCCGGACGGGTGGACGACCGACACCGACGTCCTGCTGGCGGAGTGGGCGCGCAAGGACGATCGCGTCCGGCGGGTCCCGCTGCCGTCGAAGCTTTCGGTGAGCCAGCTGGTCTCGCTCGCCGACGACGCCGACCGGCTCGCGACGGACCTCGGCCGCCCGCTCCCGGTGGAGCCCAACAGCTTCGCCCGCCGCGGCACGGAGTTCCACGGCTGGCTGGAGCGCCGCTTCGCCGGCGACCAGCTCATCGAGATCGACGACCTCCCGGGCGCGGCCGACTTCGGCGAGGCGCCCGACTCGGACTTCGAAGAGCTGCGGGAAGCGTTCGAGGCGAGCGAATGGGCCGCGCGCGTGCCGAGCGCGGTGGAGGTGACGTTCTCGGCGGACGTCGAGGGCATCACCCTGCGCGGCCGCATGGACGCCGTCTTCTGGCACGCCGACGGCTACTGGGAAGTGGTCGACTGGAAGACGGGCTCGGTCCCGCCGGAGTCCCGGCTGCCGGTGCTGGCGGTGCAGCTCGCGGCGTACCGGATGGCGTGGGCGGCACTGAAGAACGTCCCGGTGGAGCAGGTCCGCGCGGCGTTCCACTACGTACGCGCGAACCGCACGATACGCCCGGCCGACCTCCTGGACCCGGAAGGCCTCCGCCAGCTCCTGCGCAACATCCCCGAGGCGTGACCAGACCCGTAACTCGCGTGATCGGGGACGTAACCGGCGTGATCAGACCCGTAACTCGCGAGTTCCGGCCTCGAACACGCGAGTTACGTCTTCAATCACGCGAATTCCGGGCTCGATCACGCGGGTCAGGCGCGGTCGCGGACCTTCAGGGCCCACGCGATCAGCGGCCACTGCAGCGGAAGCCGGCCGAAGGCGATTGCGCGCTGCGGCAGCGGGGCGCGGCGGGCGTCGACCGCCATCTTGACGTTGCCCGGGAAGACGCCGACGAACAGCAGGGCCGCCGCCAGGCCGCCCAGGCGGCGGGTCCGCGGGGCCGCCACCGCGGCCGCGACCGTCAGCTCGGCGACACCCGAACTGTACGTCCACGCCCGGCGCGAGCCGGGGAGCGAACGGGGGATCAGCCGGTCGAAGGGCTTCGGCACGGCGAAGTGCAGGACGCCCATGAAGCCCAGCACCCCGGCCAGTAAGTGCGCGGGCCGTTGTGAGGTAGCCATGGACTCATCGTTCCACGCGGCGGCGGCTCACCCGGTTCGGCTATCCTCCGGGCGTGAGTGACGCTCGACACCTGCCGCTGGGACCGGGTGCATGAAGGCCCTGAGGCGGCTGCCGCTGGGCAGTCTCACCGATCGCCCGGACCACGAGCTCGTCGGCATCCTGCGGATGCCCGAGCTGACGGTCAGCCCGCTCCGCTCGATCGTGAAGCGGGTGGTCGGCGCAACACTGGCGTTGTTGCTGACGGTGATCATCGTCTACGTCGACCGGGACGGCTACCGCGACGCGAACGGTGACGGCCTGTCCCTGCTGGACAGCCTCTACTACGCGACCGTCTCGCTCTCGACCACCGGCTACGGCGACATCGCGCCGGCCACGTCGTCCGCCCGGCTGGTGAACGTGCTGGTGATCACCCCGCTGCGGGTGCTCTTCCTCATCGTCCTGGTCGGCACCACCCTGGAAGTGCTCACCGAGCGCTCCCGCCAGGCGTTCAAGATCCAGAAGTGGAGGACGAAGGTGCGCGACCACACGGTCGTCGTCGGGTTCGGCACCAAGGGCCGGTCCGCCGTCAACGCCCTGCTCGGCGACGAGAACGTCGAACCGGGCCAGATCGTCGTGGTGGACACCGACCAGCAGGCCCTCGACGCGGCGAGCGCGCTCGGTCTCGTGGCCGTGCACGGCTCGGCCACCCGGGCGGACGTCCTGCGCGTCGCCGCGGTGCAGCACGCGCGGGCGGTCGTGGTCGCCCCGAACCGCGACGACACGGCGGTGCTCGTCACGCTCACCGCCCGCGAGCTGGCGCCCAAGGCGCACATCGTGGCGTCGGTGCGGGAGGCGGAGAACGTCCACCTGCTCAAGCAGTCCGGCGCCAACCAGGTCGTCGTCTCCAGCGAAACGGCCGGGCGGCTGCTCGGC
Organism: Amycolatopsis sp. NPDC051758; assembly: GCF_044453095.1. Taxonomy (NCBI): domain Bacteria; kingdom Bacillati; phylum Actinomycetota; class Actinomycetes; order Pseudonocardiales; family Pseudonocardiaceae; genus Amycolatopsis; species Amycolatopsis sp. NPDC051758. Next base: position 108,545 of record NZ_JBITCJ010000009.1, on the reverse strand, counting down.
ATGGCGACGTCGACGCCGCTGGTCGTGGACATCATGGAGGATTTGCTCACGCCCGAATCAGGCCTGGCGATCGCCGAGCGGGCGGTCGAGCCCTCGGAGGAGGGCGGGTCGCCGCGGCACCTGTCCGACCTCGTGCTCGGCGTGGTCCGCGACGGCGTCCTGTACCGCGTCGACGCCCCGCAGGCCGACGCCATCGAACCCGGCGACAAGCTGCTCTACGTCAAGAAGGTGACGCAGGCGGAGAAGATCGAACGGTAGGTCCGTTTCGCCGGTGGGCGGGACCGGGCCGCCTGGGTTTTGGCCGCGAGATCTGGAACCATGGCCGGGTGCCCCCGCGACCCCTCGCCCTGAAGTGGCCCACGGTGGCGATCCCCGCCGCGGCGGGTGTGCTCGTCGTGCTGCTCGCCTGGCTGGCCGGGCCCGGGCTGCTGGGTATCTCGAACGACGAGCTGGGCGCGCCGGTGCAGGCGGAGGTCACCAAGCCGGCACCGTGTGACCGGCCGGACGCGGTCGAGAACGTGAAGTTCACCGTCGCCGGCAAGAGCCTCGAGGGCACGCTCAACGGCTGCGGGCACGGCCAGGGCGAGCGCGTCGACGTCCACGTGCCGGAGGTGCTGCCCGACCAGGGCACGGTGCCGGTCCAGGTGGCCGACACCTCGGCGGGCGCTTCGGACGCTCGCCGCCCGCTGGGGCTCGCGCTGCTGGTGTTCGCGTGCTTCTCCGGCGGGATGTTCGTCTACCTCTGGCTGCGGCTCCCGGTGAAGCCCGCCAAGCCGGCGAAGGTCAGCTGACCTCGGACGACGGCGCCGCGAAGGTGTTGCAGTCGGCGATCCGGTTGCTCGTCGCGCCCGCTCGCCACCAGGACGCGTAGTGCGCGTTCGTCCCGTGGTCGTGGCTGCGGGACGTGTTGTCGCCGCGGGTCTCCTGGTCGTTCCAGGCCTTGTTGTACATGTCGCGGCCGATCGTGCCGCCCTGGTCGACGTGCGCGCCGAGGAACATCCCTGAGAAGCACTGGGCCTGCAGTTCCTTGCGCCGCGACATCTCGAGCCCGGCCGGGCTGTTCTGGCCGGCCTCGTAGATCTTCTGCCAGGCCGCGTCCATCAGCCCGGCGACCTCCTGCACGTGGTGGCCGTACTCGTGGGCGAACAGGGCCAGGTAGACGCCGGGGTTGTTGCCGTACTGGTCGGTCTGCAGCCCGCGGAACGGGACGTACAGGTTGTTCTCGCAGTAGTACGCCGCGGTCGCGATGCCGACCTGGATGGTGCCGCACTCGGTCTCGAAGCTCGCGCCGGTCGGGAAGTGCAGGGCCGGCGGGGTGAACGGCAGGCCGTAGGCGGTGAGGAACGGGCCCCACGCCGCGTCCAGGCACTTGCTGGCCGCCGTGAAGAACGCTTCGGCGCCCGTCTGGGTGCTCTGCCAGGCCGGCAGCGTGCAGACGCGGTTCTGCAGGCCCGCGTTCGGGTCCTGGAGGATCGGGTGGTCGGCCAGCTTGAGGATCTTCTGGGGCCCGGTCGCGCTCGGCGTCGACAGGTCGGTCGACGGGCCGGGTGACGCCGACGCCGGGGCGCCCGCGCCGCCGGGCGGTAGCTGCGAAGGGACGTCCTGGGACGACGGCGTGTCGCGGTAGTTCGCGTTCGCCAGCGGGGTCTCGTCGCGGTTGAGGGCCACGATCGCGACCAGCCCGAGCACCAGCACGGCCACCGCGCCGAGGCAGACCCCGATGATCGCCGCGGGCGAACGGCGCTTCGGTGCGGAGACGGTGTGCGGGCGGCCCAGCCACGGGAGATCCGGTTGCGCATCCGGCACCGGCGGCGGCTGAACGGTTCCGCGAGGCGGTACCTGGCCGGGGGGCGGTTGCGTCATCTAGGCAGTCCCGAAGGGTCTCGGTACGGACCGGGGGTACCCGATCCCGCCGTTCAGCATATCGGGGGAACGACCCCTCTCGCACCCGTCCGTGCGCGTGTGGTCACGGCGCACGGACGTCACCCCAGGTCTGGCCGGGTGTGACCGGCTCTGAAAGAGTGTGGGCAAGCAGGCACTGCAGGCGAGGGGCTTCGATGACAGACACCGGTGGCGCGCCCGGCGGAGAGGGCGCCGACACGCCGACACCGAGCCAGGGGATCCCCCAGGCTCCCGCCCCTGGATCGGGTGAACCGAAGCCGCCGGAGGATCACTCCGCGTCACAGGCGACGCCGCCGCGTGGGTGGCAGGCGCCGGACCCGCAGGCCGCTCCGCCACCCGGCTGGGAGGCGCCGGGCCGGCCCGCCCCGCCGACCGCGTCCTACGGCGCGCCCCAGTACGCGCCGCACCCGCCGCAGCCGCGCTGGAACCCGCACGGGCTCGGCAAGCCCGGCGTGATCGCGCTGCGGCCGCTCAACATCGGCGACATCCTCGACGGCGCGATCACCGCGATCCGCCGCCACCCGCTGCTGATCCTCGGCCTCGGCGCGGTGATGGCCGTGATCACCGCCGGGCTCACGTTCCTCGTGCAGAAGTACGCGCTCGCCGACCTCGAGAACCTCGCCTCGACAGCCGAGCTCGGCCCGGGCGCGACCGAGGAGGAGGCGCGTGACCTGGTCTTCGGCGCGTTCGGCGACCTGCTGCTCGTGCTGCTCCCGACCACGTTGATCTCGTCGCTGCTGATGACGGTCACCACCGGCCTGATGGCCGCGGTGATGGGCCGCGCCGCGCTCGGCCGTGAGGTCACCTTCGGCGTCGCGTGGCGCGAGGTGCAGCCGCGGCTGCTGCCGCTGTTCGGCGTGGCGTTCGTCTACGCGCTGGTCACCACGATCGGCCTGATGCTCTGCATCATCCCCGGCGTGCTGGCCTGGGTGTTCTGGGCGCTCGCGGCCCCCGCGCTGGTCCTCGAACGCGGCACCTTCCGGCAGGCGCTTTCGCGGTCGGTCAAGCTGGTCAGCGGCGCCTTCTGGCGGGTGCTGGGCATCCTGTTCCTGGCGCGGATCATCGAGTCGTTCTTCGAGAACATCATCTCGATCCCGTTCAGCCTGGGCAGCGGCGTGTTCGACCAGATCCTGAACCCGGGCAAGGCGTTCGTGCCGAGCACCGGAGACCTGCTGCTGCAGTCGGCCGGGCAGATCATCGCCGGCACCATCGGGATCCCGTTCGTCACGCTGGTCACCGTGATCGTTTACCTCGACCAGCGGATGCGCCGCGAGGGCATGGACATCGAGCTGGCCCGCGCGGCCGGGGTGCCGCAGCAGCCGCCGCAGGCATGGTGACGCTGCTGCTCACCGACGTCCCGGTCGACATCGACCGGGACTCAGCGCGGCGCGCGGCCGCCGAGGAGCTGTCCGACCCGAAGTACCGGGACGCGCAGCCGAACATCCTCCAGCAGGTCGCGCAATGGCTCGGCGAGCAGCTGGAGAAGCTGCTGAACGGCCTTTCGTCGGTGGTCCCGGGCGGGATCTTCGGGCTGCTGCTGGTCCTCGTGCTGCTGATCGTGCTCGTCGTGGTGATCCGGCTGCGCACCGGCAAGGTCGCCCGCGCGTCCCGCGCCGACCGGCTGGTCTTCGACGGGCAGCGCAAGAGCGCCGCCGACTACCGCCGCTCGGCCGCCGAAGCCGCATCCGCCGGCCGCTACGACGACGCCGTCCGCGACCGCTTCCGCGCCGTCGTGCGGGCGCTGGAGGAACGCGCGCTGCTCGACGCCCGCTCCGGCCGGACGGCGGACGAGGCCGCCATCGAGGCCGGGGTGCTGCTGCCGAACGTCGCGGACGAGCTGCGCCACGGCGCGCGGCTCTTCGACGACGTCCACTACGGCGGCCGCGAAGGCACCGAAGCGGCGTACACCACGCTGACCGAGCTGGACGAACGCTGCCGCCGCGAAAAGCCGGTCGCCATGGCGGGCTCGTGAGCACCTCGGTTTCGCCGGACCTGCGCCGGATCTGGCGCGGCGCCCGCGTCCCGCTCGCCCTCGTCGTCCTGGTCTTCGCCGCCGGCGCCCTGCTCCTGCTCGGCCGCGGCGAGCAGACGCACGGCGCGCTCGAACCCGGCTCCTACGAACCGGGCGGCGCGCACGCGCTTGCGCAGCTCCTGCGGGACCAGGGCGTGGACGTCCGCACGGTGCGCACCATCGACGAAGCGGACGACGAGACCGGCGACGGCGCAACACTGCTGGTCACCCAGCCGGACCTGGTCCCGGGGAAGCGGCTCGACACGCTGCGGGAGCGCGCCGCCGACGTCGTCCTGGTGACGCCGGGCGCGCCGACGCTGCACGATTCGCTGCCGCTGGTGCACCCGGTCGGCCAGAGCGACGAAGGCACGCTCGGCCCGCAGTGCACGGTGGCCGCGGCGATCGCGGCGGGCGACGTCACGCTCGGCGGGATCGGCTACGCGTCACCCGGCGCGCGCTCGTGTTACCCCGGCGAGGACGGCGGCGGCACGATGCTGCAGCTCGCCGACGCGGGCGGCACGACCACGCTGCTCGGCTCGTCCGCGCCGCTGGTCAACGCGAACCTCGCGGAGCAGGGCAACGCGGCGCTGGCGCTGCACCTGCTCGGGGCGCACCCGAAGCTCGTCTGGTACCTGCCGTCGGCGACGGACCCGGCGCTGGACGACACCCGCAAGTCGATCTTCGAGCTGATCCCGGACGGCTGGTACTTCGGCGCGACGCAGGCGTTCATCGCGGTGGCGCTGCTGGCACTGTGGCGGGCGCGCCGGCTCGGCCCGGTGGTCACCGAGCCGCTGCCGATCGTCGTGCGTGCGGCCGAAACCGCCGAGGGCCGGGCCCGGCTGTACCGGCGGGCGAAGGCGGCGGGGCACGCGGGCGAGACGCTGCGGGAGGCGGCGCGGACCCGGCTGCGGACCGCGCTGGGCCTGCCGCGCGACGCCGACGCGGCGGCGCTCGTGAACTCGGTGAGCGAGCGGACCGGACGGCCGGCGAACGACGTCGGCGCGGTGCTCTACGGCCCGCCGGCGCCGGACGACCCCGCGCTGGTCCGGCTGGCCGGCGAACTGGACAGGGTGGAACGAGAGGTGGGGCGAAGTTGAGCAGCGGTACCGAAAACGCGACCGGGGCCCGTGACGCGCTGATCGCGCTGCGCGGTGAGGTCGGCAAGGCCGTCGTCGGCAACGACGCCGCGGTCACCGGGTTGATCCTGGCGTTGCTCTGCCGGGGGCACGTGCTGCTCGAAGGCGTCCCGGGCGTGGCGAAGACGCTGCTGGTGCGCGCCCTGGCCGCGTCGCTGGACCTGGAGACCACACGCGTGCAGTTCACGCCGGACCTGATGCCCGGCGACGTCACCGGCTCGATCGTCTACGACGCGCACAGCGGCGAGTTCTCCTTCCGCGAGGGCCCGGTGTTCACGAACCTGCTGCTCGCCGACGAGATCAACCGGACACCGCCGAAGACGCAGTCGTCGCTGCTGGAGGCGATGGAGGAGCGGCAGGTTTCGCTCGACGGCAAGACCCGGCCGCTGCCCGATCCGTTCATCGTGATCGCCACCCAGAACCCGGTGGAGTACGAGGGCACCTACCCGCTGCCGGAGGCGCAGCTGGACCGGTTCCTGCTGAAGCTGACCATGCCGACGCCGTCGCGCGAGGACGAGATCGGCATCCTGTGGCGGCACGCGCAGGGCTTCGACCCGCGCAACCTCGCCGCGGCCGGCCTCAAGTCGGTCGCGGGCGCGACGGAGCTGGCGGCCGCGCGCGAAGCCGTTGCGCGCGTGACGATCGGGCCCGAGGTGATCGGGTACGTCGTCGACCTGTGCCGGGCGACGCGGTCACTGCCGTCGGTGCGCATCGGCGTTTCTCCGCGTGGTGCCACGGCGTTGCTGGCGGTAACGCGCGCTTGGGCGTGGCTCGCCGGGCGCGACTACGCGACCCCGGACGACGTCAAGGCGCTGGCGCGGCCGGCGTTGCGGCACCGGCTCGATGTGCGGCCGGAAGCGGAGCTCGAGGGCGTCACCGCGGACGGTGTGCTGGACCGCGTGCTCGCGTCCGTGCCCGTGCCGCGCTGACATGGCCGTCACCGGAAGGCTCGGGCTGCTGGCGCTGCTCGGCGCGCTGGTGGTCGGGCTGCTCATGCCGTCGGACGCCGGGATCCTGGCGGTCGGGGCGGTGCTCGTGCTGCTCGTGGTCGTTGATCTGGTGCTGGCCGGGAGCGTGCGGCCGCTGGTGTTCCGGCGGTCGGGTGACACGTCGGTGCGGCTCGGTGAGCCGTGCGAGGTGACGCTGGTGGTGGCCAACCCCGGCCGCCGCCCGGTGCGCGGGCAGCTGCGTGACGCGTGGCCGCCCAGCGCGGGCGCTTCGGACCGGCACGCTTTGCGTGTCCCACCGGGGGAGCGGCGGGCGCTGGTGACGGCGTTGCGGCCGTCGCGGCGCGGTGATCGGACGGCGGCGCGGGTGACGGTCCGGTCGGTCGGGCCGCTCGGCCTGGCCGCGCGGCAGGGTTCGCACGCGGTGCCGTGGACGGTCCGCGTGCTGCCGCCGTTCCACAGCCGTAAGCACCTGCCGTCGCGGCTCGCGCGGCTGCAGCAGCTCGACGGCCGCAACGCGGTGCTGATCCGCGGCCAGGGCACGGAGTTCGACTCGCTGCGCGAGTACGTGATCGGCGACGACGTCCGTTCGATCGACTGGCGTGCCACGGCGCGCGCGGCGGACGTGATGGTCCGGACCTGGCGCCCGGAACGCGACCGCCACGTGGTGCTGGTCCTCGACACGGGCCGCGTGTCGGCGGGCCGCGTCGGCGACGCGCCCCGGCTGGACGCGGCGATGGACGCGGCGTTGCTGCTGGCAGCGCTGGCTTCCCGGGCGGGCGACCGCGTCGACCTGCTGGCGTACGACCGGCGGCTGCGGGCGGCGGTGCAGGGCTCGTCGGGGGCTTCGCTGTTGACGTCGCTGGTCAACGCGATGGCGCCGCTCGAGCCGTCGCTGATCGAGACGGACGCGCGCGGGATGGTCGCGGAGGTCCTGATGCGGACGCGGCGTCGTGCGCTGGTGGTCCTGCTGACGGGCCTGGACGCGGCGCCGCTGGAGGAGGGTTTGTTCCCGGTGCTGAGTTCGCTGACCGCGCGGCACGAGCTGATTGTCGCGTCGGTGGCGGACCCGCGGGTGGCGGAGATGCTGACGGGCCGCGGTGACGCGGAGGCGGTGTACGACGCGGCGGCGGCGTCGCGGACGATGGCCGAGCGCAGCCGGGTGACGGAGCGGCTGGCGCGGCACGGCGTGAGTGTGGTGGACGCGGTGCCGGAGGAGCTGCCGCCCGCGTTGGCGGACCGCTACCTGGCTTTGAAGGCCGCCGGCCGCCTGTAGCCCGTACCCACCCGGACGACACGCGTACCCACCCGGACGACACGCGTACGCGGATGGACGACACGGCGACAGCCCCCGGCTTCTGCCGTGTCGTCCGCCCAGGTACGCGAGTCGTCCATCCCGGTACGCGTGTCGTCTGTTCCAGTACGCGTGTCGGCGTTCTGGGCACGCGGGCCGGGGTGTCCCTCGGGCGAGTGGCTGCGGTGGTGGACGTCCGTTCGGCCTGTTAAGCCCGAAGCATGCGAAAGCTGCTCATCGGGTGCCTGGTCCTGCTCGCCGTGTCGGTTCCCGGGACGGCAGCCGCCGATGACGGTGCGCCCGTCTACCTGGTCGAGGGCGGGGGCAAACTCTCGCTCGCGGCCGCCGACGGGAAGGCCGTCATCGCCGATGCGGCCGATCCGAACGCGAAGTGGAAGTACGACAAGACGTCCCAGCACTTCGTGAGTGTCCCGAGTGGACAGTGCCTGACCGCGGTCAGCCCGGTCGACGGTGTCGCGGTCAAGCTCGCCGCCTGTGACGACAAGGACAAGCACCAGGCCTGGCGGCGCGTCGCGGGGCTGCCGGGGCTCGTCGAGATCGCGAACGTCGCCACCGCGCGCTGCCTCACCGCCGAAGGCGCGACCGCGGGAGCCCGGCTGTACCAGGAAGTCTGCTCGCTCACCGGCATCGCGAACACCTGGGCCGCCGGCGGCCGGACACTCGCGATCCTGTCCGGCAACGGCCAGCGCCTCGCGTCGAAGGATCCCGGCGCGCCGTTCGTCGTGCGGGTGATCGGCGAGAACGGCCAGCCCGCGGCCGACGTGCCGGTGAACTTCTACGTCCGCGCGGCGCGCCCGAAGAACGTGCTGGTCTTCGAAGGCGGCAGCGAAACGGCGGCCGCGAAGACCGGCGCGGACGGCTCCGCGTCGAGCCCGAAGCTGACCCTGACCGAGCCGGGCGAGTTCGAGGCGCGGTTCGTCGGCACGGCAAGCCTCGACGACGGATCGTCGATCGCCTTCGAAGGCTCGTGCCTATGCTGACTCGGGCAGCGCGTCCCCGGTGTCGCGCGCGTCGAGATCGCCGACCTCGCCGTCGCGGGCCGCACGCCGGCCGAGCGTGAAAACGTAGACCAGGAAAGCCACTTCGACCACCACGCCGATGCCGACGCGTACCCACGTCGGCCAGCCGGACGGCGTCACGAACGCCTCGATCAGGCCGGACACGAACAGCACACACGCCAGCCCGAGCGCCATCACCACCACCGACCGGCCCTGCTCCGCCAGCGCGGCGGTGCGGGACCGGCGGCCGGGATCGATCACCGTCCAGCCGAGCTTCAGCCCGGTGCCCGCCGCGACGAACACCGCCGTCAGCTCCAGGAGGCCGTGCGGCAGCAGGAGCCCGATCATCACGTCACCGCGGCCCGCCGCGCTCATCGCGCCGATGATCAGCCCGGCGTTGAGCGCGTTCAGCCACAGCGCGCCGATCACCGGCAGGCCCAGCGCGACGCCGAGGAACAGGCAGGTCGCCGCCACCCAGGCGTTGTTCGTCCACACGCGCGCGGCGAACGACGTCGCCGGCCCGGTCGAGTAGTAGCTCTCGGCTTCGCCGCCGGGCTTGGTCAGCTGGTTCAGCTCGTCCGGCGTCGCGATCGACGCCCGGACGTGCGGGTCACCCGCGACCCAGACGGCGATCACCGCCATCACCGCGATCGACACCAGCGCGGCCGGGATCCACCAGCGCCGTGACAGGTACACCGCGGCGGGGAAGCGGCGCGTGAAGAACAGCGCGACCTCGCGCCACGCCGGGTTGTGCGACCCCGAGATCGCGCTCCGGCCGCGCGCGACCAGCCCGGACAGCCGCCCGATCAGCGCCGGGTCCGGCGCGACCGACCGGACGATCGACAGGTGCGTCGCGGTCCGCTGGTAGAGCGTCACCAGCTCGTCGGCCTCGGCCCCCGTCAGCTTGCCGCCGCGGCGGGTCAGCTCGCCGAGCCGGTTCCACTCCGCCGTGTGCGTCGCGACGAAGACGTCCACATCCACGCTGGCACCTCCCGCGCTCACCCTATCTGCCGGGCCCCGCCGCTAGGCTGGGCTGCGTGGGAGAGGAATCCGAGCTGGTCACCGGCGAAGCCGTGGTCCTGGACCTGCGCGTGGCCAAGCTCGCCAGCCGCGCGCTGGCGATGGCGCTGGACGTGCTCGTGCAGTTCGCGCTGCTGCTGGGCGCGGTGCTGGTGCTGACGTTCGCGGTGCCGGCCGACGACGAAGCGCTCGCGCTGACCCTGATCCTGGTGTTCCTGGTGCTGATCATGGTCGGCTACCCGGTGCTGTTCGAGACGCTCTCGCGCGGCCGTTCGCTGGGCAAGCTGGCGGTCGGGCTGCGGGTGGTGCGCGTCGACGGCGGGCCGATCCGGTTCCGGCACGCGCTGGTGCGCGGGCTCGCCGGGTTCGTCGTCGACTTCTGGACGCTCGGGCTGTTCGGCGCGGTCGCGGTGATCGTGTCGCTGTGCTCCTCCGACGGCCGCCGCGTCGGCGACTTCCTGGCCGGGACGCTGGTCGTGCGCGAGCGCGTGCCGGAAAGCGCGGGTTACCCGGCGATCGGCATGCCGCCCGGCCTCGAGGGCTGGGCGGCGCAGCTCGACCTGACGCGCCTGCCGGACGACCTCGCGCTGGCGAGCCGCCAGTTCCTCGCGCGGTTCGGCCAGCTGCGGCCGGAAGCGGCGGAGGCGCTCGGCTGGGGGCTCGCGCAGCAGGTGGGCAACGCGCTGGGCACGCCGGTGCCGCCCGGGGTCCCGCCGTGGGCGTTCCTGGCGGCGGTGCTGGCGGAGCGGCGGCGCCGTGACCACGCCCGGGCGTTCCAGGCGCACGAGGCGGCGCGGGCCCAGGCTCACGCGACGCCTTCGCCGGGCCAGCCGGGTTTCCTGCACGCGGGTCACTCGGCCGGTGCGCAGGTCGCCTCGATGGCGCAGCCGGTCGCGGCCCAGCCGGACCTGCCGACACCGCCGTCCGGGACCCCGGCTCCGGCTCCGGTCGAAAACCCCTTCACACCGCCGAGCTGAACCGGGCCCGCTAGGACACGTCTCCGGACGCCGAAGCCCACGTGTTGCACTGCTGGTTGCGGTTGGTCGTCGCGCCGTGCTGCCACCAGGAGATGTTGTGCCTGGCGCTGCCGTGGTCGTGCTTGCCGTTGCGGGAGTAGTCGTCGCCGCGGTCCTGGGCGTTCCAGGCTTCGTTGTAGATGTTCTTGTCGACCGAGCCGCCGGAGACCGACGCCGAGCCGAGGAACATCCCCGAGAAGCACTGCGCCTCGAGTTCCATGCGCCGCGACAGCTCCAGCCCGATCGCCGAGTCGGCGCCCGCGTCGTAGCGCTGGTCGCCGTACGCCTCGGTGATGCCGGACATGTTCTGCACGTGGTGGCCGTACTCGTGGGCCAGGATCGACAGGTACGGGCCGGGGTGGTTGCCCCACACGTCGAGCTCGATGCGGTCCATCGGCATGTAGATCGTGGTGTTCGACGGGCAGTAGAACGGCGTGACCCCGGTGGTCGTGCCGCCGCTGCCGCACGGCGTCGACGATTCGGAGATCGACCGCGGCACCGACAGGCTCGGCGACTTGAACGGCAGGTCCGCCGCCCCGAGCATCTTCGACCACATCGCGTCGAGGCAGGCGATGCCGGACTGGAAGAACCGCTGGGCGCTGTTCTGGTCGGTCGCCCAGCGGCTCAGCGAGCAGGGGATGTTCTGCAGGCCGTAGTCCGGGCTCTCGAACAGCGGGTTGTCCCGGGTGCGCGCGACCGGGCGCGGGCCGGACGGCGTTTGTGACGTCGGCGTTTCGCGCTCGGAGGTGCGGCTGGTCGTCCGTTCCGTCGATTCGGTCGACGACGTCGTTTCGGTGGTCTCTTCGGTCGTCTCGGTGGTTTCGGTCGGGTAGGTGCTGGAGTAACCGGCGTCGGCGACGTGGCGCTTGTCGCCGCCGGTCAGCGCGACGGCCGCGATGAGCCCGCCGACCACGGCGACGATCCCGATGATCGCAACGGCGACGATGATCCCGGCGTTGGACTTCTTGGCGACGTAGGGCCGGTAGCCGGGGGCGAACCGCGGACCGAAGGGCGCGCCCGGGGGCGGTCCGGCGTAACCGGGGGTGAAGACGGGCGGCCGGGCCGCGGCCGGCGGCGGCAGGGGAGTGCCGGGCGGCGGTGGGGTGAAGGGGCCGGTCGGGCCGCCGGGCTGGGGGTACGGCCCGGTCGGCGGTCCCTGCACGGGCATGCCCCGGGTGCCCTGCGGTCCGTGCGGAGGCTGCGGCCGGCCCGGGCCTCGCGGCGGCTGGCCGTGGGGTGCGCCGCCGGGTGGCTGGTTCGGCTGCCCGCCCCGGCCCGGACCCTGCGATGGCTGGCCCGGAGCGCCGCCCGGCCCGTGCGGCGGCTGGCCTGGAGGTCCGCCGGGTACCGGGTTCGGCTGCCCGCCCCGGCCCGGACCCTGCTGCGGCTGCCCGCCCGGACCCTGCGGTGCCTGGCCCGGCCGGCCCGGCGGCAGCGGCCGCACGCCCGGTGGCGGCAACGGCGGCCGTCCGGGTGGTGGCAGCGGACGGCGCGGGTCGTGCGGACCCGGGCCCTGCGGGCCTTGCGTCATCGAGTGGAACCCCCCGTGCGATTTCCCCGTCGGAACCGGCGTACCTGCGGTGATTGCGCCGTTCCGGGCGTCAGCATAGATCGCGTGCTCTAGGGTGTGGTGCTGTGTTGAGGAAATGGGGGACCACGACCGCGGCGGCCGTCGCGGTCGTGCTGATCACCGCCGGGCCCGCCGCCGCGCAGGACGGGCCGTCGGCCGGGCCGCCCCTGCCCGACGCGCCGAGCGACCTGGTCAAGAAACCGCAGCCGCTCACCGGCAACGAGGTGCGGCCCGCGGACGGCCCCAGTGCGGACGTCGCGCTCAAGGTCCTCCGCGACGGCGCCCTCTCCGTCACCGAGAAGGTCACCGTCCCCGGCGGGCAGCAGCTCACCTCCCGCGTCCCGTTGCGCGTCGCCGCGAGTGACGACCAGGACCGCGTCTTCACCGTTCGCGACGTCAAGACCGAAGGCGCCGCGAGCGGCCAGGTCACCGGCGACCAGCTCGTCCTGACCTTCACCGGCGGCACCTCGACCGTCACCTACCTGGTCGACGGCGCGGTCGCCGACCAGAGCGGCCGCCAGCAGGTCCGCTGGCAGGTCGCGAGCGGTTTCGACACGCCGCTGGCGAAGCTCACCGCGTCCTTCCTCGCGCCGTCGCCGCAACTGTCCCCTGTGGACTGTTTCGCCGGCCCGATCGGCTCGAACCAGCGCTGCACGCTCGCCGAGCTCGACCACACCGGTGTGGTGCGCCTCGAACAGAACGACGTCCAGCCCGGCGACCGGGTCGACCTGCTCGTCGGCCTGCCGGCGGGCACCACGCCGGTCAACGCGGTGTTCGCCGACATCGGCCTGCTGGCCAACGCCTTCGCGCTGACGCCGCTGACCGGGATCGTCTTCGCCGTCCTGCTGCTGTTCCTCGTCGCCGGCGCGGTTTTCGTGTGGCGTCGCCGCAAGGCGGACGCCGGTGCGCTGCACACCACCACCGGCCCGGTCGAGGTGCTGCTGCGCGACGGTGACCGTGTCTTCTTCGCGAGCCCGGACGGCGTGCTGCCCGGGCAGGTCGGCACGGTCGTCGACGAGACGGTGGACGTTGTCGACATCAGCGCCACCGTCGTCGATCTGGCCGTCCGCAACTACCTCTGGCTCGCCGAAGTGCCGGGGCCCCACGGACAGGATTGGCAGCTCGCCCGCCGCAACCCGCCGGACGAGCACCTCCACGACTTCGAGCGCGCCGTCTACGACACGCTGCTGCCGGACGGCACCGAGACCGTGCTGGTGTCGCAGCTGCGCGCCCGCGGCGGGCTCGACCTGCGCCGGATCAGCGACGCGATGTACACCGACGTCGTCACCAAGCGCTGGTTCTCCCGCCGCCCGGACACCGCCCGCGGCCGGCTGACCTGGCTCGGCGCCGGCATCTTCGCGCTCGGCCTGGTCACCACCGCGGTGCTCACCTTCACCATCGGCGACGCGCTCATCGGTGTCGCGGTCGCCCTCGCCGGGCTCGCCGTCGCTGCCGCGGCCGCGCTGCTGCCGTCGCGCACCGCGCGTGGCCGGGTGCTGGCCGGGCAGGTCCGCGGCCTGCTCGACTACCTGCACACCGCCAAGGCCGAGGACATCCCGCCGGCCGACCGCGAGCTGGTGTTCTCCCGGTCGCTGCCGTACGCGGTGGTGCTGGGTGACACCGAACGCTGGCTAGGCGCCTTCGCCGCGCTCAACCCGGCGTCGGACGGCTCGGCCGGGCTGTACTGGTACGGCGGCATGGAGGCCGACCGCGACCTGCGCCGGTTCGGCGCGCACTTCCCGTCGTTCCTGACCGCGCTCGACGGGCTGCTGACCGAGTCCCGCCGCGCCACCGCGTCCCGCTGACCGTGCTCGCCGGGGCGGTGCTGGCGCTGTTCCTGGCCGCCGCGCCGGTGCCCGCGCAGGACCAGCCGCCGCTGCCCGCGCTGCCGCAGAGCGCCGAGATCCAGCTCAAGCTGGAGCGTGACGGCTCGCTGTCGGTCGCCGAGGCGGTTTCGGTGCCCGAAGGCATGACGATGGACCGCCGGGTCCCGTTGCGCGTTGCGGCGCCGCACCACCGCGACCGCGTCTACGGCATTCGCGACGTCGTCATCGAAGGCCGCGGGACGGCGTCGGTGGACCAGGACGCGTTCACCGTCCACCTGCCGCCGGGCACCTCGATCTTCCGGTACACAGTGGACGGTGCGGTCGACGGCGACCGGGTCACCTGGGAACTGGCCGGCGGCTGGAGCGCCGAGCTGAAGTTCCTCCGCGCCTCCCTCGCCACCCCGAAGATCCCGACCGCGGTCGACTGCCTGGCCGGCCCGCCGGACTCGGACTTCCAGTGCGGCGCGGCGCAGATCGACCACGCCGGGCTGACGCGGTTCAGTCAGCAGAACCTCCTCGCGGGGCAGCGGATGACCACCACCGTCGAGCTGCCGGCGGGCGCCGTCCCGGCGAACGCGCGCCTGGTTCCCGCCAAGACATTCGCGGGCGCGTTTGTCCTCACCACCCCGGTCGGCTGGGCCTGGGCCGGCTTCGGCGCACTGCTGCTGGCCGCGGCGGCGTTCGTCTGGCTCGCACGCCGCCGTGACGCCGCCGCGGGGGAGCCGCGGAAGGCCGAGCTGGTCTCGGCGGACGGCGAGTTCGCGTCACCGGAAGGTGTGCTGCCGGGCCACACCGGCGTCCTGCTGGACGGCCGCGCCGGGCCCGCCGACCTGGCCGCGACGGTGCTCGACCTCGCCGTCCGCAACTACCTCTGGGTCAGCGCCGAGGACGACGGCTGGCAGCTGACCCGCCGCAATCCGGCCGACGAGCACTTGACGCCCTTCGAGCGAGCCGTCTTCGAAGCGGTCGTGCCCGAGGATTCGGTGACGCTTGCCGAACTCCGCCGGCGGCACGTGGACGTCCCACCGGACGAGCTGCGGGCCGACGTCGTCCGGCGCGGCTGGTTCACCACGCGGCGGCTCGGCCGCGCCGGGCTCCGGGTCGTCTTCTACGGCGTGTTCCTGACCGTGCTGCTCGCGCTGACCGTCGGCTACGCCCAGCTCGGCGTCATCCTCGTGCTGGCCGGGGCCGCAGCTGCCGGGGTTTCGGCCGCCTTGCCCGCGCGGCGGCGGGCCGGCGCCGACGTGGCGCGACGCCTGCGCGGGGTCGGCGCGAAGCTGACATCGGTGCGGCCCGGAGACCTGACGAAGCCGCAGCGCGAACTGGTGTTCTCACGCGGCTTGCCGTACGCGCTCGCTCTGGGCGAACTAAGCCCCTGGGTGGCCGCTTTCGACACTCTCGACCACCCGCCGCCGGTGTACTGGCACGCCGGCGACGTCACCCCTGACCAGGCCGGATCCTTCGCGAACGCGCTCGCCGGCACCTTCGCCGCCGCCCGCCGCGGCCGGCTCCTCGAAGCCGTGGGTCAGGACACCGGTTCTCACCCGCCAGCCGGGAAGCCAGGAGGCGCCGAGCCGTCGTAGGGTGGGGCCATGGCCGATCCCGAGCTCGTCCGATACACCCTAGACAACGGTCTGCGCGTGGTACTGGCACCCGACGCGACCGCGCCCGTGGTCGGTGTCAGCGTGCACTACGACGTGGGCTTCCGCTCCGAGCCGGAGGGGCGCACCGGATTTGCGCACCTCTTCGAGCACCTGATGTTCCAGGGCTCCGAGAGCCTCGAGAAGCTCGCCCACTTCCGGCACGTGCAGTCCAGCGGCGGCACCTTCAACGGGTCCACCCACCCGGACTACACCGACTACTTCGAGGTGCTCCCGAGCGCCGCGCTGGAGCGCGCGCTGTTCCTCGAAGCCGACCGGATGCGCGCGCCGAAGCTGACCGCCGAGAACCTGGCGAACCAGATCGACGTCGTCAAGGAGGAGATCCGGCTCAACGTGCTGAACCGGCCGTACGGCGGGTTCCCGTGGATCACCCTGCCGCCGGTCCTGTACTCGACGTTCCCCAACGCGCACAACGGTTACGGCGGCTTCGAGGACCTCGAGAGCGCGACGGTCGAAGACTGCGCGGCGTTCTTCGACACCTACTACTCGCCGGCGAACGCCGTGCTCACGGTGGCCGGTGACTTCGAGGTCGACAACGCCAAGAAGCTGATCGAGCAGCACTTCGGCGACGTCCCGCACCGGCCCGCGCCGCAGCGGCCGTCCTTCGCCGAACCGCTGCCGACCACCGAGCTGCGCGGTGAGGTCGAAGACCCGCACGCCCCGCTGCCCGCGCTCGGCATCGGCTACCGCATGCCGGACCCGATCAACGACGTCGACGGTTACCTGGCCTACCTCGTGCTCGCCGGTGTGCTGACCGACGGCGACGGCTCCCGCCTGCAGCAGCGGCTGGTGCACCGCGAGCCGCTGGTCGTCGACATCGGCGCCGGCGCCGGGCTGTTCGGCCCGTTCGAGGCCCGCGACCCGGACACGTTCACCATCACCCTGATCCACCCGCACGAGGTGCCGCGCGAGCGGGTCCTCGCCGCGCTGGACGACGAGCTCGAGAAGATCGCCGAGAACCCGCCGGACGAGCAGGAGCTGCGCAAGGTCACCGCCCGTTGGACGGCGAGCCTGCACTCGGAGCACGACAGGCTGGTGTCCCGGACGCTGGCGCTCGGCTCGTTCGAGCTGCTCTACGGCGACGCGTCGCTGGTGTACAAGCTTGCGGACCGGATGTCCGCCGTCACCTCGGAAGCCGTTTCGGCGGCGGCGAAGGCGCTGCGCCCCGACGCGCGCGCCGTCCTGGTGGTCAAGCCCGCTTCGGAAGGGACCAACGAGCAGTGACTTCTGCAACGCACCGCAGTGCCGAGGAGATCGGCCGCACCGCGCAGGGGCCGCGCCCGCTGCCCCCGCTGGGCGAGCAGCGGGTCGCCGGTGATCTGTCCCATGTGGACACCGAGCTGAGCAACGGCCTGCGGGTCGTGGCCGTGCGCAAGGCGACGGTGCCGATGACCGAGGCGCGGCTGTGGATCCCGTTCGCGGGTGACGACGCGCTGCACCCGGCGACCGCCGAGGTGCTCGCCGAGACGATCCTCACCGGCACCGCCCGCCGCAGCCGCATCGACATCGACACCGAACTGGCGCTGATCGGCGGTGACATCGGCGTCGGCGTCGACCCGGAACGCCTGGTGCTGACCGGTTCCGCGCTCGCCGCCGAGCTGCCGACGTTCCTCGACGTGCTCGCCGACGCGCTCACCGGCGCCACCTACGCCGACGACGAGATCGCCCGCGAGAAGGAGCGGCTCGTCGAGCGGATCGCCGTCTCTCGCACCCAGCCGCGCACGATCGCGCGCGAGGCCCTGCAGAAGCACCGCTACGGCGACCACCCGGCGACGCGTGAGGTGCCGCGCGCCGAAGACGTCGCGGTCGTGACCCCCGAGCAGGTCCGCGCGCTGCACCGGGCTTCGGTGCTGCCGCGGGGTTCCGTGCTGGTGCTGGTCGGCGACATCGACCCGCAGGGCGTCATCGGCGACCTGGAGAAGGTGCTCGGCGGCTGGGCTTCGGACCGGTCCGCCGTCCGGCTGCCGCCGCTGCCGGACCTGACCGGGCCGGACGTGCTGCTGGTGCCGCGCGCCGGGGCCGTGCAGTCGCAGATCCGGCTCTCGGCGCAGACCGTGCCGCGCACCGACCCGGGTTACGCCGCTCTGCAGCTGGCGAACCTGGCCTACGGCGGGTACTTCTCGTCGCGGCTGGTCGAGAACATCCGCGAGAACAAGGGGTACACCTACTCCGCGCATTCCGGCTTCGAGTTCACCGACGGCACGGCCGTGGTCAACGTCGACGCGGACACCGCCACCGTGGCGACCGCGCCGGCGCTGCTGGAGACCCGCTACGAGCTGGGCCGCCTCGGCCAGGTCCCGCCGGCCGGCGACGAGCTGGAGTCGGTGCGGCAGTACGCGATCGGCTCGCTGCTGACCTCGACGTCGTCGCAGTCCGGGCTGGCCGGGCAGGTGCTGGCGCTGGCCTCGACCGGGCTGGGCCTGGAGTGGCTGAACGAGCACCCGGCGCGGGTCGCCGCGGTGACCGCCGAGGAGGTGGCCGACGCGGCGCTGAAGTTCTTCGCCCCCAAGCGGTTCACCGGTGTGGTGGTCGGTGACGCGGGTGTGCTGGAACGCAAGCTGCTGTCCCTCGGCGACGTCGTAGTGGGCGAGCCGGCCTGATGTCCGTCCCGTTCTCCCTGGGTGACCTGCCCACCCTGTCGCGGTCCACTGTGGACCGCCAGGAGGGCTTGCGCACCAACCCCTCGCGGCTGCTGTCGCGCTGGGCCGACGCCCGGGTCGTCCTGCTGGACGACACCGGGCGCACCCCGGTCGTCGAAGGCTCGCCGGTGCTGGCGTTCCGGAAGGCGATCGACTTCGGGTCGGAGCCGCCGGCCGACGCGGTGTTCCTCGGCGAGTGGCAGGACACCGACTACTGGTCGCTGCCGGGCGGGCCGTCCGGTGACGCCGGCACGGTGAAGATGGCGGGCAGCTGGGGGTTCGTCGAAGAGGTCCCGAGTGCCGACGGCGAGATCTGGGTCGAGCTGCGCGGGTACGGCGACCTGCTGGACGACACGTCGGCAGGGCTGTTCACCACGGCGCAGGCGCTGCGGAACTGGCGTCGCCAGGCCAAGTTCTGCACGCGCTGCGGGCACCCGACCGAGCTGATCCAGTTCGGCTGGGCGAGCAAGTGCACCAACGACGGCCGCGAGGAGTACCCCCGCACGGACCCGGCAGTGATCTGCCTGGTCCACTCGCAAGAGGGGACGAACGGCTCCCACGTGCTGCTGGCCCGCCAGCCGATCTGGCCGGCCGGGCGGTATTCGGTGCTGGCCGGGTTCGTGGAGGCGGGGGAGTCGCTGGAGGCGTGCGTCCTGCGCGAGATCCGCGAAGAGGTGGGCGCCGTGGTTTCCGACGTCCGCTACCTCGGCAGCCAGCCGTGGCCGTTCCCGCGGTCGATCATGCTGGGCTTCACGGCCCGCGCGGACCGGTCGTTGCCACTGGTCCCGGCGGACGGCGAGATCGAAGAGGCGCTGTGGGTGTCGCGCGCGGAAGTCCGTGAGGCGTTCGCGAACAGCCAGCTCCGGAACGAAGGTGCGCGCCCGACGCCCATCGCGGACGGCGCGGCGGAGATCATCCTGCCGGGCAACTCGTCCATCGCCCGCGTGATGCTCAAGGCCTGGGCGGACGCGGAGGAGTAGCCCCTACTCGTAGATCGTCGCCGCTTCCAGGGCCACCCGGATGATCTCCCAGCCATCGGCGGGGATCGGGCGGCCCTGGTTCGCGAAGTAGCCCTCGCTGCCCTGAAGCCATGCGGCCAGTGCATCCAGATAACGCGGCAGGGTGTCGTTCTCCCAGTCCGGAGGGCCGTCCTGCCACTCGGCCAGCAATGTGTGGATGGTTGTCACCAGCTGGTCTCGACCTGCCTTGAACATCTCTTCGGACATTCCTGAATTCACTCCTCAAGGCCAGTACGGCTGGGCGTCCGCCGCCGCTTCGGCGATCGCCCGGCCGTCGATCGTGGTGGCGGTGCGGTCGAGGCCGACCTTTCGCCACTCCACGCTGAACTCGAACGGCTCCGCCGGCAGTGGGCTCAACCAAAGCTGCCGGTCACCCCGGTAGCGCCGGTCGTCGTAGCTCGCTCCGCCGCCGACCTCCACCAACGCTCCCCGGCTGACCCGGAACTGCAGGCCCGCGTCCGACGGGCCGGGGAACCCGCCCGCGTGACCGCTGTCGATGCCGTCCCAGGTCGCCGCGTCCAAGGATCCGCGCCGGACGCTCAGGTGCACGGTGAAGGCACACCCCGCCGGGTAGGCGACAACGTGCTGCAGCGCGACCACGGCGACGTCCGTCCGCGCGACGAACCGCGCGATCGGCACCGGGCACCCGAGCACATCCGGAGGCGGGACGGTCGAGGTCATGCCTCCAGAGTCCTCGCCACCGCAACCAGAAATCCGCTGACCAGGCCCACCGGCGCGGCCGAACGTGTTTCCGCCACGTGGCCCAGTGCGGCCCCAAGCGTTACCTGCCCGTTTCCGGAGCCCGTTGACGGCTGTGCCCCGGCTCACTACAGTCCCCGGAAACCGTCTGTAAAGTATCCTAATTAAGTCGGGAGCGACGACAGTGCGAGCCGGTAGCCCGCGGATGCTGCGCGAGATCAACGATCGCGCGGCCATCGAGGTCCTCCTCCGGGAGGGCCCGCTCACGCGTGCCGAGCTGGAGCTCGCCATCGGCCTCTCCAAGCCCGCCACCGCGCAGCTCATCACCCGGCTCGAGCTGGACAACCTCGTCATGAAGGCCGGCGTGCGGGGTGGTGGCCGCGGGCCGCGCGCCCAGCTCTGGGCGGCCAACGGCGGACTCGCGTTCGTCGCCGCCGTGGACCTCACGCCGCACGTCGCGGACTTCGTCGTCGCCGATGTCGCCGGGATCGTGCTCGCCGAACATCGGACCCCGCTGCCCGTCCACGAGGGCGCCGACGTCGTCGGGACCTTCGGGGAGGCGCTCAACCACGTCACCGCCGCGGCCGGGATCACCCGCCAGGAGCTCGCCCACGTCGTGATCGGCGCGCAAGGCGCGTTCGACCCGCGGACCGGCCTGCTCTCCTCCGCCCCGCACATCCCCGGCTGGCTCGGCTTCGACGTCCCGCAGAAGCTCAGCGACGAGCTCGGGGTCGACGTCCTGATCGAGAACGACGTCAACCTCGTCGCCGTCGAGGAGATGAGTGCCGGGAAGGCGCAGGACGTCGACGACTTCGTCATGGTGTGGATCTCCGAGGGGGTCGGCGGCGCGGTGGTGATCGGCCGCCGGCTGTTGCGCGGCGCCACCGGCGGCGGGGGCGAGATCGACTGGATGCGCGTGCCCGACGCCGCGACCGTCGACACCGGCGACGTCTGGCCCGAGGCCGGCGCGCGGTTCGGCAACCTGGTCGACTCGCCCGCGGTCTGCCGCCTCGCCGCCGCACACGGCATCAAGGCCGAGACCGCCTGGGAAGCCGTCGGCAAGGCCGAAAAGGGCCATCCGTTCCTCGTCGACCTCGCCCGGCGGGTCGCCGGCGGCATCGCCAACCTCGTCGCGGTCGCCGACCCGCAGCTTGTGCTGCTCTGCGGGGACACCAGCCGCGCCGGCGGTGAGGACTTCGCCGCCCTGGTGCAGGACCGGCTGCACGAACTGGTCCTGCCGCG
Source organism: Amycolatopsis sp. NPDC051758 (assembly GCF_044453095.1). Classification (NCBI taxonomy): domain Bacteria; kingdom Bacillati; phylum Actinomycetota; class Actinomycetes; order Pseudonocardiales; family Pseudonocardiaceae; genus Amycolatopsis; species Amycolatopsis sp. NPDC051758. The sequence goes on along the minus strand of NZ_JBITCJ010000009.1, from coordinate 87,544 downwards.
CACGCCCGTCGGCTGCGCTTCCGTGCAGGGCAACGCCGTCCGCGCGGGCGCGCTGCAGTCCGCGCTCGCCAAGACCCGTGAGGACGTCTTCGGCGTTGTCACCCCCACGCTCCTCGGGTCGCGCCGGCCCGAGGCCGGAAGAACCCGTCCCGCCCCGTCCCCGACCGAGTAGCCCAACCGATGAGGAGGAGGGCCATGCCCCCTACCACCCGGATCCGCCGAGGCGCCCTGCTAGCGGCCGCCGCCGCGGCGTCCGTTCTGCTGACCAGCGCCTGTTCCGGTGCCGCCGCCCCGAGCGGGGGTGACGCCGCGGCCGCGCCCGGCAAGGACGACAAGCTCACGATCACCGTGTACTCCAAGTTCACCGACCGCGAGTACGGCGTGGTCACCGCCGGCCTGAACAAGCTCAAGGCGAAGTTCCCGAACATCGAGATCAAGCACGAGGGCAACCAGGACGACGACAAGCTCACCCAGTCGATCCGCGGCGGCAACCCGCCCGACGTCGCGATCTCCTTCTACACCGACAACCTGGGCGCCTGGTGCTCCACCGGCAGCTTCCAGGACCTGAAGCCCTACATCGAGCGCGACAAGATCGACCTCAACCAGATCCCCGAGGCGGTCCGCAACTACACCGAGTACCAGGGCAAGCGGTGCGCGATGCCGATGCTCGCCGACGTCTACGGCCTGTACTACAACAAGGACATGTTCGCGGCGAAGGGCATCACCTCGCCGCCGAAGACCACCACGGAGTGGTTCGAGGACGCCAAGAAGCTCACCGAGTTCAACCCGGACGGCTCGATCAAGGTCGCCGGCTTCCTGCCGTCGATGCCGTTCTACGCCAACCAGGCCCAGTACTGGGCGCCGAACTTCGGCGCGCCGTTCCTCGGCCCGGACGGCAAGTCGGACCTCGCCAGCAACCCGGGCTGGAAGTCGATGTTCGAGTTCCAGAAGAAGATGATCGACTTCCTCGGCGGCCACGACAAGGTCGAGCAGTTCAAGGCCGGGCTCGGGGACGAGTACTCCGCGGACAACGGCTTCCACAAGGGCAAGCTGGCGATGATCTACGACGGTGAGTTCCGCACCGCGTTCCTCAAGGACCAGGCGCCGACCCTCAACTACGCCACCGCGCCCGCGCCGGTGCTCGACAGCATGGCCGACCACTACGGCGGCGGCTTCACCACCGGCACGATCATCGCGATCCCCAAGGGCGCCAAGAACCCCGGCGCCGCGTGGGAGCTCGTCAAGCAGGTCACCCTGGACACCGACACCCTGGTGGACATGGCCAACGGCCTGAAGAACGTGCCCAGCACCAAGGCTTCGCTCACCTCGCCGAAGCTGGACCTGCAGCCGCAGTTCAAGACGTTCCTCGACATCTACGACAGCGGCAAGCTCGTCGCGAACCAGACCACCCCGATCGGGGACGCGCACCTCAAGGCGGTCAACGACTTCGCCGAGAAGTGGCAGGCCGGCTCGGTGCCCGATCTGACCGAGGGCCTGAAGAAGGTGGACGCGCAGATCGACGACGAACTGAAGCAAAAGGGCGCGGGCGGATGACTCTGTCCGATGGGGCCTCGGCGGTGAAGACCGCCTCGCCCCGCACCCTCTCCGCGAAGACCGACGGTTCCCCGGCCGCGCCTGACCAGGCGCGGGCGGGGGCCCGCCGGGCCAAGCGCCGCCGGACCGTCTTCTTCTTCATGGCCCCGGCGTTCCTCGGGTTCCTGATCTTCTTCGGCTACCCGCTGATCGCCACGGTCTACTACTCCTTCACCCGCTACGACCTGATCAACCCGCCGCAGTTCATCGGGTTCGACAACTACGTCCGGATGTTCACCAGCGAGCCGCTGGTCGGCACCGCCGCGTACAACACGCTGTGGCTGGTGGTCGTCCTGACCGTCTGCCGCGTGACGTTCTCCCTCGGCATCGCGTCGGTGATCTCGCGGCTCAAGTCGGGGGTCGGGCTCGTCCGGACCCTGTGCTACCTGCCGACGCTCGCCCCGCCCGCGGCGGCGACGCTGGCCTTCGTCTTCGTGTTCAACCCGGAGTTCGGGCCGGTCAACCGGTTCCTGCGGCTTGTCGGCATCGACGGCGGGCTCTGGTTCAACAGCCCGGCGATGTCGAAGCCGGCGCTGACGCTGCTGGCGCTGTGGGGCTCCGGCGAGCTGATGATCATCATCCTGGCCGCGCTGCTCGACGTCCCGAACGAGCAGTACGAGGCCGCGGAGCTCGACGGCGCCGGTGCGGTGCGCAAGTTCTGGCACGTCACGCTGCCGTCGATCTCGCCGGTGCTGCTGTTCGGCGTGGTCAACTCGATCATCTACGCGCTGCAGTTCTTCACGCAGGCGATCGTCGCGGCGTCCGCCTCGGCGGGGACGGCCGACGTCGCCGGCAACTCGAAACTCATCGGGGCGCCGCAGAACTCGACACTGACGTACCCGATCTGGCTGTACGTCCAGGGTTTCCGCTACTTCAACATGGGTTACGCGGCGGCCATGGCGGTGCTGCTGTTCATCGTGAGCGCGGCCTTCACGTGGATTCTCGTGCGGCAGCTCCGGAAGTCCCAGCACCAGGAGGAGGGGGCATGACCGCACTGGCCGAAGCGCCGCAGAAACCGGCGGGCGTGCCGCCGAAGGTGCGGTTCAAGCACAGCTGGGACAAGCGGCTGGCCTACATCGCGACCCACGCGATCGGCATCGCGCTCGGCGTGATCTTCGTGCTGCCACTGCTGTTCGTGTTCCTCACCGCGGTGATGAAGAGCGACCAGGCGATGACGGCGAGCCTGTGGCCGTCCGAATGGCACTTCGAGAACTTCGTCGAGGTGTTCCGGAAGGCGCCGCTGCTGGAGTACTTCGGCAACAGCCTGCTGTACTCGGGGCTGGCGACGGTGGGCGCGCTGCTTTCGGCGATCCCGGCGGCGTACGCGCTGGCGAAACTGCGGTGGCGCGGGCAGAACCTGTTCTTCATGCTGACGGTGGCGGCGATGCTGCTGCCGCCGCAGGTCACCGTCGTGCCGCTGTACGACCTGTGGGTGCGGCTCGGCTTCACCGGCACGCTCGTGCCGCTGATCGTGCCGTACTTCTTCTTCGACGCGTTCTCGATCTTCCTGCTCCGGCAGTTCTTCCTCACCATTCCGAAGGACTACCTGGAAGCGGCGAAGATCGACGGCTGCAACGAGTTCCAGGCGATGTACCGGGTGCTGATCCCGATGGCCAAGCCGGGGATCGCGGCCACCGCGATGTTCTGCTTCCTGTTCACCTGGAACGACTACTTCGGGCCGCTGCTCTACACCGGCGAGAGCCAGGACAACTGGCCGCTGTCGCTGGCGATCGCGTCCTTCCGCGGCATGCACCACGTCGAGTGGAACATGACGATGGCGGCGACCGCGCTGATCATGGCGCCGGTGATCGTGCTGTTCATCTTCGCCCAGAAGTCGTTCGTCAAGGGCATCACATTCACGGGAGTCAAGGGATGAAGCTGGCAGTCGTCGGTGGCGGGTCCACCTACACGCCGGAGCTGATCGACGGGATCGCCGGTCGCCGGTCCACTTTGGACGTCGACGAGATCGTGCTGGTCGACCCGGACGCCTACCGCGTCGAGGCGGTCGGCGGGTTCAGCCAGCGGCTGCTCTCGCACGCCGGTCACCCCGCCCAGGTGCGGACCACGCAGTCGCTGGAAGAAGGCGTCGACGGCGCGTCCGCGGTGCTGATCCAGCTGCGCGTCGGCGGGCAGCGGGCGCGGCGCTCCGACGAGACGTTCCCGCACGCCTGCGGCTGCGTCGGGCAAGAGACGACCGGTGCGGGCGGGCTCGCGAAGGCGTTGCGCACGGTGCCGGTGGTGCTCGACATCGCCGACCGCGTCCGCAAGATCGCCGGTGACGACACGTGGATCGTCAACTTCACCAATCCGGTCGGCATCGTCACGCGGGCGCTGCTCAACGAGGGGCACCGCGCGGTCGGGCTGTGCAACGTCGCGATCAACCTCCAGCGCCAGTTCGGGAAGCTGCTCGGGGTCGGCGCGGACGACGTCAAGCTCGTCCACACCGGGCTCAACCACCTGAGCTGGGAGCGTGGCGCGCTCGTCGACGGTGTCGACCGGCTGCCCGAGCTGCTGGAGAAGCACCTGGACTACCTCTCCAACGAGGTTAGTGTGCCGGAGAAGTGGTTGCGGCGGATGAACGTCGTGCCGTCGTACTACCTGAAGTACTTCTACGCGCACGACGAGCAGGTCACCAAGCAGCGCACCGAGCGGCCGCGCGCGGACGTCGTGTCCGACGTCGAGGAAGAGCTCCTGAAGATCTACCTCGACCCGGAGCAGAACACGAAGCCGGAGTCGCTCGAGAAGCGTGGCGGGGCGTACTACTCCGAGGCGGCGGTGCAGCTGGTGCACGCGCTGACCGCGGGCGGCCCGGCCGAGGAACACGTGGTGAACGTCCGCAACGACGGCACATTCCCGTTCCTGCCGGACGACGCCGTGATCGAGTCGCGGTCCCTTGTGGACTCTTCCGGTGCGACACCGATCCCGCAGACGCCCGTGGAGCCGCAGTTCTCCGGTCTCATCGCGGCGACGACGGCGTACGAGTTCCTCGCGCTGGAGGCGGCGATCAAGGGCGGCCGCGACCGCGTGGCCGACGCACTGCTCGCGCACCCGCTGGTCGGCCAGTACACGAAGGCCGACACGCTCGCCGACTCCCTGGTGCAGATCAACCGCGAGTACCTGCCCTGGGCGCGCGGATGAGGCCAGCTGTCATTGCCATCGACGGCGGGAACAGCAAGACCGAGGTCCTGGTGATCTCGGAAGACGGTGTGGTGCTGGGGAAGTCGCGCGGCCCCGGCGCGTCGCCTCAGAACGTCGGCGTCGCGGCGTGTGTCGCGGCGCTCGAAGAGCTGGTGCTGGCGGCTTTTCCCGGGTTCGGCGAAAAGCCGTTCGCCGTGCACACGTCGGCGTACCTCGCCGGGCTCGACTTCCCGCGTGAGGAGGAGGCGCTGCACGCGGCGCTGGCGGCCCGCGGCTGGAGTGACACGCTGGTCGTCGGCAACGACACCCTCGCGCTGCTCCGGGCGGGCAGCGCGGGGGTCGGGGTGGCCGTGGTGTGCGGCGCCGGGATCAACGGCGCCGGCGTCGGCCCGGACGGCCGGGTGCACCGGTTTCCCGCGCTGGGCAAGATTTCCGGCGACTGGGGCGGCGGTTACCGCCTCGGCGAAGAAGCGCTGTGGTGGGCCGTGCGCGCCGAGGACGGCCGCGGCCCGCGGACCGCGCTGATGCCGGCCGTGGCTGCCTACTTCGGCAAGCCGACGCTGCTGGACGTGGTGCAGGGCCTGCACTTCGAGGAGATCGACGCGGCGTCGATCCACGGGCTGTGCCCGTTGTTGTTCGAGGTGGCGGCGGCGGGCGACGAGGTGGCGGCGGACATCGTCACACGGTTCGTCGAAGAGGTCAGCGTCTTCGCGGCGGTGATCCTGCGGAAGCTGGACCTGACGGAGGAAGCGCCGGAAATCGTCCTGGGCGGCGGGGTGCTGACCGGGATCGGCGCGCCGGTGATCGCGGAGATCGAGCGGCGGTGCCTGAAGGTCGCGCCGCGCGCGGTGGTCCGCGTGGTCGACGTGAACCCCGTGGTGGGAGCGGCCCTGTTCGGACTGGACACGCTGGGTGCGTCGGAGGCTGCGAAGGCGGCCCTCAAGGCGGCGACCCAGCGCACATGACCCTGGTGGCCTGCCTCGAAGCGGCGCGAGGCAGGCCACCAGACCCTTTCACGGCACCAGGATCTCACCGGTCTCCAGCAGGGACTTGAGGTCCGAGAGCACCCAGGCCCAGCCGCCACCGGCGTTCTCGCCCGGCCCGGCGTTGACGTCCTCCATCTGCCCGCTCACCAGCGCGGCGGTGTTCGGCGCGCCGGTGACGTCGTGGGTGATCGTGAGTCTGGTGCCGGCGGTCTTGGTTTCCTCGATGTCGTAGGTGAGGGTCGTGTAGGGCTCTTCCACCAGTTCCGGGCTCATCAGCAGCTTCCAGGTGACGACGAGCCTGCGTGGCGGGTCGACTTCGAGGACCTCGCCGTCAACGAGGTCACTGGTGAAGCCCGCGTTGATGAACTCCTTCGTCGGGCGCGTCCGGTGCTTGCCGCCGGGCTCGAGGTCGAAGTCGGCGAGGCCGCTGTAGCCGTACTTCTGCGTCCACTCGGGCTTCGTGATGGCTTCCCAGATGCGCTCCGGGGTGGCCTTGATGTAAACGCGGTGGACCTGCACGGTGTTCGTCATGGCTCGTTGCCTTCCAGTTCGTTCTTGAGATCGAGCAGCGCGGTCACTTGGTGTTCGGTGTACTTGTCGATCCACCGGTCGTGGATCTGCCGGATCGGCACGGGGTTGAGGAAGTGCCGCTTCTCACGGCCTTCCTTCCGGGCGACGACCAGCCCGGCTTCTTCGAGGAGCTTCAGGTGCTTCATGACACCGAAGCGGGTCATGTCCACCTGGGTCTCGAGCTCGGTGAGCGTGCGGCCGTCACGTTCGAAGAGCAGGTCGAGCAGCAACCGGCGGGTCGGATCCGCCAGCGCCTTGAACACCAGGTCGTCGTCGGGCACGTGAGTGAGAATAGGTGACCAAAAGGTCACATGTCAACGGTCGCTCAACCGGTCCCCGAATGCCATGAAGGGCACCCTCATGGCTTTAAGTCCATGAGGGTGCCCTTCACGGCTTTGAACTAGACCAGCAGCGACAGCGGCAGGATCAGCGCGATCGCGACGACCGAGATCAGCGTCTCCATCACCGACCAGCTCTTCAGCGTCTGGCCCACCGACAACCCGAAGTACTCCTTGACCAGCCAGAACCCGGCGTCGTTGACGTGCGAGAAGAACAACGACCCCGCGCCGATCGCCAGTACCAGCAACGCGCTCTGCGACGGATCCATCGTCGCGGCCAACGGCGCCACGATGCCCGCCGCCGAGACCGTGGCCACCGTGGCCGAGCCCGTGGCCAGGCGGATCGCCACCGCCACCAGCCAGCCGAGCAGCAGCGGGGACAGGTTCGCGTCCTTGGCCAGGCCGGTGATGACGTCGCCGACGCCCGCCTTGACCAGCGTCTCCTTGAACCCGCCGCCCGCGCCGACGATCAGGATGATCCCCGCGATCGGGCCCAGCGAGTCACCGACCACAGTGGACAGCCGGGTGCGGTCGAGGCCGGCCGGGCGGCCGAGCAGCACCATGCCCACCAGCACCGCCGCGAGCAGCGCGATCAGCGGGTCGCCGACGAAGTCCAGCACGCGACGCGCCTGGCTTTCCTTGGCCAGCAAGATGTCCGACAGCGCTTTCGCGAGCATGAGGACGACCGGCAACAGCACGGTGGTCATCGTCGCCGCGAAGCTCGGGCGCGGTTTGTCCGTGTCCGCCCGCTCCGGGATCAGCCGCTCGGGCGGCGCCGCGTCCGGCACCAGCCGGGCCGCGACCTTGCCGAACAGCGGGCCCGCGATGACCAGCGTCGGGATGCCGACGAGCAGGCCGAACGCCAGCGTGATCCCGACGTTCGCGTTCAGCGCGCCCGCCGCGGCGAGCGGGCCCGGGTGCGGCGGGACCAGGCCGTGCAGCACCGAGAGCCCGGCGACGGCGGGAATTCCCAGCAGCATCAACGGTTTCCCGGTGCGCTTGACCGCGAGCAGCACCACCGGGATCAGCATGACGAGCCCGATCTCGAAGAACATCGGCAGCCCGATCAGTGCCGCGACCAGCGCCATCGCCCACGGCAGCGCGGCGCCGCGAGCCTTGCCGAGCACGGTGTCGACGATCTGGTCGGCGCCACCGGAGTCGGCCAGCAGCTTGCCGAGCATCGCGCCCAGCGCGATCAGGATGCCGACGGACGCGACCGTGCTCCCGACGCCGCCGGAGAAGTTCTTGATCAGGTCGGCGATGGGCATCCCCGCGGCCAGCCCGAGCACGAGCGAGCCGAGCACCAGCGACAGGAACGGGTGCAGCTTCACCTTGGTGATCAGCACGACGATGACGGCGATCGCCACCACGGTTGCGCCGATCAGACGGGTGTCGTGGCCGGTCCAGGCGGCCGCGAGGACGGTGTTCATGCGTGCTCCCGGAAGGCGGTCAAGGCGGCCCGGGTGATCTCCTCGGGGGAGCCGCCGATGTCGAAGATCGCGCCGGGCTCGTCCGGCTCGAGGGGTTCCAGGTCGGCGAGCTGGGAGTCCAGTAGCGACACCGGCATGAAGTGACCCGAGCGGCTCTTCATCCGCTCGGCGAGCAGCGCGCTGTCGCCGTGCAGGTGGGCGAACCAGACGTCACCGCCGGTTCTCAGCACGTCCCGGTACCGGCGTTTCAGCGCGGACGACGTCACGACGCCGCCGGAGCTCTGGTGGTCGCGGATCCAGCCGGCGATGGCCTCGAGCCAGGGGGCGCGGTCCTCGTCGGTCAGCGGGTGCCCCGCGGTCATCTTGTCGATGTTGGCCTTCGGGTGGAACGTGTCCGCTTCGGCGTACTCGACGTCCAGCGCGCCGGCGAGCGCCGTGCCGATCGTCGTCTTCCCGGAGCCCGACACCCCCATCACCACGATGACGGTCATCCCGCACCTCCCACGTCGTTGTGCTCAGGTGAGTGAAGCTCAAAAGTACTACTTATTCAAGATGAAGTACTACTTAATCGAGTCAGATGGTTACGTTGGCCGAGTGAGACACGAGCAGGTATTGGACGCCCTCGGCGCATCGATCGCCAACGGAGCGCTGCCACCAGGCACCGTCTTGCGCTCCGAAGAGCTCCAGGAGCGCTTCGGTGCTTCGCGGACGGTGGCGCGCGAAGTCGTCCGGGTGCTCGAAACGATGCAGCTGACCAGCAGCAAGCGCCGGGTCGGGGTGACCGTCCGCGAGCCGGGGGAGTGGAACCACTACGACCCGCGGCTGATCCGCTGGCAGCTCGACGGCCCGGCGCGGCCGGCGGCGCTCGCGACGCTGAACGAGCTGCGGTCGGCGATCGAACCGTGCGCCGCGCGGTACGCGGCCCTGCGCGCGACGCCGGAGGAGCGCGGCCGGCTCGGCGCGCTCGGCGAGCGGCTGGCGCGGACGGCCCGGGCGCGCGACCTCACGACGTTCCTCGAGTTCGACATCGCGTTCCACGACCTGCTGCTCGGCGCGTCCGGCAACCCGATGTTCGCGCAGCTGTCCCAGGTCGTCGCCGAGGTGCTCACCGGCCGGACCGGGCACGGGCTGATGCCGCCGGAGCCGCAGCCCGAGGCCGTGGCGCTGCACCTGGAGGTGGCCGCCGCGGTGGCCGGCGGTGACGCGGACCGGGCGGAGCGGGCGATGCGGGACATCGTCGTCCAGGCGCGTGACGAGATCGCGGCGCTGGTCGAGTAAGGCACGGCCGCGGGGTCGAGTAGCCTCGTCGGGTACTGGAGTTTTCTTCTGCCGGGGGGCACGGGTGAGCGCGGCGCGCGCGATCGGACTGGTGTTGGGTGTGGCGGCCGACGGCGCCCTCGGCGACGCCCGGCGGCGGCCCCCGGTGACGGCGTTCCGCCGGATCGCGCACCGTCCCGGCCCCGGAGCCGCGCTGGCGGGTGTGCTGGTGGCCGGCGGAGTGCTGCTGGAACGAGCGGGCCGCGGCCGTCCGGTGCTGCAGGCCTCGGCGACCGCGGTGACGACGTGGGCGGTGCTCGGCGCGGCGGGGCTCGCCCTGCAGGGCACGGAGCTCGCCCGCGACCTCGAGGAGTGCCGCTTCGAGCCGGCGCGCTCGACACTGTCCGAACTGGACCCTCGCGTGGCCGACGGCCTCGGGCCGATCGCGCTTTCGCGCGCTTCGGTGGAAACGTTGGCGGAGAACACTTCCGACGCGGTGGTCGCGCCACTGGTGTGGGGCGCGGTGGCGGGGGTGCCGGGCCTGCTCGGCGCGCGAGCGGTGAGCCTGCTGCGCCGTGCCCGCGGCGGCCGCCGTGGTCATTGGGCGATCGACCGCCTCGACGAGCTGGTCCACCTGGTTCCCACCCGCGTGGCGGCGGGCCTCACGGTCCTGGCCGCCCCGGTGGTCGGCGGCTCCGCGGGCGGCGCGTGGCGGGCGTGGCGCCGCGACACCATCGCCCACCCGAGCCCCAACGCGGGCCGCGTGGAGGCGGCGTTCGCCGGAGCGCTCGAGGTCCGCGTCGGCGGGCGCACGGTGTACCCGCACGGGGTGGCGGAACTGCCGGTGCTCGGGGTCGGGCGCAATCCGGACGCCGGGCACGTGACGCGGGCGGTCGAGCTGTCACGGGTGGTCGGGTGGCTGGCCGGGGTGACTTCGGTGCTGCTGGCCGTGGTTGCGGGCTTCTGGCGCCGTTCGCGCTGACGCCCTCCCTGGCGAAGGGCGGGGGCCGTTGCGCTCTCAGCCGCGGCGCCGCAACTGCGTCAAAGCCTCCGCATCCAACCGCCCATCCCGCTCGGCCAGACGACCCCCGATCCGCTCCCGGTCCTCCGCCGTCCGGTTCCCCCCGAACTTGAACTTCGCCCGCACCCCCGTGATCGTGAACTCGATCCCGCGGATCCCCGGCAGCAGCCGCCGGTCCGGCGACTCCGAAGCCGCGCTCACCGAAGCCCGCGCGCCGTCGGTCTCGAAGTGCCGCAACTGCTTGTCCAGCAACGCCGCCTTCGCAGCCGGGTCGTCGACCAGGCGCACGTCACCCTCGAGCTGCACCGTCGCGTAGTACGACGTCGGCACGCCGAAGGCCGGGTCCGCGCCGTCCGCCGTGTTCCAGTCCGCGCGGATGTACGTGTAGTCGTCGACCACCGTCAGGAGCGCGCGGGGGTGTTCCTCCAGCAGCGGCCAGATCGGGTTCGGGCGGGCCAGGTGGGTGACGATCGTGCGGTCGCCGTCGTAGGCGAAGTGGGCCGGGGTCACCATCGGGAGGTCGCGGCCCGCGCCGCCGGCGATGAGCTGGCCGAAGTCGTGGCCGGACAGCCACTCGCGCCATTCGGTGTCCTCGGCGGCGTCCCACGGGTGGATCAGCATGACCCCAGGCCATCACAGGCAAGTGGACTCGAGAAAGGTCCAGTAATGGACTATTTGAGAGGGCCACTTTCCGCGTACTCGTCCTCGGCCAGGATCTCCGCGACGGACTTCCGGCGGGTGGGCGCCGACGCCGGGGTCAGCGCGCCGCCCGGCTTGAGCTCGCGGACCGTGAAGTACAGCCAGCCCAGCAGCGCCATCGCGCCGAACGCGATCCACTGCAGCGCGTACGACAGGAACGGCCCGGAGTCCGTCTGCGGCAGCGGCAGCGCGCCGAGCACCCCGGGCTGACCGGCGTCGAGCTGGAAGTACCCCGGCCGGATGTCGAGCTTCCCGGCCCGCGCGACGACCTGGGAGTCGACGACGTAGCTCTGCAGCCGCCCGCCGGTCGAGGCGTCGGCGAACGCGTCGCGGTTCTTCGGGTCGGTCTCGTCGGCGCGCACCCGGGCCGTGACCTGCACGGTCCCGCCCGGCGCCGGCGCGAACGGCAGCGCGCCGGACTTGCTGTCGAGCTTGACGAACCCGCGGTCGATGAGCACGACCGTGCCGTCGGTGGTCCGCAACGGTGTCAGCACCTCGAAGGCGCCTTCACCCTGGACCGTCCGCAGCCGCGCGATGACTTCCTTGTCCGGCAGGTACCGGCCGGTGATCGAGACGAGATGCCATTCGGTGTGCGGCCCGGGCACGGCGCCCGGCGGCAGCAGCTGCGTGAGCGGCACCGGCGCCGCGGTGAACGACGTCTCCAGCGCGGAGTTCTGCTGCTCGCGCTCGGTGTTGCGGCTGAACTGCCACGGCGAAAGGAGCGTGAAGCAGCAGATGGCGAAGGTGAACACCACCGCCGTCAGAGCCAGCCACCCGGGCCGGAGCAGGAACCGCAACCGCACCCCACCACGGTAGGCCGTGCCCCCGCCCGGCCGCCCGCCGACCTCCACGACCTGTGATTCCTACCCCCGCGAACGCACCCAATCGAGCAAACCGGGCACCGCCCGCTCGATCATGCCGAGGACGTCTTCGAAGCCGTCGTCACCGCCGTAGTACGGGTCCGGGACCTCGGCGCCCTTGGGCGCCGACGGGTCGAACGACCGCAGCAGCCGCACCTTCGCCGGGTCGTCGACGCGGGCGCGGAGGAACTCCGCGTGGCCGGCGTCCGCGGCCAGCAGCAGGTCGGCGGCCAGGTCCTCGTCCGACACCTCGGACGCGACGTGCGCGGTCGGGTAGCCGTGCGCCTTCAGCGTCGCGCGGGCGCGCTTGTCGGCGGGCTCCCCGGCGTGCCACGGGCCGGTGCCCGCGCTCGTCACCCGGACGGCGCCGTCGAGGCCGGCGTCCTCGAGCCGGGCGCGGAAGACCAGCTCGGCCATCGGGGAGCGGCAGATGTTGCCGGAGCAGACGAAGACGATGTGCGACACGTCGTCAGCGTAACCACCGGGTTCACCCGGTCACCCGCTCGCTCGGCGGTACCACCGGGTCGCGCGGGACACCTAGCGTCGATCGGGCGAGGACGCGAACCGGAAGGAGAGCGATCATGCACGGGTGCTGCTCGAAGTGCACCGGTCAGGGCTGCGGCTGCTGCGGCAACTGCAACTGACGCTCCACCCGGCGCTCGCGGCGGCGGCGGTCCGCCGCCGCCGGGGCGCTCCTAACGGGCCGAACAGGTCGCCGAGGTCGCTTCGCCGAGGGCGCGCGCGTGGAGCGCGTCGAAGTGGTGGACGACGTCGGCCACGCCCGCGGCCACCAGCTGGCGGTTCGGGCACGAGCGCGCCTTCCGCGCGGGGATCGTCGCCGCCAGCTCGGTGAGCAACCCGCTGTTCAGCCGGTCGATCACCGGGCGGAGCTGCCCGAGGTCGGGCCGGGTCGCCGGCGCCTCCGACGGGTGCGCGTCCCAGCGTGCGTAGAGCCCGCGCTGCACCATCTTGTTCGCCTCGATCTGGGCGCGGAAGAACCGCACCGCGTCCGCCGGGGTGAGGCCGAGCGCCGGGGCCTGCCCGGCGACCGTGTCGTAGATCTGCTGTTCACGCACCGGGTCGTCGATCGGGGACGGCGTGCCGTACTTCGCCGCCGCCACCCGGTCGGCGATCCGGACGCGCTGGGCGGCCAGGTCGGTGAGCCGCCACAGCGTCGGGCCCGAGGCCGACGCCGGGACCGCGGCGAGCAGGAGCGCCGCGAAGAGCACCAGGAGCAGGGCGAGCCCGGACCGAAGTCGCATGGCTCCGCACCGTACATGCGAAGATCCCCGGGTGCCCGCCCTTTCCGAAGTCATCAGCGCGCTGGAACAGGCTTATCCGCCCGCGCTCGCCGAGTCGTGGGACGCCGTCGGCCTCGTCTGCGGCGACCCGGCCGAACCCGTCACGCGCGTGTTGTTCTGCGTCGACCCCGTCACCGAGACCGTCGACGAAGCCGTCGAGCTCGGCGCGCAGCTGATCGTCGCGCACCACCCGCTGCTGCTGCGCGGGGTGCACGGTGTGCCCGCCGACACCGCCAAGGGCGCGCTGGTGCACCGGATGATCCGCGAAGGGGTCGCCCTCTACTGCGCGCACACCAACGCCGACTCCGCCGACCCCGGCGTCTCCGACGCGCTCGCCGAGGCGATCGGCCTGCGCGTCACCCGGCCCCTGGACCCGAAGCCGGACGGCGTCACCGGCATCGGCCGCATCGGTGAACTGCCCGAAGCCGAGCCGTTCGAGACCTTCGTCCAGCGAGTCGCCGACGCCCTGCCCGTGACCGTGCCCGGCGTGCTCGGCGCCGGTGCCGCGGACCGCCCGATCCGCACCGTCGCGGTGTCCGGCGGAGCCGGTGACTCCTACCTCAAGCAGGCGACCGCGGCCGGGGTCGACGCCTTCGTCACCGCCGACCTGCGGCATCACCCCGCGGGTGAGCACCTGGCCGGCCGCGGCCCGGTGCCCGCGCTGGTCGGGCTGACCCACTGGGCCTCCGAATGGCCCTGGTGCGGGCAAGCCTCGGCGGTCGTGGCGGAAGCGTTTGCGGGTAACGTCGACGTTCACGTCTCCACGAGGTGCACCGACCCGTGGAACGTCCGCGCCGAGCGCAAGCCGAATTAGAGGAGCACCGTGAAGGCCGAACCCGCCGTGCAGCGCCAGTTGCTCGAGCTCGCCAAGGTGGACGCCGAGCTCTCGCGCACCGCGCACCGCCGTCGCACCCTGCCTGAGCTGGCCGAAATCGACGCCGGGGAAAAGACCGCCCGCGAGCGCCGCGACGCGCTCGTGTCCGTGGAGACCGCTTCGTCCGACCTCGACCGGGAGATCGCCCGGCAGGAGAAGGAGATCGAGTCGGTGCGCGCCCGCGAGGACCGCGACCGCAAGCTCCTGGCCTCCGGCACCGTCGTCGCGAAGCAGATGTCCGACATCGAGCACGAGCTGCAGAGCCTGGAGCGCCGGCAGAGCGCGCTCGAAGACGACCTGCTGGAGCTGATGGAGCAGCGCGAGGCGCTGGGCCTGGACGCGCAGCGCACCGGCGCCGAGGTCGACAAGGCCGAGGCCGAGGTCGCCGCCGCGATCACCCGCCGCGACGAGGCGTTCAAGGACCTCGACACCATCCGCGCGCGTCGCGACGAAGACCGCGCGAAGCTGCTGCCGCGCTTCCCGGAGCCGCTGCTCAAGCTGTACGAGCGCGTCCGCGAGCACAAGGGCATCGGCGCCGCGCTGCTGCGGGCCCGCCGTTGCGGCGCGTGCCAGCTGGAGCTGGACCGCAACACCGTCAACGAGATCAAGGGCGCGCCCGAGGACGACGTCATCCAGTGCGAGAACTGCGGCGCGATCCTGGTCCGGACCATGGAGTCGGGTCTGTGACGTCGCACGTGGTCGTCGAAGCGGACGGGGGCTCCCGGGGCAACCCGGGCCCGGCCGGGTACGGCGCGGTCGTCAAGGACGCCGCCACCGACGAGGTCCTGGCCGAACGCAAGGAAGGCCTGGGCGTCGTCACCAACAACGTCGCCGAGTACCGCGGGCTGATCGCCGGCCTGGCCGCCGCGGCCGAGCTCGGAGCGTCCACTGTGGACGTCCGGATGGACTCGAAGCTCGTGGTGGAGCAGATGTCCGGGCGCTGGAAGATCAAGCACCCGGACATGCAGCCGCTCGCCGAGCAGGCCAAGGAGCTGGCCGCCGGGTTCTCCCGCGTCAAGTACGAGTGGATCCCGCGAGCGCAGAACTCGCACGCCGACAGGCTGGCCAACGAGGCCATGGACGCGGCCGCCGGAAAGCCCGTCGCCGCGCCGAAGTTGCCGACCCGCAAGCCGGACCGCGCAACGGTCGCCTGGACCGGCGCGACCGGCACCCCGACCCGGCTGCTCCTGCTGCGCCACGGCCAGACGGAGATGTCCGCGCTGCGGCGCTACTCCGGCCGCGGCGACGTCCCGCTCACCGAGCTGGGCCGCGCGCAGGCCGCGGCGGCAGCGAAGCGGCTGGCGGCCACCGAAGGCCTGGTCGTCGACGGCGAGGCCGTCCCGATCGTCTCCTCGCCGCTCACCCGCACGAAGCAGACCGCGCAGGCCGTCGCCGACGCGCTCGGCGGGCGCGTCGAGACCCACCCCGGCCTCATCGAGACCGACTTCGGCGACTGGGAAGGGCTGACGTTCGCCGAAGCGGCCGACCGTGACCCCGAGCTGCACCGGTCCTGGCTCGGCGACAGCTCGGTGCCGCCGCCCGGCGGGGAGAGCTTCGACGTGGTCCACCGGCGCGTCCGCAAGGCCCGCGACGAGCTGATCGCCGAGCACGGCGGCCGGACGCTGATCCTGGTCAGCCACGTGACGCCGATCAAGACGCTGCTGCGGATGGGCCTGGACGCCGGGCCGTCCCTGCTGTTCCGGCTGCACCTGGACCTGGCGTCGCTGTCGATCGTCGAGTTCTACCCGGACGGGAACGCGTCGGTCCGGTTGGTGAACGACACCTCGCACCTGGCCTGATCGGGTAAATGTGGGGTGGATCACGCTCAATGCCGACGCGTGGCCGACCCCGGATGGGGTATTGGCTACAGTGTCTCGACCGCGACGCCGCGGTGGCGGGCCCGGCCTCGGGCCTGCTTCATGGGGCGCCAGCTCGTGCGTATCCCACCGGCAGAGGCCTGCGGGCGGAACAGTGACGAGGACATGACGGCTAGCGCACTCACCGAGACCTCCCCGAGCGACGTCCCCGAGGACCCGGCACCCGTGACGACCACGCGGGGCTGGGGCGCGCGGCTGGCGCCGGTGCTGGCCGTGCTCGCCGGCGTCGCGGCGGTCGCCGTGCACGCCACCCGCTACGGCCACTGGATCGTCGACGACGCCGCCATCACGTTCTCCTACGCCCGCAGCTTCGCCGACGGCCTCGGCCCGGTGCTGCAGCCGGGCGCGCCGCCGGTCGAGGGCTTCTCCGACCCGACGTGGATGGTGCTGCTCGGTGTTGGCAAGCTCGTCGGCCTCTTCGACCACGGCCTGCTGTTCGGCCTCCCGGACTACGTGCTGTTCCCGAAGGCGCTGGGCCTGCTGTTCACCGGCGGCATCCTGACGGCGTGCTACATCGCCGCGAAGCAGATCTTCACGCGCTTCGCCTGGCTGGTCACCCTGGTTGCGGGCCTGACGCTGGCGACCATCCCGTCGTTCGTCATCTGGGTCGTGTCCGGCCTGGAGAACTCGCTGTTCGCGTTTGTCGTCGTCACGCTGGCGGTGACGCTGTTCGTCTCGGTCAAGCGGGACAAGCTCCTGACGCCGAAGGTCGCGATCTGGGCGGGCGTGCTGGTCGCGTTCGCCGCGCTGACCCGGCCGGAAGGCCTGATCTACGCGGGCGCATACCCGCTGGCCGCGCTGTTCCTGCTGCGCTCGGGCCAGTTCTGGAAGAGCTTCCGGCTCGCGCTGCTGTCGGTGGCGGCGTTCGCCGTCCCGTTCGGCGCGTACGTCGTCTGGCGGCACGCCGAGTTCGGGCGGCTGCTGGCCAACCCGTCGGTGGCGAAGCAGCAGGGCCTGCCCGGGTTCGACGCGGTGAAGCGCCCCTTCGAGCTCGTCGAGTACGCGGGCTGGGCGGGTGTGGTCCTGCTGGTGCTGGTGGTGGTGTTCGCGCTGGTCAAGGCACCGTGGCGGCGTTCGCTGATCGCGCTGCTGGTGCCGCTGGCGCTGGGCGTCATCGCGTATGGCGTGATGGTCGCCGACTGGATGTACCAGCACCGTTTCGCCAGCCCGATCTGGGCGCTGGGCGTCATCGCGGGCACGCTGTCGGCGGGAGAGCTGCTCAAGCACCGGCGGGCGCTGCTGCGGATCGGCATCGTCGTGGTGCTGGTGGGCGCGTTCGTCCCGTCGGCCATCGGGTTCGCCCAGGCCGCGGACAAGTTCGCGAAGAACCCCAACATCACGGCCTGCCTGGTGGCGGACCGCTTCGGCCGCGGCTTCAACACCTACGCCGACATCCTGGGCATCCAGCAGGCCTCGCTGCTGCTGCCGGACCTCGGCGGCTCGTCGATGACCAGCCGGCTGGAGCTGGTGGACATGGCCGGGCTGGTCAACAAGCCGATCGCCGACCTGGTCCACGACAACGACCTGGCGGGCCTGCGCAACTACGTGTTCGACACGGTGAAGCCGACGTTCATCCACTCGTGGGGCCCGTGGGCCGCGGGCAACGGCATCGCACTGGACCCGCGCCTCGACCGCGACTACGTGCTGATCTACAGCTCCCCGATCGAGGGCTTGCGCAACGGCGACTGGGTTCGCCGCGACGCGGTGACGGATCCGGCCAAGCTGACGGCGGCGCAGGAGTACGCGAAGAAGACGATCCCCGAGGTGGCGGCGGACCGTTTCGGCGGCCCGCTGGACGACTGCGGCGCGACGATGAAGCCGGGCCAGACGATCACGATGCCGAGCTGAATCCCGTAACTCGCGTGATCAGGGGCGTGACCAGCGTGATCGGAGCCGTAACTCGCGAGATCCGGCTCCAATCACGCGAGTTCCGGCCTCAATCACGCGAGTGACGGGCTACGTCACCAGACCCAAGCCCAGCCACAGCGCCACCGTCGCCGCTACCAGGCACAGGGGCGTTGTGATCGCCCCCAGCGCGTGGAACGTCTTCGCCGACGGGTGCTCCGGCAGCGTCCGGCGCCAGAGCAGCGTCGCCAGCGAGCCCAGGTACGTCGCATTCGGGCCGATGTTGACCCCCAACAGCACCGCCAGCAACACTCCCGGCGCCGGGTGCGGGCCGAGCACCGACAGCAGGATCAGCGTGGCCGGGAGGTTGTTGACCAGGTTGGCGAGCAGCGCCGCCACGCCCGCCGCCACGAGGAGCTCGACCAGGCCGGTGGACGTCGGCAGCAGGGACCGCAGCAGGCCGCCGAGCAGGTGCTCCGAAACCGCCTCCACCACCACCGCCAGACCCAGCACGAACAGGCACAGCTGCGGCGCCGCCTCCGTCACCAGCTGCCACGGCCGGATCTTGCCCGCGGACAGCGCGCGGACGCCGAGGATCAACGCCGCCAGCGCCGCGATCCACACCGGCTCGACGTGCCCCAGCGGGCCCAGTGCAAAGCCCACCAGCGTCAGCGCCAGGACGACGAGCGCGAACACCGGCGTCTCGAGGTGCCGTGCAGGCGAGGCCGTCTCCCGGGGGCGAAGGTCGGCGGCGAAGAACCGCAGGAACACCAGCAGCTCGATGCCGATCGTGACCAGCCACGGCAGCGCCATCAGCGCCGTGAAGCCGGCGAACGTCAGGCCCGACGCGGCGAAGGCCAGCAGGTTCGTCAGGTTGGACACCGGCAGGAGCGTCGACGCCGAGTTGGCGAGGTGCGCGCACGCGTACACGTGCGGCCGGGCCGGGAGGCGGAGGCTCGTCGCGGTCGCCAGCACCACCGGGGTGAGCAGCACAACCGTGGCATCCAGGCTGAGGACCGCGGTCACCCCGGCCGCGGCGGCGAAGGTGAGCACCAGCAGCCGCCGCGGTTTGCCGTGGCAGGCCTCCGCCAGGCGGTTGCCGAGCCAGGAGAACACGCCGTCCACACTGACCAAAAAGGACAAAAGCAGGATCGCGGCCAGGAAGCCCAGCGTCGGGAGGATCTCGACGGCGCGCTCCCCGGCCGCGGCGGGCGGGACCAGCCCCAGCAGCAGCGCGAGCCCCGCCGCCGGGACCGCGGCCACCGCTTCGGGCCAGCCCCGCGGCCGCACGATCGCGAAGACCAGCACACCGGCCAGGAGGGCCAGGCTTGCCGCGGCCGCGAGTGAGTTCACCCGCTCACGCTAGACGCCCAGCGGCTCCGGGGTGGCGGCGCCGCGGGCGAGATCACGTTCCTTCTCGCGGATCACCGGCAGCACGTGCGTGCCGAAGTGCTCGACGTCCTCGAGGTAGTGCAGGAAGCCGAGCAGCAGCAGGTTCGCGCCGCGCCGTTTGTACTCGATCGCCCGGTCCGCGATCTGCTCGGGCGTGCCGATCAGCCGGGTGCGGAAGCCGTCGTTGTACTGGACGAGGTCCTCGAACTCCGAGTCCGCCCACATGCCCTTGGTGTCCGAAGTGGACTTGCCGGCCTGCTTGACGGCGTTGCGGAAGCCCTCGACGGCGTCCTTGTTGGCCTTGTCGACGATCTCGCGCAGCACGGCCTTCGCTTCGCTCTCGGTTTCGCGGGCGATGAGGAAGCCGTTCAGTCCGAATCGGACGGTGTGGTCGTTCTCGGCCGCGTACCCGCGCACCTCGGAGACCTGCTCACTGAAGCCGTCGAAGTCCTTGCCGTTGCTGAAGTACCAGTCCGAGACGCGGCCGGCGAGCTTGCGCGCCGCGGTGGAGTTGCCGCCCTGGAAGATCTCCGGGTGCGGCGAGACGACCGGCTTCGGCTTGATGTCGAAGTCGTGGATCCGGTAGAAGTCGCCGCGGAACTCGGCGTGGTCGTTCGTCCAGAGCTCCCGCAGCACGCGGATGAACTCCTCCGACCGCCGGTACCGCTCGTCGTGCTCCAGCCACGCCTCGCCGAGGCCGGTGAACTCGTCCTTGAACCAGCCGCTCACGACGTTCACCGCGGCGCGCCCGCCGGAGATGACGTCGGCGCTGGCGATGAACTTGGCCAGCACACCGGGGTGCCACAGTCCGGGGTGGACGGCCGCGATCACCTTCAGCCGCTGCGTCGCGAGCAGCAGCGCCAGGCTGAACCCGGTTGATTCGTGCTGGTAGGCGGCGCCGTAGCTGGCGGTGTAGCGCACCTGTGAGAGCGCGTACTCGAAGCCGTTGTTCTCGGCGAGGACGGCCAGCTGCCGGTTGTACTCGTAGCCCCAGTCCGTCCGCTGTTCGATGTCGGACGTGACGAGGCCACCACTCACGTTCGGGACCCAGTAGGCGAATTTGAGGGGTTCTTCGAGCGAAGACATGGCCCGAGTAGAGCAACGGCGCCGGACCGGGTCAACGCGTGTCCACGCGCTGGGACTTCGCCAGCGCGCCGCCGAGTTCGGCGCGGCCGGGGATGCCGAGTTTGCGGTACGCGCCCGACAGGTGCAGCTCCACCGTCCGCCGGGTCAGGTGCAACGCCGTGGCGATCTCGCGGTTCGTCAGGCCCTGCGCGGCCATCACGGCGATGCGGTTCTCCTGGCGGGTCAAGCCGTGCTCGTTGTCCTTGGCCGGCGTCAGCGCGCGCCGCGACGAGCGCAGCTCCTCCGCCGCGCGGCGGGCCAGGGGGCGCGCGCCGCAGTGTTCGCTCAGCTCGACCGCTTCGCGCAGTGTCTCGATGGCCTTTTCGGACTGTCCGTGCCGCGCCTGCAGGGCGCCCAGCTCGGTCAGCGCCGTCGCCAGCTGCAGCCGGGCCGGGGACGACCGCAGGGTGGTGATCGCCTTGGTCAGCGCGCGCTCGGCTTCGTCGTCCTCGCGGACGAGGCCGATCGTCGTCAGCGCCGTGCCCAGCGGGCGGGCCGCGCCCCAGCGGGCCGACGTGTTCATGTCCTCTTCGGCCAAGCGGGCCGCGTCGTCGGCTTGGCCGAGAGCCAGCGCCGCGCGGGCGGCGTGCGCGCGCCACGGCACGAAGCCCGGGAACCGCATGCCGTGGTGGGCGAGCCGGCGGCCGCAGCTGAGCAGGTCCTCGAACCCGAAGCGGGTGTACCCGGTCGCGACGCGCAGGCGGCCCCGCGCGTACAGCAGGTAGGTGTGGGTGAACAGGCCCTGGCTGGCGACGAAGTCCATCCGGTCCAGCAGCGACGTCGCCGCTTCGAACCGGCCCAGGTCCACCCAGCATTCGACGAGCTTCGCCGCGCACAGCACACCGACCGGGCAGGTCGTCGTGCCGCCGCGCTCGTCGAACCGGCGCAGCAGCGACTCGAAGTGCACACTGGCCCGCTGCAGGTCGCCGCTGGCCTGCAGCGCGATCCCGCGGGCCAGGGTGGGCAGCGCGCCGTGCGGCACGTGCACGTCCCACGGCTCGCGCTCGACGTCGAGGACCCGGCAGAGCCGGTCGACGTGCGCCGGCTCGTCCGCGAGCACCGCGGTGGCCAGCGTGAAGAAGTAGTGCTGCTCGAACAGCTCGCCGTCGTCGCCGCTCAGCGCGTCCGCGAAGTGCCCGACCGCGTCCTGCGCCGACTCGCCGCTGCGGACCGCGTCGAGCGCCAGCAGCGCCGAGCGGCTCCGCCGGGCCGCCGGGTCGGTCAGCGGCGCCCACTGCTCCTCGAAGTCGCGGAACTCCGGCGGCGGGCCGAGCCGGCTGCCGGCCTCGGCCAGGTACGTCACGCACAGCAGCGGCCACACGGCGTCCGGCCCGCCGGCGTCGAGCCGCGCGGCGATCTGGCCCGCCGCGCTGATCCCGAGGCGGGCGTCCTGGCCGCCGCAGAGCGACAGCAGCATCGCGGTGGCGATGAACGCGGCCGTCTCGCGGTTCCCGACGGTGTCGACGGCTTCCCGCACCCGCTTCGCCGCGGCGGGCGGGTCGAGCTGGAACTCCGCGTGCGCGAGCTGCAGCAGCACGGCCACCCGGCGCCCGGACGTCAGCCGTTCGTCCAGCGCCCGGCGCAGCTGGTGGGTGGCCAGTTCGGCCCGGCCGGAGAACACGGCGTTGCGCGCGCTCAGCCGCAGCACGTCGATGCCCCACGGGATCCGGATCGACGTCGCTTCCAGCAGGTGCGCGGCGACGCGCTCGGCGGGCGCGCCCGTCTCCGACAGCAGCTTCGCCGCCCGTGCGTGGTTCACCGCCCGCGTCGTCTGCGGCATGTCCTTCAGCACGGAGTTGCGGACGAAGGGCAAGGTCAGCGTCGGGCGGCTGCTGTTGTGCAGGAGGTGCAGCCGGACCATCGTGTCGATCGCCTGCAACGCGTCGAGCTCGTCGACCCCGGCGAGCTGGGCCAGCAGGTCGAAGCCCGCGTCCTCGCCGAGGATCGCGGCCGCGTGCAGGATGGCCGGCGCGTGCGGGAACTCCTTCATCCGCGTGTGCAGCACCTGCCCGATCAGCGACGAACCCAGCTCCCGCGGGTCCGCGCCGGGCAGCAGCCGCGGGCGCAGCGCGTTCAGCAGGTACGGGTTGCCGCCGGTCGCCTCGCGGCAGGCGGTGGTGAGCTCGCCGGGGGCGAGGCCGAGGATCTCCGCCGCGGCTGCGTCGCCGAGGCCGTGGAGGGTGATCGTGGCCGGCGTGCAGCCCGCCATCTCCAGCAGCGCCACGTCGCTGTGCGGCGGGTGGCCGGTCAGGGACGTGAGTATGATCAACACCGGCAGGTCGAGCACGCGGTTGCGGATGTAGGCCAGGCACCGCATGGACCAGGCGTCGGCGAGGTGCACGTTGTCGACGCCGAGGAGCAGCGGTCCGCGGTCGGTCGCGTCGCGGACGAGGCGGAAGAAGTGCTCGAGCGCTTCGCTCTCGCCGGCCGGGCCGCACTGCTCGGTGAAGGCCGGGCGTGGTGCGCCGGGCTCGTCGAGCGCGCCGGCCAGCTGGCGGGCGAGGCCGCCGGGCAGGTGGCTCTCCAGCCGCGACCCGGTGGCGATCGCGACGGTGAAGCCGGCGTCCGCGGCCAGGGCCGCGGCGGCGTGCAGGGTGGCGCTCTTGCCCATGCCGAACTCGCCGACCAGCACCGCGCTGGCGGCCGAGCCGCCGAGCGCGACCGGGAACAGGCTGGTCAGGCGGCTGAGCTCGGGCTCGCGGCCGGGGAGCCGCGGAGCGGGACGCTTCGGTACCGAAGCCCCGCCGACGGGGTGCTCGGGATTTACTTCGGTATCCACCGTAAGGACTTTCATGTTGGGTTGGGGCAGACTACTGGAAACCGGCTGACCACGGGAGATCCCGCAGGTCGCAGGCGGTACCGGCGACGACCTGAGCAGGGGAGACGATGCACGCAGCGGATGCGGACCCGATCTCCCCGGTGGCCGGCCGGGCCGCGCCGAGGGCCGTCTCGGCCACCGCGAGCAGCAGGAGCGCGCCGGCCGCCGAGCCCCGCCGTCCGGTGAACACACACGGCTTCCGGCGCCGGGCGGCGCCGTCGGCAGGCGCCGGGTAGCCGCTCCCGGCCACACCGCCGTCCGGCGAGCCGCCGGTGACGCCCGCGCGATCGGGCAAGCCCTCCGGCGCCGGGTGGCCGGCCTCGGCGAAAGCGCCGGGCCCCGGGCCACCGGGCCCGCGCAGCGGCAGGTACCCCAGCCGGGCCGCCCGGGCCAGCGCCCCGGTCACCGAGCGGAACTCGGCGACCCGGACCCGGCAGCGGGCGCACCCCCGGAGGTGCTCTTCGAACTCTTCCGCATCGTCGAGGACGCCGAGCCCGTAGGCCGCGGCTTCGCAGTGCTTCCGCCTCATCGCACCGCCATTTCCCCGAGCGCCTTCCGCAAGTGCCGCATCGCCGTGTACAACCGCGACTTCACGGTTCCCTCCGGAATTCCGAGAATTGTCGCCGCCTGCCGGACGGTGTTTCCGGCGAGGTAGGTCTCGGTGATGACGGACTGGTATTTCTCGTCGAGTTCCAGCAATGCCTGCGTAATCGTTAGTGCGGCTAACGAACTGTCCGCGCGATCGGCCGACTCGGCGTTTTCCGGGATCTCCAGAGCGACCTCCTGCGGGCGGACCCGGCGATTTCGCCAGCCGTCGATGACGATCCGGCGGGCCACCGTGAGCAGCCAGCCGCGCAGCATTCCGGGCTCGCGCTCAAGGGTTCCGGAGTGCTGCCACGCGCGGATCATGGTCTCTTGCACCACATCCTCGGTCCACTGCCGGTCATAGTTGGTGAGGGACAACACTTGTGCGAACAGGGTGGTGCGAAAGTCCTTGTACAGCAACGGGATCAGGTCGTCCGTAGGATCGATGACGACGGCGGCCGCGGTGGTGGACGAGGCGTGGCCGACGTGGCCGCGACGTTCTCTGCCCAGTGCTTCCATAAAGCTCGCAACCTCACCTGACTGGCGGACCGTGGGGCCATCGGAGCGTAGCGCAAAACCACTTAATAGGCCATATGCATTAGTTTCCCTTGCCAATTAGCCGTGGCGGCCGCGCCGACCGCACACGGACGGTTCAAATTGTGTCTTGTGATACACGTCACAGTCACTAACAGGTGACGGTCAGAACCGGATCACACCTTTTCCCCGTAACTCCCGGTGAGGACTACTTCGCGAAGGGAAAACGGGGATGCCGCTCCGATTCGTGGCCCTGTTCGCCGTCACGACCGCGCTCGTGCTCGGCATCGCTCTCCCGGCGTCCGCCGGCGAGCTGCAGCAGACCGACCGCACGCTGCTGACCCGGCTGAAGCAGCACGCGCTGTGGGCCGGGCCGGCCAGCAGGCTCGCCGCCGAGCGGGCCACCAACCGGCGCGTCCAGGCCGTCGCCGGCCGCATCGCCGACGACCAGGCCCGCCTCGACGTCGCCCTGCGCGCGGTCGCCGACCGGCTCGCCGTCACCCTGCCCGCCGAGCCCACCGGCCAGGAGCGCGCCTGGGCCGACGAGATCGCCGCGGACGCCGGCGGCGAGTTCGACCGCGTCTACGTCAACCGGCTCCGCGCCGAGTACGGCACCCTCTTCACGCTCGCCTCCGACGTCCGCGCCGGCACCCGCGACGACGACGTCCGAGCGTTCGCCCAAACCGCCGTCGACACCGCCCTCGGCCACCTGACGCTCCTCGAGAGCACCGGGCTCGCCGAGACGACGTCCTTGCTCGTCTCCGCCACCGAGGACAACACCCTCGGTGGCGGAGACCTCGCTCTCGGCGCCGTGTTCGTGGCCCTCGCCGCCGTCGCCACGTTCGGCCTGCTCCGCCTGCTCGGAACCCCCGGCAGGACCTCGCCGCGCACCCGGAGGTAAGCCGCCCCATGTCCCCCTCAGCCGCGCTGGTCCCGGTGTCGCCGCACGACACCGGGATCGCCGAGGCCGCCGCGCTGTCCGGCCGCCTCACCTACCTCTGCATGTGCCTCGCGCTGTGCTGGGGCGTCCTCGCCGCCACCGGCTGGGTCCGCCGGTTCAGCGGCCGGGACGCACTGCGCACCGGGCACGTCCTGCTGTCCGCGTTCACCCTCGCCACCGGCACCCTGCACGGGCTGACGTTCCTCTTCCTCGAGGACGACCCGTTCGGCGTCACCGACCTGCTCGTCCCCTTCTACGACGGGACCCCGCGGCACGCGCTCGGCATCGTGGGTCTCGAGCTCGTCATCGCCGTGTCCGTCACCGCGGGCCTGCGCCGTGGCGCCCGCGAAGGCCGCTGGCTCCGCTTCCACCAGCTCGGCTACCTCGCGATCGGGCTGCTCGCCGGGCACGCCTGGCTCGGCGCGATCGCCTCGGGGCACCTGTCGGTCGTCTGGCTCGCCGGGATCACGCTGCTCGTCCCGCCGGTGGTGCTGTCGGTGCTGCGGGTGCTGCCCGCGGCGGCCCTCGTCCGCGCCGGGCTGATCGAAGCGGTGCCCGACGAGCCGGAGCCGGCCGGGCTGCACGTCGACGTCGACAGCCGGCGCTGCCACGCCTACGGGGTCTGCCAGTCCGAAGCGCCCGGGGTCTTCCAGCTCGGCCAGGACGGGCACCTCGAGTACGAGAAACGGCCGGAGCCCGGAGAAGCCACGAACGTCCAGGCCGCCGTGCGCGCCTGCCCCATGCGAGCCATCCACCTGTTGGGAGCCACCCGATGACCGAACGCATCGTCATCGCCGGAGCCGGCCTCGCCGGCCTGCGTGCCGCCGAACGGCTGCGCGAAGTCGGGTTCGACGGCGAAGTCGTCGTCCTCGGCGCCGAACCCGACGTCGCCTACCACCGGCCGGCGCTGTCCAAGCAGCTGCTCACCGGCGCGGTCAGCCGCGCGGACACGCTGCTCGCCGACCCGCTCGAAGTCGACGCCGAATGGCGGTTCGACACCCCGGTCACGGCGGTGTCGCCGAATCGGCAGATCGTCCACCTCCGCGACGAGGAGCTCCGCTACGACGGCCTGGTCATCGCGACCGGTGTCGAGCCGCGGCGCATGCCCGGCGCGCCGCACGGCCACCCGCGGGTCGTCGTCGTCCGCACGCTGTCCGACACCACCGCCCTCCAGCGCGCCCTGGCCACCAACCCCGGCCCGGTGGCCGTCATCGGCGACGGCTTCATCGGCTGCGAAGTCGCTTCGAGCCTTCGGGAGATGAACCGCGAGGTCGTCCTCATCGGCCGCGGGCGGGCGCTGCTCGCCGACGTCCTCGGCCCCGACATCGGCGACTGGCTCACCGCGCTGCACACCGCGCGCGGTGTCCACCTCGAACTGGGCACCACCATCCGCCGCTGGCGCCCGGCGCCGACGTCCGTCGGCCTCGAGTTCACCGACGGCCGGGCTCTCGACGTCGCCTGCGTGGTGGTCGCCGTGGGCAGTGTCCCCGCCGTCTCCTGGCTCCGCGGCGCGAAACTGCCCCTCGACGACGGTGTCGTGTGCGGACCGACCTGCCACGTCGTCGGGTCGTCCACGATCGTCGCCGCCGGCGACGTCGCCCGCTGGCCCAACCTGCGTTACGAGCGTGCGCCGCAACGGGACGAACACTGGCTCAACGCGGTCGAAATGAGCCGGGTGGCGGCCGAAAACCTCCTGACCGGCCCGCAGGGCTCCCCGGCCTACTCCCCGGTGCCGCGCTACTGGTCCGAACAGCACGGCGTCCGGATCCAGGTCGCCGGCCGGCCCGAGCTCGGCGCCGACACCGTGCTCCTCGAATCACCCGTCCCCGGCACGCGGCCCATCACCGGCTTCGTCCGCGACGGCAGGCTGATCGGGCTCATCGGCCTGGACAGCCCGGCGGCGGTGCTCCACTGGACCGCGGAGCTCGCCCGCCAGCACCCCGCACCGGGCCGCTACGAGCCCCCGCCGGAGGTCCGCCCGCACCACCGCAGCGGGGCCGTGGCCGGGTACTGAGCTAACATCCACCCGCGGACGAGCTGGCAGGGCGGTCGCGAGCCGGGGCGACCCGGTCCGAGGAAAGTCCGGACTCCGCAGGGCGGGGTGGTTGCTAACGGCAACCCGGGGTGACCCGCGGGAAAGTGCCACAGAGAACAGACCGCCTTCGTCTTCGGACGGGGGTAAGGGTGAAACGGTGGTGTAAGAGACCACCAGCGTCCCGGGCGACCGGGACGGCTAGGTAAACCCCACCCGGAGCAAGGCCAAGAGGGAGCGCGAGCTCCTGCGCAGGCGTTCGAGGACGGCCCGTCCGAGTCTGCGGGTAGGCCGCTGGAGCCTGCCGGCGACGGCAGGCCGAGATGGATGATCGCCGCCCCGCGAGCCGCAAGGCGACCGGGGAACAGGATCCGGCTTACATGCCAGCTCGTCCGCACCCCGTACCCGGACGGTCGGCTCGCGTACCCGGACAGTCGGCTCACCGGCCGACCCTCCAGGTACGCGAGCCGACTCCCTGGGTACGCGAGCCGACTCCCTGGGTACGCGAGCCGACTCCCTGGGTACGCGAGCCGACCCTCTGGGTACGCGAGCCGACCCGCTCGGAGCCTGGCCCCGCTGGTTACCCGGTAGTAGGGTGCGCACATGGCGGGCGACGAGAAGCGGTTCAAGCGGGCCTTCGATTCCTTGCACGCCTTGGCGTACTTCGCGCCCGAGGTGGATGCCGCGCTCGTGGGCGCCGGGTTGCGGCCGGGGCGGATGCCGTACTTCGCCGGGCGTTCGGCCGCCATGGGCGCGGTCGGGGCCGAGGTCGTCGCCGCGACCTTCTACAACTTCAACCCCGAGGTCGTCGCCAGGACGATCCCGCGGGCCTGGACCCTGGCCACCCCCGCCCAGGTGCTCGACGCGCGCGTCGACGGTGTCGACAAGGCGCTGACCCGGCTGCTCGGCGACCACGTCAAGGGTGACGACGTCGCCGAAGCCGGCGAGCTGGCGCGTGAAGCCGCCGACGGGTGCCACGGCGAAGGCCGTCCCCTTTATGCCGCGCACGCCGGGCTGGGCTGGCCGGGGGAGCCGCACCTGGTCCTCTGGCACGCCATCACGCTGCTGCGCGAGCACCGCGGTGACGGCCACATCGCCGCGCTGGTGCTCAACGGCCTCAGCGGGATCGAAGCCGTCCTCACGCACGTCGCCACCGGCGTCGGCTTCACCGCGGACGCGGCCAAGCTGACCCGCGGCTGGAGCGACGAGCAGTGGGCCGCCGCCGAAGCCGGTCTCCGCGACCGCGGGATCCTCGACGCCGACGGCGCGCTGACCGAAGAAGGCGTCGCGGTCCGTGACCGGGTGGAGGCCGCCACCGAGGCCGCCGCGCGCGGGCCGTGGGAGCACCTGGGCCCCGAGAAGACGGCCCGGCTCGAAGAGCTGTGCCGCGGTCTCAGCAAGCGGGTCGTCGAAGCCGGCGCCTTCCCCGCCGGCGTCTTCGCCAAGGGCCGGCCCTGACGACCAAGATCACGCTATGTAGTGAAAATTGCGTTAAGTCCTGAGCGCCCTGTGACGGACGGCGGCGGCGCCGAAGATCGACATCTCTCTGGACCGGCCGAAGGTGGTCACGGAGCGGACTCGGGCGACAGGGCCGTTCGTGTCATGTCACACTGTTCCAGGCCGCACAACGGCCAAGGCGCCAGTACCCACAGTGAGCAAATCCCGGGCAATGGGGTGAGTTCGTCAGCACACTGAGAAGTATGGGTGCCCGGGCTTTAACCCGAGGACCCTTGCCGCGATGATGGTGGGCGTGGAGATTTCGTGTGAAGCACGCGCCGAGCCGGTTGAAGAGGCAGCCGGCACCTACGGAGCGCGCTTTGACCATCACCCCTCGTAGCCTCCATGATGTTGTTCGAAGCACTGCCTGAGCCAGAACCGCGCGGCCCCCACCGCGCATCGGGAGTATCACGATGATGACCTTGACCACCCTCGACACGCTGGCCGCCGGTGAGCTGGGCACGGGAAACGTGCGCACCTGGCTGATCGACAACATCATTCCCCTCGTGCTGCTGGCCGTCGCCCTCCTCCTGCTGTGGCTGGGCGGTGGCAAGGGTGACAACGCGGGCGTCATGCGGCGGCTCGCCGGCGTGGTCATCGCACTCGCGATCATCGGGCTCGCGGTCAGCGGCGCCGGCGTCAACGTGGGCCAGTGGATCGCCGGCCTGTTCACGGGCTGAGGCGGAACCGGCGTGCGCATCAGGACTGATGACGAGGTCTACCGGGTCGACGCCGTGTGGCTCGGCCCGCCGAAAGCGACTTTTCCCTGGAGGGCCCGGTACGTCGCCTGGCTCATCGGCATCCCGGCGTTCTTCGTCGTCCTCGGCATCGAGCGCTGGGCGGGGTGGAGCTTCGGGTTCTTCTCGACGGCGTGGGCGTTCATCGCCACCATCGCGATCACCCGGCTGCTCACGGCCAAGATCAGCCACGAACGCCCGCTCGGCACCGTGGTCAGCATGGCCGGGCGCGAGCTCAACACCCCGAGAGAACAGACCACGGGCACGGGCGGCGCGGTCAGCGCCAGCCGCGTCCGGGTGCGGGCGACCCGCCCGTTGCCGAAGCACCGCCGAAGGCGGCAGTACCAGCACCACGGCGCGCAGCCGGGTGCGGCGTTCACCCAGGGAACCCCACGAGCGCGCCGGAGCCGTAGCAGTGCGGCTCGGGCCGGGAGGTAGTCGTTGTTCGGTCGCGGCGGTAGCCGAGGAAAGCAGGGTCGGGACGCACACTCGGGTGCGTGGCAACCGCCCGAGCAGGTCCGCGCGGCGCGGAACGGCTCGGGCGGCAACGGCCGTCGCCTGACCGGCGAGCAGGCGATTCCCGCGTACACCCCGTCGATCGCGGTGCGCAGCATCGACGGCCACCTCGTGCGCACCGGGTTCGAGGTCTACGCCTGGTACCGGCTGGCGCCGCAGCGCTGGTCGTTCCGCTCCGACTCGCAGCGCCGCGACCTCGTCGCGGCCATCGCCGGCCAGTACGCCGAGCTCCAGGGCCGCTGGCTGCACCTGCGCGTGACGAACCGGCCGTACCCGATCCGGATGTGGGCCGAGGCGCACGTCTACAACGCGCACGGCCGCCCCAACGACGTCCCGGGCGCGCTGTCGTTCGACGACTACCTGATCGGCGAGCAGCAGCAGCTGATGGGCCGCTCGATGGCCGAAAAAGAGGTCTACCTGGGTGTCCAGGTGCAGACCCGGCGGATGGTCGACCGCGCGGTCGAGCGGGCCGCGCCGGTGCTGCGCAAGATCCTGCCCGAAGCCGTCGACGCCGAGCTGGCCGCGCTGGACTCCGAGGTCGAGCACCTCGACCAGGTCATCGGCAGCGCCGGGCTCGAAGGCCGTCCGGTGCACGCCGAGGAGATGTCCTGGCTGATGCACCGCTCGTGCTCACTCGGCCTGCCCGCGCCGCGGAACATGCCCGCGGTGCCCGGCGCGGCCTGGGAGCCCGAGGACCTGGCCAGCTTCACCGACGCCGCCGACTACTACGCCGACCCGTACGCGCCGACGGTGACCGTCCGCGGCCGCACCGGCTCCAACGCCGGCGTCTCGCGGCACCTGGCCATCCTGACCGTGGGGCAGATGCACGGCCTGCAGATCCCCGAGGTCGACGACCCGTGGATCCAGCACGCCGACCGGCTGCCCGCGGCGGTCGAGGTGTCCGCGCGGATCTACGTCCGGCGCCCCGAAGAGGTCGCCAACGAGCTGCAGCGCCAGATGAACAAGGTGCGTTCGCAGGTCAAGCACTACACCGACGAGCACGAGTTGGAGCCGCCGCAGTCGCTGTCGCGGCAGGCCGGGCGTGTGCTGGAGATCGACGACGAGATGACGTCGGGCTTCACCGCGCTCGCCACCCGCGTGCGGTCCTGGTGGCGGCTGGCGGTGTCCGGCCCGACCGAGCGTGACGCGCTGCGCCTGGCCCAGCAGCTGCTCGACCTCTACAAGCCGAAGATCGCCATCGAGCACCCCGAAGCCCAGTACGCGATGGCGCGGGAGTTCATCCCGGGCGAGCCGCTGGCCTCGGCGGCGTACATGCGCCGCGGCTCGGTGGTCTGGGCGTCCTCGGCGGTCCCGACGGCGACCGCGGAGGTCGGCGACCGCCGCGGCATCCTGCTCGGCGAAACGTGCACGGCGACCCGGCGCCCGGTGGCCTGGGACCCGTGGATGGCCCAGGAGATCCGCGACGGCTCGGGCCTGACGGCGATGGTGGCCGGCCTGGGTGGCGGCAAGTCGTTCCTCGGCGGCGGCATCGTCTACAAGACGCTGCGAGCCGGGGCGAACTGGACGATCCTCGACCCGTCCGGCCCGCTGTCACGGCTGTGCGACCTGCCGGAGCTGCGGCCGTTCGCGCGGCCGATCAACCTGCTCAACGCCCAGCCGGGGATCCTGAACCCGTACCGGGTGGTCGCCGAGCCGCTCATCGAGCACTTCATGGACGAGGACGACCCGGAGCGCTCCTGGCGCCGCGAGAAGGCTCTCGCGGGCGCGACGCGACGGCGTCTTGTGCTCGACGTCCTGACCGGTGTCCTGCCGTACGAGGTGTCGCGGATGGCGCAGACCCGGATCGTGCTGCTGCGCGCGGTCCGCACGGTCGGCGGCCGGTTCGACGCCGACCCCGGCCAGGTCATCGACGCCCTGCGGCGCGACTCGAGCGAGCACCACGAGCACGCGGGCGTCGTCGCGGACTTCCTCGACGAGATGCGCGAGCGGATGGCGCTGCTCATCCCGGAGACCGACGCGGACCCGTACTCGGAAACCCGCGACGACCGGCTCACGGTCCTGACAATGGCGGGCCTCACGCTGCCGAAGGACGGCGTCCCGCGCGAGTACTGGACGGACGCGGAGTCCCTCGGCGTCGAGATGCTGAACCTGGCGGCGTGGCTGACCCAGCGGTCGGTGTACGAGAAGCCGAAGGAGATGCGCAAGGGCGTCTGGATCGACGAGGCGTTCTTCCTGTCCGAGGTCCCGACCGGGCGCGTGCTGATGAACCGCTTCGCGCGTGACTCGCGCAAGTGGAACGTCCGGGTGCTGCTGTCGTCCCAGATTCCCGCGGACTTCCTGAAGATCCAGGGTTTCGTGACGCTGTTGGACTCGGTGTTCGTCGGCCGCCTGGACGACGACGACGCCCAGGCCGACGCCCTGCGTCTGCTGAAGGTCCCGGTGGGTGTCGGGTACGAGCAGGTCGTCGCGGCCCTCGGTCGTCGTCCGGGAGCCGCCCAGCGTGGCCTGGAGCGCGACGTGGAGCCACGCCAGTTCATCTTCGGCGACGGCGCGGGCGGCGTGGAACGCATCCGCGTCGACTTCTCCGGCCCGCACCTCGACCACCTGCGCGCGGTCATGGACACAACGCCGGGTTCGAAGGACGCGGCGCCTTCGCGGCGTCCGGGCAACGAGCTGGCACTGCCTCCGAACGCTTCGGCGCAGCCCGCGGAGAAGCCGTTCGTGGCCTCCCCACCCGAGGACGACATCGGGCTGGAGCAGGACTTCGAGCTGGCGGCGGAGCTGGAGGTCGGCCTGGCCGACGAAAACCTCCTGGGCGCCCCGGACCCATTGGCGTCCGAAACGGGCGAAGTGGAGGGCGGCGTCCAGCCGACCAACGGCAACGGACACGGCGGGCAGCACGCCCGCACCGGCGGAAAGGGCGGCACCGGCCGGGACGCCGCATGAGCGCGGCCCGGACTCGAGGCGTGCGTGCGGACCGGGGCGCGAGCCCCGGTAGCCGGGTCGTGGGCAGCCGTCCCGCCGGGTTCGGCACGGACGGTGCCGCATGAACACCTTGCTGACGTTGGCGGTGCTGCTGACGCTGGCCGCCGCATGGCACGCGCTGAAGCGCCGGATCAAGGAAGGCCCCCGGGCCCGTCGCACGCCGAGCCGCAAGGCGACGATGTTCGCCGTCATGCTGGTCCTCGGCCTGCAGGCCATCGCGACCGCCCCCGCAGCGAGCGCGGCAGCCTGCGGTGAGGCGCCGAACCCGGAACGTCCCGGGGCGGGCATGGTCGGTGCGATCGATCCGCCGGAGGGCCACGGCGAACCGAACAGCGCCTACATCGACTACGGCTACGCCGGCATGGTCTGGAACACCTTCGAGACCAACTGCTCGGGGCTGAATCTCACCCCGGCTGGATCCACATTGGACACCTGGGGCGGCAATCAGCTGTTCAACCTGGGTAAGAACATCGTCGGTGCCACCAGTTCGCTGCACTACACGGTGCTCGAAGGTGGCCTCCTGAACCCGATCTACGCCGCGGTGAAGTCGGGCGCCGAGAAGGTTTACAACAACATCTACGCGCAGTTGTTCGGCCTGGTCGCGTTGATCCTGTCGATCATGATGTTCCGCAACATCTGGCGGGGTGACCTCGCCGCGGTCAGCAAACGGGCGCTGTACGCACTCGCGGGCGTCTGGCTGGCGGCGTCTTCACTGGCGATGCTCCGGTACTTCGATCCGATCGACAAAGCGATCGTCCAGACCACGACGAACATCCAGGCAGGATTCGTCGACGAGAGTGGCGACCGGATCGTCCGCGACATCCTGCCGACCCAGCTCCACACGCAGATCGTCTACAACAACTGGCTGCGCGGGGAGTTCGGCACACCGACGGCGCCGCAGGCCGAGCAGTTCGGCAAGCCACTGCTCGACGCCCAGGCGTTCACCCGCAACCAGCTGGTCAACGGCGACGACGGCAACCAGTCCGTCATCGACGGCAAGAAGAACGCCTACAAGGACATCTCCACCAAGCTCGGCCCCGCCACCGGCTACTTCACCGGCGAGGCCGGCGGCCGCACCGGCGCCGGCTTCCTCTCCCTCGGCCAGGCCCTCGTCTACTCGCTCTTCCAGTTGCTCGCCAAGGCGTCAGTACTCCTCGCCCAGGTCCTGATCCGCCTCTTCGCGCTCACCGCGCCGCTGATCGGGCTCATCGCGCTGCTGCACCCGGAGATCCTGCGCCGCGTGCTCAAGGTCGCCGGCGGGGTCGCGTTCAACCTGGTTGTCCTCTCGGTGCTCGCCGGGGTGCACGCGCTGCTGCTGCAGGCGATCTTCGACGCCGGGAACTCGCTGAACATGCTCACGCAGATGGTCCTGGCCGGGCTGATCACCGTGCTGCTGTTCATGGTCGGCCGCCCGGTGCGGCGGTTGTGGCAGATGGTCGAGATGTCGGTCAGCATGGTCGGCGCCGCCGTGCCGTCGCCCGGTGGCGGGATCTTCTCCCGCTTCAAGCGCAACCGCAGCGGCCCGTCCCCGCAGGACGACTTCTGGCAGCACGTGCGGGAGACCGACGACGTCGTCGACGGCGAGCAGCGCGGGCCGCTGGGCGCGACCGCCGGCGGGGGCCGCTTCCGGCCGGAGGCCACGATCTTCGCCAACTCCCAGCGCCTCGACAACGGCTCCGGCGCGTCCCGCCCGGCCGCCGCGTGGTCCGGTGCGTGGCCCGGCGCCGCGATCAACGGCGGTCCGGCGGGGGCGCTGCCGGCGGGCGGGCGGCCCGGTTCCCCGGTGTACGGCCAGTACAACCCGGCCGGCGGCGACCCCGGGGAGTACGTCGTTGTCGGCGCCGGTGGCCGTCCGACGCTTCGTGGGGAGGAGAGCAGGCGGGTCGACACCTCGCCGGTGGCCGACCGGCGCTGGAACGACGAGCCCGAGCCCGTTGTTGTGCCGTCCGACCTGCGCACTCCCGAATCCGACTTCACCGGTGGCGGTTACCCACCACCGGAAGCGCCGCGGCCGCCGGGAGTACGGGCGCAGCCGCGCCGCGTCGACCCTGAAGTCGTTGCGGGCAAACCGGTCTTCGTGCTCTACCGGCCTTCGCGCGGCATCGAAGTGCGCGAAGAACCGCGGGACACCGACCAAGTCATGGGGCGGTGACCGATGCCGATCCGCACCAACCGCGGCCGCGCCGCGGTCTACCGCCGCCTGTGGGGCTGGCCGCTGCGCTCGCCGCGTCACCTGATGGGGACGCTGGTCTTCCTGGCCATCCTGGTCACCGCACTGGGCATCGTGCTGCCGAAGGTGGTGGGCAAGCAGCAGGCGAAGGCCTCACCGCCGACCGGGACCACGACCACCTCCGTCACGGCGAAACCGCCGGGGGTCGCCGCGCCGGTGCCGACGTCGAACCTGCCGACGCGCCTGTCCACGCCGCTGGCCACCCCGACGTCCGCGGCGCCGAACGCCGACGCCGTCCGCGTTGCGAAGGACTGGGCCGCCGCCTGGGTGGACCACCCGGCCGGCATCACGTCGGAGCAGTGGCTGGCCAAGCTGAAGCCGTTCACCACGGAGGAGTACCTGCCGGTGATGGCGTCGGTCGACCCGGCGAACGTCCCGGCGACAAAGGTCACCGGTGAGCCGCAGGTCGGCACGTCGTACACCAGCTCGGTGCAGCTGACGATCCCGACCGACGGGCCGAAGCTGAGCATCACGGTCGTGAACACCAACGCCGGCTGGCGGGTCGCCGACTACGACCAGGCGAGCTGACCGTGCGGCGGCTGGGGCTGTGGCTGGGGCTGATCGTGTTCGTCGCGATCGGCGCCCTGATCGTCACCGCCGTGGCCGCCAAGGTCGTCATCGACAACCAGCAGGCGCAGGCCAGGGGTGTGTCCCTGACCAGCTGCGACGCCTCGGTCGGGCCAACACAGCCCGGCCAGGGCGAGCGCGGCACGATCGACGCGTCGAAGCTCGACGACGAGCAGAAGGGGATCGTCGCGCTGATCATCACGATCGGCAAGCAGCGGACGCTGGCCCCGCGCGCCTGGCAGGTCGCGATCCAGGCCGGGATGACCGAGTCCGGGCTGCACAACCTCACCTACGGTGACCGCGACTCCCAGGGCATCTTCCAGATGCGCCCGTCGATGGGCTGGGGCTCGATCTCGGAGGTCACCAACCCGCAGTACGCGGTCAACAAGTTCTACGACGTGCTGCTGGCGGTGCCGGACTGGGAGAACAGGCGTCCCGGCGACGCCGCGCAGGCCGTCGAGCGCTCGGGCTTCCCGGACCGCTACCACAAGTGGGAGCCGATGGCGGCGACGCTGGTGGAGAACGTCGGCCAGGTCGTCGACGTCGTCGCCTGCGGCACCGGGCTGGGCAACCTGCTGCCGCCGAGCCAGGCCGCCGCGAAGGCGATCAGCTTCGCGCTGGGCGAGCAGGGCAAGCCGTACGTGTGGGGCGCCACAGGGCCCAATTCGTACGACTGTTCGGGGCTGATGCTGCGCGCGTACGAGTCGGCCGGGATCATCCTGCCGCGCGTTTCCCGCGACCAGTACCACGCGGGCGCGATGCTGCCGGTGCGTGAGGCGCAGCCCGGTGACCTGCTGTTCCTGGCCAACAACCCGGCGGATCCGAACACCATCCACCACGTGATGATGTACCTGGGCGACGGCAAGATCGTCGAGGCCCAGCAGACCGGCGTCCCGGTGCACACGCGGGCCTTCTCCTTCGACGAGGCCGAAGTGGTGCCGCAGGCAGTCCGCCCCGGCGTTTAGCATGGGGGATGGTCCTCGGCCCGAGCAGGGGCCGCGGATTCGGCCGAAAGCGGAACCGATTCACCCGACGTCGCGGCGCTTCCACGAGCAGGTGGCCGCGTACTGGCAGAGGATGAGCACGTGGGACGGAAATTCGGCAGGCGAGGCAAGCCCGGCGCGGGCGAGCCCCAGGACCCGGCGTCGCTGTTCGGCGCGCCCCAGGCGCCCCGGCAGTCGGCCCGCCCCGCGTCCAGCACCCCGCTCGCCGACCAGCTGAGCCAGGGTTATCCCGGCGTCGACCAGGGGTACGTGGTGCTGCCGCGCTCGCTGGCCGAGGGCATGTCGCTGCCGTGGCAGCACCAGATGGCGGCGCTGCTGGCCCAGTTCCACGCCGAACACGCCGCGCTGGCCTGGCCGATCTACCGAGTGGTGCCGTCCCGCTACGAGCGGCTTGGGGACCTCGACGAGGAGCAGCTCGCGGAGGCGGGCTACCTGGTCGAGATGGACGCCGACGGCGAGATGGTCTACCGCGAGCGAAGCGGCCGCAAGGTCGAGGACCCGCTGAACACAACGGTGCTGGTGTCGAGCCTGGACCCGATCCCCAAGCCGGCGTCCCGCCCTGCGCCCCCGCCCCCGGGTGCTCCGCCGGCGCGGGGGCAGGCACCGGCGCCGATGAACATCGGCCCGGCGCCGGTGTGGCGGACGGTGCCGCATCCGCCGCCGGCCCAGTCCGTGCCCGGGACGCCTGAGCAGCACGCTCCGCGGCCGCCGAGTGCGGGGCGGCCGGCGTCTTCGGGGGTCAGTCCGGCGTGGTCTTCTGCGCCTGCTCCTGGTCCGGCTCCGGTTGAGCCCGAGTGGGCGGTGGCGGCTGAGGCGGACCTGCCGGGGCCGGTGAGGGCACCGGAGTCGACGGCGCGTCATGCGGCTCCGGAGCGTGAGGTTCCGTCGTCCGCTCAGCGGTCTGGGGTGGGGGAGCCTCGGCATGAGGCGGTGGTTCCGCCGGTGCCGGTCGCCGAGTCGGCGGTGTCGCCCGCCGCGGGGGCTGCTGCGCAGGAGGCGATTCGCCCGTCGGTGGCGGAGAGTCAGGTGCCGTCCGGTGGGGAATCGCTCGCCGTCGAGGAGTCGCCAAGCTCGGAATCGGCGGCCGAGTTTTCGCCTTTCACGGCGACGGAGCCTGCATCACCGCAGGCCGAACGTGCTCCGCAGGCCGAGCCTGAAGCGACCGCGACGGCGCCTTCTGAACCTGAGCCGTCGGAGGCGCCTGGACCTGCTCCAGTGCAAGCCGAGCAAGCGCCGTGGGAGGCGGTTCGCAAGGAGTCGGCTGCGCCGCTGCCCGACGAGTCCGCGCGCAGGGAAGCAGTTGAGTCTGAGCCCGCAACCTCGACGGCGCCGGTCGACACTGTCGAGTCGGAGGCTGCTTCCCCCGTAGTGGCTGAGGACGCCGAAGCCCTGCCCGCGGAGTCGCCCGAGCCGGTGCAGGATGCTGCCGAGCCGGAGGCAAGTGCGCAGACTCCGGCCGAGCACATGTCGCAGGATGCGGACGGGCCTGAGGCCTCGACTCCCGTAGCGATGGAGCCCGCGCTGTCGGGCGCGGACGATCCGGCGGCGGCTGAATCGGCGCATGCCGAGGACGCGCCGCAGGGCGCTGGGCCAACTGAGCCCGCTGCTCCGGCACCTGCGGAGGACATGCCGCAGGCCGCGCAACCTGAGCCGGCGGAGGACCTGCCGCAGGGTGCTGTGCCGCCCGAGTCGGCTGCCTCGGTACCGGCCGAGCCGGCGCCGTGGGATCGTGCCCGGCCAGAGGCTGCCGGACTAGCACCGGCCGAGGATGCGCCCCAGGGTGTCGGCCAGCCCGAGGCTTCAGCAGGGTCGGCCGAGACTGTGCGGTCCGATGCAGCTCAGGCGGAGTCTGGACTGGCACCAGCTGAGCAGGATGCTGGCCATCCCGAGGTTGCTGCTCCAGCGCATGCCGAGCATGCGCCGGAGGATCTTGGTCAGTCTGAGACTGCTGATCGAGCCGAGGCCGAGCAGATTCCGCATAGTGCAGGTCAGTCCGAAGTTGCCGCTCCGGCGCAGCCTGAGCACACGCAGCAGAGTGCCGGCCATCCCGAGACTGCTGCTTCAGCGCCAGTCGAGCCCGCGCCACAGAGTGCTGCCCGGCCGGAGGCGGCTGCCCCCGAAGCGGTCGAAGACAAGCCGATCCGCCCGGTGGCACCTGATTTCCAGGCCGGGCCGCCGACGGCGCCCCAACCGGCATCGATTGCCGGTTCGCAGCCGCCTGCCGCGCCAGGGCCCGCTGATGGTTCGCCCGGTGCGCCGCAACCGACTGTTGCGGCGCCTGCTGCTTCGCAGCCGGCGCCGCCCAACGTGCCGCAATCGCCCGACGAGGCGCAATCGCCCAGCGCGCCGCAGTCGCCCGACGAGGCGCAGCCGCCTGCTGCTTCGCAGCTGGAGCCGCCCAACGTGCCGCAATCGCCCAACGTGCCGCAATCGCCCAACGTGCCGCAATCGCCCGACGTGCCGCAATCGCCCGACGTGCCGCAATCGCCCGACGAGGCGCAATCGCCCAGCGCGCCGCAGTCGCCCGACGAGGCGCAGCCGCCTGCTGCTTCGCAGCCGGCGCCGCCCAACGTGCCGCAATCGCCCGACGAGGCGCAATCGCCCAGCGCGCCGCAGTCGCCCGACGAGGCGCAGC